>NZ_BQHO01000031.1 GCF_021601385.1 Pseudomonas parasichuanensis | reverse complement strand
AGGTGGGGGTGATGCTCTGGGTGGGGGGCATGGATGTGATCGCCGGGCGTATCTCTGGCGGCGAGCTGGCGGCCTTCGTGTTCTACAGCCTGATCGTCGGCAGTGCCTTCGGTACCTTGAGCGAGGTGATCGGCGAGCTGCAGCGCGCCGCGGGCGCCGCCGAGCGTATTGCCGAACTGCTGGCGGCACAGAGCGCGATCCTGGCGCCGCGCCAGGCCGTCAGCCTGGCGGGCGGCCGCGCCAGTGGCGCCATCGAGTTGCGCGACGTGCGCTTCGCCTACCCGTCGCGCCCGGCGGTGGCCGCCATCGATGGCCTGAGCCTGCAGGTGCAGCCCGGCCAGACGGTCGCCTTGGTCGGCCCGTCGGGCGCCGGCAAGTCGACCCTGTTCGACCTGTTGCTGCGCTTCTACGACCCCCAGGGCGGCAGCATCCTGCTCGATGGCCAACCGATCACCGGCCTGGCGGTGGCCGAGCTGCGCCGCCAGTTCGCCCTGGTGGCCCAGCAGCCGGCGCTGTTCCGCGGCACGGTCGAGGCCAACATCCGCTATGGCCGCCCCGAGGCCAGCCAGGCCGAGGTCGAGGCGGCGGCGCGCAGTGCCCATGCCCATGAGTTCATCGCCCAGTTGCCGCAGGGTTACCAGACGCTGTTGGGGGAGGGCGGCATCGGTTTGTCTGGCGGCCAGCGCCAGCGCCTGGCGATTGCCCGGGCGCTGCTGGTGGATGCACCGATCCTGCTGCTGGACGAAGCCACCAGCGCCCTCGATGCGCAAAGCGAGCACCTGATCCAGCAAGCGTTGCCGCAGTTGATGGCCGGGCGCACCACGCTGGTCATCGCCCACCGCCTGGCCACGGTGCAGCATGCCGACCGCATCGCGGTGATCGACCAGGGACGCCTGGTGGCGGTGGGCACGCACCGCCAGTTGGTGGAGGAAAGCCCGCTGTATGCACGCCTGGCGGCGCTGCAGTTCAACAATGGCTGAGGCTGTCGCGAGCTTGTAACAATTCTGTAGCAATTGCCTGAGAGTATCTGGCTCAGCTGTTGCGTATGTGCTCGACCTGGCTGCTATCGATCGATGGCAGCTTTTTTTTGGCCTGCGAACGAGGACAAGGATGTCTGTAGTCGGCGGCGCTTTCGTGCCCGCTTCCTTACCTCCTTGTTCCGAGATCCACGATGTTGCGTAAATCCCTCAGAGTGCAAATTCTCACCCTGCTCGGCGGTAGCCTGGCGGCGATGCTGTTGATCGCCCTGGTGTGCTTCCAGTTCCTGTCTTCCAGCGTGCGTGGCTATGCCCAGCTGGTGGATGGGCCCTTGCAGGCCTCGCAGTTGATCGATGAAGCCAACCTGCAGTTCAAGATCCAGGTGCAGGAGTGGAAGAACGTGCTGCTGCGCGGCCGCCAGCCGGCCGAGCTGGACAAGTACTGGCAGCAGTTCCAGGCCCGCGAGCAGCAGGTTCAGACCCTGCTCGGCCAATTGATCGACAGCAGCGACCCGGCGCTCAAGGCGCGCCTGGAACAGCTCAAGGCCAGCCACCGGCAGTTGGGTGCGGCGTACGCACAGGGCCGCCAGGCATTCCTCGCCGCCGGTGGTGACCCGGTGGCCGGCGATGTGGCGGTCAAGGGTGTGGACCGCGCCACCAGCGACCAGATGAGTGCGTTGGTCGAGCAGTTGCGCGGCGACGCCCGTGGCCGTGCGGCCGAAATCAACGCCGACGCCGAGCGCACCGTGTGGCTCGGCGTGCTGGTGATGCTGGCGTCGGCCGTGCTGGTCGGGCTGCTGAGCCTGTGGCTGATCAACCGCAGCCTGGTCGAGCCGATTCGCCAGTTGATCGACTATGTTGCCCAGCTCAGCCAAGGCCGCTTCGGCGCGCGGGTCGACAGCCGCCGCGAGGACGAGCTGGGGCGCCTGGCGCGAGCCGCCAATACCCTGCGCGACTTCCTGGCCGACACTGTCGGCCGGCTCAAGGACAATGCCGAAGAGCTCGAGAGCGCCAGCGGCCAGCTGCGTAACATCGCCGGCGACATGGCCACCGGCACCCATGACCAGTTCCAGCGCACCGACCAGGTCGCCACCGCCATGCACGAGATGTCCGCCACTGCCCAGGAGGTGGCGCGCCATGCCGCCGAGGCGGCGCGTGCGGCGGACGACGCCGACCACAGTGCCCAGGCCGGCGAGCAGGTGATGCAGCAGACCATCGACATCATTGGCCTGGTCAACCGCGAGATCGCCGGCACGGCTGCGGTGATTCGCCACCTGGAGAGCGACAGCTCGCGTATCGGCAAGGTGCTCGAGGTGATCCGCGGCATTGCCGAGCAGACCAACCTGCTGGCGCTCAACGCTGCCATCGAGGCGGCGCGCGCTGGCGAGGCCGGGCGTGGCTTTGCGGTAGTGGCGGACGAGGTGCGCAGCCTGGCACAGCGCACGGCGGCGTCGATTGCCGAGATCCACCAGATCATCGAAGCGGTGCAGTCCGGCGCGGTCGAGGCGGTCAAGGCCATCGAGAGTGGCCAGCAGCGCAGTGAAGAGGGCGCCGAGCAGGTGCAGCAGGCTGGGCAGATGCTGCAGCGCATCACCCTGGCGGTGGAGGCGATCCGCGACATGAACCGGCAGATCGCCACGGCAGCCGAGGAGCAGACCAGTGTCGCCGAGGATATCTCGCGCAACCTGATCGAGATCACCCGCATCGCCACGGCCAACCAGCAGGCGGTGCAGCATACCGAGCAGGCGGGGCAGCGGTTGCATGGTTTGTCGGGGCAATTGGGCGAGGTCACCTCGCGCCTGACCGCCTGAAGCGCCTGCTGTGGGGGAAATCCGCCATCCGTGCAGGATCTTTCCCCCCGGCTGTGGCGGTTTGTCGCCATGCGACCCGTTGTCGCCCCCATGAACATTGGCCTGCAACCGGTTGGCACGCTCTCTGCTATCGAGGCCGCGCTTACACAACAACCGGATAGATCCAATGAAGAAAATCCTGCTGACGCTCCTGTGCCTGGGCGTCATCGGTTGCTCCAAACCCGCGGAGCCAGAAAAGACTGTCGATGTCCTACTGATCGGCGGCGGCATCATGAGTGCGAGCCTGGGGACCTACCTCACCGAGCTTGAGCCGAACTGGAAGGTCGACGTCTACGAACGCATGGACCAGGTCGCCGAAGAGAGCTCCAACGCCTGGAACAACGCCGGTACCGGCCACTCCGCCTTCTGCGAGCTGAACTACACCAGCGAAGGCAAGGACGGCAGCATCGACATCAGCAAGGCGGTCAACGTCAACGAGCAGTTCGAGGTGTCCAAGCAGTTCTGGGCCTATCAGGTCGAACAGGGCGTGCTGAGCAACCCGCCATCGTTCATCAACAACGTGCCGCACATGAGCTTTGTCTGGGGTGACGAGAACATCGCCTTCCTGCACAAGCGCGTGGCGGCGCTGCAGCACAGCTCGCTGTTCCGCGGCATGCAGATTTCCGAAGACCGCGAGCAGATCCGCCAGTGGGCGCCGCTGGTGATGGAAGGGCGCGACCCCGGGCAGAAAGTCGCGGCCACACGCATGGCCATCGGTACCGACGTGAACTTCGGCGAGATCACCCGCCAGCTGTTCGCCTCGATGACCCGCAACCCCAATGTCCAGCTGCACCTGAGCCATGAAGTGCGCGACATCGTGCGCAATGAAGACGGCAGCTGGAACGTGCGGGTGGCCGACCTGGCCAATGGCGGCACGCAGACCAGCGTCAAGGCCAAGTTCGTGTTCATCGGCGCCGGGGGCGGTGCGCTGAAGCTGCTGCAAAAATCCGGCATCCCGGAGGCCGAGGGCTATGCCGGCTTCCCGGTGGGTGGGCAGTTCCTGATGACCGACAACCCGGACACGGTTGCCCGGCACCAGGCCAAGCTGTACGGCAAGGCGTCGGTCGGCGCGCCACCGATGTCGGTGCCGCACCTCGACACCCGGATGATCGATGGCAAGCAGGTGCTGCTGTTTGGCCCGTTCGCGACCTTCTCCACCAAGTACCTGAAGCACGGCTCGTTGCTGGACATGTTCGCCTCGCTGACCCGCCACAACGTCAGCCCTATGGTGCATGCCGGTATCGACAACTTCGATCTGAGCACCTACCTGATGGGCCAGCTGATGCTCAGTTTCGATGACCGCATGGCGGCCCTGCGCGAGTACTTCCCCAACGCCAAGAACGAGGACTGGACGCTGTTGCAGGCCGGTCAGCGGGTGCAGGTGATCAAGCAGGACCCTGTACACGGCGGCATCCTGCAGTTCGGCACCGAGGTGGTGGCCGCCGAGGACGGCAGCATCGCCGCGCTGCTGGGCGCCTCGCCCGGCGCGTCGACCGCCGCGCCGATCATGCTGACGGTGCTGGAGAAGACCTTCAAGGACCGCATCAAGAGCCCTGAGTGGCAGGCCAAGCTGAAAGCGATCGTGCCAACCTACGGCCAGAAGCTGAACAACGACCTGGCGTTGACCAACAAGACCCGCGAGTGGAGCAGTGCCCGGCTGCAACTGCTGCATGTGCCGGTAATGCCGGAGGCGACTGTAGCGGGTTCGCAGTGACCCGCTGATAGCGGTGCTGGCCTCATCGCCGGCAACCGGCTCCCACATGGATTGCACGAGCCCCGTAGGAGCGGCCTTGTGTCGCGAAAGGGCCGCAGCGCGGCCCCAGGATTTCAGCGTGAACGTAGAATTGCCGGGGCAGCTACGCAGCCCTTTCCGGCCGGTCCGGCGCCCCGGCAAGGCCGCGCCTACAGAGGAAATGCGCAGGACAGTTGCTCCCACAAAATTTTGCGACCCCTGTGGGAGTCGTGGTACGCCGCTGCGACTTGCCGGCGATGAGGCCAATGTAAGCAACTCAAGTCGCCTGTTTGCAGGCAACAAAAAACCCGCACAAGGCGGGTTTTTTGTTGGGATCTGGTCGGAGAGACAGGATTCGAACCTGCGGCCTTCTCGTCCCGAACGAGACGCGCTACCTGGCTGCGCTACACTCCGATGGCCAAAATGCTACTGCATCGTTTTTTTCAACGCAACCCCTTGTTGCAAAAAGGAGTTGCGTCGAAAAGCAGAGGCTGGATCACAGCTCTTTGACCGTGCGGATCTGGTCTTTGTTGATGCGCGTGCGCTTGCCGTCAAGCTGTTCAAATTCGTAGAAGCCGGAGTCTTCGTCATAGCTCGGGGTATCCACCGCCTGGATCTCGCGGCCGTCGTTCAGCGTGATGACGGCGGGCGAGGCGCAGCCGGCGAGGGCGCCCAGGCCCAGGGCAAGCAGGAAAGCGGGAAGGGTCCGTTGGATCATCGTGTTTCTCCTGGTATGAGGGTGCTAGATGACATTAGGACGCAGGGCGTCCACGCAAGTTCCTTGCACAGTGCAGCATAGTGCCCAGGCTCGGGCATTGACCGGGAACAACGGCGGGGCAGCGTTCGGCTGGCCTGTGATATAACAGCGCACATCCCAGTTTCCCTGCGACGGACCCCCATGAAAGCCAAGGCAGATACTCCCTTCGTGCCGCTGAACATCGCTGTGCTGACGGTCAGTGACACCCGTACCTTCGACACCGATACCTCCGGCCAGTTGTTCGTCGACCGCCTCACGGCGGCGGGTCATCAGCTCGCCGCCCGGGTGCTGCTCAAGGATGACCTGTACAAGATCCGCGCCCAGGTCGCGACCTGGATTGCCGATGACCAGGTGCAGGTGGTGCTGATCACCGGCGGAACCGGTTTCACCGGCCGCGACAGCACCCCGGAGGCCGTGGCCTGCCTGCTGGACAAGCAGGTCGAGGGCTTCGGCGAGCTGTTCCGGCAGATCTCGGTGGCCGATATCGGCACCTCGACCGTGCAATCCCGCGCCCTGGCCGGCCTGGCCAATGGCACCCTGGTGTGCTGCCTGCCGGGCTCGACCAATGCCGTGCGCACGGGTTGGGATGGCATCCTCGCCGAACAGCTCGACGCGCGCCATCGCCCGTGCAATTTCGTCCCGCACCTGAAGCAGGCGGCGGCCTGTGACAGCCGTGGTTGAGGCCGCACCCGCCCGGCCGTTGATGCCGGTGGAAGAAGCCCTCGAGCGGCTGCTGGCGCTGGCCGAGGCCGCGCCTATCAATGACACTGAAGCAGTCGCGCTGGCCGATGCCGAAGGCCGTGTGCTGGCGCGTGAGCTGGTGGCCGGGCTCGATCTGCCGCCCTGGCCCAACAGCGCCATGGATGGCTATGCGTTACGGCTGGGTGATTGGCAGGGCGAACCGTTGCCGGTGACCCAGCGTATTTTTGCTGGCCACGCGCCGCTGCCCCTGCAGCCAGGCACCTGTGCCCGTATCTTCACCGGTGCACCACTGCCCGAAGGGGCCGATTGCGTCGAGATGCAGGAAAACGCCGAAGTGCTGGAAGATGGTCGGGTGCGCTTTCTAGAACCACTGGTTCTCGACCAGAACGTGCGCCCCAAAGGCCAGGAGACCCGCGCTGGCGAGCAGGTGATGAGCGCCGGCACACGCCTGGGGCCGATCCAGCTGGGGCTGGCGGCGACCCTGGGTTTTGCCCGCCTCGACGTGGTTCGCCGGCCCAAGGTGGCGGTGCTGTCCACCGGCGACGAACTGGTCGAGCCCGGTTTGCCGCTGGGCCCGGGGCAGATCTACAACAGCAACCGGCGCCTGCTGGTCAGCTGGTTGCAGCGCCTGGGCTGTGAGGTGGTGGATGCTGGCATTCTGGCCGACGACCTGGACCGCACCCGCCAGTGCCTGGCCGGGTTGGGCGATGTCGACCTGATCCTTTCCACCGGCGGCGTGTCGGTAGGCGAGGCCGACTACCTTGGCCTGGCTCTGCGCGAGGCCGGTGAGCTGGCGCTGTGGAAGCTGGCGATCAAGCCGGGCAAGCCCCTGACCTTCGGTCATTACCAGGGTGTGCCGGTCATCGGCCTGCCGGGTAACCCCGCCTCGACCCTGGTCACCTTCGGCCTGCTGGCCCGCCCTTATCTGCTGCGCCGCCAAGGTGTGGCCGCTGTCGCGCCGCTGCGCTTCAGCGTGCCGGCGGGCTTCGACTGGCCCAAACCGGGCAATCGTCGGGAATACCTGCGGGCACGCATCGAAGACGGCCAGGTACGCATCTACAAGAACCAGAGTTCCGGCGTGCTGCGCAGCGCTGCCTGGGCCGAGGGGGTGGTGGAGGTGCGTGAGGGCAGCATGCCGCGCCAGGGCGAGCTGGTGCCGTTCATTCCTTTCAGCGAGCTACTCGGCTAGCACCCCGGCGCTGGGCGATGCGCCTGCCGGGGCCAACTGGGTCAGGCGCATGTGCACGTTTTCCAGCTGTTGCGCCGCGACACTCCAGTCGTGGCGCTGGCGGGCGAACTGGCGGCCTGCCTCACCCAGTTGGGCCATGCGCCAGGGCTGGTTGAGCAGCTGGGTGATCAACAACGCCAGTTGGCCGCTGTCGTCGCTACCCAGATAGTGCTCGCCATTGTTGGCCGCCATGCCCGAAACGCCCTTGCCGGTGCTGATCACCGGCAGGCCTGCAGCCATCGCTTCGAGGATTTTCACCTTGGAGCCACCGGCATAGCGCAGCGGTGCAAAGAACAGGGCCGAGCGCCGTTGCAGTTCGCGCAGGTCAGGGCGGTAGCCGACCCACTCGATGCGTGGGTCGTTCCAGTGCAGTTTCCAGCTGGCGGGCAGCGCGTGCCCGGCGATGGCCAGGCGTACGGCCGGGTTGCTCATCCATACCTGTGGCAGGATCTCCTCCAGGGCCCATTCGATGGCCTCGAGGTTTGCCCCGTATTCGAAGTTGCCGACGAACAGCAGGCGCTGGCTGTGGGGGCACGGCCGCACGGCCTCGAAGTAGTCGCAGTCGACGCCATTGACCACCACGTTGACCGCGCGCCCGCTGATCTGCTCGATCAGCTCGGCATCGTGGTTGCTGACTGCCACCACTTCGCTGGGTTGGCGCAGCACGCGCTGCTCCCAGCGCCGGTAGCGCCAGCGGTCGAAGGCATTGAAGGGGCGCAGCCACAGCGGCAGGCGGTCATGGCAGGCGCCGCCCATCACCGATTCAAGCGTGTGCTCGCTGAGCATGAAGGGCAGGCCACGGGCCTGTAGCGCCTTTTCGAAGGGCTGGAAGCTGTAGCTGTGCTCGATCTGGATTACATCCCAGGGTTCATCCAGCAGCTGCTCGAAGCGATGCCGCAGGCACGGCGCCAGGCCATTGACGATGGTCCGCATGGGGTAGTCGATTATCGGTGAGGCCAGCAGGTTCAGGGGGCTGTGCAGCGGGCGCCGGGGCAACACGATCAGGCGTTCGAGCAAGGGCTCCAGGGCTTCGCGCGCAGCGTCGCCCAGCGGGACCTTGGACTGCACCAGCAAGGTGATCCGGTGACCACGCTGCGCCAGATGGCGCAGCAGGTGGTATTGCCGGGTCTTGCTGCCGCTGGTGGTTGGCCAGGGCAGATAGGGCAAGGTCCAAAGTATGCGCATGAGCCCGATTCCTCAAAGCTTGGCCGGCTGTCGGCCCTGGAAGGCACGACGCGCCCACTGGCAGTCAACCGATGGCGGCTGCCGGGGCGCGTCCATAGATATCAGTAAAGCGCACGATGTCGTCCTCGCCCAGGTACTCGCCGCTCTGCACCTCGATCATCACCAGGTCGATGACGCCGGGGTTGGTCAGGCGATGAGTACGGCCGGGCTTGATGAAGGTCGACTCGTTGGTGTCGAGCAGGAACTCCTCTTCACCATTGGTCACAAAGGCCATGCCGCTGACCACGATCCAGTGTTCGCTGCGGTGATGGTGCATCTGCAGCGACAGCGATTCGCCAGGGCGGACCATGATGCGTTTGATCTTGAACCGCGCGCCTTCCTCGAGCACGGTGTACAGGCCCCACGGGCGGTTGACGCTGCGGTGCAGGCGGTAGGCGTCGTGGCCCTGGCGCTTGAGCTGCTGGGCGATCAGCTTGACCTCCTGGCTGCGGGCCGCATCGGCGATCAGCAGGGCGTCGGGGGTGTCGATGACGATCAGGTTGTCCAGGCCCACGGCGCCGACCAACCGACGGGGCGAGTCGATGTAGCAGTTGCTCACGTCGTGCAACACGGTTTCGCCATTGCAGTGGTTGCCCAGCTCGTCGGCGGGGCGCAGTTCGCGTACCGCTTCCCAGCAGCCGATATCGCTCCAGCCCATGTCACAGGGCAGCACCGCGACCCGGGAGGAGGGTTCCATCAGCGCGTAGTCGATGGAAATATCGGTTACCCGCTCGAAGCTGTGCGCATCGAGCTCCACCTGCAGGCCGGCCGAGCCTTGCTTGGCCTCGCTCTGGGCCAGGCAGTGGGTGACGCTTTGCAGAATCTCCGGCGCGTGCAGCTGCAGCTCGTGCAGGAGGGTGTCGACACGCAGGCAGAACATGCCGGCGTTCCACAGGTGACGGCCGCCTTGCAGGTAGGCCTGGGCGGTCGCGGCGTCGGGCTTTTCGACGAAGCGTTCGACCTGGTAGGCGCCGCCACTGAGCGGCTGGCCTTGTTCGATGTAGCCAAAGCCGGTCTCGGCGCGGGTCGGCTGTAGTCCGAAGGTCGTCAACCAGCCTTGGCTGGCCAGCTGCCGGGCCTGTTCGACGGCCGTGGCGAAGGCGTCCTGGTCTTCGATCAGGTGGTCGGCAGGGAGCACCAGCAGCACGCTGTCTTCGCCATGCACGCGGGCACAGTGCAGCGCAGCGGCGGCGATGGCGGGCGCGGTATTGCGGCCGAACGGTTCGAGGATGAAATCGAGCGCCACCCGCTGGCTATCCACCTGCCGGTACTCGTCCTGAGTGCGGAACACCACTTCGCGGTTGGTCACCGTGAGTACGCGCTCCACCCCTGGCAGCGTGCTGGCGCGCAGGAAGGTTTTCTGCAGCAGGCTGATGCCATCGGCCAGGCGCATGAAGGGCTTGGGCATGGCCTCGCGGGAAACCGGCCACAATCGGGTGCCAGCACCGCCAGCGATGATACAGGGGATCAGAACGCTCATAGTCATAGCCTCTACTCAGGGCGCTGGGGGCAGCGCAACGAACGGAAATCACGACCTGTCAGGCATCTGGCGGCAAAAAGTCAATAAAATGACTTTTGTGAGCGGCATCGTCCTTGAAGGCCAAATATTTGTCGAATGATGCGCCTGTAGCCTTGGGCTTTCAATGTCAATCGTGTGAAGTCAGCTTTAATCGCGTAGCTCAGGGAGCAATCTCTGGTTCATGGTGGTCGAGATTGCGGTAGGGCTTTTCCATGGAGAACAACGATGAATGAGCGCAAGGCACTGCTGATCCTGCATGGCAAACAGGCAACCAACGACGAGGTGCGCGAGGCTGTGGGGCAACTGCGTGAGCGCGGCTGGCAGCTGGAGGTGCGCCTCACCTGGGAGGCTGGCGACGCCCGGCGCCTGGTCGAGGAGGCACAGGCCGCAGGCTATCCGCTGGTGGTGGCAGGTGGTGGTGATGGCACCTTGCGTGACGTGGCCGAGGCCGTGGCACAGGGTGCCGCCGACACTCGGCCAAGCCTGGCGCTGCTGCCCCTGGGGACGGCCAATGACTTCGCCAGGGCCGCCGGGGTGCCGTTGGAGCCGGCGGCGGCACTTGCGCTGCTGGACGCGCCGGCGCAGCCGATCGATCTGGGGCAGGTGGGTGACCAGCTGTTCCTCAACATGGCGACCGGCGGTTTTGGCAGCCAGGTCACGGCCAACACCTCGGAAGACCTCAAGAAAGTGCTGGGGGCGGCGGCATACCTGTTCACCGGCCTGTCGCGCTTCAGTGAGTTGCAGGCCGCCTCGGTCACTCTGCACGGGCCGGGTTTCGAGTGGCAGGGCGATTTGCTGGCACTGGGCATCGGCAACGGGCGCCAGGCCGGTGGCGGGCACGTGCTGTGCCCGGACGCCAAGGCTGACGATGGCCTGCTGGACATCGGCATCCTGCCGGCGCCGCAGGAAATGGTGGGGGCTTTGCGCGGGCTACTGGCGGGGGAGGAGCTGTTCGTCCGGGCGCGGCTGCCATGGGTGGAAATCAAGAGCGCCCAGGGGTTGGACATCAACCTCGATGGTGAGCCGCTGCAGGCCGACAGCCTGCGCTTCGAGGCCAGGCCCCGGGCTTTGCGCCTGCACCTGCCGGCGGACTCACCGTTGCTCAGTCATCCAGGCTGATGATCTTCTCGCGCACGGCGAACAGCACCAGGCCCGCCACGTCGTAGATCTGCAGGCGTTTCATGATTTGCGAGCGGTGGGTTTCCACGGTCTTGATCGACAGCCCCAGGCCATTGGCGATTTCGCGGGTCGATTTGCCGCGCACGATCAGGCGCAGGATCTCCAGCTGGCGAGCGGTCAGGTTGTGGCGTTCATCGTTGGGTTGCTTGCCGCTCTGCGCGCGCAGCAGCGCCTGATTGATCACGGTGTGGGCAATGGCGGGGCTCAGGTAGCGTTCGTTGTTGCGCAGTGCGGTGAGGGCCTGCTCCAGCTCGGTCGCGGTGGTGTCCTTGAGCAGGTAGCCATGGGCGCCGGTTTCCAGGGCGCGCATGATCAGGTCGGGGTCGGTGTGCATGGAGAGCATCAGCACCTTGCACGGGCAGGCGCTGGCGCGCAGTTGCGCCAGCGCGTCGAGGCCGCTGGTCGAGCGCATGGAGATGTCCAGCAGGACGATGTCCGGTGCCAGGCGCATGACCTGCTCCAGCAGTTGGCTGCCATCTTCTACCTCGCCGACCACCAGGTAATCGGGCAGGTCCGATACCAGTGCACGTACGCCGGCACGAATCAGTGAATGGTCATCTACCAGCAGCAGTCTACACGTCATGATTTGGGGAGGTCCTGGCGCGTTCCTGGTTGCGTGGGGGCCAAGGGAACAGGGCATCGATCTGGCAGCCGCGGCCGGGGTGGCTGTTGACGGTCAGGCTGCCTTGCAGGGCAGTGGCCCGTTCCTGCATGCCGGCCATGCCACGTTGGCCGGCTTCGGCTGGGGCATGGGCGGGCACGAAGCCGCAGCCGTCGTCCTGAATCGACAGGGCAAGGCCTGGCGGGGTGCGTTGCAGGCGAATCAGCAGATTGCGAGCATTGGCATGGCGCAGCACGTTGGTGACCGCTTCCTGGGTGATGCGGAAGGCCGCCATGGAGACTTCTTCGCTGATGCCACCCAGGCGCTGGTGGCAGTCCAGGCTCCAGTGCAGGTCGCTGCTCTGCAGGGTGCTTTGCAGGTGCGCGCGCAGGCTGGCCTCAAGGCCCAGGCTGGCCAGCTGCCGGGGGTTGAGGATGGCGGACAGGTCGCGAACGTTGCCCAAGGTATGGTCCAGGGTGCTGCGCAGGGTCGTGCACTGGGCCTGCAACTGCTCGGGCACCCGGCGTTGCAGCCAGTCGAGCTGCAGCTTGGCGGCGGTCAGCAACTGGCCGATATCGTCGTGCAGTTCTCGGCTCAGGTGCTGGCGCTCGCTCTCCTGCACTTTGAGCATGCGGTCCGCAAGCTCTGCCGGGCGTAGGCTGATCGAGTGTGCGCCGTGGCGCAGCTGCCAGGCCACGCCGAGCATCGCCAGTACCTGTAGCAGCAGCAGGCTGCCGGGCAATGGTTGCGCGCGCCAGTAGAAGAGCAGGTTGGCTGCCAGTGAGGCCAGGCACAACAACGCGGTTGCCCAACGCAGCAGGGCGATGCTAGAGCGGCAGCGCTGGAAAAACGTCAAGCCTGGGAACATAGAGAGGGAGGCCAATAAGTTATTGCTGTTGGAGGCGTTACACAGGTTTGGGCAGAGGTTTGGCGTCCCGTTTTCAAGTAAGCATCGGGGACGAATGCAATGGCCCGGTATCGACGGAGCGCCCGTTCGAGTGCGCGCATGTTAACACTTCGGTTTGCTTTGGTCGCGGGGGTGCAACTGCTTGAAACCTCGGAATTTACTGGCTATTGCGGAGCCTATGGGTAGCTCGCGGGGTGGCACAGTGCCACGACCTGGAGGCGGGAGCGGGAGGGGTAAGTGCAACTAAGGTCAACCCTGATGTACAGGTTTCAAATAAGTTGTACAACTTTGCAAGTTGGACAATGGTCCAGCCTAGTTGCAACACCAGCGCGGGCTGTTAGTTGCCGGCCGATGCGCTTTTAACATTAAAGGCCTGGACTTGCCTGCCCGGCATGTACGGACGTGCAGTTGGCGTCGGTGTTCGGGGGTTGCCCAAGTGCACAGGCCAGCTCGTTCAACAGCAGATGTTGTTCTTCACTGTCCAGGCCCAGGCGGCCGGTAAACGGATCAACCAGCTCCAGTTGCCACGCCAGCAGGGTCAGGCAGGCTGCCAGTGCCGGCAAGGTCTTGCCCTGCAAGTGTCGCTGCCTGCAGGCAGGGGCGAGCAGCTGTTGCAGGGTGCGGGCGTAGTGGGCCACTTCAAGCAGGCCAAGGGCGTCGGCCTGCAGGGCCAGTAGGTCGAGGCTTTCGTCAAGGCAGTGGCAGGCATCAGGGTCGTTGCCGATCAACTCGAGGTGTTGCAGGCATTCCTGCGCCTTGCTCAGCAGGGCTTGCGCATCCAGCAGGAAGCCCTGCAGGGCGCTGCTGGGCAGTGGTGCGTTTTCCATTCAGGTCACTCCAGCGCGCAGGGCTGGAGCAGGGGTGGGCCACACTTGGAAGATCGCGAGCAAAAGCCTGACTCCATTCATGCATTGAGAATGGCGTCACATTAATGGCTAAAGGATATTGCGAACATCAGGTTGCACCCGATTGCGTGTAGGGGTTTCCCTGATGAAGATGTGGGCGGGTGCTTCGTTGCGGGGATTGGATTGCACTGGGCGTGGCGGCAGTAAAGCATGATGGTAAAGTGATATCAATCGCTGCCGCGGCTTTTTCCGTTCGGGGTCAAGCTGCGCGAATTGCCGCCGATACAGGGCGGATGCAATCAATTTTCCCGACACTAGCCAGGGGGTTGTCCAAATGGCCGGCATTCTCGACACGGTAGACCAACGTACGCAACTGGTAGGTGAGAACCGCCTGGAAATCCTCATGTTCCGTCTGGCTGGCCGGCAACTGTTCGCGATCAACGTGTTCAAGGTGCAGGAGGTGCTGCAACTGCCCAAGCTGACGCTGATGCCGCAGCGCCACTCATTCGTCTGTGGCGTGGTCAACCTGCGGGGGCAGACGCTGCCGGTGATCGACCTGTCCCAGGCGATCGGCATGCGACCACTGCAGCCAGGGCCAGGCAGCACCATCATAGTCACCGAGTACAACCGATCGGTGCAGGCTTTCCTGGTGGGCGGCGTCGACCGGATCGTCAACATGAACTGGGAGGCCATCATGCCGCCGCCGACCAGTGCCGGCCGCCAGCACTACCTGACGGCGATCACCAAGGTCGAAGAGCAGCTGGTGGAAATCATCGACGTGGAGAAGGTGCTGGCCGAGATCGTGCCCTACAGCGCCAAGGTATCCCGTGACAAGCTCGAAGACCCGGTGCTGGCCCGTGCCCGTGGCCGCGAAGTGCTGCTGGTGGATGACTCCAGCGTGGCCCTGGCGCAGTTGCGCGATACCTTGTCGCAGCTGGGTGTGAAGTTGCACGTGGCCAGTGATGGCCTGAAGGCGCTGCGCCTGCTCAAGGGCTGGGCCGATGCCGGGGAGGATGTCTGCGAGAAGCTGCTGATGATCTTCACCGATGCGGAAATGCCCGAGATGGACGGCTACCGGCTGACCACCGAAATTCGCAATGACCCGCGCCTGCGCGGCCTTTACGTGGTGCTGCACACCTCGCTGTCGGGCAGTTTCAACGAGTCCATGGTGAAGAAGGTCGGTTGCGACAACTTCCTCTCCAAGTTCCAGCCTGACCGCCTGGTGGATGTGGTGCGTCAGCGCCTGAGCCTGGATACCGCTTCGGCCTGATACCCGTATCACCGGTGTCCGGTATAAGCTTGGGCTTTTACTGGCGCAGGGTGAGGCAGGGATGATTCTGAGTGCGTTGTATCGTTACCCGGTGAAGTCGACGCAGGCGCAGAGCCTTCAACGCTCGCCCGTTGACAACCTGGGCCTGGACGGTGATCGACGCTGGCTGGTGGTGGAGGCCGAGAACGGTCGCTTCCTCACGCAGCGGGCGTGGCCAGCGCTTGGGCAGATAACGGCCGACTACGGCGTGCATGGCCAATTGCTGCTCTCGGCACCGGGGCGGGAGGCATTGGAAGTGCCAGTGCCATCTGCCGACGATGACTTGCGTGGTGTCACCATCTGGCGTGACACGCTGCGCGTGCCCGATGCGGGGGATGCCGCAGCGGCGTGGCTCAGCGAGCTGTTGGGCAAGGCGGTGCGGCTGGTGCACTGCCCTGACCAGCGGGCGAGGTACTTGCCTAGCGGTTATGGCCTGAACAGTGACCGCGCCGCATTCCCTGATGGTTTTCCACTGTTGTTGATCGGTCAGGCGTCCCTGGACGAGCTGAGCGCGCGAATCGGCCGGCCCATGGAAATGCTGCGTTTTCGCCCGAACCTGGTGGTCGAAGGCGCCGAGGCATTCGCCGAAGACCGCTGGAAGCGCATCCGCATTGGTGACATGACCTTCCGCGTGCTCAAGCCCAGCGTGCGTTGCATCCTCACTACCCTCGACCCCGCCACGGGCGAGCGCAGTCCGGACCGTGAGCCGCTGACCACGCTCAAGACGTTCCGCGAGAAGGAAGGGGATGTGCTGTTTGGCCAGAACCTGGCGGTGGATGGTGCGGGGGAGTTGAGGGTGGGGATGCCCGTCGAGATCATCGAGTAGCGGCTTGTGGGAGCGGCGAACCCGCGCTCCCACGGACGATTGCTTACATATCGTCGAAATACCGCTCGTGCCAATCCACCAGGGGTTGCGGTGAATTGAGCTTTTGCCCGTAGATGACCGAGTACGACAGCACGTTCTGTACGTACTGGCGTGTCTCGTCGAACGGGATCGACTCGACCCAGACATCGAAGCTCAGGTGCTTGGCGCCCTTGAGCCATTGGCGCACGCGGCCGGGGCCGGCGTTGTAGGCGGCCGAGGCCAGCACACGGTTGCCGTTGAACTGGCTGTGGACCTGGCTCAGGTAAGCGGCGCCGAGCTGGATGTTCTTGTCCGGGTTGAGTACCTGGGCCGGGGAGGCCAGCGGGATGCTGAACTTGCGTGCGGTCTCCTTGGCGGTGGCGGGCATCAGCTGCATCAGGCCGCTGGCGCCGACGCTGGAGCGGGCGTCTTCCATGAAGGCGCTTTCCTGGCGGGTGATGGCAAAGACCCAGCTCGAGTGCAGGCCACGTACCTTGGCTTCGCGCACCAGGGTGTCGCGGTGGGCCATGGGGAAGCGGATGTCCAGGTCGTCCCAGTACTGGGCCTGGCTGATGGTGCGGATCGCCGGGAAGTACCAGCGCATGTCGTAGGCCAGGCGCGCCTGGGCGACCATTTCGTCACGGCTGAAGTGGCGGCTGACGTGGTACCACTCGCGGCGCCCTTCGACGATCTGGCCACGGGCGTGGAACTCCAGGGCGCGGCGCACGCCGGGGGTGTTGCGTACCTTGTTGATCACCTGCTGGCTGAGCAGCAGTGGCTTGTTGTTCAGCTGGTAGGGCGTCTGTGCCCGGTCGGCGGCGAGGAAGCCATAGAAATCACGCTCGCGGGCCACGGTTTTGTACAACAGCGGGATCTGTGGGTTGTTGGGTTGCGCCAGTTCCAGGCTGCGCGCCTGCCAGTACTTCCAGCGACTGCTGCTGGCCAGGTCCTGCGGCAGGCGCTTGCTCAGCTCGTAGGCTTCTTCCCAGCGCCCCAGGCGCAGCAGCAGGCGCATGCGCCACTCGCTGACGGTGTTGTCCCGCAGTTCGGGGTCGTAGCGGGTCATGAGGTCCAGCGCGCGCGGGTCGTAGCGACGCGCGAGCGTGAGGCCGATCTCGCGGGCGATGGCGACCTTCTCGTCGCGGGAAAAATGCATGCGCTGGGCGTAGTCATCGAGCAGCGCCATGGCTTGCTCCGGGTCCTGGCGCGCCAGGCGACGCAGGCCGAGGCTGACCACGTCGGACATGGCCTCGTTGACCGGGGTGAAGCGCGAAGGCTGGTTGAGCAGCTCGGGCTTCTGCGCCACATCGATCAGCAGCTTGCCCTGAGGGGCCAGCGTGGTGAGGGTTTTCACCAGGTTGTTGGCCAGCCCGTAATTACGTGCCTGGGCCGCCAGCTTGGCACGTTCCCAGCGTTTGGCCTCGGTCAGCTGACCTTCGGCGGCCCACATGGCGAACAGCGTGTCGCAGGCCTCTGGCTGTGATTTGCCGACGTTCCACAGTTTGTCTGCCGTGGCGAAGCCTTGGGGGCGTTGGCCATGGCTGAGCTGATACTGGCCGTTGAGGCAGTCCAGCTCGGTGAAGTTGAGCTTGGGGTCGTAATATTTGACAAAGGTGTTCCATTCGCCGCGTTCGGCCAGCCAGCGCAACCAGCGCAGCTTCATCCAGTTGGCCTGGGGCAAGTCGCCGTGGGCGGCGAGGAAGCCTTCGATTTCCTCGTTGCTGGCGCTTTTGAGCCGGGCGGTCAGCTCGTCATACGTGAGGTAGGGCGTCAGCGGGTAGTCGCGCAGGGCTTGCGCGTAGCGCAGGTAGGGGCCCTTGTCGCCTTTGGCCAGGGCGCGCTTGGCTTCGTCGTAGTACTGGCGCTGCTGGGTGATATCGATGGCCTGGGCGGCACTCGCCGCAGTGGCGGTGAGCAACAGGCAGGAAGCAATTTGTAACAGGCGGCTGCGCATGATACGTCCGGGCAGTTGAACCATAGAGAGTGACGGCGGAGCCAGCACTGTTGGGTATTACTGCCTAGCTTAGCCGTTTGCCGTGGGCCGGTGAAAGCACTGTGCTTGTATCGAGTTGTTATCCGACGCGGTGCTGCCGGCAACGTGGTTTTGATGCCGTGGGGTGGCAAGTCGGGTAGAATGCGCGCCCGGTTTTTGGAGATGATCATGACCCTGCTCAAATTCAGCGATGTGTCCCTCGCATTCGGCGCCATGCCGTTGCTGGACAAGGTTTCCTGGCAGATCGCCCGTGGTGAGCGGGTGTGCATCATCGGCCGCAACGGTACGGGCAAGTCGAGCATGCTGCGCCTGATCAAGGGCGAGCAGAAGGCCGACGACGGCGATATCTGGCGTGCCCCGGGCCTCAAGATCGGCGAACTGCCGCAGGAACTGCCGGTGGCTGACGAGCGCACGGTGTTCGACGTGGTGGCCGCGGGCCTGGATGGTGTGGGTGAGCTGCTGGCCGAATACCACCACCTGAGCCTGAACATCCACACGGCCGAAGACCTGGACAAACTGATGCACGTCCAGCACGAGCTGGAAGCGCGTGACGGCTGGCGCTTGCAGCAAGTGGTCGAAAGCACCCTGAGCCGCCTGCAACTACCCGCTGACAAGACCCTGGCCGAGCTGTCCGGTGGCTGGCGTCGCCGCGTGCTGCTGGCCCAGGCGCTGGTGTCCGAGCCGGACCTGCTGCTGCTCGACGAGCCGACCAACCACCTGGATATCGGCGCCATCGCCTGGCTGGAAGAAGCCTTGAACAGCTTCAATGGCGCAGTGCTGTTCATCACCCACGACCGTTCATTCCTGCAGAACCTGGCGACGCGCATCCTGGAGCTGGACCGTGGCGGCCTGATTGACTGGAACGGTGACTACGCAAGTTTCCTGGTGCACAAGGAGGCCGAACTGGCGGCCGAGGCGACCGCCAACGCGCTGTTCGACAAGCGCCTGGCCCAGGAAGAGGTGTGGATCCGCCAGGGCATCAAGGCCCGACGTACCCGCAACGAAGGCCGCGTGCGCGCGCTCAAGGCGCTGCGCGTGGAGCGTGGCGAGCGCCGCGAGCGTCAGGGCAAGGCGAACATCCAGATCGAAGTGGCGGACAAGTCGGGCAAGCAGGTGATGCTGCTCGAAGACGTCAGTTTCGCCCATCAAGGTGGCCCGAAGCTGGTCAAGGACTTCTCCATGGTGCTGCAGCGCCAGGACCGTATCGGCCTGCTCGGCGCCAACGGCACCGGCAAGACCACCTTGCTCAAGCTGATGCTGGGCGACCTGCAGCCGACAGCGGGCAAGGTCGAAATCGGCACCAAGCTGGAAGTGGCCTACTTCGACCAGATGCGTCACCAGCTTGATCTGGAGAAGACCGTTATCGATAACTTGGCCGAAGGCCGTGATTTCATCGATATCGATGGCCAGAGCCGCCATGTGCTCAGCTACCTCGGCGATTTCCTGTTCAGCCCGCAGCGCGCCCGCACGCCGGTCAAGGCGTTGTCCGGTGGTGAGCGTGCGCGCCTGCTGCTGGCCAAGTTGTTCAGCAAGCCAGCCAACCTGCTGGTGCTGGACGAGCCGACCAACGACCTGGACGTGGAAACCCTCGAGCTGCTCGAAGAGGTGCTGTCGAACTACAAGGGCACGGTGCTGATGGTCAGCCACGACCGGGCCTTCCTCGATAACGTGGTCACCAGCACCCTGGTGTTCGAAGGTGAAGGGCGCGTGCGCGAGTACGTGGGCGGCTACGAAGACTGGATCCGCCAGGGCGGTTCGCCGAAGTTGCTTGGCGTCACCGAGAGCAAGGGCGGCAAGTCCGAGCTCAACAGCGCAGTGGTGGAAAAGCCGGTGGAGGAGGTTGCGCCTGTTCAGGCAGCGTCGCCGGCGGCAGATGCCAGCAAGAAGAAGCTCAGTTACAAGCTGCAGCGTGAGCTGGAATCGCTGCCCGGCCAGATCGACGCGCTGGAGCAGCAGATGGCGGCTCAGCAAGCGCAGATCAACGATGCTGGCTTCTATCAGCGTCCGATTGCTGAAACCTCTGCCGTGTTGGCAAAGCTTGAGCAATTGCAGGGCGAACTGGACGTGTTGGTCGAGCGCTGGGCCGAGCTGGAAGGCTGAAGCCGTCGCGGGGCAAGCCGGCTTGCCCCGCGATCAACGCATTATTCGGCTTTTTTCAGCAAGCGTACTGCCAGTACATCGCACGGCGCGCCATGCAGCACATCGTTGGCGGTGCTGCCCAACAGCAGTGCCAGGCCGTGGCGGCCATGGCTGCCCACCACGATCAGGTCGCATTTCTGGTCTTTCGCCAGTTGGTGAATCTCCTGGCGAGGCTGGCCATAGACCAGGTGCGAGTCGCCTCGGTTGATATCCGGGTACTTGTTGAACAGGCGCTCCATGCGCTCCTTGGCCTGATCGAACTGTTGCTGCTGCAGCTGCGAGAGGTCCATCGGCACGTCACCGCCAAAGGCCATGGCCATGGGTTCGACGATATGCACCAGTGACACCTTCGCGCCGCTCCCCAGGGCGATCGCTTTGGCGCGCTTGATCACCGGGTCGCATTCTTCGGTCAGGTCGACGGCGACCAGAAGATGTTCGTAGGACATGAGCTGTACTCCTGACAATCGCGATAGAAGAAGTATGGTCGCTTTCGTGCGGGGTGTCCGTGAAGGCTGAGTAACCCGCTCATTTGCAACGCTTTATAAGGTCTACAGATATGACGGTATGGCTGGTGGTGTCAATCCTTGCGCTGATTCTCAGCCCGCTCGCCTGGTTGCGCCCCTCGCGCAAGCAGAGCCGGCAGATGGACTTGCGCCTGGAGGGGCGGCGCATGGGCCTGGCCATGCAGCTGGCGCCGCAGGAGTGGCCGCACTGGCTGGAAAAACAGCCCCCCAACCCTTGCCCGCAGTACCACCGGGCGCGGGGCAAGGGGCGCGACGACAGCTGGTGCTACTGGCAGGTGAGCCCGGGTGTCTGGTGGAACCGGTACCGCGAGCCCTGCGAAGACCCTCGGTTGCTCGCGGCCTTCGCCGGGTTGCCGGAAAGCGTCTACAAGATCGAGGCGGATACCCAGATGCTCGCCCTGTTCTGGGGCGAGCGTGGTGAAGATTCTGTTTTGCAGGATATTGCCAGGGTGCTCAAAACCCTCGCTTGACCTTCCTTGTCAACGACAAAGCGGCGCGCAGGAACCGAAAGGCTCCTGCGCGCCGCTTTGCGTTCTGCTACGCAGAAAAGGCCAGGCAGGCCGGGATCACGCTGAACACCTGGCAGTGTAGCCAGTGTTGGCGCGCGCGTTTAAGAAAATGCATGCTTTAGCGCTCGGCCATGGTTTATCGCTGACATGAATGGTCGGCAATCACTGTCATCATGGTTCATGCCTGCAGCGTACAAAATGACTGGAAAGTCGCGTTTTCAAGGTGCTTGAGAGCATTTGACAACGCCGATCTTTTCGGAGAATGTGTGCACACCCAAATCAAACGGGCGTATGAATTGAGCGTTTGTATGTCAGATCGCTCTTACAGAACCCCGATTAGCGCGCCGACGGGTGTGCCTGCGGCAAGACACCGGCAGACCGGCTCTTGCGCCAGCGATCGGCGTGTACAGTTCAGCTTCCATATCGTGGAGATCAGTTGATGATTTACGAAGGTAAAGCCATCACGGTTAAGGCTCTTGAAAGCGGCATCGTCGAACTGAAGTTCGACCTCAAGGGTGAGTCCGTCAACAAGTTCAACCGCCTCACTCTGAACGAGCTGCGCGAGGCCGTCGAAGCCATCAAGGCCGACGCTTCGGTCAAGGGCGTGATCGTCAGCAGTGGCAAGGACGTGTTCATCGTCGGCGCCGACATCACCGAGTTTGTCGATAACTTCAAGCTGCCCGAGGCCGAGCTGGTTGCCGGCAACCTGGAAGCCAACCGTATCTTCAACGCCTTCGAGGACCTCGAAGTGCCAACCGTTGCCGCTATCAACGGCATCGCCCTGGGCGGTGGCCTGGAGATGTGCCTGGCCGCCGATTACCGGATCATGTCCAGCACTGCCAAAATCGGCCTGCCGGAAGTCAAACTGGGCATCTACCCAGGCTTTGGCGGCACCGTGCGCCTGCCGCGCCTGGTCGGCTCGGACAACGCCATCGAGTGGATCGCCTCGGGCAAGGAAAACCGTGCCGAAGACGCCCTGAAAGTCGGCGCCGTCGATGCCGTGGTTGCCCCCGAGCTACTGCAGGCGGGTGCCCTGGATCTGATCAAGCGCGCCATCAGCGGCGAACTGGACTACAAGGCCAAGCGCCAGCCCAAGCTCGAGAAGCTCAAGCTCAACGCCATTGAACAAATGATGGCCTTCGAGACCGCCAAGGGCTTCGTTGCAGGCCAGGCCGGCCCGAACTACCCGGCGCCTGTCGAAGCCATCAAGAGCATCCAGAAGGCCGCCAACTTCGGCCGTGACAAGGCGCTGGAAGTGGAGGCCGCAGGCTTCGCCAAGCTGGCCAAGACCTCGGTTGCCGAGAGCCTGATCGGCCTGTTCCTGAATGACCAGGAGCTCAAGCGCAAGGCCAAGGCCCACGACGAGATCGCCCACGACGTGAAGCAGGCCGCCGTACTCGGCGCCGGCATCATGGGTGGCGGCATCGCCTACCAGTCGGCCGTCAAGGGCACCCCGATCCTGATGAAGGACATCCGCGAGGAAGCCATCCAGCTGGGCCTGAACGAGGCGTCCAAGCTGCTCGGCAAGCGCGTCGAGAAAGGCCGCCTCACCCCGGCGAAGATGGCCGAAGCGCTCAACGCCATTCGCCCGACCCTGTCCTATGGCGATTTCGCCAACGTCGACATCGTGGTCGAGGCCGTGGTCGAGAACCCGAAGGTCAAGCAAGCGGTATTGGCCGAGGTGGAAGGGCAGGTGAAAGAGGACGCCATTTTGGCCTCCAATACCTCGACCATCTCGATCAACCTGCTGGCCAAGGCGCTCAAGCGCCCCGAGAACTTCGTCGGCATGCACTTCTTCAACCCGGTGCACATGATGCCGCTGGTCGAAGTCATTCGTGGCGAGAAGTCCAGTGAAGTGGCCGTTGCCACCACCGTGGCCTACGCCAAGAAAATGGGCAAGAACCCGATCGTGGTCAACGATTGCCCGGGCTTTTTGGTCAATCGCGTGCTGTTCCCGTACTTCGGCGGTTTCGCCAAGCTGGTCAGCGCCGGCGTCGACTTCGTGCGCATCGACAAGGTCATGGAAAAGTTCGGCTGGCCGATGGGCCCGGCCTACCTGATGGACGTGGTTGGTATCGACACCGGTCACCATGGCCGTGACGTGATGGCCGAAGGCTTCCCGGACCGCATGAAGGACGATCGTCGCTCCGCCGTCGATGCCCTGTACGAGGCCAACCGCCTGGGCCAGAAGAACGGCAAGGGCTTCTACGCCTACGAGACCGACAAGCGCGGCAAGCCGAAGAAAGTCTTCGATGCCGAGGTGCTCGACGTACTCAAGCCGATCGTCTTCGAGCAGCGTGAGGTAACCGACGAAGACATCATCAACTGGATGATGGTCCCGCTGTGCCTGGAGACCGTGCGCTGCCTGGAAGACGGCATCGTCGAAACCGCCGCCGAAGCCGACATGGGCCTGGTCTACGGCATTGGTTTCCCTCCCTTCCGCGGTGGCGCGCTGCGCTACATCGATTCGATCGGGGTCGCCGAGTTCGTCGCACTGGCCGACAAGTACGCCGACCTGGGGCCGCTGTACCACCCCACTGCGAAGCTGCGCGAAATGGCCAAGAGCGGCCAGCGCTTCTTCAACTGAGCGCCCAACGAGCTAGAGCGAGAATACTGATATGAGCCTGAATCCAAGAGACGTGGTGATTGTCGACTTCGGTCGCACGCCGATGGGCCGCTCCAAGGGTGGCATGCACCGCAACACCCGCGCCGAAGACATGTCCGCGCACCTGATCAGCAAGCTGCTGGAGCGCAACGACAAGGTCGACCCGAAAGAAGTCGAGGACGTGATCTGGGGCTGCGTCAACCAGACCCTGGAGCAGGGCTGGAACATCGCGCGCATGGCGTCGCTGATGACCCAGATCCCGCACACCTCTGCCGCGCAAACCGTCAGCCGCCTGTGCGGTTCGTCGATGAGCGCGCTGCACACCGCCGCCCAGGCGATCATGACCGGCAACGGCGACGTGTTCGTCATCGGTGGTGTCGAGCACATGGGCCACGTCAGCATGATGCATGGCGTCGACCCGAACCCGCACATGTCCCTGCATGCCGCCAAGGCCTCGGGGATGATGGGCCTGACCGCCGAGATGCTGGGCAAGATGCACGGCATCAGCCGCGAGCAGCAGGACCTGTTCGGCCTGCGTTCGCACCAGCTCGCCCACAAGGCGACGGTGGAAGGCAAGTTCAAGGACGAGATCATCCCGATGCAGGGGTATGACGAGAACGGCTTCCTCAAGGTCTTCGACTTTGACGAAACCATTCGCCCGGAAACCACCCTTGAAGGCCTGGCGTCGCTGAAGCCGGCGTTCAACCCCAAAGGCGGCACCGTCACTGCCGGTACTTCGTCGCAGATCACCGACGGCGCTTCGTGCATGATCGTCATGTCCGGCCAGCGTGCCATGGACCTGGGCATCCAGCCATTGGCAGTAATCCGCTCCATGGCGGTGGCCGGCGTGGACCCGGCCATCATGGGCTACGGCCCGGTGCCTTCGACGCAGAAAGCCCTCAAGCGCGCCGGCCTGAGCATGGCCGACATCGACTTCATCGAGCTCAACGAAGCCTTCGCGGCACAGGCCCTGCCAGTGCTGAAAGATCTGAAAGTGCTCGACAAGATGGATGAGAAGGTTAACCTGCACGGCGGCGCCATCGCATTGGGCCACCCGTTCGGTTGCTCGGGTGCGCGAATTTCCGGCACCCTGCTCAACGTCATGAAGCAGAATGGCGGCACGCTCGGCGTGGCGACCATGTGCGTCGGCCTGGGCCAAGGCATCACCACTGTCTTCGAACGCGTCTGATCGCGTTGCAAGGCAGCAACCGGGGCCCAGTGCCCCGGTTTTTGTTTTTTACAGGATTTGTTCAAGAGGCAGGGCGACATGCAGATACAACCAGGCGTATACCGGCATTACAAAGGGCCTGAGTACCGTGTCTTCAGTGCTGCGCGGCATTCCGAGAGCGAAGAATGGATGGTCTTCTACCAGTGCCTGTACGGTGATTACAGCTTCTGGGTCAGGCCGCTTTCGATGTTCCAGGAGTGCGTCGAGGTTGACGGCGAGCAGGTGCCACGCTTTGCTTTGGTCGAGGCCGAAGAGGGGCTGGCGGAGCTGCAAGGCAAAGCGGGCGAGTGAACGACCGCGCTTGACCTCACTGTTTTGCCACTATATATAGCGGTGCCGCGTCCGGCACCTGACGCGTTTTTCATCTTCAGATTCAGGAATACTCCGATCCATGGGCAAATCGCTGGTCATTGTGGAATCCCCGGCCAAGGCCAAGACCATCAACAAGTACCTGGGCAACCAGTACGTGGTGAAGTCGAGTATCGGCCATATCCGCGACCTTCCCACCAGCGGTTCCGCCAGTGCGAGCAAGGATCCGGCGGCCAAGCGTGGCAAGGCAGCAGGTGAAGCGCCGGCGCTGTCGCCCAAGGAAAAGGCCCGCCGCACCCTGGTGGCACGCATGGGCGTCGACCCGGAAGCCGGCTGGAAAGCCAAGTACGAGATCCTTCCCGGCAAGGAGAAGGTGATCGAAGAGCTGCGCCGCCTGGCCAAGGATGCCGACACCATCTATCTCGCAACCGACTTGGATCGCGAGGGGGAAGCCATTGCCTGGCACCTGCGCGAAGCCATCGGCGGTGACGACAGCCGCTACAAGCGTGTGGTGTTCAACGAAATCACCAAGAAAGCCATCCAGGAAGCGTTCTCGCAGCCGGGCGAGCTCGATATCGATCGGGTCAATGCCCAGCAGGCGCGTCGCTTCCTCGACCGTGTGGTCGGCTACATGGTTTCGCCGCTGCTGTGGGCCAAGATCGCCCGTGGCCTGTCCGCTGGCCGTGTACAGTCGGTGGCGGTGAAGCTGGTGGTCGAGCGCGAGCGTGAAATCCGCGCCTTCAATCCGGAAGAGTACTGGGAGGTCCACGCCGACCTGGGTACTGCCAAGAACGCCAAGGTGCGTTTCGAGGTGGCACGCGAGAAGGGTGAAGCCTTCAAGCCGCTCAACGAAGCCCAGGCCATGGCCGCCCTTGAGAAACTCAAGGCGTCGAGCTACAGCGTCAGCAAGCGCGAAGACCGGCCGACCAGCAGCAAACCATCGGCACCGTTCATCACCTCTACCCTGCAGCAGGCCGCGAGCAACCGGCTGGGCTACGGGGTGAAGAAAACCATGATGATGGCCCAGCGTCTGTACGAAGCGGGTTACATCACCTACATGCGTACCGACTCGACCAACCTGTCGACCGATGCCGTCGAGATGGCGCGCAGCTATATCGAGAAAGAATTCGGCAAGCAGTACCTGCCGGCCGCGCCCATCGTCTATGGCAGCAAGGAAGGGGCCCAGGAAGCGCACGAGGCGATTCGCCCGTCCGACGTTAATACGCACCCAACCAAGCTCACCGGCATGGAGCGTGACGCCGAGCGCCTGTACGAGCTGATCTGGCGCCAGTTCCTGGCCTGCCAGATGCCGCCGGCGCAGTACCTGTCCACCAGCGTCACCGTAGCGGCTGGCGACTTCGAGCTGCGTGCCAAGGGCCGCATCCTCAAGTTCGACGGTTACACCCGCGTCCTGCCGCAGCAGAGCAAGCCAGGTGAAGATGACGTGCTGCCGGACATGGCGCAGGGCGAAGCGCTCAAGCTGATCCAGATCGACCCCAGCCAGCACTTCACCAAGCCGCCAGCGCGTTTCACCGAAGCCAGCCTGGTCAAGGAAATGGAAAAGCGCGGTATCGGTCGACCATCGACTTATGCCGCGATCATTTCGACCATCCAGGACCGCGGCTATGTGACGCTGCACAACCGCCGCTTCTACTCCGAGAAGATGGGCGACATCGTCACCGAGCGCCTGTCGGAGAGCTTCTCCAACCTGATGGACTACGGCTTCACCGCCGGCATGGAAGAGCACCTCGACGACGTGGCCCAGGGCGAGCGCGACTGGAAGAACGTACTGGACGAGTTCTACGGTGACTTCAGCAAGAAGCTGCAGACCGCGGAGTCTACCGAGCATGGCATGCGTGCCAACCAGCCGACCCCAACCAATATCGCGTGCAAGGAATGCGGGCGGCCGATGATGATCCGTACGGCCTCCACCGGCGTATTCCTGGGTTGCTCGGGCTATAGTCTGCCACCCAAAGAGCGTTGCAAGGCCACTGTGAACCTGGTGCCGGGCGACGAGATCGCTGCCGACGACGAAGGTGAGTCCGAGTCGCTGGTATTGCGTGGCAAGCATCGCTGCCCTATCTGCTCGACCGCGATGGATGCCTATCTGCTCGACGAGAAGCGCAAGCTGCACATCTGCGGTAACAACCCGGATTGCGTCGGCTACGAGATCGAAGAGGGCAGCTACCGCATCAAGGGCTACGAAGGGCCGAGCCTGGAGTGCGACAAGTGCGGCAGCGAGATGCAGCTCAAGACCGGTCGTTTCGGCAAGTTCTTCGGTTGCACCAATGCTGCGTGCAAGAACACCCGCAAGCTGCTTAAAAGCGGCGAGGCGGCGCCACCGAAGATGGACAAGGTGGACATGCCAGAGCTCAAGTGCGAAAAGGTCGACGACACCTATGTGCTGCGTGACGGTGCCTCGGGCTTGTTCCTGGCCGCCAGCCAGTTCCCCAAGAATCGCGAGACCCGTGCGCCGCTGGTGCTGGAAATCGTGCCGCACAAGCACGAGATCGATCCGAAGTACCACTTCCTCTGCGAAGCGCCGCAGAAGGACCCTGAGGGCCGCCCGGCGGTAATCCGCTACAGCCGCAAGACCAAGGAGCAGTACGTGCAGTCTGAAGTCGACGGCAAGCCGACCGGCTGGAAGGCGTTCTACGACGGCAAGGCGTGGAAGGTCGAAGACAAGCGCTGATCTGAGCGCAGCCTGATCGCGGGGCAAGCGCGCTTCCACGGCTTAGTGGGGGCGCGCATGCCCCGCGATCGTTTGTGCTTGCCGTAATGCTTGCCAATCCCCGACACTGCAACATCGCCTTGCTGCCAATGGGAGGTCATCGAAAATGGCCCAGGAACTGTACACTCGCACCAATCAGAAACTGTTCTTTGCCGGCCTCGCGCTGGAGTCCATGGCCAAGGCCGCTACCAGCGGAGCCATGAATGCCCAAGGGTTGGTCCAGGCCGAGCGCGAAGCGGCGTTGTTCCACCTGTATGGTGCGTTACTGGGGTTGTGCCACGAGATCGCCGGTTTCTATCGCTTGCCGCAGGCGGCTGCGGCGCGGGCTGAGCTGCTGCTCAACGATGAGGTGCTGCAGAACGTGGCGATTCCGGAGATGGCAGAAATGCTGGAGCTGGCACGTCAGCCGGAAACCTGGCTGGCTCGTCTGCTCGCCGCTTATGCCGATTTGTTCCGACCGCCGGTCGCGAAGAAAAGCGCGAAAACCGATGTTACCCAGCCATTGATCCAAGCGGTTAATCTGGACGAGGCTGAGCCGCTGGAGCTTTCTCAGGAAGAGCTGGAGGCCTGGCGGAAGAGTTTGAAGGACTTGGTGAGACGATTTCGCGACGCGCTGAGTGAGTGCTGACAGCAATCATGGCTGGTACACTATCGGCCTTTCGTGAAAAGCAGGCCCCAAGTATGTCAACGTCCTTTCTAGAAATTGTCGAGTTGCCTGATGGCCGGATCGAGCTGCGCCGCGCCGAGGATGAAGGTTCCCTGGTAACCCTGGATTTCTCCGAGGATGCCAAGGCATTCCTGCAAGGACAGCATGTGGAAGTGGCCAAGGCCATGCTCAGCGTCGGTGTGCAAATGGCTGGCCGCTTGGTAGAAGGCGATTTCGAGCGTGATGAAGGGCCGCGAGTCCTTCACTGAACCACGTTAGAGGTTCACGGCTACAAACGGATGACAGGCAAAGCCTGAACATCAGCCCAGGCGGATGTTCAGGCTTTGTGCTTTGCCAGCGGCAGCGGCGCGTAGCAGCTGCTGGCGAGCGCTGTTGCTCACACTGCCCAGCCAGCTGACGACGGTATGGCTGTGCCCCAGGCGCAATGCTTCGCAAGCCAGCTGCAGGGCGTTCTGGTTGCTGCCTGGCTGAAGCAGCAGGATGCGTTCACGGTTGAGGCCGGCATCGCGCAGCCAGGCTTGCGTGAGGCTGGCAGGCGGAGCGATCAAGGTGAGCCAGCGGCTGTCGTCCTCTTCGCTGAGTTCGCGTAGAACAGGTGCCAGCAGGCTCTGGCAATGGCCGGGTGCACCGCGCAGAGCCAGTTCGCTGAACAGCTCGGGCTGGTTGCTCTTGCGCGGTTGTTCGCGGGCCTTGAAGCCTGGCAAAACCGGATTGGCGAAAAATGCCTCGAACAGTGGCAACTGGACTTGTTGCGGTGCAGGGATGAACGGCTGCATGAGGCCTCCTCGATCAGCGGCGCAGGACGCCGACGCTCAAGCCCTCAATCACCAGCTCCTGTTCTTTCAGGTCGACTTCGATAGGGGCGAATTCCGGGTTTTCAGCGATCAGCCAGACCTTGCTGCCTTCACGCTGGAAGCGTTTGACGGTCACTTCGTCACCGATGCGCGCCACCACCACCTGGCCATTGCGGGCCTCGCGGGTGGTGTGCACGGCGAGCAGGTCGCCGTCCAAAATGCCGATGTCCTTCATGCTCATGCCGTGCACACGCAGCAGGTAGTCGGCACGGGGGTGGAAGAACGCCGGGTTGATGTTGCAGGAGTCTTCGATGTGCTGTTCGGCGAGGATCGGCGCGCCTGCGGCGACCCGGCCAATGATTGGCAGGCCGTGCTCTTCGACCTTGGCTTCCAGGCCGGGGATGCGGATGCCGCGTGAGGCGCCAGGGGTCATCTCGATGGCACCCTTGCGCGCCAGGGCCTTGAGGTGTTCCTCGGCCGCGTTGGGCGACTTGAAGCCCAGCTCCTGAGCGATTTCGGCGCGGGTTGGGGGGAAGCCGTTGTCTTCGAGGCAACGTTTGATGAAAGCCAGGATCTCGGCTTGGCGTGGCGTCAGTTTCAGCATGGGCGAGGGCTCTGTCTTTTTATACAGTGACTGGGATTATATACAGTGGGTTGTGAGCTGCAAGCTGCAAGCTGCAAGAAAGATCAAAAGCCCCGCGCAACTTGGCGCTTGCGGCTTGTGGCTTGGCGCTTTTAAATGGCGACTGCCCAGTCACCGAGCCTTGACATCAGCAGGCCTGAAACGTATGTTTCAAACAACTGTTTGTCAGGCGGAGTAGTCATGGCCCAATCGGAAACCGTTGAACGCATCCTCGATGCGGCGGAACAGCTGTTCGCGGAGCGCGGGTTCGCGGAAACCTCATTGCGGCTGATCACCAGCAAGGCCGGGGTCAACCTGGCGGCGGTGAACTATCACTTCGGTTCGAAGAAGGCCCTGATCCAGGCGGTTTTCTCGCGTTTCCTCGGGCCGTTCTGCGCCAGCCTCGAGCGTGAACTTGAGCGCCGTCAGGTGCGCCCCGAGCAGAAGGCCTCGCTTGAAGAGCTGCTGGAAATGCTGGTCGAGCAGGCCCTGGCGGTACAGCCGCGCAGCAACAACGACCTGTCTATCTTCATGCGCCTGCTGGGCCTGGCTTTCAGCCAGAGCCAGGGCCACCTGCGCCGTTACCTGGAAGACATGTACGGCAAGGTGTTTCGCCGCTACATGCTGCTGGTCAACGAGGCCGCCCCTCGCATTCCGCCGCTTGAGCTGTTCTGGCGGGTGCATTTCATGCTGGGTGCCGCGGCGTTCAGCATGTCCGGGATCAAGGCCCTGCGCGCCATCGCCGAGACCGACTTCGGCATCAATACCTCGATCGAGCAGGTGATGCGCCTGATGGTGCCTTTCCTCGCGGCTGGCATGCGTGCAGACACCGGTGTAACCGACGAGGCCTTGGCTGGCGCACAGTTGCGCCCGCGCAGCAAGGCCAGCGCCCCGGCCAAGGCCTGACGCACTGGGCGGAGCAGGGCGCTTCAGATAAGCTAGCGCCATGCCCGACCTCGATTTCCTGCATGTTTCCCTCGCCGATCAATGCCTCTATGGCTTCGCCCATGGCGTGCTGCTGGTGCGCCTGTCGGTCTCCACGGCGCTCAATGGCGCGGGTGAGCGCAAAGGTTCTGGCTGCACACCGCGTGGCCTGCACCAGGTGCGCGCGAAGATTGGTGGCGGCTTGCCGCGGGGCGCGGTGCTCAGCAGTCGGCGCTGGACGGGTGAGGTATGGTCGCCAGCGCTACACGCCCAGTTTCCCGAGCGTGACTGGATCCTCACGCGCATCCTCTGGCTCAGCGGTTGCGAGCCGGGATACAACCGGCTGGGTCCGGTCGATACCTTCCAGCGCTATATCTATCTGCATGGCACGCCCGACACTGAACCTATGGGCACTGCGCTGTCCCATGGCTGTGTACGGCTGCGCAACGACGATTTGCTTGCCTTGTTCGATCGCGTACCCGCCCATTGCCCGGTACGGATAGACGAGGCCGCTTGCCCGCACTGGGCTTCCCTGAATCTTCAATGAAGGACTCGCTATGACCGCCAGCCTGCAAGGCTCTCTGATGGTAGATATCGCCGGCAAATGGCTGACCGCCGAGGACCGCCATCTGTTGCGCCAGCCCGAAGTGGCCGGCCTGATCATCTTTGCCCGCAATATCGACAGCCCGCGCCAGGTGCGCGAGCTGTGCGCGTCGATTCGTGCCATCCGTCCCGAGCTCATCCTTGCGGTTGATCAGGAAGGTGGCCGGGTGCAACGCCTGCGCCAAGGCTTCGTGCGCCTGCCGGCGATGCGGGCGATCGCCGACAACGAAAACGCCGAGTACCTGGCCGAGCAATGCGGCTGGCTGATGGCGACCGAAGTGCTGGCGGTTGGCCTGGACCTGAGCTTCGCGCCGGTGCTCGACCTCGACCACCAGCGCAGCGCGGTGGTGGGCAGCCGGGCCTTCGAGGGTAACCCCGAGCGTGCCACGCAATTGGCCGGGGCGTTTATCCGTGGCATGAATGCCGCTGGCATGGCCGCTTGTGGCAAGCACTTCCCCGGGCACGGCTGGGCCGAGGCCGACTCCCATGTGGCCATCCCGGTTGATGAGCGCAACCTGGAGCAACTGCGCGCCGCCGACCTGGTGCCGTTCAGTCGCCTCAGCGGCCAGTTGGCGGCTGTGATGCCGGCCCACGTCATCTACCCGCAGGTCGACAACCAGCCGGCTGGCTTCTCGCGCCGCTGGTTGCAGGACATCCTGCGTGGCGAACTGGGCTTCGATGGGGTGATCTTCAGCGATGACCTGTCGATGGCTGGCGCGCACGTAGTGGGCGATGCCGCCAACCGTATCGAAGCCGCTTTGAGCGCCGGTTGCGATATGGGCCTGGTGTGCAATGACCGGGCTGCGGCGGAGCTGGCCCTGAGCGCGGCGCAGCGGCTGAAGGTCAAGCCGTCGCCGCGCATTGCGCGCATGCGTGGGCAGGGCTTCGCGCGTACCGATTACCGCCAGCAGCCGCGTTGGCTGGAGGCGCTGGGTGCGTTGAAAGAAGCACAGCTGGTCGATTGACCTCGCCGGCCTCTTCGCGGGTAAAACGCAGCGGCGAACCGCCGCTCCCACAGAATTCGTGCGGCCCTTGAGCCTGGCACTGCCCCTGTGGGAGCGGGCTTGCCCGCGAAGAGGCCGGTACAGGAAGAACCTGGCTTAACGGCCGCGCTTACCCGGCAACGGCGCAAACAACGCGTCAATCTCCTCATCCCCCAGCCGCCACTGCCCAGCCTGCCCGCCATCGAGCAGCCCGGCCGCCAGCGCTGCCTTCTCCTGCTGCAGCTGCTGGATCTTCTCCTCCACCGTGCCCCGGGTAATCAGCTTGAACACGAACACCGGTTTGTCCTGGCCGATGCGATAGGCGCGGTCGGTGGCCTGGTTTTCGCTGGCCGGGTTCCACCACGGGTCGTAGTGGATCACGGTGTCGGCGGCGGTCAGGTTCAGGCCGGTGCCGCCGGCCTTGAGGCTGATCAGGAACACCTCGCTGTCACCGTTCTGGAACTGCTGCACCGGGGCGCGGCGATCACGGGTGTCGCCGGTCAGCAGGCTGTAGCGGATGCCGCGTTTCTCCAGTTCGAACTCGATCAGCGCCAGCATCGAGGTGAACTGCGAGAACAGCAGGACCTTGCGGCCTTCGCTGAGCAACTCCTCGAGCATCTCCAGCAGGCTGCCCAGCTTGCCTTTGTCGGCGAAGCTGCCCTTGGTTTCGGTGCCCTGGACCAGGCGCAGGTCGCAGCACACCTGGCGCAGCTTGAGCAGGGCGTCGAGGATGATGATCTGGCTGCGCGCCGCGCCGTTGCGGGCGATCTCGTCGCGGACCTTCTTGTCCATCGCCACCCTCACGGCCTCGTAGGTGTCGCGTTGGGCGTCGCTGAGCTCGACCCAGTGGATCATCTCGGTCTTGGCCGGCAGCTCGGTGGCCACTTGTTCCTTGGTGCGGCGCAGCAGGAACGGGCGGATGCGGCTGGCCAGGTGGGCCATGCGCTCGGTGTCGCCGTGGCGTTCGATCGGGGTGCGGTAGTCCTGGGTAAAGCGCTTGCTGTCGCCCAGCCAGCCGGGCATCAGGAAGTGGAACAACGACCACAGTTCACCCAGGTTGTTCTCCATGGGCGTGCCGGTAAGGCACAGCCGCTGGGTGGCCTGCAACTCGCGCACGGCCTGGGCGGCCTTGCTGGTGCTGCTCTTGATGTTCTGCGCCTCGTCCAGTACCAGCAGGTGCCAGGGCTGTGGCTTGAGGTGCTCAAGGTCGCGCGGTACCAGCGCGTAGGTGGTCAGCACCAGGTCGTAGTCGCCTAGTGCGGGGAAATGCTTGTTGCGGCCTGGGCCGTGCAGGGCCAGCACGCGCAGTTCGGGGGCGAAGCGCTTGGCTTCGTCGAGCCAGTTGGGCACCAGGCTGGTGGGCATCACCGCCAGGGCCGGGTGCGTCAGGCGCCCCGTTTCTTTCTCCAGCAGCAGGTGGGCAAGCGTCTGCAGGGTTTTACCCAGGCCCATGTCGTCGCCGAGGATGGCGCCGGTGCCCATCTCGCGTTGGGCTTGCAGCCAGTTAAGGCCTTGCTGTTGATAGGGGCGCAGGGTCGCATTGAGGCCTTTGGGGGCTTGCACCTGCAGGTCGCGGGCATCGCGCAGGCGCCGGCCCAGGTCGCGCACCTGGGCGCCACCTTCCCACAGCAGCGGCAGGTGTTCGATGTCGTTCAGGCGCGCGGCGTCGGCGCGCTCCAGGCGCAGGCTAGGGCCCACGGCGTCTTCGTGCAGGTACAGCTCGCCGAGGGTGCCCATCACCGCCTTGATTCGCCCGTAGGGCAGGGCGACGCGCAGGGCAGGGCTGTCGTGGCGGGCGCGGTTGAGGTCGATCAACAGGTGTTCGTCGTCGCTGCGCCGTGCCAGCTCGCTGGCGCGCAGCAGCTCCGGGCTGCTGCGCAGCAACTGCAGGACGATGGGCAGCAGGCTGTGGCGCTGGCCCTCGACCACGATACCCAGCTCCAGGTCGAACCATTCGTGGCCCGGCGCCTCGTCGATGGTGGCGTACCAGTCGTCGACTTCATGCAGGTTGAAGGCGAAGTCGCGGTGCACATCCACTGCCCAGCCGGCCTCGCGCAGGCGCGGCAGGCCCTCGCGGGCAAAGCGCAGCCAGGCCTCGTCATCGGCCAGCTGATACATCTCGCCGGCGCTGTCAGGCAGCGCTTTGCTCTGGCGGGTGGCAGGTTTGAAGCCGGCATCGCGCAACACATTGCGCAGCGCCTGCTCGGCCTGGGGCTGGCGGCGGATACGCTGGCTGGTGCTGTCGACCAGGCGGGTCAGCGGCTTGTTGTCGGTGCCACTGGTGCGCAGGCCATCGTAGTCGAACGACAGTGCGGCGCGGTGCTGCATCTGCCGTTGCATGCGCCCGGTCTTCGGTGTGTAGGCGCTGAATTCGAGGCTGCCGAGGGTCAACCGCGGCGTGGGCTGGATGTCCTCGATCTGCTCGCTGCGCACCGTCGTGGGCGTCGGTACCTGGCGATTCAAGGCGTTCAGGCGGTGGCTCAACGGCACGATCAGGTGTTCCGGGACCGTGGGGGCGCTGGCAAGCTGGCTGGCGATGAACGGGTCGAGATCATGCAGCAGTTTGCCGGTCTGTCCCGTTTGTGGGTCTACGTAGTACAGCGGGTCGAGTGGCAATGCCAGCCAGTGCGCCTTGTCATCATGGTGCCAGGCGCCGCGGTAGCTGCCATTGTCCAGCCTGACCCAGCGGAAGTCGGCATGCAGGTCCGGGCCGGCTGCAAGCGGAGGCTGCTGTTCGCTGTACAAAAGTCGACCGGTTGCCAGTGCGAACTCGTAGAGGTCTGCGCCTTTCTTGCCTTCAAGGCGGGCACTGGGCAGGCTGTACTCCTTGTTCATGGCATCGATCAAGCGCAGCACGCGCAGGTCTTGGTCGGTTACATAGCGCGGCGTGTAATACATCAGCTCCGGCATCGAGCTGGGGCGTGTCAGCTTCAAGCTGCCGTCCGCCTGGCGCGTGCCCTTGAACACGCAGAGGTTGCACCGACCGTGATCGACACTGACCAGGTAATAGAGTGACGGGCCCTTGCGCTTGGCCGGCTCGGCGGCGGGTGCTGCCGGCACCTCGAGTGCCTCCACCCAGTGCGCAAGCTCCGGCGGCAAGTCCAGGGAGTGCTCGGCGGCTGGCGTGCTGCTGCCCGGGAAGTGTTGCTCACCTTCGACTGGGGCAGCGCCACGCTCAAGTGTGAACAGGGCAGCGGCGCAGTGTTTGCAGTTTTTGCCGACAGGGCATGAACAGGTGCCGTCACACGTCAGGCCGCCCTTGGTCATGCCCAGCGTGATCCGCTGGTAATAGACGCTGCCCGCAGAACCATCGCATTGCGCGCGGATGGTCAGGTGCAGGATCGAGACGATCTCGCTTCTGCCCTCTTCGGCATACTTCAGGCCGCGCTGCAGCGCCCCGCGGTCGAACGCGAACGTCCAGCCGTCGTGATTACGGACGAGGAACTGCGCATCGGTCTCGCTCACCTCACTGCTCCATCATCTCCGGGTCCGGCAGCGGTATCTTGCGCATGCCGGCAGGCGAGACCTTGATCAGCACGGCCAGGTGGCCGCCGTCGAGGAAGGTCAGTTGGCCAGCCTTCATGTTGCTGTTGCTCTGCTTGAGCTGTTCGCTCTGCAGCACGCTGCCATTGCTGTCGAGCTGGTTGACCCAGAAGCTGGCGTCGACGGCGATGAAGCGATCTTCCTTGATGCTCAGGTTGCCTTCGATGGGGAAGTGGCCGAACTGTTCGTCCCCGGCGCTCAGGGCGACGGTTTCGCCTTCCTGTTGCCAGGCCTTGTGCAAGAGCACGGTGTAGTCGGCAGTGGCCTGCAGGCGGGTAATCTCGTCACCCAGGCCGGTCGGGCGCTCGGCGGCTTTTTCCAGGCGCGGCGCGCCGGCGCTCCAGTCTTCCGGGGCGAACGGGCTGGTAATGGCCGGCACGGCGTTCTGCCGCACCAGCACCATTTCCACCTGATAGGGGCCTGCGGCGAAGGCGGCCGGGGCGAACAACGCCAGCAGCAGGGTCAGGCAACGAATGGCACGCATGGAGCTTCCTTAGTTTGGCTGTGGGGTCAGGCGCTCGAACAGCGCCTCCAGTGTATTGAAGCGTTCTTCGGGGCGTTCCATCGGCACCATGAAGCGGAACTGGGTTGCACCTTCGAACTTGTAGCGTTTGGGCTGGCCCTGGATCAGCTTGATCAGGGTCAGTGGGTCGACCGGGGTTTGCGCCTCGAACTCGAGCTTGCCGCCATTGGGGCCGGCATCGACTTTCTTGATGCCGAGCTTTTCCGCCTGCAGCTTGAGCAGGGTCAGGCGCATCAGGTTCTTGCTGGGCTCGGGCAGCAGGCCGAAGCGGTCGATCATCTCGACCTGCAGGTCCTTGAGGCCTTCCTCGTCTGCCGCCGACGCAATGCGTTTGTAGAGGATCAGCCGCGCATGCACATCCGGCAGGTAGTCCTCGGGGATCAGCGCCGGCAGGCGCAGGTTGATCTCCGGGCCGCCGCCAAGCGGCTGCTCGAGGTTCGGCTGGTTGCCCTTGCGGATGGCCTTGACTGCGCGCTCGAGCATTTCCATGTACAGGGTGAAGCCGACCGCCTGGATCTGCCCGCTCTGGCCGTCGCCGAGCAGTTCGCCGGCGCCGCGGATCTCCAGGTCGTTGGTGGCCAGGACGAAGCCGGCACCCAGGTCCTGGGTGTTGGCGATGGCTTCCAGGCGCTTTTCGGCATCGGCGCTGATCTGCTGGCGCGGCGGCGTCAGCAGGTAGGCATAGGCCTGGTGGTGGCTACGGCCAACCCGGCCGCGCAGCTGGTGCAGCTGCGCCAGGCCGAACTTGTCGGCGCGCTCGATGACGATGGTGTTGGCGCTGGGCACGTCGATGCCGGTCTCGATGATGGTCGAGGCGATCAGCACGTTGAAACGCTTGTGGTAGAAGTCGCTCATCACCTGTTCGAGCTCGCGTTCGCGCATCTGCCCGTGGCCGATGCCGATGCGTGCCTCCGGGACCAGTTCGGCAAGGTCCGCGGCGCACTTCTCGATGGTTTTCACGTCGTTGTGCAGGTAGTACACCTGGCCGCCGCGCAGCAGTTCACGCAGCAGGGCTTCCTTGACCGTGCTCTTGTTCTGCTCCATGACGAAGGTGCGTACCGACAGGCGTCGTGCCGGCGGGGTGGCGATGATCGACAGGTCGCGCATGCCCGACACCGCCATGTTCAGCGTGCGCGGGATCGGCGTGGCGGTCAGGGTGAGGATGTCCACTTCGCTGCGCAGGGCCTTGAGCTGCTCTTTCTGGCGCACGCCGAAGCGGTGTTCCTCGTCGATGATGGCCAGGCCCAGGTCCTTGAAGCGCACGTCGTCCTGCAGCAGCTTGTGGGTGCCGATGAGGATGTCGATCTTGCCTTCGGCAAGGTCTGCGGCGGCGGCGCTGACTTCCTTGGCCGACTTGAACCGGCTCATCACCTCGACCGTTACCGGCCAGTCGGCGAAGCGGTCGCGGAAGCTGTTGTAGTGCTGTTGGGCGAGCAGGGTGGTCGGCACCAGCACCGCCACCTGGCGGCCGCTGTGCACGGCGATGAACGCCGCGCGCATGGCCACCTCGGTCTTGCCGAAGCCGACATCGCCGCACACCAGGCGGTCCATCGGTTTGGCGGCGAGCATGTCCTCGCGCACGGCCTCGATGGCGTTCTGCTGGTCGGGGGTTTCCTCGAACGGGAAGCCAGCGCTGAAGGTGGCATAGTCGGCGGCCGGGTCGGCGAAGGCATAACCCTTGCGTGCGGCGCGGCGGGCATAGATGTCGAGCAGCTCGGCGGCGACGTCGCGCACCTGTTCGGCGGCCTTGCGCTTGGCCTTCTGCCAGGCTTCCGAACCCAGCCTGTGCAGCGGCGCCAGGGCGTCGTCGCTGCCGGTGTAGCGGGCGATCAGGTGCAGGTTGGCCACCGGCACGTAGAGCTTGGCGCCTTCGGCGTACTCAAGGGTGAGGAACTCGGCGGCCTGGCTGTCGATTTCCAGCGTGGCCAGGCCCAGGTAGCGGCCCACGCCATGGTCGATGTGCACAACCGGCGCGCCTTCGCGCAGCTCGGTCAGGTTCTTGATCACCGCGTCGTTGGCCGCCTCGCCGCGTTTGTCGCGGCGGCGGCGCTGCATCACGCGCTGGCCGAACAAGGGGCTCTCGGCCACCAGGGCGATGGCCGGGTCGTCCAGCACCAGGCCGTCGTCGAGCGGGGCGATGGTGATCGCCAGGCGCGCGCTGCCGGTGATGAAGTCGGCCCAGCCCTCGACGGTCTGCGGGCGCAGCTTCAGGCGTTCGAGCAGCTCCAGCAACACTTCGCGCCGGCCGGCGGACTCGGCGGTGAACAGTACGCGGCCTGGGAACTGCTCAAGGAAGTTCGACAGCGCCGCCAGCGGCTGGTTGGCCTTGGCCTCGATGGCCAGGTTGGGCAGGGCGCGTGCCGGGAAGCGTTCGCGGCCCACGCCGGGCTCGAGGTCATCAGCGCTGACCACCACGCGGGGCCATTGCTTGAGCTTGGCGAAGCAGTCCTCGACCGGCATGAACAGTTCGGCGGGCGGCAGCAGTGGGCGGCTGAGGTCGCCGCGACGCTCTTCGTAGCGCCCGCGCACGTCGTTCCAGAAGTGCTCGGCGGCCTGCTCCACGCCCGGCAGGGAGAACACCTGGGTGTCGGCCGGCAGGTAGTCGAACAGGGTCGAGGTTTCTTCGAAGAACAGTGGCAGGTAGTACTCGATGCCGGCCGGGATGATGCCGCTGGTCAGGTCCTGGAAGATCGCGCTGCGCCGGAAGTCCACATCGAAGCGCTCGCGGAAACGGGCCTTGAAGCGGGTCACCTCGTCCTTGTGCATGGGGAACTCGCGGGCCGGCAGCAGGCGTACCGAGTCGACCTTGTCGATCGAGCGCTGGGTCTCCGGGTCGAAGGTGCGCAGCGTCTCGATCTCGTCGTCGAACAGGTCGATGCGGTACGGCTGCTTGCTGCCCATGGGGAACAGGTCGATCAGCGCCCCGCGCACGGCGAACTCGCCATGCTCGTAGACCGTGTCGACGCAGCGGTAGCCGCTGGCCTCGAGGCGCGTGCGCATCTGCTCGACGTCGATCTTCTGGCCCACGGCCAGCACCAGGCTGCTGCCCAGCAAAAAGCGCGTGGGGGCCAGGCGGTGCAGGGCGGTGGTGACCGGTACTACCAGGATGCCGTGGTCCAGCTCCGGCAGCCGGTACAGGCTGGCGATGCGCTGCGAGATGATGTCCTGGTGCGGCGAGAACAGGTCGTAGGGCAACGTTTCCCAATCGGGGAAGGGCAGCACCGGCAGGTCCGGGGCGAAGAAGCGCAGCTCCTGCTCCAGGCGGTCGGCAGCCTGGCTGTCGGCGGTCAGCAGCAAGGTGAAGCGGCCGGCACTGCTGGCGGCTTCGGCGACGGCCAGGCTCAAGGCGGCACCGGGCAGGTTGCCCCAGGTGTGTTTGCCGGCCGTGGCCGACATTTTCGGTAGGCGCAGAACTGACACGGAAGATCCGACTCCAAGCGTTGCGGCAAAGAGGTCGATTGTACCGGTGAGTGGGCGCGCTGTCAGGCTCGAAAGGGCATGGCGACGGGGCTTGCGGCCGGCGACAGGCGCTCATTGCCCGATACGCCGCGGGGCGTCATAATGTAGCCCCTTTTTTGTTCCCCTACATGTGGAAGGTTACCGTGACTCAGAAGCCCGACCAGTGTCTTGGTGAGTGGATCGATCGTGAAGCCCTGGCTGAAGCGATGATCCCGCTTATCGGTCAGCTCTACCGCAACAACAATGTGGTGAGCTCGATCTATGGCCGCAGCCTGATCAACCGTTCGGTTATCTCGATTCTCAAGGCCCACCGCTTTGCGCGTCACCGTCAAGCCGACGAAACCGAACTGTCCGTCCACGAGACATTCCCCCTGCTCAAGGCCATGAGCGAGCTGAAACTGGGCGCCGCTTCGGTTGACCTGGGCAAGCTGGCCAACAAGTTCAAGCAGGAAGGCAACGGTCGCACCGCCGAGCAGTTCGTTCGCGAAGAACTGGCCGATGTGGTCGGTCAGCAGAACGCCTCTGCACGCAAGGGCACCGACGTCGTGCTGTATGGCTTCGGTCGCATCGGCCGCCTGCTGGCGCGCATCCTGATCGAGAAGACCGGTGGTGGCGACGGCCTGCGCCTGCGCGCCATCGTCGTGCGCAAGGGCGCCGAAAACGACCTGGTCAAGCGCGCCAGCCTGCTGCGTCGTGACTCGGTGCACGGCCCGTTCGATGGCACCATCACCATCGACGAAGCCAACAACACCATCACCGCCAACGGCAACCTGATCCAGGTGATCTACGCCAAGAGCCCGAGCGAAGTCGACTACACCCAGTACGGCATCAAGGATGCGCTGATCGTCGACAACACCGGCGTATGGCGTGACGCCGACGGCCTGGGCCAGCACCTGGCCTGCCCGGGCGCTGCCCGCGTGATCCTCACCGCACCGGGCAAAGGCGCGCTGAAGAACATCGTGCACGGCATCAACCATGGCGACATCAGCGCCGATGACAAGATCATCTCCGCTGCTTCCTGCACCACCAACGCCATCGTGCCGGTGCTCAAGGCCATCAACGACCAGTACGGCATCGTCAACGGCCACGTCGAAACCGTTCACTCGTTCACCAACGACCAGAACCTGATCGACAACTTCCACAAGGGCAGCCGCCGTGGCCGTGCCGCGCCGCTGAACATGGTCATCACCGAAACCGGTGCCGCCACCGCAGCCGCCAAGGCACTGCCAGTGCTCAAGGGCAAGCTGACCGGCAACGCGATCCGTGTACCGACGCCAAACGTGTCGATGGCCATCCTCAACCTGAACCTGGAGAAGGCCACCAACCGCGAGGAACTCAACGAGTACCTGCGCCAGACCGCCATGCACTCCGAGCTGCACAAGCAGATCGACTACGTGAGCTCCCAGGAAGTGGTCTCCACCGACTTCGTCGGTTCGCGCCACGCCGGTGTGGTCGACGCCGAAGCGACCATCTGCAGCGACAACCGCGTTGTCCTGTACGTCTGGTACGACAACGAGTTCGGCTACAGCTGCCAGGTAGTTCGTGTGATGGAAGACATGGCCGGTGTGAACCCGCCAGCGTTTCCACGCTGATCCGCTTGTAATGCATTGAAAAAACGGGAACCTTCGGGTTCCCGTTTTTTTTGGCCAGGTATTGTGTTTCCCAAGGCGACTGCGATTCCTGTGGGAGCGGGCTTGCCCGCGAAGAGGCCAGTGCAACCTGTCGAGAACTTGAATTTGCGCGCAGCACTCTTGTCCATCCTGATGCTCCTGGCTGGCTGCGATCCAGTCCCCACCCTCGAGCGCTTCGGCGGCCCGACGATGGGCAGCAGCTACAGCATCCAGTACGTGCGCCAACCCGGCGGCCCGGCGCCGGCGCAGGTGCAGGCGGCGGTCGAAGGCATCCTGCAGGCCATCGACGCGCATTACTCCACCTACCGCGGCGATTCCACCGTCAGCCGCTTCAACCAGTTGCCGGCCAACCAGTGCCTACCTGTCGATGCCGACATGCTCGAACTGGTCACCTTCGGCCAGCACCTGGCCGAACAGAGCCAGGGCGCCTACGACCTCACCGTCGAGTCGCTGCTGGACCTGTGGGGCTTTGGCCCGCAAGCCCGCCAACTGCAGGTGCCGGACGCCCAGGCGCAGGCCCTGGCCCGCCAGCGGGTTGGCTACCGCCACTTGCGCATCGAGGGCGAGCGCCTGTGCAAGGACGCGCTGATCGAGCTGGACTTCAACAGCATCGCCGCCGGCCATGCCGTCGACCTGATTGCCGCGCACCTGCAAACGATGGGCATCGACAGCTTCCTCGCCGAGGCCACCGGCGAGCTCAAGGCCGTGGGCCGCAAGCCCGATGGCAGCCCCTGGCGGGTGGCCCTGGAGCTGCCCCGCGAGGATCGCCAGATCGCCCGCCAGGTCATTGCCGTGCAGGGGCTGGCGGTATCGACCTCGGGTGACTATCGGCACTATTTCGAGGACAATGGCCGGCGCTATTCGCACACCTTCGATGCCCGCCTCGGGCGCCCGGTCGAGCATGACCTGGCGTCAGTGACCGTGCTCGACGCATCGGCCTTGCTGGCCGACGGCTACTCGACCCTGTTGTTGATCCTGGGGCCGCAGCAGGGCTGGGACTTCGCCATCGCCCAGGGTATCGCCGCGGTGCTGGTGACTCGGGCCGAAGGTGGCTTCGTCTCCCGTTCCACCCCGGCGTTCGAGCGGGCGCTGAAAGGCGAATGAAAGGCAAGCCACGGATGATCGCCACCATGGATTCGGTGAAACCACATGTAGTGCAGGCAAAAGTGGCCTACGACGCGACCAAGGGTTAATGTGCGCGGCGTTCACGCTTGATTAGACTGCACCCGAATTTTCTCATGGCGCTAAGGCGACATGATCGCGCCCCGCGGCCAACCGGCCGGCGGGCCAGTTCTGAAGGAGTACGCATGGCTGTCTACAACTACGACGTAGTGGTGCTGGGTTCCGGCCCGGCCGGAGAAGGCGCGGCAATGAACGCCGCCAAAGCAGGGCGCAAGGTGGCCATGGTCGACAGCCGTCGTCAGGTCGGCGGCAACTGCACCCACCTGGGCACCATCCCGTCCAAGGCGCTGCGTCACTCCGTGCGGCAGATCATGCAGTTCAACACCAACCCGATGTTCCGCGCCATCGGCGAACCGCGCTGGTTCTCGTTCCCCGACGTGCTCAAGAGCGCCGAGAAGGTGATCAGCAAGCAGGTCGCCTCGCGTACCGGCTACTACGCCCGCAACCGCGTCGACGTGTTCACCGGCACCGGCAGCTTCGCCGACGAGCAAACCGTGGAAGTGGTCTGCCCCAACGGTGTGGTAGAGAAACTCAATGCCAAGCAGATCATCATCGCCACCGGCTCGCGCCCGTACCGCCCGGCCGACATCGACTTCCACCACCCGCGCGTCTATGACAGCGACACTATCCTCAGCCTCAGCCACACCCCGCGCAAGCTGATCGTCTATGGTGCCGGGGTGATCGGTTGCGAATACGCCTCGATCTTCAGTGGCCTGGGCGTGCTGGTGGAGCTGGTCGACAACCGTGGCCAGCTGCTGAGCTTCCTCGACTCGGAAATCTCCCAGGCGCTGAGCTACCACTTCAGCAACAACAACATCACCGTGCGCCACAACGAGGAATACGACCGGGTTGAAGGGCTGGACAACGGGGTGATCCTGCACCTGAAGTCGGGCAAGAAGATCAAGGCCGACGCCTTGCTGTGGTGCAACGGCCGTACCGGCAACACCGACAAGCTGGGCCTGGAGAACATCGGTATCAAGGTCAACAGCCGTGGCCAGATCGAAGTCGACCAGGCCTACCGCACCAGCGTGCCGAACATCTACGGTGCCGGCGACGTGATCGGCTGGCCGAGCCTGGCCAGTGCCGCCCACGACCAGGGCCGCTCCGCTGCCGGCAGCATCGTCGACAACGGCAGCTGGCGTTTCGTTGATGACGTGCCCACCGGCATCTACACCATTCCGGAGATCAGCTCGATCGGCAAGAACGAGCAGGAACTGACCCAGGCCAAGGTGCCGTACGAAGTGGGCAAGGCCTTCTTCAAGAGCATGGCCCGCGCGCAGATCGCCGGTGAGCCGCAAGGCATGCTGAAGATCCTGTTCAACCGCGAAACCCTGGAAATCCTCGGCGTGCACTGCTTCGGCTACCAGGCTTCGGAGATCGTCCACATCGGCCAGGCGATCATGAACCAGCCGGGTGAGCAGAACAATCTGAAGTACTTCGTCAACACCACCTTCAACTACCCGACCATGGCCGAAGCCTATCGGGTAGCTGCCTACGACGGCCTGAACCGGCTTTTTTGAGCGGCTCCGGCCGGTGGCCTGAGCCGGTCGGGGAGACCGATTTCAGCCCTACCCGAGGGTGGTCTTGGCCAAACCGGGAAAGTCTGTAATCAGGCTGTCCACGCCAAAATCAGCGAGCCGGCGCATCAGTGCCGGTTCGTTGACCGTCCACACCGACACGTGCAAACCCTGGCCCTGTGCTTTAAGCAGGCGTTCGGGGGTGCACAGTGTCCAGTTCAATGCCAGCATCTCGCAACCATAGTTCTGTGCGACCTTCAGTGGGTCGAGCCAGGCGTATTCGGCTACCAGGCCGCGCTTCACGTCGGGCACCAGTTCCTGGGCGGCGCCCAGCACTTCCCGTGAACTCGAGGTGATGGTGACCTTGTCCAGAAGGCCGTACTGCTGGGCCAGTTCGCGTATCGCCAGCACGGTGGTGGCGGCGCGGGTGCGTGACGCACTCTTCACTTCGAGCTGCCAATGCTCGAACGGGCATTTTTCGAACAGTTCTTCCAGCTTGGGGATAGGGCAGGGTTGCACATGGCCCGGGCCGCCCTGGCGTGCGTCGATCTTGATCAGGTCGGCGGCCGGGTGTTCGACCACCTTGCCGCGCCGGCCGGTGGTGCGCTTGAGCGTAGGGTCGTGGATCACCATCAGTTCGTTGTCGGCCGACAGGTGCAGGTCGAGTTCACAGCGGTTCACGCCGTGGGACAGGCATTGGCGGAAGCTGGTGAGGGTGTTCTCGGGGGCTTCGCCCTTGGCGCCGCGATGGCCATAGATCAGGGTCACGTTCGTTCCTTCAAATCAGAGAAAAATGGCTCAGGTGGCGGAGTCGTTCTGTTCCAGTGCCTGGCGCCGTTGCTGTTGCTGGCGCTGCAGGATGTAGCGCGCGAGCAGTTGGCGTTGGGCGTCGCTCATGTCGATGAATTCGGTGCCCACTTCAAAGCTGCCGTCGGGGCGTGGGTCGCAGTGGGTGACGCGGCCACGCAGCAACAAGCCGTGGGCGCGGGGCATCAGTACCATCTTCACTTTTACCCGGGTGCCGGGGTTTAGCCGTTGTGCCTGGGCGAACTCGATGCCACCCTCGGATATGATCACCGGCTGCGGTTGGCCCACTTCGCCGAGCAGCGTCTGCGCGACCACGGCGCTGAGCAGGTCGAGGCGTTTGTTCTGGGCGCGCAGGAAGGCGGCGAGGGTGCGGTCCTTCTCACTCAGCTGGCGCAGCAGGTGTTGTGATTCGAAGTCGGACAGGTGCAATTCGCTGAGCAGGTTGAACAGCTCAGAATCATCCTGCAACAGTTCTGTATCAAGGGCTTCGGCCGCGCTGAGGGGGCTGATTTGAAGTGCGATCCGATCTTCGATGCGGTAGTATTCGCGGCGATCTTCTTCGTCTAATGTCGTCATGGCGAACCCAAGGTTGCGGCGGTGGTCCGAGTGTAAAGCCGCCGTAGGCGCATCGCCACAAGGACGTTCCCTTTCATCCGAACAAGCCCCGACATGTTCAGACCTCTTTTCGTATTCATTGGTACGCGCTACACCCGTGCCAAACGCCGCAATCACTTTGTCTCGTTCATTTCGCTCACTTCGATGATCGGCCTCGCCCTGGGCGTGGTGGTGATGATCGTGGTGCTGTCGGTCATGAACGGCTTCGATCACGAGATGCGTACCCGCGTGCTGGGGATGATCCCCCATGCCACGCTGGAGACCGGCCAGCCGATCGACGACTGGCAGGGCCTTGCCTCGAAAGTAAAGCAGAATCCGCAAGTGTTGGCGGTTGCGCCCTTCACCCAGATGCAGGGCCTGCTGACCCATGAAGGCAAAGTGCAGAAGGTGCTGCTCAACGGCGTGGACCCGGCGCGCGAACGTGAAGTGTCGATCATCGACAAGTTCGTGCTCGACGGCAGCCTCGACCAGCTGGCACCGGGCGAGTGGGGCATCATGATCGGCGACAAGGCCGCGCAGAAGCTCGGCGTGGCCATCGGCGACAAGCTGACCTTCGTCGCCCCCGAGGTCAGCGTGACGCCGGCGGGCATGTTCCCGCGCATGAAGCGCTTCACCGTGGTCGGCACCTTCCACGTTGGCGCCGGCGAGATCGACGGTTACCTCGGCCTCACCAACATCAACGACCTGTCGCGCCTGCACCGCTGGAAGCCTGACCAGGTCCAGGGCATCCGCCTCAAGTTCGACGACCTGTTCCAGGCCCCGCGTGCAGCCTGGGCCATCGCCCAGCAACTGGGCGAGCAGGAGTTCTATCCACGTGACTGGACCCGCACCCACGGCAACCTCTACCAGGCCATCCGCATGGAAAAATCCATGATCGGCCTGTTGTTGCTGCTGATCGTGGCGGTGGCAGCGTTCAACATCATTTCCACCCTGGTGATGGTGGTCAACGACAAGCGCGGCGACATCGCCATCCTGCGCACCCTGGGCGCAACGCCGGGCCAGATCATGGCCATCTTCATGGTCCAGGGCACGGTGATCGGCGTGGTCGGCACCCTCATCGGCGCCGCCATCGGCATCCTCGGTGCACTCAATGTCAGTGCGGCGATCGCCGGCATCGAGACGCTGATCGGGCACAAGTTCCTCAACGCCGACGTGTACTTCATCGATTACCTGCCCTCGCAGCTCCAGGCACAGGATGTGTGGATGGTCTGCGGTGCGGCCTTGGTCCTGAGTTTCTTCGCCACCCTGTACCCGGCCTGGCGTGCCTCGCGCACCCAGCCTGCAGAGGCGCTACGTTATGAGTGAGTCGCGCATGAGTGATAAAGCCGTGTTGAGTTGCCGCAACCTGGGCAAGAGCTACGACGAAGGCCCGGAGTCGGTCCAGGTGCTGTCCGGCTTGAACCTTGAGCTGCACCCCGGTGAGCGGGTGGCCATCGTCGGCAGTTCGGGCTCGGGCAAGAGTACCTTGCTCAACCTGCTGGGCGGCCTCGATACACCGACCCAGGGCAGCGTGTGGCTGGCCGGTGAAGAGCTCTCGGCGCTCGGCGAGCGGGCCCGTGGGCTGCTGCGCAACCGCGCGCTGGGCTTCGTCTACCAGTTCCACCACCTGCTGGCAGAGTTCACCGCGCTGGAGAACGCCTGCATGCCGCTGCTGATCGGCAAGACGCCGATCGCCGAGGCCCGCGAGCGTGCCGAAGCGCTGCTCAAGCGCGTTGGCCTGGGCCATCGCCTGAATCACAAGCCGGCCGAGTTGTCCGGCGGTGAGCGCCAGCGCGTGGCGATCGCCCGTGCCCTGGTCAACCGCCCGGGCCTGGTGATGCTCGACGAGCCTACCGGCAACCTCGATCACCATACCGCCCTCGGTATCCAGGAGCTGATGCGCGAGCTGTCCACTCACTCGCAGACCGCTTTCCTGGTGGTGACCCACGACCTCAACCTGGCGCGCCAGATGGACCGCGTGCTGAGCCTGGAAGACGGGCGCCTGGTGGCGATCTGAATCGCCTGCGCGGGGCGTGCTGAAGCGCCCCGGTTCACACTTTCATTGGGTATCCCGGTTCATGTTCAGACCCTTGTCCTTGTTCATCGGTGCTCGCTACACCCGTGCCAAGCGTCGCAACCACTTCATCTCGTTCATTTCCATGACCTCGATGATCGGCCTGTCGCTGGGCGTGCTGGCGATGATCACGGTGTTGTCGGTGATGAACGGCTTCCAGCGCGAAATGAGCTCGCGCGTGCTTGGCCTGGTGCCACATGCCGCCATCCTCGGCGTGCAGCCACTGGACGACTGGCGCAAGGTCGCCGGCGCCGCCGAAGGCAACCCGGCGGTGATGGCTGCCGCGCCGATCACCGAGATGGAAGGCATGCTGTCGTACCGCGGGGCGATGCAGCCGATCCAGGTTGCCGGTATCGACCCGGCCGAGGAGGGCAAGGTCTCCATCGTTACCCGGCATATTGTCCAGGGCAGCCTGGAAGCATTGCAGCCGGGCGAGTACGGGGTGGTCATCGGCGAGCTGACGGCCCGGCGCTTCCGCCTTAATACCGGTGACAAGCTGACTTTGATCGTCCCTGAAGTCAGCAAAGAGCCGGGTGGCATCACCCCACGCATGCAGCGCCTGACCGTGGTCGGCATCTTCAAGGTGGGCGCCGAGCTGGATGGCTCCCAGGCCTACATCCACATTGCCGATGCCGGCGAGATGCAGCGTTGGGCCCCGGGCCAGGTGCAGGGCGTACGTCTCAAACTGCACGACCTGTATGCCGCGCCGCAGGTGTCCAAGGCCATTGCCGCGGGCCTGGGCGATGCCTACCGCGCCGATGACTGGTCGCACACCCAGGGCAGCCTGTTCAGCGCCATGAAGATGGAAAAGACCATGATCGGCCTGCTGTTGATGATGATCATCGCGGTGGCGGCGTTCAACATCATCGCCACCCTGGTGATGGTGGTGAACGACAAGGGCGCGGACATTGCGATTTTGCGCACCATTGGTGCCACCCCTGCGCAGATCATGGGCACGTTCATGGTCCAGGGCAGCCTGATCGGTATCGTCGGCACCCTGCTCGGTGGTGTGCTCGGGGTGGCCCTGGCGTTGAATGTCAGCGCGGTGGTCGGTTGGCTGGAGCGGGTCAGCGGCCAGCACATCTTCACCTCCGACATCTACTTCATCAGCAGCCTGCCGTCCGAGCTGCAGTGGGGCGACGTGGCGCTGATCTGCACGGCGGGCCTGGTGATGAGCTTCCTGGCGACCATCTACCCGGCGTACCGCGCCTCGCAGATCGAGCCGGCGATGGCGCTGCGTTACGAGTAAGGCTCAAACCGCTCGTTGAATTGAAGATTTTCGCGGCACAAGGCAGCTCCTACAGGAAAATGCGATCCCTTGTAGGAGCGGGCTTGCCCCGCGATGGGCTGCAAAGCAGCCCCAGTTCAAGGCCTTTCAGGTAACTCGATCACAAACTTAGTCCAGCCATCGGCACACTCTGCCCTGATGCTCCCCCCATGCGCCTGCACGATCGAGCGGGTGATCGCCAAACCCAACCCCGCATGCTCGCTGCTGCCTTCCTGGCGTGCCGGGTCTGCCCGATAAAAACGGTCGAACAGCCGCTCCAGCAATGCTGGTGCAATCGCCGGCCCCTGATTGGCCACCACGATGCGCAGCCCGGGCTCGAGTGTCACACGGATCTGGCCTGCGGCAGGGGTGAAGCGCAGGGCGTTGTCCAGCAGGTTGGACAGGGCCCGGCGCAGCATGTGCCGGTCACCTTCAGTGTGCGCCGTACCCTCGCGCAGCAACCGCACCTCGGCGTCTTCGGCCAGCGGCGCGTAGTACTCCAGCAACGCGTCCACCTCCGCCGCCAGGTCCAGTGGCTGGCGGCTGGGCATCAGCAGGCCGTGGTCGGCCTTGGCCAGGTAGAGCATGTCGTTGACCAGCTGGGCCATCCACTGCAGCTCTTCCAGATTGCCGTGCAACGCTTCGCGGTACTCCTCGAGGCTGCGTGGGCGGGTGAGGGTGACCTGGGTGTGGGTGAGCAGGTTTGACAGCGGCGTGCGCAGCTCGTGGGCGATGTCGGCAGAGAACGCCGACAGGCGCTGGAAGGCGTCATCCAGGCGCTGCAGCATGGCGTTGACCGTGGCGCCCAGCTCGGCCAGCTCTTCGGGTAACTGCGCCAGCGGCAGGCGCGTGGTCAGTGAGCGGGCGTTGACGCTGGCGGCCACCTTGCCCATCTGCCGCAGCGGCTTGAGCCCACGGCGCGCGGCCCAGGCGCCGAGCAGCGCGGTGGCCAGCGCGGACAGGCCGACGGTGAGCCAGATCAGGCGCTGCATACCCTGCAGGAAGTGCTGGTGATGGGTGATGTCGAGGAACAGGGTCAGCTGCGCGGCGCTGGGCTGACGGTCTGCCAGCGTGGTGCTCAGGCTGCGGTAGTCGATGCCGCTGGTATGCAGGGTCGCCAGGCCCGGCTGGCGCGGTTCGTCCGGCAGGCCGGTGCGGCTGTCGAACCAGGCTGTGCCGTCGGCGCCCCGCACACGCAAGGCCAGCTCGGACTGGTGGCTCAGTTCGTCGCGCAACTGGGGCAGGCGCGCGCGCAGCTGCTCAGGCGTGGCCACGCCTTCGAGCAGGCTGCGCATCAATGACAGCCGGCCGCTGAGCAACTGCTGGTCGAGTTCGACGAAGTGCTGCTCGCTGGCGCGGCTGAACAACAGCCCGGCACCCAGCGAGACGCTGGCGGTGCAGGCGGCGAACAGCAGGGCCAGACGGCCGCCGAGGGACAGGCGGCGCATCAGTCCTGGCGCTCTTCAAGCACATAACCCATGCCGCGCACGGTGTGGATCAGCTTGGTGGCGTGGCTGTCGTCGATCTTCAGGCGCAGGCGGCGGATTGCCACTTCGATGACATTGGTGTCGCTGTCGAAATTCATGTCCCACACCTGGGAGGCGATCAGTGACTTGGGCAGCACCTCGCCCTGGCGGCGCAGCAGCAGTTCGAGCAGGGCGAACTCCTTGGCGGTCAGGTCGATGCGTAGGCCTGAGCGCTCGGCACGGCGACGGATCAGGTCCAGGCGCAGGTCGGCGAGCATCAGGCAGGTGTCCTGGCTGGCGCTGGCACCGCGGCGCAGCAGGCTGCGTACGCGGGCCAGCAGTTCGGAGAAGGCGAAGGGCTTGACCAGGTAATCGTCGGCGCCCAGCTCCAGGCCGTGCACGCGGTCTTCGACGGCGTCGCGGGCGGTGAGGAACAGCACCGGGGTGGCCAGGCCGGCCTGGCGCACTGCCTGGAGGATCTGCCAGCCATTGCGCCCGGGCAGCATCACGTCGAGGATCAAGAGGTCGTGGTCGCCGGTCAGCGCCAGGTGCTGGCCAGTCTCGCCGTCACCGGCCAGCTCGGTGTTGAAGCCGGCCTCGCTCAGGCCCTGGGCCAGGTATTGGCCGGTCTTGGCCTGGTCTTCGACGATCAGCAGTTTCATGGGCTTTTCACGGTTCCGTCTGGGTCAAGCGGGCCCTGTGGGAGTGGGTTTACCCGCGAAAGCGTCGGCGCATTCACCGCAGCATTCGCGGGTAAACCCGCTCCCACAGGTACGATGCTGGAAATCATACGTGACGATCCCGTGCGCCGCCCAAGCTGACAAAGTTGTAATCTTCCCGTCAGCCAGCTGCCAGCCGGCGCTTTCCAGAATGGCCTCATTCTCGCTGCAGTTCCCGGAGTTCCCATGAAACACCTGTTCATCACCGCCGCCCTTGCATTGGTCAGCCTGCCCACCTTCGCCGATGAGGCGCAGCACTTCGCCTTCGGCGAGCCGGCGCCGGCAGCCAAGGCCACCCGTACCGTCGAGGTCGTGCTCAAGGACATCGCCTTCGAGCCCAAGAGCCTCAAGGTCAAGGCCGGTGAGACGGTACGTTTCGTACTGATCAACGAAGGCAAGCTGCCCCACGAGTTCAACCTGGGTGACAAGGCCATGCATGCCGAGCACCAGAAAGAGATGGTGGCGATGCAGGGCAAGCTCTTCACCGCTGGCATGAACCACGAGGGCATGGACCATGGCCAGATGGACCACGGCCAGATGAGCCAGGGCGGCCACGCCCATGGCGGCGGCAACACCGTGCTGGTGCAGCCCGGCCGGCGCGCCGAGTTGACCTGGACCTTCCGCACCTCGGCACCCATCGAGTTCGCCTGCAACGTACCCGGGCACTACCAGGCCGGCATGGTCGGCCCACTGACCATCGAGTAGCTTGCGCTCCAAGGCGGGGTGCAAAACCGGTAGACTAGGGGCCATTTCGAACCTTCAGGTCAGTTTCCATGCATCCCGCCGCCGAACACTCCCCGCTGGGCAAGTCCAGCGAATACATCGCCACCTACACCCCCGCGCTGCTGTTCCCCATCCCGCGCCTGGCCAAGTGGGCCGAACTGGGGGTCAGTGGCGAGGCTCTGCCGTGGCAGGGGGTGGACTTCTGGAACTGCTTCGAGCTGTCCTGGCTGCTGCCGTCGGGCAAGCCGGTGGTGGCCATCGCCGAGTTCGCCATCCCCTGCGACTCGCCGAACATCATCGAGTCGAAGTCGTTCAAGCTGTACCTCAACTCGCTGAACCAGACCGTGTTCGCCTCGGTGGCCGAGCTGCAGGCCTGCCTCGAGAAAGACCTGTCCGGCGCTGCCGGCAAGCCGGTGCTGGTCAAGGTCCGCACCCTGGCTGAAGTCGAAGCTCAGGGCGTGACCGCCTTGCCGGGCCAGTGCATCGATGCGCTGGATATCACCATCAGCAACTACGAGCAGCCACAGCCTGAGCTGCTGCACTGCTCTGCAGAGCGCGTGGTGGAAGAGACCGTGCACAGCCACCTGCTCAAGTCCAATTGCCCGGTGACCGGCCAGCCGGACTGGGGCAGTGTGGTGGTGGAGTACAAGGGGCGGGCGCTGGATCACGCCAGCCTGCTGACCTACCTGATCAGCTTCCGCCAGCATGCCGATTTCCATGAGCAGTGCGTCGAGCGCATTTACCTGGATTTGAAGAAGCTGCTGCAGCCGGAGCACCTGACCGTGTATGCGCGGTATGTGCGCCGAGGTGGGTTGGATATCAACCCTTACCGCAGCACCCGGGCGATCAGCCCGCAGAACCTGCGACTGGTTCGGCAGTAAGGGATTGGGGGCGCGTTGCGCCCCTTTTCGCGGCAAAAGGCCGCTCCTACAGGTATCGCGTTGTCCCTGTAGGAGCGGCCTTGCCGGGGCGCCGGACCGGCCGGAAAGGGCTGCAACGCAGCCCCAATGGAGTTGAAGGATCAGATCCCCATGCTATGCAGCGAATTGGCGATGCTGCGCAGGGTGGCGGTCAGGTCGGGGTGGTCGGCCTCGAAGCGTTCGATGGCGAGGTTCACGCCATCCACCAGGTTGTTGTCTGGCGTGGCTTCCTCAAGTTTGAGTTGAGCCTCGATCTGCCGGGCTTCTTCATGCAGGTTGGCCAGCTCTTCTTCCGAAAGCGGCACGTTGCGGTCCAGTTGCTCGCGCAGGCTGTTGAGGCGCTCTTGCAGTTCGCGGGCAGGCATTGTTCGTTCTCCATCAATGGCTTGGCAAGGCATGGACCTCGGCGCAATGGTAAAGGTTCGTGCCTGACCTCTAGCGTAATCCACCTGCCGGTGCTTTGCATGACCCGCGTCAAAGCGGATGTGTCAGGGTTTTTCGCCCTTGTGCCGGCGCAGGGCGATGTCCGACAGGCAGGTGTCGAGGGATTCCAGGTGGTCGATGACCGAATGCACGCCCAGGCCGAACAGCTCGAGCGTGGCCTTGCCGCGGGCGCGCTCCTGCTCCTGCTGGCTCATGGCCTGCCATTGGCTTGAGGCCTGGTCACAGGATGGGCTGCAGGCGGCCAGGCCGACGGTCCACAACCCGGCGTTCAGGCCCGACTGCAGCAGCAGCGGCTCGCCACTGATCAGCACGCAGCCTTCCAGTTGCTGGCTTTCGAGGGCCATCAGGGCGTGCCAGCAGGCATCGGGCGCCGGCCATTTGCAGCCGTTGCTGGGCTGGCCCGGCAGCCAGGCAGGGAGCACGCTGGTCAGGCGTTTGCCCGCGCTGGCGCTGACTTCGTCGAGCCAGATGCAGGGCACTTGCCGGGCGCGCAGGCTGGCCAGCGAGGCCAGGGCGCCGGGGGCGGGCAGGGGGCTGCCGTTGCTGGCCTGGACCAGGCAGCCACGCAGGCCGAACAGCACGGCAGTGAAGGCAGGTGCGTCTTGCATGGCAACTTCCCTGAAATACCCTGCAGGCTATCCAGCGTTTGTTACCGAGCGATGACTGCAACAGTTGTTCACAAAATGTTGAGCAAATATATGTAAAGCTGTTTATCAGCCAGCGAGCCATTATACTGGCGCCTTGTTCGCAGCGCGCCCAGGGCCGTTGCCGCCCTGAAATCCGATGGAGAAACATCTATGCGTAGGATCGGTGCCGGAGTGATCGAGCGACTCACCCAGGCCTGTGTCTGCGCCAGCCTGTTGCTGGCGCCCGTGGCAGCCACCCAGGCGGCCACCGAGGACGACCCGTGGGAGACGGTCAACCGACCGATCTTCAAGTTCAACGATGTGTTGGATACCTACGCCCTCAAACCCCTGGCCCAGGGTTACCAGGCCGTCACCCCGCAGTTCCTCGAAGATGGCATCCACAACATCTTCCGCAACCTGGGTGATGTGACCAACCTGGCCAACAACGTGCTGCAGCTCAAGCCGCACGCGGCGGGTGTCGACACTGCACGCTTGATCGTCAACACCACCTTCGGCCTGGGCGGCTTCTTCGATGTCGGCACCAAGATGGGCCTGCAACGCAGCGACGAAGACTTTGGCCAGACCCTCGGTTACTGGGGCGTGCCCAGCGGCCCCTACGTGGTCATCCCGCTGCTTGGCCCAAGCACCGTGCGTGACGGCCTGGCCAAGTACCCGGACACCTACACCGAACCCTACCGCTATATCGACCACGTGCCGACGCGCAACTCGATCTTCGCCCTGGACGTGATCGATACCCGTGCCAGCCTGTTGCCTGCCGAGAAGCTGATCCAGGGCGACAAGTACATCTTCATCCGCAACGCCTACCTGCAGAACCGCGAGTTCAAGGTCAAGGATGGCGAAGTCGAAGACGACTTCTAAGCTGTGTCGATGTGAAAAAAGGCGACCTTCGGGTCGCCTTTTTGCGTCTTGCGCTCAGTGCATGGCCAGGATGCGCAGGCCGAACTTCTGTTCGCCGCCCGGCTGGTCGGCGATCCACACCACCTCGGTGCTGGCATGCAGGCCCTTGAGGGCAGGGTGGTCGGAGTCGATGCGCACTTCAATGCGGTCGCCCACCTGGAAGCGCTGTGGCGCCTGCACCTGCATCCCGCTGCTGGAGAGGTCGAGGCAGACCGCTGCGATCACCTGGCCCTCATGCAGCAGGCTGACCTCGGTGTCGATGCGCATGCGGATGAAATCGCGTTTTTCACTGTGGCTGTCAGGCGTCAGGTGCATGCTCGGTCCTTTCCATCGGGTTGCGCCGCTGTGCAGGCAGTAGAGCCGATCATACGTCCGGGCAAATTGCATCGGCAATCGCCAGTTGCAGAGCAGGGCAGGGCCTGCGGATATGCATAACAGTGTGCGAATCAGGGCCCTTAATAACCACCAGTGATTACGGCGCAGCACTCGACCCTTGTGTGCTTGAAACGCCCGGCGGATGGGAGTACCGTCTGCGCCTTACAGGGCACCACTGCTATTTGCCGGGCAAGTCTTCTTGTCCTACAACTCAGAGAGTGAGTGATCACACAGTATTCCAGTAGCTTCGCGCCGGCTTGCCGCCGCCCGCTACGCCAACCCAAATCGGCGCCGTTCGCCCACATGCAGAAAACCAGTGCAACGCTGCTGATTATCGATGACGACGATGTGGTCCGTGCCAGCCTCGCCGCCTATCTGGAAGACAGTGGCTTCAGCGTCCTCCAGGCCGGGAACGGCCAGCAGGGCCTTCAGGTCTTCGAAGAACACCAGCCCGACCTCGTGATCTGCGATTTGCGCATGCCGCAGATGGGCGGCCTCGAACTGATCCGCCAGATCAGCGAGCGCGCGCCGCAGTTGCCGGTGATCGTGGTGTCCGGTGCCGGTGTCATGAGCGACGCGGTCGAGGCCTTGCGCCTTGGCGCCGCCGATTACCTGATCAAGCCGCTTGAAGACCTCGCCGTGCTCGAGCACTCGGTGCGCCGCGCGCTCGACCGCTCGCGCCTGGTGCTGGAAAACCAGCGCTACCGCGACAAGCTGGAAGCCGCCAACCGCGAGCTCGAGGCCAGCCTGCACCTGTTGCAGGAAGACCAGACCGCCGGGCGCCAGGTGCAGATGAACATGCTGCCCGAGAACCCCTGGGTCGCGGGCGAATACACCTTCGAGCACCAGATCATCCCGTCGTTGTACCTGTCGGGCGACTTCGCCGACTACTTCCGTGTGGATGACCGGCGCATTGCGTTCTACCTGGCAGACGTTTCCGGCCATGGCGCGTCGTCGGCGTTCGTCACCGTGCTGCTCAAGTTCATGACCACGCGGCTGCTGTTCGAATTCAAGCGCGGTAGCAAGGTGCGCGAATTCAAGCCCTCGGAAGTGCTCAGCCACATCAACCGCGGGCTGATCAACTGCAAGCTGGGCAAGCATGTAACCATGGTCGGTGGCGTCATCGACGAGGAAACCGGCCTGCTCACCTACAGCGTCGGCGGCCATTTGCCGTTGCCGGTGCTGTACACCCCGGGTGAAGTCCGCTACCTGGAAGGCCGCGGCCTGCCAGTGGGGCTGTTCGATGAGGCCAGCTACCAGGACCTGGTGCTGGAGCTGCCACCGCAGTTCAGCCTCACGCTCATGTCCGATGGCATTCTGGACCTTTTGCCAGGGGGCACACTCAAAGATAAGGAAGCGACCTTGCCGGAGATCGTCAAGGAAGCGGGGGGCAGCCTGGAGGGGCTGCGCCAACGATTCGAATTGGCTACGCTTGGGGAGATGCCGGATGATATCGCCCTATTGGTGTTGAGCAGGAACCTTGAATGAGTACCGGTAGAATCCAGTTCGCCGAACAGAACGGCACCTTCGTTCTGAAATTTGTCGGTGAAGTGCGCCTGACCCTGTGTTCGGCGCTGGATGCGACGATCGAGAAGATTTTCACTGCGCTGAACTTCTCGGCCATCGTCATCGACCTGACCGAAACCGAAAGCATCGACAGCACCACGCTGGGCCTGCTGGCCAAGCTGTCGATCCTGTCGCGGCAGAAAATCGGCCTGCTGCCGACCGTGGTGACCACCAACCCGGACATCTCGCGCCTGCTGCAGTCCATGGGCTTCGACCAGGTGTTCAACATCGTCGACCGCCCGGTGCCATGCCCCGAGTGCCTGACCGACCTGCCGTCCCAGGACCAGAGCGAAGACGTGGTGCGTTCCAAGGTGCTGGAGGCGCACAAGATCCTCATGGGCCTGAACGACTCCAACCGCGAGGCGTTCCACGACCTGGTGAGCGCGCTGGAGCGTTCCTGATCCAGGCCTCTTCGCGGCTAAAGCCGCTCCCACAGACGCAGCGCGATCTCTGTAGGAGCGGCTTTAGCCGCGAAGAGGCCGGCAAATCCGCCACAAACCTCCATTAGTTCACCCTCGCCGCACAAACTCCGTCGCCGCCGCCCCATCGGCATTGAGCTGATACACCCGCGCCGGCCGCCCCTGCTCGTCGAAAAACACCTGCCCCAGCCCCGCGCTATTCCACAGCCGCTCACCGGCCTTGCTGTGGCTGGGCACCCGTGGCACCACCTCCATCTCCCTGCGCTGGGTGAACCAGTTGAGCGGCGAGCGCGGTGAATACAGCCAGCGGTTGAGCCGGTCGAGCACATCCAGCAGGCGCCGGGGGAATTCGTTCTTGATGCCGCTGCTGGTCACCTGCCACAGGTGCGGGCTGCGCTGGCGGTGGCGGATCAGCACCTCATAGACGAACGAGTAATGCACGTCGCCCGATAGCACAACGTAGTGCCCCGGCGTGCGCGAGTGGCGGAAGATGTTGAGGATCACCTGCGCCGCGCCGCGGTGGGCCATCCAGTTCTCGGCATCCACCAGCAACGGGTAACCCAGCGTGCTGAATACCCGTTGCACGGTTTCGATCAGCTTGACCCCGAAAATAGGCGCCGGCGACACGATCACCGCCGAAGGGTGATCGATCAGCGCCTGCTGCAACTCGCACAGCGCCTCCCAGTCGAGCAGGCCCGACGGCTTGCCCAGGTTGCTTTCGCTGCGCCAGCGGCGGGTACGGGTGTCCAGCACCAGCAGCGGCGGGTTGCTGGGCAGCTCGTATTGCCAACCCTGGAAGCGCAGCAGCTCGCCGATCAGTTCATCCTGGCTGGTGCGCTGCTGCGTAAAGCGCTGGCACTGCTCGATCAGCGGCGTGCAGGTATCCGGGTCATTGCCCCAGCCTTGGCACAGCAGGTAGCCGAGCAGCGCGTTGCCGATGATGCGCCGCGAGAACGGGTGGCCATAGGCGGTCTGTTCCCACTGCGCCGAGAGGTTCCAGTCATCGGTGATGTCGTGGTCGTCGAAGATCATCAGGCAGGGCAGGTGGGCCATGATCCGCGCCACCTGGCCCAGGCCATCGCGGAACGCTTCGATCAGCGGCAGCTCGTGCCGGTAGCGCGCCTGGCGCTGCTCGGTGAGATCCGTACGGCTGATGGGTGGCGAGGTGAGCGAGGCCCTTGAGGCAATCACCCGCTTCGAGGAAATACAGAACAACCTGCGCCTGAAGGGTGATGCTGGTCCTGTGGGCGACCTGGCCACCGCCGGAATTGACGTCAGCTCGCTGTACCAGACCAACACCGGCGAGGAGTTCATGCGGGCTCTGTCCGACATGATCCCTCGCCTGGATGAGGGGCAGAGGGCTCAAGTGCAAAACGCGCTTGGCCTGTCTGATGCGACCTTCAGAGCTCTTTCGGGCGGAGCTGATCAGCTGGACAGCCTGGCCAAAAAGGCAAATGGTCTGGCCGGCGACCTTGATGGCCTTACCGAGAACAGCAGGAAGTTACGCGAGAGTTCGGCAGAGCTGGGCCTTGTCATCGAAGGCGTGCGCAATGAGCTGGCGGACAAGTTCCTCCCCAGCCTCATCGGCGCGAGCAATTGGCTGAACAAGCTGATTGAGAACAACCGAGAAGGCATCTCTAAGGCCATCGACTATGCAGCAGAGAACGACGGTGCAACCGCAGCAGTAGGCTTGTCTGCGGGGGCGTCGCTGGCCGGAGTTGCCGCCTCAAAGATTGGCTTGGGCGCTGTTGGTGGCGCAGCCTCATCTGCTGGCACGTTTGGCTTAGCGACTGTCGGTGGCGCAATAGGCGCAAGCGAGCTGAGCGAGTACTTGAACGGCAAGCTACCAGGCTACGGCCAGGCTTCCCGTGAGTTCGACGACTGGCTGAAAGAAATTACCGGGCTGAAGGCGATAAAAAGTCCACTGCAGTTGATCAACGAGGTGTTCGCGCCAGGAGATCGCGATCATAGAGAACAGGCACAGGATGCCGGTTACCTCGCCGAAGATCGGGCGTCGCCTCAGCTTTCGCCGCCTGAACAGCGCAGCATATGGCCTCAAGGCGATGAGCGCGCAGATCCCATGCCAGGCTACGATCACATTCAGCTAAAAAAATCAGAGGTCTACGGAGACATAGGTGTCATCGACAGTGTGCCGGCGGTTGACCGGGACGCGAAAAATGAGGACCGCCAAGCCAGCGCCGAGGCGCTGGCGGGAGCGCTTACCAGAGCTCCATTAAAGGTGCAAAACAACCTAGACATGACCATCCAGCTCGACGGGCAGGCTCTAGAAAGCAAAATCATGCAGGTGAATGAGCGCCAGAATTACGAGACGTTGAGTGACCTGGCAACGACCACGGAGCGATAGCCTTGAGTATCGTCAATATCTTCACCCGTCAGGCTCCAACGATTGCCGGCTACTCATTCGATGCAGTTCTTGAAGACACCCTGGATGTGTCTGTAACGATCACGTCGTTTCCGATCGAGTCGGGTGTTCGAATCTCTGATCACAGGATCCTCAACCCGTTCAAATGGACGATGACTGGATCTATCAGCAACAACCCGGTCAAGGTTCAACTGACTGACTTCCTAGGAGGGGCCTTATCGAACATCACCAGCAATCCAATTGTTTCTACGATAGCTGGCCTATCTGCTGGCTTCTTGGCCGGCAGCGATCAGACCAGGGCAAGCACCACATTGGACTTCCTGATCTGGTTGATGCAGTCAGCTGACCCTTTCGACATAGACGCCGGTGACATCCTGCTTAAGAACATGGCCATAACCCGCTTGTCGCGGACTAAAGAGCCACGCAATGAAGGTGGTCTTGAGTTTGTTGTCGAGCTCCAGGAGGTTATTGAGCTAGACAGGATCGCTCGGGATACGGAGTGTTCAATTCCGCAGTTGCGGGAGGGTGACCCCTCGCAAAGCGCTCTATCCAGGGCGATCAAGCGCGGCCAGGCGATCGCAAAAGAAGCCAACGATGCCGTGTCGAGCGCCGTCAACGATATCCTTGATGGAGTACTCTGATGTACGTGATCCCTTTAAGGTCAGGCGCGGCCAACGCCCACCAGCGGTTCTCTGTGCAGCTTGGCGACAACTTGATCGACTTCGAAGTGGACTTCATTTCGTACCTGGACCTTCCAGCTTGGTCAATGAATCTGCTGCGCGATGGTAGTCGAATTGTTTCTGGGGCAATGCTCGAGCCAGGTAGCGATGTGATCCAGAGCTATCGGACTGGAATCGGGCAGCTTGTATTTACCGGAAGCGACGTTACCCTCGACAACCTCGGAACTGACAACCATCTAGTATGGGTACCTCCCCCGGTGAGCGCATGAGAGAGCGAGCATGGTCCGTGGACATCAATGGGCAGCCGTACATGTCCGAGCAGGTAGGTCGGCGGCAGTTCAGATGCCTATTCGATATCGACATTTCTCCGGGAGATGCGATCTCGTTCGCAGACATCAGGCTATATAACGCAAATAAGTTATCGACGATTCCCCAGGGGTCAAGCATCGTCTTCCGCGCTGGATATACCGATAACATCGACGCGGTTTTCACTGGCTACGTTACCAACTCACTGAGGGAGCGCGAGCCAGGTGCGCCAGAGATCATCACGCGCCTGATCTGCCGGTCTGGGCAGCCGGCTATTGACCGAGCTTCTGCACAGATCTCGTTCGGGGTTGGCACGAGGGTCGAGGAGGTATTGCGCGCCCTGGCCAGGGCGTGGCCGCTGCCGATTGACATCGACAACAGTCAGTTCGCCGACGCCAAGCCGCTTGCCTCTGGACTTGTGGTTGATGGTGACATCCCTTCAGCATTCGCTGATCTTTCCTATGCCTACAAGTTCGACTGGATGCAGGATCGCGGTCGCATCGTCATTACGAAACCTGAACTTCCCCGCATTGCGAGCCCTGTACAGGTCGACCAGTTCAGCGGGATGATCGGTATCCCTGAAGTGTCTAGAGGCCCGGATGGCCTGGGCGTGTTCGTATCTGTCCAGCTAAATCCGTCCCTGCGAATCAATGGGAAGATAAACGTTGAAAGTGAGTTCGCCACGTTCAACACCGGCAATCTCTATGTGTCGGAAATCAGTGGGGATGCCAGCGCGAACGGCGAATACAACGTCTTCTCGCTGAAGCACTCGGGCGATTCGCATGGTGATGTGTGGAAGACTGAAATCGACGGACTGCGCGCCGGCACAACGCCTCCGCTGATGCAATCTGCCACCCCCGAGAACGGTAAGCTGATCTGGGGTGCAAGGGTTGACCAGGCGTTCAGGGTAAAGACACGGGATATTGCAGGACGGCAGTCGATAGACCCGAACTGGTTAATGGCTGTGATGGGCTTCGAAACTGGATACACATTCAGCCCCGCGGCTCGCAACCCAGGCAGCTCGGCCACAGGCCTTATCCAGTTCATTGAGCCGACTGCGGTTGGGCTGGGTACCACTACGGCTCAGCTTGCGCGCATGACGGCGGTGCGCCAGCTCGACTATGTCGAGTCCTACTACCAGACCTACGCGGGAAGAATCCGTAACCTCGGCGACGCCTATCTTGCCGTGCTATGGCCGGCCGCTATAGGGCGCCCTGACTCCTATGTCATGTGGGAGCGAGACACCGGACCATACCAGCGCGAGTACGCAGCGAACTCAGGTCTCGATGTAAATCGTGACGGGAAAATCACCCGCGGTGAGGCCGTCGCATCGGTGAACACCGCCTACATGCGAGGACAGCAGTTCGTGCGCTGATCTATCGCCAACGCTACGAGATCAAGAGGTTCGCATGGTTAGAACAGAAGGCCGCGCAAAACAGGCCAAGATGCTTCGTGACGCCTTTCGTGAAGTTATGAAAGGGGTTTGCACGTCTATACCTGGGCACGTTCTGACTTTCGATGCGGAAACCCAGCTAGCCCAGTTACAAGTCGGCGTTCTACGAGTGGACATTAACGGCGCGGAGTTCACCGTCCCGCCGATCATCGAGGTTCCTGTGCACTTCCCGGGCGGCGACTATTGCATGGAGTACCAGATCGACCCAGGCTGCGAGGGCGACATCCTTTTCTCTCAGCGCTGCATTGACGGGTGGGTGCAGAGTGGCGGTATCGCCTCGAACCCGGTTGGACGCTTCCATAACATGCAGGATGCCATGTTCCTGCCCGGATTCAGGTCAAAGCCTCATGCTCTTCCAGACTTTCAAAACAATGGGGTGCGTCTGCGCAATAAGGCTGGTGCCCAGTTTGTTTGGCTGAAAAACGACAACAGCATCTCCATGGATAACGGTGTCGCGAAGTTTGATGTGCTGCCAGATGGAACGACCCTCATGCAGAACGGCGCAGGAAGCTTTCAGCTTCAGGCTGATGGAACTTTCTTAATTAACGGCCTGAAGATCACGCCCGGCGGTGACGTAATCACTGCCGCTGGCATATCGCTGGATACCCACAGGACCACCGGCGTTACGCGCGGCAACCAAATCTCGGATGGGCCGATCATATGACCGTACGCAGACTAGACGACGAAACTGGCGACATCGTGACGCGTGGGCAGCAGTTCATAAGCGGAAAGTCAGAAATTGCTCAGACCGTTCTGACAAGGCTTCGCCTCTTCCTGGGCGAATACTTTCGCGACGTCACCGACGGCACGCCGTGGTACGAACAAATTCTCGGCAAATTCGCCAGCCTATCTGCTGCCGAAGCGGCGCTGCGGGCGCGGATCGCAAACACTCAAGGCGTCGTGCGCCTCACCAGCTTCTCTGCGGATTTCGACATCAACAACCGCACCTACAGCGTAACTGCTGGGATTCTTACCGAGTTCGGTCTGGAAGAGGTAACACTGAATGGCTAGCCTGACTTCGACCGGCTACGTGTTGCAGACTCAAAATGAATGGTTTGCCCAAGAGCGCCAGTTCTACATCGATATCGACCCGCTGTGGAACCTTGACCCGTCAACACCTGACGGCCTCAAGATGGCGCACGACGCGGAGATTTTCTACGCGCTCGACGAGACCCTGCAGCAGGCATACAACTCCAAAGACCCGAACAAGGCAAAGAGGACAGACCTTGATATCGTCTGTTCGCTGACCGGCACCACACGATCGAGCGGATCAGGATCCAGCGTAGCCCTTACACTGACGGCCACACCTGGTACCGTAATAATCTCTGGAACTCGATTCGAGTCGACAATCAACGGCAGCCGGTGGTCAATCGACCAGACGGTGACGGCTGACTCATCTGGAAGCGCGACGGTAAATGCTACCTGCACGGTTGTCGGGCCGACGCAGGCGGACGCAGGGACGATCACCCGGATAGTCGACGTGGTCGCAGGGCTTTCTTCCGCAACAAACACTGCACCAGCAACGCCAGGCACTGACGCCCAGACCGATGAGCAGCTGCGCGTCACTCGCGCGACTGCCGTGGGAAAGCCTGGCAACAACCAGATTGATTCAATGTTGGGTCAACTGTTCGGTGTAGCTGGAGTTCGTCGGGCGAAGATCTACGAGAACGACACAAACAGCGCTGCTGTATCTGCTGATAACCCCTATGGTCTCCCGGCGCACTCGATTGCCCCCATCATTGATGGCGGCACAGATTCCGATGTCGCCATGGCGATATATCTGAAAAAAAATCCTGGCGCGCGGCTGTATCAGGCGGGAACACCTTTTTCGGTCGAGGTTACTTCGCCCAACTACCCAGCCAACAAGAAGGTAATCAAGGCAAGCCGACCTATATACGTCGACGCGATTCTCAATATAACCCTGGTCAGCGACGGCACGCTTCCATCGACCATTGATCAGGAGATCAAGGACGCGGTCGTCGAGTTCGCACAGGGTGAGCTTATCCCAGCGGATGTTGGATTCAAGATCACGGGCTTCGATATTGGTGAATCTGTCCCGTTCAGCACGGCTCTGACCCCTGTCAACAAAGTGATCGGCGCGTATGGGAATAGCTACATCAACATCGCCTTGTCAAACCTAAATGGATCGACAGGGACGCTGGCGATTGCCTACAACCAGATGTCGAGATGGACATCCGCCAACGTCAACGTGACGGTGACCTGATGAACATTCCTGACAGGATATACGCTCAATACCAGAACAAGCCTAAGGCAGTGGCATGGTACGCCATTGCTAGAGAGATGGGCGGCAGCATTGAAGCTGCAGCAGAGGCAGTTCGAAATAGTTATGACATCGATAGCGCTGAAGGCGAACAGCTGAACACCATCGGTCGAATAGTTGTCGCCCCTAGAAGCTTCGTAGGTACAACCCCGCTCAATCCTGGACTATTCGACCTGACCGATGGATCTGAGTTCGGTGATGATGACGCCATGTTCAGCGCGCTCACCATCAGCCAGGACGGGGTTCTATCGGATGAGCTCTACCGGCTGGTGATAAAGGCGAAAATCGTCAAGAACAACGGTGACGCCACCATAGAAAACATTCTGTATGGCATGAACTTCCTTCTACCGAATGCCGAAGTACTGCGCGTTACGGATGGTGAAGACATGTCGTTCAGCATCGAATTTTATGGACAGATAACCAACCTTGAGAGATTCGCTCTACTGAACGAAGGGCTCGTACCGAAGCCACAGGCAGTTAGGTTTAACGGCTTCCTTGAAGGTTTCGGAATGGTCGAGTTTGGCGATATGGATGCCGAGTTCGGTGACGAAGAAGCAGAATTTGCAGGATATACAGGAGCTTAAAATGTCACTCAAGCTTAACGAGCGTTACCCAGGTCGATACGGAAATCCATCTTCTGACTATCCACAAGGTTCATTCAAGAATCGAACCACGCCGGTCGCCAAAGATGGATCTTATCTTGAGAAAGATTGGGCTAACGATAAGGAAGGTTTTTTCCAGTCGCTTCTTTCAGCGGCAGGAATAGCGCCAAACGGAAATGTGGACAAGGTTGGGTCGTCGCAAAATTTTGACGCATTACTCAATTTATTCCGGAGAGGTATCGGAACGTATGTGCTTGGTGGAGGTACTGCGAACGCGCATACGGCAACACTAAGCCCTCCAGTAACTGCGCTCAATGATGGCATGGTAATTAAGTACAAGGCTTCCATTGCGAACACTGGGGCATGTACTTTCAATCCTAACGGGCTTGGCGCTAAGGACATAGTCGGTGGCGCGCACGCTCCGTTGCAGGGCGGAGAAATTATCTCTGGCGGTGATGTGTGGTTGCAATACAACACATCTATCGGTGGTGGCTCATGGGTGCTGGTGTCCAGCACTGGTGGCGCATTGCAGGTAGCCGCACCAACTCAGGTCAGGCATGCCGTCAACGTCTCTGACTTCCCTTGCCTTTTCTCTGCTACTGGTTATGTAAAATTTCCAGTGAGCGTCGGCGGATTCAAGCGAGTGCTTATCTTGCAGTGGGTTACTCAAACCGGTGTTGGCACTGGCGGCAAGGTTGACAATTTCCCGATTGCGTTTCCAACGTCGGTTCTTATTGAATGGTCAACTGTCTCAGTACCTGGCGGCCCACTTATTCAGTATGCAGCGGTAGTTTCTCCGCCGTCACTGACCACCATTCAAACCGTAGTGAACACCGGCGTTGCTGCCGTTGCTGCCTTCGCGTTGGGGTACTGACATGTCCTACTACTACAGCAAGTTACTGAATGCCTTCCTGGATGACTCCTTGCGGGATGTTTACGAGCAGGCGGGCAATTGGCCAGAGGACTGCGTCCAGGCCTCGGACGAGGTGTTCCAGGAGTTCGCCATCACTCCTGCTCCGGTGGGGAAGGTGCGCGCCGGGGGAGCAGACGGGCTGCCGGCGTGGATCGATGCGCCGGCGCCGTCCCATGAGCAGCTGGTGGCAGAGGCTTCTGCCGAGAAGACCTATCGCATGCAGATAGCTGCCGCAATGGTGGCACCGCTCCAGGATGCGGTTGACCTTGGTGATGCTGCGGATTCCGAAAAGGTACTGCTAACGTCGTGGAAGCAGTACCGAGTAGCCCTGAACAGAATTGAGTTGCAGGCGGAGTACCCGGCTCAAATCGAATGGCCGGTAGCGCCCTCCGATGGCTGACCAAGCCTCATCAACGAGGCAGCCTTCCGTCTGCACCTCCCGCAGAACTTTTATCTCTCATTCCTGTAGTTAGCGAGCGTCCGAAGTTCTGCATAGGCCTTTCAATTGTCTTGAATGTGATGGTTGAAAGGCCGAGGCAGATAGCGACTGCAATGAAGAATGCGGAATAGAATGGGAAGCCAAAGTGCGTCAAGGCTCCAAGCAGAACTGATCCAGCGGGAAGATGTATAAGATAGGCAGAGTAGCTAATGTCTGCCAGCCACCTGAATGGCTGTGGCGTTCTTTTGATGGGTGCATACATGCATGTAATAAATGCAATTATCGCAATTGCATAAGTGGTTATTGGTGGGTAGCTATCAGTCCATAGGGTTGTTCCAAATCTCATAATGTGCAGGCCGAAGAAAGTGGCAATGCATATTGCGGAAATTACAGTCCACTTCCATGATGGATTTTTTCTGAGGAAGTAGAGGCAGCGCCCGAATATAAGGAAAGGAAGATAGATGATCCTGTCGAGGTATTGGCTTGCGTCAAAAAACATCTGAATTGGGATGATCATCGAAACGCAAATTGCAAGGATTACAAACGTCGATGTAACGTGTCTATCCCTAAGAGGGATCGCAAGCAAAACGGCTGTGTAGAAGGCAACCTCAATCAATAGCGTCCATGCCACACTCAATACCCAGGGGGTTCCAATAAACCAAGAGAGCAGAGTAATATTTAGAAATATGTCCAGTGGCTTTATGGTTTCGGAGCCTATTGGCTTCGGAAGCCCCCAGTACTGGCTCAGTCTTACAGCTAAAACAGTAAGCAGAATGGATAGGACTAGCATTGGAGCCAGCCTGAAGAGTCTTCTTGTGAAGAATTCGGTTCTGCTTTCTCTTAGTGAGGCGTGAGTTATAACGAAGCCGCTAATTATAAAGAATATTACTACGCCTAGGTGGCCGCCGAATTGTGAAAGGCGTAGAGGGTTAACGACATAGTCTGTCCATATGTCTTGTCCGGCCCAATGAATACCTTGCGCAGTAGGCCACCAGTCGGCGAGGTGCGCCCATATGACAAGTATTGGAGCGATTCCTCGCAATAAGTGTATGAACTCAAATCGTCTCTCTGGCGCCTGATAACTCATGTCAATTTCCATTTGTGAGGCGCTTTCTATGCGCTTTTTAATTGTCGTGAATCATGTTTTTTAGCGATTGGATGTCGATTGTCTGAGCCAAATGCTCCAAGAGCCTATTAACCGAATAGGTGTTGTCATGTGAAATCCATGCCAATCACCCAGCAGCAGCTGCTTCAGATCCTACCCAATGCCCGACCAGTTGAGGGTATTTTTTTCCTGGAGAAAACACATGCGTACATCGCAACGCGGCTTGAACCTGATCAAGTCGTTCGAAGGACTGCGCCTGCAGGCCTATCAGGATGCCGTGGGCGTCTGGACCATCGGCTACGGTGCTACCCGAGGCGTGAAGACCGGGATGACAATCACCAAGGATCAGGCCGAGCGCATGCTGCTGAACGATGTGCAGCGGTTCGAGCCGGAGGTTCAGCGCCTGGTGACTGCCCCACTGAATCAGAACCAGTGGGATGCGCTGATCTGCTTCACCTACAACCTGGGCGCTGCCAACCTTGAGTCGTCCACGCTTCGTCGACTGCTCAATGCTGGTGACTATGCCGGCGCTGCGGAGCAATTCCCGCGCTGGAACAAGGCGGGCGGCAAGGTACTTCAGGGTTTGGTACGCCGGCGCGCCGCTGAGCGAGAGCTGTTCCTGGAGGCTGCGTGAGCTGGGTTGCTGCGGTACCGGCCTGGTGCTGGTGGCTGGTCGCTCTGGTGCTGGTCGCCGGCGGCCAGCAGTACCGGGTGGTGGTTGCCCAGGGCGAGACCGGCACTGCCCGCGGCGAACTGTCCGACTACCGCCTGGAGGTGGCTGAGCGTGACCGGCGCGCCGCGGTCCAGGCCAGAACTGAAGAACATCGCCGCCAGGCCGTGGCGGATGAGGAGGGTGAGAGTGCACGACAACAACTGGAACTGGCCCAAGGCCGCGCCGCTACTGCTGAGTCTGCTGCTAGTGGGCTGCGCGGGGAAATCTCCCGACTGCGCGCCGGGCACCGAGCTACCTGCGATACCATCGCTGCCCAGCAGCGCAAGGCAGGAACCTCTGCCGTCGTGGTGCTCGGGGGATTGCTTGAAGAGTCTGACCGAATGGCGGGAGACCTCGCGAAAGCGCTTGAGCGAAGTCGAATAGCGGGGCTGGCGTGCGAGGCTGTGATTGACGGCATCCGGAGGCCGTGAGAAACACCTGCAGTGGCAGACCGGAGTGCCACTGTTTTCCTGCCTAAAAAATGACCATTTCGATGGTCATCCTACCTTCCTTGCTGAATTTTTGCTTTAGCAAATCTTCAAGCATCATTTTGGCCCCGTATTTACTGGGCCTTCCCGATTAATCGACCCGATCCATCATCGGCGCAACGCTGAAGCGGCGGGAGGGCTCAGGGCGCGTATTTTCTGGCTTAGCGTCTAATTTTGTGGTGTTTTCGTTCAACGTGTTTCTTACCGATTTCCGGGGGTTTTGCGGCGTTTCTACCAAGCGCTTGGTACAATGTACCAATCGACCAATGACGTGTACCAACTACTATGGCAACGATCAGACCACGCAAGAAAGCCGATGGCACTATCAGCTACACCGCTCAGATTCGCATCAACCGCGACAAAGTCACAGTCTACCAAGAGAGCCAGACGTTCGCCCGGAAACAGGCCGCCGTGGCCTGGGCGAAGCGACGGGAGACGGAGCTGGCAGAGCCTGGTGCGATTGAGCGCGCCAGTCGTGTGGGGCACAAGGTCAAGGACATGATCGATCGTTATCTGGTCGAGGCCGAGAAAGCCCGGCCTCTCGGGGAAACTAAGCGGCGCACCTTGGAAGCTATCAAGCGCAGCCCGCTTGGGGAAAGTGTCGATTCCGACATCTCCCAGCAGGTACTTGTGGACTATGCGCTTTGGCGTATGAGTACCGAGGGCGGAGGGGTCAAGCCCCAGACGGCCGGCAACGATATGGCGCATCTGGGCTCGGTACTGTCGCTGGCCAGGGCGGCGTGGGGTTATGAGATCGATCCTCAGGCGATGTCGGATGCTCGATTGGTCTTGAAGCAGTTCGGGTACAACCTCAAGAGCCGCGAGCGGGATCGTCGCCCTGGGCTGGACGAGCTTGACTTGGTGCTCGAGCACTTCTTCGAGATGCTGCAGCGCAGGCCGACAGTCATCCATATGCCCAAGGTCGTAGCGTTTGCCATCTACTCGACGCGGCGCATGGATGAAATCACCCGTATTCGATGGGAAGACTTGGATGAGCACCGGCAGGCTGTGAAGGTCCGCGATATGAAGAACCCCGGCCAGAAGATCGGCAATGACGTCTGGTGCCACCTGCCAGATGAGGCCTGGCAGATCGTGCACAGCATGCCGCGCGAGTGCCCGGAGATCTTCCCTTACAACACCGACTCAGTCGGTACGGCCTGGGCAAAGGCGTGCAAGATGAAGGGTGTCGAAGATCTGCACTTTCATGACTTGCGCCATGAGGGAGTGAGTCGGCTGTTTGAAATGGACTGGGATATTCCGAGGGTTTCGAGTGTATCTGGTCACCGCGATTGGAACTCATTGCGGCGATATACCCATTTGCGTGGGCGCGGGGATCGTTACAAGGATTGGAAATGGTTTGTGAAAGTCTTAAGCTCAAAAGTTACACTTGGGGCGAGGGCTGGCTAGCTCGTATTTTGCAAGTAAGCAAACTTTAACGTTCTTGGGGCTTTTATGGAAGAAACAGTGGTGACGTTGGTGGTTGGGGTTGCCGGTATTGCCTCAACGCTTTTAGTTAGTGCTATGGGGTTGTATTACACCGCCAAAGCGAGGGTCGCCCCTTTGAGAGATGCTTTATTCACTCGCCAACTCGATATGGCTATGCAGATAGGGCATCTTCAGTCTCGGATTCGGGTTTTTGCTACCCTGTTGTCCTGTGAAGAATCCCCCTATGCCCTTCAAGCGCGTGACGATATTGCTGATTACTATAGGCAATATTGCGAGTTGGAGGAGAAGTCCGCAGTAATAATGCCCGTTGAATTTTGGCTCGAGCTCAAGAGGATGTCCAAGTTTTATTGTGACGTTTTGGAGGAGTTTGATGATCATGGGGTCATCAGCGCTATTTCGCTTTCAAAACTTGAGTCGAGAATGGCAAAGATCGCGTTGTTATGTCGCGCGATAATCGGAGTGGATGAGCTCTCTGATAATGCGATTAGTCTTTTTTCAGGCAAAAAGAGCTATGACAACGTAGTTGGCATGGATGTTTCCGTGTTTGAAGCAGCTCATGCGCAGGCGAATAAGTCTTGATGAAAGCCAGGGCGCGAATTTCGCACCCTGGTTTGGGTGGTCACCCTGCTCGTAGAGCCCTGTTCAGCTGGTCGCATTCTTTACGCGCAGCATCCCGTTGTTGATCCAGATACAGGGCCAGATCAGAAATGTGAACCCCTCGGGCACTCTTCTGGCTCGGTTCGAGTCGGGTGATAGGGATTTTGATCTCTCCCGCTAGAACCTTGCGTTGGAAAACAAGTGGGGTGACCCCGATCAAGATCACAACGAGTTAGCAGAGCAGGGCTTCATCGAAGTACCAAGCGCGCCAGAGAGTTCGAAGTACTACTGGGACGCTGAGCGTAAGTGTTTCTACTTGCCTCCGTCGGCTGATGACGAGCGAGCCTGGCGGGATTCTCAGCTTTCAATCTATGGCGCTTTGCGAGATCGGCATCGTGACGAGCTGGAGTTGAACCGAGCCACAACCATTACAGCCGAGCAGTATGAGCAGCTTCTGGTTTTGCTTCAGTCCCTCCGTGACTGGCCGCAGTCAGAGCATTTTCCTGATCCAGAGTATCGGCCTGCTCCACTGCCATGGATCACTAGCCAAGCCGAATGACGCCCTGCACTGACAGGGCGCTTTCTTTTCCGCTGCACCCAGGCCCCGCATTGCGGGGCTTTTTCGTATCTGGAGACTTTGTATGAGCGGTTTTTTCCACGGCGTTACCGTAACGAACGTCGACACCGGATCGCGCGCGATCGCGTTGCCGTCGTCCTCGATCATCGGCCTGGTCGATACCTTCACTGAAGGCCCTGGCGTCACCGCCAAAGCCAACGACCTGGTGCTGATCACCAGCGAGCGCGAGGCGGTGGCAGCCTTTGGCGAGAACGCCGCGATCACTAAGGCCTGCCGCGCCATCTACACGCGCGCCAAGGCGGTGATCGTCGCCTGCGGTGTGGCCAAGCTTGAGGATGCTGCCGAGCAGACCTCGGTGATCATCGGCGGTGTGAAGGCGGGCGGGCAGCGTACCGGCCTGCAGGCACTGCTCGACGGCAAGAGCCGTTTCAACGCCCAGCCCCGGCTGCTGATAACGCCGAAGCACAGCGCCACCCAGGCCGTCGGCACATCACGACGCTGATCAATGACCGGCTCACGCTGCTGCGCACCACCGACAAGCCGGGCATGGACTCCGACGAGTTCGAGCTGCGCATCGATGACCGGGACGCGGTTGTGGCGTTGCCCGGGCGCGGTGCAGGCATCGAAGTGCACATGGGCTATGTCGGTCACGCCCTGGCCCGCCTGGGCCGCTACACCGTCGACGAGGTCGAGGTGTCTGGCCCGCCGCGCACGATCGTCATCCGGGGCAAGGCCAGCGACATGCGCGGCACCGGCAAGACCACGCGTAGCGGCAGCTGGGAGAACGTCCCGCTGTCGCAGATCGTGCGCGACATCGCCGCCCGCAACGGCTGGACACCGGTTTGCCCGGTACAAACCAAGGTCGATCGCGTCGACCAGCGCAACGAATCGGACTTCAACTTCATCACCCGCCTGGCAAAGCAGTACGACTGTACGGCGAAGGTCGGCGACGGCAAGCTGCTGGTCATGCCGCGCGAAGCCAGCATGAGTGCCAGCGGCAAGACCTTTGGCGTGGTGACCATCACCCCGGCCGATGTGAGTCGTTGGCAGTTCAGCCTCGGCGATCGCGCCGCGCAGAAGGCGGTGAAGACCCAGCATCAGGACAAGAAGAGCGGCAAGCTCGAGGTCATTGAGCTGGGCAACGATGACGCCCCCGCAGGCCTGCCGGCAGTCCACACCGACCGCCACATCTACCCCGACAAGTCCGCCGCCCAGCAGGCCGCCAAAGCCAAGCTCGCGGCGTTCAACCGCAGCACGGCCAGCGTGCGCCTACAGATGAAAGGGCGCACCGATCTATTCGCCGAGCGGGTCATCAATGCCCAGGGCTTCAAGATCGGCCTGGACGGCGAGTACCTGGTCGACAGTGTCGAGCAGACCTTCGATGCCTCGGGCTGGTCGACGGCCGTCGAGTGCAACGGCGGCAAGAAGGGCAAGGCGAAAGCCAAAGGCAAGAAAAAGAAATCCGACAAACCACTGAAGGTGGTCGACGTTAACCCGGCCTGAGCGGCCACTGCAGGAGATCCAACATGACTGTCACACTCAAGCAGCTGCAGCACATCCTCCCCAACGCCGGCACTCAAGCCGGCGTTTTTCTTCCCGTCCTGAATGCGGCGATGGTCAAGTGGGGCATCGTGACTCCGCTGCGCAAGCGCGCCTTCCTGGCCCAGGTTGGCCATGAGTCGGGCCAGCTGCGTTACGTGCGTGAGCTGGGCAATGACCAGTATCTGTCGAGGTACGACACCGGCCGGCTCGCCGCCCGGCTGGGCAACACGCCCGAGGCTGACGGCGACGGCCAGAAGTATCGCGGCCGTGGCCTGATTCAGGTCACCGGGCATGACAACTACAAGCGCTGCGGCGAAGCGCTGGGCCTCGATCTGCTCGCTCGCCCCGAGCAGCTTGAGCGGCCCGAGCACGCGGCCGATTCGGCCGGCTGGTTCTGGCATCAGGCGGGGCTCAACTCGCTGGCCGACAAGGGGCCATCGGCGTTCGAGGCAATCACCCGCCGTATCAACGGTGGGCTCAACGGCCAAGACGACCGCCTGGCCATCTACAAGCGCGCCGAACAGGTGCTGATTTGATGTCGCTTGGTGTGCGGTTGGTGCTCCTCTCCCTGCTGTTCGGGGCGGCAGTGGGGGCGCGCCTCGCCTGGGCATGGCAGGCCGACGAGCTGGAGAAGCAGGCGGCGGCGTATGAGCGGCAGCTTGCGGCGAAGGACCTGGCGCACAGCCGCGAGCGAGAAGCCGCCGCCGGTGCCGCCCTCGATCAGTTGGCGGTGCAGCAGGATGCCCGGCGCGACCTGGAAGACCGCCTGCAGACGCAGGATAAAAATCACTGGAAGGAGATGAATGATGCGAACCAAGCTCAGGCTCGCCTGCGCGACCGGCTGGCTACTGCTGATCTGCGGCTGTCAGTCCTGGTCGACGCTGGAGCCGCTGCCGCCCAGGGTTGTAACGGTGGGGTGCGAGCGCCCGCCGGCACCAGGGGCGTGGTGGATGGAGCCCTACGCGCCCAGCTTGACCCAGCGCATGCTCGACGAATTATCGCCATCACCGACGAAGGTGATCGAGCAGTGATCGCCTTGAAGGCCTGCCAGGCTTACGTAAGGTTAGTTTCCGGCCCCTAAGGCTATAAAAGCGTTATAGGAGAGATACGTGCCGTATCCAAACAAGCTCAATGCCCCCATGCCTAAACCTATACTTATTGCTTGAAGGCTTATGCCAGATTGGACTCGCCATCTTCCATTTTCTGAATAAATTAATTGAGTCAGGTATGTGAGTCCTGACGATATGGTAGAAAGGAAAGCGCCAACTACAAATATGGTAAGGGGCAGAGCAAATAAGGATATGTTTGGTTTGCTGACGTCGGCTAGCTTCCCAATGAAAGCTAAAAGTGCTACTGCGGCACCACCGTTTAAGAGGACAATGGCTTTGAGGGCGCTCTGCCCAGTTTGTATAACTGACTTGAACATTTCCAGTTCGGCGGAGTAACTATATTTTTCTTTCTCAACTTTAGATTGGAGGTGTGCCTTTAGGCGCTCGATTAAAACACCTTCGCTCTCTTCCTCTGTACTTGTTATGAACTTGTCGAGCCCAGAGGTAAGGGTATCAATGCTGATAGAGCTTTGGCCTTGAGCCGCAAAACCCTCTATCTCAGTCTTGAGTTGTCTCGCGAACTCTTTAGCGCTCATGAAAGACCTCATCCCTTAGCAAATCAAAAAGGAGCGAGCCAGGTTGGATGCGCCAACATCCTACCTGGCCCGCCGCACCTGCAGACATTTCCTGCAAGTTCAGCCGCGGCCCCTGCCTTGTGCACAAAGCGCTGCGAGCCTACCACCTGTTTATCCATACAGTAAAGACTTGCATATTTATGACCTCTCCAATCATCCCCTGGATGGGCGGCAAGCGCCGCCTGGCCGATCGCTTGATCCCCCTCTTTCCCCCACATGAATGCTATGTCGAAGTCTTCGCCGGCGGTGCCGCGTTGTACTTCATGCGCCCCCAGGCTGCCCCGGTGGAGGTGCTCAACGACCTCAATGGCGACCTGGTGACGCTGTATCGCGTGGTGCAGAACCACCTCGAAGAGTTCGTCCGCCAGTTCAAATGGGCGCTCAGCTCGCGCCAGATCTTCGAGTGGCAGAAGATGACCCGCCCAGAAACGCTGACCGACATCCAGCGCGCGGCCCGGTTCTTCTACCTGCAGCAGCATGCCTTCGGAGGCAAGGTCACCGGGCAAACGTTCGGTACCGCCACCACCGGGCCGGCCATCAACCTGCTGCGCATCGAGGAGAACCTCTCGGCCGCCTGGCAGCGACTCGCCGGCACCTACATTGAAAATCTATCCTGGCTCGACTGCGCCGAGCGCTACGATCGCGCGCACACCTTCTTCTACATGGACCCGCCCTATTGGCAGACCGCCGGCTACGGCGTCGACTTCCCGTTCGAGGAGTACGAGCGCATGGCCGACTTCATGCGGCGGTGCAAGGGGAGGGTGATGGTCAGCATCAACGACCACCCGGATATCCGGCGGGCGTTCGACGGCTTCCACTTCGAGTGCCTGGATATTCGCTACACCACGGCGAATCAGCGACACGGCAAGGCTGATGTGACTGGTGAGCTGGTGATCATGAACTGGCAGCCTGAGGGGCTTGGCCAGCTGTTCTAGTCCTTGTAGAGGCGTTCCGAGATCCTCGGCCCGCCTCTAATGAGATCGATCAATTAGGGGTCTTGGCTTATCACCATCGCCGACGAAGGTGATCGAGTAGTGGATGCGCTGTGCCAAGCATGTGTGCATGAAGTTATCAGGCTGTGACTAGGCAGGCGGCCCCGCGACTTATTCGGGCTTAGACTTCGTTGAGTTGCCAAGAAGATAAGAGTTCTGCACATGTATTCCTCCAGTTGAGATGATCGCAGAAATCAGCGAAGCATTCCCTGGATTGGAGTTGATGCTGAATTGGCCCACTCGTTTCGATTTCACCGCTGGCAGCGGCTCATGGTTGGTAATCATCTTGCCCAGCAAGTCGGACTGAAGGTGAGAAAACTCATCTGTTAAGAATATACCGATTTCATTATTTTCGGTTATGTAGGCAGATCCAATGGTCATGCCGTCCAGTGTTACCAGATACCAGTATCGGTATGGCTTGGACTGGACAAATAACTCATGTTCCGCATACTCAGGCACGGCATTGTGGCTGATAGAATGAGTGGCTGAGCGCTTCTTCAAAAGCTCATAAAGCGCCAGGGGAGCACTTTCGGATTCGTAAACGCTGATTAAAATCATGACTTTCGTTTCAGGCGAGTGATGATCGGTTCAATTGAGGGGCGGTGAGATATCCACTCATCTTTCGCTATGCCCAGTAATACTACGTCGATACGATTGCCATCTTTTAGGATGTTTTTTCTGCGGACCCCTTCAATAGTGAAGCCAAACTTCTGGTGCATTTTTACCACTGAGGGGTTCGTCTCAAGTACCTCGCAGTTCAGCTTTTCCAGGCCGGCTTCACCGAATGCATAGTCAAGCATCCAGAACTCTACCAAGCTGCCGAACCCTTTGCCTTGTAGCTCGGTGTCCAAGTAGAAAGCCCAGTCGGCAGTTTTTTGTGTGGCGTTAATTGCGTTCAGAGAAACTACGCCTGCGGCTTTATCATCATGGATTGCCACGAATACGGACTGGCGCGCATTGCCATGCAGCGACTTTAGCCAGTTCTCATGCTCTTGCAGCGAGATCTCATGGGCGGTGTACATATATTTACGGACTTCTTCTTGGTTTCTCAGAAGCCGTATTTCAGCTTGTACTTCGGGGGTGGCGTCAATTAGCTGAGAAAAAATCATGTAGTCTCCCTATTGCAAGTGCTACTGGCTAGATCAGAAAGGTTGCGATTATGCATGGTTGCAGGGCACGCTGCTAGTTCGTGGAGTAGGCCAGCGGCTGAAAGTAACAACAAGTCATAATTAATTTTGGCCGTGTCGAGCCATGTCCATACGCCTGCGAGGCCAAGATCGGAGGCCGACGGCGTTCTGTACGCGCAGTCCTGGTGGTGTCGTGTCGAATATCGGCCCGAGATGTTAGAGCTCGTCGAGTCGGCTTGGTGATGAGCTATGAATGCCCAAGACGTAGAGCTTGGCCGTTGGCTCTGAGATTGGGCAAAAATGGGGCAAGCCGGACGTCGTTCTATGCCACCCTATGCCATTTGCAACTCTAATACGCCAATGCACAAAAGGCGTTCAAGCCCTGACTCTAGGGGCTTGGGCGCCTTTTCTCGTTAATACTCCAGCCCAATTGGGGTGTGCAGGTCGCGACTTACTCTGCGTTCATCTTGTCCCACAGGCGCTGATGCTCATGTGATTCTTGATCGCATGACTCACAAATGAAGCCATCGCCGTAGCTCTCTCTGTCGAGTGCTTCGGCGAGAGCTTCACCTTCAAGCTCTGCCTGACAGCCATTGTGGTGCCCGCCTGGGTCTGTGACGCCTTCGCAGTCTCTAGTGAGATGATTACTGAGAACTGCTTTTTGCGGTTGCGTAAGGCTGTTGTAACCATGGCTCATGGCTCGTTTTGCAATGCCCTCAACCTTGCTGTCTTCCTGATCGAAATGCCCGTATTCAAGCAGTTTAGCGAGTGCCTTTTCTTCAGCCGTCATCGATTCGTTCTCTGATGTCAAAAGGAGGTGCCAAGATAGCACTTAGCTACTCCGTTAAGCCAAGAAAATTAGCTTTAAGCCAAAGGCGGCTACGCAGTTTGTTTGGCGGCGAGCATCCCCGAAATTTTAGGGCAGATTTAGGCAGATTTAGGGCAAAATCTGGGCTGCATTATGGTGCCATAGCTCACGCTTGTAGGGTTGGCCCCCAGTACAATCGGGCTGGTTGCAGCCTACTGAGCCTTCCGGGCGGGTTCCCTACCCATATTCCCGGCAATGTCAGTGCTAGCTCGACTTCCTCCTTGGGCCTAGGTGTTGCGTAAGGGAGAAATGGGACAAACCGAACACCTTTCCACGCCAGCTCATACCGATACATGTACTGAGTCCCCGTAGCCCAAAAGGCGCACAGGTCCCGACATTATGAGCGAGGTGACTAAAGCCTGTACAATTATTGTCGCACAGGCATTGTCGACATAAGGTCAGGCGTTGTGTTTTTCGTCTGCGTTCGGCGCCGCGAAAGGCATATTTGCGGCATCCCACTTGTCGATTGTGAATGTAACCTCGTCGTCGTCTTTATCAGCGCCGCTGATTACCTCTATATCGCTAATCATCAAGCCGCTTTTAAGATGCCTGATAAACGGGTTTTGATATATTCCAGAGTGTTCCCAGCCGTGGGCCTTGTTGAACTCTTCGGCGGAAATTTCGCCGGCGAGAAACTTGATCAAGCCTCTCGAAGAGATTGTTATCTTGTTCCCTTGCATCGAGTGTCCTCCTAGTTGGTCACGACCGACCCCCGCTTTTTTTAATAGTGTTGCGGCATGATAAGCTGGGCGAAGAGGTTGGGGTATGTTTTGCAAGGCAAGCGTCAGTGCTTTCGTGATAGTGTCGATCGACTCAGCCGTCACACGGGCTGACCGGAATTTTGTTGGTGCACAAACTAATTCGTAGCTCATGTTGTATTTGGTTGGTAAACCAAATGGATGGTGGTGTTCGTCAATAGTGCTCAGCAAAATAAAGTCGATGCTACTATTCTGGCGCAGGAAGTCTTCTGCTACCTCTATTGAGTTATAGGTGTATAGCGATTTTCCCTTCGCGCCCTGTCTAATGAGGTTGCAGCCTCCATCACATGCAAAAATTATTCGGATTGCGTTATCAGGGGCGCCATTTAATTGTTTGATTTTTCCTTTGAGTGCGCTGAATAAAGGGTTGATGGATTTTGAAGTTGCCACTGTATAGCTTGTATAGCTCCCGCCACCGTTTTTCCAGTTAGGGTCGTATATTACCTTGAGAGCATTAGAGGGGAGGGTGCTCTCAAATATCAATTTCGTTGTGCTGTTATTCTTTATGCTGTAAATCCAGGGCTCAAGCTCGTTTTGGATAAATTTTATAAGCGAAGCCTTTTCTGGCAGTATCAACCGCATCTTGCTTTTGTGAGGCTGGCCGACAGTTTCACCACGTGCATCTACCCAGAAGCTTCCGGGTCGCAACCCAGCTTTTGAGGCAATTCGAATTATCTCTTGGCTTACAAGTTTAAAGGGGTTCTGATCTTCAAGGCCATCATCGGATATGGTAGTAATATCACCGATTATCGTCAGATTGCTGCCGTCTAATTTCTTTATATTCCAAGAAATGTCAGGGCGGCGTCCGTTTGTGAGAGCTTTTTCATGTTGAAGATCTCCAACTTTGGAAAGCGCTGAAAAGATAGCTACCTCCCACATTGCATCAAGTCGAGATGCATTTCTCGCATTGAGACGGCTCACAAGTGCAGCAAGCTGAGAACCGTCAAGGCTTGGCACCAGCGCATTGATACACTCTTGGATCTTTCTCCGTGAGAACACAAAATTAGTCACCCATGCCCTCCGCTGGTTTTACTCGAGTGGTACCGTGACATTACCGGGAAGGCTAGTTATGAGGCAAGGTCTATGCTGCGGGGCAAGATGCATCTGATCTTTGGGGCACCGTGTGGTACAGAATTGGTACGGATGTGGTAGTCCTAGCCTAGAGGCCCCGTAAATACTGGGCTTCCAGAAAAGTGGCCTCAATCCATCATCGGCGCAACGCTGAAGCGGCGGGAGGGCTCAGGGCGCAGGGCAGGGGAGGTGGCGGTTGGTGATGGCATAAGTCTGGGGCACGCACTCGACGGAGCCAGGCGGCAGGCCGCTGGCAGGCGATGGAAAGGTAGATGGGCGCCAGTTTACCAAGCGCGGGGGGATTCGTCCGGTCCGATCGGCGATAAGCTGCGGGGTAGGCGGAGCTTTTCATTGGTTGTGCTGGCCCCGTCGCCAAATCTGTTTATACCGCGGCAGTCTTGTGCAAGGCGGGGCACCTGTGTAGGTGCATGCCTTGAGACTGGCGCAGCGGCTGCAATGCCCACCGCGATTCCGCGTCATGCCAACAAGGCGGACAGCGGTGATCTCGCAGGCGTGACTGGCCCGAAACAGATGTGGGAGCTGGCTTGCCAGCGATGCGCCGCGCGGGCGGCGCTCGATTTCATAGGCGCTGCAAAGCTGTCGCCATGCACCTAGTGGCCCACATGGCGATCTCAAGACAGAAGCTTGGGAGTCACACCGCTGGCTTTGTTGAATCAGCATTCGGTAATGGCCAACAGATGCATGTCAGGATATTGGGTGAAGGCCACCATGTGCTCGCCGGGAAATTTGCAGCGCTCTCAAGATCGAGCGCCGCCCGCGCGGCGCATCGCTGGCAAGTCGCAGCGGCGAACCGCAGCTCCCACATCTGTTTCTGGCCATTCACTCCTGTGAGGTCACCACTGTCCGCCTTGTTGGCATGGCGCGATATCCCGGTGCGCGCGAATGCCGCTGCGCCTGTCTTGCGTCATGCACGAAAGGCAGGCGCCGCCTCACTCACAGGAATACTGCAGTCAAAAAAGATGAGGTAGCCAGGCTAGGTAACCCACTCTCAGTGCTTCATCCCCAACTCCGCATCATCCATCAGCGCCTTGGCCAGCGCGCTCAGGTAATACGATGCCCAGAGCAGTTGCGGCTTCTCCTCCATGATCCCGGTGATGGTCAAGTCGCGCACGCAGCCCATCAGCTCCGAGGCCTGGTCCCGTGCATGTTGGCAGGGGATGCCGGGCTCGATACAAAACAGCGGGTCGGTCATCCCTTCGCCTTGGTAGAACTTGGTCTTGCCCACAGTAGTGCGGGGCGTGGTGTCGTCTGTGTTCATTGCTCAATCTCCCTGAAATGATCAATGCCTGGGCGGACCATATCGCTGCCAACCCAGCCTCACAGGTACGGCGCAAACGGCGAAGCAACGCAGAACCCTGTGGGAGCCGGCTTGCCGGCGATGAGGCCCCCACAGGCAAACACGCCTAAAGGCCTAGTGGAACGCCCGGCGCTCCATCTGCGGCATCTGCACCTGAATCAACGCCGACTCAAGCAGCACACGCAGCGCCTCGATCTCATGCGTCAACGCCACGATCAGAATCGACGCGGGCGACTTGGGCTGCTGGACCGAAATGGCCTGATGCGCCACAGCCTGCGCGCACAGGGCGTACTCCGTGGCCTGGATGAGGGTGTCTTCGAGGGAGTGGTGGTTGTGGGGTGGATCGGGGACGATCTTCAACATCACGATTTTCCTCTGGCGTGCGACCACCTGCCCGCTGTCAAACAGAAGGGTGGCAGCTGTACGTGGGTTGACAGACCGGCGGAAATCGTAAAGTTCCGGCGCACGCAAGCGTGCCCGCACGTACAGCCGCCATAGAGGACGAGCTATACACGATTTACCGTCACAGCCTGTCAAAGCTGTATCGTTGATGTGCAACGACTCGCCGAGACTAGGGGCCTGCTAGATCGACCGCAACGGAAAAAAGGCGGCAAAAGTATGTTTGGGAAATGGACTACAAGGAAGGGGTTAAATCTGATTGTCGTTAATCACTTTCGGTTCTCCCTACCACTTTGAGCGCGGACGTTGCCTGGTATGAAAGACACCCAGGATTTGCAAGCAGTCGCCCCGCACGCGATAGGGAATCTCAAATACGACCAGTTCGGTACAGCCCACTCTCGTGTGTTACGGACCCGCCCCTCACGCCCCATGTCGGGAAACTGCGCAAGTCTGTCGACGCTCGCGAAAATAGCTTCAGAGAAGTCGTCAGCTGCCTTGGGGTTTTCCAACGCGATGTAATTGGCTTGGTCTTCCAGATTCTTGAGCGCCCTTGCCAGCCACTCAACCCGCATTCCGGCTCCAGCGCCGGGCACGGATTGCCGCTACTTGCTCATCGCTTGCGAACTTACCATTGTCGGCTTCCTCCACTGTCTGCTCGATCTGCGCAGTCAGGCAACCTCGGCGCAGAGTGATGATTGGGCACATTAGCTCGTAAAGCTCCATCAGGCATCGTCAGATTCCCGCGGCATACCCACCGCCCCCACCACCGGCAATATC
>NZ_BQHO01000030.1 GCF_021601385.1 Pseudomonas parasichuanensis | reverse complement strand
ATCCGGGGGTGCGGGGACTAATGGGCGGGGGTAAAAATCTTGAAAAGACTGGGGGTGTCAGGCCTGCCGGGATTGCGTCAGGGCCGCCCGGTGTTCGCCTTGGTTTTTGGGATGGGGCGCAAATCGAGCGCAACACCTCTGAAGGCGAACACTTCTCGAGTCTTTCCCCAAAGTTGGAAAGCTTCTTGCAAAGCCAGCGCCAGGCGCCACCCAGGCGTCAAAGTTTTGCTTCAAGAGGACTCGCGGTGGATCGCACACAGTTAATCAGCAACGCGCGCAACAACCTGGCCGGTCTGGGCCGGGGCAACCTCGGCGTGCCGCTGTTACTGCTGGTGATGTTGGCAATGATGATGTTGCCGATACCGCCGTTCCTGCTCGACGTGTTCTTTACCTTCAACATTGCCCTGTCGATCGTGGTCCTGCTGGTGTGCGTCTACGCCCTGCGCCCGCTCGACTTCGCCGCCTTCCCGACCATCCTGCTGGTGGCCACGCTGTTGCGCCTGGCGCTGAACGTCGCCTCTACCCGGGTGGTGATGCTGCATGGCCAGGAAGGCCATGGCGCCGCGGGCAAGGTGATCCAGGCTTTCGGTGAAGTGGTGATCGGCGGCAACTATGTCGTCGGTGCGGTGGTGTTCGCCATCCTCATGATCATCAACTTCGTGGTGGTGACCAAGGGTGCCGGGCGTATCTCCGAAGTGAGCGCGCGGTTCACCCTCGATGCCATGCCGGGCAAGCAGATGGCCATCGACGCCGACCTCAATGCCGGCCTGATCGACCAGGCCCAGGCCAAGGCGCGCCGTGCCGAAGTGGCCCAGGAGGCCGAGTTCTATGGTTCGATGGACGGTGCCAGCAAGTTCGTCCGCGGTGACGCCATCGCCGGCCTGCTGATCCTGTTCATCAACCTCATCGGCGGCATGCTGATCGGCATGCTGCAGCACGGCATGACCTTCAGCGACGCCGGCAAGGTCTACGCGCTGCTGACCATCGGTGACGGTTTGGTGGCGCAATTGCCATCACTGCTGCTGTCCACCGCTGCCGCGATCATGGTGACCCGTGCTTCGGGCTCCGAGGACATGGGCAAGCTGATCAACCGGCAGATGTTCGATTCGCCCAAGGCCCTGGCGGTTTCCGGCGCGTTGATGATCGTCATGGGCCTGGTGCCGGGCATGCCGCACATGGCCTTCATCAGCCTGGGTGCGATAGCCGCCGGTGCCGCCTACCTGGTGTGGAAGAAGCAGCAGAAGGCCAAGGTCCTGGCCCTGGAAGAGATGCAGCGCCAGCAGGACCTGCTGCCCTCGCCGCAGCGTGCCATGGAGACCAAGGAGCTGGGCTGGGATGACGTCACGCCTATCGACATGATCGGCCTGGAGGTGGGTTACCGCCTGATTCCGCTGGTCGACCGCAACCAGGGCGGCCAATTGCTGGCGCGGATCAAGGGCGTGCGCAAGAAGCTGTCCCAGGACCTGGGTTTCCTCATGCCTACCGTGCACATTCGCGACAACCTCGACCTGCAGCCCAGTGCCTATCGCCTGACGCTGATGGGGGTGATCCTGGCGGAGGCCGAGATCTACCCGGACCGGGAACTTGCGATCAACCCCGGCCAGGTGTTCGGCACGCTCAACGGCATCGCCTCGCGCGACCCGGCGTTCGGCCTGGAAGCGGTGTGGATCGATGTGGGGCAGCGCGCCCAGGCGCAGTCGTTGGGTTACACGGTGGTGGATGCCAGCACCGTGGTTGCCACCCACCTCAACCAGATCCTGCAGAAGCATTGCCATGAGCTGATCGGCCATGAAGAGGTCCAGCAGTTGCTGCAGGTGTTGGCCAAGGCGTCGCCGAAGCTGGCCGAAGAGCTGGTGCCGGGTGTCATTTCCTTGTCGGGCTTGCTCAAGGTTCTGCAGGCGTTGCTCGCCGAGCAGGTGCCGGTACGTGACATTCGCAGCATTGCCGAAGCCATCGCGAACAATGCGGTGAAGAGTCAAGATACCGCCGCGTTGGTGGCGGTGGTGCGGGTTGGTTTGTCCCGCGCTATCGTTCAAAGCATTGTCGGCGTTGAGTCCGAGCTGCCTGTGATTACCCTTGAGCCAAGGTTGGAACAGATCTTGCTCAATAGTTTGCAAAGGGCCGGGCAAGGTCAGGAAGACGGTGTTCTTCTTGAGCCGAGCATGGCCGAAAAGCTTCAGCGCTCGTTGATCGAGGCGGCCCAGCGTCAGGAAATGCAGGGCCAGCCGGCCATCCTCCTGGTTGCCGGCCCGATCCGTGCCATGCTGTCGCGCTTCGGTCGCCTGGCTGTACCGAATTTGCATGTTTTGGCGTATCAGGAAATACCTGACAACAAGCAAGTCACCATTGTTGCCACCGTGGGCCCCAACGGCTGAGGTAGTGGGTTATGCAAGTTAAGCGTTTTTTCGCCGCCGATATGCGCCAAGCCATGAAGCTGGTTCGTGATGAGCTGGGCTCCGATGCCGCCATCATCGGCAACCGGCGCATCGCTGGCGGCGTCGAGCTGACGGCCGCGCTGGACTACAAGCTGTCCGCCCTGGCGCCACGGGTGCCAAATGCCGAGCTTGAGGACGAGCTGCGCAAGACCCAGTCGCGCATCGTCACCGCCCAGGCTGAAATCAGCGGGCGCAGCGAAATCGGCGAGGGCAACCGGCAGTTGTTCGCCGGGCAGTCGTTGACCGCCTCCGAACCGCTGGTCGAGCCGCATGTCGACGTGCCGGTGGCGCCCACCGCGCCTGCCGCTGCGCCGGTCGACCCGCGCCTGTTCGATGCCATGCGCTCGGAGCTCACCGGCCTGCGCGAGCTGCTCGAAGTGCAACTCGGTTCGCTGGCCTGGAGCCAGCTGCAAGGCAACAAGCCACAACAGGCCAACCTCTGGCGCCGTCTGCAGCGCCTGGGCTTGTCGGGTGGGCTGGCCCGCGAGCTGCTGGAGCTGACCGCTGAAATCGAAGAGCCGCGCCACGCCTGGCGCATGGTCCTGGCGCACCTGGCGCGGATGATCGACGTGCCCGAGGTCGAGCCGATCGAGGAGGGCGGGGTGATCGCCATGGTCGGCCCGGCCGGCATGGGCAAGACCACCACGCTAGCGAAACTGGCCGCACGCTATGTGCTCAAGTACGGCGCGAGCAATATCGCGCTGGTGAGCATGGACAGCTTCCGCATCGGTGCCCAGGAGCAGCTGAAAACCCTGGGGCGCATCCTCAATGTGCCGGTCACCTACGTCGATCCGGGCGAGTCCCTGGCCCAGGCGCTCGAGCCGCTGCTGCGCAAGCGCGTGGTGCTGATCGACACCGCCGGCCTGCAGGCCAGCGACCCGGCGCTGCGTATGCAGCTGGAGACGCTGGCCGGGCGTGGCATCGCCTCGAAGAACTATCTGGTACTGGCCACCACCAGCCAGAAACAGGTGCTCACCGCTGCCTACCACAGCTACAAGCGCTGTGGCCTGGCCGGTTGCATCCTGACCAAGCTCGATGAAACAGCCTGCCTCGGTGAGGTGCTGAGCCTGGCTATCGGTCACGAATTGCCGATTGCCTACCTGACCGACGGGCCGCGTATTCCGGATGACCTGCAATTGCCCCGCAGACACCAACTGGTGAGCCGCGCGGTGAGCGTACAGATGCAGGACGAGCCTAGCGAGGAGGCCATGGCCGACATGTTCGCTGATCTCTACCACAACCCCGGCAAGCGGGCGGGGTGAGGGTGAATACTGTGCAAAGTACCTACATCATGGGGTTGCCCGGCCTGGCCGCGGTGCTGAGCATCAAGCCCCTCATGTGGCCTGGGTCCAAGCAAGACAAGGTAAACAACAGACATGGGTAGCATGCATCCCGTACAGGTGATCGCCGTCACCGGTGGTAAAGGTGGCGTCGGCAAGACCAACGTTTCAGTGAACCTGTCTTTGGCACTGGCCGAACTCGGCCGCCGGGTCATGCTGCTCGACGCCGACCTGGGCCTGGCCAATGTCGACGTGCTGCTGGGCCTGACGCCCAAGCGCACCCTGGCCGACGTGATCGAGGGCCGTTGCGAGCTGCGCGATGTGCTGCTGCAGGGGCCGGGCGGGGTGCGCATCGTGCCGGCCGCCTCGGGCACCCAGAGCATGGTGCACCTGGCGCCGGCCCAGCACGCCGGCCTGATCCAGGCGTTCAGCGAAATCGGCGACAACCTCGATGTGCTGGTGATCGACACCGCCGCCGGTATCGGCGAGTCGGTGGTCAGCTTCGTGCGCGCGGCGCAAGAGGTGTTGTTGGTGGTGTGTGACGAGCCCACCTCGATCACCGATGCCTACGCCCTGATCAAGCTGCTCAACCGCGACTACGGTATGAACCGCTTCCGCGTGCTGGCCAACATGGCGCAGAGCCCGCAGGAAGGGCGCAACCTGTTTGCCAAGTTGACCAAGGTCACGGATCGCTTCCTCGACGTGGCCCTACAATACGTCGGCGCCGTGCCTTACGACGAATGTGTGCGCAAGGCAGTGCAGAAGCAGCGGGCGGTCTATGAAGCCTTCCCTCGGTCCAAGTGTGCGCTGGCCTTCAAGGCCATCGCGCAGAAGGTCGACAGCTGGCCGCTGCCAGCCAACCCGCGCGGGCACCTGGAATTCTTCGTCGAGCGTCTGGTGCAGCCCACCAGCGCAGGGCCAGTGCTATGAGTGCGAGCGGTTTCAAGATGTACAGCAAGGCGTCGAAAGACGCCCAGTACGAGCTGGTCGAGCGCTACGCGCCGCTGGTCAAGCGCATCGCCTACCACCTGCTGGCGCGCCTGCCGGCCAACGTACAGGTCGAGGACCTGATCCAGGCCGGCATGATCGGCCTGCTGGAAGTCGCCAACAAGTACGACGCCAGCAAGGGCGCCAGCTTTGAAACCTACGCCGGTATCCGCATCCGCGGTGCCATGCTCGACGAGGTGCGCAAGGGTGACTGGGCGCCGCGTTCGGTGCATCGCAATACGCGCATGGTCAGTGACGCCATGCGTTCGGTTGAAGCAAGAACCGGTCGCGACGCTAAAGATCATGAGGTTGCTGCCGAACTCCAATTGAGTCTCGATGATTACTACGGGATTCTGAACGACACCTTGGGCAGCCGCCTGTTCAGTTTTGACGACCTGTTGCAGGACGGTGAACACGAAGGCTTGCACGAGGACGGGGCCAGCGGCCAGCTGGAGCCATCGCGTGATCTGGAAGACGAGCGCTTCCAGCGTGCCCTGGCCGAGGCGATCGCCAACCTGCCGGAGCGGGAGCGCCTGGTGCTCGCGCTGTACTACGACGAAGAGCTGAACCTCAAGGAAATCGGTGAGGTGCTGGGGGTCAGCGAATCGCGTGTCAGCCAGTTGCATAGCCAGTGTGCGGCGCGTTTGCGCGGCCGCCTGGGGGAATGGCGGGCACGTTGAGCCCGGGTTCGATGCAGTCGTTTTTTGTACTACCGAATTGATTGACTGCGCGCTCGGCGCCGAGCGCGCTTAAGACTGCTTGGAGGTCTACTTGAACAAAGACATGAAAATCCTCATCGTTGACGACTTTTCGACGATGCGGCGGATCATCAAGAACCTGTTGCGTGATCTGGGTTTCACCAATACCTCGGAAGCTGACGATGGCAACACCGCGCTGCCGATGCTCGAGAGCGGCCACTTCGATTTCCTGGTGACCGACTGGAACATGCCGGGCATGTCCGGCATCGAACTGCTGCGCAAAGTCCGTGCTGACGAGCGTCTGAAGCACCTGCCGGTGCTGATGGTGACCGCCGAAGCCAAGCGTGAGCAGATCATCGAAGCGGCCCAGGCCGGGGTAAACGGCTATGTGGTCAAGCCTTTCACCGCCCAGGTGCTCAAAGAAAAGATCGAGAAGATCTTCGAACGCGTCAACGGCTGAGACACCTCAGGGGGCGCCATGGAGTCAACCAACAACTCGCTGGGTGAGTTCGAATCAACCCTGAAAAAACATGCCCAGGAACTGGTCGAGAGCCTCGAGCGCGGCCGGTTCGGCGATGCGGTGCAGCTGATTCATCAGCTGAACCAGACGCGCGACCGGGGCTTGTACCAGGAAGTCGGCAAGCTCACCCGTGAACTGCACAGCGCGATAGTCAGCTTCCAGATCGACCCGGCGATGCCGCAGGCCGAGGAAGTCTCGCAGATCACCGATGCCACCGAACGCCTCTCCTACGTGGTGCGCCTTACCGAAGGCGCGGCCAACCGCACCATGGACCTGGTGGAGGAGAGCACGCCGGTGCTCAACACCCTGGCCAGCGAAGCCCAGGACCTGTCCGCCGACTGGCAGCGCTTCATGCGTCGCGAAGTGGCGGCGCCGGAATTCCGTGAGCTGGTCAAGCGCGTCGACAGTTTCCTGACGCACAGTGCCGAAGGTAACCGCAAGGTCGCCGGGCACCTCAACGATATCTTGCTGGCTCAGGACTATCAGGACCTGACCGGCCAGGTGATCAAGCGGGTTACCGCGCTGGTCACCGAAGTAGAAAGCAATCTGCTCAAGCTCGTGCTGATGGCAAGCCAGGTCGACCGCTTTGCCGGTATCGAACATGACCACCAGCAGCTGCGCGCTGAAAAAGATGAAGAAAAACATCCGACTCGGGGTGAAGGTCCGCAGATTCATGCCGATAAGCGTGAAGACGTCGTGTCCGGTCAGGACGATGTCGATGATCTGCTGTCCAGCCTGGGTTTTTAAGGAGCACGTTTAATGAGCTTCGGCGCCGATGAAGAAATCCTTCAGGATTTCCTGGTAGAGGCCGGCGAAATCCTCGAGTTGTTGTCCGAGCAGTTGGTCGAGCTGGAAAGCCGGCCCGATGACGCGGACCTGCTCAATGCGATTTTCCGCGGTTTCCACACTGTAAAAGGGGGCGCCGGCTTCCTTCAGCTCAACGAACTGGTGGAGTGCTGCCACATCGCCGAGAACGTGTTCGACATCCTGCGCAAAGGTGAGCGCCGGGTCGACGCGGAACTGATGGACGTGGTGCTCGAAGCGCTCGACACGGTCAACAGCATGTTCGGCCAGGTGCGTGAGCGCACGGATGTCACACCGGCCACCCCGGAACTGCTCGCAGCGCTGTCGCGCCTGGCCGAACCGGGTGCCGCCCAGGCACCAGCCGCCGTGGTCGAAGCTGAGCCGGTGGTTGAGGCCAGTGCCGAGCCGGACATCACCGACACCGAGTTCGAACAACTGCTCAACTCGCTCGATGCGGTCAAGGCCGAGGCCGAGCTGCATGAGCAGATGCAAGGCGAGGCGCCGGTCACCGGCGGTGACGAGATCACCGACGCCGAGTTCGAGAACCTGCTCGACCAGTTGCATGGCAAAGGCCAGTTTTCGACCGACGTGGCGGCCAGCGAGCCGGCAACCGCCGCTCCCGCTGCAGCCAGCGACGAGATTACCGACGACGAGTTCGAGTCGTTGCTTGACCAGTTGCACGGCAAGGGCACCTTCGCCGTCGATGCACTGCAGGGCGCTGCTGCGCCGGCTGCCAGTGCCGCGCCTGCTGCTGCGGGCGATGACATCAGCGAGCATGAATTCGAAGCGCTGCTGGACCAGTTGCATGGCAAGGGCAAGTTCTCCGGCGATGCGGTGGTTGCCGAAGCACCCGCTGCTGCCGTGGCGGCCGCGCCCAAGGCCGAAGCAAAGCCCGTGGCCAAGCCTGCGCCTGCGCCAGTTGCCGCACCCGCCCCGGCTGCCAAGCCGGCCGCTGCGGCGCCTGCCCGTGCCCCGGCACCGGCCGCCGAGAAGCACGGCGCCAGCGAAGCGGAAACCACGGTGCGGGTCGATACCGCGCGCCTGGACGAGATCATGAACATGGTCGGCGAACTGGTGCTGGTGCGTAACCGCCTGGTGCGCCTGGGCCTGAACAGCGGCGACGAGGCCATGTCCAAGGCCGTGTCCAACCTCGACGTGGTCACCGCCGACCTGCAGACCGCGGTCATGAAGACCCGCATGCAGCCGATCAAGAAAGTCTTCGGCCGCTTCCCGCGCCTGGTCCGCGACCTGGCCCGCCAGCTCAAGAAAGAGATCAACCTGGAGCTGGTCGGTGAAGAGACCGACCTCGACAAGAACCTCGTCGAGGCCCTGGCCGACCCGTTGGTGCACTTGGTGCGCAACGCCGTCGACCATGGTGTCGAGATGCCCGACGAGCGCGAGGCCTCGGGCAAGGCCCGTACCGGCCGCGTGGTGCTGTCGGCGGAGCAGGAAGGCGACCACATCCTGCTGTCGATCTCCGATGACGGCAAGGGCATGGACCCGAGCGTGCTGCGCGCCAAGGCCGTGGAAAAGGGCCTGATGGACAAGGACGCCGCCGACCGCCTGAGCGAGTCGGACTGCTACAACCTGATCTTCGCCCCGGGCTTCTCGACCAAGACCGAGATCTCCGACGTGTCCGGCCGCGGTGTCGGCATGGACGTGGTGAAGACCAAGATTTCCCAGCTCAACGGCTCGATCAACATCTTCTCGGCCAAGGGCCAGGGCTCGAAGATCGTCATCAAGGTGCCGCTGACCCTGGCGATCATGCCGACCCTGATGGTGATGCTGGCCAACCAGGCGTTCGCCTTCCCGCTGGTCAACGTCAACGAGATCTTCCACCTCGACCTGTCGCGCACCAACGTGGTCGACGGCCAGGAAGTGGTGATCGTGCGCGACAAGGCGCTGCCGCTGTTCTACCTCAAGCGCTGGCTGGTCCAGGACCAGGCGCACGAAGAGCAGCGTGAGGGCCACGTGGTGATTCTGTCGGTGGGCACCCAGCGCATCGGCTTCGTGGTCGACCAGTTGGTAGGGCAGGAAGAAGTGGTGATCAAGCCGTTGGGCAAGATGCTGCAGGGTACCCCGGGCATGTCCGGCGCCACCATCACCGGTGACGGCCGTATCGCGTTGATCCTCGACGTCCCGAGCATGCTCAAGCGTTACGCCGCCCGGCGTATTTGATTTCGGTGGCGCGCCCTGGCGGGTGCGCCACCTAATGGAGTGTTTATGGCAGTCAAGGTCCTGGTGGTGGATGATTCCGGTTTCTTCCGCCGCCGTGTCTCGGAAATTCTCTCGGCCGACCCGACGATCCAGGTCGTGGGCACCGCGACCAATGGCAAGGAAGCTATCGACCAGGCGCTGTCGCTCAAGCCCGATGTCATCACCATGGACTACGAAATGCCCATGATGGACGGCATCACCGCGGTGCGGCACATCATGCAGCGCTGCCCGACGCCGGTGTTGATGTTCTCGTCGCTGACCCATGAAGGCGCCCGCGTTACGCTGGATGCGCTGGATGCCGGTGCGGTGGATTACCTCCCCAAGAATTTCGAGGACATTTCGCGCAACCCGCAGAAAGTCCAGCAGATGCTGTGCGAGAAGGTTCACACCATCTCGCGCAGCAACCGCCGTTTCGGCGCGTATTCCAGCCCGGCGCCGGCCCCCGCGCCAGCACCGGCCAGCAGCCACGCGCCAGCCAGCAGCTTTGCCGGCAGCACGCCTGCCCGCCCGGCCGCACCGGTGCGCACCGCCGCGCCTGCTGCTGCCCATTCACCTGCGCCCAAGCGCAAACCCTACAAGCTGGTGGCCATCGGTACTTCCACTGGTGGCCCGGTCGCGCTGCAGCGTGTGCTGACCCAACTGCCAGCCAACTTCCCGGCGCCGATCGTACTGATCCAGCACATGCCGGCGGCCTTCACCAAGGCTTTCGCCGAGCGCCTGGACAAGCTGTGCAAGATCAGTGTCAAGGAAGCCGAGGACGGTGACGTGCTGCGCCCGGGCCTGGCCCTGTTGGCGCCTGGCGGCAAGCAGATGATGGTCGATGGCCGTGGCACGGTGAAAATCCTGCCGGGCGACGAGCGCCTGAACTACAAGCCGTGTGTCGACATCACCTTTGGCTCCGCCGCCAAGTCCTATGGTGACAAGGTGCTGTCGGTGGTGCTCACCGGTATGGGCGCCGATGGTCGTGAAGGTGCCCGCCTGCTCAAGCAGGGCGGCAGCACCGTGTGGGCGCAGGATGAAGCCAGCTGCGTGATCTATGGCATGCCCATGGCAATCGTCAAGGCCAACCTCGCCGACGCGGTGTACAGCCTGGACGAGATCGGCAAGCACCTGGTCGAGGCGTGCGTCTGATGGATGTCTTGAGCCTGATCGGCCTGATCCTCGCTTTCGTCGCCATCGTCGGCGGTAACTTCCTTGAGGGTGGGCATGTCGGTGCATTGCTGAACGGCCCTGCGGCGCTGATCGTGCTGGGCGGCACCCTGGCGGCGGCGCTGCTGCAGTCGCCGCTGTCGGCATTCAAACGTGCGCTGCAGATCGTGCGCTGGATCTTCTTCCCGCCTCGGGTCGACCTGGCCGGCGGTATCGACCGTGTCGTCAACTGGAGCCTGACCGCCCGCAAGGAAGGCCTGCTGGGCCTGGAAGGCGTGGCTGATGCCGAACCCGACCCCTATGCGCGCAAGGGCTTGCAACTGCTGGTAGACGGTGCCGAGCCGGAAGCCATTCGCAGCGTCCTCGAGGTTGATTTCCTCACCCAGGAAGCCCGCGATATCCAGGCGGCCAAGGTGTTCGAGAGCATGGGCGGCTATGCGCCGACCATCGGTATCATCGGTGCGGTGATGGGCCTGATCCATGTGATGGGCAACCTCGCCGACCCTTCGCAACTGGGTAACGGCATTGCCGTGGCATTCGTCGCCACCATTTATGGTGTCGCCAGTGCCAACCTGATCCTGCTGCCGATCGCCAACAAGCTCAAGGCCGTTACCCTGCGCCAGTCGCGTTACCGCGAGATGCTGCTCGAGGGCCTGCTGTCGATCGCCGAAGGTGAGAACCCGCGCTCGATCGAGCTCAAGCTGCATGGCTTCATGGAGTAACCCATGGCCCGTCGTCGTCATACCGAGGAACACGAAAACCACGAGCGCTGGCTGGTGTCGTACGCCGACTTCATCACCTTGCTGTTCGCTTTTTTCGTGGTCATGTACTCGATTTCCTCGATCAACGAGGGCAAGTACAAGCAGATCTCGCAGGCGCTCATCGGGGTGTTCAACGACCCCGAGCGCAGCATGAAGCCGATCCCCATCGGCGACGAGCGTCCGCTCACGGTCAAGCCTGCCGAACCGCTGGTCAAGGACAGCGAGCAGACCGATGCCGGCCTGAGCCAGGCCAGCGTCGACCCGCTCAAGAGCATCGCCGACGATGTGCGCGATGCGTTCGGCGACCTGATCAAGTCCGACCAGATGACCGTGCGGGGCAACGAGCTGTGGATCGAGATCGAACTCAACTCCTCGCTGCTGTTCGGCAGCGGTGACGCCATGCCCAGCGACGTTGCCTTCTCGATCGTCGAAAAGGTGGCGAAGATCCTCAAGCCGTTCGCCAACCCGGTGCACGTCGAAGGCTTCACCGACAACCTGCCGATCCGCACGGCGCAATACCCAACCAACTGGGAGCTGTCTTCGGCGCGGGCGGCGAGCATCGTCCGCCTGCTGGCGATGGAAGGCGTCAACCCGGCGCGCATGGCTTCGGTGGGCTATGGCGAATACCAGCCGGTGGCCGGCAACGACACTGCCGAAGGGCGTGCGCGCAACCGCCGTGTGGTGCTGGTGATTTCGCGCAACCTCGAGGTGCGTCGCAGCCTGACCGGTAGCGGTAGCGCCAATGCCACGCCGGATGCGGCCTTGCGCCGGGCTGGCACACAAAGTGCACCAGCCACGCCAGCATCGGTGGCGGGGCAATAACTCGTCAATTCTCTGTCGCCGCAAGCCGGTGATCGCCGGCATCAACGAGTCAAGAGTTGTCCTATGAGAGTCTGGGCAGTAGCCAATCAAAAGGGTGGCGTTGGCAAGACCACCACCACCATCGCCCTGGCCGGCCTGCTGGCCGAGGCGGGTAAGCGCGTGGTCGTTGTCGACCTCGACCCGCACGGCTCGATGACCAGCTATTTCGGGCACAACCCCGACGCGCTCGAGCACAGCTGCTACGACCTGTTCCTGCACAAGGGCACGGTGCCCGAAGGGCTGCCCGGCCAGTTGCTGCTGCCCACCAGTGACGAGCGTATCTCGCTGCTGCCGTCGAGCACCGCGCTGGCAGTGCTGGAGCGCCAGTCGCCGGGACAGAGTGGCCTGGGCCTGGTAATCGCCAAGAGTCTGGCGCAGCTGTGGCAGGACTTCGACTTCGCCCTGATCGACAGCCCGCCGCTGCTGGGCGTGCTGATGGTCAATGCCCTCGCCGCCTGCCAGCAGCTGGTGATCCCGGTGCAGACCGAATTCCTTGCGGTCAAGGGCCTGGAGCGCATGGTCGGGACCCTGGCCATGGTCAACCGTTCGCGCAAGCAGGCGCTGCCCTACCAGATCGTCCCGACCCTGTTCGACCGCCGCACCCAGGCCTCGCTGGGCACCTTGAAAGTGCTGCGCGACACCTATGGCGAGCAGGTCTGGCAGGGCTACATCCCGGTTGACACGCGCCTGCGCGATGCCAGCCGCAATGGCGTCACGCCCTCGCAGTTCGACGGCAAGAGCCGTGGCGTCATTGCCTACCGGGCGCTGCTCAAGCACCTGCTTACTTATCGTTCCGCGCTGCAGGTGGCCTGATGAACCAAGCCCGGCAAATTGCCAGCAAACCGCAAATGGCCTTGCAGTCCTACCTCGATGGCCTGCTGCAGGAAGCCACCGAATCCTTCGAACTGCCGGAACCTGCGCCTGTCGCGCAGCCGGCCAGCCAGGCGCCCAGCGACGAATTCGAAGCAGCTGTTCGCGAAGAACAGGCCGCTGATGCCCGCCGCCAGGTTGAACCTGCCCCCGCAGCGGCGCGGCCTTTTGCCGAGCCGCAGGTCAAGGTGCTGCCGACCGTGTTGGCACCGGCCCAGCCTGTGCCGGAACCGGTCGTCAGTGTGGTCGAAAGCGCGGTGGTGGCCGAGGCCAGCATCCCGTTGCTGACCGAGGTCCAGGCCGCGGAGCCGGTCGCGCCACTGGTCGAGGTGCACCTGCCGGCACCCGCCGCGCCTGTGCCACCGGCCACGGCCGATGGCCGTCCGGCCTGGGCGGCCGAGCCGTTCGAATGCCTGCTGTTCGACGTCGCCGGCCTCACGCTGGCGGTGCCGCTGGTCTGCCTGGGCTCGATCTATTCGCTGGCCGGCCAGGAACTGACACCGCTGTTCGGCCAGCCGGACTGGTTCCTCGGCATCCTCAGCTGCCAGGCGGGCAACCTGAAAGTGCTCGATACCGCGCGTTGGGTCATGCCCGACCGCTACCGCGAGGACTTCCGCCAGGGCTTGCAGTACGTGATTTCGGTACAGGGCTACGAATGGGGCCTGGCGGTACACCAGGTCAGCCGTTCGCTGCGCCTGGACCCGAGCGAGATCAAGTGGCGCAGCCAGCGCGGCCAGCGGCCGTGGCTGGCCGGCACGGTGATCGAACACATGTGCGCGCTGCTCGACGTCGCCGAGCTGGCCGAGCTGATCGCCAGTGGCGCCGTCAAACAGATGAACATCAAACACAACTGAATCAACGCCGCTACTGCCGCGGCTACACAGAGCACACCGCCGAGGGCGGATTGAGAGGGCTAGGGGAATGAAGAAGTCGTCTGCACAAGGTTCCGAAGATCCGATCCTGCAGTGGGTTACTTTCCGTCTGGACAATGAGTCCTACGGCATCAACGTCATGCAGGTGCAGGAAGTGCTGCGCTACACCGAGATCGCTCCGGTACCGGGCGCACCCAGCTATGTGCTGGGCATCATCAACCTGCGCGGCAACGTGGTGACGGTGATCGACACCCGCCAGCGCTTCGGCCTGATGCCTTCGGACATCACCGACAATACCCGCATCGTCATCATCGAGGCGGACAAGCAGGTGGTCGGGATCCTCGTCGACAGCGTCGCTGAAGTGGTGTACCTGCGCCAGTCGGAAATCGAGACCGCACCGAACGTCGGTAACGAAGAATCGGCCAAGTTCATCCAGGGCGTCTGCAACAAGAACGGCGAGCTGCTGATCCTGGTCGAGCTGGACAAGATGATGACCGAGGAAGAGTGGTCCGAGCTGGAGAGCATCTGAGTTGATTTTCGAGGCTGCGGTCATCCTCCTGGCGCTGCTGTGGGCGCTGAGCCTGTGGTTCTTCCTCAACTACAGCAAGCGCCAGCGCGAGCTGGCGGCACAGCAGGCCCAGGGTGATGCGCTGCGTGACCAGCGCATCAAGGACCTGGGCAAGCGCCTGGACGACTACCAGAATGGTACCGTGCGCATGGGCGAGGCGATTCACGAACTGCGCGCGGTGGTCGCGCCGTTGCCGGAAAAGCTCCAGCAACTGGAGCAGCGCGACCCCAACAGCGTCACTTTCACCCAGGCCGCCAAGCTGGTGGGCATGGGGGCCAGTGTCGAGGAGCTCACGCAAACCTGCGGCCTGACCCAGGCCGAGGCCGAGCTGATGCGCAAATTGCACCACGGCGAGTGATGAGCCCGAAAGGGCGACCCTGGGTCAAGTGTCTGTCAGTTATTCCAATTGGGGCCGCAGAGCGGCCCCAGTTTATTTGAGTGAGCGGTTCAATCTACCGATTGCCTGCGATTCAGGGTTTAGCCCAGGAGTGCTGGCCACCCACGCGGATGAAACGGTTGAACGGCAGCAATTGGCGCAAGGCCGCCCGGTAAGCGTCCAGGTCCACGTACTGGAAGGCATTGATGCGCGGCACCTGATACAGGTTGGTGATCTGGCGCAGGATGCCCAGCGCGGGCAGGCGCTGGTCGACCACGTTGGTGAGCAGGCCGGGGCCGGTGAGCCGGTTCAGCTGGCTGGCATAGCGATAGAAACCCTCAGGGTCGTCCTGCAGGCTTGGCCGACTGTCGTAGAAGCCGGGCTCGGCCAGGTAGCGCATGCGCATCTCCTCGGAAATCGCCACCAGTGTCGGGTTACCGGCATGGCTGCCGATCAGGCTGGAGTTGAACTGGCAGTTCATCCCGAGCTTTTCATTGGACATGGGTGGAAACAACAGCAGGCCGTCGTCAGTACAGTTCAGCTCGACGTCATCGAGCGCTTCGCCCGGGCTGCCAAACGCCTGGCCATTGCGCGTGTACGGGTGTTCACCCGCAGCCAGCAGCGTGTCATCGACATCCATGTAGATACCGCCTTCGCTATGCAGCATCGGGTAGCGCAGCACGTCCGAAGCCGAGGAGAAGTTGCCGCCTTCAATAGCTGCCTGGTACTGGGCATGGTAGGGGCCGTTGCGGAACCTGGCGTACCAGTCCTGTTGTTCCAACGGCGCCACGGTGACTCCAGGGGCATGCTCGCCGAGCAGGCGCAGGTTCTCGGCATAGGCGCTGGGTGTGGCGTTGGACAGGTACAGCTGCAGGCGGTACTGGCTGCCCTGCAGTTGCTCGGCGTTCTTGCCGAGGTTGTTCAACAGCTCGATGTCGATCACCTTGTCGCCCACCCAGAGGCTATGGAATTGCTTGGGGATCGCCCGTGCTCCCGCCACTGGGGTCGTTGGCATCTGCACCGGCAGATGCAGGTCGACACCAAGCGCACGCAGCGTGGCCATGCGCATGTCGTCGGTGACGGTGCGGTTGCGAACATTCACCTCTCGCAGATCCCGGCTATCGGCCTGGGCAATGTAGTGGCGCGGCTCGACAGCGTTGATGTCTTCCTCAAGGATGAAGGCATCGCTTTCCAGGTCATACACCATCGCCGTGTTGTAACCGCCGACCGAAGCCGCCAGCAGGTCGGGACCGCCGTCGTAACGCGGCAGCCGACTGATCGCGCCGTGGGTCAGCGGGTCGGCGCCAGCGGCCGGTGCAATGCCGTCGGGGAAGTGGAAGTAGGGCGCGATGTCCTCGTCCGGCAGGTGTGGTGGGGTAATGGGGCTCAGCGGATAGCCCAGTTGGCCGTTGACCTCCCGGGGCATCACGAAGTTTTCGCTTTTGATGCGGAACAACGCCGGCCCCTTCGACAGCCCGGCGTGTACAAGAGGCAGGGCATTGAGCAAGCCAAAGCTGGCCGTGCCGACACCCTCGGCCCGTTCCTGTTGGTCACGACCGTTGATCGCCTGGTCCAGGCCCAGGCCGAACTGGGCAACACCGCCCAGGGCGAAGATCGGTGCCAGCTCCGGCAGCACGATGGCCAGCGGTGCGAGCAGGTTGATCGCCGAGTTCAGGTAGCCGCGCCAGCGGGCCTTGGTAACGTCGCCGTCGCTGGTGATGCGGTAGTCGGCATCCTCGTAGCTGCGTTTGCGCTGCTGGTGGGTCAGGGCCTGGAACAGGTCGCCTTCGATCAGTGGGCTGTAGGTGTCGGCCTTGTAGTTGACGTAGGTATGGGGGAACCAGACGCCTTCGTTGGTGAAACCAGCCCGGTTGCTGGGCAGGTTGTTGGCGGCGGGGTAGGCCGCCAGCCCGTCCAGTGCGGTGGCCAGGCCGCTGAAATCCAGGCCGTCGGGCAGGTCGGCGAGGGCGAAGTGCTGTTGCAGGGCTGCGCGGGTGTCGGGCGCACGGCACTGGCGGGCGATCCAGTCCTGCAGGCTTTGCTGGTCGGCAAAGCTGTGCAGGGGCGCGGCATTGCCTGGGATGTACAGCAGCGTCTGGCCGCTGCCGCTGTCAGTGATTTGCAACAGGTCGGTGGCTACGTAACCGTAGATGCTGAGAAAGCGGCTGTGGATTGGCCGAGGTGCGTTTTCCAGCCCGGCCGCACGCCAGGCCAGGCGGCGGGCATCGTCGGCGAGGCTGCCTTCGGCGACCTGTTTGTTGCAGGCGGTGATGAAGGCGAGCTTGGCCGCCAGGCGATGGCTGGCCTCGCGGGCGCGCCAGTAGGTGTCCAGCATGGCCCGGTAGGCGCTGTGGAAATCGAGGTCCCAGATGAACTGCTGGAAGTCTTCAGCGGCCAGTTGCACGTGGCTACGGGCGCTGTATTCGACAGGGTTGGCCTGGCGGAACAGGCCGTTGTAGACGCTGTAACCGGTCCCGCTCTGCAACGCGCCCGGCGGGTCGAGGCGTTCGACCAGGGTGATGCGCTGGCTGTCGGGGAAACTGCCGGCCCAGGGTTGGCCGAAGGCGGCGCCGATCAGGTTGTTGGCCGACTCGCCCTGCCAGTTGGCCAGCACGGCCTGGGTGAGGGTCATCTTCTGCGCAACCACCCCGACATCACCGATGCCGTGGCGCCATTGATGGTGCAGCACCACTACATCGGTGCGGTCGGGGTCCAGGGCTTGGCCGCGCTTGCGCGCCCACTTGCGGATGGCATCGGCGGCGGCGCGGTCGGGGCGGGGGAAGTCCGCGAGGTGCTGGCGAACGTGGCGCACGCCGGCAGCGTTGATGAAAGGTGGGGTCATTGGGGCTACCCGGTCGATAAATGGGTAGCCACGATGACGCTGTCGCGGGTTGTTCAGGTGCTAGCCGGTTACCGCCAGGTTTCAGGGGGCATGAGGCAGGCGCGGCAGGTTCGGGGTGACGTCGCGCTCGCCGGGCGGTGCGTCGTCGAAGCCGGCCGGCACCCTGCCGCGCAGTTGCCAGGCAAAGGCGATGATCTCGGCGATGGTCAGATACAGCGCTTCGGGAATCTGCTCGCCCAGTTCCAGGCGCGCCAGCAGGCGTACCAGCTCGGCATTCTCGTAAATCGGCACTTCATGCTCGCGGGCAAGGGCGAGGATGGCTTCGGCCAGCTCGTCGTCGCCCTTGGCGCTCAGGGTGGGGGCTTGCTGGCCGTCGTAGTTCAGGGCGATGGCCTGGCGTGGTTGCGGCTGCTTCATGCGGTTTCGTCCACCCAGCGTTGTTCCAGGCGTGTGCGCGGGCCTTGCGGTGGCGTGCCGGGGTGGCATTCCAGGTCGCCGACGTCCAGGCCACGGGCCAGCAGGCGTTCACGCAAGGCGCCGAGCTGGCTGTCGATCAGCCGTGCCGTGCGCTCCTGCTCGGCCCAGAGCTGGCCCGACAGGCGCCCCTGGGACAGTTGAGCCTGGACTTGCAAGGGGCCCAGCGGGGCCAGATCAAAGGCCAGTTCGATACGCCACAGTGCGGCCAAGGGATCGCGCTGCTCATGCTGTTCGCGTTCACGGTCGGCCTGCTGTTGCGGGGTTTCCTCGCGTTGCAGTTTGACCTGCAGGGGGATGAACTCCTGGCCATGGCGGATGGGGATTTCAGTTTGCCAGGTGGTCTGCAGGTTGCCGTTTTCCAGTTGGCCGGATTGCTGCAGGCTGGAGAGTGCGTGGCTCTGCAGGCGCGACACGGCGCCGGCGGCCAGGCGCAGCAGCTGCTGCAGGTCACCTTCCTGTTCCAGCTTCTGCAGCAGGCGCGCAGGCAGTGGGAAGGGCCCCGTTTGCGGGCGTGGGCTGACCTGGCCGAGCATGCCCAGCGCGCTGCGGGCAAAGCCGGGCAAGGCCTGGGCCAACGCGGCACTGCTCAGTACCGGGCCAGGTGTGATGCTGGTCGGCGCCTGCGGCAACTGGGCGATCAGGCGCACCAGCTGTGCCTTGAGGTCGGGTGTCACGCCACTGGCAAGCCCGCCGAGCAGCTTGGTCTCCAGGAATGCGCCGCTGTTGTTCAGCGCCTGGGCGAGGTTCTTTGGGTCGCCCAGTTGCCGCGCGTCCGGCAGGCTGGCCAGCAGGCGCTCGGCGCTGGCGCGCAGTTCGACACCGGTGTCTGGCGAGCGGGCGATCTGCTGCAGGCCGTTTAGCAGCCCCGGCAGTGACGCCTGCTGCCCTTGCTGGGTGACCAGGTGCTGGGCGATCGCCAGTTGATCCTGGCGGCCACTGAGGGGCACGAAGCGCAGTGACTGGTCGCCCTGCACCAGGGCGCTGAGCAGGCTGCCGACCGGTAACGGGCGCGGACTGTCGATGGTCAGGGTGGCCCCGGCCTGGCTGCTGTTGAGCAGGCTCACCAGCGAGCGGAAGCTGGCCACTTCTCCGGGGGGCTGCGGCAATGCCTGGCTGGTCAGTACTTTGCCCTGGAGCAAGGTGCCGACCGGCACCTGGCGGGTGTCGAGGCGGGTGAGGGTGGCGATATTGCTGGCGTTGGCCTGCTGCACCAGCACCGCCAGGCGGTTGCTGTCGGTTTGCGTGACGGTGATCAGGCTGCCCTGGGGTAGCGGTTGGCTGGCGCTGGCCTGCAGCTGGGTCTGGTTGCCGTTGGCCTGGGTCAAGCGCAGCAGGAGCTGGAAGTCCTGGCCAACCTGGCGCAGCGACATGACTTCGGCGCGCGCCGTCTCGCCCGGCGCCAGCAGCTCGGGCTGCGCCTGCAGCAGGCGCAGCAGATCGCCAGTCATGACGGCCTTGGTCACCTGGGGGCTTGGCGCAGTTTGTGCGCCGAGACTATTGATTTCAGTCATGATTGTATACAACCTGTTGAACCCGCCCTCTTGGCAGCGTGGCAGCGCGTGTAATAATGCCGGCCGCCCGCCTGCCAGTATAACGGCAGGGCAGGGGGCGACTTGAGACACAGGGTTCAGGCCGGTGTCGTCTGCTTCGCGGGTGAACCGCTCCCACAGGCTTGTGCTGGCCCCTGTGGGAACGGGTTTAACCGCGAAGCGCGCGGCGCAGATCATGAGCCAATCTGAATAAGGCGAAACCGTGACCCTTCACCTCCAAGCCGCAGGCCTGGCCTGCGAGCGCGACTGGCGACTGCTGTTCGAGCACCTGGACTTCGAACTGCGCCCTGGCGACATGCTGCAGATCGCCGGCCCCAACGGCAGCGGCAAGACCAGCCTGCTGCGCCTGTTGGCCGGGCTGATGCAGCCCACCGCCGGGCAGATCCTGCTGGGCGGCCAGCCATTGGCCGAACAGCGCCACGCCTTGGCCAGCATCCTCATCTGGATCGGCCACGCCGCCGGGATCAAGGACTTGCTCACCGCCGAAGAAAACCTCGCCTGGCTCTGCGCGCTGCACCAGCCGGCGGGCCGCGAGGCCATCTGGCGTGCGCTGGAGGCCGTCGGCCTGCGCGGTTTTGAAGATGTACCCTGCCACACCTTGTCTGCTGGCCAGCAGCGGCGCGTGGCACTGGCACGGTTGTACCTGGACAGCCCGCCGCTGTGGATCCTCGACGAACCCTTCACCGCCCTCGACAAGCAGGGCGTCGCCCAGCTCGAAGCGCACCTGGCGGCGCATTGCGAACAGGGCGGCACGGTGGTGCTGACCACCCACCATACCCTGGCGCACACGCCTGCCGGTTACCGTGAACTGAACCTGGGGCAATGGGCGGCATGAGCGTATTCCTTCTGCTGTTGCGCCGCGAAGCGCGCCTGTTGTTCCGCCGCCCGGCGGAGCTGGCCAACCCGTTGGTGTTCTTCGCCATCGTGGTGGCGCTGTTCCCCCTGGCGGTCGGCCCCGAGACGCAATTGTTGCAAACCTTGTCGCCGGGGCTGGTCTGGGTCGCGGCGTTGCTGGCCGTGCTGCTGTCGCTGGACGGGCTGTTTCGCAGCGACTTCGAGGACGGCTCGCTGGAGCAGTGGGTGTTGTCGCCCCACCCACTGGCGCTGCTGGTGCTGGCCAAGGTCCTGGCGCACTGGATCTTTTCCGGCCTGGCGCTGGTATTGTTGGCGCCACTGCTGGCGCTGATGCTCGGCTTGCCGGCCAGTTGCCTGCCGGTGCTGCTCGCTTCACTGCTGTTGGGCACGCCGGTGCTGAGCCTGCTGGGTGCAGTGGGGGCAGCGCTGACGGTCGGTCTCAAACGCGGCGGTTTGCTGCTGGCGTTGCTGATTCTGCCGTTGTATATCCCTGTATTGATCCTGGGCAGTGGTGCGTTGCAGGCGGCGTTGCAGAATATGCCGGCCACCGGCCACCTGCTCTGGCTCGCCAGCCTGACGGCCCTGGCGGTGACACTGGCACCCTTTGCGATCGCCGCCGGCCTGAAGATCAGCGTCGGCGAATAACGAGTTCCGGGCATTGCAGCCTGGCCAACACCCTGGATGTACCCTGATGAAAATAAGCTGGACGTGGTTCCACAAGCTGGGTTCCCCCAAATGGTTCTATGCCATCAGCGGCCGCATGCTGCCGTGGCTGGCCGTTTCCGCCATCCTGCTGCTGCTGGTGGGCATCACCTGGGGCCTGGCCTTCGCCCCCCAGGACTACCAGCAGGGCAACAGTTTCCGCATCATCTATATCCACGTGCCGGCAGCGATGCTGGCGCAGTCCTGCTACGTGCTGCTGGCGGTGGCCGGGGTGGTGGGGCTGGTGTGGAAGATGAAACTGGCCGATGTCGCCCTGCAGTGCGCAGCGCCCATCGGTGCCTGGATGACCGCCGTGGCGCTGGTCACCGGCGCCATCTGGGGCAAGCCGACCTGGGGCAGCTGGTGGGTGTGGGACGCGCGCCTGACCTCGATGCTGATCCTGCTGTTCCTGTACTTCGGCATCATCGCCCTGGGCCAGGCCATCAGTAACCGCGACAGCGCGGCCAAGGCCTGCGCGGTGCTGGCCATCGTCGGCGTGATCAACATCCCGATCATCAAGTACTCGGTGGAGTGGTGGAACACCCTGCATCAGGGCGCCACTTTCACCCTCACCGAAAAACCGGCGATGCCGGTGGAGATGTGGCTGCCGTTGCTGCTCACCGCGCTGGGTTTCTACTGCTTCTTCGGCGTGGTGCTGTTGCTGCGCATGCGCCTCGAAGTGCTCAAGCGCGAAGCCCGTGCCAGCTGGGTCAAGGATGAGGTCATGAACAGCCTGGGCCGGGAGGCAGCACGATGAGCTTCGCCTCGTTCAATGATTTCCTCGCCATGGGCCACCACGGCCTGTACGTCTGGTCGGCCTACGGCATCTGCCTGGCGGTGCTGGCGCTGAATGTCGCCGCGCCCCTGTTGGCCCGCCGTCGCTACCTGCAAGAAGAGGCGCGCCGTCTGCGCCGGGAGAGCAAACCGTGAATCCGCAGCGCAAGAAACGCCTGTTCATCATCCTCGGCCTGCTGGCCGGTGTCGGTGTGGCCGTGGGCTTTGCCCTGAGTGCCCTGCAGCAGAACATCAACCTGTTCTATACCCCTACGCAAATTGCCAACGGCGAAGCGCCGCTGGACACCCGCATCCGCGCCGGCGGCATGGTCGAGAAGGGCTCGGTGCAGCGCTCGGCAGATTCGCTGGATGTGCGCTTCGTGGTCACCGACTACGCCAAGTCCGTGCCGATCACCTACCGCGGCATCCTCCCCGACCTGTTCCGCGAAGGGCAGGGCATCGTCGCGCTGGGCAAGCTCAACGCCGACGGCGTGGTGGTGGCTGACGAGGTGCTGGCCAAGCACGACGAGAAATACATGCCGCCGGAAGTCAGCAAGGCCCTGAAAGAAAGCGGCCAGGCGGAGGCCAAGCCATGAACGCGGCCCTGGTGATCCCCGAACTCGGCCAACTGGCCATGATCCTGGCGATCTGCTTCGCTGCCGTGCAGGCCACGGTGCCGTTGCTCGGCGCCTGGCGCGGCGACAGCCTGTGGATGAGCCTGGCGCGCCCGGCGGCCTGGGGGCAGTTTGCCTTCCTCGCCTTTGCCTTCGCCTGCCTGGCCCACGCCTTCATGACCGACAACTTCTCGGTCGCCTATGTGGCCAGCAACTCCAACAGCGCCTTGCCCTGGTACTACAAGTTCAGCGCCGTATGGGGCGCCCACGAGGGCTCGCTGCTGCTGTGGGCGCTGATCCTCGGTGGCTGGACCTTCGCCGTGTCGATCTTCTCGCGCCAACTGCCCCAGGTGATGCTGGCCCGGGTGCTGGCGGTGATGGGCATGATCAGCGTTGGTTTCCTGAGCTTTTTGATCATCACCTCCAACCCGTTCTCGCGCCTGCTGCCGCAGGTGCCGGGTGACGGCCGCGACCTCAACCCGCTGCTGCAGGACTTCGGCCTGATCGTCCATCCGCCGATGCTGTACATGGGCTATGTGGGCTTCTCGGTGGCCTTCGCCTTCGCCATCGCCGCGCTGCTGGGCGGGCGCCTGGACGCCGCCTGGGCGCGCTGGTCGCGGCCCTGGACCATCGTTGCCTGGGCTTTCCTCGGCGTGGGCATCACCCTCGGTTCGTGGTGGGCCTACTACGAACTGGGCTGGGGCGGCTGGTGGTTCTGGGACCCGGTGGAAAATGCCTCGTTCATGCCCTGGCTGGTGGGCACGGCGCTGATCCATTCGCTGGCGGTCACCGAAAAACGCGGCGTGTTCAAGAGCTGGACCGTGCTGCTGGCCATCGCCGCGTTCTCGCTGAGCCTGCTGGGTACCTTCCTGGTCCGTTCCGGCGTGCTGACTTCGGTGCACGCGTTTGCCTCCGACCCGGCGCGCGGTGTGTTCATCCTGATCTTCCTGCTGTTCGTGGTCGGTGGCTCGCTCACCCTGTTCGCCCTGCGCGCGCCGGTAGTCAAGAGCCAGGTCGGCTTTGCCCTGTGGTCGCGGGAAACCCTGCTGCTGGCCAACAACCTGGTGCTGGTGGTGGCGGCCTCGATGATCCTGCTCGGTACCCTCTACCCGCTGGTGCTCGATGCCCTGACCGGGGCCAAGCTGTCGGTCGGCCCGCCTTACTTCGACGCCTTGTTCCTGCCATTGATGGCACTGCTGATGCTGGTGCTGGGCGTGGGTGTGGTGGTGCGCTGGAAGGACACCCCTGGCAAATGGCTGGCCAGCATGATGACCCCGGTGCTGATCGGCAGCGCCGTGCTGGCGCCGCTCGCCGGGCTTTTGGTCGATGACTTCGACTGGCCGGCCCTGAGCGTGTTCGCCCTGGCAGCCTGGGTGGTCCTGAGTGGCGTGCGCGACATCCTCGACAAGACCCGGCACAAGGGCCTGTTCAAAGGCCTGGGCGGCCTCGGCCGCAGCTACTGGGGCATGCAGCTGGCCCACCTGGGGTTGGTGGTGTGCGCCCTGGGCGTGGTGCTGTCGAGCAACAACAGCGCCGAGCGCGACCTGCGCATGGCGCCGGGCGAGACCGTCGAGCTGGGCGGCTACCACTTCCTGTTCGAAGGCGCCAAGCACTTCGAAGGGCCGAACTTCATCTCCGACAAGGGCACCATCCGCGTTTCCCGCGAGGGCCGTGAAGTCTCGGTACTGCACCCGGAAAAACGCCTGTACACCGTGCAGCAGTCGATGATGACCGAGGCCGGTATCGACGCAGGCTTTACCCGCGACCTGTATGTCGCCCTGGGCGAGCCGCTGGAAAACGGTGCCTGGGCGGTGCGGGTGCACATCAAACCCTATGTCCGCTGGATCTGGCTGGGCGGTCTGCTGACCGGCCTGGGCGGCTTGCTGGCGGCCTTCGACCGACGCTACCGCGTCAAGGTCAAGACCCGGGTGCGTGAGGCCCTGGGCGTGTCTGGAGCGACTGCATGAAGCGTTGGGTCATGATGGTGCCACTGGCAGTGTTCCTGCTGGTGGCGGTGTTTCTCTACAAGGGCTTGTTCCTCAAGCCCGATGAGCTGCCCTCGGCGATGATCGGCAAACCATTCCCGGTGTTCTCCCTGGGGACGGTACAGGGTGATCGCACGCTGACCCAGGCCGACCTGCTCGGCCGCCCGGCGCTGGTCAATGTGTGGGGCACCTGGTGCCCGTCGTGCAAGGTCGAGCACCCGTACCTCAACCAGTTGGCCCAACAGGGCGTGGTGATCCACGGGGTCAACTACAAGGACGACAACGCCGCTGCGTTGAAATGGCTGGCCGAGTTCCACAACCCCTACCAGCTCAACATCGCCGACCCGCAAGGCTCGCTGGGCCTGGATCTGGGCGTGTACGGCGCGCCGGAAACCTTCCTGGTCGATGCCAAGGGCATCATCCGCTACAAGCACGTCGGCGTGGTCGATGCCACGGTGTGGCGCGAGCAGCTGGCGCCGCTGTACCAGGGCCTGGTCGATGAGGCCAGGCCATGAAGCGCTGGTTAGCCGCCGCCGTGCTGGGCTTGAGCCTGGCCGGCGCCGCCAGGGCGGCCATCGACACCTACCAGTTCCGCGACGAAGCCGAGCGTGAGCGTTACCAGCAGCTGACCAAGGAACTGCGCTGCCCCAAGTGCCAGAACCAGGACATCGCCGACTCCAACGCGCCGATCGCCGCCGACCTGCGCCGCGAAATCTTCCGCATGCTCGGCGAGAACAAGAGCAACCAGCAGATCATCGACTTCATGGTCGACCGCTATGGCGACTTCGTGCGCTACAAGCCGGCGCTCAGTGGGCGTACCTTCTTGCTCTGGTTCGGCCCCGGCATCCTGCTGGCCGGCGGTTTCGTGGTGCTGGCGCTGATCGTGCGCCGCCGCCGTGGCCAGGCTGCGGCCGGCTCCGCCGAACTGTCTGCCGACGAACGCGAGCGTCTCGCCAAACTGCTGGAAAAAGACCGTAACCATGACTGAATTCTGGCTTAGCGCGGGCCTGCTGCTGCTCGCCGCCCTGGCATTTCTGCTGCTCCCGATCCTGCGTGGCCGCCGCCGTCAGCAGGCCGAGCAGGACCGTACCGCACTCAACGTGGCGCTGTTCGAAGAACGCGTCGCCGAGCTGGCTGCGCAGCAGCAGGCCGGGGTGCTTAACGCCGAACAACTGGCCAAGGGCCGCGACGAAGCGGCCCGCGAGCTGCTGGCCGACACCGAGCGCGACGAAGCGGCGCGCCAGGGCCACCTGGGCAAGGCCATCCCGCTGCTGGCGGCGGTGCTGGTGCCTGCCATGGCGCTGGGGCTGTACCTGCACTTCGGTGCCGCCGACAAGGTCGAGCTGACCCAGGAATTCGCCAGCGCGCCGAAGACGATGCAGGAAATGACCGCGCGCCTGGAGCGTGCCGTGCAGGCCCAGCCGGACTCGGCCGAAGGCCTGTACTTCCTTGGTCGCGCTTATATGGCCGATCAGCGCCCGGCAGATGCGGCCAAGGCCTTCGAACGCGCCGTGGCCGTGGGCGGGCGCCAGCCCGAATTGCTCGGGCAATGGGCCCAGGCGCTGTACTTCGCTGGCGACAAGCAGTGGAGCCCGCAGCTGCAAGCGCTGACCGAAGAGGCGTTGAAGGCCGACCCGCAGGAAGTCACCAGCCTTGGCCTGCGCGGTATTGCCGCGTTCGAGGGGGAGCGTTACCAGGAAGCCATCGGCTTCTGGCAGCGCCTGCTGGCGCAACTGCCCGAGGGTGATGCCTCGCGTGCCGCGCTGCAGGGCGGTATCGACCGCGCCGCAGACAAGCTCAAGGCTGGCGGTGGCAAGGCCCAGCAAAGCGCACGCCTGAAAGTACGGGTAGAGCTGGCTGCCGCGCTCAAGGACAAGGTACGCCCGGACGACACCGTGTTCATCTTCGCCCGCGCCAGCAACGGCCCGCCCATGCCACTGGCGGCCAAACGGGTGACGGTGGCGCAGTTGCCGATCGAAGTGGAGCTGTCGGACGCCGACGCGATGATGCCGCAGATGAAACTGTCGGACTACGCTGAAGTCCAACTGGTTGCCCGTGTCTCCCGTGCAGGTCAGCCGACCCACGGTGAGTTCAAAGGCCAGAGCGCCCCGCTGGCCAGCGGCACCCAGGCCACCCAGCACCTGACCATCGACAGCCCCGATTCATAAGAGAGCAGCCCCATGAACAGCACCGTCCGCCTGACCCTGATCACCCTGGCCCTGGGTCTTTCCGCGTGTACGGTGCATCAACCCGGCGAACGCGAGCCGCTGCCGCCGATCCAGACCACTCCGCCGCCACACCAGGGGCCGGCGGTCAAGCCGCTGCCGGGCAGCAAGCCCACACCCAGCGGCCCGGCGGCAACGCCCAAGCCAATGCCGCGCACTTCCGCCAGCTTCGCCCCGCCGCCCGGTGGTGCCAGCCACTGGGACCCGAAGCTGGGCGTCTATGTGCTGGAAAAACAACCCAACACCTTCTATCGCCAGCGCACCTATTACCGCTGGAACAACGGCTGGAGCTGGTCGTTGAGCCCCAATGGCCCGTGGCAGGACACCGACAGCAGTGGTGTGCCGGGCGGCCTGGGGCGTGCGTTTGGTCAGTAACCCGCGAGAACGCCGGTAGCGCCAACAACTGGCATACTCCACCCTTCGCATTCAATGGGAGGGTGGCATGAGCAAGACAGTCCTGGTGTTGGTGGAAACCGTCGATGACTACCTACCTCTGCTGGAGCAGGCCGGTTACCGCCTGATCCGCGCGCCTTCGCCGCAGATGCGTGCCGATGCCATCACCCGGCATGCCGGCGAGATCGACGCCGTGCTCACCCGTGGCCCGCTGGGCCTGACCGCCGCTGAGATCGAACAGCTCGTGAAGCTGCAGATCATCTGCGTGATCGGCGCCGGCTACGAGCAGGTCGACCTGGCCGCCGCCGCCGCGCGCGGTATCACCGTGACCAATGGCGCCGGTGCCAATGCCGGAGCGGTCGCCGACCACACCCTGGCCCTGCTTTTGGCGCTGCTGCGCGACATCCCGCGTGCCGACGCCAGCACCCGTCGCGGTGAATGGAACCGGGTGATCAGCCCCTCGGTGAGCGGCAAGCGCCTGGGCATCATCGGCCTTGGCGCGGTAGGCCAGGCCATCGCCCGGCGCGCCGCCCTGGGTTTCGACATGAACGTCAGCTACCACAGCCGCACCCCGCGCACCGATGTGCCCTACACCTGGTACGACAGCCCGCTGCACCTGGCCGATGCGGTCGATATCCTGGTGGTCGCCACGCCCGGGGGCAACGGCACACGCCATCTGGTCGATGGCCAAGTGCTCGAAGCCTTGGGCGCCGAGGGTTACCTGGTGAACATCGCCCGGGCCAGCGTGGTGGACACCCAGGCGCTGATTGCTGCCCTGCAGCAAGGCCTGATCGCCGGTGCCGCGCTGGATGTGTTCGATGACGAGCCGGCGGTGCCGGATGCGCTCAAGGCGCTGGGCAACACCGTGCTTACTCCGCACGTTGCCGGGCAGTCTCCGGAGGCGGCGCGCGATACCGTGAACCTGGTGCTGCGTAACTTGCAGGCGTTCTTTGCGGGTGAGGCGGTGTTGATGCCGGTTCGTTGATCTTGCTTCAGGGTACTGTTACTGGGCGTGTCAGAACCTCTATCGGCGAACACATAGCAGTCCCACAGCCCACCTAAAGAACCAAAAGCGCCCCCTCGAGCACCGAGGCCTATACTCCAATCCCCCCAAAACAGCACGGAGCTTCGATCATGCCATTGGAAAAACAAGGCACCTGCCTCTGCGGCGCCACGCATCTGAAACTGACCGTCGATAACACCCACGTCGGCGCCTGCCACTGCAGCATGTGCCGCAAATGGACCGGCGGCCCCCTGTTGGCGGTGCAGTGCACCCAGCCTCCGCACTTCGAAGGCCCGGCGCCCAGCGTCTATGACTCCTCCGAATGGGCCCAGCGCGGCTTCTGCGGCCAATGCGGCACGCACCTGTTCTACCGCTTGAAAGAAAGCGACCTGTACGTGGTGCCGGTCGGCCTGCTCGATGGCGAAGAAGACTGGACCTTCACCGAGCAGATCTTTATCGACGAAAAGCCTGCCTGGTACTGCTTCAAGAACGAAACCAAGGACCTCACCGGCCAGCAGGTCTTCGAGCAGTTCGCCCCGACCTGAGGCAACCTGCCTTGCCAAACCTGTGCATTCCTGCGAAAAGGGCGGCCACGAAAAACCGCTTCGAGGAGCCTGCCATGAGCAGTGAGCTGCAAGTCATCGATCTACAGGAAGGCGACGGCAAGGCCGTGGTCAAGGGCGCGCTGATCACCACCCAGTACACCGGCTGGCTGGCCGACGGCAGCGAGTTCGATTCGTCCTGGTCGCGTGGCAAGCCGTTCCAGTGCGTGATCGGCACCGGTCGGGTGATCAAGGGCTGGGACCAGGGGCTGATGGGGATGCGCGTAGGCGGCAAGCGCAAACTGCTGGTGCCGGCGCACCTGGGCTACGGCGAGCGCAGCGTCGGCTCGATCCCGCCGAACGCGGATTTGACCTTCGAGATCGAACTGCTCGAAGTACTGACCCGGGACGATTGAGGCACGGGACATCATTTGGCAACAGTTCCCTTTTAACGTGGTCGCTGGCCACGGAACGGCAGTTGTACCCAAGGAGGAACCAAAACGGGCGAGGGCACTCTGACCCTCACGCGCAGCCAAGGATGGCACCCACCACAGGGGCGCCTGCGGCTTCGGCGGCAGGCCTTGTGGCGAGCCCAGATACCTTCTGCCACAAGAGCCTGCCGTAGATGAAACTGCCCCCCTTCGTTCGACGTCGTCGTCACCTGTTGTTGAGCCTGATGCTGACCGCTGCGGCGGTGCCCCTGGCCCTGGATGTGGTCGAAAGCCGGGCGCAACCGGTGGACGGCACGCAGACGCTGGTTTTCCTGCGCCATGGCGAAAAACCGGGCGAAGGGCTGGGGCAACTGAACTGCCAGGGGCTAAACCGTGCCATCGACCTGGCCACCTTGCTGCCGGAGCGTTTCGGCAAGGCCGACTACGTGTTCGCCGCCAACCCTTCGCGGCATGTCGAGGAAGGCAGCCAGGACCAGAGCTACAGCTATATCCGCCCATTGATGACCATCACCCCCAGTGCCATCCGCCTGGGCCTGCCGGTGAACATCGACTACGGCGCCAACGACACCGATGACCTCGCCGAAGAACTGCTGCGCGACAAGTACCGAAACGCGACGATCTATACCGCGTGGTCCCATGGCTACCTGCCGGAATTGATCAATGCCGTGGCCGGCAAGGCCCTGGGTGAAAAGCGGGTGATCACCCAGGACTGGGGCGGTGACGACTTCGACACCCTGTATGTGCTCACCCTCACCTGGCACGACGGCAAGGCTAGCCTGCTCAGCCGCAACGTGCGCCAGGGCCTGGATAACGGTGCGTCTGGCTGCCCGACCTGAGCTGCTGTTACTGTCTTGCGCTCAACGCATGCACAGGGATGTACGGATGAGCCGGCGGGTAACGGTAATCGGAGGAGGGGTGGTTGGTCTGGCCACGGCCTATGCGCTGGTGCGTGAGGGCATGGAAGTGGATCTGGTCGAGGCCCGTGACAGCCTGGCCAGTGCCACCAGCTTCGCCAATGGCGGGCAGTTGTCGTACCGCTATGTGGCGCCGTTGGCCGATGCCGGCGTACCCTGGCAGGCGCTTGGCTGGCTGCTGCAGGGCGACTCGCCCTTGCGGTTGCGCCTGCGCCTGGACCCGGCGCAGTGGCGCTGGCTGGCGGCATTTGTCATGGCCTGCCGCACAGGGGTCAATCGCCGCAATGCTGCCCAGTTGCTGAGCTTGGCCCTTGAGAGCCAAGCCGCGCTGGCGCGTTGGCGCGAGGAGGACGGCCTGGCGGATTTTGCCTGGCGGCGCAACGGCAAGCTGGTCGCCTTTCGCACGCAGCAGGCCTTCGCCCATGGCCGCGAACAGTTGCTCGATCCGCTTAATCAGCGGGTGCTGGATGCCGGGCAATTGCGCCTGCTCGATCCGGCGCTGGCCGATGCGCCCTTTATCGGCGGCGTGTTCACCCCGGACGAGGAAGTCGCCGATTGCCACCGCTTCTGCCTGCGCCTGGCCGAGCGCCTGGAGGCGTCGGGGCGCTGCCGGATACACCTGGGCCAAGCGGTGACTCGGCTGATCCGGCGCAAGGACGAGGTGGTGGCGCTGGCGCTCGCCGATCGGCAGCTGGAGGTACAGCGCCTGGTGCTGTGCGCCGGGCACCGCAGCGCCAGCCTGGGGTTGCCCGGCCTGAACCTGCCGGTGTATCCACTGAAGGGCTACAGCCTGACCGCGCCGGTCACCGAGGCACATCGGGCGCCTGAAGTGAGCCTGACCGATTATGAACGCAAGATCGTCTATGCCCGGCTGGATCAGCAACTACGGGTAGCGGCGATGGTGGATATCGTTGGCTATGACGAGACCGTGGATGCCGGCAGGCTGCGCAGCATGCGCCGGCTGGCGACTGAGACGCTGCCCATCGCTGCTGATTATGACCAGGCGGTGGAGTGGGCGGGGATGCGCCCGGCGACACCGACCGGGGTGCCGATCATCGGGGTGACGGCGTACCGCAACCTGTGGTTGAACCTGGGGCATGGGGCGTTGGGGTTTACCCTGGCCTGTGGCAGTGGCGAGCGGTTGGCCAGGATGATGGGGTGAGTCAGCGGGCTCACCTCACTCAATGGGCTTGCACGTCCGCTGTAGGCGCGGCCTTGTGCCGCGAAAGGGCTGCGCAGCAGCCCCAGCAATTTATGTGATAACGCATAAACCCGGGGCCGCTTTGCGGCCCTTTCGCGGCACAAGGCCGCTCCTACAGGGGGGGCTTTACTGGTGCAAACTAACTCAGCGGCCGAACCGCATCGGCCAGCCCACCACCTTCTTCGCCCGCGGCGTGGCATAGGTGCGCACCTTGGAGGTGCTCAAGCCCAGGCGCACCAGCGATTCGGCGATGGTCACCGCCGCACTCACACCGTCCACCACCGGCACCCCGGTGCGCCGGCGAATCTCCTCGTCAAGCCCGGCCATGCCGCCGCAACCCAGGCAGATCACCTCGGCCTTGTCCTCATGCACGGCGCGTTCGGCCTGCTCGACAATGGCCTCAACGGCCCGCCTTGGGTCGGCTTCAAGCTCCAGTACCGCCAGCCCGCTGGCGCGCACCGAGGCGCAGCGGTCGTACAGGCCCGACAGTTTCAAACGGTCTTCGATCAGCGGCACGGTGCGGTCCAGGGTCGTCACCACGGAGTAGGCGTGGCCCAGGTACATCGCCGTGCTGGCGGCGGCGTCGGTGATGTCCACCACCGGCACGTTCAGCAGCTCCTGCAGGCCTTCGCGGCCATGCTCGCCGTAGCCGGCCTGGATGACGGCGTCGTACGGCTGGTCATAGGCCAGCACCCGGTCCATCACGGCGATGGCGGCCAGGTAGCTCTCGAAATTGCCCTCCACCGATTCGGCACCGAACCAGGGCGTCAGGCCGACGATCTCGGTACCCGGCGCGGCGACGCTGCGCGCCTGTTCGGCGATGGCTTCGGTGATGGCTGCGGTGGTGTTGACGTTGGCGATCAGAATACGCATGACAGATCTCCCTGAAATCAGTGGCTGCTGTGGTCGACGGCGATGCACTCGCCGCTGACGTCGTGGTACTGGGCGTGGCGCGGTGCGATCAGCAGGTACAGGGCGGCGGCGATGCCGGCGCCGATCAGCCAGGAGAACGGCGCGACGCTGTGGAAGTTGGGCACCAGGGCCAGGACGATGGCCAGCAGCGCGGCTGGGATGAACGCGGCGAGGGCGCGCAGGTTGATGCCCTTGGTGTAGTGGTAGGCGCCGGCGGGGTTCTCGCTGTACAGCTCGGGCACGTTGATGCGGCCCTTACGCAGCAGCCAGTAGTCGGCCATGATCACGCCGTACAGTGGGCCGAGCAGGGCGCCCAGGCCGGAGAGGAAGTACACGATCACCAACGGGCTGTTGTACAGGTTCCACGGCAGGATCAGCACCGCCAGGGTGGCGCTGATCAGGCCGGCACGGCGGAAGTTCAGGTGGCGTGGCGCCAGGTTGCTGAGCACGAAGGCCGGGGCGACGAAGTTGGCCATGATGTTCACCGCCACGGTGACGATCAGGAAGGCCATGCAGCCCAGTACCAGGAACAGGGTGTTGGGGATGCTGGCGACGATCTGCGTCGGGCTGTCGATGATCTGGCCGTTGATCTGGAACTGCGCGCCGCACAGCACCACGGTGATGGCGGCGAACACCAGGATGTTCACCGGCAGGCCCCAGAAGTTGCCGACGCGGATGGTCTTGCGGCACGGCGAGCTGCGGGCGAAGTCGCAGAAGTTCAGCACCAGGGTGCCGTAGATCGCCAGCCACAGCGCGCCGCCGGCGAAGATATTGCGCCACATCTCATAGCCGGTCAGCGGTTCGGCCACCGACCAGGCGATGCGCGCGTCGGCCTTGAAGTACATGAATACCGCAAGGCAAGCCACGGTCAGCAGGATCACCGGGCCGGCGAAGGCCTCGTAGCGGCGCACCATCTCCATGCCGTAGGCGAGGATCACCAGCTGCACCAGCCAGATCGCCACGAAGCACACCCAGCCCAGGCTCGACAGGCCGAGGATGCTGTCGTGGTCGTAGGCGGCCACTTGCGGCCAGACGGCCGTGAGCAGCACCCGCAGTACCACCGAGGCGAGGTAGGTCTGGATACCGAACCAGGCGATGGCGATCACCGCGCGGATCAGCGCCGGGATCTGCGCGCCGTGGATGCCGAAGGCGATGCGGCTGATCACCGGGAAGGGCACGCCGGTTTTCTGCCCCATGTAGCCGGACAGGTTCATGAAGAAGTACACCAGCGCCGCGCCGATCGCCAGCGACAGGAGGATCTGCCAGCCGCCCAGGCCGAGGGCGAACAGCCCCATGGCGAAGGAGTAGTTGGCGATGTTGTGCACATCGTTGGTCCATAGCGCGAAGATGCTGTAGCCACCCCAGCGCCGGCCTTCGGCTTTGGTCGGGGCGAGGTCGCGGTTATGCAGGCGTGGGCTGAGTTCGAGTTCGGCCGGGTGGCCTTCGAGGGTGGTTGAGGCGGGGCTGGTGCTGGCAACGGAAAGTTCAGGGGCAAGGGGGAGGCTGCTACTCATTCCGGCGGCTCCTGATGCGTGTGACTGCGATGAGCGGGCGCTGGCGCACGGGCTCGCCATCTCGTCGGTGCAGGCGTTGGCATCACTGGGTTCTGGGCGCGGCGGTCGCGGTTCGGGGCGACGCTGCGGGTTCTTGTGTATTTATGTTTTGTTTAAGTTGTATACAAAACACGAACACACAAAAGCCAGTTCTATGCCAGAGTGAATCCAAGTTTCAGGTTGCCATCATTTTGAATTTTGCTAGTTGAAACATAAGTAGCTGAAATAAAGAATTTATAAGTTGACCGAATGAACAGATTAAATTTTTTAAGATGCGTATTAGTTGATCAATTGGTCAAAATTAGATGGCCGTAGTGTGTAACCTAATGGGGCGCTGCTTCGCAAAAGTGCACACAAAAATGGCACTTAAGGTGACATTTATGTGTACAAAAAATCGCCAGGGCGGGTGTGGGGGGCGCCGGCAAGCCAGCTCCCACATCTGTTTCGGGCCAGTTATTCCTGCAAGATCACCACTGTCCGCCTTGGTGCATGTCGCAAGCCCTGCGCAGCGGCTGTCAAGCCATCGGCGGCAGCCTGCGCTTCACCGAGGTCTTCTTGATGATCGCGGTATTGGTCTCGGCCAGCACATTGAGCCGGTCGAGCAGGATGTCCAACTGTTCCATCGATCGCACATGCAGGCGCGCGATGAAGCAATCCTCACCGGTAACCTTGTCGCACTCGGTGAACTCGGGGATGGCGATGATCTGCCGCTCCACCTCCTGCAACTGCCCCGGCAGCGGGCGAATCCGCACGATGGCCTGCAACTGGTAACCAAAGCAGCGTGGGTCCACCTCCACCGTGTAGCCACGCAACACGCCGCGTTCCTCCAGGCGGCGCAGGCGCTCGCTGACGCTGGGCGCGGACAGCCCGCTGATCTGCGCCAGGGCCTTGAGCGAGCGGCGCGAGTCCTCCATCAGGGCATTGATCAGCAGCTGGTCGATGTCGTCAGTCATGGCTACCTCGTTAGGCAATTCGGGTGATTGGCCTTGATAGTAAAGGCGAATGGGTAAATCTGCCTTCGCTATCCGCTGGATGGCCCATCAGCACCCCGCGCATACTGTGGCCATCGTGTACAGGAGGTGTGAGATGGACAATTCGCTACGCCGCGGTTCCCTGGAAATGGTCGCCGCCATGCTGATCTCCGGGACCATCGGCTGGTTCGTGCTGGTGTCCGGGCAGCCGGTGCTGGAGGTGGTGTTCTGGCGCTGCGTGTTCGGCGCCGGCACCTTGCTGCTGATCTGCGCGGCCATGGGCTTTCTCAAGCCCGGCGTGCTGACCCGCGCCACCTTCCTGCTGGCGGTGGTCAGCGGGGTGGCGATCGTCGGCAACTGGGTGCTGCTGTTCGCCTCCTACTCGCGGGCATCGATCGCCATCGGCACGGCGGTGTACAACGTCCAGCCGTTCATGCTGGTGGGGCTGGCGGCGCTGTTTCTCGGCGAGAAGATCACCCTGGCCAAGCTCACCTGGCTGGGCGTGGCCTTTGTCGGCATGCTGGCCATCGTCAGCGCCCATGGCAGCGGGCAGGCCAGCGGCAGCGAATACCTGCTGGGCATCGGCCTGGCGCTGGGTGCCGCGTTCCTCTATGCGGTGGCGGCACTGATCATCAAGCGCCTGACCGGCACGCCGCCGCACCTGATCGCGCTGATCCAGGTGAGCACCGGGGTGTTGCTGCTGGCGCCCTGGGTGACACTCGGTGGCCTGCCGGGAGAGTTGCCCGCGCTGGGTAGCCTGGTGACCCTGGGCATCGTCCATACCGGGCTGATGTATGTGCTGCTGTATAGCGCCATTCAGCGCTTGCCCACCGCACTGACTGGCGCGCTGTCGTTCATCTACCCGATCGCGGCGATCCTGGTGGACTGGGTGGCCTTCGGTCATCGCCTGGCGCCGTTGCAATGGCTGGGGGTGGCGCTGATCCTGCTGGCTGCCGCAGGGATGCAGCAGGGCTGGTGGTTCCGCCCGGCCCGGGCGCGCAGCGTGGCCGGCTCGGAATGATGGGCAGGCTATGGTAAAACGCCGCAGGACATGGAACGGTCGCCCGCCTGACGGGCCAGCAAGGAGGCATCGGTGTTTTCCAGGATCAGTCTCGAACAGTGGCGCGCGTTCGTCAGCACCGTCGAATGCGGCGGTTTCCAGCAGGCCGGCGAGCACCTGTACAAGTCGCAGTCGGCGGTCAGCCATGCGGTCGGCCGCATGGAACAGCTGCTGGGCCAGGAGCTGTTTGTCATCGAGGGCCGCAAGGCCGTGCTGACGCCACTGGGCCAGGCGCTGTTGCCCCAGGCCAAGCACCTGCTGGGGGCGGCGCAAAAGCTTGAGCGCCTGGCCAACCAGTACCAGCCGGGCTTGTTCACCGAGCAGGCGCTGGCGGTGGATGTACTGTTCCCTCTCGACGTCCTGCAGCAGGCGCTGCTGGATTTTTCCGGGCACTACCAGGACCACCGCATCCGCCTGTACGAAACCGCGCTGTCCGGTGGTCGCGAGCTGCTGGAGGATGGCAAGGTCGAGCTGGCCATCGCCAGCAGCCTGCCGCCCGGCTGCGTGCAGGTGCTGCTGCTCAATGTCTCGCTGGTTTGCGTGGTCGGTACTGGCCATCCGTTGAGCCAGGCACAGGGTGAGTTGAGTCTGGACGACATGAAGCCTTATCGGCAGGTGGTGATTCGCGACTCCGGCACGCGCCATTCGCAGAACAGCGGCTGGCTGGGGACTTCCCAGCGCTGGACGGTGAGCAGCCTGGCCGCTGCCGAAAGCTTCGTCGAGCGCGGCCTGGGCTTTGCCTGGCTGCCGCAGCACCGGGTGAGCGAGGGGCTCAGGCAGGGGCGTCTGAGCCGGGTCGCCCTGCAGCACCAGCGTGAGCGCGAGGTGCCGCTGTACCTGGGATATCCGGAGGCCTATCGGCACAACCCCGAAGTGAAGATGCTGGCGCAGTTGCTGTGCGAGCAGTGCCGGTCATGGAACCCCGACAGCGCTCACGGGGTGGACTGCACCTCGGTGTGAGCGCTCTGGTCGGCCCGGGCCAGGGTGATGGTCCGGCGCAGTTGCTCGAAGGTCAGGGCGCCGCAGATCAGGAAGCGGCCATCGATCAACAGGCTGGGCACCGAGCTGACGTTCAGGCGCCGGCCCAGCACCAGGTCCTCTTCGAGCAGTTGCGGCGCTTGTTGTTGCAGGGCGGCGGCGAATGCCTCGGGCTCGAGACCGGCTTCGGCCGCCACGGCCAGCACCGTGGCCTGGTCACCGATGTTACGGTTGTGCACCAGGTGGGCCTCCTGCAGGCGGTCGAACAGGCGCTCGTGGCCGGGGTTGCCTTCCAGCGCCTTGGCAGCCTGGCAGGCCAGGCCGGCAAGCAGGCCGGTAGGGTATTCGAAGCCCTGCTGACGCATGCCTTCGATATTGATGCGCTTGACGTCCTCGGCATGGGCGCATGACTGCCAGTGGCCGAGGATGGTGTGCTTGGCTTCGGGCATCGAGCCGAAGCGCTCGATCATTGCCGCGCGGCTGGCCTGGAGGATGAAGCTGCGGTGCTGGATATCCAGGTCCAGTTCCTCTTGCAGTTGCTTCAGGCGCGGGGCGAGGACGAAGCACCAGGCGCAGACGACGTCATGGAAGAATTCGATCTTGAGCGGTGGCATGGCAGTGGTCCGTATTCAGTGGGGGTGGCCGCACTATCCCCGGCACTGCACGGGCGAAAAAGCGACAAAAATGCGGGCAACCCACGCATCCCTTTCATCGATGGCGGCATGAGCCGCGGCTGAGCGGGTAGAATGGCGCTTTTGCCCGATCAAGACCGACATGAGCCCAGCCATCGCCACCCTCGAGCAGCACCTGCTCGCCGCCCTCGATCCCGCCCCCGCCGAAACCCGCCGCCTGTTCCATGGCCGTGGCCGTTGCTGGCCGGGCCTGGAGCAGATCACCGTCGACTGGCTTGACGGGGTGCTGCTGGTAGCGCTGTTCCGCGAACCGCCCGAGGGCCAGCTGGCTGAGCTTGAAGCGATGTTGCAAACCCTGGCACAGCGCCCGCAATGGACCGGCCAGGCCATCTTGCTACAGCACCGCTACTTGCCCGACAGCCCTGGCCAGTGGTTGCTGGGTGAGCCCTGCCTGCAGCGCGAAGTGGTCGAGGATGGCCTGAAGTACCTGCTCGACCTGGGCGTGCGGCAGAACAATGGCCTGTTCCTCGACATGCGCTACGGCCGGCGCTGGGTGCGCGAGCAGGCGGCAGGCAAGCGGGTGCTCAACCTGTTCGCCTATACCTGCGGCTTTTCGGTGGCGGCGGTTGCCGGGGGCGCCGAGCAGGTGGTCAACCTGGACATGGCCAAGTCCGCGCTGTCCCGTGGCCGTGACAACCACCGGCTCAACGGCCACGACGCGTCGCGCGTCGCCTACCTGGGGCATGAGCTGTTCAAGTCGTGGGGCAAGGTGCGCAAGTACGGGCCGTACGACCTGATCATCATCGACCCGCCGACCTTCCAGCGTGGCAGCTTTGTGCTGACCCAGGACTACGGGAAGATTCTGCGGCGGTTGCCGGAGCTGTTGAACGAGGGTGGGACCGTGCTGGCCTGTGTCAACGACCCGGGAATCGAGTCGCAGTTCCTGATTGACGGCATGGCCGAGCATGCGCCGGGGCTTGAGTTTGTCGAGCGGTTGGAAAACCCGCCGGAGTTTCCGGATGCGGACCCGGAAGGGGGCTTGAAGGCATTGGTGTTCCGCCAGGGTTGATGTTGCCCCCGGCTGGCGTCATCGCTGGCAGGCCCGCTCCCACAGGTACGGCGCTGTCATCGAGAACAGCGCCATACCTGTGGGAGCGGGCTTGCCCGCGAAGAGGCCAGCACAGGCGACTACTTACTTGTTGGTGTAGATCTGGTCGAACACACCACCGTCGTTGAAGTGGGTCTTCTGCACGGTGCGCCAGTCACCGAAGGTCTTCTCTACAGACAGAAACTCGACTTTCGGGAAGCGGTCGGTGTACTTGGCCAGTACCGCGGCGTCACGCGGGCGCAGGTAGTTGTTGGCGGCGATTTCCTGGGCTTCGGGCGACCACAGGTACTTCAGGTATTCCTCGGCCACGGCCTGGGTGCCTTTCTTGGCCACCACCTTGTCGACCAGGCTCACCGGCGGCTCGGCTTCGGCCGACACGCTTGGGTAGACCACTTCGAACTGATCGCGGCCGAACTCGCGGGCGATCATTTCCGCTTCGTTCTCGAAGGTCACCAGCACGTCGCCAATCTGGTTGGTCATGAAGGTGGTGGTGGCGGCGCGGCCACCGGTATCGAGCACCGGCGCCTGCTTGAACAGCTTGCCGACGAAGTCGCGGGCCTTGCTCTCGTCACCGCCCTGCTTGAGCACGTAGCCCCAGGCCGAGAGGTAGGTGTAGCGGCCGTTACCCGAGGTTTTAGGGTTGGGCACGATCACCTGAACGCCGTCCTTGAGCAGGTCGGGCCAGTCTTTCAGCGCTTTCGGGTTGCCCTTGCGCACGATGAACACGGTGGCCGAGGTGAACGGCGCGCTGTTGTTCGGCAGGCGAGTCACCCAGTTGTCCGGCACCAGCTTGCCATTGTCGGCCAGGGCGTTGATGTCGGTGGCCATGTTCATGGTGATGACATCGGCCGGCAGGCCATCGATCACTGCACGAGCCTGCTTGCTCGAGCCGCCGAAGGACATCTGCAGGTTGACCTTCTCGTTGTGTTCGGCTTCCCAGTGCTTCTGGAAGGCTGGGTTGTAGTCCTTGTAGAAGTCGCGCATCACGTCATAGGAAACGTTGAGCAGGGTCGGGGCGGCCTGGGCGAGGTTGCCCAGGGCCAGGCCTGCGGCGAGCAGCGAGGCGCTGAAGAGTTTTTTCACGTTGCGTCCTTGTTATTGAAAGGGTGTAGGCAGAGTGCCTGCGACTATAGCGGGTGGTTCTGCGAGGGTTAAAGAACAAAAAGGACTTTGGTTATGTCGTTGTCGGCACCGGCCTCATCGCCGGCAAGCCGGCTCCCACAGTGTTGGCGCTCACCCTTGTGGGAGCCGGCTTGCCGGCGATGAGGCCGGGCCTGCAAACATCATTGTTTGGTAAACAACGCATTCCCACACCGCGAACAGAACGCCGCACCATGCTCATGGCTCTTCTTGGCGCAGGTCGGGCAGTCATGCTGCAACTGCTCGCCGCGCATGGCATTGGCCAGCTCGGCGGTGAAGATGCCGGTGGGCACGGCGATGATCGAGTAACCGGTGATCATCACCAGCGACGACAGCACCTGCCCCAGCGGGGTCTTGGGCACGATATCGCCGAAGCCCACGGTGGTGAGGGTGACGATGGCCCAGTAGATGCCCTTGGGGATGCTGGTGAAGCCATGCTCGGGGCCTTCGATCACGTACATCAAGGTGCCGAACACGGTGACCAGGGTCGACACAGTAACCAGGAATACGATGATCTTCTGTTTGCTGCCGTGCAGAGCGGCCAACAGGTAGTGGGCCTGCTTGAGGTACGGGCTGAGCTTGAGCACGCGGAAGATCCGCAGCATACGTACCACGCGGATGATCAGCAGGTACTGGGCGTCGCTGTAGTACAGGGCGATGATCCCCGGCACGATCGCCAGCAGGTCCACCAGCCCATAGAAGCTGAAGGCGTAGCGCAGCGGCTTGGGCGAGCAGTACAGGCGGGTCAGGTACTCGGCGAGGAAGATCGCGGTGAAGCCCCATTCGATCAGTGCCAGCAGCCCCGCGTAGTTCTGGTGCACCTCGTCGATGCTGTCGAGGATCACCGTGATCAGGCTGGCGAGGATGATCAGCAGCAGTAGCTTGTCGAAGCGCCGGCCGGCGACGGTGTCGGTCTGGAAGACGATGACGTAGAGCCGCTCGCGCAGACTCGTGGGGTTGTCCATGGGCTCGTTCCCTTGTGCGAATGGGCAGAGCCTAGGGGCTGGGTTTCAGCTGTGCAAGCGCGGTGCACCGCGGCGCTGGTTGAGCTGCGCGAGATGACTACCCACGTGCATCAGCCAGCAGGCGACCACAAACGGCGCGGTCAGCCCGGCGATTGGCAGCAGGTTGAACAGCGGTTGCAGCAACAGTGCCAAAGCAATGGCCAGCAGCGTCACCCAGGGCCTCTCGCCCTGGCGGCTGAAGGCCAGCGCAGCCAGCGCTGCGTTGAAACCGTAGAGGCCCAGCCAGGCCCCTTGCGCCTCGCCAGCCAACAGCGCGACGCCGCCACCGATGGCCGAACCGATCACCGCCCAGGTGGCCGCATAGGGGTTGGCAAAATACATCCCGATAACGATCAGCAACCCGGCCATCGGCTTGTCGAGCAGGAAGATCTGCCCGAGGCCGCGCAGCATGGCGTACAGCGGGTCGGCCTCGACGTAGCTGTTGGCAGTGGGTTCAGCCAGCAGCAGGGCGGCCCAGCCGAGCAATACGAAGGGGGCGGTGTAAGCCACCAGCAATTTGCCCCCGCGCTTGCGCCACTGATGGGTGAGCATGCTCGACAGCCCACCGGCGGCGATGATCAGTGGCGGCAGGATGGCCGACCAGGGCAGTACGGCGCTGATCAGGATGCCGATCAATACGCCGTTGTAGCAGTACAGCCCGGCCTGTCGGTCGGCGCGGTCATAGCCACGGCGTTGGGCGGTGAGCAGGCCGGCGAGGGCGCCGAGCAGGGCGCCGCCGACCAGCGACGGGGCGGTCAGCAGGATGGCCAGCAGGCAGCATAGGCCGCACAGGGGGTTGCGCAGCAGCAGCACCTGGCTGAAGCCGTTGAGCAAAGCCGTGGCCCAGTCGGGGCACGGGTTGACGAAATTTTTGGTGTACATGGGCAGTCAGTAAGGTGAGTGGTCAGCGGTGGGCCTCTTTGGGCCTCGGTTTTCCGCATATCGATGTATGGGGAGGGCTTTGCCCTCCAATCGCTGGCAAGCCAGCTCCCACAGGTATTGCGCAATCCTCTGTGGGAGCCGGCTTGCCGGCGAAAGGGGCGCAACACGCCCCCGGCGATCGTCAGACCAAGGTCTCGATCCGCAGCGTATTAGTCGAACCTGGCTTGCCGAAAGGCACACCGGCGGTGATCAGCAGCGTGTCGCCGCGGCTGGCCATGCCTTGTGCCTGGGCAATTTCCAACGCGGTGGAGACCACCTCGTCGACCTGGCGCAGGCGGTCGTTGACCACCGAGTGCACACCCCAGGCCACGCTAAGGCGCCGCGCGGTGTTGAGGTTCGGCGTCAGGTTGAGGATCGGCGCCCGTGGCCGCTCGCGGGCGGCGCGAAGGGTGGAGTTGCCCGACTCGCTGTAGTTGACCAGTACCGCCACCGGCAGGATGCCGCTGATGCGGCGGATCGCGCAGCTGATGGCGTCCGATACGGTGGCCTCGGCCTTGGGCCGGCCCACATCGAGCTGGGCCTGGTAGTCCGGGCCGTTTTCCACCTGGCGGATGATCTTGCTCATCATCTGCACCGCTTCCAGTGGGTAGTCACCCGAGGCGGTCTCGGCCGACAGCATCACCGCATCGGCACCCTCGGCCACGGCGTTGGCCACGTCGGTGACTTCGGCGCGGGTCGGGGCAGGGGAGAAGCGCATGGATTCGAGCATCTGCGTGGCCACCACCACCGGCTTGCCCAACTGGCGGCAGGTGTTGATGATCTGCTTCTGGATCTGCGGCACGCTTTCGGCCGGCACTTCCACGCCCAGGTCGCCACGGGCGACCATGATCGCGTCGGACAGCTCGGCGATGGCGCGCAGTTGCTCGACCGCCGAAGGCTTCTCGATCTTGGCCATCAGGTAGGCGCGGTCGCCGATCAGCTGGCGCGCTTCGACGATGTCTTGCGGGCGCTGCACGAACGACAGGGCCACCCAGTCCACGCCCAGCTCCAGGCCGAAGGTGAGGTCGCGGCGGTCTTTCTCGGTGAGCGGGGACAGGTCAAGCACCGCCTGCGGCACGTTGACGCCCTTGCGGTCGGACAGCTCGCCGCCGGCCAGCACTTCGGTGTCGATGGCATCGCTGTGCTTGGCGGTCACCCGCAGGCGCAGCTTGCCGTCATCGAGCAGCAGGTCCATGCCGGGCTCCAGCGCGGCGATGATCTCCGGGTGCGGCAGGTTGACCCGGCGGCTGTCGCCCGGGGTTTTGTCCAGGTCCAGGCGCAGGGCCTGGCCGCGCTGCAGTTGCACCTTGCCGTCGGCGAAGCGGCCAACGCGCAGTTTCGGGCCCTGCAGGTCCATGAGGATGCCCAGCGGGTAGTTGAGCTGCTGCTCGACTTCGCGGATCCACTGGTAGCGCAGGGCGTGGTCGGCGTGTTCGCCGTGGCTGAAGTTGAGGCGGAAGATGTTCACCCCGGCTTCGACCAGCTGGCGGATGTCATCGATGCCTTTGATCGCAGGCCCGAGGGTGGCGAGGATTTTTACTTTTTTATCAGGCGTCATGATTGCGGGGTCTCGAGGATCAGGATGGCGCGGAAGTCGTTGACGTTGGTGCGGGTCGGCTCGGTGACGATCAGCGCTTCGAGGGCGGCGAAGTAGCCATAGCCGTTGTTGTTGTCCAGCTCATCGCTGGCCGACAGGCCCAGGGCCTCGGCGCGGGCGTAGCTGCCTGGGGTCATGAAGGCGCCGGCGTTCTCTTCCGAGCCGTCGATACCGTCGGTGTCACCGGCCAGGGCATACACACCCGGCAGGCCCTTGAGGCTTTCGGTGAGGCTGAGCAGGAACTCGGCGTTGCGCCCGCCGCGGCCGTTGCCGCGCACGGTGACGGTGGTCTCGCCGCCGGAGAGGATCACGCAGGGCGCCTTCAGCGGCTGGCCATGCAGGACGATCTGCCGGGCGATGCCGGCGTGGACCTTGGCCACTTCCCGCGACTCGCCTTCCAGGTCGCCGAGGATCAGCGGGCTGAAGCCGGCCTGGCGGGCCTTCACGGCAGCGGCCTCCAGCGACTGCTGGGGTTTGGCGATCAGCTGGAAGTGGCTGCGCGCCAGGGCCGGGTCGTCGGCCTTGACGGTTTCCGAGGCCGGGTTGTTGAGCCAGTCGATGACGGCCTTTGGTGCCTCGATGTTGTAGCGTTTGAGGATCGCCAGGGCATCGGCCGAGGTGCTCGGGTCGGCCACGGTGGGGCCGGAGGCGATGACCGTGGCCAGGTCGCCCGGTACGTCGGAAATCGCATAGGTGTAGACGGTGGCTGGCCAGCAGGCCTTGGCCAGGCGGCCGCCCTTGATCGCCGAGAGGTGCTTGCGCACGCAGTTCATCTCGTCGATGGCGGCGCCGGACTTGAGCAGCGCCTTGTTGATCTGCTGCTTGTCGGCCAGGGTCAGGCCTTCGGCGGGCAGGGCCAGCAGGGCCGAGCCACCGCCGGAGAGCAGGAAGATGACGCGGTCGTCTTCGGTGAGGTCGCTGACCAGCTCGAGCACGCGCTTGGCCACGGCCAGGCCGGCGGCATCGGGGACCGGGTGGGCGGCTTCGACCACTTCGATCTTCTGGCAGTTGGCGCCATGGCCGTAGCGGGTGACCACTAGACCGGAAACGTCGCCCTGCCAGCTTTTCTCGACCACTTCGGCCATGGCGGCGGCGGCTTTGCCTGCGCCGATGACGATGACCCGGCCGCTACGGTCGGCGGGCAGGTAGGGTTCGAGGACCTGACGGGGGTGGGCGGCGGCGATGGCTGTGTCGAACAGCTCGCGGAGTAATTTTTGCGGATCGACCGACATGGCAGGCTCCCAGATTATTGTTGTTCTGCAGAATCAAAAACGCCCCTGGAACTGCCTCCGTGCAGGCCGAACCAGGGGCGGGTGTTGCTCGGGGTTACCCATGAGCCTGTTGTCGCAGGGTCATCGGTGTTGGCTTCTTCGCGGGTGAACCCGCTCCCACAGGTACAGCACAGGTTTCAAGGTTGGTGTGATTCCTGTGGGAGCGGGTTTACCCGCGAAGAGGCCGGTAAGGCTTATTACTTACTTGTCGTCGCGGATCGAGAAGTTGGCCATGTGCTCCAGGCCTTTGATCAGCGCCGAGTGGTCCCAGTTGCCGCCGCCCAGGGCCTGGCAGGTGTTGAACACTTGCTGGGCATTGGAGGTGTTGGGCAGGTTGATGCCCAGTTCCTTGGCGCCTTGCAGGGCCAGGTTCAGGTCTTTCTGGTGCAGGTTGATGCGGAAGCCTGGGTCGAAGGTGCCTTTGATCATGCGTTCGGCGTGCACTTCGAGGATCTTCGAGGAAGCGAAGCCGCCCATCAGCGCTTCACGCACCTTGGCTGGGTCCGCGCCGTTCTTGGCGGCGAACAGCAGGGCTTCGGCAACGGCCTGGATGTTCAGGGCGACGATGATCTGGTTGGCGACCTTGGCGGTCTGGCCGTCACCGTTGCCGCCGACGCGGGTGATGTTCTTGCCCATGGCTTCGAACAGCGGCAGGGCGCGTTCGAAGGCTTTCGGGCAGCCGCCGACCATGATGCTCAGGGTAGCGGCCTTGGCGCCGACTTCACCGCCGGACACCGGGGCGTCCAGGTAGGCGGCGCCGGTGGCTTTGATTTTCTCGGCGAAGGCTTTGGTGGCGGTCGGCGAGATCGAGCTCATGTCGATCACGACTTTGTTCGGGCCCACGCCTTCGGCGACGCCGTTTTCACCGAACAGGACGCTTTCGACCTGCGGGGTGTCGGGCACCATGACGATGATGAATTCAGCTTCCTGGGCCACTTCCTTGGGGTTGGCCAGGGCCACGCCGCCGGCAGCGATCAGGTTGGCCGGAGCGGCGTCGTGGTGGGTCGAAACGAAGATGCTGTGACCTGCTTTTTGCAGGTTCTGGGCCATGGGGTTGCCCATGATGCCGGTGCCGATGAAACCGATTTTAGCCATGAGAGATTACCTCGTTGTAATTGTTGAATCTCGATGGAGCAGGCGGTGCGAACCTTGTGGGAGCTGGCTTGCCAGCGATTGCGATCAATCTGCAAACGATGTTGGCCGTGTTGACGCTATCGCTGGCAAGCCAGCTCCCACAGGGGCCAATCAGGGCAGCCCCTTCGAGCGAATCCTTAGATAGCGTTGTGAGTCTTCAGCCAGCCCAGGCCCGCCTCGGTGGTGGTCTTGGGCTTGTACTCCGCGCCCACCCAGCCCTGGTAGCCAATGCGGTCCAGGTGTTCGAACAGGAAGCGGTAGTTGATCTCGCCGGTGCCCGGCTCGTGGCGGCCCGGGTTGTCGGCCAGCTGCACGTGGTTGATCAGTGGCAGGTTGGCTTCCAGGGTGCGGGCCAGGTCACCTTCCATGATCTGCATGTGGTAGATGTCGTACTGCAGGAACAGGTTGTCGCTGCCCACTTCGGCCTGGATTTCCAGGGCCTGTTTAGTGGTGTTCAGGTAGAAGCCCGGGATGTCGCGGGTGTTGATCATTTCCATGACCAGGCGGATCCCGGCGGCCTTGAGCTTGTCGGCGGCGTACTTGAGGTTGTCGACGAAGGTCTTGCGCACGTCGGCGCACTGCAGGCCTTGCGGGCGGATGCCGGCCAGGGCGTTGACCTGGGTGTTGCCCAGCACCTTGGCGTATTCGATGGCCTTGTCGACACCGGCACGGAACTCTTCGACGCGGTCCGGGTGGCAGGTGATGCCGCGCTCACCTTTCGACCAGTCGCCTGCAGGCAGGTTGAACAGCACCTGGGTCAGGCCGTGGGCGTCCAGCTGCTGCTTGATCTCGGCGGCGCTGAAGTCGTACGGGAAGAGGTATTCGACACCGCTGAAGCCAGCATCGGCGGCGGCCTTGAAGCGGGCCAGGAAGTCCTGTTCGGTGAACAGCATGGACAGGTTGGCAGCGAAGCGAGGCATGGTTGTCTCCTTGCAATGAGGGCCCCCGGCACGCAGGTGCGCGGGGGCGTCAGGCAATCAGTCGAGCATCGAGATGGCGGTTGGCGCGTCGTTGCCGACCAGGGCGAGGTCTTCGAACTCGTTGACCGCGTTGATCTCGGTGCCCATGGAAATGTTGGTGACGCGCTCGAGGATCACTTCGACCACTACCGGTACGCGGAACTCTTCGGCCATCTTCTGCGCCTTGAGCAGGGCAGGGGCGATCTCGGCCGGTTCGAACACGCGGATGGCCTTGCAGCCCAGGCCTTCGACCACGGCGACGTGGTCGACACCGTAGGTGGCGGCGTCGGTGGAATTGATGTTCTCGAACGCCAGTTGTACACAGTAATCCATGTCGAAGCCACGCTGCGCCTGGCGGATCAGGCCGAGGTAGGCGTTGTTCACCAGCACGTGGACGTACGGCAGGTTGAACTGTGCGCCCACTGCCAGCTCTTCGATCATGAACTGGAAGTCGTAGTCACCGGACAGCGCGACAACCTTGCGCGCAGGGTCTGCCTTGACCACGCCCAGGGCAGCAGGGATGGTCCAGCCCAGCGGGCCGGCCTGGCCGCAGTTGATCCAGTGGCGTGGCTTGTACACGTGCAGGAACTGCGCGCCGGCGATCTGCGACAGGCCGATGGTGCTGACGTAGGTGGTGTCCTTGCCGAACACTTCGTTCATTTCCTGGTACACGCGCTGTGGCTTGACCGGGACGTTGTCGAAGTTGGTCTTGCGCTGCAGGGTCGCCTTGCGCTGCTGGCAGTCTTCCAGCCAGGCCTTGCGGCATTTCAGCTTGCCGGCGGCTTTCCACTCGCGGGCCACTTCGAGGAACACGTCCAGCGCCTTGCCGGCGTCGGAAACGATACCCAGGTCCGGGGTGAACACGCGGCCGATCTGGGTCGGTTCGATGTCGACGTGCACGAACTTGCGGCCTTCGGTGTAGACGTCGACCGAGCCGGTGTGGCGGTTGGCCCAGCGGTTGCCGATGCCGAACACCAGGTCGGACTTGAGCATGGTCGCGTTGCCGTAGCGGTGCGAGGTCTGCAGGCCGACCATGCCGACCATCAGCGCGTGGTCGTCAGGGATGGTGCCCCAGCCCATCAGGGTCGGCACAACCGGTACGCCGGTCAGTTCGGCGAACTCGACCAGCTTGTCGCTGGCGTCGGCGTTGATGATGCCACCACCGGCCACCAGCAGCGGGCGCTCGGCGTCATTGAGCAGGGCCAGGGCTTTCTCGGCCTGTACGCGGGTGGCGGACGGCTTGTTGACCGGCAGCGGCTCGTAGGCGTCGATGTCGAATTCGATTTCGGCCATCTGCACGTCGAACGGCAGGTCGATCAGCACAGGGCCTGGGCGGCCGGTGCGCATTTCGTAGAAGGCCTTCTGGAACGCGTAGGGCACCTGGCCCGGCTCCAGGACGGTGGTCGCCCACTTGGTCACCGGCTTGACGATGCTGGTGATGTCGACGGCCTGGAAGTCTTCCTTGTGCAGGCGGGCACGTGGAGCCTGGCCAGTGATGCAGAGGATCGGGATGGAGTCGGCCGACGCGCTGTACAGGCCGGTGACCATGTCGGTGCCGGCAGGGCCGGAGGTGCCGATGCATACGCCGATGTTGCCCGGGTTGGCGCGGGTGTAGCCCTCGGCCATGTGCGAGGCACCTTCGACGTGGCGAGCGAGGACGTGATCGATGCCACCGACTTTTTTCAGGGCCGAGTACAGCGGGTTGATCGCGGCGCCAGGAATGCCGAACGCGGTATCTACACCTTCACGGCGCATGACCAGAACGGCTGCATCGATTGCTCTCATTTTGCTCATGGTTTGTGCCTCATCGATTTTGTAATTGTATACAACTTGCTTTGCGGCAGAGTGTATTCACGCTTCGACCCAAAGGTCAATCCATTTTCGTCGGCAGGCTCTGATTGGCGTCTGGGCCTGTGAAAAGCGGCATTTCGTCGCAGTCGGTACGATCGCGTCAAATTATTGTATACAAAACATACCTTAGTTGTGTTCTATTCTCTTCATCGGTTTTCAACTGCCCTCAGGGCTTCTCACAACAAGAAGAGGACCTTTTCATGAACGCATTGACCCTTAAAGTCGCCGTCGGCGTGGTGAACGCCGCGCAGGCCGCAGGGCGCAAGATCAACGCAGCGCCACTGACCGTGGCGGTGCTGGATGCCGGCGGGCACCTGCTGGCGCTGCAACGGGAGGATGGCGCCAGCCTGCTGCGGCCGGAGGTGGCGATTGGCAAGGCCTGGGGCGCAGTGGCCCTGGGCAAGGGCTCGCGCCTGCTGGCGCTGGACTCGCAGCAGCGGCCGGCGTTTTACGCAGCGCTCAATGGCCTGGGCGAGCGGCCGGTGGTGCCGGTGCCGGGTGGCGTGCTGATTCGCGATCAGGACGGCAAGGTGCTGGGTGCGGTAGGGATCAGCGGGGATACGTCGGATATCGACGAGCAATGCGCGATCAGTGCGATCGAGGCGGCGGGGCTGACGGCGGATGCGGGGGTTGCGGCGTAAGGTTCAAGATATTGGGGCCGCTTTGCGGCCCTTTCGCGGCACAAGGCAGCCCCATTGGCCCTATCAGGCTGCTTCCGGCTCGCAGCCCTTCAACACCAGGCGAATGATGGTCTCTGCCGCCGCATCGTAGTCACTGTCGGCCAACTTGGCCTTCCCCGTCACCACGGCAATCTGCCAGTCGAAATCCGCGTAGGTTTGTGTCGCTGCCCAGATGCTGAACATCAGGTGGTGCGGATCGACGTTGGCGATCTGCCCGCGGTCGAGCCAGCTCTGGATGCACTCGATGTTGTGCCGGGCCTGCTCGTTGAGCTGCTCGACCTGGCGCGGCGACAGGTGCGGGGCGCCGTGCATGATTTCGCTGGCGAACACCTTGGAGGCGTGGGGCAGGTCACGGGAGATGCGAATCTTCGAGCGGATGTAGGCGCTGAGCACGTCCTTGGGGTCGCCGTCGGCGTTGAACGGCGTCGAAGCCTGCATGATGGGCGCGATGATGCTCTCTAGCACCTCGCGGTAGAGGTTTTCCTTCGACTTGAAGTAGTAGTAGACGTTCGGCTTGGGCAGGCCGGCCTTGGCCGCGATATCGCTGGTCTTGGTGGCGGCGAAGCCTTTGTCGGCGAACTCTTCACTGGCTGCGCGCAGGATCAGTTCCTTGTTGCGCTCGCGAATGGTGCTCATTGTCGGGGGTCTTCCTCGTGTATGGCCCCCTGCGTGAGGGGTGCGGCATGGTAGCACCCGCCCCGACGGGGGCTCAAGGCAGCGACTTTGGGCTAGAATCCGCAGCATTCAACCTACGGGATACAGGCAAACATGGCAGGAAGCAGTCTTTTGGTGCTGATCGACGATATCGCCACGGTACTCGACGATGTCTCGCTGATGACCAAGGTCGCGGCGAAAAAGACCGCCGGCGTGCTCGGTGACGACCTGGCGCTCAATGCCCAGCAGGTTTCCGGCGTACGCGCCGAGCGCGAGATCCCGGTGGTGTGGGCGGTGGCCAAGGGCTCGATGGTCAACAAGGCGATCCTGGTGCCGGCAGCGCTGCTGATCAGTGCGTTCATCCCGTGGGCGGTGACGCCATTGTTGATGGTCGGTGGCGCCTACCTGTGTTTCGAGGGCTTCGAGAAGCTGGCGCACAAGTTCTTGCACAGCAAGGCAGAGGACGAGGCGCAGCACGAGGCGCGTAAAGAAGCCGTAGCCGATGCCAATGTCGACCTGGTGGCCTTCGAGAAGGACAAGATCAAAGGCGCGGTGCGCACCGACTTCATCCTCTCCGCCGAGATCATCGCCATCACCCTGGGTACCGTCGCCGATGCGCCGCTGACCCAGCAGATCATCGTGCTGTCGGGTATCGCGATTGTCATGACCGTGGGTGTGTATGGCCTGGTGGGCGGCATCGTCAAGCTCGATGACCTGGGGTTGTGGATGAGCAAGAAGGCCTCGAGTGTCACCCGTGCCGTCGGCAACGGCATCCTGCGCGCGGCGCCTTACCTGATGAAGAGCCTGTCGGTGATTGGTACTGCGGCCATGTTCCTGGTCGGTGGCGGTATCCTGGTGCACGGCATTGCACCGCTGCATCACGCCATCGAAGCCTTCGCCGAAAGCCGGGGCGGTGCGCTGACCGGCGCCTTGCTCAACGGCGTGGCCGGCGTGGTCGCCGGGGCCGTGGTGCTGGCGCTGGTCAGCGCTGTATCGAAGCTATGGCGCGCGGTCAGGGGCTGACCGTCACGCGCTTCTCGTCTGGGCGCCAGCTCAGCAGGTTCTGGCTGAAGCCGTAGGCCGCACTCTGGTAGTAGGCAATGGCCCGGCGGATCAGCGGGTTGTCCACGCCCACCTTGGTCTCATGGCTGTTGCCCAGGGCATCCTGGTGAATCCGCAGGCCACCGCGGGGGCTGAGGATTGCCAGGTCCTTGCCGTCGTAAAGGCCCAGGTGCTGGTAGTTGCCGATCAGTACCCGGGGTGGCAGGTCGTCGCCCTTGAGCAGGTCGCGGCCGAAGAAGGTCGAGGTGTAGCTCAGGTTGAGCAGGCCCAGCAGGGTCGGCGCCAGGTCGATCTGGCTGGCCAGGGTCGGGTTCTCGGCCGGTTCGATCATCTTCGGTGCATAGATCCACAGCGGAATCTGGTAGTTGGCGACCGGCAGGTCCTCTTTACCGGCGCTACCGGCCGTGTGGTCGGCGACGAAGATGAACAGGGTGTTGTCGAACCAGGGTTTTTTCCGGGCCTGCTGCAGGAACTGGTCGATGGCGTAGTCGGTGTACTTCACTGCGCCTTCGCGACCGTCACCTGAAGGGATGTCGATACGCCCCTCGGGGTAGGTGTAAGGGCGGTGGTTGGACGTGGTCATCAGTTGCAGGAAGAACGGCTTTTGCGTGGCGTGGTCGGCATCGGCCAGCTTGATCGCCTGGCGATACAGGTCCTCGTCGGCCATGCCCCAGGCATTCTTGAAGCTGATTTCGCTTTCATCGACGCTGCTCTGGTCGACGATGCGATAGCCGTTGCCGCTGAAGAACGCGTTCATGTTGTCGAAGTAGCCGCGCCCGCCGTAGACGTAGACCGCGTCGTAACCTACGGCCGCCAATTGCTGGCCGAGGCTGGCGTAGCCACTTTCACGGCCGATGCGCTTGACGATCGAGCGCCCGGGGGTGGGCGGGATCGACAGGGTGATGGCTTCCAGGCCGCGGTCGGTGCGGGTGCCGGTGGCGTAGAAATTGTTGAAGTACAGGCTCTGCTTGCGCAGCACGTCGAGGTTGGGCGTGAGGTTGCGCGGGTCGCCGTTGCTGCCCATGTACTTGGCGCTGAAGCTTTCGATGGTCACCAGGATGATGTTGGGCGTGCGCTGCGGGCCGCTGGCGCTGATGTGGCGGCGGATGTCCTGGGGTTCGCGAATGTCGAAGCGGGCATTGGCGGCCGCCAGTTCATGGTGCATCTGGGCGCCGACCGCCTCGCCGCCGAGGGTGGCGTAGAACTGGGTGTAGTCGAGCTCGTTGTTGCGGAAGGCGGCGAAGAACTGGTACGGGCCGTTGCTCGACAGTTCGCGCTGGTAGGCGTTGCCATCCGGGTTGCGCGGGAACTGCTGGTCGATGATCAGCACCGAGGCGCCGCACAGCACTGCCAGTACGGCAACACCGGCCAGGCGCTGGCGCAGGTTGGCGGGTGCTGCGGACAGTGCGCTGAGCAGCGGCTTGCGCAGCAGCAGGCAGAGCACCACGGCAGCCACCGCCAGGCTGCCGAGCAGCGTTGGCAGGGGGTAGGACTCGCGGATGTTGTCCAGCACTTCCTTGGAATACACCAGGTAGTCGACGGCGATGAAGTTGAAGCGTACGCCGAACTCGTCCCAGAACAGCCATTCGGCCACGGCGACGAACAGCATCACGAACAGGCTGACGGCCAGCACGCCCTGCATCAACCAGCGGTGCGCCCGTGTGCGCCACAGCGAAGCCGGGCACAGGGCCAGGTAGAGGCCCAGCGGCAGGGCGGCATAGATGAGGAAGCTGAGGTCGTACAGCGCGCCGGTGAAAAACACCGCGAAGTAGTTGCCGCTGAACTCGTCTGCGTGAGCCAGCAACAAGACCAACCGGGTCAGCAGAAAAACGCCGAACCAGGTCGAACACAAAAGAATGAGGAAGCGCCAGGGCGCGGCGAGAGGTGCACGCATGAGTTCTGCCTATATCCTTATTGGGTGCAGGAAAGCATGCAGACTACCGGAGTGTTTGCAAAAGTTTTGTCAAAATTTCGCTGTATGCTGAACGAATTTTCGGCTTTATAGTTCAGGTCTTTCTTTTTAAATAAAGGCGAGGGCTGAATATGTTTGGCAATGTATTGACCTACGATGCCTATCATCTCGCGCTGTATCTGCTCACCGCGCTGGCTTGGGGCGTCCTGGGCCTGTGGTTCCTGATGAATGGCACGGGCGTAGGGGCGTTGCTCAGGTGCTGCGCCATGTTCGGCGTGGCGCTGTTGATCAATGGGTTCATGCTGATGCTGGATATCTGGCGGGTGCTTGAACACGGCCAGGTTGAGGCTGGTTTGCTGGCGGTAGGCGTGGTGCTGCCGGTGATGTTGATATTGATTTGCAGGACAGGTTTTTTAAAGGTAAGAAAAAGCTAACAATTATGTAAGTTAATTCCTACAAACTCTAACGAAACAGCGCCTCGATTTGAGGCGCTGTTTCGTTTCAGTCATCAGAAGTGCACTTTCACCAACAGGCTGGCGGTGTTCTGGTCGGTGGTGAAGGCATCGCTGTCCTTGATGCCGTACTTGTTCTTCCAGTAGTCGTACTCGATACCGACGTACAGCTGCTTCTCACCCAGGTGCAACGCCTTACCCAGGTCGTACTTGATCTGCGGGTTGAAGTGCAGGTTGGCCTGGTAGGTGCCGCGACGGTTCTCGTCGTTGTCCACCACCCAGTCCATGAAGCCGTCGATCAGCACGTCGGACGAACCCACAGGGATGGTGTAGGACCACACCGGGGTGATCTGCCAGACGTTGTCACCCGGGCGGCTGCCGTCGGTGGTGCGCTGGTAGAAGTTCAGCTGGAAGTAGTCGAAGCCTGGGATGGCCAGGTCGAAGCCCGGGCCGATCAGGTAGGACTCGGTGTCACCCTCGCCGAACTCGTAGGTCATGGCCAGCAGCACGTCCTTGACCGGGCCGAATTCGATCTTCTGGTCGAAGATCTTGCCGAACGACAGGCGTGGGCTGAACTCGCCGTAGTAGGTGTTCGGGCCGTTGTTGGCGTCCTTCTTGCCCTGGTAGAAGATCTTGTCGAGGAAGAAGAAGTTGTCGCCGTACTTCCAGGCATCGGCGTGCTCGAAGGTCACCGTCTGCTGGATCTCGGGGTTGACCTTGAAGTTCTTGCCCCACAGGTAGGTCAGGCTGTTGTTCTGCCACTGCAGCAGGTCGCCGGCTTGGCTGGCGCCGCAGGCCAGCAGGCCGCCGGCGAGGATCAGGCTATTGATGATGCGCATTGCGTGTGTCGCTCCCTTGATTGGATCTGTTGTCAGCGCTCGGGCGCTGTTTTTTTGTCTTTTGAGTCAGCTTTTTTCGATTGGCCACAGCTGTTTGGCAAGAGCTGCGCCAACTTTTCCGGGTTGGCCACAACCATCCTGCTCGACGTCTTGCTGAACGGATGAACATGGGTCTTTCTGGCTGGCAACACGTTGACCAACCGCCCTAATTCATTGACTGAGCGGTCAGCAAACGCGGGCAGGATCCTTCCTGCCCCGATCGAGGGGGCGCGCAGATTACTGGCTTGCGCGCCGGTCCTCAAGTGCTCCGTCCTGGAGCACGCTGTTACAAAGTTGTGCGTTTGGTCAGGTTATCAGAAGTGGACCTTGATCAGGGCACTGGCGACGCTCTGATTGCTCTCCAGGTTGCCGCGGCTGTCGATGCCGTACTTGTCCTTCCAGTAGCTGTACTCGAAGCCCACGTAAAGCTGCTTGGCGCCCAGGTTCAGGGCCTTGCCCAGGTCGTATTTGACCTGTGGGTTGAAGTGCAGGTTGGAATGGTAGGTGCCACGGCGGGTCTGGTCGTTGTCGGTGACCCAGTCCATGTAGCCGTCGATCAGGATGTCGGAGCGGCCCACGGGAATGGTGTAGGACCAGCCGGGGGTGATCTGCCAGACGTTGTCGCCCGGGCGGCTGCCTTCGGTGTTGCGCAGGTAGAAGTTCAGGGTGAAGTAGTTGAAGCCGGGAATGTTCAGGTCGAAGCCGGGGCCGATCAGGTAGGCCTCGTTGTCGCCTTCGCCACGTTCGTAGGTCATGGCCAGCAGTACGTCCTTGACCGGGCCGAAGCCGAGGTTACGGTCGAAGATCTTGCCGAACGACAGGCGCGGGCTGAACTCGCCGTAGTAGGTGGTCACGCCTTTGCTCGGGTCAGGCTTGCCGTTGTAGAAAATCTTGTCGACGAACAGGAAGGTGTCGCCGTACTTCCACTTGTTGGCGTGCTCGAAGGTGATGGTCTGCTGGATATCGGGGTTGACCTTGAAGTCCTTGCCATACAGGTAGGTCAGGCTTTCGCCGTGCCACTGCAGCCATTCGCCGGCGTGCGAGGGGAGGGTGGCCAGCAGGCTGCTGCCCAGCAACAGCGAGGAAGTGATGCGCTTCATGTTGTGTTTCCCGGACTTATTGTTTTTGTTGGCGGTTTTTTCGGCGCGCAGGCGCCCCGGGCGGCCCATTCCGGCGGGCCGACGGTGATGCGGTTACTGCAAGTGATAAACGGGGCGGCAAACGCTGCCGCCCCTGGTCCTCAATGCTGGTGGCAGGCGTCGTTGTGCACGGCGCGGTCGGCGCCACCGAGGATGTTGAACAAAAGGTTCAGCACCAGGGCGCTGAGGGTGGCCATGGCGATGCCACTGTGGGTGATGGGCTCCATCCACTGCGGCATCTGCGCGAAGAACTCCGGGCGGACCACGGGGATCAGGCCCAGGCCGACACTGACCGCGACCAGCAGCTGGTTGCGACGGTCGGAGATGTCCGCTTCCTGGAGGATCTTGATCCCGGTGGCGGTGACCATGCCGAACATGGCGATGGACGCGCCGCCCAGTACCGCAGGCGGGATCGAGGCGATCAGGAAGGCCGCCTTGGGCAGCAGGCTGAGCAGGATCAGCAAGCCGCCGGCCATCACCGTGACGTAGCGGCAGCGCACCCCGGTCATTTGCACCAGGCCGATGTTCTGGGCGAACGAGGAGTGGGTGAAGGTATTGAAGAACCCGGCGATGAACGATGCCCCGGCGTCGCACAGCAGGCCGCGACGCAGCATGCCAGGGGTAACTTCACGGTCGGTGACCTTGCCCAGGGCGAGGAACATGCCGGTCGACTCGACGAAGATGATCACCACCACCAGGCACATCGACAGGATCGGCGCCAGGCTGAAGGTCGGCATGCCGAAGTGCAGGGGGGTGACCACCTGCAGCCAGGGGGCCTCGTTCAGGCCGGACAGGTCGACCATGCCGATGGAGCCGGCGAGGATGTAGCCCAGGCCCATGCCCACCAGCACCGAAACGTTGACCCAGAAGCCGCGCATGAAGCGGTTGATCAGCAGGATCACCGACAGCACCAGGCCGGCGACCATCAGGTAGATCGGCGAGCCGAAGGTCTCGGCCTCATGGCCACCACCGGCCCAGTTGACCGCCACCGGGAACAGCGACAGGCCGATGGAGGTGATGACCGTGCCGGTTACCAAGGGTGGGAAGAAGCGTACGACCTTGGACATGAACGGCGCGATCAGCATGCCGAAGAAACCGGCGGCGATGGTCGCGCCGAAGATCCCCTGCAAACCGACGCCAGGCATGCCGGCCATGGCCACCATGCTGCCGACGGCGGCGAAGCTGGCGCCCATCATGACCGGCATGCGGATGCCGACCGGGCCGATACCGAAGGATTGGATGATGGTGGCAACGCCGGCGACCAGCAGGTCGGCGTTGATCAGGAAGGCGACTTCCTCGCGGGACAGGCCGGCGGCCTGGCCGATGATCAGCGGCACGGCAATGGCGCCACCGTACATCAGCAGAACGTGTTGCAAACCCACCAGGATCAGCTGGAACAGGGGCAGGGGCTGTCGTGGCGGCGCAACAGGAATGTACGCCTTGGGTGACTCGGACATGCAGCACCTCGAGTTTTGTTTTTATTCTCGGATCCAAGCCAAAAGCTCCAAGCGGCAAGCTTCAAGTAGAAGCTTGTGGTTCCCGCTCGAAGCCTGAGGCTCGATGCTTGCTTGTTATCTAGCTACTTACCGCTTGTAGCTTGCAGCTGCTTTCAGTTGACCTGGGCGCCCTTGGCGATCCAGTCGCCGACCAGCTTGCGCTCTTCGACGGTCATCTGGGTGATGTTACCCAGCGGCATGATCTGGCTGGCGACGGCCTGCGCCTGGATGCGCGCGGCCTGGGCCTGGATCTGCTGCGGGGTGTCGAACATCACGCCGGCAGGGGCGGCGCTGAACAGTGGGCTGGTCGGTTTGGACGAGTGGCACACGGTGCAGCGTTCCTGGATGACGGTGTGGATCTTGTCGAAATTACCGGTCGCGGCCTGGGCGGTTGCCGGGGCTGCAGCAGCCGGTGCTTCGGCAGGCTTGGCCGCTTCCTCGGCACGCAGTTCTGCGGCGGTCTTGCCACCTACTGCCGTTGCTGGCAGCGGCTGGTATTCGACCTTCGCAGCAGCCTGCTCAGGCGCAGTGGGCAGCGGCTTGGGGCCGGTAACGTAGGCCAGGCAGATCATCGCCAGGGCGCCGACAGGCAGGGTCCAGGCGTACTTGTTGCTGTCGTGGCGGGTGTTGAAGTAGTGACGGATCAGTACCGCGGCCACCGCGATCCCGGCCAGGATCAGCCAGTTGTACTGGCTGCCGTAGGTGCTCGGGAAGTGGTTGCTGATCATGATGAACAGCACCGGCAGGGTGAAGTAGTTGTTGTGGCGCGAGCGCAGCAGGCCCTTGGCCGGCAGTACCGGGTCGGGGGTCTGGTTGTTCTCGATGGCCGCCACCAGCTGGCGCTGGGCCGGCATGATGATGCGGAACACGTTGCCGACCATGATGGTGCCGATGATCGCGCCAGTGTGCAGGTAAGCGCCACGGCCGCTGAACACCAGGCTGAAGCCCCAGCATGCGGCGATGATCAGCACGAACAGCACGCCACCCAGCAGGGCCGGTTTCTTGCCCAGGGGCGAGTCGCAGAGGAAGTCGTAGACGAACCAGCCGGCGATCAGCGAACCGATACCGATGGCCACGCCTTCGGCACCGCTCAGGGTGCTGCCGGGTGCCAGCAGGTACAGGGCCGGGTTCCAGTAGAACACCACGCACAGCAAGGCGATCCCGGACATCCAGGTGAAGTAGGCTTCCCATTTGAACCAGTGCAGGTTCTCGGGCATTTTCGGTGGTGCGAGCTTGTATTTTTCCAGGTGGTAGATACCGCCACCGTGGATGGCCCAAAGGTCACCCGACAACCCATCGCGCGGGTTGCTGCGGTTCAGATGGTTCTCCAGCCAGACGAAGTAGAACGATGCACCGATCCAGGCGACGCCGGTGATCATGTGAACCCAGCGAATGCTCAGGTTCAGCCATTCGTGAAGGTGTGCTTCCACAGTATGTACCTCTCGCCGGTCACGGTTCAGGCGGACCTGGGTGACCGACCTTTTCTTATTGGTGGGGATTGAGGATCAACATCTGTTCCTCGGGGAAGTAATGCTCATCGCAGTTGTTGCCAGAACCACTGCGATCAACCACCAGGAAATCATCCCGCTTTTCGATCGTAAGCACCGGGTGGTGCCAAACGCCGCGATGGTAATTGATGCCCTGCCTGCCGTTACTGCGGAAGGCGCGGACCAAGCCTGATACAGGTGCATCGCCAACTGGCGCGACCACGATCAGAAAGGGGTTGCCGAGCAGCGGGATGAAAGCCTGGCTGCCCAGCGGATGGCGTTCCAGCATGCGTACGGTCAGCGGCATTTCCAGCGCGTCGGCGCGGAAGATGCTGATGATCGCCTTGTCCTCAGGCTCGGCGGTCTCGACCGTGGCGAGCTTGTGGAAGCGCATGGTCGAGCCGTTGTTGATCATGAAGTGGTCGCTGCCATCGGTTTCGATCACATCACCGAACGGGGCAAAGGCTTCTTTGGTCAGGGGCTCGATCATCAGGGTGCGCATGCGGTTATCTCTTCTATGTTCGTTGTTCTTGATTTGGGTGGACTGGCTTTTCAGGCCTGGCCCTGGGTACGGACGCGTCACGCACTCGGGCCAGGCCTGGGCACAATCCTCAAAGCTGCAGCAGGCGGAACAGGGCGATCAGGTTGATCTGCGCCAGGGCTTCCTTGAACTCGGCATCCTTGTCGTTGTGGATGCGGGTTTCGAAGGAGGCGAGGATTTGGTGCCGGTTGCTGCCCTTGACCGCCATGATGAACGGGAACTGGAACTTGGCTTTGTAGGCGTCGTTCAGTTCGGTGAACCGGGCGAACTCTTCGGCGGTGCACTGGTGGATACCGGCGCCGGCCTGCTCGTTGGTGCTCGATTCGGTCAGCTCGCCCTGTACGGCGGCTTTGCCGGCCAGGTCCGGGTGAGCGTTGATCAGCGCCAGCTGGTCGCTGTGGTTGGCGCTGAGCAGGATGTCGCTCATGCGCTGATGCAGCGCTTCGATCTCGTCCAGTTCAGCCAGTTGGCCGAGGTCGTAGGCTTTTTCGGCGACCCACGGCGAGTGCTCGTAGATGTCGGCGAAGGCTTCGACGAAGGCGGCGCGGTCCAGGCTGGACGGTTTGAGGGTCTTGAAGGCGGTCATCAGGCGTTCTCTTTCTTGTACGGATGGGTGGCGTGCCAGTGGCGGGCGATGTCCACGCGACGGGCGAACCAGACCTGCTCGTGGCTCTTGGCGTAATCGACGAAGCGCTTGAGCGCGGCCAGTCGCGCCGGGCGACCGACCAGGCGGCAGTGCAGGCCGATGGAAAGCATTTTCGGGGCTTCGGCGCCTTCTGCGTACAGCACGTCAAAGGCGTCCTTGAGGTACTGGAAGAATTGCTCGCCGCAGTTGAAACCCTGCACCTGGGTGAAGCGCATGTCGTTGGTGTCCAGGGTGTAGGGGATCACCAGGTGTGGCTTGCCGGTCGGGTTGTTCGGCTCCCAGTAGGGCAGGTCGTCGTCGTAGGTGTCGCTGTCATAGAGGAAGCCGCCTTCCTCCATCACCAGGCGGCGGGTGTTCGGCCCGGTGCGGCCGGTGTACCAGCCCACCGGGCGTTCGCCGGTCAGTTCGGTGAGGATGCGGATGGCTTCGAGCATGTGCTCGCGCTCTTGCGCTTCCTCCATGTTCTGGTAGTCGATCCAGCGGTAGCCGTGGCTGCAGATCTCGTGGCCGGCCTCGGCCATGGCTCGGATCACGTCGGGATGGCGCTGGGCGGCCATGGCCACGGCGAAGATGGTCAGCGGCACGCCGCTGTCCTTGAACAGCTTGAGCAGGCGCCACACACCGGCGCGGCTGCCGTATTCGTAGAGCGATTCCATGCTCATGTTGCGTTGGCCCTGCAGCGGCTGGGCGGCAACCATTTCAGACAGGAAGGCCTCGGACTCTTTGTCGCCGTGCAGGATGTTGCGCTCGCCACCTTCTTCGTAATTGAGCACGAAGGACAGTGCAATGCGGGCATTCCCCGGCCATTGCGGATGAGGTGGGTTGTTGCCGTAACCGATCAGGTCGCGAGGGTAGTCAGCGCTCACTGCAGTCTTCCTTCTTGTACGTTAGTGCGGTTGGTGGGCGGGCCGCGTCGGGATGTCGCACCACCGGATGGGCTGATTGTATACAACTTATTAAATACTTTGTAAGCCTGTTTTTCCGCATTTCTTCCCATTTGTCGCCCTGGAATGGCTTGCAAGAAACCTGCCTGATTGGTCAGCTAATGACGGTGACGCCAGCTTGCCGCCTGTCTTTGCGATTGATGGCCTGTTTTTGGGGGTGGGCGGGCGAGCGGCAAGAAGGGTTTAAAAAATTGTGTACAATTTTTTGAGAAACTGTCTTAATGGCGTCATTCCCGCACACCGCTGGCCCCCGTGCCCGGTGCATGCCGTGTATTTTTTGCCCACGCATACGACAAGAGGCGACAAGCAAATGGGACGTTTGACCACACACGTACTGGATGCCGCGCATGGCTGCCCGGGCAACGCGATCAAGGTGGAGTTGTACCGTGTCGAAGGCCAGCAGCTGGAGTTGATCAACACGGTGCTGACCAACAGCGATGGCCGCGTCGACGCGCCGCTGTTGCAGGGTGACGACTACCGAACCGGCGTTTATCAATTGCAGTTCAGCGCCGGCGATTATTACCGCGCTCGCGGCGTGCAACTGCCGGCCGCAGCGTTTCTTGACGTTGTCGTGCTGCGCTTTGGCATCGACGAGCAGCAAGAGCACTACCACGTGCCGCTGTTGATCTCGCCGTACAGCTACTCGACCTATCGTGGAAGCTAGTTGGTCGCTAGAAGAATCTTCGTAGGTCCTTGCCCGCTCTCACACTGGCGGGCTTTTTTTTGCCTGTCTGCAGGAGCGGCGCAGGCCGCTCCTGCAGGGGGCGTGCGAGCCAGGTGGTGGCTTACAGGCAGATACGACAAAGGGGCGCCAGGCGCCCCTTTGTCGTTTGCTCGTGTAACCGGCTCAGGTCGATATCAGGGCGCGATGCCCGCCGTCCCGTTGGCCAGCTTTGGCTGCCGGTAGAGGTCCAGCAGTACCTGGTCCAGCACCTGCGAGGCACCCCAGGGTTTGGGGTCGTTGAGGATGGCCGCGACCGCCCAGGTGTTGCCATTGCTGTCGCGGCTGAAGCCGGCGATTGCGCGGACGGTGTTGAGGGTGCCGGTCTTGATATGGGCCTCACCGCTCATGGCCGTGCGCTTGAGGCGCTTGCGCATGGTGCCGTCCATGCCCACCAGTGGCATCGAGCTGATGAACTCGGCGGCGTACGGGCTGTTCCAGGCGGCCTGCAGCAGCGCGGCCATCTCGCGGGTGCTGACCCGTTCCGCGCGGGACAGGCCCGAGCCGTTCTCCATCACCAGATGCGGCGCGGTAATGCCTTTCTTCGCCAGCCACTGACGCACCACGCGCTGCGCGGCACGGGCGTCGTCGCCATCGGCATCGGTGCGGAACTGCGCGCCGAGGCTGAGGAACAGCTGCTGGGCCATGGTGTTGTTGCTGTACTTGTTGATGTCGCGGATCACCTCGACCAAGTCCGGCGAGAAGGCCCGGGCCAGCAAACGGGCGCTCTTGGGCACGTTCTCGATGCGATCGCTGCCCTGGATGCTGCCGCCCAGCTCGTTCCAGATGGCCCGCACGGCCCCGGCGGCATAGGTCGGGTGGTCCAGCAGCGACAGGTAGGTCTGCGAGTTGCAACCTTCGGCCAGTTGGCCGCTGACCGTCACGCTGACGCCGTCGGCCTGGGTCACCGGGTTGTAGCGCACTTCGCCGGTGCATTGCTTGCCCGCCACGGCCTTGACCTGGTTGTCGATGCGGATGCTGGCGATCGGCGGCTCGACCGCCACCGTGACCTTGCCACCGTCATTGCGAGCGACGAAGCGCAGGGCTTTGAGGTTGACCAGCAGCGAATCGGGCTTGACCAGGAACGGCTTGTTGTCGTCACCGCCGTCATCATTGAACTGTGGCAGGTTGGGCTGCACGAAATGGCTGCGGTCCAGGACCAGGTCGCCGGTCACGGTGCGCACGCCGTTGGCGCGCAGGTCGCGCATCAGCAGCCAGAGCTTCTCCATGTTCAGCTTGGGGTCGCCACCGCCCTTGAGGTAGAGGTTGCCGTTGAGCACCCCGTTGCTCAGGGTGCCGTCGGTGTAGAACTCGGTCTTCCACTGGAAGGTGGGCCCCAGCAGTTCAAGCGCGGCATAGGTGGTGACCAGCTTCATGGTCGAGGCCGGGTTCACCGAGACATCGGCGTTGAACACGGTCGCGGTGCCGGGGCCGTTGAGCGGCAGCATCACCAGGGACAGGGCGGAGTCCTGCAGTTTGTTGGTCTTCAGGGCCTGCTGCACCTTGGCAGGAAGGCTGGTGTTGACGGCGGCGGCCTGGCTGGGCAGGGCGACTGGCAGAAGCAGGCCGGCGAGCAATAGGGGGCGGAGCGTCTTGATCATGGATAGATGAACCCTGCAGGCGAGGGAAAAAGAACAGGGGGCTGTAAGAATGATGGCCCCGGCACGAAAACAAGTGCGCATTATGCCCCAAGCGCGAGGTGTGTGCGTCCCGTTCGACACAAATGCGCCGAAGTGCGGCAGAAACTGGTAAAGTGCCGCGCGTTAATACTTGAGAGGATTGTTTCATGGCTACCAACCGTTCCCGTCGCCTGCGCAAAAAACTGTGCGTGGATGAATTCCAGGAACTGGGTTTCGAACTGAACCTGGGCTTCAAGGAAGACCTGTCCGATGAAGCCATCGATGCCTTCCTCGACGCTTTCCTGGCTGAAGCCATGGACGCCAACGGCCTGGACTATGTCGGTGGCGATGACTTCGGCCTGGTCTGCAAAGCTGAGCGTGGCTCGGTAACCGAAGAGCAGCGCGCCGCTGTCGAAGCCTGGCTCAAGGGCCGCAGCGAACTGACCAATATCGAAGTCAGCCCGCTGCTGGACGCCTGGTACCCGGAAAAGCCGATCAACCCGGCTTCCTGATCCGTGGCGGCGGTGCCCGGCTGGGTGCCGCCTCACTTTGGCTCTGCCTGGCACCCCATGTGCCGGGCCAGGGCTTTCTCCACACGGCGCATCTGCCGTGCCAGTGCCTGACGGTACAACTTCATCTCGGCCAGGGATAACCCAGGCTCTTCCAGTAGTTCGCACGCCTGAATCAATGACCTGGCATCCAGCATTCGTGCCGCGCTGAGGATCTTGTGTGCCTGTGCGGCGAGCGCATCGGCGTCCTGCTGCGGATCGATGGCCATCAGCGTGGCCAGGTCCTGCTGCAGGCTGAGGTGCAAGGTACTGAGGATGCGGTCGCGGTCACTGGCACTGTCGCCGACGATGGCGCTCAGGCCCTGCAGATCGAAGCGATGACCGCAATCGTCGCAGCCTTCCTTGCATGGCCTGGAGTTGCGGGCAATGGCCGCCAGGCGCTGGCCGAGCACCTGCAGGCCGATGGGTTTGAGCAGGCAGTCGTCCATGCCGGCATCCAGGCACTGCTGGCGTACCTCGGGTTGGGCATTGGCGGTGTAGCCAAGCATGATGCAGCGTGGCCTGCCGTGCAGGCGCTCCTCTGCACGCACGGTCCTGGCCAGCTCGTAGCCGTTCATTTGCGGCATGTTGCAGTCGACGATCAGTACGTCGAAACAGCCTTCGCGCCATTTGCGCAACCCTTCGCGACCTTCGCGAGCGCTGTCCTGGCGCAACCCCAGGTAGTTCAGCTGTTGTGCAATCAGCAACAGGTTGGCGGGGTGATCGTCAATCACCAGGATCCTCAGCCGTGCATCCGGGCGTTCGATGTTGCTGGCGTCCTGGGACCTCGACTTGACCGGCGCAACGCATTGCAAGGGCATGCGCAGCCTTACCCGCGTACCCACGCCATGCAGGCTCTGCAGGGTCAGTTCGCCGCCCATCATCGTGCACAGGCTGCGGCTTATCACAAGGCCCAGGCCGGTGCCGGCCCGGGCACCGTCGCTGTAGGGGTTGGCCTGCACGAAGGGGGTGAACAGCTGCTCGAGTTCCTGCTCGTGGATGCCGATGCCGGTGTCGCGGACTTCCACGTCGAGGGTCTGGGCCGAGGTCTCGCCGCTGCCACGCAGTTTGACGCTGATGCTCACCTGGCCTTGCTCGGTGAACTTGATCGCGTTGCTCACCAGGTTCGACATCACCTGTTTGAACCGCAGCGGGTCGAGCAGTGCATGGCGGCGCGCCTCGGCGGCGACCACCACCTCGAGCGCCAGGCCCTTCTGCCGGGCCAGCCCGTCGAATACACGTCCGACGGACTCGACCAGCGCTGCCAGGTCCACCGGCTCCGGGGCCAGGGACAGATGGCCCGACTCGATCCGGGCGATGTCGAGGATGTCGCCTATCAGCCCCAGCAGGTCCCTGGCCGAATGATGGGCAATCTCCAGCGCAGGGCGGTCCAGCTGGCCCTGTTCGGCGCGCCGTGAGGCGAGTTCGAGCATGCCGATCAAGGCGTTCATCGGCGTGCGGATTTCGTGGCTGATGGTGGCGAGGAAGGTGCTTTTGGCACGGTTGGCGTCATCGGCCTGCTGTTTGGCCAGGCGCAGGTCCTGGACCAGGTTGCGGCGTTCGCTGATGTCGATCCAGCCACCGATGATGCCCTGCATTTCCCCCAGAGAGTCGCGGTAGGGGAGGATCCAGTGGTAGATGGTCAGGTCCTTGCCCTTCAGGCGCAGCGGGCGATCGAGGATCAAGGGTTTGCCTTGCTCCATGACACGCCGGTAATCGTCCTGGATCTGCCGGGTATAGTCGCAATTGCTGAAGCGGCTGTCCTCAAGGCGCTTGCCGATGATCTGCTCAAGGCTGGCGCCGACCGCTTGCAGGTAACTGTCGTTGCAGCTCTGCAGGCGCCCTTCGCGGTCGCGCACGTACATGGGGTGTGGTGTGCCATTGAGCAAGGCGCCCATGAATTCGAGCTGGTCGTTGAGGGCCCGTTCGGCGTGTTGGCGTTGCTTGATCTGGCGACGCAGCCGGGCATTCCACACCAGTGCCAGCACCAGCAGCACGCCGATGACCGCGACCACCTGCAGGATCACCCTGCGGTAGTTGCGCCAATAGGCATCGTCGGCCGCGCCGTGATCGCGCCAGCGGCTGTTGATCACCCCCAGTTCTTCCGGCGTGATGCTCAGCAACGCCTTGTCGAGGATTGATGCCAGTTCGTTGGCCTGGGGCAGTGTAGCCAGCGAGAAGGTCGCGGGCTCGGTGCCGACAGTGCTGCGGATCACCAGGTCGTCGTTGCTGGCCAGCATGTGGTTGGCGTCGATGAGCGTGGCGATCGCGGCATCCACGGCACCGCTGCCCAGCAGGGCCATGGAGTAGTAAGTGCTGTCGGTGGCAACCTGATGAATCAGTGGGTGTCTGGCATTGAGCAGCGTGGCCACGCTGCTGTCGCGGGGAACCGCGACCCGCTTGCCCTTGAGTTGTTTGAGGTTGACGGGCTGGTGGTTGCCCACGCGGCTGACCAGCACGTAGGCGCTTTCCAGAAAGGGCCTGCTGTATTGCAGCGGGTTGCCTGGGCGGGAGTCGGTGGACAACGTGGCGATGATATCGGCGCGGCCGGACTCAACCTGGTCGATCATGTCGCCATCACCACTGGCGCGCCGGATGTCAAAGCGCAAGCCGGTACGCAGACGGATAAGTTCGAGCAGATCAGCGACGATGCCGCGCAGTCGGCCGTTGCCGTCGAGGAAGGTGAGCGGGGCCGCGGTGTCGTTGACGACTACCCGCATCACCGGATGATCGCGCAGCCAGTTCTCTTCCCGTGGCGAGAGCTGCAGCTTGCGGTCGGTCAGCAAGCTGCCACTGCTGGCGCTCCATCGCTTGAAGATATCGTTGCGGGTGGCGCTCGTCTGGGCGTCGAGTGCAGCGTTGACCAGGGCCAGCAACATCGAGTCGTCTTCGCGCATGGCAAAACTGAAGCCTACCGCCTCATGCTTGCCGAAGTTGGCCATGCGCAGGCGTGGCAGGTGCCCTCGACTGATCAGGTAGTGAGTGGAAATCGTGTCGCCGATGAACACGTCGGCCTGCTCGAATGCCACGGCATTGAGCGCCTGGGTGGAGGACTCGAACGTCAGCAGCTCGGCCTTGGGGTAACTGGCTCGGATTTCTTCGGACGGCAGGTAGTGATAGAGCATGCTCAGGCGCATGCCGTCCAGGCCGGTGTCCAGGGCCCGTGTTTCGTCCTCCCGGGTTACCAGCACGGGTTGGTCGACAGCGTAGGGGCGTGAAAGCGCCAGCCCCTGGGTGGTGGCTTCATAACCATTGGCACTGCCGAGCAGGTCGATGCGCCCGCTCTTGAGCGCCGCAACGGCCGCTGGCCGGCTGGGGAAGCGTTGTACCCGCACCGGCAAGCCGAGGGCGTTGCCGACCAGGCCTGCGTAGTCGGCGGTCAACCCTTGGTATTCGTGCCCTCCGGTGGTGATGTCGAACGGCGGGTAGTCGGGTGCCGAGGTGCCCAGCACCAGTTCATGACGATTGGCGAGCCAGTGGCGTTGTGCCGGGGTCAGGGCGGGGTGGATCGAAGTCGGTGCCGAGCGGCTGAGCAGGGCGTAGGTCCTGCCTTCGTCGATGTTCGCGCAAACAGTCGGCAAGGGTGCGCCCAGGCTCAGGCAAAGCAGCGGTATACCAAGGTACTTCCACATCACGACCTCAAACCAGCGCGTTGCGTTTGGCGACGTCGATCAGCTCCACCAGGGTGCTGGCATGCAACTTGTGCATCAGGCGCTTCTTGTAGGTGCTCACCGTCTTGTTACTGAGAAACATGCCCTTGGCGATTTCCTTGTTGCTACGACCCTGGGCAAAGAGTTGCAGGACCATCAGTTCGCGATCGTTGACCTGACGGAATAACTCAAGTTCCTGGTTGGCGTTTTTTTGCGCGGCATTGAGTGCCTGGCTGGGGAAGTAGTTGTAGCCGGAGAGTACTGCTTTGATGGCGCTGAGCAGTTCACCAAGGTCCTCTTGTTTGCAAACATAGCCCGCCGCGCCTGAGTGCATGCAACGGATGGCGAACAGCGCGGGCGATTGTGCGGTCAACACCAGGACTTTGAGCGGGATGGCCAAAGTCTGGAAGCGTGACAGCATCTCGAGGCCGTCGAGCTTGGGGATACTGATGTCGAGGATGACCAGGTCGGGACGGGATTCGCGAATCATCTGCATGGCGTCGACGCCATTGTCAGATTCGCCTACTACCTTGTAATCCTGGTTTTCCAACAACATGCGGATAGCCAGGCGGATAACGGGATGATCGTCGACGATAAATACGGTCTGCATATTCAACATTCCATGCGGCGAGGCGAAAGCAGTCGGCACATTAGCTCAGTTGAATGGCGGCGGGCAGGGATGCTCAGGCTAATTACTGTATATAGGAAATTCCTTACGTAAAGAGGGAGGGTGTGCTACGAATAATGTGGATTTTTTGGTGGATGGCTTACCGTTCAGGGCTTTTTTAGTTGGTCGGCTAGTTAATGTTTAATGTTTTTTATTGGTTGCAGGAAGATTCTTACAAGTGTGGCGGTGCAGGTAACTATCACGATACCGCCACCGCCCTGATTCAAGTCGGGCTGGAGCGCCCGGTCATTTCGCAGGCCATTTCACTGGCATAGCTGTCGGTCATGCCGGCGATGAAGTCGATCATGCGCAGGAAGGCGCCATGCAGCGAGCCATGCGGATTGGGCGCGTTGTTGCCGATCAGATCCAGCACGCGTCGGCTCTTGAACGAGGGTGTGCGCCCGCCATGCTGCTCCAGTGCCGCGCCGCAAAACGTGTTGAGGAGGATCTCCAGGGTGGTGTAGGCGCCGATTTCATGCAGGGTCTTGCGCTTGTCCTGGAAGATCTTCTTGCGTGCCATGTCTTTGGCCTGCAAGACGCAGCGCTGGGCCGGGCCGTGCATGTGCTCGACCAGGTCGCCGGGCAGGCGGCCGGCGAGCAGAGCGCCCTGCTGTTCGACGAAGGCTTGCGCGGCGGCGTTGGTCAAGTGCTCGATGGCTTTGCCGCGCAGGATTGCCAGCTTGCGCCGACGGGATTCGTTGGGGCCGAGCTGGCGGTAGGTTTCCGGCAGGTCGTCACCGACCAGGTCGAGCAGCAGCGCTTCGACTTCGGCGTATTGCAGCAGGTCCATCTCCAGGCCGTCTTCGAGGTCGATCAGGGCGTAACAGATATCGTCGGCCGCTTCCATCAGGTAGACCAGCGGGTGCCGGGCCCAGCGTTGGTGTTCGAGCTGCGGCAGGCCCAGCTTGCCGGCGATCTGCTCGAGCAGGGGCAGTTCGCTCTGGTAGCAACCGAACTTGTGCTTCTTGTAGCCCTGGGCATCGGCATGGCGCGAAGTCCAGGGGTACTTGAGGTAGGTGCCCAGCGTCGCGTAGGTCAGGCGCGTGCCACCGTCGAACTGGTGGTATTCGAGCTGGGTCAGCACGCGAAAGCCCTGCGCGTTACCTTCGAAGTTGAGGAAGTCGGCGCGTTGGTCGTCGCTCATGTCGTCCAGCCAGCCGCGTCCGGCCGCCTGTTGGAACCAGTGGCGGATGGCGTCTTCGCCAGAGTGGCCGAAGGGTGGGTTGCCGATGTCGTGCGCCAGGCAAGCCGACTGCACGATCATCCCCAGGTCGCTGGGTTCGCACCAGTCGGGCAGGGCGTCGCGCAGTGTCTCGCCGACGCGCATGCCCAGCGAGCGGCCGACGCAGCTGACTTCCAGCGAATGGGTGAGGCGGGTGTGGATATGATCGTTGCTGGTGACCGGGTGCACCTGGGTCTTGCGCCCCAGGCGGCGGAAGGCGCCGGAGAAGATGATACGGTCGTGGTCCTTGTGGAAAGGGCTGCGGCCGAGCTCTTCAGGGCTGTAGAGGGCCTTGCCCAGGCGTTCGCGGGTCAGCAGGGTGTGCCAGTCCAAGGCTCGATCTCCGTTCGTTGAGTGGGCATAGCTTCCTGCGTCTGGCGCGCCCTGGCAAGGGCGCGCGCGACGTTCAGGGGCGGCGACCGCTGCTCAGGAACAGGCGAATCAGTGGCACCAGGCTGGTACCCAGCCGCAGCAGGCGAGTCATGTTGCCGCTGCGCACACCTTTGCCGGTGAGAAAACCGAGCGCGACGACAGCGCCCAGGCCCCACAGCGAGCCGTGCTTGACCCCCATGCCCTCGCCGAACGAGCTGCCCATGCCGCGCAGGCGGCGGACCGGTTCGAGCATCTGGGTGGATTCGTGGCTGATCTGCTGGCGGTGCATCTCCATGCGCAGGCGCAACAGCGCCTTGCGCAGTTCACGGGGGTTACGGGTATTGGGCATTTCGGGCAGGTTCATGGCAGCAGGCGCTCCCGGTCCTTGGCCAGCTCTTCGAGCGTGGCGCTGAACGGCGAGGACTCATCGAACACCGCCGCTTTCAGGCGCAGGCCGCAGTACAGCGCGGCGATGCCGTAGAACAGGCACAAGCCGACGATCCCGGCCAGCCGATAGCTGTCCCACAGCAGCACCAGTACCAGCCCGGACAGGGCGGTCAGCAGCAGCAGGGCGAACACCAGCGCCAGGCCGGCGAACAGCAGCAGGCGCAGGGTGCGCCCTTTCTGCTCCTGCAGCTCGATGCCGAACAGCTCGATGTGGCTGTGCAGCAGCCCCAGCATCGCGGCGCCCAGGCGCTTGCCGGACGCGCCGGCGCCGATGGCGTCGTTGTCCATGGCGGCTCCTCAGCGCTTGGCCAGCAGGCCGATCAGCAGGCCGACGCCCGCAGCGATACCGATGGCCTGCCAGGGGTTCTCCTGCACGTACTGCTCGGCGCTGCCCAGAGCCGCCTGGCCGCGTTGGCGCACCGAGTCCTGGGTGAGCTGCAGGGTTTCGCGGGCCTGGGCCAGGCGCTCGTGGATCTGTTCGCGCAGGTCGTCCGCCTGGTCGCCGGCCAGGTTGGCGGTGTCGGCGAGCAGCCTCTCGGTGTCGCGGACCAAGGCCTGGAAGTCAGCCATCAGGATGTCTTGAGCAGTCTTTGCCGATTTGCTGGCCATGGGTGGGCCTCTCCTTGGTTGATGTGTGTGGCTATTTCGAGTGATGGCGGGCGCGGAAGGTTCAGCTTGAAGTACTGGTACAGCGCTTGCTTATGTTCGAGGCGCCTTGACAAGCGCCCGCGCCGAAACCGTGCACCCGCCCAACGGATGACGCTAAACCTTAACCCAATCCACGACAAACCCAAGAAAAAACCACGCAGGCGTTCACCCGCTCACAGAGGCGGGGCAGGCGCCTGGCACCGATTCGGTGCAGGGATGCCGGTTCTTGAACTGTCCTGGTGCCTTTTTGCAGGTCTGCCACTACATGGAAAACATGCACAGCGCGATGGACTCCCTGGTCCATGGCTCCAACACCTTGTTCATTCTCATGGGCGCCATCCTGGTATTGGCCATGCACGCCGGCTTCGCGTTTCTCGAAGTCGGTACCGTGCGCCACAAGAACCAGGTCAACGCCCTGTCGAAAATCCTCAGCGACTTCGCCATCTCGGCGCTGGTGTATTTCTTCATCGGTTACTGGATCGCCTACGGCGTGACCTTTTTCCAGCCCGCCGCAGTGCTGGCCAACGACCATGGCTATGCGCTGGTCAAGTGCTTCTTCCTGCTGACATTCGCGGCCGCAATCCCGGCGATCATCTCCGGCGGCATTGCCGAGCGTGCGCGGTTTGTGCCGCAGTTGTGCGCCACGGCACTGATCGTGGCGTTCATCTACCCGTTCTTCGAGGGTGTGGTGTGGAATGGCAACTTCGGCTGGCAAGCCTGGTTGCAGGCCCGCTTCGGCGCACCTTTCCATGACTTCGCCGGCTCCGTGGTGGTGCATGCAATGGGCGGCTGGCTGGCGCTGGCGGCGGTGATCCTTCTCGGTGCACGCCGTGGCCGCTATCGCGATGGCCGGCTGGTGGCGTTCGCGCCGTCAAGCATTCCCTTCCTGGCGCTGGGTTCGTGGATCCTGATCATCGGCTGGTTCGGCTTCAACGTGATGAGCGCACAGACCCTGCAAGGGGTGAGCGGCCTGGTGGCGATCAACTCGCTGATGGCCATGGTCGGCGGCACCGTGTCGGCACTGGTGGCCGGGCGCAACGACCCCGGCTTCCTGCATAACGGCCCGCTGGCCGGGTTGGTGGCTGTCTGCGCGGGCTCCGACCTGATGCACCCGATCGGTGCGCTGGGCACCGGCCTCATCGCAGGTGGCCTGTTCGTCTGGTGCTTCACCGCGGCGCAGAACCGCTGGAAGATCGACGATGTGCTCGGTGTGTGGCCGCTGCACGGTGTGTGTGGGGTGTGGGGCGGTATCGCCTGCGGCGTGTTCGGCCAGGCGGCGCTGGGTGGCCTGGGTGGCGTAAGCCTGGTCAGCCAGCTGCTCGGCAGCTTCGCCGGCGTGCTGGTAGCGCTGGCCGGCGGCTTTGTCGTGTACGGCCTGATCAAGGCGGTACACGGCCTGCGCCTGAGCCACGAACAGGAGTTCCAGGGCGCCGACCTGTCGCTGCACCGCATCGGCGCCACCAGCCAGGATTGATCCAGCGCAGGTGCGCAATGGCAAGCACGGACCTAGAATAAGCATCCCTCAACTGCGATTTCCGGGTTTGCCCCATGCTCCCTGAATGCCAGCTGTTCGGCACCCTCGGGTGCCACCTGTGTGAAGTGGCCGAGGCCATGTTGATGCCGTTCGTCGAGCATGGCTTGCTGGTCGAGCTGGTCGATATTGCCGACGACGAGCTGTTGTTCGAGCGCTACAGCCTGACCATCCCGGTACTGCGCCGCGGTGATACCGGGGCCGAGCTGAACTGGCCCTTCGATGCCGAACAGGTGGTGGCGTTTCTGCGCTGAACCGCGCATTGACGACGGCCTGGCGCGCTCCGTATGCTGTATATAAATACAGTATCGAGGTGAAGCCATGCTCAATGTCGAGCAACTCAAGTACAGCATCAACCACATGGCCCCGGAGCGTGTGTGCGACGCCGTGCTGGAACTGCGCCTCGACGGCATCGTCACCGATGAGCAGACGCCGTTCGGCAAGGTCCATTTCAACACCTGTTTCGCCGAGATCGAGGCCTTGTTCCAGCGCGCCGGCTTTCATCGGCCGCTGGACGTGGTGGGCTACCAGGGCATGAGCTACGCCTTGTTCGACCCCGGGCGCTGGGATGCGGTGCAGGTGCTGCGCTGGCTCAAGGCGCGCTGCGAGCCGGCCGGCGAGGCTGGTTGCGCCGCGCACGCTGGGGGATAATGCCCGGCTCCTGATCAGCAGAGCCCGACGATGACCACGCCTTTCGACCCCGCCCACCTGCAAGCCAGCACTGTATGCCTGCCGCCCGGGCGTTGGGCGACAGTGCTCGATTGCCTGTGCGACCACTTCAAGGGCATCGACCGCGAGCAGTGGCTGGACCGTTTCGCCCGGGGCCGGGTGCTGGACGCACAAGGCCAGGCGATTGCCGCCGATCTCGCCTACCGCCAGGGCATGCGCCTGCATTACTTTCGTGAAGTGCCCAATGAGAAGCCGATCCCGGTACAGGAACAGATCCTGTACATGGACGAGCACCTGGTGGTGGCCGACAAGCCGCATTTCCTGCCCGTCACGCCTACCGGCGAATATGTCGAGCAGACCCTGCTGCGCCGGTTGATCCGCCGGCTCGACAACCCGCACCTGGTGCCCCTGCACCGCATCGACCGGCACACCGCCGGGCTGGTGTTGTTCTCGGCCAACCCGCAAACCCGCGCTGCGTACCAGCGGCTGTTCCCCGAGCGGCGCATCGACAAGCATTACCAGGCCATCGCGGCGGCGATGCCGCAGCATGACTTCCCGCTGGTGCACTGCAGCCGCCTGGTGCATGGCGAGCCGTTCTTCCGCATGCATGAAGTAGAAGGGGCCGATAACAGCGAAACCCATGCCTGCGTGCTGGAAAAGAACGGTGAGCTGTGGCGCTATGGCCTGTCGCCGGTGACCGGCAAGACCCATCAGTTACGGGTGCACATGGCGGCGCTGGGGGCGGGGATCTGCAACGACCCGTTCTATCCGCAACTGGTCGACGCACAGGATGACTACGAGCGGCCACTGAAGCTGCTGGCCCAGAGCCTGTGCTTCGTGGATCCGTTGACGGGCGAAGAACGCTATTTCGAAAGCCGGTTGAAGCTGGACTGGTAGAACGCACTGCGGGGCAAGCCTGCTGCCACGATGATCTCGTGCCAGCGGACTTGCCCCGCAGTGGGTGTTACAGGTTCAGCGGTTGAAACGCTCCACCAGCGAGTACTGGGTGCCAGCGGTGCTGGTCAGCTCTTCGCTGAGCAGCGCCGAGCGCTGGGCCTGGCCGGCGGTCTGGTCGGCCAGGTCGGCAATGGTGCTGATGTTGCGGCTGATCTCTTCGGCCACCGCGGTCTGTTCTTCGGTGGCGGCGGCGATCTGGGTGGCCATGTCGGTGATGTTGGCGACCGCTTCGCTGATGCCCACCAGCGCCTGGTCGGCCTCCATGACCCGCTCGACACCTTCCTGCGCCTGGCGGTGGCCGGTCTCCATGGTCTGCACCGCGTTGTTGGCGGTTTGTTGCAGCTTGGCGATCAGGCCGTGGATCTGCCCGGTGGACTCGGCGGTGCGCTGGGCCAGCTGGCGAACCTCGTCGGCGACCACGGCGAAACCGCGGCCCATCTCGCCGGCACGGGCCGCTTCGATGGCGGCGTTGAGCGCCAGCAGATTGGTCTGGTCGGCAATGCCCTTGATCACATCGACCACGCCGCCAATTTCGTCGCTGTCCTTGGCCAGTTGCGTCACGGTCAGGCCCGTCTCGCCCACGGCCGCCGACAGGCGTTCGATGGCGTCACGGGTTTCGCCGGCAATGCTGCGGCCCTGGCTGGTCAGGCGGTTGGCTTCCTGGGTGGCATCGGCGGTGCGTTGCACATGGTTGGCCACTTCCTGGGTAGTGGCAGCCATCTGGTTGACGGCGGCGGCCACCTGCTCGGTTTCCACGCGCTGGCGCTCCAGGCCCGACGAGCTCTGGTGGGCGAGGGTATCGGACTGGCGGGCCTGGTCGCTGAGCTGCTCGGCGCTGTCCTGCAGGCGGGTCAGGCAGGTCTTCATCCGTGCGTCCTGGCTGAGCATGGCCATTTCCAGGCGCGCCTGGACACCGCGGCTGTCGGTGTACATCTGCGCGATCAGCGGGTCGGACGTGCTCTGTTCGGCCAGGCGCAGCAGGCGTTTGAGGCCGCGCTGCTGCCAGCTCAGGCCGAGCAGGCCCAGGGGGACCGAGAGGCCGGCAGCCAGGGCAAAGCCCCAGGAGTGGCCGAGCCAGTTGCCGATCAGGAAGCCGACCTGGCTGATCAGGATGAACGGCAGCCAGTCCTGCAGCACTGGCAGCCACTGGTCGCGGCGCGGGATCGCCGACTTGCCCTGGTTGATGCGCTGGTACAAGGCTTCGGCGCGGCGGATCTGTTCGGCGGTGGGTTTGACCCGCACCGATTCATAGCCAACCACCTGGTTGTTCTCGAACACCGGGGTGACGTAGGCATTGACCCAGTAGTGGTCGCCGGTCTTGCAGCGGTTCTTGACGATGCCCATCCATGGCAGGCCTTGCTTGAGGGTCTGCCACATGTGGGCAAATACCGCCGGCGGTACGTCGGGGTGGCGCACCAGGTTGTGCGCTGCGCCCAGCAGCTCCTCGCGGGAGAAGCCGCTGATCTCGACGAAGGCGTCGTTGCAGTAGGTGATCACGCCTTTGGCGTTGGTCGTGGAGATCAACCGCTGCTGGGCAGGGAAAGTCCGTTCTCTCTGGGTAATCGGCTGGTTGTTACGCATTGGCTGTTCAATCCGCAAGGCTTTCGACAGGTATCGGCAAGCCGTTGGTTTTATTGAATGAATATTTAACTGGCATTGATCTGGCGCAACGGGTGAGCACTGAGGTTGTGATTGAAGCCCGCGCGTTCACGTGCGTTGCCGTCAATATGGCAGCTTTATTTATGGTTTATGACGATCAGGTCGGATCATGACCGATTGCTTAGCCAAGAACCAGCATCGGATAACTGAAGCCGGCGAAGTGCGCCAGGTTGACGCAGACGTGGCAGGCCACCGCTGCGGCCAGGCCGCCATGGCGGTATGCCAGGCCATAACCCACCCCCGCCAGCGTCGCCAGGTAGAACCACTGCCAGCCACCACCCAGGTGAGCCAGGCCGAACAGCAGCGCGGCTGCCAGCAACGCCAGGCCGTCATGCTTGAACAGACGTTGCAGGCCGCCCTGGATGTAACCGCGAAACAGCAGTTCCTCGGTCAGGCTGACCAGCAGCAGGTTGTTCAGCAGCCACAGCCAGGCCTGGTCTGGCCACTTGGGGGCCCAGGCCACCAGCCCCAGGGCCCAGGCGCCCCCCAGGCAGGCGAGCAGGGTCAGCGGCAGGATTGCCAGCAGGCTCAGCGCCAGCCCACGCCCGCGCAGCACCACCAGCCACGGGCAGGCCAGCAGCAACCATAGGCCGATCAGCGGCTTGTCCAGGTTCAGGTACATCGAGAAGGGCACAGCGCCTGGGCTGAACACGGCCTTGTCGATGACCTTGGCGCCATTGAAGCCCGGCAGCCAGTGCAGGGCCAGCGCCGCCGCCAGGACGATGAACAGCAGGTGGCCGAGGCTCTGTTGCCAGCGCACCCTGCGCCGTACCAGCAGGGCGGTGCACAGCAGGGCGAGCAGGCTGGGCAGGGCCGCCAGGCCGAGGCTGCCGTGGGCCAGTGCAAAGCAGTAGCCGAGGGCCAGCAGGCCCAGCGCGATCCAGTGGGGCAACGACATGCAAAATCCTTGTGGCAGCGAGTCCGGAACTGCTTCGACTGAGCTCGCGCCCTTCAGGACACCAGATCAGGGGCCAATAAATGGCCCCTGGCCATGATCACCCTGCAATCAGTTGCCGCAGCACATAGTGCAGGATGCCCCCCGCCTTGAAGTATTCCACCTCATTGAGCGTGTCGATCCGGCACAGCACCTCGATCTGCTGCTGTTGCCCGTCCTCACGGGTAATGCGCAATGGCAGGTTCATCCCCGGCCGCAGCTGCGCGCCGCTCAGCCCCAGTACGTCGATGCGCTCCTTGCCGGTCAGCCCCAGGCGCTTGCGGTCGTCACCGGCCTTGAACTGCAGCGGCAACACGCCCATGCCCACCAGGTTGGAGCGGTGGATGCGCTCGAAGCTTTCCGCCAGCACGGCCTTCACTCCCAACAGGTTGGTGCCCTTGGCTGCCCAGTCGCGGCTGGAGCCGGTGCCGTATTCCTGCCCGGCGATCACCACCAGCGGCGTACCGTCCTGCTGGTAGCGCATGGCGGCGTCATAGATCGACAGCTTCTCGCCGGTCGGGACATACAGCGTGTTGCCACCTTCCTCGCCGCCGAGCATCTCGTTGCGGATGCGGATATTGGCGAAGGTGCCGCGCATCATCACTTCGTGGTTGCCGCGGCGCGAGCCGTAGGAGTTGAAGTCGCGCGGTTCCACGCCCTTGTCGCGCAGGTAGCGCCCGGCGGGGCTGTCGGCCTTGATGTTGCCGGCCGGGGAAATATGGTCGGTGGTCACCGAGTCGCCGAGCAGGGCGAGGATGCGTGCCCCCTTCACATCGGCGATCTGCGGCAACGGGCCGCCAATGTCGTCGAAGAACGGCGGGTGCTGGATGTAGGTGGAATCGTCCTGCCAGACATAGGTGGCCGCCTGTGGTACCTCGATGGCCTGCCACTGCGCGTCGCCGGCGAACACTTCGGCGTATTCCTTGTGGAACATGCGGGTGTCGACGTTGCTGACCGCTGCGGCGATTTCCTGCTGGCTGGGCCAGATATCGCGCAGGTAGACCGGTTGGCCATCCTTGCCGGTGCCCAGGGCATCCTGGCTCAGGTCCACGCGCACGCTGCCGGCCAGGGCGTAGGCCACCACCAGCGGTGGCGAGGCCAGCCAGTTGGTTTTCACCAGTGGGTGCACCCGGCCTTCGAAGTTGCGGTTGCCCGACAGCACCGAGGCGACCGTCAGGTCGGCGCTGCCGATGGCCTGTTCGATGGCCTCGTCCAGCGGCCCGGAGTTGCCGATGCAGGTGGTGCAGCCATAGCCCACCAGGTCGAAGCCCAGTTGGTCGAGGTAGGGCGTCAGGCCGGCTGCCTTGAAGTAGTCGGTGACCACCTTGGAGCCGGGGGCCAGCGAACTCTTGACCCAGGGCTTGCGCTGCAGGCCCTTTTCCACGGCTTTTTTCGCCACCAGCCCGGCCGCCATCATCACGCTGGGGTTGGAGGTGTTGGTGCACGAGGTGATGGCGGCGATCACCACCGCGCCGTCACGCAGGGTGTGGGTCTGGCCGGCATGGGTGTACTCGATCTCGCCGGCCTGGTCGGCATTGCCCACGGCCACGCCGCCACCGCCTTCGCTTTCCAGGCGCCCGACTTCTTTCGCCAGCGGCTTGGGTTGCAGCTCGATGAAATGGTCGAAGGCCTGGCGCACCTGGGGCAGGGCCACCCGGTCCTGGGGGCGCTTGGGCCCGGCCAGGCTGGCTTCGACCTCACGCATGTCCAGCGCCAGGCTGTCGCTGAACAGCGGTTCCTGGCCGGGCAGGCGCCAGAGGCCCTGGGCCTTGCAATAGGCTTCGACCAATTGCACCGCCTGCTCCGGGCGGCCCGACAGGCGCAGGTAGTCGAGGGTCACCTGGTCGACCGGGAAGAAGCCGCAGGTGGCACCGTATTCCGGGGCCATGTTGGCGATGGTGGCGCGGTCGGCCAGCGGCAGGTCGGCCAGGCCGTCGCCGTAGAACTCGACGAATTTGCCCACCACCCCTTTCTTGCGCAGCATCTGCGTCACTGTCAGCACCAGGTCGGTGGCGGTGATGCCCTCGCGCAGCTTGCCGGTGAGCTTGAAGCCGATCACCTCCGGGATCAACATCGACACTGGCTGGCCGAGCATCGCCGCTTCGGCCTCGATACCGCCCACGCCCCAGCCGAGCACGCCCAGGCCGTTGATCATGGTGGTGTGCGAGTCGGTGCCGACCAGGGTGTCGGGGAAGGCGTAGGTACGCCCGTTTTCTTCACGGGTCCAGACCGTGCGCCCGAGGTATTCCAGGTTGACCTGATGGCAGATGCCGGTGCCCGGTGGCACCACGCGGAAGTTGTCGAAGGCGTTCTGGCCCCAGCGCAGGAACGCGTAGCGCTCGCCGTTGCGCTGCATCTCGATGTCGACGTTCTGGGCGAAGGCGGCGGGGCTGGCGTAGCGGTCGACCATCACCGAGTGGTCGATCACCAGGTCCACCGGCGACAGCGGGTTGATGCGCTGCGGGTCGCCACCGGCCTTGTGCATGGCAGCGCGCATGGCGGCCAGGTCGACCACGGCCGGCACGCCGGTGAAGTCCTGCATCAGTACCCGCGCCGGGCGGTACTGGATCTCGCGGTCCGAGCGGCGCTCCTTGAGCCACTCGGCCAAGGCCTGCAGGTCGTCGCCGGTGACGGTCTTGCCGTCCTCCCAGCGCAGCAGGTTCTCCAGCAGCACTTTCAGCGACATCGGCAGGTGTTGCAGGTCGCCCAGCTGGCGGGCAGCTTCGGCGAGGCTGAAATAGTGGTAGGTGTGGTCGGCCACCTTCAGCGACTTGAGGGTTTTCAGGCTATCGAGCGAGGGCATTGACAACTCCTTGTGCTCCGGTGCCCGGCGACTGCCATGGGGTCGCCAGTGTCACCGCTGTGGATCGGTCCGCACGGCACGGACCTGGCTGAACAGTCAGGTTAGCCCCGTTTGCCGGGCCTGACCCTTTTCTGGACCGGTGGGGCGTGTCGCGGGTTCCGATCTTCCTTTATCATTCGCCGCCCGGCCGCACCTTGCGTTGCGCCGGGTCAAGGCTGGCGCCGCCTGCGCCAGTGATGTGGAGTTAGAGATGAATACCCTGTTCATGCATTGCCGGCCCGGCTTCGAGGGCGAGGTCTGCGCCGAAATCAGCGAACACGCCGCCCACCTGGGCGTGGCCGGCTATGCCAAAGGCAAGCCAAACAGCGCCTGCGCCGAATTCGTCTGCAGCGAGCCCGACGGTGCCGCGCGGGTGATGCGTGAAATGCGTTTCGACCAGTTGATCTTCCCGCGCCAGTGGGCGCGCGGCGGCTACATCGAGCTGCCCGAGACCGACCGCATCAGCGTGCTGCTCGAGCACCTGGCCGAGTTGCCGGTGTTCGGCAGCCTGTGGCTGGAGGTGCTCGACACCAACGACGGCAAGGAACTGTCGACCTTCTGCCGCAAGTTCGAAGTGCCGCTGCGCAAGGCGCTGGAGAAGGCCGGGCGGCTGGTCGACGACGCGCAGCGTCCGCGCCTGTTGCTGACCTTCATCAGTGGCCGGCGGGTGTTCCTGGGCCAGGCCGAAGCGGGTAACCAGGCGCTGTGGCCAATGGGCATCCCGCGCCTGAAGTTCCCTCGCGAGGCACCCAGCCGCTCGACCCTCAAGCTGGAAGAAGCCTGGCACCAGTTCATCCCGCGCGCGCAGTGGGACCAGCGCCTGAACGACGACATGACCGGTGTCGACCTGGGGGCTGCGCCCGGCGGCTGGACCTACCAGCTGGTCAAGCGCGGCATGCTGGTTACCGCCATCGACAACGGGCCGATGGCCGAGAGCCTGATGGACACCGGCCTGGTCACCCACCTGATGGCCGACGGCTTCACCTGGAAGCCGAAACAGACCGTGGACTGGATGGTCTGCGATATCGTCGAGAAGCCGGCGCGTACCGCGTCGCTGATCGAGACCTGGTTGGGCGAGGGGCTGTGCCGCGAGGCGGTGGTCAACCTCAAGCTGCCGATGAAGCAGCGCCACGCCGAGGTGCGCAAGCTGCTCGACCGCATCGAGGAAGGCTTCAAGGCGCGCAAGGTGAAAGTGTCGATCGCCTGCAAGCAGCTGTACCACGACCGCGAGGAAGTGACCTGCCACCTTCGCCGGTTGGACCTGAAACCGCGTTGAAACCAGCGCCTGGGCTGCGCGGCAGCCCCCTTGGAGCCCATCGATGGATGCGCCACAATGACGATCATTTTGCGGAGCCTTTCATGACCGACTTCACCCACGACGCCACCCTCGACGCCACCGGCCTGAACTGCCCGGAACCGGTGATGATGTTGCACAAGCACGTGCGCGAACTGGTAGCTGGCGGCGTGCTCAAGGTGATCGCCACCGACCCCTCGACCCGTCGCGACATCCCTAAGTTCTGTGTTTTCCTGGGCCACGAACTGCTGGGCCAGCAGGAAGAGGCCGGCACCTACCTGTACTGGATCCGCAAGAAGGCCGACTGAGGCCGGCGCGATCAGGCTACACTGCGCTCCCCTGACAGGAGAGCGCCATGCTGATAGTTGCCGACGAAAACATCCCGCTGCTCGATGCCTTCTTTGCCGGTTTCGGCGAGATCCGCCGCTACCCCGGCCGGGCCATCGATGCCGCCTGCGTGAAGGACGCCGACGTGCTGCTGGTGCGCTCGGTGACCCGCGTCGACCGGCAACTGCTGGAAGGCAGCAAGGTGCGCTTCGTGGGCACCTGCACCATCGGTACCGATCACCTCGCCCTCGACTATTTCGCGCAAGCCGGCATCCACTGGAGCAGCGCGCCGGGCTGCAACGCCCGTGGCGTGGTCGATTATGTGCTGGGCAGCCTGCTGACCCTGGCCGAGCTCGAGGGTGTCGAGCTGGGCAAGCGGGTCTATGGCGTGGTCGGTGCCGGCGAAGTGGGTGGGCGCCTGGTGCGCGTACTGCATGGCCTGGGCTGGAAGGTGCTGGTGTGCGACCCGCTGCGCCAGGCCAGCGAGGGCGGCGACTTCGTCGACCTCGAGACCATCGTCGCGCAGTGCGACGTGATCAGCCTGCACACGCCGCTGCAACGCGGTGGCGAACACCCGACCTGGCACCTGCTCGATGAAGCACGCCTGGCGCGCCTGCGCCCCGGCGCCTGGCTGATCAACGCCAGCCGTGGCCCAGTGGTGGACAATGCTGCGCTGCGTGAGCTGCTGCTCGATCGCGAAGACCTGCACGCGGTGCTCGACGTGTGGGAGGGCGAACCGCAGGTGGACCTGCAACTGGCCGATCTGTGCACCCTGGCCACCCCGCATATCGCCGGCTACAGCCTGGACGGCAAGCAGCGCGGCACGGCGCAGATCTACCAGGCGTTCTGCCGCGTGCAGGGCGAACCCGAGCAGGTACGGCTGGCGGACCTGTTGCCTGCCCCTGCGCTGGCGCAGATCGAGCTGGATGCGGGCGCCGAACCGGCCTGGGCACTGGCCACCCTGTGCCGGGCGGTGTACGACCCGCGCCGTGACGATGCCGATTTCCGTCGCAGCCTGAGCGACGACCCTGCCGAGCAGCGTGCGGCCTTCGACCTGCTGCGCAAGCATTACCCGGTACGGCGCGAGATCGAAGGGTTGGCGGTGCGTCTGCGGGGCGAGGCGCCGCAGCTGGCGCAGGTGGTGAGTGCGTTGGGGGCGGTGCTGGTTTGACGGCTTGACCGGCAAATAAAAACCCGGCGCATGCGCCGGGTTCGAAGGAATTCTTGTGCTAGTCTTTGCCGACTTTCTTGACTCGGCTTTCTTCCAGGTCCTTGCAGGCCTTCTGGATCATCTGCTCGGTGATCGGCACCTCGCGGCCCTGGCCATCGATGATCGAACCGCAGGCCTGGGGTTGCGGGTTCTTCGGGGTCTTGGGCGTCTCGTTGCCGTGCTGCAAGCTCATGTCCTGTCTCCTCTTCAGGTTCATGCTCGAACGTACCGCTTTGCCATGACTGGCCTGTGACAGCTGGCGGTGCATGACAGGACCAGTCCAACAGAAAGCGCGGCAAAGCTCCAGCGGCACCTTAGAACGAAAGGTCATAGGTGGGGCATAAGGCCTTTACGCCCACGCCGTCCGCTATGTCCGATACGAAGCCTGCGGGGGTGGATCAGTTCCTGCGAGGTGGACGAGTGGTAGGCTTGGTCCATCTTCCTGCCGAACATGCCCGCCATGCCTGAACCGATCTCTTCCCGCCAGCGTCGTGCCCTGCACCTGGGCTGGCAGTTCCTGCGCCCTTACCGCCGCCAGGCCCTGTTGGCCTTGTTGGCGCTGGTGGTCACCGCCGGCATTACCCTGTCGATGGGGCAGGGGATCCGCCTGCTGGTGGATCAGGGGTTCATGACCGGCTCCATGCACCAGCTCAACCAGACCATCGGCCTGTTCCTGCTGCTGGTGCTGGCCCTGGCCGTGGGCACCTTCGCCCGCTTCTACCTGGTGTCGTGGATCGGTGAGCGCTGTGTCGCCGACATCCGCCGGGCGGTGTTCGATCATCTGCTGGGGCTGCACCCGGGGTTCTTCGAAGACAACCGCAGCTCGGAGATCCAGTCGCGGCTGACCGCCGACACGACGCTGCTGCAGTCGGTGATCGGTTCGTCCTTGTCGATGTTCCTGCGCAACGCCCTGATGGTGGTGGGTGGTGTGATCCTGTTGTTCGTCACCAACCCCAAGCTCACCAGCATCGTGGTGCTGGCCTTGCCGCTGGTGCTGGCGCCGATCCTGCTGTTCGGCCGGCGGGTGCGCAGCCTGTCGCGGCAAAGCCAGGACCGGGTCGCCGATGTCGGCAGCTACGTCGCCGAGAGCCTCGGCCAGATCAAGACCGTGCAGGCCTACAACCACGAAGCGCGTGACCGTACGCTGTTCGCCGAGACCGTGGAGGCGGCGTTCAGCGTGGCGCGGCGGCGCATCGCCCAGCGTGCCTGGCTGATCACCCTGGTGATCGTGCTGGTACTGGGGGCGGTGGGGGTGATGCTC
>NZ_BQHO01000029.1 GCF_021601385.1 Pseudomonas parasichuanensis | reverse complement strand
GAGGCCCCGGCCAAGCAGGCGCGCGGCCAAGCGGCGCAGCCAGGGCCACTGCGCGGGCGGGGTCAGGATGGCCGGGGCCTGGCGCTGCCCGTCGGGCCCGGTCACCCCGTTGAAAATCGAAACAGCGGGCATGTTCGCCTCATCCGCCCTAAAGCGCCAGCGAATGCTTTGGTATCAGTGGATTAGGCGATGAATCGCATGTTGTGCCGCACAATAAATATCCATTTAACTGATAATAACAAGTCGATATTTACGCTTTTTTTCGATATTTCAACCGCGCATCATGGCTCCATTCCAGCGAATCCAGAGGAGTACCATCATGCTGCAACTGCGACCCTTCGAAAGCCTTGGCCACGCCAACCACGGCTGGCTCGACGCCCACCACCACTTCTCGTTCGCCGAGTACTACGACCCGGCGCGCATGCACTGGGGCAACCTGCGGGTATGGAACGACGACCTGATCGCCGCCGGCAGTGGCTTCCCCTCGCACCCGCACCGCGACATGGAGATCATCACCTACGTCCGTGAAGGGGCCATCACCCACCAGGACAGCCTGGGCAACAAGGGCCGCACCGAAGCGGGCGACGTGCAGGTCATGAGTGCCGGCAGCGGCATCGTGCACAGCGAATACAACCAGGAGAAGGTCGATACGCGAATCTTCCAGATCTGGATCATTCCGGAAAAGGTCGGCGACGCGCCGTCTTGGGGCACCCGCCCGTTCCCCAAAGGTGAACGTGGCGAAGGCTTCGTGACCCTGGCCAGTGGCCGCGAAGGCGATGGCGACAGCCTGCAGATTCGCACCGATGCGCGCCTGGTGGCCGCTACCCTGCATGCTGGTGAAAGCGCCGAGTACCGCTTTGACCAAGGCCGGCGCGGCTACCTGGTGCCGGCCAAGGGGCGGGTCGAGGTGAACGGGCTGCAGGCCAAGGCCCGGGATGGCGTGGCCATCGAGGAGGAAGCAGTGCTGACGGTCACGGCACTGGAGGACAGCGAAATCGTCCTGGTCGATGTGGCGTGAGTGCAAATCGCAAAGGGCTGCCATGCAGCCCTTTGTCTATTCGGATCAAACCCGGCGCCTGAAGGTCTCCGAAGGCAGCTCGCCAAACCGCTGCCGATAACTCTCGGCAAACCGCCCCAGGTGCAGGAAACCGTAATCCAGCGCCAGCTCGGTGACGCTGCGCACGACGCAGCTCGGGTCACTCAGGCAGGCATTCACCCGCTCCAGCTTGCGCTGTCGGATGTACTGCTTGGGCGTGGTGCCCAGTTGTCGGTCGAACAGGCCATACAACGAACGCAGGCTCATGTTGGCCTGCTCGGCCAGGGATTCGGCCGCCAACTCAAGCTTCAGGTTGCCGTCGATATGCTCAAGGATTCGCTCCAGGCTGGCCTGCGTGCCACCCAGGGAGTCCTTGCGCACGTTGGTGTTCATCAGCGTCAGCAGCTTGCTGGCGACGATCTGGCTGTAGTGGCCCTGTACCCTGGGCAGCGAATCGCTGACTTCGGCCTCGTTGCAGATCATCCCCAGCAGATTCAGGAAACCGTCCAGTTCCTCCAACCGGTAGTGGTTGCGCACAAAGCGCACGCCGCCGCTGGGGCGCTGCCAGCGCTGTTCGTCACAGATTGAGTCGAGCAGATGCACCGGCACCTTGAGGATGAATTTCTCGCAGTCATCGGAATAGGTCAGGTCGACCGGGTCGTCCGGGTTGATCAGCAGCAGCTCGCCCGGTACCAGGTGGTGCTCGCGCTGGTGGCCGCGCCACAGGCAGTTACCGTTGAGCAGCACCTGCAGGTGGAAGATGGTTTCCAGCGCCGGCGAGGTCACCCGCACACTGCCGCCATAGCTGATGCGACACAGGTCCAGCTCGGCGAACTTGCGGTGGCTGAGGCTGGCCTGGGGGTGGGTGGTACGGGACAGACCAATGTGGTGCTGGCCCACATGCTGGTTGACGTAGTCGGACACCGCGTACGGGTCGGCGCGGTGGAACACGCAGCTTTGCTCGCTCAACAGGCGGCTTTCCATGGGCAAGGCACTCGCCATCGTTATTGTTATGGGCGCCGCGGCCTACGGCCTTGTGGGCATGTGGCTGCGGTCGTTCACGGTCATTCTATCCAACCGTCATCGGGGTGCAGGGGCAGGCGACGGTCGGGTGATGAGCGTCACACTAAGCAAAAAGCAGGATCGAGGGCAATGCGACCAAGGCAAACGGCGGGCGGACAGCGGACACTGGCACAGGCCTGGCGTTCGATTACCGCACAACTCATTGCACCGGCAGGAAATTCAGCAGCAGCAGGCTCTGCGCATAGTTGAGCCCGATGCGCCGGTAGCGTTCGTCGAGCATCTGCGCCAGCAGGTCGAGGCGCGCGACCACCTTGCCGAACTCCACGGCAAAGCTCAGGTTGCTGCCCTGCTCGGAGATTTCGTTGGAGAACAGCAGCAGCACGCCGTTGGCATCCTGGCGCTGGCCGAGCATCCAGGTGGCTTTCTCGATATTGCGCGCGGCGTTGTTGATGAACAGCGGGTCGAGGGTGTCGGTCATGTAGAACGCAGTGCGCCCGCCGTGGGCAGTGACCAGCATGCTGCCGATGGCGTAGATGAAGGCACCGACCCGGTCGCCCTTGAACTCGGGGCTCAGGGCATAACTCAGTGCCGCCAGGTCACGCCGTTCGCCGAGCTGAGCCAAGGGCTGGCGCTGCTCGATGGCGATGCGGATCTGCCGGGCAGCGGTGGTGGCGTCGAGATAACCAGACTGTTTCCACTGGTTGGGGTTGCGCAGGTACAGCTTGTCCATCAGCAGGTAAAGGCTTTGCAGGTTGTCGCGCATGGACAGCGTGGCCATGCGGTCGACACTGGTCTGGAACAGTTCGTCGGGCTTGCCGTTGCCGAACTGGCTGAGCATGTCGCGGCCCTGCTGCTGGGTGCACGCCCCCAGGCAAATCAAGGCACCTGCCAGCAGCAGGCCACGAGGGAGCATATCGAGTCGTTTTGCGGCCATCGGCACCGGAGCTGGTCAATGGCTACGCTGGGGGTCGGCGTAGCCTGGCCATGCATAGAGCGCGCAAACGCGAAAAAGTGCGATGGCGGGCAGCCCTCACATGGCGTGACGCAGCATCGCCACCACCTGCGCATGCAGTGCCGGGTCGCCGCAGGCCACCACGCAGCCGCCGTGTTGTGCGGTGCTGCCATCCCAGGCGGTGATCACCCCGCCGGCACCCTCGATGATCGGCATCAGCGCCTGCACGTCATACGGCTGCAGGCTGGCCTCGACGATCACGTCGACAAACCCCGAAGCGAGCATGCAGTAGGCATAGCAGTCGCCACCGTAGCGCATCAGCCTGGCCTGGCCGGCCACCTGCTCGAAGGCGGCCTTGCGCGCGGCGCTATCGAACATGTCTGGCGTGGTGCACATCAGCGTGGCCGCAGAAAGCTCGGCGCAGGCCCGGGTTTTCAGGGGCGTGCCACTGCGCCATGCGCCTTCGGGGGTGCCGACGAAACGCTCGCCGGTGAACGGCTGGTTCATCACCCCGATGACCGGGCGCGTGCCATCGTTTAGCGCAATCAGCGTGCCCCACAGCGGCAGCCCGGTGATGAAGGCGCGAGTGCCGTCGATCGGGTCGAGTACCCAGGTCAGCGGGCTGCTGCCCACAGCTGCGCCATGCTCCTCGCCGAGGATGCCATGTGCCGGGTATTGCACCTGGATCAGCTCGCGCATGGCATCTTCGGCAGCCTTGTCGGCCACGGTCACCGGGTCATATAGACGCCCGCCCTTGTCTTCGACGTCAAGGCTGGCGCGAAAGTACGGCTGGATCGCCACGGCGGCGGCATCGGCCAGCTGTTCGGCGAAGGCACGAAATTCGACGGTCTGTTCAGCGCTCAGGGACATGGATCAGGCCTCAATGCTTGGGAAAGGCGCGCATCATACCCGACTCCTCGCCCGTTGCATTTACTGGCCGGCTGTCCCAAGCTCTGGGCTTCCCGCCGCCACGGACTGCCCGATGCCACGCCGCCCGCTTATCCTGATCGCCCTGTTGCTGCTGATCCTGGTGCCAGGCGTGCTCGCTTACCTGTGGCGTACTCCGCAATCCACCCCACCGACGCTGCCGCCGCACAGTTACGCCAAGGCCCTGCGCCAGGCCCATGATGGCCAGCCGGGCGCCGCGCGGGTGCTGTACCAGCAACTGCAGCGCAACGACCTGCCGGCGATCCGCCGCGCCGCGCTGTACGCCGAATTGCCCAACTACCCGTCACCCCAGGCGCTGAAACTGGCCAGGCAGGACCTTGAGCAGGGCGACCCCCTGGTCCGCCGCTCCGCCATCGCCAGTATCCGCCGGCTGTTGCCGGCCTCCCAGCGCAGCCTGGTGTTGGGGCCGTTGCTTGACGATGACGAACAGAGCGTACGCTTTGCCGTGGTGGACGCCCTGCTCGGCCTTGACCCGGATGCCATCGGCCTGTATTTCGGCCCGCTGCAGCAAGCGCTGGAGCAGTACCAGCAAACCCTCGAACAACAACCCGACGACGCCGACGCACAGATTCACCTGGCGCGCCTGTACATGCACGAGCAGGCCTATGACGCCGCGGGCGCTGCACTCGGCCGCGCCCTGGCGCTGGCCCCCGAAAACCTGGACGCCCTGGCGACCCAGGTGCGCCTGCTGGAACGCCAGGGCCGCCACGACACCTCTCGCGAGGTGCTGCGCAAGGCCTTGGCGCTCAGCCCGGATTCGGCCTTCCTGCAGTACCAACTGGGGTTGTGGCTGACCCGCCACGACCAGCACGAATACGCCCTGCTGGCACTGTCGCGGGCGGTCGAGCTGGAGCCCGATAACAGCGACTACCGCTACACGCTTGCCGTCACCCTGCATCAGCTGGAACAAGTGCAGGCCGCGCAGCAACAACTGCAGACCCTGCTCAGCCGCCAGCCCGCCAACCGCCGGGCGCGGGTGCTGCTGATCGAGTACTGGAAGGAAACCGGCCAACTGCAGAACGTCCAGGTGCTGCTGGCCGAGCTTGAGCGACAGAACCCGGACGACCCGCTGCTGCAGCAGGGCCTGTGACACCTGCGACAATCCGGTTGAACCCCAGGGCCCCGGCGAGAGTCCAGTGATAGGAGAAGGAAGGCGGTACCGCCATCACGGTGGGCCCAACGTCACAGGAGAACCGTCTTGGCCGCATGCCTGGCTGTGGAAGAACGCGCCCTGGTCCTGGCGCCTGCCCAGGTGGGGACGAACACCTGCCGCTTGCTCAGGCAAGCCGGTATTCACAGCCGTCGCACGGCCGATGTGAGGCGGCTGAGCCGCTGGCTCAGCGAGGGCGCAGGGTTGCTGGTGGTGATCGAGCAGGCGCTACCGCACGACCGCCAGTCCCCCTTGCACCGCTACCTCGCCCAGCAACCCGGCTGGTCCGATCTGCCCGTGGTGCTGCTCACCAGTCACGCCGAGGCCGACACTTGCGCAGTGCTGGGCAACCTGCTGCCGCTCGCCCCACCCTACCCTGACGAGCTACTGTTGAGCCTGGTGCAGTGGGCGCTGCGTGCTCGCCGCCGGCAATACCAGGCTCGAGACCTGTGCGACCAGCTAGAGGCCCTGGCACGGCAACAACAGGCCGACGACCAGGCGTTGCAGCAGACACGCAAGATGGAGGCTATCGGGCAGCTGGCCGGCGGCGTCGCCCACGACTTCAACAATTTGCTGACCAGCATCGGCGGCAGCCTTGAGCTGATCGACAAACGCCTGCGCCAGGGCCGCAGCGAGGGCCTGGAGCCCCCCTTGCGCCTGGGCCAGCAGGCCGTGGCCCGCGCCGCCATGCTGACCCATCGGCTGTTGGCGTTCTCCTCTCGCCAGTCACTGCAAAGCCAGGCCATCGACCTGCGCGCGCTGCTGACCCCTGATGCCCTGGCCGCCAAACTGGGTGCAGGTATCGAGCTGCAGGTGCGCCTTGCCACACAGCTGTGGGTCGCCAACGCCGATGGCGAGCAGTTGCAGGCGTCGCTGGACAACCTCCTGCGCAACGCCTGCGAGGCCATGCCCAGCGGTGGTGTGCTGAGCGTTGAGGCGGACAACGTCCAGGTCGCCAGCGACCCGCCCGCCAACGCCGGGCTGGCACGCGGAGACTATCTGTGCCTGAGCATCCGCGACAGCGGCCAGGGGATGTCGCAAGCCACCCTGGAGCATGCCATCGAACCGTTCTTTACCACCAAGCCGACTGGCCAGGGTGTCGGCCTGGGGCTGTCGATGGTCTATGGTTTCAGCCGGCAGTCACGCGGTTACCTGACCCTCGACAGCCAGATCGGCAAAGGAACCCGGGTACGCCTGTACTTGCCGCGTCATACCGACAGCCAGCCACAGCTCGGCACCGCGCCCCCGCGACCGGCCAGTGACTGCCAGGACATCCTGCTGGTGGAGGACGACCCGGATGTGCGCGAGCTGGTCGAGCGGACCCTGGAGGAAGAAGGCTACCCCTGTCGTGCTACGCAAAATGCCAGTGAGGCCCTGCGTTGGCTGCATTCGGCACAGCCGTTCGGCTTGATGATCAGCGACGTCGGGCTACCAGGCATGAACGGCCGGCAACTGGCGGAAATCGCCCGGCGCTTGCGCCCAGGGCTGCCGGTACTGTTCATAACGGGTTTCGCGCAAACCGCGATGGCTCGGGATGCGTTTCTGGCTACCGGGATGCAGTTGTTGCGCAAGCCCTTCGCCATGGAGCAGCTGCGCAAGCAGGTCGCGCGGATGCTGGTGGCGCCCTGAGAAGGATCAGGCCTGCAGCATGCGGTTAACTTGCGTCACCAGGCTTTCCAGCGTGAATGGTTTGAGCAGCAAGGCCGTACCGGGCTCGTCGAGCAGGTGTTGATCCACCGGGTCCTCGGTGAAACCAGTGATGAACAGGATTTTCTGTTCGGGATTGATCATGCGCAGCGCCCTGGCTACCTGACGCCCGTTGAAGCCGCCCGGCAAGCCGATGTCGGTGATCACCAGATCGAATGGGCCAGCATGACGGTACTGCCCCAGCGCGGTATTGGCGTCGGTCACATCGCACACCTCGAAACCGCGGTCTACCAGTATTTCCTTGATCAAACCGCGCAGGTTTAGCTCGTCATCGATCAGCAGCACACGCTCGCCATGCCTTGCCTCCAGTGTGATCGGCGAGGCTACGGGTATCGGCTGGCTACCCGAATAACGAGGAAACATCAGCACGATTTGAGTGCCCTGCTGCAACTTCGACTCTATCCAGACCTGGCCACCGGACTGGCGCACGAAGCCATGCACCATGGGTAACCCCAGGCCCGAGCCCTGCCCGAGGGGCTTGGTGGTAAAAAACGGCTCGAAAGCACGCGCCGCATCGTCTGCCGACATGCCATGGCCGTCATCCTCGACCTGGACCATGACATAGTCACCCGCCGGCAGTTCACCCGTCGCATCGGCCAAGCGCTCATTGCTGGTACGGATCGACAGGTGGCCACGACCAAGGCAAGCGTCGCGCGCATTGGCACACAGGTGCAGCATGGCGTTGCGCAGTTGGTCGGGGTCCAGCTGAACAGGCCAGGGTGCGATGTCCAACTGCCAGTTCAGGTGCATCTCGGCGCCGACGCACTGCTCCAGCATCGGTTGCGCTTCGCGGATCAGCTGGTTGATATCCAGCGGGTTGGGCGACAACGGCTGGCTGCGGGCGAACGCCAGCAAGTTCTGGGTCAGGCCGATGGCCCGCTGGGCGCATTCGCGGGCCATCTGCACGTAGCTGTCCAAGCGCTCAAGCCGGCCCTGGGCCAGGCGCCGCTCAAGCAATTCCAGGCTGCTGCCCACCCCCGACAGGACGTTGTTCATTTCATGGGCCAGGCCGCCCGCCACCTTGACCACCGATTCCATGCGCTGGCTGTCACGTACCGCCGCTTGCGCCATGCGCTGAACGGATTGGCGCTCTTCGCTGATGCTGCGACCAATCAGCATTGGCAGCGCCTGGCCCGGCACAGCATGCCAACGCAGCCAGCAGTAGTGCCCTTCAGCGTGACGCATGCGGGCCTCGAAGGCCGGGGTGTCATGCCCCTGCATCAGCGCCATCAGGGCCAGCCTGGCCTCGGTACGCTCGGCCGGGTGGATCAACTCCAGCAGCGCTACCGGCGTTTGCTGCTCATCCGTCAAACCCGACAACCGGTGCCAGGCCGGGTTGGCCATGCGCACGTGCAACTGGGCGTCGAGCATCAGCATCACATCAGGCGACAACTGCCAGGTATGTTCACTCTCGGCCATGTAGAGCGAGAGCTGCGCTTCGAATGATTGAGCCAGTTCGCGCCATTCGCGCGTGCTTTCGACACTGGCGGTGGTTTCGATCAGCGCGTGCAGGAAACCCGCCACCGCGCCCTGGTCGTCGCGGATCGGCGAGTAGCAGCAGGTGAACCACGCTTGTTCCTTGCGCCCTTGCCGCTCGACCGTCAAGAGGGTGTTCTCGCTGAAGCTGCCCTGCCCTTCAAGCGCCTGGAAAACAGCGGCCCCCATATCGTCCCAGGCCGTTGCCCAAAGTGCGTCGAAACTGTCACCCAGGGCATGTGAACGCCCGCTCGGTGGCACTGGATAGGCTGGGTTGTGGATCACCGTCAGCCCCGGGCCCCAGACCAGCGCACAGGGGTAGGCGGACAGCAGCAACATGTCCACGGCAATGCGCAAGGCTGGGGGCCATCGTGTCAGGGGCCCCAAGGGCGTTGCCCCCCAGTTGAAGCTGCTGATCTGCTCGCCGCCCTCTGCCCGGGCGCTCGAAACGGGCGCCAGGTGAATCATCTGCGCGGCCCCTTGCTCAGAGTGGTCAGCGGCCAATGTCTTCATTCCACAGTTGCGGCTTCGCCTCGATGAAATCACGCATCATCTTTTTGCAGTCTTTGTCGTGGCGCACGTCCAGTTCTACGCCTCGGCTCGCCAGCAACTCTTCTTCACCAAGAAAAGTGGTGTTTTCGCCGATGATCACCTGTTTTATGCCATACAGCAGAATCGCGCCGCTGCACATGGCACAGGGCGACAAGGTGGTATAGAGGGTGGCTTCCCGGTAGACACTGGCCGGTTGGCGCCCTGCGTTTTCCAGTGCATCCATTTCGCCGTGCAGGATGGCGCTGCCTTGTTGCACCCGGCGGTTGTGGCCACGGCCAATGATCTTGCCGTCGTGCACCAGCACCGAGCCAATGGGTATGCCGCCTTCCTCGAGCCCCTTGCGGGCTTCGTCGATGGCCGCTTGCATGAACCTGTCCGTTGTCATGATGACTTCCTTGCTGCGCATGATTCGCTCGAGACTAGCACAACGCCAGCCGGCCATGGCGCCACGCGCAGCGACGGCTATGCTGAGAGGGTTTTTCCCTTTGCCGGGTAACCGGCCCCCTTGGGTTGGATGGGCATGCGCACATGAACAAGAAGATCCTGGTCGTGCTGACCAATACCGCCAAGTACCCCAACATCAAACGCGCCACGGGCTTGTGGCTGGGTGAAGCCGTGCACTTCGTCGCCCCCGTGCAGCAGGCAGGCTTCACGGTCGACTATGTCAGCCCGGCAGGCGGCTATGTGCCGATCGACCCGCACAGCCTGCAGATGGCCCCGGACCTGGACTGGCGATGGTACGACGACAAGGCCTTCATGAAGCGCCTTGGCGCGACCCTCAGCCCCGGCGAGGTCAAGGCCGAGCAGTACAGTGCCATTTATTACACCGGTGGCCATGGCGTGATGTGGGACTTCCCCGATAACCAGCCGCTGCAGGACCTGGCGCGGCGTATTTACGAAGCTGGCGGGGTCGTAGCTTCAGTCTGCCAGGGTGCCGTGGGGTTGCTGAATATAAAGCTCAGCGACAACACCCTGTTGCTCAGAGGGCGAAGCGTGACCGGTTTCTCCAATATCGAAGAGAAACTGGCAGAGCTGGACAAGGAGGTGCCCTTCCTCACCGAGAACGAACTGGGTGCACGGGGTGGCGAGTACCAGAAGGCGGAAGACCCGTGGGCGCCCTTCGTGGTTGAGGACGGCAGCCTGATCACCGGGCAGAACCCAGCGTCCACTGCTGGGGTAGCGCAGGCGGTGCTCAAGTGCCTGGCCAAACGCAAGGCTGGCTGAAAAGCATCGCGGGGCAAGTCGGATCGGTACACCGATGCGACTTGCCCCGCGATTGACTGCGCTGAGTTGATTACTCGGCGTTCAGCACGCCGCGACGCACCTGGTCACGCTCGATGGACTCGAACAGTGCCTTGAAGTTGCCCTCGCCGAAGCCGTCGTCACCCTTGCGCTGGATGAACTCGAAGAACACCGGGCCCAACAGGGTTTCCGAGAAGATCTGCAGCAGCAGGCGCTTGTCGCCCGCCTCGGAAGCACCGTCCAGCAGGATGCCACGCGACTGCAACTGGTCGACCGGCTCGCCGTGACCCGGCAGGCGCTCCTCGAGCATTTCGTAGTAAGTCTGCGGCGGTGCGGTCATGAAGCGCATGCCGAAGCCCTTGAGGGCATCCCAGGTCTTGAGCAGGTCGTCGGTGAGGAAGGCCACGTGCTGGATGCCCTCGCCGTTGAACTGCATCAGGAACTCTTCGATCTGCCCCGCGCCCTTGGACGACTCTTCGTTGAGCGGGATGCGGATCATGCCGTCGGGCGCGGTCATCGCCTTGGAGGTCAGGCCGGTGTACTCGCCCTTGATGTCGAAGTAGCGGATCTCGCGGAAATTGAACAGCTTCTCGTAGAAGCCGGCCCAGTAGGCCATGCGCCCGCGATACACGTTGTGGGTGAGGTGGTCGATGATCTTAAGGCCCGCACCAACCGGGTTGCGATCCACGCCGTCGATGAACTTGAAATCGATGTCGTAGATCGAGCTGCCTTCTTCATAACGGTCGATCAGGTACAGCGGCGCGCCACCGATACCCTTGATCGCCGGCAGACGCAGCTCCATCGGGCCAGTCTCGATCTCAACCGGCTGGGCACCCAGCTCCAGGGCGCGGGCATAGGCTTCATGGGCGTTGCGCACGCGGAAGGCCATGCCACACACCGACGGGCCATGCTCGGCGGCGAAGTAGGAGGCGGCGCTTTTGGGTTCGTTGTTGAGGATCAGGTTGATGCCACCCTGGCGGTACAGGTGCACATTCTTGGAGCGGTGGGTCGCCACCTTGGTGAAACCGAGGATCTGGAAGACCGGCTCCAGCACGCCAGGAGTCGGCGAGGCGAGCTCGATGAATTCAAAGCCTTCAAGGCCCATCGGGTTTTCGAAGATATCTGCCATGTTCGTGTCCTCATCTGCAGCAAAAAACGGTTGGGTTACTGGCTTGCGATGGCGAACGGAACAGGAGGCGAACAGGGGATGCCGCGCACGCTGCGGGCCAGGTAGGCACCAATGATCAGCTTGAATGCAGGGTTTGTCATGGGGACCCATTCTCGGCGGGCTTGATCCTCCGGTTGGCGGAAGATCTTATTGTTGTATTCGTAACGCGATTCTACATTGCGTAAATTTGTTTGTCGCGCTTTAGTTGGTAGGCCTCGCCGACAAACGGCTATCCTAGGCACTGACACACCCGTCCGCCACCCGGTTCGCCTACGCATGCCCCTGACCACCAAACGCCCTGCCCGCTGGAGCTGGCGCACTCTGCTGCCCTGGGTCGTCGGGGTGCTGCCGCTGGTCTGCGGGCTGGCTGTGACCCGCTGGCAGACCGAGCGCGAGTTGCAGGCCAACAGCCTGGCCACCGCGCGCGAAGTGGTTGGGCACATCGAGATGATTCTAGACAGCCTGTCCAGTGCCGCGAACGACCTCCTACCCAAGGCCGGCCAGCCCTGCGAACAGGTGCAGCTGGCACTGCGCATAGCAGTCACGCGCAATGCGTTCGTGCGCTCCACCAGCCTGTTCGACCGCAACAACCTGTATTGCACTTCGCTGTTTGGCAATTTCGACGAGCCGGTGGATGCGCGTGACTATACCGACGGGCAGCTCTGGCTGATGGACGGCAACTCCGTCACGCCGGGCCATCCACTGCTGGTTTACCGAGTCAGCCAGGGTGATCGCGGGGCAATCGCCACGGTGGACGGCAGCCACCTGCTGACGGCCCTGCGCCTGATCGCTCAGGATGACGAGCTGTTGGTGCGGGTGGGCAGTCACTGGATGAGCCAGGATGGCCTGGTGCACGAAGGCATACCGCCGGTCGCGGCCAGCGCCCCCGTCACCTTCTCTTCGACACGCTACCCGTTCAGCGTGCAGGGCGGCTACGCCTCAGGCAAGCTGGGCGAGGTCATGCGCTCACGCTACCCAGCCCTGCTCAGCCTGCTGCTGGTGCTCGGCGTGGTCGCTGGCAGCGTCTGCCGCTGGCAAGTGCGCCGCGCCACCTCGCCCCGCGCCGAACTCGACCGTGCGCTCGAAGCCGGCGAGTTCCTGCCGTACTTCCAGCCGGTGGTGCGCAAAGGCGACTATCACTGGGCCGGGGTCGAAGTGCTGATGCGCTGGCAGCATCCGCGCGAGGGCCTGGTTCGCCCGGACCTGTTCATCCCCTATGCCGAACACAGCGGGCAGATCGTCGCCATGACCCGCGCCCTGATGTTCAATACGGCACAAGCCCTGGCACCCCACGTGGCGCTGCTGAGCGACGGCTTCCACGTGGGCATCAACATCACCGCCGATCATTGCCGCGACCTTGGCCTGCTCGATGATTGCCGCACCTTTCTCCAGCACTTCCCGCCCGGGCGTGTGGTGCTTACCCTCGAGTTGACCGAGCGCAAACTGATCGAACCCACCCCGGTCACCCTGGAGCTGTTCGAAAAGCTGCACGACATGGGGGTCATGATCGCCCTCGACGACTTCGGCACGGGCCAGTCCAGCCTCAACTACCTGCGTCAGTTCAAGGTCGACTACCTGAAGATCGACCAGAGCTTCGTCGCCATGATCGGCGGCGATGCGCTGTCGCAACATATCCTCGACACCATCATCGAACTGTCGGCCAAGCTGGGGCTGGGCATCGTCGCCGAAGGCGTGGAAACCGTGGTGCAACGCGACTACCTGGAGCGCCACGGGGTGGACTTTCAGCAGGGTTATCTGTTCGCCAGACCAATGCCCAGCGCCGAGCTGCTCATTGCCTTGGCCACACGCCCGGGCAGCCTGCGGTTGCTGCAAGACGCGCCCCCTGAGATCATGCGCGACTGATCCGCCCACCCTTCCCGTTTTTCGAGGCATTCGTGTCAAAAGGCATCGTTTCATCGGTCATGGCGTCCTGTCTGTTCGCCGTGATGTATTTCTATACCTCCTTCCTCACGCCGCTCGACGGCGAGGAAATCTTCGGCTGGCGCACCCTGCTGACGCTGCCCTGCCTGACGCTGTTCATGTTGATATCCAAAGACTGGAAACGGGTTGGCGAATTGCTTGCGCGGGTTCGCCACACCCCCCTGCTGCTACTGGGCATGGTCGGTACTTCATGGTTGATGGGGGTGCAGTTGTGGCTGTTCCTCTGGGCGCCACTGCACGGGCGCAGCCTGGAAGTGTCGATGGGTTACTTCCTGCTGCCACTGGCGATGGTGCTGACCGGCCGCCTGGTGTACGGCGAACGCCTGTCGCGCCTGCAAAAGGTGGCGGTCAGCTGCGCGGCCCTGGGAGTGGGCCACGAGCTGTACCAGAACGGCAGCTTTGCCTGGGAGACCATTCTGGTGACCGTCGGCTACCCGATCTATTTCGTCTTGCGCCGACGCTGCCGCACCGACCACCTGGGCGGCCTGTGGTACGACATGTGCCTGCTGCTGCCGTGGGCCCTGTACTTCGTGATCCAGGGCCCGTTGTCGGCCGCGGACCTGGCGCTACACCAGAACCTGTACTGGCTGATCCCACTGCTCGGGGCGATCAGCGCCAGTGCCCTGATCGCCTACGTACTGGCCAGCCGCATGCTGCCGTTCAGCCTGTTCGGCCTGCTCAGCTACGTCGAGCCGGTACTGCTGGTGGGCGTCGCCCTGCTGCTGGGCGAAACCATCGGCCCCGACCAGTGGTTGACCTACCTGCCGATCTGGGCCGCGGTGCTGGTGCTGGTGCTTGAAGGTTTCAAGCACCTGCTGCGTCAGCGTCGGCGCTCGGTGTAAGGCGCACCTGGCGTACCCGGCGCTCCTCCACCGCCACCACGGTCATGCTCCAGCCATTCCACTGCAGATGGTCACCGACCACTGGCAGACGGTCGAGCAGGCTCATCACCAGGCCCGCGAGGGTCTGGTAGTCCTCGGTGGCGCGGGCCGCGAAACCGGTACGCGCCTGCACCTGGGCCAGGTTCAGGGCGCCGCTGACGACGAAACCATCCGCCTCTTCCACCACGCCCGGGCCTTCGACCTCGCTGGCGTCGGGCAGCTCGCCGGCAATCGACTCGAGGATGTCGGTCATGGTCAGCACACCGGTGAAATCACCGAACTCGTTGACCACGAAGGCAATGTGCGTCGACTGCCCACGCATCTGCTCCAGGGCATTGAGGATGCTGAAGCTCTCCAACAGATTCAACGGCGCCCTGGCCAGGGCCTCAAGGTCTGGCTCGTTGCCGGCCAGAAGCTCCTTGAGCAGTTCCTTCTTGTGCACGAAGCCCAGCGGTTCCTCGATGCGGCCGCCGCGGATCAGCGGCAGGCGCGAGTAGGACGAGTTGATCAACGCCTGGGTGATCACCTCGGCCGGTTGCGCCAGGTCGATGGCATCGACCTTGGCACGCACCGTCATCACCGTGCGGATCGGCCGTTCGGCCAGGTTCAGCACGCCGCTGATCATCACCCGCTCGCGACGGTCGAAGACCACTTGCTCGCTACCGTCCTCGACCAGGTCGGCGATCTCCTCGCCCACCTCGTCAGCCTCCACCCGGCGCCCGCCCATCAGGCGCAGCACGGCATGGGCGGTACGCTCACGCAACGGTCGGTGCTGTTGCACACTGCGCTTGCGGCGGGCGCGGGCCAGCTGGTTGAACAGCTCGATCAGCAGCGAGAAGCCGATGGCCGCGTACAGGTAGCCTTTGGGGATATGGAAGCCCAGGCCTTCGGCGGTGAGGCTGAAGCCGATCATCATCAGGAAGCCCAGGCACAGCATGATCACTGTCGGGTGAGCGTTGACGAAGCGGGTCAGCGGCTTGCTGGCGACGATCATGATGCCGATCGAGAAGATCACCGCGATCATCATCACCGACAGGTGTTCGACCATACCCACCGCGGTAATCACCGCATCCAGCGAGAACACCGCATCGAGCACCACGATCTGCGCGACGATCGGCCAGAACGCCGCATGCCGCGTCACACCGCCAGACTGGGCGACATGGCCCTCCAGCCTTTCGTGCAGCTCCATGGTGGCCTTGAACAACAGGAACACACCACCGAACAGCATGATCAGGTCACGGCCAGAGAAGGTCTTGCCGAACACCTCGATCAGCGGGGCGGTCAGGGTGACCATCCACGAGATGCTGGCCAACAGGCCAAGGCGCATGATCAGTGCCAACGACAGGCCGATCACCCGCGCGCGGTCGCGCTGATGGGGCGGCAATTTGTCGGCGAGGATGGCGATGAACACCAGGTTGTCGATACCCAGCACCAGCTCGAGGACGATAAGCGTCAGCAGGCCCAGCCAGGCCGTGGGGTCGGCTAGCCATTCCATTAGCGGGTACTCACAAGGGCGGCGTCACGGGGACGGGGGAAGGATGGCCGGGAAGGCCGGAAACTGGGGGGCTCCGCGAAGGTGCTCATATAGACCTTGATCAGAAAAAGGGATGACGATCCTACAATCGAAGCAGCTTTTTCCCACAGCGCGAAACTATTACAAAATCTGTAACAGAGACCTTGGGCATTTTTGTTCAATACCTGCGCGCTACCTGTCGTCGATCATGGCGGCACTCCATCGTTACAAGGAATCTGCCCATGAGCTTGTCCCTGTCCATGGCCGCCTTCGCCCTGGCGGCCTCCATTTCCCCTGGCCCGGTCAATATCGTGGCGCTGGGCAGTGGCGCCCGCCACGGCCTGCGCGCCAGCCTCGGGCACGCCGCCGGCGCCACCCTGGGCTTCTGCCTGCTGCTGGTGCTCACCGGCCTGGGCCTGCATGAACTGCTGCTGCGCTGGCCGTGGCTTGCGCACCTGTTGCTGTGGGGCGGCGTGCTGTTTCTGCTGTACATGGCCTGGAAGCTGGCCAGTGACGATGGCCAACTGCAAGCCGACGGCGAGCATCAGGCACCCACTGCCTGGCATGGCGCGGCCATGCAGTGGTTGAGCCCCAAGGCGTGGCTGGCAGCAGTGGCCGGGGTGGGTGCCTATACCGCTGGCGAGCAGCATCTGTTGTGGCTGTTCACCTGGATCTATGGGCCGATCTGTTTCGTCTCGGTGGCCAGCTGGGCGTGGGCCGGGAGTGTGATTCGGCAGTATCTGGGGGAGCCGAGGCGGTTGCGCTTGTTCAATCGCGGGTTGGCGGTGTTGTTGGTGGCGAGCGCGGGGTATCTGCTGATTGCCTGAAGCTTTTGTAGGAGCGGCCTTGCCGGGGCGCCCCTACAGGGGGCGAGATTGTCCTGCCGAATCCCGATAATGCCCCGGCGTCGCCGCCAGGTGCCGCTTGAACGCCCGTTGCAGATGCGCCTGGTCGGCAAAACCCGCCTCCAGCGCCACCTCGGCGATCGGCCGGCCCAGGCGCAGCTGGGCGCGGGCATGCTGCACCCGCTGGTCGAGCAGATAGCCGTGGGGTGTCAGCCCGAAACGCTTGCCGAACGCGCGGATCAGGTAGGCACGGGAAAGCCCCACCGCACTGCAGATGTCTTCTATGGTCAGCGGATCCAGACGATGGGCGCGGATGAACGCGGCAGCCATTTCAAGCCGCGGGTGCTCCACCCTGCGCTGGCCTGGTCGCTGATCGAAATAGCCAGGCAGCGCTTCAAAAAATGCAACCAGTAGCGCCTCCTTGTGAGAGGCCGGTTGGTCGTCGAACAGGCCCGCAAACAGCTCAAGCAACCGACCGTACAACGTCAGCGAGGTGCTGAGTGTCGCTTCCGGCAGGGCAAAGCCGTGGTCCTGCAGCCACGGCAAGTCGACAAACAGCATCAGGTACGACCAGGGTTCCCCCTGGATCGGATTGCAGGTATGCACCACCCCAGGGTTCATCAGCACGGTACTGCCAGCACCAACCTCGTGCCTGGCGTCCCCCGTGAGGTAGCTGCTGCGCCCACCCGTGATCAAGCCGATCGAAAAACTCTCATGGGAATGCGCCGCATAGCACACCTGGCGCCCATCCCCCACGCGCCGGGCCTCGACAAACGGCAAGGCAGGGTCACGCCAGAACCGCGAGGCCTCGATCATCGCCCTGCCCTCACCCCTCGCCGCCCTGCACCACCACCAGCAACTGGGCCTGGCATTCGCCTACCGAGCGCAGGCGGTGCGGCGTCTGGGCATTGAAATGCAGGGCATCACCCGCCTCCAGCAGCACCCGCTCGCTCATGAAGTCCACCTCCACCTGGCCCTCGTGGACGAACAGGAACTCCTCGCCCTCGTGCTCCTTGAAGGTCGGATCAGTGAACTCGGTGGGGGGCTGGATCAAGAACGGCAACAGGCTGCGCTGGCCAACCTGGGAGGTGAGCACCGCGTAACCCGGCCCTTGGCCATTGCCGACCAGCGCCTGACGCTCGCCGCGCCGTACCAGGCTATAGCGCGCCTGGCCTTCCTGTTCGCCGTCGAACAGCTCCTCGACATTGACGTTCAGCGCCCGCGCCAGTTTCAGCGCGGCGGCGATCGACGGCGTATTCAGGCCACGCTCGACCTTCGATAGGTAGCTCTTGGTCATGCCGGATTTTTCAGCCAGCACCTCAAGGGTGATCCCCAGTTTCTTGCGCAGCAGTTTCAGTCGGATAGACATGTGAAGCGGTTTTCCCGGACAAACGCACTTGCTAATGACACTTTGTGTCATATAGGATTATTTGTGTCATCTGATGGACCGCCCCTCCACCGTCGAAAGCAAGGGGGCGGGCCAGCCGAGACATCCACCATCACGCCACAGAGGATCACTCCCCATGGCCAACACCCTGACACACAGCAAAGACCAACTGGTGCAAAAGGCACTGACGCAGATGCAAGGCTCGCTCGCGGATAATACGTGGACTGTGCGCGAAAAGCTGGCCCTGACCTGCCGAATTCTGTTCGACAATGGCCACGACTCGGGCCTGGCCGGGCAGATCAGCGCCCGTGGCCCGCAACCCGGCACCTTCTACACCCAGCAGCTGGGCCTGGGCTTCGACGAAATCACCGCCAGCAACCTGCTGCTGGTCAACGAAGACCTGGAAGTGCTGGAAGGCCAAGGCATGCCCAACCCGGCCAACCGCTTCCACAGCTGGGTGTACCGCGCCCGTCCGGACGTGAACTGCATCATCCACACCCACCCCACCCATGTGGCCGCGCTGTCGATGCTCGAAGTGCCGCTGGTGGTGTCGCACATGGACCTGTGCCCGTTGTACGAAGACTGCGCGTTCCTCGAAGCCTGGCCCGGTGTGCCGGTGGGCAACGAAGAAGGTGAAATCATCAGCGCCGCCTTGGGCGACAAGCGCGCCATCCTGCTCTCGCACCACGGCCAGCTGTCCACCGGGGCCAGCATCGAGCAGGCCTGCGTCTACGCCCAGCTGATCGAACGCGCCGCACGCCTGCAGCTGCTGGCCATGGCCGCCGGCACCATCAAACCGATCGCCCCCGAGCTTGGCCGCGATGCCCACGACTGGATCGACCGGCCCAAGCGCCACGGCGCCGCATTCAACTACTACGCCCGGCAGGCCCTGCGCCAGCACGCCGATTGCCTCGCCTGACCCTACACTGCCTTGCTTGCGGAGCCCTTTAGCATGACCACTCAATTCCACGGCATCATCGGCTACACCATCACCCCCTTCAGCCACGACGGCGAGCAGCTCGACCTGCCCGCCCTGGGCCAGTCCATCGACCGTCTGATCGACGGTGACGTGCAAGTCATTGCCCCGCTGGGCAGCACCGGCGAAGGCGCGTACCTGAGCGACAGCGAATGGCAACAGGTCGCCCAGTACAGCCTGGAGCGCATCGGCAAGCGCGTGCCGAGCATCGTCAGCGTCTCCGACCTGACCACCGCCGGCGCCGTGCGCCGTGCGCGCTTCGCCCAGCAACACGGCGCCGATGCGGTGATGGTGCTGCCGGCAGCCTACTGGAAGCTCAGCGAAGCCGAGATCCTCCAGCACTACCGCGCCATCGGCGCGGCCATCGATATCCCGATCATGCTCTACAACAACCCCGCCACCAGCGGCACCGACATGCCGGTGGAGCTGATCCTGCGCATCGTGCGCGAGGTGGACAACGTCACCATGGTCAAGGAGAGCACCGGCGACATTCAGCGCATGCACAAGCTGCAGCTGCTCGGCGAGGGCCAGGTGCCGTTCTACAATGGCTGCAACCCGCTGGCGCTGGAAGCCTTCGTTGCCGGGGCCAAAGGTTGGTGCACGGCGGCGGCCAACCTGATCCCCGAACTGAACCAACGGCTCTACCAGGCCGTGCTGGCGGGCGACCTCACCCAGGCGCGGGCGCTGTTCTACCGCCAGCTGCCGTTGCTGGACTTCATCCTCAAAGGTGGCTTGCCGGCGACCATCAAGGCCGGGCTGGGCATGACCGGGCTGCCAGTGGGCGAGCCCCGGCGGCCGGTGTTTGGCCTGGATGAGCCGAACCGGGCGAAACTGCAAGGGTTGCTGGATGAGCTGCGACAGCTGAAGTAACGGCGGCCGGGGGCGCTTCACCCTGGCGGTGAAGCGTGCCCCGCTCCTGCGAGTGTCACCTCGGCGCAGGTTTCAGTCGCACAGCTTTCTCGGCGGAGCACTGCCCGTCAGCGGTACCGGCATCATTTCGCCCTGTCCAATCGCGGTCAGCTCGCGCACATCGAAGCGGCAAGCCAGGCGGGCATTGGCGCCCTGGCCGACGGCGCCCATGCCAATGGTCACCTCGTAGTCGCGCCCCGCCTCCAGTGTGTAGACCCTGGCCTCTTCAGCACAGTAGGTTCCCCTGCCCAGCGACGTGCCGGCACCGGCCCCCGGGGTCGCGAGCTGGAACGGCGCCGAGGTCGGCACCCGGTACTCGGCGACCACCTCCTCTACCCGGCCTTGGGCATTGCGCACGGTGGGCGTCAGGCTGAGCAATGGCGGCGACAGGCGTGGCGGCATACCTAGCTTCGCCGGTACGGAAGGGAACTGCGGGTAGTCCTGCAAAGCATGCCCTGCCGAGAAATACCCGGCCTGGACCATCTGGTGCCGCAGATTCGGCGCACAGCGCCCGAACACACTGTCACCGAACACCGTCGAGTTGCTGATCACCCGCATCCGTGCGCTAGGTGCCGAAGCTGGCGGCTCAACATAAGGCTGCGATGGAATACCGGAGCACCCTGTCAAAATGCCGATGAGCGTGACACCCAGACTCAGCGAAACCTTGTTCATCGCGACTCCTGGAAGACATGGGGACGACGTGACAGTAGAACGACATTGCGCATCAGGCAATGTCGTCCCATCACGCAACGTCTTCCCCTTGGCCGTTACAGCTTCCAGTCCAGGCTGACCATCATGGTCCGCGGCTCGCCGTGGTACACGCCGTTGTAGAAGCCCAGGTTGTTGTAGTAATGCTCGTCGAACAGGTTCTTGACGTTCACCGAGGCCGACAGGTGCTCATCGAACTGGTAACGCGCCATCAAGCCCACCACCGAGAACGCCTTCTGGCTGATCTCGTCGCGCACCGTGACGATCGAACCGTCCGCTGCGCGTCCCACTGGCCGGTTGGCCTGCTTGTGGGTGTCGCTCTGCCAGTCCAGGGTGCCCCCCACAGTCAACGCGGGTGTCAGCTTGTAGGTGCTCGAGAAGCGCACCAGGTTCAGCGGTTGCTCAGGGCTCTTGCGCTGCTTGTCGGCATTGGCCGCATGGGTATAGCTGTAGCCCAGGCTCATTTGCCAGTCAGGGCGCACCTCGCCGGCAATCTCGGCCTCGAAGCCTTCGACCACGTTGCCCTTGCCGCCGGACTTGTAGAACACTTCGTTGCCGTTGGGCGGGACCGAATCGTCCTGCTCGGCAACGTTGTCCTGCTTGCTGCGGTACACCGCGCTGCTGAGGTTGAGTCGGTCGTCCATCAGGCTGCCCTTGAGGCCCACTTCGTAGACCTTGCCGACGATGGGTTCGAGGTACTGGCGGTTTTTGTCACGCACCGACTGCGGGTTGAAGATGTCGGTGTAGCTGGCATACACGGTGTACTGCTCGGTGAGGTCGTAAAGCACCCCGGCATAAGGCGTCCACTGGTCGTTCTGGGTCTGTTTGCTGGAGGGCAGCTCGGTGCCGTTGAGCGCCGCGTCGTACACCCACTCACGGCTCTCGGTCTGCCAACTGCCATAGCGGCTGCCAAGCACGAAGTGCAGGCGGTCGGTGGGGTTGAGCCGGGTAGCGATGTAGCCGGCCTTCTGTTTGGTGGAGTCACGCGACTCATCAAGCCCGGTATTGATGTCCTGGAACTTGGCGACGCTGCTCATGTACTTCCAGTCCGGGATCTTCTGGTAATCCTTGGGCAGTGGCCCGCGGATGAAGTAGGGCGACGTGTTGCGCCGCTCGGACTCACCATAACCGACCATGAAATCGTGGCTGCGCCCGAACAGCTGGTAGGGGCCGGCGAGGTTGAAGTCGATGGCGTCCATCTGCTCTTCGCCGCTGAAGTGCGAATACCAGGCATTCATGCCGCTGCGGTCGGCGGCGGGAAAACCGTTGCCGCCGTAGTACACCTTGCCATCGCTGTCGGACTCGCGATGGGTATAGGCCAGCTTGAGCAGCCAGTCGTTGGCCAGGCGTTGGTCGAGGGTGGCGAACACGGTCTGGTCTTTCAGCGGCCAGGACGACCAGGGCGCGGCCAGGTTGGTCGAACGCGGCAGGTCGGCCTTGCCGCCCGTGGCATTCCAGTACGGCACGGTGCCCCAGGAGGCCCCTTGCACGTGCTTGTTCTGGTAGTCGTAGCCCACCGCCAGCACGGTGCTGTCCGTCAGGTCAGCCTCGAGAATGCCGTAGGCCACCTCCCGCTGGCTGGCGTACTTGTCCATGAACGACTGGCTGTCACGGTAGGCCAGCACCGTGCGCCCGCGCAGGCGCCCTTCCATGCCCAGCGGGCCGCCGACATCGAGGTAACCGTGGTAGTTGTCGTAGCTGCCGGCACTGGCTCCGGTGCTGATCGCAAGCGTCGAGGTCGGGCGCTTGCGCACCATGGCGATGGTCCCGGACGGGTCGCCCGCCCCGGTGGTCAGGCCGGTGGCGCCGCGCACTACCTCGATGCGGTCGTAGATGATGGTGTCCGAATCGGACTTGAGGCCCGAGAAGGTATTGAGCATCCCGTCGATCTGGAAGTTGTTGATCGAATAGCCCCGCGAATAATAGGCCGGCCGCTCGGAGTCGTTGCGCTGCACGGTCACGCCGGTGACATGGGCCATGGCCTCGGAGAGCGTGTCGAGCTGGAAGTCGTCGAGCTGCTGACGGGTCAGCACCGACACCGACTGCGGGGTGTCCTTGATCGACAGGTTCAGGCGCGTCGCCGCGCTCATGCTGCCGGTGGTGTAGGAGCCGCTGTGCTCGGTGGTGCTGCCCAGGCCCTGGGCGAGGATCTCGGTGGTGCCGAGTTCCAGCACGTTGTCGTCGGACCGCGGTTCGGTCTCTTCAGCCAGCGCAAGCGGGCTGACGGCAGTGGCACACAGGCCCAGGGTAAGGGCCATGGAACGGCTGATGGGCGCGAACATCGCTGCCTGTCTCCTTGTTCGTTTCGATGAAAGTCCTTGGCTGCCGACCAGGCGGCATTCATATGAAAACGATTCACGTATGCGAATCATTATCGAAATGTCATCGAAACGAAAAAAAGGGCGGTATCCGACCGCCCTTCCCTGTCACTCAACGCGCCTTACGGCATCACGGGCGGCACGTACTGCAAGGTGGTACCCAGCGCCCACAGCAGCACCAGCACCAGCGGCACATGCACCAGCAGCTGTACGAACGAGAAGCCGATCAGGTCGCGCGCCTTCAGGCCCAGCACGCCCAGCAGCGGCAGCATGTAGAACGGGTTGATCAGGTTCGGCAGCGCTTCGGCGGCGTTGTAGATCTGCACCGCCCAGCCCAGGTGGTACTGCAGGTCGTTGGCCACCAGCATCACGTAGGGGGCTTCGATGATCCACTTGCCGCCACCGGACGGGATGAAGAAGCCCAGCACCGCCGAGTACACCCCCATCAACAGCGCGTAGGTGTCATGGGTGGCAATCTGGGTGAAGAACACCGAGATGTGGTGCGCCAGGGTCGCACCGTCGACACCCTTGACCTGGGTGAGGATCGCGGCGATCGAACCATACAGCGGGAACTGGATCAGCACCCCGGTGGTGGTCGGCACCGCGCGGGCCACGGCATCGAGGAAGCTGCGCGGGCGCCAGTGCAGCAAGGCACCGAGCATGATGAACAACAGGTTGTAGGTGTTCAGCCCGGAGATCGCAGTGATCGCAGGCTTGGTGGCGAACTCCTGGTACAGCCAGCCGCCGGCAAGGGCCACCAGCAGCAGGATCAGGATCGGGCTGTATTCCAGCCACTCGCCCGGGCGCGTGCGCTGCGGCGCGGGCGGCGCGCTGAAGCTGGGGTCGACGCCGCAGTCTTGCGCACTGCGGGCGCTGTTCGGCCCCGGCGCGGTGGCGTAGGCGATCACCAGCGAAACGATGACCAGCGCTGCCAGCATGACCCCGGACTGCCAGAGGAAGATGGTTTCGGTGAACGGGATCACCCCGGTGATGGACAGGATCGACGGCGGCAGGCTGGCCGGGTTGGCCTGCAACTGCGCCGCCGACGACGACAGGCCCAGTGCCCATACCGCGCCGAGGCCCAGGTAGGCAGCGGCACCGGCGGCGCGATAGTCCATCTTCAAATCGGTGCGACGGGCCAGGGCGCGCACCAGCAGGCCGCCGAACACCAGCGACAGGCCCCAGTTGAGCAACGAAGCGAGCATCGAGATCAGCGCTACCCAGCACACGGCCGAACGGCCGTTTTTCGGGATGCGCGCCAGGCGGTCGATCAGCCGCGCTGCGGGTGGCGAGCTGGCGACCACATAGCCGCCGATGACCACGAAGGCCATCTGCATGGTGAACGGGATCAGGCTCCAGAAGCCATCGCCGAAGGCCTTGGCGGTGTCGGTGGGCTTGGCACCCATCACCAGGGCGCCCAGGCACACCAGCATCACGGCCAGGGCGGCGAACACCCAGGAGTCGGGGAACCAGCGTTCGGCCCAGTTGGAGCAGCGCAGGGCAAAGCGGGCGGAGCGGCTGTCTTGGATATCAGCGGCCACGGGGGTTTCCTTTTATTTGTTTTTTTAGGTTCAACACTGAAGCAACACAAAAACCCTGTGGGAGCGGGCTTGCCCGCGAAGGCGGCGGTGAATTCACCATCGCATTCGCGGGCAAGCCCGCTCCCACAGGGTCGGTAGTGCGTTTTAGAAGGTCATTTCCTTCACATCGTCCGGCACGATCAGCTTGCCGGCGGTCTTCTCGATGATCTCTTCGACGCTCACCCCTGGCGCAGTCTCGCGCAGGATGAAGGCACCGTTTTCGATTTCCAGGTAAGCCAGGTCGGTCAGCACCTTGCGGATGCAACCGGCACCGGTCAGCGGCAGGCTGCACTTGGGCAGCAGCTTGGACTCGCCATCCTTGGAGGCGTGGGTCATGGTGACGATGATGTTGTCGGCACCGGCGACCAGGTCCATGGCGCCGCCCATGCCCTTGACCAGCTTGCCGGGGATCATCCACGAGGCAATGTTGCCCTCGACGTCCACTTCGAAGGCGCCGAGCACGGTGAGGTCGACGTGGCCGCCACGGATCATGGCGAAGGATTGCGCCGAATCGAAGATCGACGCGCCGCGGCGGGCGGTGACGGTCTGCTTGCCGGCGTTGATCATGTCGGCGTCGATGGTGGCTTCGGTGGGGAATTCACCCATGCCCAGCAGGCCGTTTTCCGACTGCAGCATCACGTCCATGTCGGCGGGCACGTAGTTGGCCACCAGGGTGGGGATGCCGATACCGAGGTTGACGTAGTAGCCGTCCTTGAGTTCACGGGCGACGCGTTGGGCCATTTGTTCGCGGGTCAATGCCATGGTCAGGATCTCTTTGTTGTTCTTGAGGATGGCGCTCAGGCCTTGACGGTGCGCTTTTCGATGCGCTTCTCGAAGGTGCCGACGATGACCCGGTCGACGTAGATGCCCGGGGTGTGGATCTCGCTGGGCAGCAGCACGCCGGGCTCGACGATCTCTTCGACCTCGACCACGGTGATCTTGCCGGCGGTGGCGGCCAGCGGGTTGAAGTTCTGCGCGGTGTTGCGGTACACCACGTTGCCGTAGTGGTCGGCTTTCCAGCCCTTGACGATGGCGAAGTCGCCGGTGATCGACTCTTCGAGGATGTACTTGCGGCCTTTGAATTCGCGCACTTCCTTGCCGTCGGCGACCGGGGTGCCGTAGCCGGTGGCGGTATAGAAGGCTGGGATGCCGGCGCCGCCGGCGCGCATCTTCTCGGCCAGGGTGCCTTGCGGGGTAAGTTCCACTTCCAGTTCGCCGCTGAGCAGCTGGCGTTCGAATTCGGCGTTCTCGCCCACGTAGGAGGCGATCATCTTGCGGATCTGCCGGTCTTCCAGCAGCACGCCCAGGCCGAAGCCATCGACGCCGCAGTTGTTCGAGACCACGGTCAGGCCCTTGACGCCCAGGCGCTTGATCTGGGCAATCAGGTTTTCCGGGATGCCGCACAGGCCGAAGCCGCCGGCCAGTACCGTCATGTTGTCGGTCAGGCCTGCCAGGGCCTCTTCGTAGGTTGCTACACGCTTGTCCAGTCCGGCCATGCTCAGTCGCCTTTTGTAGTTGTTGGAACCGTGCGGTCATCTTCACTGTAGTCGACTGATTTGTTAATTTTGTTTTCGTCATCGATTGATAACTTTTGCAAAACAAAGGGCAAGCCAGCCATGAACGTCAAGCAACTGCGCGCCTTCATCACCGTGGCCAAGTACCAGAGCTTCGCCCAGGCCGGCGAGCACCTGCATGTGTCGCAACCGGCCCTGAGCCTGACCATCAAGGCGCTGGAGGACAACCTCGGCGGTGCCCTGCTCACCCGTACCACCCGCAGCGTCAGCCTCACCCCCGAGGGCGAGGTGCTGCTGCCCCTGGCCCGGCGCCTGCTGGCCGACTGGGACGACACCGAAGAGATGCTGCGCCAGCGCTTCACCCTGCAACTGGGCAGGGTGTCGGTGGCGGCCATGCCCTCCTTTGCCGGCAACTTGCTGCCGCAGTCATTGAAAGTGTTTCGCCAGCGCTACCCGAAAGTGAACGTCACCGTGCACGACGTGATCAACGAACAGGTGCTGGAGCTGGTGCGCCACCGCCGGGTCGAGCTGGGCATCGGCTTCGAGCCCGACAGCAGCGAGGCGCTGCGCTTCCACCCGCTGTACATGGACCGTTTCGTCGCCGTGGTGCCCGCCGACTCGCCCCTCGCCCGCCAGCCCCAGGTGAGTTGGCGCGAGTTGCTGGCCGAAGACTTCATCGCCCTGCAACGCCCGTCGGCGGTGCGCCTGCTGCTCGAACAGCACCTGGCGGCCGGGCACGGCAAGCTGGCGGTGGCGTTCGAGAGCCACCAACTGTCGACCATCGGCCGCATGGTCGCCAGCGGCCTGGGCGTGAGCGCCGTGCCGGCCCTGTGCATCGGCCAGATGCAGGAGCTCGGTGCGCGCTGTGTGCCACTGGTCGAGCCCACCGTGGAGCGGCGCATCGGCGTGATCGCCCTGGCCGACCACAAACTGTCGCGGGCCGCCGAAGCGCTGCTCGACGTGCTGTTGACCCATACCCACCCACAGGAGGTGACATGCGCTACGTGAATCTGGCGGGAACCCGCGTGCCGACCATTGGCCAGGGCACCTGGTACATGGGCGAAAACCCAGGGAGCAAGGCGGCCGAAGTGGCGGCCCTGCAGCAAGGCATCGACCTGGGCCTGAGCCTGATCGATACCGCCGAAATGTACGCCGAGGGCGGTGCCGAGCAGGTGGTCGGCGAGGCCATCGCCGGGCGTCGCGACCAGGTGTTCCTGGTCAGCAAGGTCTACCCGCACAACGCCAGCCAACGCGGCGTGCCGGCGGCGTGCGAACGCAGCCTCAAGCGCCTGGGTACCGAATGCATCGACCTGTACCTGCTGCACTGGCGTGGGCAGTATCCGCTGGAAGAGACCGTCGAGGCCTTCGAGCGCTTGATCGAGCAGGGCAAGATCCGCCGCTGGGGCGTGTCCAACTTCGACCTGGATGACCTGCAGGAACTGGACAATCCGGCCTGCGCCACCAACCAGGTGCTGTACAACCCGGCCGAGCGTGGGATCGAGTTCGACCTGTTGCCCTGGAGCCGCCAGCAGCAGCTGCCGACCATGGCTTACTGCCCGCTGGCCCAGGCGGGAAGACTGCTGCGTCATCCGGTGCTGGCCGAGATTGCCGAGCGTCATGATGCGACGCCGGCCCAAGTGAGCCTGGCATGGGTCACGCGTGGCGAAGGGGTGATTGCGATTCCCAAGGCGGTGAGCCCGGCCCATGTGCGCCTGAATGCGGCGGCGGGTGACCTGCTACTGACTGACGCGGACTTGCAGGCGATTGACCAGGCGTTTGCGCCACCGACCCGCAAGCAGCGGTTGGCGATGGTGTGAACCCAAGACATTGTGCGTTGTTGTAGGAGCGGCCTTGTGCCGCGAAAGGGCTGCGCAGCGGCCCCGGCGATCTTCAACGTATACACGATGGCTGGGGCCGCTTTGCGGCCCTTTCCGGCCGGTCCGGCGCCCCGGCAAGGCCGCTCCTACAGGGATTTGCGGTGATCCGCTAATGAAAATCCCGGCTACGCACATCCAGCCCCTGCAGCAACGGGCTGATATCCTCCAACCGCCGCGCAATCAGATGACGCACGCCCTTCTCCCGCTCCAGCCGCCCGCTCACCTTGAGCAACCGCGCCCCCACCAGCGCCCGCCGCTGCCGTTCGGCCAACGCCCGCCAGACCACCACATTGACCATGCCGTGCTCGTCCTCAAGGGTGACGAAGGTCACGCCGCTGGCGGTTTGCGGGCGCTGGCGGCCGACCACGATGCCGGCCACGGCAATGCTGTCGCCATGCTCGACTTCGGCCAGTTGCGCTGAACTGCGACAGCCCAAGGCGCGCAGGCGCGGGCGCAGCAAGGCCAGCGGATGCGGGCCGAGCGTGGTGCCGAGGGTGTCGTAGTCGGCCACCAGGTCCTCGGCCACGCTGGGTACCGGCAAATCAACTGCCGCTTCCGGGGCGTCCTCGACCTGGGCGAACAGAGGCAGTTGCGCCTGCACCGCCGCCACCTGCCAGCGCGCCTGGTGCCGGTCGCGGGCCAACGCCCGCAACGCACCGGCATCGGCCAACCGGGCACAGGCGCGGCTGTCGAGCCCGGCGCGCAGGCACAGGTCCTCGACATCGCGCCAGGGCCGCTGTGCCCGCGCCTGCTCCAGGCGCCGGGCATCGCCTTCGGCAAAGCCGCGGATCTGCCGCAACCCCAGGCGGATGGCCAATGCGCCCTCGCCCAGCGGCTCCAGGGTGCAGTCCCATTGGCTGTGCTCGACATCCACCGGACGTACCTCGATGCCCTGCCGACGCGCTTCCTGCAACAGCTGGTCGGGGCTGTAGAAACCCATGGGCCAGCTGTTGATCAAGGCACAGGTGAAAATCGCCGGTTCGTGGCATTTGAGCCAGCTGCTGGCATAGCACAACAAGGCGAAACTGGCGGCGTGGGACTCGGGGAAGCCATAGCTGCCGAAGCCCTTGATCTGCTCGAAGATACGCTCGGCGAACGACAGTTCGTAGCCATTGCGCAGCATGCCCTCGATCAGCCTGACCCGGTGCGGTTCAAGCCCGCCATGGCGCTTCCAGGCCGCCATGCTGCGGCGCAGCTGGTCAGCCTCACCGGGGCTGTAGTCGGCGGCGACCATGGCCAACTCCATCACCTGTTCCTGGAACAGCGGTACGCCCAGGGTGCGCTCGAACACTTCGCGCAGCTGCTCCGAAGGGTAGCTGACCGGCTCCTCGCCCAGCCGGCGGCGCAGGTAGGGGTGGACCATGTCGCCCTGAATCGGCCCCGGGCGCACGATCGCCACTTCGATCACCAGGTCGTAGAAGGTAGTGGGTTTGAGCCTGGGCAGCATGGCCATCTGCGCCCGCGACTCGATCTGGAACACGCCCATGGTATCGGCACGGCTGATCATGGCGTAGGTGGCCGGGTCTTCGCCGGGGATACTGGCCAGGGTCAGCTCACGCCCACGGTGCAGGGCAATCAGGTCGAAGCAGCGGCGCAGCGCGCTGAGCATGCCCAGCGCCAGCACATCGACCTTCAGCAGGCCGACCATGTCCAGGTCGTCCTTGTCCCACTGGATCACCGTGCGGTCTTGCATCGCCGCGTTTTCCACCGGCACCAGTTCGTGCAGGGGCTGCTGGGAAATGACGAAACCACCCGGGTGCTGCGACAGGTGCCGGGGGAAGCCGATCAGCTCGCTGGCCAGCACCAGAATGCGCCGCAGCGAGGGGCTTTGCGCATCGAAGCCGGCCTCGGCCAGGCGTTCGGCATCGGGGATGCGGTCGCTCCAGCGCCCGCAACACTTGGCCAGGGCATCCACCTGGTCGGCCGGAAGCCCCAGCGCCCGGGCCACATCGCGCACCGCGCCGGCGGCGTGGTAGCTGCTGACCACAGCGGTGAGCGCGGCACGCTGCCGGCCATAGCGGCGGAACACGTACTGGATCACTTCTTCACGGCGGTCGTGCTCGAAGTCCACGTCGATGTCCGGCGGCTCGTTGCGTTCGCGTGACAGAAAGCGCTCGAACAGCAGGCGGTGCACCGTGGGGTCGAGTTCGGTGATGCCCAGCACGTAGCAGACCACCGAGTTGGCCGCCGAGCCGCGGCCCTGGCAGAGGATGTGCTGGCTGCGGGCGAAGGCGACGATGTCGTGCACGGTGAGGAAGTAGCTGTCATAACCGAGCGCCTCGATCAGTGCGAGTTCCTTGTCCAACAAGTCGCGCACCTTGGCAGTCGCACCCTCGGGCCAGCGCCTGGGCAGGCCCTGCTCGCACAGTTGGCGCAACCAGCTGGCGGGCGTGTGTGCCTCTGGGACCAGCTCGCGCGGGTACTGGTATTTCAACGCCGACAGATCGAAGCTGCAGCGCTGGGCGATGGCCAGGGTTTCGGCCAGCATTTGCGGGGGATAGAGTTCGTGCAATTGGTCGAGCGGGCGCAGATGCCGCTCGCCATTGGCGAACAGCAAGCGCCCCGCCTCGGCCACCGGGCAGTGGGCGCGGATCGCGGTGATGCAGTCCTGCAGCGCACGGCGCCCACGCACGTGCATGTGTACATCGCCACAGGCCACCAGCGGCACGGCCAGTTGTGCACTCAAGGCGTACAGGTGTGCCAGGCGCGCGTCATCGTCGGCGCCCCGATGCAGATGCACGGCCAGCCACAGGCGCTCACCGAACAGTGCCAGCAGTTGCTGCCCGACACTGGCAGGCGCATCGGCTTCAGGCACCCACAACGCCAGCAAACCTTGATGATGGGCGGCAAGGTCTTCCGCCAGCAGCCGGTAGCTGCCCTTTGGTGCTCGGCGCCGTGCCTGCGTGATCAGTGCACATAGGCTTTGGTAACCAACCAGATCCTGCACCAACAGCACCAGCTTCGGCCCCTGCTCCACCCGCACCTCGCTGCCGAGGATCAACTTGAGGCCATGCTCACGGGCGGCCTGCCAGGCCCGGACGATGCCCGCCAGGGTGCATTCGTCAGTGATCGCCAAGGCCTGGTAGCCCTGTTCACGGGCACGGCGAAACAGTTCATCGGCACTGGAGGCACCGCGCTGGAAGCTGAAATTCGACAGGCAATGCAGCTCTGCGTAACCCTGGCCGTTCACGCGAACCAGCCTTGCAACCACAGCGGCCCAGGGGCCGCGAGGTCACGGAAGGCCCAGCCGCGCAGGCCATCGCGGGTTTCGATACGGTAGTAATCGCGCCGCACATCACCGCCGTCCCACCAACCGGACTCGATGCGCTCGGCGTGCCCCAGCAGCTGCACGCCAACCTCGGGCAGCGGTAGGGGTTCGGGCAGCAACCAGCCGGGGCGGCTGCCTGGCGCCATGACCAACTGGCCTTGGGCGCCCTGCTCCGCGCCTTGCCAGGCACATTCAGGGCGGTGATCGGCTTCGGCGCGCAGGCCCTTGACGGCCTCGTCGCCCAGCCGTGCGCGCAGGCGCTCGCGCAGTTGCTCCCAGGGTTGCGTCTGCTGGGCTCGTGGGTCGAACAACGCCTGGTGCTGGGGCACAAAAGGCGGCAGATCGGCGGCCACCAGGCGCAGGTTGCGGACCGGCGCCGGAATGCGCACGGGTTCCAGACGACCGCGCGCCAGCTCAAAGAGCAGTGCGGCATCACGCTCGGCAGCCAGCAGGCCGACCTTGAGCACGGTATCCGGGCCCTCGGCGTGCTCCAGGTACAGCTCGAAGCGCTGCACGCCGCAATCCCGCCCGGCGAGGAACGCCGCCAGGTCGTTGAGCAGCCGGCGCAAGGGAAACAGCAGGGCCTGGTGCGACTCGACATCGAAGTTCAGCTCCAGCCGCGCTTCGAAGCGCTCGGGCGGTTGGTAAAACGCCAGCCCCAGCGAGCGCTGGCCAAGCAGTTGGTCCAGGTGCAATTGCACCTGACTGCTGAAGCGTCGGGCCAGGGCGTCACGGGGCAGCGCCACGACCTGGCCCAACCGGCGCAGGCCCATGCGTGCAAAAGCTTCGCTGGCATCGGCGGGCAAGCCTGCCCGTTCGATGGCTAGATCGAGCAAGGCCGCACGGGTCTCGTCGGGACTGGTCACGGCCAGCCCATCGTGAGCATTGGCGAGCATCCTCGCCGCCACCGGGTTGCTGGCCAGCACGATGCGCTGGCGCAGGCCCAGCCCAGCGAGCTCTTCACGCAGGCGCGCCTCGAACAGGGGCCAGGGCCCGAAAAGCTGCAGGCTCGAACCCACCTCCAGCAACAGCGCGCGTGGGTAGTGCAGGCTGACCTGAGCACTGAAACGGTAGGCCCAGGCGGCCAGCAGCTGCTGCAATTGGTCGATGCGCGCGGGCTCGACTTCAACGCAGGTGAAACCATCGGCCAGGGCGCGGGCAGCGGTCAGCGCCTGCCCGGCGCGCAACCCCAGCCTGGCGGCGGCCGGGCTGACCGCCTGCAGCACGCGGCGCTGGCCTGGCCCTCCCAGCAGCACCAGAGGAGTGTCAGGGTCGCCCCGCTGGCGCAGGACGCTGTCCAGCGCCAGCTGCGGGAACAGGATGCAGGCCCAGAGCATGGTGCTTCAACCCCGGGCGATAGGGTTGGCGGGGGGCAGGCCACCCCGGCACTTGAGCACCCGCCACTGGGCCGGACGGGTGTCGATGGCGATCCGCAGTGCGGCAGGTGACGGGTTGAGTGCGGCCTGCTGCTCACGGCAAGCGAACGCCAACGCGTTGCCGGTTTCTGCAGCCACCTGCAGCCGACGCAAGGCCTTGTCATCGGCGCGCGCCGGCCAGCACAGCACCGCCGCGCAGCTACCCGAGCGCAGGCATTGCTCAGCGGCCCACAGGGCATCGTTGTGCGCGCTGTCGACCTGCACCAACCAACGCAAGTCGACACCCGCGGCCTGCCAGGCCGGGGCATAGGGAATGAAGGGCGGAGCCACCAGCACGACACGCTCACCGGCTGCGGTCAACCGTGCCAGCGTCGGCCAGAGCAACTGCAGTTCACCCACGCCTGGGCTGGCCAGCAGCAACTCGCTCAAGGCCGCGGCGGGCCAGCCGCCCTCTGGTAACCGGGCATCGAGCGCGGCATGCCCGCTGGGCTGCAAGCCAAGCGGCCGGGCCTGAGCCTGCCGCCCGCGCCACACCTGGCGCTGGTCGAGCAGCCGGTCGAGGTCGACCACCGCGCCCATCAGTCACGCCTCAGCAAGCCGCAGAACACGCCTTCGATGAAGAATTCGTGCTCGGGGCCGACGTCGATGGGTTGGTAGTTCGGGTTGCGTGGCAACAGGCGGTAGCCGTCGCGGGTGTGCTGCAGGCGCTTGATGGTGACTTCGCCGTCAAGCCGGGCGACCACGATCTGGCCGTCGCGCGCCTCGCCCTGCTGGCGGATGCCGACCAGGTCGCCGTCGAAGATGCCGTCGTCGACCATCGAGTCGCCACGCACCTTGAGCAGGTAGTCGGGGGTACGGCGGAACAGGCTGGGGTCGAGCAGCAATTGCTCGTGAATGTCGAGGTCGGGGCCTATAGGCGCGCCAGCGGCGACCTGGCCGAGCACCGGCAGCTCGAGAATCTCCGGCCGGCGCAGCGGTTCGGCCAGGCGGATACCGCGCGCCTGGTTGGGCGTGACGTCAATGAAGCCGCCCTGACACAGGGCCGTGATGTGCTTGCGCGCCACGCTGCGCGAGGCAAAACCGAAGCGTACGGCGATATCGGCCAGCGAGGGCGGCTGGCCATGTTCGATGATGCGCTCACGAATGAAATCGAGAATGGCGCGGCGTTTGGGGGTCAGATTGTCCATGGAGCACACTTGTACTCTTTTTGTGGAGCACTGAACAGCCCCCTTGGTCGTCGGCTTTGGCTATGATGCTGCTGAATTGATTCTTCAACGCCAGGATGCCCGATGCTCACCGCCTTGCTGTTCGACCTCGATGGGACACTCACCGATACCGACACCCTGCACCTGCAGGCCTTCCGCCAACTCCTGCACGACTACGATGGCCGCGATCTGACCCAGGAGCAGTTCGACCTGCAGGTGAGCGGCCGCTCCAACGGTTTGCTGTTCGCCGACCTGTTCCCCCAGGCTGACGCCGCCCAGCGCCAGGCCCTGGCCGAGCGCAAGGAGGCGCTGTTCCGCGAACTGTCGCCGAGCCTGGAACCCCTGCCCGGCCTGCTGCGGCTGCTCGATCATGCGCAGCAGCACGAGGTGGGCGTGTGCGTGGTGACCAATGCCCCACGCCTGAACGCCGAGCACATGCTCGCGGCCATGGGGCTGAGTGGGCGTTTCGAGCATGTGCTGGTGGCCGATGAGCTGGCCCGGCCCAAGCCGGACCCGCTGCCCTACCTCACCGGGTTAGAGCGCTTGCAGGCTGAAGCTGGGCACGCGCTGGCCTTTGAGGATTCGTTGCCGGGGGTGAAGGCGGCCAGCGATGCCGGCATGCTTACGGTGGGCTTGGCTACCACGCAGACAGCCGAGCGCCTGCATGAGGCTGGGGCACAGCTGGTGATCGAGGATTTCAATGATCCACGGTTGTGGGCATTGATTGAGCGGATGCAGTTAGAGGATTGAGATTGCATATGGGCTGGCAGGTGCATGCCGGGGGATTTGCAGCGCCTATGAGATCGAGCGCCGCCCGCGCGGCGCATCGCTGGCAAGCCAGCTCCCACATCTGTTTCGGGCCAATCACTCCTGCAAGGTCATCACTGTCCGCCTTGTTGGTACGACGCGGTATTGAGGTGGGCACCACTGGCGCTTCGCCCGACTTGAGACATGCACCAAGGCGTGCAGCGGTACCTTCACGGGCATAATTGGCCCGAAACAGATGTGGAGCTGGCTTGCCAGCGATGCGCCGCGCGGACGGCCCTCGAGCTGAAGAGCGCTGAAGATGTCCTGTCAGGCACCTGCCAGCCCACACACTTTCTCAAGCCATGAACAACTACCCCCACCACTCGTCGCGCCCCGCCACGACCCTGTCGATTCATCGCCCTCCCCATTCGACCACTCAATGAATCCCCCTGCGCGGAGCGCACCCCATGAACACGCCCGTCAACAATCACCCGGTGGTCACCCGCAGCCAATGGCTCGCCGCCCGCCGGCAGCTGTGGCTGCATGAAAAAGCCCTCACCCACCAGCGCGATGAACTCGCCGCGGCCCGCCGTGCCCTGCCCTGGGTTCGGGTCGAGGAAAACTACCGTTTCCACGGCCCCGACGGTGAGCTCGCCCTGGCCGACCTGTTCGCCGGGCGCAGCCAGCTGCTGGTCTACCACTTCATGTTCGCCGAAGGCTGGAACGAAGGCTGCCCGGGCTGCTCGTTCCTCGCCGACCATTTCGACGGCGCCAACCTGCACCTGGCCCACCACGACGTGTCGCTGGTGGCGGTATCACGGGCCCCCTATGGCGAATTCCAGGCGTTCCGCCAACGCATGGGCTGGCGCTTCCCCTGGTACTCCTCCCACGGCAGCCGCTTCAACCAGGACTTCGGCGTGAGCGTGGCCACCGATGGCAGCGCCGAGTACAACTACGAACCTTACACAGGCAGCGAGGCGGAGCTTCCGGGCTTGAGCGCGTTCATTCGCGACAGTGACGGTAGCGTCTATCACTCCTACTCCACCTACGCCCGCGGGCTGGACATTCTGGTCAATACCTACAACTTCCTCGACCTGGCCCCGCTGGGGCGCAACGAAGGCGGGACGATGGACTGGGTGCGCCACCACGACCGCTATGAAGGCGCCCCTGGCAAGCCGCACTGCTGCGAGGAATGACGGGCTCGCTTCATTCGCCCTGGTCGATCACCAGCGGCTCGCCGATGGCGTAGAAGTGCCCGCCCGCCACGTAATGCAGGCTGCGCCAGTCGGGGTCGGCATGCTCGTAGGCCCAATGCCCGTCGCGGAACACCCGGTCATCGGCCCAGGCCGCGACCACTTCGCCAATGAACAGGTCATAGGTTTGCTGGTTGTGCGGCTCGTCGATCACCCGGCACATCAGCCAGGCCGAGCAACCGTTGACCAGCGGCGCCTCGAACCCCGCGACGCGGGCCAGCTCGACACCGATACGCGCCAGCTTGTCGGGCTGGTCGAACAGGCTCTGGTTACCCACCTGGTGGGTGAGGCGTGCCTGGGCAGCGTTGGGCACCTGCAGCACGAACCAGCCACTGCCCTCCACCAACTGGCGGGCACGGGCGCTCTTGTCGAGGACCACGGTCACCTTGGGCGGGTCGAAGTCCAGGGCGCAGGCCCAGGCAGCGGCCATGACGTTGTCGACCCCGGCATGGCTGGCTGAAACCAGCACGGTGGGGCCGTGGTTGAGCAGGCGATAGGCCTTGGTCAGGTCGACGGGCTGGAAGTGGCTGTGCATGGCAAACCTCGGTGCTACGCAGGGGGGCAGGTCGGCCATTGTGCCGCAGCGGGCATACCGGCGACAGCGATGATCGGGATCAAGGCAGGGCTCGGGTCACTCGCATAATTTGGGACTGTTCCTACAATTGAGTCGGAAGCAGCCTGCTTTCCGTCTTACGCCTGCAAAAACATGATCGGACCTGGATGTCGTCATGCCCGCCCTGCGCGGCCAGCCCACCCGACGAGGCCCTACCATGCCCAGCCAAGCCCGCGATACCGAAGCCCTGCAACACACCCTGCGCCAGCTGCTGGCCCATGAGGTCAGCAACCCCGATGACAACCCGCACCTGTCCGGCGTGCGTTTTTTCTGCGCCACCGACGAACACACCCGCCAACTGATCGAGCGCGTCGAGCTGCTGGCCAGCGAAGCGTTCTTCGACGAACAAGGGCGCGCCATTGCGGCGCACATGCAGGCTGCGGCCATCGATGGCATCAGCATCCGGCAGAAACGCAAGGCGCCCGAGGATGAAACGGTGATCCGCATCGCCCTGCCGGAAAAGGGCTACATCACCATCAGTACCGCCCGCCTTTGACCCTTTGCACAAGGGCCGCCTGTTCGGCCCTCTTGCAGCTTGCCGCGCGAACCCCGAAGCTTTGACACCCCTGCGCTTCGGACACAGCCCCCCGATGGAACTGCACATCCGCCTCGAAGGCCGCAAAGGCCTCGCCGACCAGCTCTACCAGCAGCTGCGCGCCGGCATCGACAGCGGCCACCTGGCCGCCGGCACCCAACTGCCGCCAACCCGCCTGCTGGCCGAGCAACTGGGCGTTTCACGCAAGACCGTGGCCGAAGCCTACTCACGCCTGACCTACGACAACCTGCTCAGCGGCGTGGTCGGCCGCGGCACCTTCATCACCCCTCGCCAGCCCGTGCAGGCCAACGCCGCCGAAGCGATCCCACTAGCCGCTGCCGACGCCCTGGAGCGCTGGCGATTGCGCGCCACGGTGCTGGGGCGCCGCGCGCTGGATGCCCCCTCGCGCTATGACTTCATCGGTGGTGCTTCAAGCAAGGCGCAGTTCCCCTACGACCAGTGGCGCAGTTGCCTGCAATACGCCCTGCGACGGAGCCAACGGCACACCGAGCGGCAGTTCTCGCCCCAGGGCCTGCCCGAGCTGCGTGAAGCCATCGCCCACCACATCGCGTTCGCCCGGGGCGTGCACTGCAGCGCCGCCGATGTGCTGGTGTGCAATGGTGCCCAGCAGGCCCTGGACCTGATCGCCCGGGTGCTGGTCGAGCCGGGCTGCAAGGTGGCCATGGAGGATCCCGGCTATCCACCGGCCCGGCAACTGTTCCTGGCCCTCGGCGCACAGGTGCAGTCGGTGCCGGTGGACGATGAGGGGCTGTGCGTGGAGCAGATCGAAGCCGGTACCCGGCTGATCTACGTCACCCCCTCGCACCAGTTCCCGCTGGGCATGCCCATGGGCGCACAGCGGCGCCAGGCGTTGCTGGCCCGGGCCGCCGCGCTGGGTGCCTTGATCATCGAGGACGACTACGACTGCGAGTTCCGCTACCAGGGGCCGGCCGCCGAAGCCTTGCAGCGCCTGGACCGCCATGGGCTGGTGGCCTATGTCGGCACCTTCTCCAAGACCTTGCTGCCCGAATTGCGCCTGGGCTATGCGGTGCTGCCGCCGGCGGTGCTGCAGGCCGCCTGCGTGGCCAAGCACCTGACCGACTGGCACAGCCCGAGCCTGCAGCAATGGGCCTTGGCGCGCTTCATCGGCGAAGGTCACCTGAGCAAGCACATCCGCCGCTGCCACGAGGTGTACAGCGCCCGCCGCGAGCGGATCCTGGCGCGCCTTGACGGCGACCTGGCGCCCTGGTTCGAGGCCGTGCCGGCCAGTGCCGGCTTCCACCTGAGCGCCTTGGCCAAGCCGGGGGTCGATGTGGAGCTGCTGATCAACCTGGCGCGCAAGGTCGAGGTGGGGCTCTATTCGTTGGCGCCGTTTTTCAGCGAGGCCCCGGTGCGCCCGGGGTTGCTGCTGGGCTTCGGCGCCATCGAACTGCTGGATATCGACCCGGCGCTGGACCGGGTCCGCGATACCCTGCAGCGCCTCAGTTGAGCGCTGCAGCGCCCGTCTGCCCTGGCCGGGCGATGGCCCGGGCATAGCCATCCGGGGCGAAGCGCGCGGTGACCAGCAGCATGGCCAGCACGGTGCAGGTCAGCAGGGTCCAGGACGCCTGGAAGTCGCCGCTGACATCGCGCAGCCAGCCGGTGATGTACGGCACGATGCCAGTGACGATGAAGCCCACCCCCTGGACGAAGGCCGCCAGGCTGCCGGCTGCGGCCGGCGTGCGCAGGTGTTCGAGGGTCAGCGTCAGGCTGAGGCTGAAGCAGGCGCCCAGGCCCAGGCCGATCATCGCCACCCACAGGCCCATGGCGCTGGCCGGTGCCAGCAGCAAGCCGAGGAAGCCACCCAGCTGGATCAGCAGCGCCAACCACAAGCCAGGCCGACGATCCGCCAGGCGGCGCAGCAACAGCGGCAAGCCAAGTGCACCCGTTACCTGGAAGAGGGTCATCAACCCCACCAGTTCACCGCCGCCCTGGGCCGTGCCGCCATGCTCCAGGTGATAGGCCGGCAGCCAGGCCACCATGCTGGTGTAGCCGCCGTTGATCAGGCCAAAGTACAGCGCCAGCAGCCACGCGCGGCGATTGCCAAACCAGTGCCCTCCACCCGCGCCTGCCAGCGTTGGGGTGGCATGGCGTGGCCGCAGGGCAATCCAGGCGACCACCGCCAGCAGCGCGGGCAAGGCCCAGACGCCCAGCCCAACTTGCCAATGGCCAAAGTGCGCGGTGATCGAGGGGCCCAGCACCGCCGCCAAGCCACCTCCAGTCATCAGGGCTGCCGAATACAAGCCCATAGTCGCCGCCAACCGCGTTGGGAACCAGCGATTGACCAGCCCCGGCATCATGCCCTGCACCAGCGCCACCCCCAGCCCGGCGACCACCGCACTGGCGATCAGTGCCCAGGCGCTGCCCAGTTGCAGGCGCCACAGGCAGGCCAGGGCAATCGCCGACAACCCGGCGAGCATGCCGCCATGCTCGCTCAGCCAGCGCCGCAGCCAGGGTTGCAGCAGCGGCACCAGGCCCATGCACAGCACCGGCAATGCCGTCAGCAATGCCGCCTGCTGGTAGCCCAGGCCGGTGGTCTGGCGCATGGGCTCGAGCAGTGGGCCGATGCTGGTGAGGATCGGCCGCAGGTTCAGCGCCAGCAACACCACCAGCAACAGGTTCAGTGCGTTCCTCATGCCTGGCTGGCCTGCTGCCACTGGGCATAAAGGCCCGCTTCGCCAGCGGGCTTCAGCGGCCGCAGCGGCAAGCTTTGCTGCTGCGGCGGGCGGGCCATCTGCGCATACACCGCGGCGGTGGACAGGCCATAGGGCTCGCCCTCGTCGTTGCCATAGGCGAACCAGGCGCGTTCGATCCCGCACAGGTGCATGGCCGCCAGGCACATCGGGCACGGGTGGCCGCTGGCGTAGATCTCGGCCCCGTCCAGGCGTGCCCGGCCCAGCACCTGGGCCGCCTGGCGGATAGCCTGCATCTCGGCGTGGCTGGTCGGGTCCTGGGTGCTGTGGATCTCGTTGACGGCGCGGGCGATCACCTGGCCCTGGTACACCAGCACGGCACCGAACGGGCGGCCACCGGCCTGGATATTGGCGCGGGCCAGGTCGAGGGCCTCGCGCATGAAGTGTTCTGCGGACATGAATCGGTACTCCGGGATTGACCCGGCCATTATCCCGGCTTGGCCACAGCGGTAGAAATGAAGAGATTGGATGCACCTCAGTGGCCAGGCGAATGCCGGATTGGCCTCCTGGCAAAGCGTGGGATTGGCTATTCGGCGCGCTGGCGGGTGGCGTTAAGGTGGCACCACGCCTTATCACCTCTCTGGAGATCCACCATGCACGACCGTATCGAATGGGCCAAAGCCGCCCCGGAAGCCTACAAGGCCATGGTCGGCCTCGAGCAGGCCCTGATCCAATCGGGGCTGGAGCATTCGCTGCTCGAACTGATCCGCCTGCGCGCCTCGCAGATCAACGGCTGCGCCTACTGCGTCAACCTGCACGCCAACGATGCACGCAAGGCCGGCGAAACCGAGGCCCGCCTGCAGACCTTGAGCGTGTGGCGCGAAACCCGCTACTTCACCCCCCGCGAGCGGGCTGCCCTGGCCTGGGTCGAGAGCCTGACCCGCCTGCCCGAGCATGGTGCGCCGCAGGATGAATACCTGGCACTGCAGGAACACTTCGAGCCCAAGGAAGTGGCGAACCTGACCCTGGCCATCGCCACCATCAATGCCTGGAACCGCTTTGGCGTGGGCTTTGCGATGGTGCCGGCCTAAGGCTTGGGCGCAAATTGGGGCCGCGCAGCGGCCCCATGAGCACATAAATGTCACAGTTCGACAGGGTTGGCTCTAGACCACCCTGAGCCTGGCCCGATAACTACCCGGGCTCTGCCCGGTCCACTTCTTGAACGCCCGATGAAACGCGCTGGGCTCCTGAAAGCCGGTCTGCTCGGCAACCTCGGCAATGCTCAGGCAACCTTCACGCAGCAGTTCGAAGGCCATCGCCCGGCGCACCTCATCCTTGATCTGCTGGTACGAGCGCCCTTCGCGCTCCAATTGGCGGCGCAAGGTGCTGGCACTGAGCCGTTGCCGCTCGGCCATGGCATTGAGCGTTGGCCACTGCCCATAGTGGCGGGCACGCAGGTGCCGATACACCTCCGCCACCAGGCCGTTCTGATTGCGAAAGCGGATCACCAGCCCCTGGGGCGCACTGCGCAGGAAGGTCTTCAGGGCCGGCAGATCCTGCATCACCGGCAAGCGCAGCCAGGCGCTGTCGAACTCCACCTCGGTGCGGCCACTGCCCAGGCGCAGGTCAGGCCCCCACAGCAAGGCGTCGTCTTCCTGGGCCGGGCGCGGCAGCGCAAGCTCGGTACGGTCGATGGCAATGCGTCGCCCGGCCAGCCAGCACATCAGCCCGACCACCAGCACCAGGTAGGTTTCCTCGGCATAAACCCGGGTCAGCGGGTCCTCGATGCTCGACTGCACGCTGATCACCGCACGCGCGCCGCGCACCGTGACAGTACCGCGCAGGTCACGCAAAAACAGCGCGAAACTGCCCAGGCACTGACGCAAGGCCTTGTCCAGGTTGGGCTCCTGGATCAACCCCCGGCAGATCAGGGCGAAGCTGCCCAGTGGCATACCGTGGCTGTCGAGATGAAAGAACTCATCGTCGAGCTCGTCGATCAGCGCCAGCCACAACTGGGCGAAGGCCTTGGCCGGTACCCGGGCCTGGGGCTGCGCCAATAAAGCCGGTTCGATGCCTACCGCGCGCAGGTGGGCATCACGCGCCTGCGGGCGCTCTCGCAAGGCGTGGAGCATGGCGTTGAGAAAGTACACCGCGACCGTATCGCTATCGCGCATGGCTAATGTTCGCTGTCTATGCTGAGTGGCAAAAAATGCCAGGTTGACTGAACAGATCCGGCATAGGCCGCCTGCCGACCTTTGCCTAGACTCGATTCACTTTTCGTAAATACCCCAAGGCGGCGCCATTCTCGCAGAGCCGGCCCCCGCCCCGCCATGTCTTTGCAAACGGAGCCTTTATGAGCAGCACAGAAATCTACGTCGTCAGCGCAGTGCGTTCGGCCATCGGCAGTTTTGGCGGTTCGCTCAAGGACCTGCCGCTGGCCGACCTGGCCACCCAGGTCACCCGCGCCGCCATCGAGCGCTCGGGTGTGAGCGCCGAGCAGATCGGCCACGTGGTGATGGGCACCGTGATCCCCACCGAACCCCGCGACGCCTACCTGAGCCGCCTGGCCTCGATGAATGCCGGCGTGCCCAAGGAAACCCCCGCCTTCAACGTCAACCGCCTGTGCGGCTCGGGCCTGCAGGCCATCGTCTCGGCCGCCCAGGGCCTGTTGCTGGGTGAAAGCGACATCGCCCTGGCCGCCGGCGCCGAATCCATGAGCCGCGGCCCGTACCTGCTGCCACAAGCCCGCTGGGGCGCGCGCATGGGTGACTTGCAGGGTATCGACTACATGGTTGGCATCCTGCAGGACCCGTTCGAGCACTTCCACATGGGCATCACCGCCGAGAACGTCGCGGCCGCCCACGGCATCACCCGCGAAATGCAGGACGAAGTGGCCCTGACCAGCCAGCGCCGCGCCGCCCGCGCCATTGCCGAAGGCCGCTTCGACAGCCAGATCGTGCCGATCGAGATCAAGACCCGCAAAGGCAGCGTGCAGTTCAGCGTCGACGAGAACGTGCGTGGCGAAGCGTCCGCCGAGCAACTGGCCGGCATGAAGCCTGCGTTCAAGAAGGACGGCAGCGTCACCGCCGGCAACGCCAGCAGCATCAACGATGGTGCCGCCGCCCTGGTGCTGGCCACCGGTGACGCCGTGCAGCGCCTGGGCCTCAAGCCGTTGGCTCGCCTGGTGGCTTATGCCCATGCCGGCGTCGAGCCTGAATTGATGGGCCTGGGCCCGATCCCGGCGACCAAAAAAGTGCTGGAAAAGGCCGGCCTCAAGGTGTCCGACCTGGATGTGATCGAGTCCAACGAAGCCTTCGCTTCCCAGGCCTGCGCCGTGTCCCGCGCCCTGGGCTTCGACCCGGAAAAGGTCAACCCCAACGGTTCGGGCATCTCCCTGGGCCACCCGGTGGGTGCCACCGGCGCGATCATCGCCACCAAGGCGATCCATGAACTGCAGCGTGTGCAGGGCCGTTACGCCCTGGCCACCATGTGCATCGGCGGCGGCCAGGGTATCGCCGTCGTCTTCGAACGCGTGTAAGGAACCGGCAACATGACTATCGAACAGATCGCCGTGATCGGCGCCGGCACCATGGGCAACGGCATCGCGCAGGTGTGCGCGGTGGCCGGCTACCAGGTGCTGCTGGTGGACGTGTCCGACGCCGCGCTGGAGCGTGGCGTGGCCACCCTGGGCAAGAACCTCGAGCGCCAGGTCAACAAGGGCACCCTGGATGCGGACACAGCAGCGGCGGCGAAAACCCGCATCCGCACCAGCACCGACTACGCCCAGCTGGCCAGCGCGCAGCTGGTGATCGAGGCAGCCACCGAGAACCTGCAACTCAAGCAACGCATCCTGCAGCAGGTGGCGGCCAACGTCGGCAGCGACTGCCTGATCGCCACCAACACCTCGTCACTGTCGGTCACCCAACTGGCCGCCAGCATCGAGCACCCCGAGCGCTTCATCGGCGTGCACTTCTTCAACCCGGTGCCGATGATGGCCCTGGTCGAGATCATCCGTGGCCTGCAGACCAGCGACAGCACCTACGCCCAGGCGCTGTTGGTCACCGAGAAGCTTGGCAAGACCCCGATCACCGCCGGCAATCGCCCGGGCTTCGTGGTCAACCGCATCCTGGTGCCGATGATCAACGAGGCGATCTTCGTGCGCCAGGAAGGCCTGGCCAGTGCCGAGGACATCGACACCGGCATGCGCCTGGGCTGCAACCAGCCGATCGGCCCGTTGGCCCTGGCCGACCTGGTGGGCCTGGACACCTTGCTGGCGATCATGGAGGCCTTCCACGAGGGCTTCAATGACAGCAAGTACCGCCCTGCCCCGCTGCTCAAGGAGATGGTTGCCGCCGGCTACCTGGGGCGCAAGAGCGGCCGCGGCTTCTTCACCTACTAAGGAGCGCGCCATGCCCCCGGTCAACGCGGCGATGCGCTGTGCCAACTTCGAAGAGCGGCGTGACAGGGCCATGGCGCTGTTCGCTGAAAAGGGCTTCGGCCAGGTCAGCATGCGTGAGCTGGCGGCGCACGTAGGCCTGACCGCGGGTTCGCTGTACCACCATTTCCCCAGCAAGCAGGACCTGCTCTACGACCTGATCGAGGAGCTCTACGAAGAGCTCCAGGCCACCCTCGACCAAGGCCGCAGGGCCCTGGCCAAGGGCAAGCCGGTGCTGGCTTGCCTGATTGCCGCACACTGGCATCTGCATGGCGAACGGCCGTTGCAGTTCCGCCTGGCCGAGCGCGACTTCTGCTGCCTAAGCGAAGCACAGCAGGCGCGCCTGCTGTGCTTACGCGAGCGCTATGAAGCCGGCCTGCTGCGCCTGATCGCCCCGCAGGCACGGCTCGATGGCGCCGCCCTGGCCGCCACCGGGCATGTGCTGGCGACCCTGCTCAACCAGCTGCCAGGCTGGCTGCGCGAGCGCGACCTGGGCGAAGCGCAGGGGCTGGCGCTGATGGAAAGCCTGGTGCTGGGCGGCATCGAGCGCACGCTCGGCTAGCCTGCCGTCGCCGCCTCACTTGCGGTTTCCCGCGCGGCATAACGCTGCGCCAGCACCGCGCAAACCATCAGTTGGATCTGGTGGAACAACATCAATGGCAGGATCATCGCCCCGATACCACTGCCTACGAACAGCACCTGGGCCATCGGCACGCCGGTGGCCAGGCTCTTCTTGGAGCCGGCAAACAGGATGGTGATGCGGTCTTCCACACTGAACCCCAGCACTCGCCCGAGCACGCGGGTGCCCAACAGCACCACCGCCAGCAGGATCCCGCACACGGCAAACAGCCCGGCCAGGTGTTGTGGCGACACGGTGTGCCACAGGCCTGTGACCACCGCTTCGCTGAAGGCGGTGTAGACCACCAGCAGGATCGAGCCCTGGTCGACCAGCTTCAGCCAGCGCGCATTGCGCTTGACCCAGTCACCGATCCAGCGCCGCGCAATCTGCCCGGCCACGAACGGCACCAGCAGTTGCAGGGTGATTTTCAGCACCGCGTCCAGCCCCGAGCCGGTATCACCGGAGGCACCGAGCAGCATCATCACCAGCAGCGGCGTAAGGAAGATGCCCAGCAGGCTCGATGCCGCCGCGCTGCAGATCGCCGCCGGTACGTTGCCACGGGCCAGCGAGGTGAAGGCGATGGCCGACTGCACAGTGGCCGGCAAAGCACACAGGTACAGCACGCCCAGGTACAGCTCGTTGCCCACCAGCGGTACGAACAGCGGCTTGAAGGCCATGCCCAGCAGTGGGAAAAGCACGAAGGTGCAGGAGAACACCAGCAGGTGCAGGCGCCAGTGGCCGGCCCCGGCGATGATCGCTTCCCGCGACAGTTTGGCGCCATGCAGGAAGAACAGCAGGCCGATGGCCAGGTTGGTCAGCCAGCCGAACATCAGCGCGCCCTCGCCGGAACAGGGCAGCACGGTGGCCAGGAACACCACCCCGAGCAAGGCCAGGGTGAAATTGTCGAACAGCATGCGCAAATACTTCATCACAGGTTCCGTCTTGTCATTGTGCAAGGCCAGACGATAAGGTTTCGGGCCTTGCGCCGCTAACGCTGGAACCCCTGCCAGTGTCGCGCAACGGACACCACCACCCCGCCCTGACAAGGACAGCCCCTTTTGATGATCCGCACCCACCGCGCACTGCTTACTGCCGCCTTGGCTTTCGTGGCACCGCCACTGCTGGCCGATGACCTGCAAAGCCAGGTCGATGGCATCATCCAGCCGCTGATGCGCGAACAAGGCATAGCCGGCATGGCCGTGGCCGTCTACGCCAACGGCCAGTCGCATTACTTCAACTATGGCTGGGCCAACAAGCACGATAAACAAGCCGTGACCCGCGACACCCTGTTCGAGGTCGGTTCGCTGAGCAAGACCTTCACCGCCACCCTCGCCGCCCTGGCCAGCGCCGAAGGCAAGCTCGACCTCTATGCCCCAGCCAGCCGCTACCAGCCGGCCCTGGCCAAGGCCCCGATCGGCAGTGCCAGCGTGCTGGAGCTGGGCGCCTACAGCGGCGACTGCCTGCCGCTGCAGTTCCCGGACGAGGTGCAAACGCCCGAACAAACCCTGGCCTGGTTGCAAAACTGGAAGCGCGTTGCCGAGCACGGCACCCAGCGCTGCTATTCGAACCCCAGCCTGGGCCTGTTCGGTGACCTCGCCGCCCGCTCGCAGCAGCGCCCGTTCGCCGAGCTGATGACCCAGGGCCTGCTGCCACGCCTGGGCCTTACGCACACCTATCTTGAGGTCCCGGCCAAGGAGCGCGGGCTCTACGCCCAGGGCTACGATGCCGCCGACAACCCCGTGCGGGTAAACCCGGGCCCTTATGCAGACGAGGCCTACGGCATCAAGACCAGTGCCAGCGACCTGCTGCGCTACGTGCAACTGCAGGTGCAGCCCGCCGAGCTGGACCCGGCCCTGCGCAAGGCCATCGCCATCACCCAGGGCGGCTACTTCCAGGTCGGCGCGATGACCCAGGGCCTGGGCTGGGAGCGCTACCCCTACCCGGTCACGCTCGACACCCTGCTGGCCGGCAACGGCGCGAAGATGATCCGCGAGCCCCAGGCCACCCGCGCCTTGACCCCGGCACAACCTGCTGAACCTGCAGCCTGGTACAACAAGACCGGCGCCACCGGCGGCTTTGGCGCCTACATCGCCTTCGTGCCGTCCAGGCAGATGGGCATCGTGCTGCTTGCCAACCGCAACTACCCCAACGAGGAGCGCGTGCGCGCCGCGCAGCGCATCCTGTCCAGCCTGGAGCAATGAGCATGTTGAAGATTCTCGGCAAGGCCTCGTCGATCAACGTGCGCAAGGTGCTGTGGACCTGCGCCGAACTCAACCTGCCCTACCAGCGCGAAGACTGGGGTAGCGGCTTCCAGGCCACCGACACCCCGGCGTTCCTGGCCCTGAACCCTAACGCCATGGTGCCGGTGATCGTCGATGGCGATTTCGTGCTGTGGGAGTCCAACAGCATCCTGCGCTACCTGGCCAACCAGTACGACGGCAGCCACCTCTACCCGCCGGCGCCACGCGCCCGGGCCGCCGTGGACCAGTGGCTGGACTGGCAGGCCACCGACCTCAACGACGCCTGGCGCTACCCGTTCATGTCGCTGGTGCGCCAGTCGCCAGCCCACCAGGACCCGGCACAGCTGGCCGCCAGCAGTGCGCTGTGGAGCGCCAGGATGGGCCTGCTCGAGCAACGCCTGCAGGCCACCGGTGCCTACATCGCCGGCAGCGATTTCAGTCTGGCCGACGTGGTCATCGGCCTGTCGCTCAACCGCTGGCGCCGTACCCCGGTAGAGCACCCGCCGCTGCCGGCGCTGGAGGCCTACCATGCCCGGCTGCGGCAACGCCCGGGCTTCCTTGAACACGGCGATAACGGCTTGGTCTGACAGCAAATGCAGGATTGTCCGACAAGATGTAGTGACTAAAAATATTCACTACAAACCTATTGACGCCCTTCCCGGGCCTTGGGCATGATGAGGCCGTCTCCCTGATCGGGAGCGGTGGCAAGGGTGTTCCAGACGGCTTGCGCGGTAACGCAGGCCGTCCGTGGAGAGGGAAACTGCCCAGAAGGCAGCGTGAGAAAGCCCCTGTTGCGATGCTGCTGTAGCAGCTTTGGTTAGTGCGCTACATGTTGTGGCGCCGAATGTGAACTTCACAACGAACTTCACCCAACGAATAGGGTAATGGGGGCTTTATGATGAACTTGAACAACAATCCAACCATCGACCAATTGGCTCAGCTGTTCGCCGCGCGCAAGGACAGCCTCGACGACCATCTGCTGTGGGTCAGCCAGTCCGGCGAAGTACGCCTGGACCGTCTGCCACCGAACACGGTCGAAGACGAATTCGAATCGCACATGCCCAGCATGCGCGCCCGCTTCAAGGTCTACCGCCGTGGCCAGGGCTACGTCGGCAAGAAGGCCGCCGCCGACACCGGTTTCGTCGGCCGCGTACTCGAGACCCTGCAACAAGAATGGCCCGGTGCCCGCGAGCGCCAGGCAGTCAAGGTGATCGACACGCTGAACTGATACGTCACGTCGTCCACCACAGCTTGAGCCCGGCCCCACAAGGCCGGGCTTTTTCATGCCTGCTAGAATGGCCGCCCTACCGAAACGGAGCGCCTGATGAACACCCCCACCTACGGCACCGACGATGCCTCCTACCAGGCCGCCGGCGGCATCGACGGCCTGCGCCAGCTGGTCGACGACTTCTATCGGCTGATGGATGAGCTTCCGGATGCCGTGGGCCTGCGGCGTATGCACCCACAGGATCTGTCCGCTTCGCGCGACAAATTGGCGTGTTTTCTCAGTGGTTGGCTGGGCGGACCGCGCCTGTACAGCGAGCGCTATGGCTCGATCGCCATCCCGTCGTTCCACGCGCAATGGCCAATCGACGAAAGCCACGGCGCCCAGTGGCTGGACTGCATGGCCCGGGCCATTGCCCTGCAACCCTGGCCCGTCGATTTTGCCGAGTACCTGTTGCGCCAGCTACGGGTGCCCGCCGAACGTATCGTCCAGGCCAGCCGCAACCGCCACCCTCAGGCCTGAAGCCGGCGCGGCGTGTGCACGGGCAGCGGCAAGGCACCGGTGGCCAGGGCGCGGGCCCGGTCCACACCCCACACCAGCGCACGGGTCATGGTTTCACCGGGGCGCGCCGGGTAGTACTCCTCCACCAGCGCCCTGCCCCCCTGGGCATACACCCCAAGGAACATCTGCGTGGCACCCAGGCGCGACAGACGCACCTGCACTTCGATGCAGGTGCCATCGCTCAGCACCTCATCGTGGCTGCGGCTGTGCAACTGTGTATCGGCCCACTGCCAGTAGGTTTCTTCCCTGATACGCATTGAATCGGTACTCCGTGAGTGAATCGCGCAAGCAAACCACAGCGCCGGGCGTGCGACGAGCACAACCGGGCAATGCCATGCGCAGGATCAAGGAATGCAAAAAAAACCCCGCCGTTGGGCGGGGCGTGTACTGCGCAAGGTTACTTTTTCGGCGGTAGCCGCGGGGTGAAGCGCCCCTTCTTGGCACGCTGCAGGTGCGCCGGTTGCAACTGCTCCGACTCGTCCAGGGTCATGTTGGCGAAGCCCAGCTGGAATGCCGACTGACCGCAACGCACCTGGTTGTTGATCGGAAATGAATCGTTCAAGTCTTCGAAGTAGGATTCGCTCATGCCCGTGACTCCCTCCAATGCTGACCGCGCCGGCAAACAGCGTGTTTGCCCAAGTGAAGCGGCGGCCTGATGAAGTGAGACTAGCCGGTCATTTGCAGACCAGCCGGACAAAACAACCTTGCCCGACCAATGGCACTTTGCTATTTCAGGCGCACCGCCGTGCCGGTTGCGAACACCACGACCATGCCGCCCTGCACCGACGGCATGCTGATCTCGAAGTCCACACCCAGCACTGCGTCGGCTTGCAACTGCCGTGCCCGCGCCTGCAACTCCTCGGTGGCCTGCTCGCGGGCCAGCTTCAGTGCGCCTTCCAGGGTCTGCGAACGGCCGCCGAAGACGTCGCGAAAGCGTGCGAAAAAATCGCGCACGAAGTTGATCCCTTGCACCGATTCGGCGCTGACCACACCGAGGTACTCGGCCACGGGGCGGCCTTCGAGTTGGCTGGTGGTAGAGATGATCATGGGCTGCTCCGTTGGTCTGGCAAAAGAGGCCAAGTCTAACAGAGCCTGTGCATGCTCCCTGCAGGAGCGGCCTTGCCGGGGCTGCTGTGCAGCCTTTCGCGGCACAAGGCCGCTCCTACAACGGGACCGTTGTTCCCAAAGACAAGGCGTATTTTCTGTAACGATGAGGCCTTGAATGACTACGCACTGGCCGGCCGCAGCCTGCGCCCCAAACTCGGCCCGAACACATTGATCAACAGCCCCAGCATCACCAGCAGGCCACCCCAGACCTGCATCTGGCTCAAGCGCTCGCCCAGCAGCAGCGCCGAGGAACTCAGGCCGATCACCGGCACCAGCAGCGAGAACGGCGCCACCTTGCCCGCCGGGTGGCGCGACAGCAGCGTGCTCCACAGGCTGTAGCCGATCATGGTGGCGACGAACGCCAGGTAGGCCAGGGCCAGCACCGAACTCAAGCTGATGTTGAGCAGTGCATGGGCGATCAGCTCCGGCCCCTCCAGCCACCACGACAGCGCCAGGAACGGCAGCGGCGGGATCAGCCCGCCCCAGATCACCAGCGCCACCAGGTCGACCTTGCCGAAGCGCCGGGTGATGATGTTGCCCATGCCCCACATGGCCCCGCCGCACAGGGTCAGCAGCAAGGCGATCAGCGGCACGTGGCTGCTGTGCTCGCTGCCGATCACCGCCAGCCCCCCGGCCGCCACCAGCAGCCCGAGCACACTGGCCAGGCGCAGCCGCTCACCGAGAAACAGCGCGGCGAAACCGAGGGTGAAGAACGCCTGCGACTGCAGCACCAGCGATGCCAGCCCTGGCGGCATGCCGCTGTACATGGCCTGGAACAGGAAGGCGAACTGCCCGAGGGAAATGGTCGCGCCGTAAGCGATCAGCCAGCGCCACGGCAGGTTCGGGCGCCGCACCAACAGCACCGCCGGGAAGGCCACCAGCAGAAAGCGCAAGGCGCCCAGCAGCATCGGCGGCAAGCCGTCGAGGCCGACCTTGATGACCACGAAATTGACGCCCCAGGCGATGATCACCACCAGGGCGATCAGCAGGTCCTTGAGTGGCATGGCACGCTTTCCTTCTGCAGGCTTGTTCTAGACATATTTCGTTACAGCATAAGGCGATTGCTGATCCAGGCACCAGCACAGTTATGTGTCGACCTTGCGTAACAGTGCGCTGTATTGGCTCGATGCCAGCTGGGAACTCCGCCCTCAAGCTTCACTTGACCTTACTTGTATAGACATGCTCATATCAGGTCTCGGCCATCCGCCCTGCGTCCCGCCGATTGCCGCCGCCCCCACAAAAACAACGAAGCGGAGCCCTCCCCGATGTCCAGCAAACCTGTGATCGAGCAACGCTCGATCGACTACATCCCCGAAGCCGAACGCCACGGACGCGTCTACAGCCAGTTCACCCTGTGGCTGGGTGCCAACCTGCAGATTACCGCCATCGTCACCGGCGCCCTGGCCGTGGTGCTCGGCGGCGATGTGTTCTGGTCGCTGATCGGCCTGTTCATCGGCCAGCTGATCGGCGGCGCGGTGATGGCCCTGCATGCTGCCCAGGGACCACGCCTGGGGCTGCCGCAGATGATCTCCAGCCGTGTGCAGTTCGGCGTCTACGGCGCGGCCATCCCCATGGTGCTGGTGTGCCTGATGTACATGGGCTTCACCGCCACCGGCACGGTGCTGTCCGGCCAGGCCATCGGCCAGTTGCTCAGCGTCAGCGACAGCACCGGGATCCTGCTGTTCGCCGGGGTGATCGTGCTGGCGACCCTGGCCGGCTACCGGGTGATCCACTGGATCGGCCGGGTGGCCAGCGTGCTGGGGATCATCGCCTTCGTCTACCTGTTCAGCCGCATCTTGATGCTCGCCGACATCAGCGAGCTGCTCGCCAACCGCCACTTCAGCTGGGCGACCTTCCTGCTCGCGGTCTCCCTGGCGGCGTCCTGGCAGATCGCCTTCGGCCCCTATGTGGCCGACTATTCGCGCTACCTGCCCAGCAATACCTCGCCGCTGAAAACCTTCCTCGCCGCAGGCTTGGGCTCTGTGCTCGGCGCCCAGGCGTCGATGGTCCTCGGGGTGTTTGCCGTGGCCATCGCCGGCGGGCAGTTCTCGGGGCGTGAAGTGGCCTACATCGTCGGCCTGGGTGGCGCCGGCACCACGGCGGCGCTGCTGTACTTCTGCATCGCGTTCGGCAAGGTGACCATCTCTACGCTCAACAGCTACGGCAGCTTCATGTGCATCGCCACGATCATCAGCGGTTTTCGTGGCCACCTGTCGATCAGCCGTGCCCAGCGCCTGGTGTTCGTGCTCGGTATCGTCGGGGCCGCGACGCTGGTCGCTCTGCTTGGCCAGCACTCGTTCCTCACCGCGTTCAAGTCGTTCATCCTGTTCCTGCTGACCTTCTTCGTGCCCTGGAGCGCGGTGAACCTGGTGGATTACTACTTCATCACCAAGGAGCGCTACGACATCCCGGCACTGGCCGACCCCAACGGCCGCTATGGCCGCTGGAACTGGCCTGGGATCGGCGTGTACACCTTCGGCGTGCTGGTGCAGATGCCGTTCATCGACACCAAGCTGTATACCGGGCCCATGGTCGCGCACCTGGGCGGCGTGGATGTGTCCTGGCTGATCGGGCTGGTGGTGCCGAGCGTGCTGTATTACTGCGTCGCCCGCCGCCGGGCCTGCGAGGCGCCGTCCCATATCATCGTGCCTGAGGCGCGTTGATCTGACGGGAAATTGGGTGAGGGCCGCCAGGTGCTTGCCGATGGTTTTGCAGCGCCTATGAGATCGAGCGCCGCGCGGGCGGCGCTCGATTTCAAAAGCGATGCATACCTGTCGCCATACAACTGAAGGCATCAAAAGCACCTGTCATCTCTCAGTCACGCCACTGTCGTAATCTGCGGCGCAACTCTGTGCCAAAGGTCCCCGGCATGCACCGCCTGTTCACCCTTCTGCTCTGTCTGCTCCCCGCGCTGGCCGTGGCCGAGCCCGTGCAACTGCGCATGCAGGGCTCCAACACCATCGGCGCCTCACTGGCCCCGGCGCTGGTGCGCGGGCTGCTGCAGGCGCAAGGCGCCAGTGCCATCGACAGCCAACCCGGCGCGGCCGTCAACGAGACCGTGATCCGCGCCCAGAGCCGCAACGGCCAGCCGCTGCGCATCGACATCGCCGCCCACGGGTCAAGCACCGGCTTTGCCGCCCTGGCCCGGGGCGACGCCGACCTGGCCGCCGCCTCACGCCCCGTCAGCAACCGCGAGGCGCAGCAGCTGCAAGCCCTGGGCGACCTGCGCGGGGCCGGGTCGGAACAGGTGATCGGCCTGGATGGCGTGGCGGTCATCGTCCACCCCGACAACCCACTGACGCAGCTGACCACCGTGCAACTGGCGCAAATCTTCTCTGGCCAGCTCTCACGCTGGGAGCAGTTGGGGGTGCCCGGGGGCGCCATCCGCCTATACGCCCGCGACGACCGCTCGGGCACCTTCGAAACCTTCAAGGCACTGGTGCTAGACCCGCGACACGGCGAACTGTCGGCCCAGGCCCGGCGTTTCGAGTCCGCCGACGCCCTGGCCGAACAGGTCAAGGCCGACCGCCAGGCCATCGGTTTCAGCGGCCTGGCCACGGTGCACGGGGCCAAGGTCCTGGCGGTGGCCGACGGTGACGCCGCCGCCCTGCCGCCCAGCCGCGCATTGGTGGCCAGCGAGGACTATCCGCTGTCGCGGCGCCTGTTCTTCTACTTGCCGGCCAACGCGATCCCCCAGGCCCGGGCCCTGGCCGAGTTCGCCCAGAGCCCCGCCGGCCAGGCCATCGTCGCCGAGCAGGGCTTTGTCTCGCAGCAGATCAAGGCGCTGCCGGTGCCGGCGCAAGCGGACATGCCCGTGCGCTACCTGAGCCTTGCGCGCGAAGCCAACCGCCTGACGGTCAACTTCCGCTTCCAGGAGGGCAGCGCCGGCCTCGACAACAAGGCCCTGCGCGATGTTCAGCGGGTCGGCGACTACCTGCGCCAGGCCGGCAAGTTACAGCGCAAGGCGGTGCTGGTGGGCTTTGGCGACCCCAAGGAAACCCCGGGCCGCGCCGCCCTGCTCTCGCGCCTGCGGGCCATGGCGGTGCGCCGCGAACTGGCGCGCCAGGGCGTCGAGGTCAAGGAAGTGACCGGCATGGGCGACGAGCTGCCGGTGGCGGGCAACGACCTCGAACAGGGGCGCTTGCGCAATCGCCGGGTCGAGGTCTGGGTGTACTGAGCCTCAGCGGTAGTCTGGCAGCTCGATCCGCGCCACCAGCCCCGCGCCCCGGCGGTTGTGCAAGGTCAGCTCGCCCCCCTGCTCGCGCACCATCGCCCGCGCCGCCGACAGCCCCAGCCCGACGCCGCCGGTATGCCGGTTGCGTGAGCCTTCCAGGCGGAAGAACGGCTCGAACACCTGCTGCAGTGCCGCCTCGGGGATGCCCGGCCCTTCATCGCTGATCTCGATCAGCACCCGATGCGCTTCACGGCTCAGGGCAATGCGCGGGGCACGCGCGTACTTGATGGCGTTCTCCAGCAGGTTGACCACCACCCGCTTGAGCGCCAACGGTCGGCCCCAATGCACCAGGTGCGCAGGGCCGCTGAAGTCGACATCGATGTGCTGGTCGCAGTAGTCGTCGAGGATGGTCTGCAACAGCTCGGACAAGTCGAACACCGTCGCCTGCTCCAGTTGCGTGCCTTCGCGGAAAAACGCCAGGGCTGCGTTGATCATCGATTGCATCTCGTCGACATCGCGTACCAGCTTGCGCTGGTGCTCCAGGTCTGCCATGAATTCACTGCGCAGGCGCAGGCGCGTCAGGGGGGCGCGCAGGTCATGGGAGATGGCGGCGAGCATCTGCGTGCGCTCACGGACGAAATGCTGGATCTGCGCCTGCATGGTGTTGAACGCGACGATAGCCTGGCGGATCTCCTGCGGCCCTTCGATATCGATGGGCGGTGCCTGTAGGTCGCCGCCAAAACGCCGCGCCGCGCTGGCGAAGCGCTGCAGCGGGTTGGCCAGCTGCCGCGTGGCCAGCCAGGCCACCAGCAGCGTGGCGACCAGCCCCAGGCCGAGGATCACCGCAATCCGTGCCGGCGCGCTGAGCCCCCAACTGCGTTCGGGCGGGACGAACGACAGCCAGCTGCCATCGGCCAGGCGCACCAGTGCGCCGTAATGCGCCTGGGCGCTGCCCGCTGGCCAATCCGAAGGGTTGAACGCCTCGATCGTCCGGCCCTGCCCCAGCAATGGCCGCAAGGCCGGAATGCGGTCGGCCTCCACCGGCATGCCCGCGTCGGGCAGCCCGAGAGCTTCACGCTGGCGGCTCCAGGTCACTTGCAAGGTCGGGTTGCTCGCCGCCTGCGCCAGTTGCCCGCGCAACGGTATCGGCGCCGCCTCCAGCAGGCGCGTGGTCACGGCGATCTGTTCGAGCAGGCCAGTGCGCTCGATTGGAGGGCGCGCCCAGATGCCGGCCACCTGGACGAACAGTGCATTGAGCGCCAGCGACGCCAGCATGGCGGCGAAGATGGTCAGGGCGATCCGCCAGCGCAGGGTGTCGCGGCGCAACAACCGGCCGATCATGAGCGGGTGACCTTGGCGGTGAACAGGTAGCCGCCGTTGCGCACGGTGCGGATCAGGTCCGGCCGCTTGCTGTCCGGCTCGATCTTGCGCCGCAGCCGGCTGACCTGCACATCGATGCTGCGGTCGAAGGCGTCATGCCCCTGGCCACGGGTCAGGTCGATCAGTTGCTCGCGGGTGAGGATGCGCTGCGGGTGTTCGAGGAACACCACCAGCAGGTCGAACTCGGCGCCAGACAACGGAATCATCACCTGCGCGGGCGAGCGCAGCTCGCGGCAGGTGACATCGAGCTGCCAGCCGGCAAAGCCGATCAGCGGCCGCACGGCCTCGGCACGGGGCAACTGGCCACCGGCCCGGCGCTGCACGGCACGCAGGCGGGCAAGCAGTTCACGCGGGTCGAAGGGTTTGGTCAGGTAGTCGTCGGCGCCCAGTTCCAGGCCGACGATACGGTCGCTCAGCTCGGCCATGGCGGTGAGCATGACGATCGGGATGCCGGTTTGCGCACGGACCTTCTGGCACAGGCTCAGGCCACCCTCGCCCGGCAGCATCAGGTCGAGAATGATGATGTCCGGGGCTTGCCGGGCAATGGCCGCCCACATGGCCTGGCCGTCGGCGGCCAACTCGACCTCGTAGGCATGCTGCATGAAGAACTGCTTCAGCAGGGCCAGGATTTCCACGTCGTCGTCGACGATCAGCAGTCTGCTCACGGTCACAGGGTCCAGAAAAAGGGCGTATCTAAAACCATTGCGCGGCTGCGGTCATATATTTCAACCGCGCAACATTTCTACAGTGTGGACATCACACCGACATTCGCCGGCAAACAACCTGGGGCACCCTGCAGGCCTTCTTCACCTGGGGGCACCGATGAACGTCTCGCACCGCAGCACCAGCAACGAGGGCCCGGCCCTGATCCTCACCCAGCGCACCAGCACCCGTGGCGACGGCGCAGCCCTGACCATCCAGCAGGCGAGCCTTGAACTGGGCGAGCACAACGGCCAGATCGTCCTGCGGCGCTACTTCGAACATTACAGCCCGGCCCACGGCGAATGGGTGGAATACAGCCATACGGTGACGGCGAACGAACTCATCCACTGGATGATGGCCAAGGGGCAACTGCACATCGAGCATTCGCCGCAGGAGCCGGCGACCGGCGCAGCCGGAGGCCAGCCATGAAGCGCTGCCCTGCCCGTGCCGTGCTGCTGACCTGCGTATTGGGCCTGTCGGCGTGCAGCAGCAAAGCGCCGCCGCCTGCCGGTTTCCTGCCGGACTACAGCGTGCTGAGCCAGCACCCGACGCCTTCGGGCGGCACCGCGCTGACCTGGGTCGACCCGAAACTGCCGCGCGGCCGCTATATCCAGGTGTACCTCGCGCCCAGCCAGCTCTACCCCGCGCCCGCGCCGACCCCACGCATCCCACAGCGCACGCTGGCCAGCATCACCGGTTACTACGACGCGGCATTGCGCAACGAGCTGGGCAAGGTCATGACCGTGGTCGAGCGCCCAGGCCCGAACACCCTGGTGATCAGGCCGGTCATCAGCCGAGTCGACGCCCATACCCAAGGTTTGCGCTTCTATGAATGGCTGCCGATCACCCTGGTTGCGGCCGGGGTAAGCAGCGCTGCAGGCTGGCGCGACCTGGACAGTGAAATTGCCAGCGAGCTGCGTTTCGAGGCAGGTACCAGCGGCAGGCTGATCGGCGCGGCGGTGCTCACCGGGACTGGTGTGCCGTTGGAAAACGACCACCAGCAAATGACCGCCGACAACGTCAAGGCCGTGCTCGATGGCTGGGCCAGCGATGTGCGCCAGGCATATGCGGTCAACCATCGGTAACTGACTGCGCACGCACGGGGCGAACCCAGTGCGTGCGCAAGTGTGGCGGGGTCAGGCTTAGAAGGCGTAGCGGGTGGTCAACATGAAGTTGCGCGGATCACCGTAGAAACCACCGTTATAGAAGCCCAGGTTGTTGAAGTACTTCTTGTCGGTGAGGTTGTTGCCGTTGAGGGTCACCGACAGCTGCTCGGTCACCTGGTAGCGGGCCATGGCATCGAGGATCAGGTAGTCCGACTGGGTGTAGCGAATGGTCTCGCCGGCCGCCACCGGGCTGTCGAGGTCCTTCCACACCTTGCTCTGCCAGTTGGCCGAGCCACCCACGGTCAGCTTGTTCCATACCCCGGGCAGGCGGTAGCTGGTGGACAGGCGCAGCAGGTTCTCCGGTTCGATGGTGGAGATCTTGTCGTGCTCGCCATCACGGGTGATGCGGTGGGTGAAACCGCCCTGCACCTGCCAGTTCGGCGTCAACTCACCCGCCAGCTCAAGCTCGAAGCCTCGGGTCTTGGCACCCTGGATCGAGCGGTAGATGCCGCGGTTGGTGATCGGGTCGGTACGTTCGAGCTCTGCCAGGTTGTCCTGCTGCACTTCGAACACGGCAAGGCTGGCGTTCAGGCGGCCATCGAAGAACTCGCCCTTCAGGCCCAGCTCGTAGGCATCGCCCTCCTCCGGCTCGATCATCTTGCCGCTGGCGTCCTGCTCGCTTTCGTGCGGTTTGAAAATGCTGGTGTAGCTGCCGTACACCGACCAGGTGTCGTCCAGGTCGTAGACTATGCCGGCGTAAGGTACCACCACGCCGTTCTCTTCCAGGTCCTGGGTCTTGCTGCGATCGCCACTGGTGGTGTCCAGGCGGGTGCTGTCGAGCTGCCAGTTGGACAGGCGCCCGCCGAGGATGATCGAGAGCCGGTCGGTCGGTTTGAATCGACCGGTCAGGTAGGCGGCATCTTCGCGCAGGCGGGTGTCGACCTTCGACAACGGGCGGCCCCAATCCTGTTCGGGGTAGTCGCCGCTCCATTGGTAGATGTTGGCGCTGCCGAACAGGAATGGCCAGCTCTCTTCATGGGCCCGGGTGTCGCGGTGGGAGATACCGGCCACCAGCTCGTGCTCACGGCCGAGCATCTGGAACGGGCCACTGGCGTACAGGTCGTAGGCGTTCTGGTCGGTCTGGTAGCGGTAGCGCCCCAGCCACACGCCCATGCCGGCACCGGTGGCCGAATCCGGATAGCCGCTGGCTGCCGAGCCCAGTGTGATGGGCGAATCGGTCTCGCTGCGACTGGCCGAGGCCTTGAGGGTCCAGTCGTTGGCCAGGCGCTGCTCGAGGGTGACGAACAGGTTGTCGGCGGTGTTGTCCCATGAGCTCCACTTGGCGCCCGGGTTGAATGAGCGCGACATGCCGAATTTATTGCCTTTGTTGTCCAGCAGAGGCGTCGATGGCCCCCAGGACGAACCTTCCGGGCGATTGGTCTGGCGGCTCAGGCCAACGCTGAGCAGGGTGTCTTCGCTCAGGTCGGTTTCGACGATGCCGTACATCGTTTGCTTCTTCTCGGACAGGTTGTCCATGAACGACTGGCCATCTTCATAGGCCGTGACGAAGCGCCCACGCACATTGCCTTCGGGGGTCAGCGCGCCACCGATGTCGAATTCACCGCGGTAGGTGTCCCAGCTGCCGGCACCCAGCGACACATGACCCGACAGCTCGCGGGTCGGCCGCTTGCGCACCAGGTTGACGGTCGCCGAGGGGCTGCCGAAGCCGCTGAGCAGGCCCGTGGCGCCACGCAGCACCTCCACCCGGTCGTAGATGGCCATGTCGGTCTGGTCGATGCCGTTGCCGAAGCGGAATGCCGCCGGGATGCCATCAATCTGGAAGTTGTCGATGTCAAAGCCTCGCGCCTTGAAGCTGGCGCGGTTGCTGTCGAGCTTGTTGACAGTGACGCCTGGGGTCTTGCCCAGTACATCGCTGATGCTGGTGAGGTTCTGGTCATCCATTTGCTGGCGGGTAATCACACTCACCGACTGCGGCGTCTCGCGCGGCGACAGCGCCATGCGCGTGGCGGTGCGGGTGGCACCAGTGGTGTAGGAGCCGCTGCCTTCGGTGGTTTCACCCAGCGACGAGTCAGTGATGGCGGTGGCGCCCAGCTCCAGGGTACCCGCACCGCCGGCCTGCTCTGCCCAGGCCATGCCGGCGGGCGTGACGAGGGTGGCGGCGAGAATGGCCAGGGCCAGTGGATGGCGCTGGCGGACGGTGGTGGCGTTCCCTGCCCCTTGAACCGTGTTCAGAGAGTGCTGCTGTTGCACGCTTGTCGACCCCTAGTGTGTTGTGAAGCTCGGTACGTAAGGGGCTAATCACTGGCATTTTTTATGGTTGTACATGCGCACCGCAAAGTGGCGCGCCCGTTCTGCGACGGCTGCGGCGCATCCTAGGGTTTTTACGAAATTTTTACAATTGCTAATAATTCGTAATAACTATCTTGATGGAAAAGAAATGTAACAGCCCTGCCATCGGCATCCCCGGCATTCAGGGCTAGCCTCAAGACCATGTGATGCCGGGCCCCTCTGACGGTTTGCGCCGCCATGTCGGAATCACTGTTGCCAGTCAACGTCGACAATCAAGGAGGGGCTCATGACAGCTCTGCATGCATTTCTCGTCAATCCATTCCTCGGTACCAGCACCTGGTTGTGGCTGGTGTTCATCGCGATCGTCATCGCCTTGCTCGTGCTTGACCTGGGTGTGCTGCACCGCCAGGAGCGCGAGATCGAAATGCGCGAAAGCCTGCTGCTGTATTCCGGCTACTTCAGTGTCGGCGTGCTGTTTGGCGTGTGGGTCTGGCACGAGCTGGGCGCGCAGTCGGCGCTGGAGTTCTACACCGGGTTCCTGGTGGAACAATCGCTGTCGATGGACAACGTGTTCGTCATGGCGATGATCTTCAGCTTCTTTGCCATCCCCCGCCGCTACCAGCACCGCGTGCTGTTCTGGGGCATCCTCGGGGTGGTGGTGCTGCGGGCGATCATGATCGGCGTGGGCGCGGCGCTGGTGCAGCACTTCGCCTGGGTGCTGTATATCTTCGGCGCCTTCCTGCTGTTCACCGGGGTGAAGATGGCGCTGTCGAAGGACGACAGCCACCCGGACCTGGCCAACAACCCGGTGCTGCGCTTTGTGCGCCGGCACATGCGGGTCACCGACCAGATCCATGGCCCGCACTTTTTCGTCAGGCTCACCCCGCCCGGGGAGCACCAGGCCATCCGTTACGCCACGCCGCTGTTCCTGGCCCTGGTGCTGATCGAACTGGCCGACCTGGTGTTTGCCGTCGACAGCGTGCCGGCGATCTTCGCCATCACTCAGGACCCGTTCATCGTCTACACCTCGAACATCTTCGCCATCCTCGGCCTGCGCTCGCTGTACTTCGCCCTGGCGGCGCTGATGCACCGCTTCGTCTACCTCAAGTACGCGCTGGCGATGGTGCTGATCTTCATCGGCTGCAAGATCTTCTGGCACGGGCTGGTGGGCAAGGTGCCGGCGGGGGTGTCGCTGGGGGTGACGTTCGGGTTGTTGCTGGGCGGGGTGCTGTTGTCGCTGCTCAAGACCCGCCAACCGTCGCCACCAGGCAGCGCCGATGAGCCGCCCGCCAAGCGGCCCTAAGCGGGTCAGAACGCATAGCGCACACCGGTCACCCAGCGCGATTGCGCATCGTAGTAGCCGAAACTGGCGCTGTCGCCGGCAAACCAGTCGATGCCGGTGCGCAGTTGCCAATGGGCGTCCAGGTCCAGGCGTGCCTCAACGGCAAGGTACTGGCTGTTCAATCGCAAGTCCTGGGCCAGGTAACTGGTCAGGGCAAGCCGCCCTTGCAACAACTCGCGGCGCACCGCCAGGCTAAGCAGCTCCATGCGCTGCTGATCGAGCGCATTGTCCACCCCGCCACGCCATTGGTTGTAGTACTGCACCCCGTAGAACCAGTCGCCGGCCAGATAGTCCATACCCAGCATCAACTGCTTCTGATCGGCCTCGCGAACATCCAGAAAGCCCCGCGGGTCACGCACGTAACGGTAGATCTGCGGTGTGTACGCCGCCTCGGCCTTCAACACCACGGCCCCGACGGGCGCCGCGATCGAGCCACCCAGCAGGGTCCGGCGCTCACGTTCGCGGCGATAGCCCAGCCGGCCGCCGTCAAGATTGGCCCGGTAGGTGTCCTCGTCCTGCCAGCCATGCCAGCCGTTCAACGTCAGGTCCATGCCCGCCGTATGGCTGCTCCAGCGCACACCAGCGCTCCATTGCGAGGGGTCGCGCCAGTCCGGGTCGCGCCCCTGAGTCACTGTGCTCTGGCCCAGATGATCCTTGGCACGGAAAGCTGCAAAACGCGCGTCCGGGCCCGGCACCAGGTCCTCACGGGTTTGCGGTACCACCAACAGTTGCAGCGCCTGGTCGTCATTCAGCTGGCACTCGCTGTTGAGCATCGCCAGCGGCCTGCGCTGCTGGAGGTAGTCGCCAAAATACCCTTCGCGACGATCAAACGGATGGATCACATCCAGCAAGCGCAACCGGTCTGCACTGCCCCACACCACTTGCTGCACACCCAAGGCATGGCTGCAGCGCTCGCCGTCGTAGGCGGCGAACAGCTCCCGCGCCTCCAGACGCTCGAAATGATCGTCCAGGCGCCGCTCGGAAACACCGCGCCACAGGGTTTTGAAACGCCATGGCCCATCACCGTTCAGGGCAAGCCCCATCTGCGTCGAAAACTCCTCCAGCGCCCAATGCCCTTCGCGGTCCACCGCCTGGCGTGTATCCAGCAGTAACGATGGGTCGACGCTCAGCTGTGCCTGCGCAGCGTTTGCTCCCAGCACAGCGCTCAACACCACTGCCAGGCGGCTCATGGGCACACCTGCGTCATCCAGTCGTCCAGCACCACATCCTCAGCCTGCACGGCGTTGCGCCAGCGGCCGATGCTGGCGTCGATGGCCCCGGCCAGATCCTGGGCAACATCGGCATGGGGCACATCGCTCAACAGGCGCTGGCGTGCCTGGGCCAGGCGTGCTTCGGCCCAGGCACGGGCATGGGCCTGCTGCGGGTTGCCTGCAAGCATCGACCAGGCGGTAAAAACGCCCAGCCGCTGGGCTTGCAACTCACTGGCCGGCCCCTCGGCGCGCAGGCATTCGAGGGTTTGCCGGTGCGCTTGCGCCTGCCCTGCGAGCCAGGTGTCGTCGCTGGGTTGACGCAGGTCCAGAACCGACTGGCCAATGAACGCCGCCAGCGTTTCCGAAGGCCCTTCGAACAGCCGGGTGACCCGGGCATCGCGCCACAGTTGGCCAATCGGGCTGTTGTCGCAAAAGCCGCGCCCGCCAAGCAACTGCAAGGCAGCATCGCTGACCTCACCCAGCGTCTCGCTGGCCAGCAGCTTTACCGCTGCCAGCACCGCTGCCGGTACAGGCCGCCCGGCATCCATGGCGCAGGCCAGCTGGTCCACCCAACTGCCAAGGGCCGACGCCGCGCCATGGGCTTGGGCCAGCACCAGGCGGGCGTGGCCGAACGCCGCCAGCGAACGCCCGCCGATGTGCCGCCAATGGGCGTAGTCATGCATCAACTGCAGGCATCGCCACAAGGCCCCCACGCACGTGGCGGCGATGCCCAACCGGCCGAACCCCATGGTTTCGGCCGCCACCGCCAGGCCCGAACTGGCGCTGCCCAACACTCGGTCCGGCGCCACTGGGGCGGCATCGAGCTGCAGCCGGTTCTGGATCATCCCCTTGAGCCCCAGTGTCAACGCCTCGCTGCCCTGGTGAAGCCCGGGTTGCGCGGCATCCAGGCACAAGGCGACGAACCCGCGGTCACGGCCTTGCTCGTCGAGGTGGCGGGCGAGCAAGGTGATCACCCCCGCCCAGGCGGCCGAACCGCACCAGGCCTTGTGCCCGCTAACCCGCAGCAGCGGCCCCTCGCGCCGGGCCTCGGTGCGCATGCCCAACGGGTTGGAGCCTGCGCACGGCTCGGTGACTGCAAAGGCCGCCAGCATGCGCCCGGTGGCCAGCTGCGGCAGATAGCGCTGTTGCAACTCAGGGCTGGCGAAGCGCACCAACGGGCGTATGCCCAGCCCATTGTTCAGGCCGACGAAAAACGCCAGGGTGAGGTCGATGGCCCCCAGTTGGCGCTGCACGCGCATCTGTTCGAAGCAGCTCAGGCCTAGCAGACCACCCAGCGCCACGGGCACCTGCATGCCCAGCAAGCCCTTGTTGCCCAGTTCCAGCACCAAATGCGGGGCCAGGCAGCGCCTTGCGTCCATCTGCCTGAAGTCCATACGCCCGGCCAGCGTACGCAGCCAGGCGTTGATTTCGCTGACAGCTGCAGATTCCTCGACACCGTTCATCGTTGCTCTCTCGGCAAATGACGGGCAAGCCAGGCGGCCGCCTCGTCGACAATCTCATCCAGCCCTTGGCGCGGGGCAAAACCCAGTTCCTCGCGCGCCTTGTCGCAGCGGTAGTGCACCTGCTGGGTCAGCACACGCAGCACATCGGCCGTCAGTTTCAGGCGCATGCGCCGCGCCACCCCGTCCAGGGGGCGCAGCAGCCACGCCAGAGCCAGCAGCAGGCGGCGCGAGGGGCGCCAGCGCGGCGGGTGCACCCGCAGGGCGCGGGCCATGCTGTCGATCAATTGGGCGTGGCTGACGTTGCACGCGCCGAGGATGTAGCGCTCGCCCGGGCGCCCGCTGGCCATCAACTGGCGCAGCCCCTGGGCGAGGTCCGCCCCGCCGACCACGCACAACCCTCCCGAGGGCACCAGCGGCAGGCGCCGCCGGGCGACGTCGAGCATGACCTTGCCCCAGCCGTCGCGCAGGTCGCACTGGCTGGCGATGACCGCCGCCGGGCACGCGATCAGCACCGCCATCGCGGGTGAATTCATGGCCTTGGCCAGTTGCTCGGCGGCGTGCTTGCTGTGCATGTAGGCCAGGCCCAGTTGCGCCCCGTTGTAGCGCATGCCCTCGTCGGCCAACTGGTCGGGATAGCCGACCGCGGCAATCGACGACACATGCACGAAGCGCCTGACACCGGCCGCCTGCGCGGCGCCGAGCAAGTGCCTGGTGCCGTCCCGGTTGACCTGGAACATGCGCTGGCGGTCGCACTCGTACGGCGAGGCCAGCCCTGCAACGTGGTACACCTGGCTTACCCCCGCCAGCGCTGGCACCAGGCTGTGCGGCTCGAGGATATCCCCCTGGTGCCAGCGCAACCGCGTGGCCACAGCGGCCAGGGCCGGCGCCGGGTCACCCGGCAGCACCAGCACGGCCACCGGTTCATCTGCAGCCAGCAAGGCGTGTACCAGATGGCTGCCCAGGCACCCGCTGGCGCCGGTGACCAGGATCATGGGCAGGCCTGGGGCGCGGGCCCCAGCGCCAGGCAGGTGTTCAAGCCGCCAAAGGCAAAGGCATTCTTCAACCAGTAGCCAACGGGTCGAGTACGCGGCCCTTCGGTGACGTAATCCAGGTCGCACTCGGGGTCCGGCCCTTCATGGTTGAAGGTGGCCGGTACCCAGCCTTCACCGATGGCCAGCAGGCCGGCCACCAGCTCCAGCGCCCCCGCCGCACCCATCAAGTGGCCGACTGCCGACTTGATCGCCGACACGCACAGCTGTGGCGCATGGTCACCGAACGCGGCCTTGATCGCCGCCGTTTCACAACGGTCGTTGAGCACGGTGCCGGTGCCATGGGCATTGATGTAGTCGTAGCGGTCAGTCGCGACAGCCGCCTGACGCATCGCCGCACGCATGGCGCGCAGGGGCCCGTCGACTGACGGTTTGACCAGGTCACCGGCATCGCTGCTCACCCCGTAGCCGAGCACTTCGGCCAGGATCGGCGCACCGCGTTCGCGGGCATGCTCCAGGGTTTCGAGTACCAGCATTGCCGCGCCCTCGCCCAGCACCATACCGCGCCGCCCGGCTGAAAACGGCCGGCAGGTATCCGGCGCCATCGCGCGCAGCGCCTCCCAGGCTTTCCAGGCCAGCGGGTTGAGGCAGGCATCGGTGCCGCCGGCCAGGGCCACTGCGGCATCGCCGCTGCGCAACAGGCGCCAGGCCTCGCCGACGGCCTGGGTCGACGAGGCGCACGCGGTGCTCAGGGTGAGTGACGGGCCGGTGAAGCCATGGCGGATGCTCAGGTGGCTGGCTGGCGCATTGGCCATGGCCCGCGGCACCGCCCAGGGCGCCAAGGTCGCGCTGCCGCCGCCGTACAAGTCCTGCCCAGTCAGGTGGGTCGACTCGCTACCGCCAAGGGCGGTGCCGACGTAAACGGCGCAACCTTGCGCCTGCTCGGCATCCGCCACGGCATAGCCGGCGCTGGCCAGCGCCTCGCGGCCGGCCAGCAGGGCAAAACGGGTGGCGCGGTCGAGCATCAGGCATTCGTTGGCCGTGAACATGCCCTCCAAGTGCTGGTCGTCAACCTGGCCACCGTTGCGCCGGGCATAGGCGTGACCTTGGTCAAGCCGCACCGGGCCAATCGCACTGCCTTGCTCGCGCAAGCCCTGGCGCAGCGCCTGCACGCCGACACCGTAAGGGCTGACACTGCCAAGCCCGGTGATTACCACGCGCTTCATGGCTGGGCCTGCACTGCACCGAGGTGCTCGCGCAGGATCTGCGCCAGCCGGCCGATCGAACTGATGTCGTTGAAGCTGTAGGCCGACAGGTTGACAGCAAAGTGTTTCTCCACGGCATACGTCAGCTTCAGTACATCCAGCGAGTCCAGGCCCAGCTCTTCGATGGTCAGCCCCGCCTCCAGCTGGTCAGGCGCCAGCTCGCAGGTCGTGGCCAGCAGTTGGATGATCTGTGTTTCAAGCGGGTTGGCGTTCATGCGGCTCTCCTTAGCGTTCGGTGCGCAGCGCGCGCTGGCTGAACTGGCTGTCGGCCAGCCCAGGGTTGATCTGGTCCTGCACCGTGACCAGGCGCGTGCTCTTGTTCTGCAACAGGTTGAACATGGTCTGCGCGGTCGGCCGCGGGAAGCCGTCCTGGGTCTTGAGCGCATCGGCCTTGAGCTGCTTGGCCAGGCGGCCATCCGCGCCGTAGTAATCGACCTGCACCGGGTACAGCGAGGCCTGTTCGATGTAGTACACCTTGCGCGCATAACCCGAGGCACCGGCCTCGTCGGCCTTGGGCCGCGCCTCCACCTGCTGGCAGGCTGCCCAGGCCAGGCACGGCTGCGCGGTGCCGACCAGGCTGAAGTCATGGCGGGGCAGCTTGTAGTCCTCGAAGTCCTCGTAGGTGAAGTCGGTGCCCATGAACCAGTTCTGCTTCTGCGAACCGGCAAGCCGCCGCAGGCTGCGGGTGGAGGGCGTGTAGGACCAGATATCGTTGGCTGCCTCGCCGCGGTCCTCGATCAGCAGGCCGACATTTTTCACCGCCTCTGGCGCGCTGAAGCGCACCAGGGTGCTCTTGCGATCGCCCATGCGCTTGTCCAGCCTGACCATGTCGCGCACGAAGGTGGTCTCGCCGGCCTTGGCCAGCTCCATCCGGTAAGTCACTTGCTCGTCTGCGGCGCGAATGCGCTCGTCGGAGCGGCGCATCAGGGCCATGGCTGCATCGTCGGCAAACGCAGGCAAGGCAAAGCAGGCGGCCAGGCAGCAGCCGCCGAACAGTTTGACGATCATCCGAAGTTCCTCAATTTCAACGTGTCGACGGCTTCGATCCGCAGCACATGGCGGACCGCCGGGAAGGCAGCCAGGGGAATGAACAACAGCGCAGGCACCAGCACCCGCAGGAAGTCAGCCAGCGCCGGGTCGGTATTGATCTTGAACCAGACATCGGCGAGCCGGTGGTTGAGCACAAAGCCCAGGCCGAACCCCAGGGGCACGGCAACCAGCGCCGCGCCCAGGGCGATCATCAGGGTTTCGCCATACATCACCGCACACACCGTGCGGTCGCTGAACCCGAGGATACGCAGCACGCCGTATTCGGCACGCCGCCCGACAATCGCGAAGTTGGTACTGGTGATGGTGAACAGCAAGGCGATGATGATGCTCATCAGCGCACTGATGTGGATGATCACCCAGATATGCCCACTGATCTGCAGGATCGCGGCGACGATGTCCTGGCGGGACGTTACCCGCACAACGCCGGGCTCGCGGTACAACCCTGCATCGATGACCTCGCGGCCATCGCTGCCGGCCAACAGGTAGGCACCGGTGAACTGCTCCTGCAGGCCCAGCATGCGCTGGGCGAACCCGCGCGGGGCAATGACTTCACCGGGGACCGCACCGGAAAACACCCCCACCACGGTGGCAGGATACTCGCTGCCCCGTACCCGCAGGTGCACGCTGGCGCCGGGCACGATGCCGTGGGAGGCCGCCAGGCGTCGCTCCAGGACCACGGCCTGGTCATCGCCAGCGGCAAGCATGCGTCCCTCGGTGAGGTTGACATGGCGCACCTCGTCGGCAGGCTCGATGCCCAGCAGGAAGGCATTGTCGAGCTTGTCGTGGTCGGCGATCTGCGCGCCACCCTTGACGAAGGTGGACCATCGGCTGCCCGGCACGGCGTCTTCAAGCCGGGCCAGGTCCTCGTTCCACCACGGCGCGTCGAGGTCCACCACCCGGCTCCACTGGTCGCGCTCGACATTGCCGATGGCCGTGCGCTCCATCGAGGTCAGCGAAATGTAGAACGCGATGGTGATCGCGATACTGGCCGACATCGCCAGCAGCGTGACCAGGCTGATGCGCCAGCTGCGCAGCAGGTTGCGCAGCGCATAGCGGAACCAGAACGGCCCGGGCACACGGCGCGCAAGCTCGACCAGGCGCATTGCCAGCGGTTGCTCGCGCGAGGCGCCCTGGTCGCGCAGCGCGTCCATCGGGGTGATGCGCAGGATCTCGCGCATGGGCAGGTACATGCCGGCCAGGATGGTCGTCACCAGCACCCCTACCGCCGCCGCCAGGTAGGCCGGTTTGAAGGCAAGGTCAGGCGAGGGCATGCCGATGGCCTTGGCATAGTTGACGCCGAAGGCGTACATGTCGAACAGCGCCAGCGCCAGGCCTGCAACTGCCGCCACCAGCATCAGCAGCAACACCGGCAGGCTGTAGGCCAGCAGCACTTGCCAGCGGTGGTAGCCCAGGGTCAGGAACATCGCAATCAGCGGCTGCTCTTCGCGGGCCCATTGGTACATCAGGAAGAACACCACCAGGGTCGATGAAACCGCGAAAATCAATACCACTGTCGGCAGGAAGACCTTGAAGGTATTGAGGTCCAGCTCGAGGAACTTCTGGCTGAACTGCTCCTGTCGGGTCATCGCGTAGTCCACGGCCAGGCGGGTCTGGGCGCGTGCGGTGACTTCGGCCTTGAACGCCACCGGGTCGCTACCGTCGCGCATGCCCAGCAGCAGGCTGTTGACCGCCTCGAAGCCCAGGCGATCGGCCATTACCGCGCGGTCGGCATACAACACGCACAACGAGCCGTTGGTGGGCACATACACTGCCGGGTTCAAGGGTGCTACCAGGTATTCGGGGCTTTGCGCGATACCCGTCACCGTCAGCAGGTAACGCGCTTGGCCGGCCTGGAAGTCGACTTGCGCCCCGATGCCCAGGTGGTGGTAGGCGGCGCAGTTGCGCTCGACCACCACCGAACGGTTGTCCCCCGCCGCCGGCAGGCGGCCCTCGGTCAGCGCCAGGCGGTTGACCCGGGTGAAGTCTTCGGCCGGCATGCTCACCAGCAGCGCCGCGGTGGCCTGGGCCTGGCCCAATGGCAGCAGGCCTGGCGACAGCAGCCGCTGGTGCACCTGGGCCACCGTCGGCAAGTCGCCAAAGCGAGGAACGTTGATCTGATCCTCGGTGCCGATCACCAGTTCCAGGTCAGCCATGGCGCTGGCGGACTGGATCTGCTCGACGGTGTCGAACAGGCTGTCGATCGAGGAGTAGGCGCCGGCGACCACGCCAAAGGTCGAGGCGCAGATCATCGCGATGGTCAACAGGCGGTAACGGATGCTGCGGACCGAGCGCAGCACATGCCGCGTCAGCATGCTCATCGCGCCACCGGCTGCAGGCGGCCGTCACGCATGTCGAAGACCAGGTCGGCGTGCTCGCCCAGGCTCGGGTTGTGGGTCACCAGCACCACGGTCACGCGCTTGTGTTCGCGCATCTGGCGCAACAGCTCGAACACCTGCATGCCGGTCTGCTCGTCCAGGCTGCCAGTCGGCTCATCGGCCAGAATCAGCGCAGGCTCCTTGATCAGCGCCCGGGCGATGGCCACTCGCTGCTGCTGGCCTCCCGAGAGGCGCGCCGGAAAGCGCTCGGCGTACTCCGCAAGGCCTACCTTGTCCAGATAATGCATGGCCAGCTGGTGATCCTGAGCGGTCAACCGACGCAGGGGCTCAAGGCCGGTCAGCACGTTCTCCTTCACCGTCAGGGTCGGGATCAGGTTGTGGAACTGAAAGATGAAGCCGACATCCCGCGCCCGAAAACGCCCGAGCCCGGCACTGTCGAGGGCGTCCAGGCGCTGGCCGGCCACGCTGACCTCGCCGCTGTCGCCGCGGTCCAGCCCGCCGATGATGTTGAGCAGCGTGGTCTTGCCGGACCCGGACATGCCCCGCACCACCGTCATGCTCGCCGGTGGCAGGCGCAAATGGATGTCGTCGAGCACCAGGGCAGAGCCATCGCCGCTCTTGTAGCGTTTGTTCAAACTGCGGATTTCGATCAGCGGTACGTCCATGAACGGTTGCATCCTGTCATTCGAATGAGGGCGCCAAGACGCGCCGGAACACGCCGTAGCGCTTGGTACGCTGCATGCCGATGTTGCGTGCCAACACATAGCTCGAAGGGTTGCGGTCATCGATCCACATGGTGTCTACCCGGGCATAGCGCTGTTGCACGTAGCGGCGCATGCGCAGTGCCAGCAAACGCCCCAGCCCGCCGCCCTGCACCTGGCTGCTGGCGCCGATCAAGGCAATCACTGCCCCGTCCACCGCACGCCGGTAGCGCCCGAGGCGCAGCAGGTCGAGCAGGCGCAGGCGACCACCCAGACGTTGCAGGATCTGGTTGAGGTCCGGCAGCACCACGAAGAACGCCATCGGCTCGCCATCGACCTCGACCACCTCGACCCCTTGCAGGTCGACGAACGCACGCATCGAGTCCACCAGAAAACCAAAACTCGCCGGGGTCAGTGGGGTGACCTCGTGGTTGCCCTCAAACGCGTTGTTGAACAATTGGCGGATTTCCTCCAGCCCACCCTTGAGGTCTGCCGCCGTGGCCTGGCGCACGTGGACCTGGCGCCCAGGCAACAGGTCCTCGGCATCGCGCTCGCGACGCGGTTTGGCCGCCGCCACCTCGGTGCCGTAGGTACTGAAGGTGAAGGCCTGCTCGAAGCCTTGGTCGGCGAGCACCTGCGCATACCAGAGCGGGTTGTAGGTCTGCAGCAAGGTCGGGGCGCGGCCGTCGAGGTTTTCCAGCAGCAGCGCCGCATCCTGGTTGGGGGTGAAGCTGTAGGGGCCGGACAGCACCTGCTTGCCGTGGCTGCGCGCCCACTGGCAGGCAGCCTCCAGCAACGCTGCGCCAACCTCGCGCCGGGCGCAGGTTTCGAAGAAGCCGAAGAAGGCATGTTCGTCACCGAAACGTGCGTTGTAGGCATGGTGCACACAGGTGCTGATGCGCCCCACCACCTCGCCATGCTCGTCGCAGGCGACAAACAAGGTGATCTGCGCCTCGCCGAACACCGGGTTGTGCCGCGGGGAAAGCTGGCGGCGCATGTCACGGCGCAATGGCGGCACCCACAACGGGTCGTCGGCATAAAGACGAAACGGCAGCTCGATGAACGCGTCGAGATCGCGCCGCGTGAGCACAGGCCGGACCTGGATCATGGCGCCTCCAGCAGCACGAGCATGTTGCGGTGGCGCGCATCGAAGATCCGCGCCATGTAACGGTCGACCACCAGCCGTTCGAGCAACCGCCCGCCAATGGCGGCGTAGGTCACCTTGTCGGTGTACAGCGTGCCGCCCTCGGCGGCCTGCACCCGGTGCTCGTGGCGGAAGGCGCGCAAGGGCCCCTTGAGCATCTCGTCGATGAAGAACGCATTGTCATGCACTTCACGGATGCACACCGTCCAGTTGGCGGGCAGGCAATTGAACATCCAGTGACGAAAGCGAAATACCCGCCCTTGTTCGATGCGCAGGTCGCCAGGGTCGACCTGGCCGCGCGGGGTGATGCGCTCGGGGAAGATCTTCGGAAAATTGGCGCCGTCCAGGCAGAACTCGAAGACTTCCTCGGGCGTGCGCCGAGGGATCAGGGTGGTGCGCTCCAGGGTCGGCATCAGGCCATCTCCCCCGCCGCCTGGGCGAACTGTGCGGCATAGCGCTGCCAGGTGTGCGGGGCCATGGCGCGGTCGAAGCTGCGCAACCCGGCCAAGGCGAAGCCATGTTCGCGGGCCAACCGCTGCACCAGCGCCAGGTCGGCGTCCTCAAGGTCCAGGCCGAGGCTTGCATGGCCACGGTGGCGCCCCAGTGCCAGCATCATGGTTTCGGCCATGCAGGCGTAGGTCAGGTCATCGGGGATGCCGTAGCGCGACCCCAGCCTGGCGTCACCGGGCATGCTCACGATGCCGCCATCGAGCACCAGTACGTCCGGGCGCTCTTCGGCCACCGCCAGGCTGACATTGGCCGGCCTGGAGATGTCGCAGAGGATCGCCCCGGGGCGAATCACCCCTGGCTCGATGAAACGGTTGGCGCTGCTGGTGGCCACCAGCACCACATCCGCCTCGGCCAAGGCCTGGTTCAGATCGTTGCTCCAGTGCAGCGGGCTGCTGTTGCGCTCGTACAACCGCTGCGCCAGGGCCTGTGCCTGGGCCTCGTCCAGCGGTGGGGCCAGCGCCTGCAGCACGCTGCCGGGCGCCACTTCGGCAACCCGGGCGTATTGCAGGATGCGCTTGATCACCGAAATGAAGCGCGGGCCGTTGAAGCGCGCGCTCTGCGGATTGCCTACCAGGGTCAGGCGCCCGGCCTGCGCCGCCATCAGGCGTGCCGCCGCCGAACCGATGCTGCCACTGGCGCCTACCACCGCCACGTGCATGTCCTGCATGCGCCGCCCGGTACGCTGGACGGCCAGTGCCGCCGCCTCGATGGCCGTCAACAAGGTGTAGCTGTTGCCCGTGGTCAGGTCCATACCGGCGTCGGCCAGGCGCAGGCCGCCACCGGTCACGATCGAAGTATGGCCACCCAGGCCCACTCGGGTAGCGCCGCGCTGCCGGGCCATGTCGATCGCCTGGCCAACCAGCGCGCAGGCGTCCTCCACGGGCAACTCGGCCATCTGCTCGGCAGACCGCGGCAGCATGATCAGGTCCAGCGTCGCCGCCTGCCCGGCCGACGGTGAGCGCAAGGCCACGGTGGAGACGAAAAACGGTTCCAGCAGCGGGTTCAGGCGCGTCTGCATCTGCTGCAGGGCAGTTGCGCCAAAATGGCCCAGGCTTTCGTCGAATTCGGCGTAGTTGGCCAGGTCGAGCGGGTGGAGAATGAATGCCGCATGCTCGCCACTGGCGGGCTGGGCGAACGACCAGTGCTGGCCGTGCTGCGCAGGCTGTGCGACAGGCAGCGCCATGGCCCCCACCAGGTGCGCCAGAAGCGCCCCGGTCTGGCCCTCGGCCAACAACGCAAGGCAGCGTGAAAGCCCTTCGATGAACGCTTCGCAGGCCTGCCGGCCTGCAATCAAGGGGGGCTCGACCCGCATCACGCTGGCCCCGTTCAGCGTGGGAGCAACGCGAATGCCCTCGACATTGAGCAGGTACGAAGCCAGTACCGGGACCAGGCTTTGCTGCTCGGCCATCAGGCCGAGAAACGCCCCGTGAAACTGCGCAAAGTCCTGCCGCGTCAGGGCGAACTCGATGCCGATCAGGTACCCCTCGCCGCGCACCTGGGCAATGAAGGGGTAACGGCTTGCCAGCGCCTGCAACTGTTCGAGCAGCCAACGCCCGTTGCTGGCGACCGCGTCGATCAGCCCTGGGCGGCGGATCATCTCCAGGGCCTTGAGGCCGATCCGACAGGCCAGGGTGTTGCCACCGAAGGTAGACGAGTGCCGGGTCTGGAAGGCTTCGCTGTAGGCGTTTTCGCCCAGCAGGCAAGCACCGATCGGCATCACGCCGCCGCCCAGCGCCTTGGCCAGCAACAGGCAGTCGGCACGCACGCCTTCGCTGGCGAACAGCTTGCCGGTGCGCCCAAGGCCTGTCTGGATCTCATCGATGATCAGCAGCACGCCGTAGGCATCGCAGGCCTCACGCAGCTGCTGCAAGTAACCGGCAGGGGGTACGTTGATGCCGCCCTCCCCCTGGATCGGTTCGACGATGACAGCGGCAAAATGCTCGGGGGCAGCGGCAAGCCGTTCGCGCACGGCCGCAGCATCACCGAAGTCGACGAAGGCAAAACCCGGCAGCGGCGTGTGGAAACCTTCCTGGTACTTGTCGGAACCGGTGGCCGACAGCGCGCCGAGGGTCTTGCCATGGAAGCTGTTGCGCATCGACAGGATGCCCGCACGCCCGGTGGCCACGCGGCAGGCCTTGATCGCCGCCTCGACGGTTTCGGCGCCGCTGTTCTGGAAGGTGACGCTGCGCAGGTTGCCCGGCGCGATGGCCAGCAGCGCTGCCGCCAGTTCGCCGCTGGCCACCAGGCTGGAAGGCTGCACGAAGTTCGGCTCGCCACTGGCTGCATGCTCGACCAGCACCTGCATCAGCTCTGCCGGGCCATGGCCGAACGGCAGTGCGCCGTAAGCCCCCAGAAAGTCGAGGTAGGCACGGCCCTGTTGGTCAAACAGGTGGCAGCCGTCGCCGCGCACGTATTGCTTGTCCAGGCCGATGCGCCGGGTCAGTTCGCCAACCACCGGGTTGACGTATTGCTCGAAAGCGGTGGGTTGCTGCCAGCTGTTCATGGGCGAGCCTCGGTTTGCATTGGGCGGGCGACGCCTTGGCTGGCGTCGCAAGTCAGTCGGTAGAGTTCGGTGCAGTTGCCGCCCAGTGCCAGCAAGCGGCGATGGGCTTCGCCCATGGCGTGGTAGGGCAAGGCCGGCAGCAGGTGATGAAGCGCGTGATAACGCTGCCCAAGGGGCTCGAACAGCTCCAGCCAGGCACCGGCCAGGTCGTGGGTGCGCGAATCGAGCAACTGTTCGCCGAACGACAGCACCTGGCCATCGCCCTCGTAGCGGTGGGCAAGGCAGGTGCGCAGCAAGTTGATCGCCAGCACCAGGTAGATCACCAGCAGGTACCAGCCCGCCCAGGCTTGAGGCATCGCTGCGTAGGCCAGCAGCGCTGTCAGCCCCCAGGCCCAGAGCGTGCTCAAACCCTCGAGCAGATGGTTGTAGCGGGCCTTGCGGCGCATGCGTTGAACGTTGTTGCGGTAGGCGCCGTGCAGGGTCACCGCGCTGAAACGCTGCAACACCAACTCGCGCAGCCGCGGGCTGAACCATGACAGCGGCCCGACCACGGCAAAGCGCAACCACAGCAGCAGCGGGGTCAGCAGCGTCCCCAGCAACAACACCGCCAGGCTGCGCCAGTAGCGATGGGCGAGCGGCAGGTACTCAGGGTCCTGAGTGGTGCCGTAGCGCGACGCGCTGTGATGATCCGCATGGCTGACATAGAGAAAGGACGGCAGCATCAGCGGGATGCCGCACACCAGGTTCCAGGCCAGGTTGAAACCCGGCACCGCACGGTCGGGCATGTGCGCCAGTTCATGGATGAACATTGCCAGGCGGTACAAGCCCAACACCGCGCACAGCAGCCACAGCGGCCATGCCCCTTGCCCCACGGCCAACTGCGTCAGGCTGCCCCAGCACACCAGTGCGGTGAGGGTCAGGTCGAGCCAGTACACGCCGCGCCGGTGCTTGCGCAGGTCGGCGATCAGTGGCAGGCACGTCTGTGCCAGCTCGCGCCCGCTGACTGCGGGACCGCCCTGCTTCATTGACGTTTCCAAATCACACCATCCAGGTAGAAGTGATGCAGGACCACGATCAGCGGAACCAGGCCGGCCGATGGAAGCTCCAGGCTGAGTACCAGCAGGCTGGTCAGGCCCAGGCTTGCGACCCACAGCCAACGCTGCTCACGCATGTGCCGCACCAGGCGGTACCCACGCCCCAGCACACCCCCCACCGGCGGCTGCTGCGCGCTGCGCTCAAGGCCTTGAAGCACGGTGGAGGCGCACACCAGGTGGTACTGCAGCGCGTGGATGCTGGTGCCAATGAGAATCAGCGCATACAGGTCGCCCACCAGCAGGTAGGCGATGTTGTACAAGCCCAGTGCCCCGCCCAGCATCACCAGCACGAAGCCCGGCAGGCCCTGGCCGGCCCTGCGCTGCGCCACCTGCAGCACGACCAGGCGCAGCAGCGCCACCGCGAATAGCGCATAGGCAGCCCAGGCCCATGCCGGGGCGAGCGCGGGCGTAGGCACCACGATGTTGGCGAACGGCAGCGGCTGGCCGAAAAACTGATAGTCACCGAAATGGAAGCCGCCATGGCTCACTCGATACACCAGCGGTGCCAGGAAGCCGCTGAGCACCAGGTCGCGGATCGGGCGCACATCCCCGCGGTAACCGCTCTTGCGTGCATACAGTGAAGCCACGCCGAAATGCTGCTTGCACACATGATAGGGCTGCCAGTACACCCAGATCGCCACCAGCCAGGCGTAGGCGCCGGCCCAGTACAACCCGCCGCACAGCAGGCCGATAAAGGCCAGGCTGGCGAAGAAGCGCAACTGATGACGCCTGAACAACTGCGGTTCGCTCAACAGCCGAATATGGGTGTGCAGCACGTGAGGCACGTCCAGCACCAAGGCGAACAGTGCCGCAACGATGATGAAGGCCGGCCCGTGGACAATCGCCACGAACAGCGCCAGGGAAATCAACGGCCCTGCGACCAGCACGGTCAAGGTATCGGCCCTTTGGCTGATGAACCAGCGCGGGGAAACCCGGGATTGCACGGACATGGCGGGCCTCCTCTCAGGACGCCACGGCGGCGGGCGACCCGCTGGCCGTGGCCAGCCAGTGGCCCAGTTCGGCCAACGGCGTGAAGCCGTCGACCCCGTCACGCTGCTCGGCCACATCAAGCCTGGCCTGCAGCTCCGACAGCAAGGTGAGCTGGCCGAGCGAGTCCAGGCCCAGATCCACCAGGCAATCCTGTGGGCGCAGCGGCACATGCTGCAAATGAGCCGGCAACAGCCCCTGGCCGGACATTTCACGAATGGTGGTGCAGATGAACTCGAACACGGTCGCTCCTTGCGGGTTCGCAATAAGGGATTGAAGAGAGGGTGAAGCGTTTGGCTCAGGCCGGGTCGGCAAGGGCCGGCAGCGGGTCAAGCTGCTGTTGCAAGTAGGCCTCGCGCAACAAGGCGCGCTGGATCTTGCCGCTGGTGGTGCGCGGCATGTCGGCCCGGCGGATCAGAACCAGGTTGTCGACCTGCACCCCCGCTGCGGCCACTGCAGCCCGCGACACCTGTGCCAGCAAGGCAGGCTGGGCATCGGGCTCGACAGGCTTGCCGGCAATGGCCACCACTACGCGCTCGCAGGCCTGGCGCGCATCCAGGCAGGAAAATGCCGCCACCGAACCGGGCGGTAGCTCCAGGGCCTGCTCTACTGCCCATTCGACGGCCTGCGGGCTGACGTTGACGCCGGCCCGGGTGATCAAGTCCTTGCTGCGCCCGGTGATGTACAACTGGCCATCGTGGACAAAGCCGATATCGCCGGTTGCATACCAGTCCTCAGGCGTCGGCCGCACAGGCTCGCGCCCCAGGTAGCGGCGCATCACCGCCTCGCCACGCAGGCGGATCTGCCCCAGGCGCCCGTCTGGCAAGCCATGCCCCTGCTCATCACAGACCTGCAGTTGCACCCCGGCCAGCGGCCAGCCGTTACCCAGCAGCGGTACCGCCTGCGCATCGTCGGCCGGCAAGGGGTGAACTTCGCCACGGTTCAGGCGCGCGGGGTCTAGCCAGCACACCGGCAACGGTCGCCCGGGCGGGTTCAGCGTCACCGCGACCACCGCCTCGGCCATGCCATACGCGGGCTGAACCACATGCCGGGCCAGGCCATGGGCGGCATAGGCCTGTTCGAACGCACGAATGTGGGTGTGAAACACCGGTTCCGCGCCGACCCAGGCATAGCGCCAGCTGGAGAGGTCCAGTTGGCCGTGGCCAACGCGCGATGCAAAACGGCTGAGCAGCGCATAGGCAGACGTCGGTGCAGGCGACAGGCTGCCACGGTGCCGGGACAGCACCTGCAACCAGGACATCGGGTTGCGAGCGAACATGCGGCTGGGCATCAACACCAGTTCCGGGCCACGCCACCAGGCCATGGTCAGTGCCGACAACCCCATGTCGTGGTGCAGCGGCAACCAGCTGACCACGCAGTCTGCGGCGCTGATCGCCACGCGCTCGGCGATTGCCGCGCAGTTCTGGCTGATCATCTGGTGGGTCAGGCATACCCCTTTGGGCTGGCCGGTGCTGCCGGAGGTGAACTGCACCAGCGCAAGGCCCTGGGCATGGGCGCGGCTGGGCTGCGGGGGCTCGGGCTGCGGGGTCAGCACCAGCGAGTCGATGAGCCGGGTGCGCTCGCGCCATTGGGCCGCCACATGCTCAAGCAGGTCTGCCTCCACCAGCACCAGCCCGGCATCCAGAACCTCGAGCATGGCATTGAAACGCCGGGCGTCGAGGCGCCCCGAGCCGCTGCCCAACTCGTGCGGCAGCAGACTCACCGCAAGCCCTTCGGCCCAGGCAGCCAGAATAGCGATGAAGACCCTGGCCGAGGTCGGCGCCGCGATCGCCACCACCGAGCCTGGCGCGCAGCCACGCAGTCGCTGGCGCACCGCGGCCAGTTGCTCGAGCAGTTGGGGCTGCTCGAGGCGCACCGGCCCTTCGGCGGTATAGAACGTCACACTGGCATGTTGCCGAGCCATCACGAGGTCGGGCAGTAGTGGCAGCGCCATGGCAACTCCTTTGCACTGGGCAAGACGCTGTCGCGTCTGTTCGTCCTGGCTGCCGGGCAATCCACCCGGCAGAAAATGTGCGGCGACGATATTGTCCGACAATCCTACTGGCAATATGCCGTTACCATTTCACTCTGGATTTTGTGAACTAGATCACAGTTTCAAGCCATAAAATCATTACAAGGAATTATTTTGACATTGACAAACGGCAATAACTTGTAATTTCAACTATCCAAACGGGTGGGCTCACCCCGGGATGCCCTCGACGATGATCACCTCGGCCATCGCCACCCCCTGGCGATGGCGACAGGCCTCCTGATACAAGTCCGAGCGATAGCACGCCAGCGCCTGCTCATACGAATCGAACTCGATCACCACGCTACGCTGAGGGGTAGGCCGCCCTTCCATCGCCTCGCTGCGCCCGCCGCGGGCGAGAAAGCGCCCACCGAAGGCAACGAACGCCGCCGGGGCGCGCTGGGTGTACTGCTGGTACTGCTGCGGGTCGGTGACGTCCACATGGGCGATCCAGTAGGCCTTCATCCGTCGTACTCCTGCTTCAGGGATATTTGTGTATGATGGTATACCATAAAAATCACCCGACCACCGTGAGCGTGCAGCATGGCATTCAACCGCATCGAAGAACTCCTCGAGGACTACCGGCAGGGCAAGATGGTCCTGCTGGTGGATGACGAAGACCGCGAAAACGAAGGCGACCTGCTGATCGCCGCCGAGCGTTGCGACGCCCAGGCCATCAACTTCATGGCCCGCGAGGCGCGTGGCCTGATCTGCCTGACCCTCACCGACGAACACTGCCAGCGCCTGGGCCTCGAACAGATGGTGCCGGCCAACGGCAGCGTATTCAGCACCGCCTTCACCGTGTCGATCGAGGCCGCCACGGGCGTCACCACCGGCATCTCCGCCGCCGACCGGGCCCGTACCGTGGCCTCCGCCATGGCCCCCGATGCGCGCGCTGAAGACCTGGTGCAACCCGGCCACATCTTCCCCCTGCGCGCTCGCGAAGGCGGTGTGCTGACCCGCGCCGGCCATACCGAAGCCGGCTGCGACCTGGCACGCCTGGCCGGTTTCACCCCGGCCTCGGTGATCGTCGAAGTGCTCAATGACGACGGCACCATGGCCCGCCGCCCGGACCTGGAAGTGTTCGCCGCCCGTCACGGGATCAAGATCGGCACCATCGCCGACCTGATCCACTACCGCCTGAGCACCGAGCAGACCATCAAGCGCATCGGCGAGCGCGAACTGCCCACCGTGCATGGCACTTTCCGCCTGGTCACCTATGAAGACCGCATCGAGGGCGGTGTGCACATGGCCATGGTCATGGGCGACATCCGCCGCGAACAGCCGACCCTGGTGCGCGTGCATGTGATCGACCCGCTGCGCGACCTGGTCGGCGCCGAATACGCCGGGCCCGCCAACTGGACCTTGTGGGCGGCGCTGCAGAAGGTGGCCGCGGAGGGGGCCGGGGTGGTGGTGATCCTCGCCAATCATGAGTCTTCCCAGGCACTGCTGGAACGCGTGCCACAGCTGACCCAGCCGCTGCGCCCGTACCAGCGCGGGCAGTCGAAGGTGTATTCGGAGGTCGGTACTGGCGCCCAAATCCTGCAGGATCTGGGCGTAGGCAAGCTGCGCCACCTGGGGCCGCCGCTCAAGTATGCAGGCCTTGCCGGGTATGAGCTGGAGGTGGTGCAGAGCATTCCGTTCGAGCCTGGGATGGTCTGATACGGCAAAGCGACACGGCCCCCTGTAGGAGCGGCCTTGTGCCGCGAAACGGGTGCGCAGCGCCCCCGGATCCTGAGTACACCTCAAGATTGCCGGGGCCGCTTTGCGGCCCTTTCGCGGCACAAGGCCGCTCCTACAGGGGGCAGTGTCGTTTTTGCGGGCAACAGAGTGATGGCCGGTCGCCCATCCCTCTTGCCAAAAGTTTGGAATACCATAATATGATATCCCGTAGACCTTGAATTTTTAGGCCGAACCTACAATCACAAGACGGCCACGCGACACACAGTGAAAGCAGCTCCCCGAACACTATTGGCGGGCGCACCACCAGCCCCGCCTCGAATAACAAAAGCAACGAGGGCGTAACCATGCTGTTGAGCAAACGAGTAACCGCAGTGCTGTCCGCCAGCCTGCTGACCCTGGCCTGCCAGGCCACCCAGGCGGCCGACAGCCTGAACTTCGTCAGTTGGGGCGGCACCACTCAGGACGCGCAGAAAGAAGCGTGGGCTGTGCCCTTCAGCAAAGCCACCAACATCAAGGTCGTGCAGGACGGCCCCACCGACTATGGCAAGCTCAAGGCCATGGTCGAGAGCGGCAACGTGCAGTGGGACGTGGTCGACGTCGAAGCCGACTTTGCCCTGCGCGCCGCCAGCGAAGGCCTGCTCGAACCCCTCGATTTCAACCAGATCAAGCGCGACAAGATCGACCCGCGCTTTGTCTCCGACCATGGCGTCGGCTCGTTCTTCTTCTCCTTCGTACTCGGCTACAACGAAGGCAAGCTCGGCGCCAACAAGCCCGTGGACTGGTCGGCGCTGTTCGACACCAAGACCTACCCCGGCAAACGCGCCCTGTACAAATGGCCCAGCCCCGGCGTGCTCGAACTGGCCCTGCTGGCCGACGGCGTAGCACCCGACAAGCTCTACCCGCTGGACCTGGACCGCGCCTTCAAGAAACTCGACACCATCAAGAAAGACATCGTCTGGTGGGGCGGCGGCGCCCAGTCGCAGCAGCTGCTGGCCTCGGGTGAAGCCTCGCTTGGGCAGTTCTGGAACGGCCGCGTGTATGCCCTGCAGCAGGACGGCGCGCCAGTCGGCGTGAGCTGGAAACAGAACCTGGTCATGGCCGATTTCCTGGTCATCCCCAAAGGCGCCAAGAACAAGGACGCGGCCATGAAGTTCCTGGCCAACGCCAGCAGCGCCGAAGGCCAGGCCGAGTTCGCCAACAAGACCGCCTATGCGCCGGTGAACGTCGACAGCGTTGCCAAGCTCGACAAGGACCTCGCCAAGAACCTGCCAACCGCCTACGCCCAGGACCAGGTCACCCTGGACTTCGCCTACTGGGCCAAGAACGGCCAGGCCATCGCCGCCCGCTGGAATGAGTGGCTGGTCAAATGAAAGTCGCCATCAATGCCCTGCACAACGCGCAAGGTGCCCCCAGCGGCACCGGCGCGCCACGGGCGGACGACCGCCGCCCACCCCTCAGCCAACGCTGGCGCGGCAGCCGCAACCTGTTGCCGGCCCTGCTCTTTCTTGGCCTGTTCTTCTTCGCCCCGCTGATCGGCCTGTTGCTGCGCGGCGTACTGGAGCCGGTGCCGGGGCTGGGCAACTACGAGCAACTGTTCGCCAACTCGGCCTACGCCCGGGTGCTGTTCAACACCTTCTCGGTGGCTGGCCTGGTGACCCTGATCAGCGTGCTGCTGGGCTTCCCGCTGGCCTGGGCGATCACCCTGGTGCCCAAGGGCTGGGGCCGTTGGCTGCTGAACATCGTGCTGCTGTCGATGTGGACCAGCCTGCTGGCGCGCACCTACTCCTGGCTGGTGCTGCTGCAGAGCTCGGGGGTGATCAACAAGCTGCTGATGGCGCTGGGCATCATCGATGCGCCGCTGGAGATGGTGCACAACCTCACCGGCGTGGTGATCGGCATGAGCTACATCATGATCCCGTTCATCGTGCTGCCGCTGCAGGCGACCATGCACGCCATCGACCCGATGGTGCTGCAGGCCGGCTCCATCTGCGGCGCCAGCCCCTGGACCAACTTCTGGAAGGTGTTCCTGCCGCTGTGCCGCTCGGGGCTGTTCTCCGGCGCACTGATGGTGTTCGTCATGTCGCTGGGGTACTACGTGACGCCGGCCCTGCTGGGCGGTGCGCAGAACATGATGCTGCCCGAGTTCATCATCCAGCAGGTGCAGTCGTTCCTGAACTGGGGCCTGGCCAGTGCCGCTGCCGCGCTGTTGGTGGTGATCACTCTGGTGCTCTTCTACCTGTACCTGAAACTGCAGCCGGAATCCCCGGTCGGTAACGCGAGGTAATCCGCCATGCTGCTGTCACCCAACGCCATGAGCCGCCCGTTGCGCACGGGCCTGTACCTGACCACCGGGGTCATTGCCGCGTTCCTGCTGCTGCCGGTGGTGTTCATCATCCTGCTGTCGTTCGGCTCGTCCCAGTGGCTGGTGTTCCCGCCACCGGGCTGGACCGTGAAATGGTACGTGCAGTTCTTCTCCAACCCCGAGTGGATGGACGCCGCGCTGGCCAGCCTCAAGGTCGCCGTGCTGACCACCTTCGCCGCCGTGGCCCTGGGCCTGCCCACCGCGTTCGCCCTGGTGCGCGGCCGCTTCCCGGGCCGCGAACTGCTGTACGGCCTGTTCACCATGCCGATGATCGTGCCGCTGGTGATCATCGCCGTGGCGGTGTACGCGCTGTTTCTCAAGCTGGGCTACACCGGCACGCTGTTCGCCTTCGTGGTCAGCCACGTGATCGTCGCCCTGCCCTTCACCATCATCTCGATCATCAACTCGCTGAAGCTGTTCGACCAGTCGATCGAGGATGCCGCGGTGATCTGCGGCGCCTCGCGCCTGCAGGCGATCGTCAAGGTGACCTTCCCGGCGATCCGCCCGGGGATGATCGCCGGCGGCCTGTTCGCCTTCCTGGTGTCGTGGGACGAGGTGGTGCTGAGCGTGATGATGGCCAGCCCCGACCTGCAGACCCTGCCGGTAAAAATGTGGACCACCCTGCGCCAGGACCTAAGCCCGGTGATCGCCGTCGCCTCGACGCTGCTGATCGGCCTGTCGCTGCTGGTCATGGTCATTGCCGCCGCCTTGCGCCGGCGCACCGAAAACAACGCTTGAGCGCCCGGAGAAAACAACAATGAGTGCAGTGATCAAAGACGACGCGCCGAACAAGACCCTGGTCAGCCTGCGCGGCCTGAACAAGCACTACGGCGACTTCACCGCCGTGGACAACCTCGACCTGGAGATCCAGGACGGCGAGTTCCTCACCTTCCTCGGCTCCAGCGGCTCGGGCAAGTCCACCACCCTGTCGATGCTGGCCGGGTTCGAAACGCCCAGCAGCGGCGAGATCCTGGTGGACGGCCAGTCGCTGGTCAACGTGCCGCCGCACAAGCGTGACATCGGCATGGTGTTCCAGCGCTACTCGCTGTTCCCGCACCTGAACGTGCGCGACAACATCGCCTTCCCCCTGGCCATCCGCAAGCTCGGCGCGGCCGAGACCAACAAGCGCGTGGACGCCATGCTCAAGCTGGTGCAGTTGGAGAAGTTCGCCCACCGCAAGCCCTCGCAGATGTCCGGCGGGCAGCAGCAGCGGGTGGCGATTGCCCGGGCACTGGTGTACGAGCCGCGCATCCTGCTGATGGACGAACCGCTCGGCGCGCTGGACAAGAAACTGCGTGAAGACCTGCAGGACGAGCTGCGTCAGCTGCATCGTCGGCTGGGGATCACCATCGTCTACGTGACCCATGACCAGGAAGAGGCGATGCGCCTGTCGCAGCGCATCGCGATCTTCAGCCACGGCAAGATTGTCGGGCTGGGCACGGGCTATGACCTGTACCAGAACCCGCCGAACGCGTTTGTCGCCTCGTTCCTGGGTAATTCGAATTTCCTGCGGATCAAGGCCAGCAGCCATGGCGCTGGTGGCTTCGAAGGGCAGCAGTTGGCCATTCGCCTGACCCCGGGGCTGGCGGCCGAGCAGGATGCGCTGATCATGGTGCGGCCGGAAAAGGCCTTGGCCTTGACGGTTGAGCAGGCGGCGCGCGAGCCGCTGCCGGCGGGGTGGAACGAGGTGGATGCCACGGTGGGTGAAGTGCTGTTCCTTGGGGAGAGCCAGACCTGCCATGTGGTGACTCAGGGGGGCACGGAGATGACGGTCAAGGCGCTGTCGGCGGCCGGGATGCCGATGCGGGCGGGGGATAAGGTCAAGGTGCGGTGGGCGGTGGCGGATGCCTGTATTTATACCGAGTGGGCTGAGAGTGATTTGAGTAAGGGGGCTGGGGCGCATTGATTGCGGGCCTTGGCTTCGGCTTCGGCTTCGGCTTCGGCTTCGGCTTCGGCTTCGGCTTCGGCTTCGGCTTCGGCTTTCAGAGTGTTGGTTTTGGTAGATGCATGCGCATTCGGCGGCGATGGCGACTTATAGTCACCTTTCCGCCCTTACGGCGGGTTACTTTGGTCGTGGCCAAAGTAACCAAAGCCGTTCGCTCCCATCATACGGCCCCTGCGCTGCGCTCCGGGGTCCCCTCGACTCCGGC
>NZ_BQHO01000028.1 GCF_021601385.1 Pseudomonas parasichuanensis | reverse complement strand
TGTGGGAGCGGGTTCACCCGCGAAGGGCTGCTGGGCAGCCCTTCGCGGGTGAACCCGCTCCCACAGGTGGGGCGTACCTTCAATGGCGGCGCGGTACCTGTGGGAGCGGGTTCACCCGCGAAGAGGCGTTACTTGGCGGTTACAGCTTCAGGCACTTGATCCTGCGACAGGCTATACACATACGCCGCCAGCAGGTGGACCTTGTCGTTGCCCTGGATATCCTGCTGCGCCGGCATCTGGCCCTGGCGGCCGTAACGGATGGTCTGCTGCAACTGGGCGAAGCTCGAGCCGTAGATGAACGCTTGCGGGTGGTTCAGGTTCGGTGCGCCCATGGCCGGGGTACCCTTGCCTTCCGGCCCGTGGCAGGCCACGCAGTTGCTGGCGAAGATCTCCTTGCCCTTGGCCGGATCGGCCTTGGCGTCCGCCGGCAGGCTGCGGCCATCGAGGTTGGTGAGCACGAAGGCGGCCACATCGGCCACGCCCTGCTCGCCGATCACCGTGGCCCAGCCCGGCATCACGCCGTGGCGGCCATTCATGATCGAGGCCTTGATGGTTTCCGGCTCGCCGCCCCAGCGCCAGTCCTTGTCGGTCAGGTTGGGGAAACCGTAGGAACCCTTGGCGTCGGAACCGTGGCACACCGAGCAGTTGGAGGCGAACAGCCGGCTGCCCATCTTCAGTGCCTGCGGGTCCTTGGCCACTTCTTCCACGGGCATGGCGGCGTACTTGGCGAAGATCGGGCCGAACTTGGCGTCAGCCTTTTCCATTTCCTTTTTCCACTCGTCGACGCCGGTCCAGCCGTTCTCGTAGCCGGGCAGGATGCCTTTCCAGTTGCCCAGGCCCGGGTACAGGATCAGGTAGCCCACCGAGAACACCAGGGTGCCGACGAACAGCCAGAACCACCACTTGGGCAGCGGGTTGTCGTACTCCTCGATGCCGTCGAAGCTGTGGCCCATGGTCTGGTCGGTGGTGTCGCTGCTCTGGCCCTTGCGGGTGCCGAGCAGCAGCCAGGTCAGGCCGATCAGGCTGCCGAGGGTCAGTACGCTGATGTACGTACTCCAGAAGGTGGTCATTGCCCGTTACTCCTAATGGCAGGTTCCTGCCCGGCAGGGGGCAGGCGGTCGTCGACGAAGGGCAGCAGGCGCGCTTCGGCGAAATCACGGTCGCGGCGACGGTTGAATACCCAGAGCGACAAGCCGATGAAGGCGATCATCACCACCAGGGTGCCCAGGCCACGGATCATGCCGATGTCCATTTCCATCGCACTCACCTCTTGTTCTTGATCGAGGTGCCAAGCACCTGCAGGTAGGCGACCAGCGCGTCCATCTCGGTCTTGCCCTTGACTGCGTCGCGGGCACCGGCGATGTCCTCGTCGGTGTACGGCACGCCCAGGGTGCGCAGGGTGCGCAGCTTGACGTCGGTGTGGCTGTTGTCGACCGGCGTCGCCACCAACCACGGGTAGGACGGCATCTTCGACTCCGGTACCACGTTGCGCGGGTTGTACAGGTGCGCGCGGTGCCAGTCATCGGAGTAGCGGCCACCCACGCGGGCCAGGTCCGGGCCGGTGCGCTTGGAACCCCACAGGAACGGGTGGTCCCACACGCTCTCGCCGGCCACCGAGTAGTGGCCGTAGCGCTCGGTCTCGGCGCGGAACGGGCGGATCATCTGCGAGTGGCAACCCACGCAGCCTTCGCGAATGTAGATATCGCGGCCTTCGAGCTGCAGGGCGGTATAGGGCTTCATGCCCTCCACCGGGTTGTTGGTGACATCCTGGAAGAACAGCGGGACGATCTGGGTCAGGCCACCGATGCTGACGGCGAACACCATCAGCAGCGCCATCAGGCCTATGTTTTTCTCAACGACTTCATGGTTCATCAGGCTCTACTCCTCAAGCCAGCTGGGCGTTGGCAGGGGCTTCCACGACGCTTGGCGAACGCACCGTGCGCCAGGTGTTCCAGGCCATCAGGAACATGCCGCTGAGGAAGATCGCACCGCCGACGAAGCGCACGACGAAGCCGGGGTGACTCGCCACCAGGGTTTCCACGAACGAGTAGGTGAGCGTGCCGTCGCTGTTGACCGCGCGCCACATCAGGCCCTGGGCGATGCCGTTGACCCACATCGAGGCGATGTACAGCACGGTGCCGATGGTCGCCAGCCAGAAGTGCGCGTTGATCAGCCCGAGGCTGTACATGCGCTCTTTGCCGAACACCTTGGGGATGGTGTGGTACAGCGCGCCGATCGAAATCATCGCCACCCAGCCGAGGGCGCCGGCGTGCACGTGGCCGATGGTCCAGTCGGTGTAGTGGGACAGGGCGTTGACCGTCTTGATGGCCATCATCGGGCCTTCGAAGGTGGACATGCCGTAGAACGCCAGCGACACCACCAAAAAACGCAGGATCGGGTCGCTGCGCAGCTTATGCCAGGCGCCCGACAGGGTCATCATGCCGTTGATCATGCCGCCCCAGCTCGGGGCCAGCAGCACCAGGGACATCACCATGCCCAGCGACTGCGCCCAGTCCGGCAGCGCGGTGTAGTGCAGGTGGTGCGGGCCGGCCCAGATGTACAGGGTGATCAGCGCCCAGAAGTGCACGATCGACAGGCGATACGAATACACCGGGCGCTCGGCCTGCTTGGGCACGTAGTAGTACATCATCCCCAGGAAGCCGGCGGTGAGGAAGAAGCCCACGGCGTTGTGGCCGTACCACCATTGCACCATGGCGTCGGTGGCCCCGGCGTACACCGAGTACGACTTGGTCAGGCTCACCGGCAGTTCCAGGTTGTTGACGATGTGCAGGATCGCCACGGTGAGGATGAAGGCGCCGAAGAACCAGTTGCCCACGTAGATGTGCTTGGTGTTGCGCTTCATCAGCGTGCCGAAGAACACCACGGCGTAGGCGACCCAGACGATGGTGATCAGGACGTCGATCGGCCATTCCAGTTCGGCGTACTCTTTCGAGCTGGTGTAGCCCAGCGGCAGGCTGATCGCCGCCAACAGGATCACCAGTTGCCAGCCCCAGAACGTGAACGCGGCCAGGCGCGGTGCGAACAGGGTGGTCTGGCAGGTGCGTTGCACCGAATAATACGAGGTGGCGAACAGGGCACAGCCGCCGAAGGCGAAGATCACCGCGTTGGTGTGCAAGGGTCGCAGGCGGCCGAAGCTGGTCCACGGCAGGTCAAGGTTGAGGGCGGGCCAGGCGAGCTGGGCGGCAATGAAGACGCCGAGCCCCATCCCGACGATGCCCCACACCACCGTCATGATGGCGAATTGGCGGACCACCTGATAGTTGTAGGCGGTACTGCTGGTTGTGTTCATGTATGGGTTCCCATCCACGGTTATAGGCAGGCTAGACAGCGAGGCAAGCATGATTAATGGGCAAAGTGCCGGTATTGACGGGGATCAATGGGCGCAGATTGCAAATGCCCCAGGCTTGCGCTGCGATCCTCCGCGAATCGCGGGCGAACGAGGGCAAAACAGCTGGCTGATCCTGGCCCATGGCGCGGGCGCGCCAATGGACAGCGGCTTCATGGACGACATGGCGCAAAGGCTGGCCGGGCTTGGGGTAGGGGTGGTGCGCTTCGAGTTTCCGTACATGGCCCAACGGCGTGTCGACGGGGGCCGGCGCCCGCCCAATCCGCAGAAGGTGCTGCTCGACTGCTGGCGGGATGTATACAACCAGGTGCGACCATTGGTCGCGGGGCCTTTGGCCATTGGCGGCAAGTCCATGGGCGGGCGCATGGCCAGCCTGCTGGCGGACGAACTCGGTGCCGATGCGCTGGTGTGCCTGGGCTATCCGTTCTATGCCGTGGGCAAGCCGGAAAAGCCGCGCGTCGAGCACCTGGCCGGGTTGCGCACGCGCACGCTGATCGTCCAGGGGGAGCGTGATGCCCTGGGCAATCGGGAAGCGGTGCAGGGGTATGAACTATCGCCAGCGATCGAAGTGAGCTGGCTGGTGGCGGCGGACCATGACCTGAAGCCGCTGAAGGCTTCGGGGTTCAGCCATGCGCAGCACTTGCAGGCGGCGGCGGAGAAGGTGGCGGGGTTCTTGTTGAAATAGTGTCTGTTTCTTCGCGGGTAAATCGCAGCGGCGAACCGCCGCTCCCACAGGTGCCCTCAGATCTCAAAGGCTGTGCTGTACCTGTGGGAGCGGGTTCACCCGCGAAGAGGCCAGTGCAGGCTATCGCTTAGTCGCGGTACTCGCACAGGTAGGCGGTATCGACCTTCACCTGCAACTGGAACTTGCTGTCGGCGGCCACATTGAATTTGTCGCCGGCGTTGAAGGTTTCCCAGTTGTCGCTGCCCGGCAGCTTGACGATCAGCGCGCCGGAAACCACATGCATGATTTCGCGCTTGGCGGTGCCGAACTCGTATTCGCCCGGGGCCATCACGCCAACGGTAGCCGGACCTTCCGTACCCTGGAAGGCGATCGACTTGACGGTGCCATCGAAGTACTCATTGACCTTGAACATGGGCGACTCCTGAAAAGGGGATGAAAAAAGGGCTGGCCAGTATGCCCAAGGCCCGCCCTTGCGTCATCTGTTTCAGGCGCCGCCCGCCGGCAGGCTCAACGGCAGCAGCCGGGCAGTGTTGCGCGCATCTTCCAGGGCCCTGTGCTGCTGGCCGCTGAACTGCAGCCCGGCCAGTTGCAGGGCGCTGTTGAGCCCAGCCGGCCGCTGCAGGTGGCGGGCCTTGGCGAAGCGCTGCTTGAGGTTGATGTGCGGCAACTGTTCGAGCAGGCTGCGCTGGTGATGCAGGTGCCACTCCTGCAGCAGTTGCTTGCGGTCGTAGTCGCCCCAGCTGACCCAGGCCTGCAGCTGCGCCTGGTGCTCACCCAGCCAGCGTTCGAAGGCGCCCCACACCGTGCCGAAGGGCTCGGCGCCATCGACATCGGCCTGGCTTATATGGGTCAGCTCGCGGCAGAACGGCGTCAGCTGCGGCCGCCGCCGGGGCCGTACGAAACGCTGGAAGTGGTCCACCTCGCGCCCTTCACGGGTGACCAGGCTCGCGCCGATTTCTATGATTTCCATCTCCGTGACCGGCCAGCCGCCGTCGTCGGTGGTGGCTTCCAGGTCGATCACCAACCAGTGGCCCATGCCAGGCTCCCTATCAATACGCGGTAGCCCGCCTTCTCACCGGCGGGCCCGTAAAGGGTAGCCAATGTCGCGGCGCGCGGCATCCGCTGGCACTTTGGCATATCCGGCGGTTGTGCACGCCTGGGAAAACGCCTAGCTTAGGCGCATCCAGGCCACCACCCGTGACGAGTGTCCCGACTTGATCCCTCTGCCCAGCCTCAAGCTGTCCTGCCTTGTGTTGTTGTTCGCCGCGTTGTCGCTGACGGCGGCGACGTGGGCGGGCGAGGCGGTCGAGGTGAAGATTGGTGCGGCGCATTTCCCGCCTTATACCGTTCGCCCGGAGCAGGGCGCCGATACCGGCCTGCTGCCACAGCTGGTGGAGGCGTTGAACGCGCTGCAGGCCGACTACCGCTTCGTACTGGTGCCCACCTCGATCCCCCGGCGCTTCGGCGACTTCCAGCAAGGCCGCACCGACATGGCGATTTTCGAGAACCCGCAATGGGGGTGGCAGGGCATCGCGCACACGACCGTGGACATGGGGCTGGAGGATGCCGAGATCTTCGTCACGCGCCAGCAGCCGGGGCGTGACCAGCACTATTTCGATGACCTGCACGGCAAGCGCCTGGCGTTGTTCAACGGCTACCACTATGCCTTCGCCGACTTCGAGCCCGACCCGGCGCTGCTCAGGCAACGCTTTCAGGCGACCCTGACCTATTCCCACGACAGCAACCTGTCCATGGTCGAGCGCGGGCGTGCCGACATCGCCCTGGTGACCCGCTCGTACCTCAGCGACTTTCTCAAACGCAACCCTGCCAGCCTCAACCAGCTGATGGCCTCGCAGCGGGTCGACCAGGTCTACCACCATTACGCGCTGCTGCGTCCGGACGCCCCCATCAGCGCCGAAGGTTTCACCGGGTTGTTGCGCCGACTGCGCGAGAACGGTGAGCTGTTGCGCATCTTCCAGCCCTACAAGATCACCGTCGAAGCGCCCCGCGACTAAATTGCCTCGGCATGCAGACGTTCTCAGGAGTGAGCCTTTCTTTCATTTCCTGTGAGCCCTGACATGCCGTTCGATGCCGCTACGCCCCCTTGCGCGCCACGCTGGCGCAGCCTGCAGGCCGACGAAGGCGATTGCCGCCTGAGCCTGACCCTGGAAGGACGCCCCCTCATCAGCCTGCGCCTGGTGCCGGGCGACACCCTCGAAGCCCACCTGCAACAGATCTGCCCCGAGCGCCCGGAGCAGGCGCTGTGGGCTGCCTGCTACTGGCTGTTGTCACGCGAACCGGCCTGCCAGCGCCTGGCCTGGCACCTGCCGCAACCGATACCCCAGGCCGTCGCCAGTGGCCTGTTGCTGCCTGATGCGGCGCCGGGTCGTTACCTGTGCGAACGCACGCTGTTCTGGCAACTGCCCCAGCCGTGGCTCGGCGAGTCCCTGGCCGGGGTCTATCCGCAGCAAATGCAGTTGAGCAACGGCAAGCGTCACCCGCGCCGGGCACCCAAGCCACGGGGTGAGGTGTACCGACGCTTCGATGCGCGTCTGGGGGCCTGGGTGTCGCTGCGCACCCTGGAAATCAGCCAGGACCTCGAACGCTTCAACCGCTGGCAGAACAACCCGCGCGTGGAGCAGTTCTGGCAGGAAGGTGGCTCGCTCGAGCAGCACCGCGAATACCTGGCCAAGCTTGAGCAAGATCCGCACACCCTGACCCTGATCGGCTGCTTCGACGACGAGCCGTTCGCTTATTTCGAAGCGTACTGGGCCAAGGAGGATCGCATCGCGCCGTTCTACCCGGCCGACGACTACGACCGTGGCATCCACATGCTGGTGGGCGAGGAGACACATCGCGGTCCGCACAAGGTCGCCAGCTGGCTGTCGGCGCTGGTGCACTACCTGTTCCTCGACGACCCGCGCACCCAGCGGGTGGTGGCCGAGCCGCGTGCCGACAACGGCAAGATGATCGGCTACATGCACGACCAGTGCTTCCACTGCGAGAAAGCGTTCGATTTCCCGCACAAGCGGGCGGCGTTGATGATCCTGGGGCGGGAGCGGTTCTTCGATCGGTGCCAGTTGGTGTGATGCAGCAGGGGCCGCTTTGCGGCCCTATCGCGGCACAAGGCCGCTCCTACAGGACAGTGTGATTCCCTGTAGGAGCGGCCTTGTGCCGCGATAGGGGCGCGAAGCGACCCCAGGGATTTCAGGCTTGGCGGCTGCTCTTGCGGCAATGGATGAGCGCATCGCGGATCATGAAGTTGACCAGCGTCGGCGACACCCCCAGCTCCTTGGCGATGTCCTTCTGCGGCACGCCATGCAGGCGGTACATCTCGAAGGCATAGCGGGTGCGCTGGGGCAGCTCGTTGAGCGCATCGGCAATGTGTTCGAGGGTCGCCAGGTTGATGTGCGTGGCTTCGGGCGAGGCGTTCTGGATGACCACGTTCAACCCTTCCTCCTCGCTGCCGGAGTACTTCAACTCCATGGCCTGCTTGCGGTAGTGGTCGATGGCCAGGTTGCGCACGATCTGGAACAGGTAGCTGAGCTGGGCCTTGAACGACGAGGTGATCTGCGGCGCGGCGCTGAGCCGGAAGAACGCGTCCTGCACCACATCCTCGGCGCGTGAACGGCAGCCAGTGATGCGCGCGGCGATCTTGACCAGGATGCTGCGGTTGTCGACGAACGCCTGGAGCAGTGGTGAATCGCACTTACTTGTGGACAGTTGTTCCGCCATGGAATTTTCACCTTGTCTCAGAGGGGAAAGGGAGCACGTCCCGTTGGGAGGCTTCCTACGACGTGCGACAAACTATGCATAATGATAATGATTGTCAAATACGAAAGTTAATGATTTAGCATTCCATCTGGTTCTAAGCCAAACGCTGTGAACTGCTTCAAACCGTCGCAGGCCCCAGCACCTCTGCCTGCAGCCCGGCGGGGCTAATTTCTTCCCCTGTCCATCCGTTCCCCTGTGTACATCCGGCTGCCCAGCGCTGCCCGCCAAGCTGGCGTGGCACAGCCTCGGCACGACTCAACCAGACACTGGCAGGAACACTCCATGACGGACGCCTTCGAACTCCCGCACTCGCTGGTCCAGGCCCTGGCGCAACGCGCCGAGCAGACCCCGGAGCGCATCGCCTTGCGCTTTCTGGCCGATGCGCCAGGCGAGCAGGCGGTGCTCAGCTACCGGGACCTCGACCACCGCGCGCGCGCCATTGCCGCCGCGTTGCAGGCCCGTGCCGGATTCGGTGAGCGTGCCGTGCTGCTGTTCCCCAGCGGCCCGGACTACGTTGCGGCGTTCTTCGGCTGCCTGTATGCCGGGGTGATCGCGGTGCCGGCCTACCCGCCGGAGTCTGCCCGCCAGCACCACCAGGAACGGCTGCTGTCGATCATCGACGACGCCCAGCCGCGCCTGCTGCTGACGGTAGAGGCGCTGTGTGACAGCTTGCAGGGCCTGGAAGCGCTGGTCGGGGACAATGCCCCGCTCCTGCTGGCCGTGGACAGTCTCGACCCACAGTTGGCCGAACAGTGGCGTGAACCTGCGCTGTCCCATGACGATATCGCCTTCCTGCAGTACACCTCCGGCTCCACCGCGCTGCCCAAGGGCGTGCAGGTCAGCCACGGCAACCTGGTGGCCAACGAACAGCTGATCCGCCAGGGCTTCGGCATCGACCTGAACCCCGACGATGTGATCGTCAGCTGGCTGCCGCTGTACCACGACATGGGCCTGATCGGCGGCCTGCTGCAACCTATCTTCAGCGGCGTGCCCTGCGTGCTGATGTCGCCGGGTTACTTCCTCGCCCGGCCGCAGCGTTGGCTGCAGGCCATCAGCGAGTACGGCGGCACCATCAGCGGCGGTCCGGACTTCGCCTACCGCCTGTGCAGCGAGCGGGTCAGCGAGGCCGCCCTGGCCGGGCTCGACCTCAGCCGCTGGCGCGTGGCCTATTCCGGCTCCGAGCCGATCCGCCAGGACAGCCTCGACACCTTCGCCGAAAAATTTACCCGCTGCGGCTTCCAGGCCAGCAGCTTCTTCGCCAGCTATGGCCTGGCCGAGGCCACCCTGTTCGTCAGCGGCAGCCGCCGTGGCCAGGGCATCGGCGCATTGGAACTGGACGCCGAGGCCTTCGCCGCCAACCGCGCCGTGCCGGGTCAGGGCAGTGTGCTGATGAGCTGCGGCTACCCGCAGCCAGGCCACGCCGTGTGCATCGTCGAACCGCAGCAGATGCAGGTGCTGGGCGACAACCAGGTCGGCGAGATCTGGGCCGGCGGCCCGAGCATCGCCCTGGGCTACTGGCGCAACCCCGAAGCCAGCGCCCGCACCTTCGTCGAGAGGGATGGCCAGACCTGGCTGCGCACCGGCGACCTGGGCTTCATGCGCGACGGCGAAGTGTTCGTCACCGGCCGGCTGAAAGACATGCTCATCGTCCGTGGCCAGAACCTCTACCCGCAGGATCTGGAAAAGACCCTGGAGCGTGAAGTGGACGTGCTGCGCAAAGGCCGGGTGGCGGTGTTCGCCGTCGACGACCAGGGCGAGGAGGGCATCGGCGTGGCGGTGGAGATCAGCCGCAACGTGCAGAAGGCGCACACGCCCGAGGCACTGATCAACACCCTGCGCCGAGTGATCGCCGACGCCTGCCGCCAGGCCCCGGCGGTGGTGCTGCTGCTCAACCCCGGCGCCTTGCCCAAGACCTCCAGCGGCAAGCTGCAGCGCTCGGCCTGCCGCCTGCGCATGAACGACGGCAGCCTGGATTGCTACGCACGCTTCCCGTCTGTCGCAGCGCAGCACAGCGCAGACGTCGCGGGCAGTGACCTGCCGGCACGCATCGCGGGTATCTGGCGCGAGCTGCTCAAGGTCGAGGCCGTGGCGGCGGATGATCACTTCCTGCTGCTGGGCGGCAACTCCATCGCCGCCACCCAGGTGACCGCGCGCCTTGGCGACGAACTGGGTATCCAGCTGAACCTGCGCACCCTGTTCGAAGCACCGACCCTGGCCGAGTACAGCGCTGCCGTGGCGGCCATCATCGCCGAAGGTGCCAGCGCCGCCGGCACCATCGCCACCCAGGGCCGCGATCAAGCCCTGCCACAGTCGCTGGCGCAGAACCGCCTGTGGCTGCTGTGGCAACTGGAGCCTGCGTCCGCCGCCTACAACATCCCCGCCGGCCTGCACCTGCGCGGCGAGCTGGACCAGGCCGCGCTGCAGGCCAGCTTCCAGGCCCTGGTGGCCCGCCACGAATCCCTGCGTACGCTGTTCGACGAGGTCGATGGCCAGGCCGTGCAGCGCATCCTGCCGAGCCTTGCGTTCAGCCTCCAGCACTGCGACCTCGAAGGGCTGGAGCCCGCCGAAGTGGCCGCGCGCCGCGAAGACGAAGCGCAGCGGCCGTTCGACCTGCGCCAGGGCCCGCTGCTGCGGGTGACCCTTGCCCGCCTTGACGACGAAGAGCACCAGCTGTGGGTGACCCTGCACCACATCGTCGCCGACGGTTGGTCGCTGAATATCCTGCTCGACGAGTTCGCCCGCCTGTACGCAGCACAAGGCCAGGTAGCGTTGCCCGAATTGCCGCTGGGTTACGCCGACTACGGCACCTGGCAGCGCCAGTGGCTGGCCGACGGCGAAAGCGCCCGCCAGCTCGATTACTGGAAGAACGCCCTGGGCGATGAGCTGCCGGTGCTCGACCTGTGCACCGACCAGCCCCGCGCCAGCCAGCAGCACAACCGCGCCGCGCGTCACAGCCTGAAGGTGTCGACCAAACTCGCCGCTGCCCTCAAGGACCTGGCCCGCGACCAGCAGGCCAGCCTGTTCATGGTGCTGCTGGCCGGCTGGCAGGCGCTGCTGCACCGCTACAGCGGCCAAAGTGATATCCGCGTCGGCGTGCCCAACGCCAACCGCCCGCGCCTGGAAACCCAGGGCATGGTCGGCTTCTTCATCAACACCCAGGTGCTGCGTGCCGAACTCGATGGCCGCCTGCCGTTCGCGCAACTGCTGACCCAGGTGCGCCAGGCCACTCTCGACGCCCAGGCCCATCAGGACCTGCCGTTCGAACAACTGGTCGAGGCGCTGCCCCAGGCGCGCGAGCAGGGCCTGTTCCAGGCCATGTTCAACCATCAGCAGCGCGACCTTTCGGCGCTGCGCCGTTTGCCCGGCCTGTTGGCCGAGGAACTGCCGTGGCACAGCCGCGAGGCCAAGTTCGACTTGCAACTGCACAGCGAGGAGGACCACCAGGGCCGCCTGACCCTGGCCTTCGACTACGCCGCCGGGTTGTTCGAGGCGGCCACCGTCAAGCGCCTGGCCAACCATCTGCTGGCGCTGTTCGAACAAGTCTGTGCCCAGCCGCACCTGGCGGTGGGTGAGGTGCAACTGCTCGATGAACCGAGCCGCACACAACTGCTGAACTGGGGCCAGGCTCCGGCCGCGCAGCCACAACAGCTGCTGGTCGAGCAGCTCAACGAACAGGCCCGACTGACCCCCGAGCGCACCGCGCTGGTGTGGGACGGCGGCCAGCTCGCTTACGCTGAGCTGCACCAGCAGGCCAACCGCCTGGCCCACTACCTGCGCGACAAGGGCGTCGGCCCGGACACCTGCGTGGCCATCGCCCTCGAGCGCTCGCCGCAACTGCTGGTGGGCCTGCTGGCCATCCTCAAGGCCGGCGGTGCCTATGTGCCGCTGGACGTCGATTACCCGGCCGAACGCCTGGCCTACATGCTCAAGGATTGCAACGCCGGCCTGCTGCTCAGCCACAGTGGCCTGCTGCAAACCCTGCCGCAGGTTGACGGCGTGAGTGCCATCGCCCTCGACCAGCTGCACCTGGACAGCTGGCCGAGCCAGGCCCCGGGCCTGCACCTGCACGGCGACAACCTCGCCTACGTGATCTACACCTCCGGCTCCACCGGCCAGCCCAAGGGTGTGGGCAACACCCATGGCGCCCTGGCCGAGCGCCTGCAGTGGATGCAGCAGGCCTACGCGCTGGGTGAAAACGACGTGCTGATGCAGAAGGCGCCGATCAGCTTCGACGTGTCGGTGTGGGAGTGCTTCTGGCCGTTGATCACTGGCTGCAAGCTGGTACTGGCCGGCCCCGGCGAGCACCGCGACCCGCAGCGCATTGCCCAGCTGATCCAGCAGCACAGCGTGACCACGCTGCACTTCGTGCCGCCGCTGCTGCAGGTGTTCGTGCAAGAGCCGTTGGCGGCTGGCTGCACCAGCCTGCGCCGACTGTTCTCCGGCGGCGAGGCGCTGAGCGCGGCCCTGCGCGACCGCGTGCTGCAGCTACTGCCCCAGGTGCAGCTGCACAACCGCTATGGCCCGACCGAAACCGCGATCAACGTTACCCACTGGCACTGCCAGGCCAGCGACGGTGAGCGCTCGCCGATCGGCCGCCCGCTGGGCAACGTGCTGTGCCGGGTGCTGGACGATGAATTCGAATTGACCCCGCCAGGCGTACCGGGCGAGCTGTGCCTGGGTGGCGCGGGCCTTGCCCGTGGCTACCTTGGCCGCCCCGGCCTGACCGCCGAGCGCTTCGTGCCACAGCCGGACGGTGAGGGCGCACGCCTGTACCGCAGCGGCGACCGTGCCCGCTGGCACGTGCGCAGCGAATCCCTGGAGTACCTCGGGCGCCTCGACCAGCAGGTCAAGGTGCGCGGCTTCCGCGTCGAACCGGAAGAAGTGCAGGCGGTATTGCTGGCGCAACCGGGCGTGGAACAGGCATTGGTGCTGATCCACAAGGACGCCGTCGGCGCCCAGCTGGTCGGCTACTACAGCGGCATCGAACAGACCGCCAGCGTGCTTGCCGCACTGGCCGAGCGCCTGCCGGCCTACATGGTGCCGGCGCAACTCATCCACCTGGCACAGATGCCTATCGGCCCAAGCGGCAAGGTGGACCGCAAGGCACTGCCAGCGCCGGTGTGGCAGCAGCGTGAACACGTCGAGCCACAAACCGAACTGCAACAGCAGGTGGCCGCGATCTGGCGCGAAGTGCTGAACCTGCCGCAGGTGGGCCTGCACGACGACTTCTTCGCCCTCGGCGGCCACTCGCTGCTGGCCACCCAGATCGTCTCGCGCAGCCGCCAGGCGCTGGACGTCGAACTGCCGCTCAAGGCCCTGTTCGAGGCCAGCGAGCTGGGCGCGTTCTGCGCCGAGATCGCCCGCCTGCGCGACAACGGCGAGCGCAACCTGCAAGGCACCATCGCCCGGGTCGACCGCCGCCGGGCCGTGCCGCTGTCGTACTCGCAGCAGCGCATGTGGATCCTTTGGCAGATGGAACCGGACAGTCCGGCCTACAACGTCGGTGGCATGGCCCGCTTCAAGGGCGTGCTGCACGTGGACGCCTTCGAGCGCGCCCTGCAGGCGCTGATCGTGCGCCACGAAACCCTGCGCACTACCTTCCCGAGCATCGACGGCAAGGCTTACCAGTGCGTGGACGACGACAGCCACCTGCAACTGCAATGGCACGATTTCAGTGCCTTGCCCGACGATGCCCGCCAACAACGCCTGCAGCAACTGGCTGACGACCAGGCGCACCAGCCGTTCGACCTGGAACGCGGCCCGCTGCTGCGTGCCTGCCTGGTCAAGGCCGGCGAGCGCGAGCACTACTTCGTGCTGACCCTGCACCACATCGTCACCGAAGGCTGGGCCATGGACATCTTCGCCCGCGAACTGGGCGAGCTTTACGAAGCCTTCGTCGACGAGCGCGAATCGCCGCTGGCGCCGCTGCCGGTGCAGTACCTCGACTACAGCGTGTGGCAGCGCCAGTGGCTGGAAAGCGGCGAGGGCGCGCGCCAGCTGGCTTACTGGAAAGAGCGCCTGGGCGACGAGCACCCGGTGCTGGCCTTGCCGGCCGACCGCCCGCGCCCGGCGGTGCAGAGCCACCGCGGCGAGCTGTACCGTTTCGACCTCGACCCGGCACTGGTCAAGCGCGTGCATGCCTTCAACGGCCAACGCGGCCTGACGATGTTCATGACCATGACCGCCACCCTGGCCGCCCTGCTGCACCGCTACAGCGGCCAGCGCGACCTGCGCATCGGCGCACCGGTGGCCAACCGCATCCGCCCGGAAAGCGAAGGGCTGATCGGCGCCTTCCTCAATACGCAGGTGCTGCGCTGCGAGGTGGACGGGCAGATGAGCGCCAACGCGCTGCTCGACCAGGTGCGCACCGCCATCATCGATGGCCAGTCGCACCAGGACCTGCCGTTCGACCAGCTGGTCGAAGCGCTGCAGCCGCCGCGTTCGAGCGCCTACAACCCGCTGTTCCAGGTGATGTGCAACGTGCAGCGCTGGGCCTTCCAGCAAAGCCGGGAACTGGTGGGCATGCAGGTGGACTACCTGCTGAACGATGCCAGCGCCACCAAGTTCGACCTGTACCTGGAAGTCACCGACCTCGATGGCCGCCTGGGCTGCTGCTTCACCTACAGCCGCGACCTGTTCGATGAACCGCGCATCGCGCGCATGGCCGAACACTGGCAGCAGTTGCTGGCAGCGCTGCTGGACAACCCGGCGCAGCGCCTGTGCGAACTGCCGATGCTGGCCGAGGCCGAGCAGCAGGTGCTGGTGGGCCAGTTGCAGGGGCAGCAGGACTTCGAGCTGAACCAGACGCTCCATGGCCTGTTTGCGGCCCAGGCTGAACGCACCCCCGACGCGCTGGCGCTGACCTTCGCAGGCCAGCACCTGAGCTACGCCGAACTCGACCAGCAGGCCAACCGCCTGGCCCGCGCCCTGCGCGAGCGCGGTGTCGGCCCGCAGGTGCGGGTGGGCCTGGCGCTGGAGCGTTCGCTGGAAATGGTGGTGGGCCTCTTGGCCATCCTCAAGGCCGGTGGCGCCTATGTGCCGCTGGACCCGGAATACCCGCTCGACCGCCTGCGCTACATGATCGAAGACAGCCGCCTGGGCGTGCTGATCGGCCAGCGCAGCCTGCTTGAAACCTTGGGCGAGTTGCCCGCCGGGGTGGTCAGCTGGAACCTGGAGGACGATGCCGCGCGCTTGTCCGCCTACAGCGACGCGCCGCTGGACAACCTCAACCTGCCGCAGCACCAGGCCTACCTGATCTACACCTCCGGCTCCACCGGCAAGCCCAAGGGCGTGGTGGTCAGCCATGGCGAGATCGCCATGCACTGCCAGGCGGTGATCGCCGAGTTCGGCATGCGCAGCGACGACTGCGAGCTGCACTTCTACTCGATCAACTTCGACGCCGCCAGCGAACGCCTGCTGACGCCGCTGCTGTGCGGTGCCCGCGTGGTGCTGCGTGCCCAGGGCCAATGGGGCGCCGAAGAGATCTGCCAGCTGGTGCGCGAGCAGCAGGTGAGCATCCTCGGCTTTACCCCGAGCTACGGCAGCCAGCTGGCCCAGTACCTGGCCGGGCAGGGCGAGCAGTTGCCGGTCCGCCTGGTGATCACCGGCGGCGAGGCATTGACCGGCGAGCACCTGCAACGCATTCGCCAGGCGTTCGCCCCGCAGCAGTTCTTCAACGCCTACGGCCCGACCGAAACCGTGGTGATGCCGCTGGCCTGCCTGGCCCCGGACGAGATGCCCGGCGACGCCGGCAGTGTGCCGATTGGCCGGGTGATCGGTGCCCGTACCGCGTACATCCTCGACGAGGACCTGGCGTTGCTGCCGCAAGGCGGTATCGGTGAGCTGTACGTCGGCGGCGCGGGCCTGGCCCAGGGTTACCACGACCGCCCGGGCCTGAGCGCCGAGCGCTTCGTCGCCGACCCGTTCTGCCATGACGGCGGGCGCCTGTACCGCACCGGCGACCTGGTGCGCCTGCGCGCCGATGGCCTGGTGGAGTACGTCGGCCGTGCCGACCAGCAAGTGAAGATCCGCGGTTTCCGCATCGAGCTGGGTGAGATCGAAAGCCGCCTGCAGGAACACACGGATGTCGACGAGGCCGTGGTCCTGGCCCTCGACCTGCCGGGCGGCAAGCAGCTGGTGGGTTACCTGGTGTGCAAACAGGCCAGCGCCGACGGCGAGGCCCAGGCCGCGCTGCGCGAAGCGGTCAAGGCCGATGCCCGCCAGCACCTGCCGGACTACATGGTGCCTGCGCACCTGGTGCTGCTCGACAGCCTGCCGCTGATGGGCAACGGCAAGCTCGACCGCCGTGCGCTGCCGGCGCCGGACCTTGAGCAGGCGCGCCAGCACTACCAGGCCCCGGCCAACGAGCTGGAAACGCAACTGGCGCAGATCTGGCGTGATGTGCTCAACGTTTCGCGCATCGGCGTGCAGGACAACTTCTTCGAGCTGGGCGGCGACTCGATCCTGTCGATCCAGGTGGTCAGCCGCGCCCGCCAGCTGGGCCTGCAGTTCACCCCGCGCGACCTGTTCCAGCACCAGACCATCCAGACCCTGGCCGCGGTAGTCACCCGCAGCGAAGCACCGAGCGACATCGAGCAAGGCCCGCGCCAGGGGCGCAGCGGCCTGACGCCGATCCAGCACTGGTTCTTCGACAGCGAAGTGCCGCAACCCCAGCACTGGAACCAGGCCGTGCTGCTCGAAGCACGCCAGCCGCTGCAGGCGGAAAAACTGGAACAGGCCCTGGCCGCGTTGGTGGCGCACCACGACAGCCTGCGCCTGCGCTTCAGCCAGGCCCAGGGCCGCTGGCAGGGCGAATACGCCCAGCCGCACAACCAGCCGCTGCTGTGGACCGCTACCGTGGCCGACTTCAACGACTGCCAGGCGTTGTACAGCGACGTACAGCGCAGCCTCGACCTTGAGCAGGGCCCGCTGCTGCGCGCCTTGCTGGTCAGCAACGGGCAGGGCGCCCAGCGCCTGCTGTTGGCGATCCACCACCTGGTGGTCGATGGTGTGTCCTGGCGTGTGCTGCTCGAAGACCTGCAAGCGCTGTATCGCGGGCAAACCCTGACCGCCAAGACCCACGCCGTGGGCGACTGGGCCGCGCGCCTGGCCAGCTACGCCGGCAGCGATTCACTGCGCGACGAGCTGGGCTGGTGGGAAAACCAGCTGGGCAACGCGCGCCACGAGCTGCCTTGCGATCACCCCCAGGGCGGCAACCTGCACCGCCATGCCCAGAGCCTTGCCATCGAACTCGATGTCGAGCAGACCCGCCAGTTGCTGCAACAAGCGCCGGCGGCCTACCACACCCAGGTCAACGACCTGTTGCTGACCGCGCTGGCGCGCACCCTGTGCCGCTGGAGCGGTGACGAGCAGGTGCTGGTGCAGCTTGAGGGCCATGGCCGCGACGGCCTGTTCGAAGACATGGACCTGACCCGCAGCGTCGGCTGGTTCACCAACGCCTACCCGCTCAGCCTGAGCCCGGACATGGCCGAAGGCGAGGTGGCCCGCGCAGCATCGATCAAGCGCATCAAGGAGCAACTGCGCCAGGTGCCGCACAAAGGCCAGGGCTATGGCGTGCTGCGCTACCTGGCCGATGACGCCGGCCGTGAGCGCATGGCGGCGCTGCCCCAGGCACGCATCACCTTCAACTACCTCGGCCAGTTCGACCAGCAGTTCGACCAGGCCGCGCTGTTCCAGCCACTGGATGCGCCGGCAGGCCTGGCCCAGGACCTGGACGCGTCGCTGCCGAACTGGCTGAGTGTGGATGGCCAGGTGTACGGCGGTGCCCTGCAACTGCGCTGGAGCTTCAGCGCCGAGCGTTACGACGAGGCCACCATCGCCACCTTGGCCGAGGCCTATCGCCAGGAACTGCTGGCGCTGGTCGGCCACTGCCTGGCCGATGGCAACGGCAGCTTCACCCCGTCGGACTTCCCCCTGGCGCAACTGACCCAGGAGCAGATCGACGCACTGCCGGTGCCCGCCGCGCAGATCGAGGACGTGTACCCGCTGACCCCGATGCAGGAAGGCCTGCTGCTGCACACCCTGCTGGAGCCGGGCACCGGCCTGTACTACATGCAGGACCGCTACCGCATCAACAGTGCCCTCGACCCCGAGCGCTTCGCCCAGGCCTGGCAGGCCGTGGTCGCCCGCCACGAAGCGCTGCGCGCCTCGTTCAGCTGGAACGCCGGCGAAGCGATGCTGCAGATCATCCACAAGGCCGGCAACACGCCGGTGGACTACCAGGACTGGCGCGGCCTCGACGACGACGCCCAGGAACAGCGCCTGCAAACCCTGCACAAGCAGGAACGCGAGGCCGGCTTCGAGCTGCTGCGCGAGGCGCCGTTCCACCTGCGCCTGGTGCGCGTGGCCGATGAGCGCTACTGGTTCATGATGAGCAACCACCACATCCTGATCGATGCCTGGTGCCGTTCGCTGTTGATGAACGACTTCTTCGAGCTCTACCAGGCCCTCGGTGAAGGCCGCCAGGCCCAGCTGCCGGTGCCGCCGCGCTACCGCGACTACATCGGCTGGCTGCAACGCCAGGACCTGGGCGAGGCGCGCCAGTGGTGGCAGGCCAACCTGGCCGGTTTTGAACGTGCCACGGCAATCCCCAGTGACCGCCCGCTGCGCCATGATCATGCCGGTGACGGCATGGTGGTCGGCGACTGCTACACCCGCCTGGACGTCACCGAAGGTGCCCGCCTGCGCGAACTGGCCCAGGCCCACCAGCTGACGGTCAACACCTTCGCCCAGGCGGCCTGGGCCCTGACCCTGGCCCGCTGCAGCGGCGAGCGCGACGTGGTGTTCGGCGTGACCGTGGCCGGGCGCCCGGTGAGCCTGCCGCAGATGCAGCGCACGGTCGGCCTGTTCATCAACAGCATTGCCCTGCGCGTGCAGTTGCCGCAGCCGGGTGAGCGCCGCAGCGTGCGCCAGTGGTTGCAAGGCTTGCTCGACCGCAACATGCAGCTGCGCGAGTACGAATACCTGCCGCTGGTGGCGATCCAGGAGTGCAGCGAACTGCCCAAGGGCCAGCCGCTGTTCGACAGCCTGTTCGTGTTCGAGAACGCCCCGGTGGAAACCGCCGTGCTCGACCATGCCCAGCACCTGAACGCCAGCTCCGACTCGGGCCGTACCCACACCAACTTCCCGCTGACCGCGGTGTGCTACCCGGGCGACGACCTGGGCCTGCACCTGTCGTTCGACCAGCGTTACTTCGACTACCCAAGCGTCGAGCGCCTGCTGGGCGAGTTCAAGCGCCTGCTGCTGGCGTTGGTGGACGGTTTCGAAGGTGAGGTGGGTGAACTGCCGCTGCTCGGCGCGGATGAACAGCGCTTCCTGCTGGACGACTGCAACCGCACCGAGCACGCCTATGCCCTGGAGCAGAGCTACGTCGCGCAGTTCGAGGCACGGGTTGCTGCGCATCCACAGCGCACCGTCGCCCGTTGCCTGGAGGCGTCGTTCGACTACGCGGGGCTGAACCTGGCGGCCAACCGCCTGGGCCACGCCCTGGTCGCGGCCGGTGTGGCCATTGACCAGCCGGTGGCCTTGCTGGCCGAGCGTGGCCTGGCGCTGCTGGGCATGATCGTCGGCAGCTTCAAGGCCGGTGCCGGCTACCTGCCGCTGGACCCAGGCCTGCCGTCGGCACGCCTGCAACGCATCGTCGAACTGAGCCGTACGCCAGTGCTGGTGTGCAGCGCGGCCTGCGCCGAACAGGCGCGCCAGTTGCTCGACGAAGTGGCCGGCGCGGTCCGGCCGAAACTGCTGGTGTGGGAAGAGGTGCAGGCGAGCAACGTGGCCAGCCACAACCCGGGCATCCACAGTGCGCCGGACAACCTCGCCTATGTGATCTACACCTCCGGCTCTACCGGCCTGCCCAAGGGCGTGATGGTCGAGCAGCGCGGCATGCTCAACAACCAGCTGAGCAAGGTGCCGTACCTGGTGCTGGACGAGCGGGATGTGATCGCCCAGACCGCGTCGCAGAGCTTCGATATCTCGGTCTGGCAGTTCCTCGCCGCGCCGTTGTTCGGCGCCACGGTGGAGATCGTGCCGAACGCCATCGCCCATGATCCGCAAGGCTTGCTGGCCCATGTGCAGGCCACCGGCATCACCGTGCTGGAAAGCGTGCCGTCGCTAATCCAGGGCATGCTGGCCAACGATCACCAGGCGCTGGACGGCCTGCGCTGGATGCTGCCGACCGGCGAGGCGATGCCGCCGGAGCTGGCCGCACAGTGGCTGCAGCGTTACCCGGCCATCGGCCTGGTCAACGCCTATGGCCCGGCGGAGTGCTCGGATGACGTGGCGTTCTTCCGCGTCGATCTCGAATCGACCCAGGGCAGTTACCTGCCGATCGGCACGCCGACCGACAACAACCGCCTGTACCTGCTGGGCGAGGACCAGGCACTGGTGCCGCTGGGTGCCGTGGGTGAGCTGTGCGTCGCCGGTACCGGGGTGGGCCGCGGTTACGTGGGGGACCCGCTGCGCACCGCCCAGGCCTTCATCCCGCATCCGTTCGGTGCCCCGGGCGAACGCCTGTACCGCACCGGTGACCTGGCGCGTCGTCGCCCGGACGGGGTGCTGGAATATGTCGGCCGTATCGACCACCAGGTGAAGATCCGCGGCTACCGCATCGAGCTGGGCGAGATCGAGGCGCGCCTGCACGAACAGCCCGAGCTGCGCGATGCCGCCGTGGGTGTGCAGGAAGGCGTCAACGGCAAGCACCTGGTCGGCTACCTGGTGGCCCATCAAGGTGTCGAGGCCGATGCCGCGCTGCTCGACCAGCTCAAGCAACGCCTGCGTGCCGAGCTGCCGGAGTACATGGTGCCGCTGCACTGGGGCTGGTTCGGCAGCCTGCCGCACAATGCCAACGGCAAGCTCGACCGCAAGGCGCTGCCGGCCATCGATATCGGCGGCCAGCACAGCCAGGACTACCTGGCGCCGCGCAGCGAGCTGGAAGAGACCCTGGCCGGCATCTGGGCCGACGTGCTCAAGGCCGAGCGGGTAGGGGTGCGCGACAACTTCTTCGAGTTGGGCGGGCATTCGCTGCTGGCCACGCAGATCGCCTCGCGGGTGCAGAAAGCGTTGTCGCTCAACGTGCCGCTGCGGGCGATGTTCGAGTGCAGCACGGTGGAGGAGTTGGCGGCTTACGTGCAGGGGCTGCAGGGCAGTGCGCTGGATGAGGACAAGGTGGATCGGTTGAGTGATCTGATGGCGGAGCTGGAGGCGCTCTGACTTAGTCGGGAAATCCGCGTTGGCCCCTTCGCGGGTGAACCCGCTCCCACAGGTACACCGCAATCTTCAATCCAGCGGCGTATCTGTGGGAGCGGGTTTACCCGCGAAGGGGCCGGCACAGGACTGCGACCATTCAACGCTTGCCGAGGATCTTGCCCAGCATCTCCGGCCGTGGCGCCCCTTGCTGGCTCTGCAACTGCCCATTCTCATCCTGGAAGAAAATCGCCGGCGTCGCTGCCAGCCCCAGCTCTTCCATCAACGCCTGGTTGCCCTCGAGCTTCTTCTGCACCGCTTCCGGCACTTTCTCCAGCGCCTTGAGCGTGCTCGCCTTGCCCGCCGACTCATGGGCCAGCAAGGCCTTGCTTGGGTCCTTGGCGGCGAGCAGGGCGGCGGACTTGCCCGGGCTGTCCTCGCGGATGATGCCGACCATGATATGGCGCAGTTGCACCTTGCCCGACTCGACCCACGGCCGGGCCTGCTGCCAGAACATGTTGCAGTACGGGCAGTTGGGGTCGCTGAACAGGTAGACGATACGCGGTGCGTCGGCCTTGCCGTCGGCAATCCAGGCGGTCTTTTCCATCTTTGCCCAGATCGCCTTGCTCATTGGGGCGTACACCAGTTTCTCCAGCGGCTCGGCGCTGAGGTCCTTGCCTTGCTCGTCGAACAGGCTGCCGACCAGCACGTGCTTGCCGTCGGGCGTGAGGTACAGGGCGATGCCGTTGTTCTGGTACTCGGCGGCGTAGCCGCGCAGGCCATTGGGGGCATCGAAGCTGCCTTTGATCACCGCGCCCTTGGCTTGCAGTTGCTGGATCGCCTTGGGCAGTTCTTCTGCCTGCAGCGCGGGGGCGGCCAGCAGGGCGAGGGTGAGGGGCAGCAGGGCATTCAAGCGCATGTCAGTTTCCTTGTGGGGCGGGCGCGTCGGCGCGGTCGAAGGGTTCCAGGGCGTGGCGCAGGCTGGCCCGCGACAGCTCGCCCAGGTGGCTGCCGACCAGCCGCCCTTCGGCGTTGTAGAACAGGGTGGTGGGCAGGGCCATGGAGCCGACCTTGCGTGCCAGCTCGCCGGTGCCGTCGAACAGCACGTGGGACAGCATCAGGCCGGTGGTGGCCATGAAGGTGCTGACGTTTTCGGGCGTTTCGCCCTGGTTGACGAACAGGAAGGTCACGTGGGGGTAGTCGTGCTGAGCCTGCTGCAGCACCGGCATTTCGCGGCGGCACGGCGGGCACCAGGTAGCCCAGATATTGATCACCAGCGGGCGCCCACGGTAATCGTGCAGCGCCACTGCCTGGCCGCGGTTGTCGCGCAGGGTCAACTGCGGCAATTCGGTGCCTTTGCTGTACAGGTGGCTGCCCAGGCCGCCCAGCACCCAGAACAGGGCGCCGCTGGCCAGCGCCCAACCCAGTGGGCGGCGCAGGCCGGGGCGGCGCCAGCCTTGCCAGAGTGCACCCAGCACGATGCCGAACAGGCCGCCCCAGAGCAGGAAGCCACCGTCACGGATATCGATGACTTGCAGCGGTTCGTCGCGGTACATCGGCCAGTAGGCCAGGACGAAGCCCAGGCGGGCGCATAGCAAGCCCAGCAAAAACACATTGAACAACGCCGACTCGGGGTTCTCGCCACCGCGCTTGGCCACGCGCCAGCCGACCAGGCAGGCAATGCCCAGCGCAGCGAGCAACAGCAAGTGGTTCAGGGCCATGGTCAATGGCCCGAGGGTGACGGTCAGCATCAGCCTTGGCTCCTGGTCTGGGCCCAGTGTTGCAGGAAGCCTGCGGCGTCGATTTCGCCGGTGATTCGCCGGGCGCGGCGTTCATCGCCTTCCGGGCCGACCCAGATCAGGCTGGGCGGGCCTGGCACCTGGTAGCGCTGCAGCAGTTCGCGGCTGGCCGGCGTGTCGGCGGTGACATCCAGGCGCAGCAGGTGCACGCCGTCGAGGCTGGCCAGTACATCGGCACGGCCGAACACCTGTTTCTCCATGACCTTGCACGACACGCACCAGTCGGCATAGTAGTCCACCAGCACCCACTGGCCACGGGCCTTGGCGGCATCGAGTTCGCGCTGCAGGTCGGCGGGGTTTTTGACCGTGACGAAGGCGTCATGGGCGCTGGCCTGGGCGGCGCTATTGGCCGTGCCCGCGAAGGGCTGCAGCGGCTGCCACAGGTTGCTGCCACCCGCTGCCGCACCGACCAACAGCAGGCCACCCCACAGGGCGCCCAGCAGCGGCACCGCGCGCAGGGCTGGCAAACGGTGCAGGGCCGGCCAGGCGGCCCAGCCCAGGGCGATCAGCCACGCGCCGGCCAGGGCCAGCAGCAAGGGCTCGGCCAGCAGGGTGCGTACGGTGTAAAGGGCCATGGCCAGGAACACGAAGCCGAACAGGCCCTTGACCAGGTTCATCCAGGCGCCCGGGCGTGGCAGGTAGCGATTACCCAGGGTCACCAGCAACAGCAGCGGCACGCCCATGCCCAGCCCCAGGCTGAACAGCACCAGCGCACCGTGCAGCACATCGCCGCTCTGGGCGATGTACAGCAGCGCGCCCGCCAATGGCGCGGTCATGCACGGGCCCATCAGCAACCCCGACAAGGCGCCGAGCAGTGCCGCGCCATACAGATTGCCGCCGCGGGTGCCTTGCCCGGCGCGGTCCAGGCGATCACGCAGGGCCGCCGGCAACTGCAGCTCGAAGGCCCCGAACATCGGCAGGGCCAGCAGCACGAACAGCGCCGCCAGGCTGCCCAGCAGCCAAGGCTGCTGCAACCAGGCCTGCAGGCTGGCACCCAGCAGCGCGGCGACCACTCCCAGCGCGGCATACACCAGCGCCATGCTCAGTACATACACGCCGGCCAGTACCCAGCCACGGCGGGCGCTGGCGCCATTGCCCATGACCAGGCCGGCGAGGATCGGCAGCATCGGCAGCGAGCAAGGGGTGAAGGCCAGCAGCAGACCCAGGCCGAAGAACGCCAGCAGGCTCCAGGCCAGGGTGCTCTGTTGCAGCGTGCCGGCCAGGGCCTGGTCGCTGGCCTGGTCGGCCGCCGGCGCCTGCGTGCCGCCCAGGGCGATCGGTGTGGTTTGCGGCGGGTAGCACAGCCCGGCGTCGGCGCAGCCTTGCCAGCCCAGGCGCAACTCGCCGCTGGCGTTGGCCGGCAACAGCAGCTCCAGCTCGGTGCGGTACACCGCGCTGTCGCCGAAGAACTCGTCGTGGTGGTTTTCAGCCTGGGGCAATTGCGGGTGCTGCTCGGGCGGCAGGCCGTCGAACTTCAGGCGCTTCTGGTAGAGGTAGTAGCCGTCCTGGATCTGGAAATGCAGGCGCACCTGGCCGTCGGCGAGGCGGTCGTGGGTCAGCACGAAGGCCTGGTTCACCGGCAGGAAATCCGGTTTGGCGGCAAACGGGTTGGCCTGGAGCGGGCCGGCGAGCAGGAATGTCAGGAAGAGCAGGAGCACACGCATGTCGACGCCTTGGCAGAGCTTGGAATGCGGCCATGCTGGCCGGGGGGTATTAACTGAAGGTTAAACCGCGATTGTGGCCACGACGAAATCCCGGGCAAGCGTCATAATCCCCCCTTAATCACCGCCTTGTGCAATACCTGCTTCCCCATCCCAGGAGCCCCCACCATGCACGTTCTGCTCTGCGAGGACGACGACCTGATCGCCAGCGGTATCTGCGCCGGGCTCGCGGCCCAGGGTTTCACCGTCGACCGGGTGGGCAATGCGTCGCAGGCGCGGCAGATGCTCCAGGCTGCACAGTTCGATGTGATGATCCTCGACCTGGGCCTGCCCGACGAGGACGGCCTGAAGCTGCTGCGCCGCCTGCGCCAACAGGGCGAGGCACTGCCGGTGCTGGTGCTGACCGCGCGGGACGCGGTCAGCGACCGGGTCGACGGGCTGCAGGCTGGCGCCGACGACTACCTGCTCAAACCCTTCGACCTGCGCGAATTGGCAGCCCGCCTGCACACCCTGGTGCGTCGGGTGGCGGGGCGGGCGGTGAACGTGATCGAGCATGGCCCGCTGTGTTATGACCCGAGCAGCTGCATGGCGACCCTGGCCGGGCAGCCGGTCGACCTGTCGCGACGCGAGCAGGCGCTGTTGCAGGCGTTGTTGCAGAACCCCGGGCGGGTGCTGTCCAGCGAACAGCTCAAGGACTGCGTCTACGGTTTCAGCGACGAGGTCGAGAGCAACGCCTTGAACGTGCATATCCACCACCTGCGGCGCAAGTTGGGCAATGGCATCGTCGAGACGGTGCGCGGGCTGGGCTATCGGCTGGGGCCGGCGCAGGCGCCGGAGGGGGCTGCATCATGAGCCTGCGGGTGCGGCTGTCGTTGATCCTCGGCAGTGTGTTCATCGTCATCTGGGCCTTGGCGGCGGCGTGGATGCTGCGCGACCTGCGCCAGCAGATGATGTTCTCGCTGGACCAGCGCCTGGTGGCCTCGGCACGTATGGTGGCCGGGCTCGTCGACCAGTTGCCGCAGCCACTGGCGGCCAAGGGCGAGGAGGCGCATTTTGCCGCCGACCAGCTGAGCGTGCCGGATGGCATGGCCTGCCAGGTCAGCTCGCTGCGCGGTGAGGTGCTGGCCAGCAACCACAAGCACGACGGGGCGATGGACGACCAGCGCAGTGGCTTTCGCGACCAGACCATCGAAGGCGCTTCCTGGCGCACCTTCACCTACAACCACGGCGATGTGCGGATCACCACGGCTGACCGCCACCAGGAGCGCGAGGCACTGAACCAGTCGATCCTGCTGGCCGCCTCGGCGCCGGTGTTGATGGCCTTGCTGGGCAGCCTGGGGCTGCTGTGGATCGGCCTGGGCAAGGGCCTGGAACCGCTCAACCGCATGCGCGACGCGTTGCGCAGGCGGCGCGCCGACAGTGTCGAGCCCTTGCAGGTGGCGGGCCTGCCCAGCGAGTTGCAGCCGCTGCTCGACACCCAGAACCAATTGTTCCTGCGCATCGCCCAGACCCTCGAGCGCGAGCGGCGCCTGACCGACGATGCCGCCCACGAATTGCGCAGCCCACTGACCGCAATCAAGACCCACCTGCAGGTGGCCCGCATGACCGACGGCGCGGTACGCGAGCAGGCGCTGGAGCATGCCGAGCAGGGCACCGACCGCATGCACCGCACGCTTGAGCAGTTGTTGATGCTGGCGCGGGTCGAGGGCAGCCTGTCGTTCGACGATGGGGTGCAGTGCAGCGCCGAACAGGTGGCCTTGCAGGCGGTCCAGGACGCAGGCGGTGGTGATAACCGGCGCATTCTGCTGCGCTTGCCGGATGAGGCGGCCAAGGTCTACCTCGGCATGCCCGCGCCCTTGGCGGTGGCGGCACTGCGCAACCTGCTGGACAACGCCCTGCGCCACGGCGGCGATGCAGCGGTGGAGCTGGAAGTGCAGGCGCAGGACGGGCAGGTGGGTTTCATGGTGCGCGACCATGGCCCGGGCATTGCCCAGGAAGACCTCGAACACCTCACCGAACGCTTCTGGCGCAACAGCCAGAGCGGCGGTTGCGGCCTGGGCCTGGCAATCGTCCAGGCCATCGCCCAGCGTTGCGCGGGCAGCCTGCGTTTCGACAGCCAGGCCGATGGGTTGCGGGTGTGGTTGAATGTGCCGGCGCGCTCGGCCAAGTGATCGGCGTTGGCTTCATCGTTGTAGGAGCGGCCTTGTGCCGCGAAAGGGTCGCGCAGCGGCCCCTGGATGTGACAGGCGCTTAGAATGCCGGGGGCGCTGCGCACCCCATCCGCGGCACAAGGCCGCTCCTACAGAGGTAATGCTGGCCGGTACTGCTACAACAAATCCCACGGCAACCGCTAAATCCACACCTCGCCCAAGCGTTTTTCTAGCGATAACAACCCGACACACATCCGGTTACAGGGGCGTGGCGGGCACATTCGCTTGCTTGCGAGGGTTTTTCCGATGTCGACCGCTTCCAGCCTTGCCCAGGTTCTGCCGGCCAACGCGCCGCAGGCCTTGTATGAGTTCACCGACTCACCCCTGCTGCTGCGCCAGCAGCAGCAGGAGTCCAACGCGCGCAGCTACCCGCGGCGCATCCCGCTGGCGCTCAAGCGCGCCCGTGGCCTCTACGTCGAGGACGTCGAGGGCCGCCAGTTCATCGACTGCCTGGCCGGCGCCGGGACCCTGGCGCTGGGCCACAACCACCCGGTTGTGACCGAGGCGATCCAGCGTGTGCTGGCCGATGAGTTGCCGCTGCACACCCTGGACCTGACCACCCCGGTCAAGGACCGTTTCGTCCAGGACCTGTTCGGGGTGCTGCCCGAGGCCCTGCGCAGCGAGGCGAAGATCCAGTTCTGCGGCCCGACCGGTACCGACGCGGTGGAAGCCGCGTTGAAGCTGGTGCGCACTGCTACCGGGCGCAGCACGGTGCTGGCGTTCCAGGGGGCCTACCACGGCATGACCCAGGGCGCGCTGAGCCTGATGGGCAGCCTGGGGCCGAAAAAGCCGCTGGGTGCGTTGCTCAACAGTGGCGTGCAGTTCTTGCCGTACCCCTATGACTACCGTTGCCCGTTCGGCCTGGGCGGCGAGGCGGGCGTGCGCGCCAACCTGCATTACCTGGAAAACCTGCTGAACGACCCCGAGGCCGGCGTAGCGCTGCCGGCGGCGGTGATCGTCGAGGTGGTGCAGGGCGAAGGCGGCGTGATCCCGGCGGATATCGAGTGGCTGCGAGGCTTGCGCCGGATCACCGAGCAGGCCGGCGTGGCGCTGATCGTCGACGAGATCCAGAGCGGTTTTGCCCGTACCGGGCGGATGTTCGCCTTCGAGCACGCGGGTATCGTCCCGGATGTGGTCACGCTGTCCAAAGCCATCGGTGGCAGCCTGCCGCTGGCGGTGATGGTGTACCGCGACTGGCTCGACCAGTGGTTGCCAGGCGCCCATGCCGGCACCTTCCGCGGCAACCAGATGGCCATGGCCGCAGGCTCGGCCGTCATCAACTACCTGGTCGAGCACCGTCTGTGCGAGCACGCCGAAGCCATGGGCCAGCGCCTGCGTGGTCATCTGCAGCGCCTGCAGCAGGATTACCCGCAGCTGGGCGACATTCGTGGCCGTGGCTTGATGCTTGGGGTGGAACTGGTGGATCCGGCCGGCAAACTCGACGCCCAGGGCCATCCGCCGGCCTGTCGTTCCCTGGCGCCGAAGGTGCAACGTGAATGCCTGCGCCGTGGGTTGATCCTCGAACTGGGCGGGCGGCATGGCGCGGTGGTGCGCTTCCTGCCGCCGTTGATCATCAGCGCCGAGCAGATCGACGAAGTGGCCGGGCGTTTTGCCGAAGCGGTGCGGGCGGCGGTTGCTGCACGTTGAAGTGAACCGTGACAACCACTGGGGCCGCGCAATGCGGCCCCAGTGGTTTTCAGTCCAGTACCCGCCCGGCGCGCCAGTAGCCCATCAGCGTCAGGCTTTCACGCGGCAAGCCGCGCGTCTTGATCAGGTGCCGGCGGATGTCCATCACTGCCCCTGATTCACCGGCGATCCAGGCATGGAAACTGTTGCTCTCGCCGCTGGCCTGCTCCCAGAGAATCTGCGTGTCGATGTCGATCTCTTCCAGCCTGCCGGGCGCCGCTGTGCGCACCGCTGGCAGGCTGGCCAGTTCCTGTACGGCATGGCGCATGGCCTGGCCGTGCTCGCTGCGCAGCAGATCACGGGGCAGCCAGTGCAGGCGGGTTGCCGGGCTGTGGCGCAGGGGCAGGCAGTCGTCTTCCAGGGGCACTTCGATGAAGGCTTGCACCGCAAGCTCGGGGGCGGTGTCGGCCAGCTGTTCGAGGATGCCGGCGATGGCCGGCAGGGCGGTTTCGTCGCCCACCAGCAGAATGTGCCGGGCGTTGCGCGGGGGTTTCCATTCATAGCCGCCCGGGTCGCCGGCATAGGCCAGGTTGGGGGCAACCATCTGCAGCCGGTCACCGATGCGGGCGGTGGTCGCCCAGGCCGATGCCGGGCCGTTCACCCCGTGCAGGACGAAGTCCACTTCCACTTCGCAGGCTGCGCGGCGCAGGGCGCGAATGGTGTAGGTGCGCATCGGCGGCGTGTCCTGCGGCGCCAGGTGGCGGCGTGCCTGCTGCCACTGGCCGTCCTTGGGCAGGCTGGGCGCAGCGCCTGCGGGTGTGGGGAAGAACAGCTTGATACGCTGGTCGGGGGCCAGGGTGTTCATCTGGGCCACGTCAGGGCCGCTGAAGACATAGCGGCACAGCGAGGGGCTCAGGGCCACGATGGCCGCAAGCTCGATGTCGAAGATCCGGTAGGCGGTGGCTTTGCTGGGGCGGATCAGGCGGGCAAGCAGGGAGGTCATGGGGGGTACCTCTGGCAACGGGAGATACTCAACAGACGAGCGCCTTGGCCGCTAAATTTAGCCACCCGACATCCGTCCTAGCTTGGATAGAAGCCGCGCCACGCGGCAGACGGATTGAGGCGCAATGACAATTTCTCGACGAGGATTCATCGCAGGCCTGGCGGTAGCGGGCGCTGCCGGCACGGCGGCCTATTACGCGCACCAGGAGCTGACCCACGACCCGCAGGACGACGTGGTCACGCCGGGGGAGGCCAGCGTCGAACTGGCAGACGCCGCCGGGCAGGTGCTGGCAGACTTGCTGCGCGGGGTCTGGGACATCCGCTTTGCCGGCGCCGATGGCGGCCTTGACGGCCTGCCGAAGGAAGGGGTGGAGATGTTCTTCGATGTCGCTACCAAGGGCCGTGGCCTGCGGGGCTTCGTCGATACCGGCGAACGCCTGCGTGGCGACGGCGAGGTGGCCTACCGGGTGCTGGGTGACCTGGTTGGTGCCAGCAGCGCCGAGGTGCGCTGGCGCTTGATAAGCCAGAAGGGTGGCCCGGGCTATGAGTGCGTGGCCAGCCTCGACGAGGTGTGGGGCACCTTTGCCAATGCCGGCCCGGGCAGCCTCAGCGGCCGCATTCAACGCCTGGACCGCCCGCTGACGCTGCCGTTGCAGGACAGCCGCTTCGTCGCGGTCAAGCGCCCGTTCCCCGAAGCACGTGAGCGCCTGCCCTATACCGCGCAGATGCAGGACTGGGTGATCGGCGCCGAGCACCGGCTGTTCCACCAGTTGTGGCACGCGACCCGTGACCAGTGGCACAAGCTTTCGCCGGAGAAACACAACGCGCTGCGCGGCCTGGGCTGGCAGCCCGGCCCGCGTGATCGGGAGCGCGATGCCCGTGGGCCGCGCAAGCACCGCAATGGTTCGGGCATCGATTTCTTGTTCATGCACCGGCACATGCTGATGCATGCCCGCACCCTGCAGGACTTGCCCTCCTGGCAGCGCTTCCCGCTGCCGCAACCGAGCGTGGAGTTCGACCGCGCAGGTTTTGCCCGTTACCACGACAACCACGACGGCCATTGCGTGCCGCCCAGCTGGCAGGCGCCCGAGGACGAGGCCTATGGCCAGTGGGTGGCGGCGATCAAGGCCGGCGAGACGTTCTGCAGCAACTTCCAGGTGTGGGAATCGCAGTACCAGGACCCGCAGTACCTGTCGAAGCTGTCGCTGGGCGCCTTCGGTTCCGAGCTCGAGATGAACCTGCACGACTGGTTGCACATGTGCTGGGCGTCGGTGCCGCGTGACCCGATCAACAGCGCGCCGGTGCCCTTCGCCCGCGACCCGGCGGACTTCGCCGCGCGCTGGTTCGGGCGTGAAAACGATTTTCTCGGCGACCCGTTCTCGTCCCACGTCAACCCTGTGTTCTGGGCCTTCCATGGCTGGATCGACGACCGCATCGACGACTGGTTCCGTGCCCACGAGCGCTACCACCCTGGCCAGGTTCGGCGCCAGCAGGTCAACGGTGTGGCCTGGTTCGCCCCGGGCCGCTGGGTGGAGGTCGATGACCCGTGGCTGGGGCCGGACACCCACGGCTGCAGCACCGAGCCGGGTACGCGCCCGGGCAAGTCGGTGGAGATGGATGTGGAGGTCATGAAGCTGGCCTTGCGCATCACCTTCGGCGAGGACGACAAGATCGGTGGGCTGCTGCGCAAGGTGCCGCAACGGCCCTGGTATGCGCGGCACCTGTCGATGAAGAACATCGCGACTTGAGGGCTTCTGCGCGCGCGTCATCCTGATCGCCGTCCTTTGTAGGAGCGGCCTTGTGCCGCGAAAGGGCCGCGTAGCGGCCCCAGGATTTCGACGTCGATGCCGAAGTAGCCGGGGCCGCTTTGCGGCCCTATCGCGGCACAAGGCCGCTCCTACAGGGGGCGGCGGGTTATGGCTGAGCCTTGGCCAATGCCTGCGGCGCCTGCCAACCCCCACCCAATGCCTTGTACAACGCCACGCTGCCCTGCAGCCGTGCCAGGTACAGTTGCGCCTGCTCATCCTGGGCCAGGTACAGGGTGCGCTGGGTTTCCAGCACGCTCAGCAGGGTTTCGGCACCGGCGGCGTAGCGCTGCTGGGCGAGGTCGAAGGCGATGCGCGCCTGTTGGACCTCCTGGTCCTGCCATTGGCGCTGACGCTCCACGCCGCTGATGGCATTGAGCGCTTTCTCTACGTCGGAAAAGCCGGCCAGGATGCTGCCGCGATAGGCTTCCAGCAGCTCCTGCTGCTCGGCGCTGGCCAACTCGCGCTGGGCGCGCAGGCGGCCATTGTTGAAGATGGGCGCGGTAAGGCCGGCGGTGAGGGTGTAGTAGGGGCTGTCGAAAATGTTGGCAAAGGTCCTGGAGCCACTGCCAAGATCGGCGCCCAGCACCAGGCGCGGCAGCATGGCGGCCCTGGCCACTTGCACGTCGGCGCTGGCGGCGGCCAGGCGGGCTTCGGCGGCGGCGATGTCGGGGCGCCGGCTCAGCAGTTCGCTGGGCACGCCGCTGCCGATGGTCGGCCAGCGCAACGCGCCGATTACCTCGTTGCCAGCGGGCAGTGCCTGCACCGGATCACCCAGCAGGGTGGCCAGGGTGATGCGGTTGTCCTGGCGGCGCTGTTCAAGCAGCGGCAGCTGGCGCTCCTGGGCGGCCACCAGGCTGCGCTGCTGGGCCAGTTCAAGGCGGGTAGCGGAGCCTGCGCGCTCGCGGGCCTCGACCAGGCCGAGCACATCGCGGGCGTTGTCGAGGTTGAGGCGGGCGATGCGCAATTGCTCTTCCAGGGCCAGGCCCTGCAGGTAGCTGTCGGCCACGGCGCTGACCAGGGTCAGTTCGACGGTCTGGCGGTCGAAGCGGCTGGCGTCGAGGCTGTGCAGGGCACTGTCACGGGTGGCGCGCAGGCCACCCCAGAAGTCGATCTCGTAGCTGGCGCTCAGGCGGGTGCCGAACGAGGTGCTGGTGCGTTCAGTGCTGCTGGCGTCGAGCTGGTCGTTGCCGTCGCCGCGCAGCAGGCGCTGGCGGCTGCCATCCAGGCCCAGCTGCAGTTCCGGCAGCAATGGCGCCCCGGCGATCACGGCGTTGGCCTGGGCCTGACGCACCCGGGCGGCGGCGGCGGCGAGGTCGTAGCTATTGAGCCGTGCGCGTTCGATCAACCGGTCCAGTACGGGGCTGGCGAAGGCGCGCCACCAGTGGCCGTCTGGCCAGGGGTGCGTCGCTACGGCGGCACCTTGCCAGGTAGGCGGGGTATCAATGCCCGCGGCGGGTGGCGGCGGGGTGCTGCAGGCGGCCAGGAACAGGCTCAGGGTCAACAGGCTGATGCGGCTGGGGATCGTCATGGATTATTCGCTGGTAAGGGCTTTGACCGGGTCTAGGCGGGCGGCCTTGCGGGCCGGCATGAAGCCGAACACCACGCCGGTCACCACGGCGCAGGCGAAGGCGCCAATGATGGCGGGCAGGGCGAAGGCCACGGCGATATCGGCCAGCAGCAGGCCGCCGCCGATGGCCAGGGCGAGGACGATGCCGGTCACGCCCCCGACCATCGACAGCATCACCGCTTCGGTGAGGAACTGGCGCAGGATGTCGCGCTGGCGGGCACCGGTGGCCATGCGGATACCGATCTCGCGGGTGCGTTCGCGCACGGTCATGAGCATGATGTTCATCACGCCGATGCCACCGACCAGCAGGGAAATCGCGGCGATCGCGCCGAGCATCAGCGACAGGCTGTTCTGGGTGCGCGCCTCGGCCTGGATCAGCGCGGCGTCGTTGGTCAGCTCGAAATCATGCTTGCCCTGGTGGCGCTGGCGCAGCAGGCGTTCGATTGCCTGTTCGGTCTGGTGCACCCGGCTGGAGTCCTGGGCAGCGATGGCGATGTATTCGGGGTCACGGCTGCCGAACAGGCGGATGGCGGCAGCGGAGTAGGGCACGACGATGCGTTCGTCACTGTCCTCGCTGCCGGAACTGGCGCCTTTGCCGAGCAGTACGCCGATCACCTGGAACGGCACGTTGCCGATCAGCAGGTACTGGCCGAGCGGGTTGCTCCCGGCGCCGAACATCTTGTCCCGAACCTTTTGGCCGATCACCGCCACGGCCGCCCCGCTGGCTTCGTCGGCTTCGGTATAGAAGCTGCCCTCGACCACCGGCCAGTTGAAGATCTCGGGGAACCAGGTGTTGTTGCCGCCTACATAGAACTCCTGGCTGTTGTTGCCCTGGCGCACCATCAGCTTGTCGCCGATCACCGGCATGACGTGTTTCACCTGGGGCAGCTCGGCGATGGCGGCGACATCGTCCAGGCTGACGATACCTCCAGGCTCCCGTTCGGTGGCGTGTTTGCCGTTGAGGTAGAGGATGTTCGAGCCGAAGGCGGCCATCTGCGCCATCACCTGGCGCTTGCTGCCTTCGCCGACGGCCAGCATGACCACCACCGAGGCCACGCCGATGACGATGCCGAGCAGGGTGAGCGCAGTGCGAAAGCGGTTGACCCACATCACTCGCCAGGCGGCTTGCAGCGACTCGATCATTTCGCCTTTCCAGGCCCCTTTGTGGCTGGCGCCGCTGTCCAGGCGCCGGCGCAGGTCGTCGGCCTGCAGGTGGCGGGCGGGGGCGTGGGCGGGGTGCTCGGCGGCCGAGTCGCTGACCACCTGGCCGTCGCGTACCTCGATGACCCGCTGGGCGCGGGCGGCGACTTCGCGGTCATGGGTGATCAGGATGATCACATGGCCCTGGCTGGCCAGCTCGTCGAGCAGGCTCATCACCTCGGCGCCGCTGTGGCTGTCGAGGGCGCCGGTGGGTTCGTCGGCGAGGATGATGTGGCCGCCGTTCATCAACGCGCGGGCAATCGAGACGCGCTGCTGCTGGCCGCCGGAAAGTTGGTGCGGACGGTTGCCGGTGCGGCTGGCCAGGCCCAGGCGTTCGAGCAGGGCATGGGCCCGCGCATGGCGTTCGGCCGGCGGTGTGCCGGCATAGATGGCCGGCATTTCGACGTTTTCCTGGGCCGAGCCTGAAGGGATCAGGTGATAGCCCTGGAACACGAAGCCGAATGCCTCGCGGCGCAGCCAGGCCAGTTCGTCGCTGCCGAGTTCGGCCACGTCGCGGCCGGCGAAGTGGTAGCTGCCGGAGCTCGGGCGGTCGAGGCAGCCGAGGATGTTCATCAGGGTCGACTTGCCGGAGCCCGAAGCGCCGACGATGGCGACGAATTCGCCGGGGTGGATGCTCAGGCTGATGCCGCGCAGCACCTCGACTTTTGGTGAGTCGATGCCGCCATAGGCCTTGCAGATGTCGCGCAATTCGATCAGGGGCGTGCTCATCTCAACCCCCGCTGGTCGGCGAGCCAATCACCAGGCGTTCGCCTTCGTGCAGGCCGTCGAGGATTTGCACGCGCAGGCGGTCGCTCAGACCGGTGCGCACCTGGCGTGTCTCGACCTTGCCATCGGCCTTGAGTACCTGGGCCAGGCGCAGGCCGTCGTCCGGGGTGTCTTCGAGGGCGGCGAGTGGGGCGCTGAGTACCTGGCTGGCCTGGCCGGCGACGAAGAACACCTGGGTGGTCATTTCGGCCATCAAGGCGCCGTCGGGGTTGTCGACGTCGAGCAGCACGGTGTACTGCACCACTTTGCTACCGGTGGTGCCGGCGGTGGCACTGGCCGGGCTGCCGCCGCCCTGGGCGCTTTGATCGAGCGGTTTGGGCGGGATCGGCAGGATCTGGCGCACGGTGCTGGTCCAGCGGCGCTTGCCGCCGGCCAGGGTGGTGAAGTAGGCGGTCATGCCGGGTTTGACCTTGCCAATGTCGGCTTCGGATACCTGGGCCCAGACGGTCATCGGTGACAGTTTGGCGATGCGCAGGATCAGCGGGGTTTGTTGCTGGGCATTGAGGGTCTGGCCTTCGCGGGCGTCCACCGCCACCACGGTGCCGCTCATCGGGGCGTAGATGCGTGTGTAGCCAAGCTCTGCCTCGTCGCTGCGCAGGCTGGCCTGGGCCTGGAGGATCTGGGCCTGGTACATGTCGATACGGGCCTGGGTGACTTTCAACTGGGCCTGGGCGGTTTGCAGGTCTTCCTGACGGCTGGCACCGGCGGCGGCCAGGTCGCGCTGGCGCTGGTGCTGCTGCTGGGCCAGAAGGTACTGGGCGCGCTGCTCGGCGAGTTGGGCCTTGAGGTTTTCGATGGAGTAGCGGCCGGCGTCGAGCTTGGCTTTTTGTGTGGAGGGGTCGATCTCCACCAGCAACTGGCCTTCGCGAACTTCATCGCCAGCTTCTACATGCAGCTTGCGGATCTGCCCGGACGCCTGGGCACCCACGTCGACATAGCGGCGCGGCTGCAAGGTGCCGAGGGCGGTGACGCTGCTTTCGATATCGGCGCGGGCCACCGGCACGGTACTGAGTGGCGCACCGCCCAGGGGCAGGGTGGTCCAGGCCAGCAGGCTGCCGAGGCCAAGCAGGCCCAGGGCTGCAATGAGCAGACGGCGACGGGGGGCGGTTGTGCGTGTCATGCGGGCTTCCAGCCGAAGGGAGTGGCCGGGCGCGGCCATGCACGGCGCGCTCGGGGGTCCCAGTTAAACGAACCTGCAGCATGCCGATTTAACCGGGCGATAGGCCAGCATCCCTGTTGCTGAGAATAATTATAATTTGTAAGATCGTTCGCTTACTTCATTCCTACCCGCTGCCCATGCCATGTGAGCGTTTGCGCAGGGAGAGGCCAGGTACCGTCGTGGAACACTACTATCGCGAATTGGTGAGCTTTCTCTCTGCACGCCTGGGCAGTCGCCAGGCGGCGGAAGACGTCGCCCATGACGCTTATCTGCGGGTTCTGGAGCGTACCGACGGCGAGCAGATCGAGCACCCACGGGCGTTCCTTTACCGTACCGCGCTGAACCTGGTGGTCGATCGCCACCGACGCCACCTGGTGCGCCAGGCCGAACCGCTGGAGGTGCTCGACAGCGACGAGCGCTGGCACAGCCCGGCACTGACCCAAAGCATGCAGCAGGACCAGCGCCTGGCCTTGATGCAGCAAGCCTTGGATGAGTTGAGCGCGGTGTGCCGTGACTGTTTCCTGTTGCGCAAGCTCGACGGCCTGTCGCACCCGCAAATTGCCGAGCGCCTGGGCATTTCCCGTAGCCTGGTGGAGAAGCACATCGTCAACGCCATGAAGCATTGCCGCCTGCGCATGCGCCAATGGGAATCGTGAATCCGGCGTGAAGGCCGGGTGAAAAAATCCTGTGCTGGCAACTTGATTTCCAGTTGTTTCAAGACAACTATCAATAAAGACCCGATCAGGCGGCCAGCCTGACGTTTGCCTTTTCTGGCGCAGTACGGTCATGGAGCTTGTTTGATCACACTGTAGCCAGGTCCGGACGATGGCCAACAAATCCTTGCGCATCCTCATCGCTGACGAACACCCCGACCAGCGTCTGCAGCTGGAGCGGCTGCTCAATGGCCTGGGGTATTACCGTATCGCCCCGGTGGAGAGCTTCGACGATCTGCAGCGCCTGGTGCACAGTGCCCTGCTGCCGTTCAACCTGTTGGTCGGCAACATCGAGCTGGCCAGCCATGCAGGTGTCGACCTGGCGCGCTTCTGCCGGGTCAGTACGCAGATCCAGCACGCCTTGTTGTATCACTCGCAGCAACTGAAGGTGCCTGCCGTGCCGCAGAGCGAGCGTCAGGCTGTGAGCGTCAGCCTGCCAAGGGTGCCTGATTGCGAGGCATTGGGGTCGTTCATGGCGATCATCGACCTGCCGGTGGTGGTCGGGCAGGTTCCATTGCCGGCCAGCCTTTGCGGCGCCGCCGGCTATGGCAAGCGGCGCATGAATTTCGGCCAGACCGTGTTCAGTCGCAACTCCTGACGCGGCCCGCGTTATCGGCATTTGCTATCCTCTTGGCCTTTTGCCGACCTGCGAACCTGCCATGACTGCCATCGATAACGCTCGCGCACCCGGCTTCAGCCGCGGCGACCACCGGACCCTGGGCCTGGCGGCGCTGGGCGGCGCCCTGGAAATCTACGATTTCATCATCTTCGTGTTTTTTGCGCTGACCCTCAGCCAGCTGTTCTTCCCTCCCGAGATGCCGGAGTGGCTGCGTTTGCTGCAAAGCTTCGGGATCTTCGTCACCGGCTACCTGGCGCGGCCTTTGGGCGGCATTCTCATGGCCCATTTCGCCGACCACCTGGGGCGCAAGCGGGTGTTCAGCCTGAGCATCCTGATGATGGCATTGCCGTGCCTGCTGATCGGGGTGATGCCGACCTACGCCGACATCGGCTACGCCGCGCCGCTGATCCTGTTGGCCCTGCGCATCCTGCAAGGGGCTGCGGTGGGGGGCGAGGTGCCCAGTGCCTGGACCTTCGTGGCCGAACATGCGCCGGCCGGGCGGCGAGGCTATGCGTTGGGCTTCTTGCAGGCGGGGCTGACCTTTGGCTATCTGCTGGGCGCGCTGACTGCGACGCTGCTGGCGCAGCTCTATACACCTCAGGAAATCCTCGATTACGCCTGGCGCTATCCGTTCCTGCTGGGCGGCGTGTTCGGCGTGATCGGTGTGTGGCTGCGCCGCTGGTTGAGCGAGACACCGGTGTTCCTCGCCTTGCGTGAGCAGCGGGAGCAGCCGGTGGCCTTCCCGCTGCGCAGTGTGCTCGGCGAGCATCGCCGGGCGCTGATTCCGGCGGCATTGCTGACTTGCGTGCTCACCTCGGCGGTGGTGGTGCTGGTGGTCATCACGCCGACGGTGATGCAGCAGCGCTTCGGCATGACGGCCGGGCACACCTTTGCCTTGAGCAGCGTGGGTATTGTCTTTCTCAATATTGGCTGCGTGCTGGCCGGGTTGCTGGTCGACCGCATCGGCGCCTGGCGTGCACTGATGATCTACAGCCTGGCGCTGCCGCTGGGCATCGGCGCGTTGTACGCCAGCCTGGTGGGGCAGTGGGGCATGACCTGGCTGGCCTACGCGCTGGCTGGGCTGTCCTGTGGTGTGGTGGGGGTGGTGCCGTCGGTGATGGTCGGGCTGTTCCCGGCGCAGATCCGGGTGTCGGGGATTTCGTTCACCTACAACATCGCCTATGCCCTGTGGGCCAGTACCACACCGTTGGCGTTGATTGCGTTGATGCCGTGGAGCCCGTGGGTGTGTGTCGGCTTTTGTCTGATCATGGGCACGGTCGGGGTGCTGACGTCGCTGTATTTCGGGCGTCGTGAGCCGTTGGCATTCGGCGCTGAGCCCATGCCGATCATGTGTGGTGACAAATGAGGCGGTGATGGCTGCGAGGTGTTGAGGCAGGCTGATCGTATCCTTCAAGGAGCTTTGAAATGTCCTATCTGTGGTGGGGCAGAACTGGTCGCAGAAGCCCAGGACATGCCTTACCAATACAAAGCTCAATCGATTGTGATCCAGGATGTTTTTGGTGATTACTGCCCTGCGTGCGGAGAGGCTATTTTGAGCATGGATGAGGCTGGGCGTATTAGCGATCTGATGTTGAGCTTCAACAAGCAGGTCAACGCCGCAGTGGTCGCTCCGACTTTCATTGCCGCCGTACGCCGCAAGTTCGACCTCGATCAGCGTGAGGCCGGTGAAATCTTCGGTGGCGGGGTGAATGCCTTCTCCCGCTACGAAAACGGCAAGACCCAGCCGCCATTGGCGCTGATCAAGCTGTTCAAGCTGCTCGACCGCCACCCGGAGCTGTTCGAGGAAGTTAGGACCGTCTGATACGAAAAAGCCCCCTGGCCACACGGCCAGGAGGCTTTTCATTGCTGCCAGGGCAGGGCTTACATGTTCGGGTAGGTCGGCCCGCCGGCGCCTTCAGGGGTGACCCAGGTGATGTTCTGGGCCGGGTCCTTGATGTCGCAGGTCTTGCAGTGCACGCAGTTCTGCGCGTTGATCTGGAAGCGCTTGCTGCCGTCTTCCTGGGTGACCACTTCATACACGCCGGCCGGGCAGTAACGCTGGGCCGGTTCGTCGTACAGCGGCAGGTTGCTGGCGATCGGGATGTTCGGGTCGGCCAGCTTCAGGTGGCAGGGTTGTTCCTCTTCATGGTTGGTGCTGGAGAGGAATACCGAGCTGAGCTTGTCGAAGCTGAGCTTGCCGTCCGGTTTCGGGTATTCGATCTTTTTCGAGTCGGCGGCGAGCTTGAGGCAGGCATAGTCCGGCTTGGTGTCGTGCAGGGTGAAGGGCAGCTTGCCGCCGAACCAGTTCTGGTCCACGTAGTTGAACGCGCCACCAAGCAGCGGGCCGAACTTGTGCAGCGCCGGGCCGAAGTTGCGGCTGGCGAACAGTTCTTCGTGCAGCCAGCTGGCCTTGAACGCGCTGACATAGCCGTTGAGCTGGTCGCCGCCTTCACTGCCGGCGATCAATGCGTCAGCCACCGCTTCGGCGGCGAGCATGCCGGACTTCATCGCGGTGTGGCTGCCCTTGATCTTGGAGAAGTTCAGGGTGCCCAGGTCGCAGCCGATCAGCGCGCCGCCGTTGAACACCATTTTCGGCAGCGAGTTCAGGCCGCCTTTGCAGATGGCGCGGGCGCCGTAGCTGATGCGCTTGCCGCCTTCGAGGTACTGGCTGATCACCGGGTGGTGCTTCAGGCGCTGGAACTCGTCGAAGGGCGAGAGGTATGGGTTGGCGTAGGAGAGGTCGACGATCAGGCCGACCACCACCTGGTTGTTTTCCAGGTGGTAGAGGAACGAGCCACCGGTGTTCTCGGCGCTCATCACGTCCAGCGGCCAGCCGGCGGTATGCACCACCAGGCCCTGCTCGTGCTTGGCCGGGTCGACTTCCCAGATTTCCTTCAGGCCGATGCCGTAGTGCTGCACGTCGGACTCGTTGTCCAGGTCGAAGCGCTTGATCAGCTGCTTGCCGATATGGCCACGGCAGCCTTCGGCGAACAGGGTGTACTTGGCACGCAGTTCCATGCCTGGGGTGTAGAGGCCTTCTTTCGGGTTGCCTTCGCGGTCCACACCGAGGTCGCCGGTGATGATGCCGCGAACCACGCCGTTCTCGTCGAACAGGGCTTCCTGGGCGGCGAAGCCCGGATAGATCTCGACGCCCAGGTTCTCGGCCTGCTGGGCCAGCCAGCGGCACAGGTTGCCGAGCGAAATGATGTAGTTGCCCTGGTTGTGCATGGTCTTGGGCACGAACAGGTCGGGGACCTTGGTCGAGCTGTCGGCACTTTTGAGCACGTAGATGTCGTCGCGCTTCACTTCGGTGTTCAGCGGCGCGCCGAGCTCTTTCCAGTCGGGGAACAGTTCGTTCAGGGCGCGCGGCTCGAATACCGCGCCGGAGAGGATGTGGGCGCCGACTTCGGAGCCTTTCTCGACCACGCAGACGCTGATCTCGCTACCGGCTTCGGCGGCCTTCTGCTTCAGGCGGCAGGCGGCGGACAGGCCCGCCGGGCCGGCGCCGACGATGACCACGTCGAATTCCATGTATTCGCGTTCCACTGGTTCTCTCCTACTCATCAAGGCTCGTGCTGTTGCTTGGTCTTATTGGGTGCTGGGGCGGTCATGCGTAGCGGCTCTTGCTGTAGCTGCTGGGATGACGGACTACACCGTTTTGTCTTGGCCGCGCATTATATCTACACCACTTGGCGGGTCCAATACAAACGTTTGTTTGAATTTGCCGGAGCCCAGTAAAATCACTGGTACGCGGCTGAAGGCTGGCCAATTTGGCGTATTGACCGGATGGGGTGTTACGGTCAAGATACGAGCGCTTTTACGCTCGCCGTAGGCTGACCGTCGGGCGCAGGTGCACCCCTAAAGACCAGGCGTGGAGCAGGGTTTACGGGCCGAATCAGGTTTTGTAGTGGAGTCTACACGCCACGACAGAAAATGACCCGCGGGTTTTGCCCGTAAAGGTCGAAACAGGACTGATCGGTCATCTGAATTGTGCCGGCTCCAGAACGTTTTTAGAGGTGCCCTTGTACCCACGCGCATTCGCCGGGCAGCCCCCAGGCGACATTCTTTTCACCGGAGAGTAACGAGGAATCCATGAAGGTTCTTGTAGCTGTCAAACGAGTGGTCGACTACAACGTCAAGGTTCGCGTCAAGGCGGACAACTCCGGCGTCGACCTTGCAAACGTCAAGATGTCCATGAACCCCTTCTGCGAAATCGCCGTGGAAGAAGCCGTCCGCCTGAAAGAGAAGGGCGTGGCGAGCGAGATCGTCGTCGTTTCCGTCGGCCCGACTACTGCCCAGGAGCAACTGCGTACTGCCCTGGCCCTGGGTGCCGACCGCGCTATCCTGGTCGAAGCTGCCGATGAGCTGAACTCCCTGGCGGTGGCCAAGGCGCTCAAGGCCGTTGTCGATAAAGAGCAGCCGCAGCTGGTCATCCTCGGCAAGCAGGCGATCGACAGCGACAACAACCAGACTGGCCAGATGCTGGCTGCGCTGACCGGCTACGCCCAAGGCACCTTCGCCTCCAAGGTGGAGCTGGCCGGCGACAAGGTCAACGTCACCCGTGAAATCGATGGCGGCCTGCAGACCGTTGCGCTGAACCTGCCCGCGATCGTCACCACCGACCTGCGCCTGAACGAGCCGCGCTACGCGTCGCTGCCGAACATCATGAAGGCCAAGAAGAAGCCGCTGGAGACCGTTACTCCAGACGCGCTGGGCGTGTCCATCGCCTCCACCAACAAAACCCTGAAAGTCGAAGCGCCTGCTGCCCGCAGCGCTGGCATCAAGGTCAAGTCGGTGGCCGAACTGGTCGAGAAGCTGAAGAACGAAGCGAAGGTAATCTAAATGACTATCCTGGTTGTCGCTGAACACGAAAACGGTGCCGTAGCCCCGGCCACCCTGAACACTGTTGCTGCCGCCGCCAAGATCGGTGGTGATGTCCACGTGCTGGTCGCAGGCGCAAACGTCGGTGGCGTGGCCGAATCCGCCGCCAAGATCGCCGGTGTTGCCAAGGTGCTGGTTGCTGATAACGCCGCCTACGCCCATGCCCTGCCGGAAAACGTCGCGCCGCTGATCGTCGAGCTGGCCAAGGGTTACAGCCACGTGCTGGCCCCGGCCACCACCAATGGCAAGAACATCCTGCCGCGCGTCGCCGCACTGCTGGATGTCGACCAGATCTCCGAGATCATCTCGGTCGAATCCGCCGACACCTTCAAGCGCCCGATCTACGCCGGTAACGCCATTGCCACCGTGCAATCGAGCGCTGCGGTCAAGGTCATTACCGTGCGTACCACGGGTTTCGACGCCGTGGCCGCCGAAGGTGGCTCGGCTGCTGTCGAAGCGATCGCCGCCGCCCACGATGCCGGCAAATCGGCCTTCGTCGGCGAAGAGTTGGCCAAGTCCGACCGCCCAGAGCTGACCGCTGCCAAGATCGTCGTTTCCGGTGGCCGCGGCATGGGCAACGGTGACAACTTCAAGCACCTGTACAGCCTGGCCGACAAGCTCGGCGCCGCCGTCGGTGCCTCGCGCGCCGCGGTCGACGCAGGCTTCGTGCCCAACGACATGCAGGTCGGCCAGACCGGCAAGATCGTCGCGCCACAGCTGTACATCGCCGTCGGTATCTCCGGCGCGATCCAGCACCTGGCCGGCATGAAAGACTCGAAAGTGATCGTTGCGATCAACAAGGACGAGGAGGCGCCGATCTTCCAGGTGGCCGACTACGGCCTGGTCGCCGACCTGTTCGAAGCGGTTCCGGAGCTGGAAAAGCTGGTCTGATCCGTCTGCTTCACCTATAAAGAAGCCCGGCCCCTCATGGGGTCGGGCTTTTTTTGATTTCAAGGTTGTGGGAGAGGTGGCATGGCGTTTCGCGCGAGCAAAGGGATATTGGCGGGTGTGCTGACGCTGCTGTCGGCACCGCTGCTGGCAGCCGGCAAGTGCGAACGCCTGGTGGTCACTGGCAGCCCGGATGCGCCGCCTTACTCCTGGCAAGATCCGAAAGATCCCAAGCACCTGATCGGTGCCAATGTGGACCTGTTGCGCCAGGTAGCAGGGGAGTTGGGGCTAAAGGTCGAAGTGCTGTACGCCGGCAAGCGCGAACAGGCGCTTGAGGAGGTGCGCAGCGGGCGCATGGATCTGCTGCTCGACACCCCCATGCAGGTTACTCAGCTTACTGCGCTGGATTACATTCATCCCCCTTTGCAGCTCAATGAATACCTGGTGTGGGCCCGGCACGACGCGGTGCTGGAGTTCAACGGCCCGGCAGACCTCGCCCGCTACCAGGGCGGGGTGTCGGAGAAGGCGCGTCTGACCCCGGCTTTTGAAGCCTTTACCAAGGCCCAGCTCAAGCTTGTGCCGGCACAGAACCTCACGCAAGCATTCCAGAAGCTGGTGCTCGGCCAGGTCGACTATGTACTTGCCGGGCGCTACGCCGGCATGGCCATGGCCCAGAGCCTAGGCGTGGGCAACGACCTGATCGCCCGCGGCCTGCCGGTGGACCGGCCAGGCTTGTACTTGGCGGTGTCGCACAACTCGGCGTGCAACGACAGCTGGTTGCGCGGACAACTGGCGAAAAAACTGACAGAATTGCCGATCTCCGGGGCGAGCGAGGCGGTGTTGCAGCGCAATGTCGAGCGCTGGAAAGCGCAGATGCAGGCGCCGATGGACGCCCCTAAACAGTAGGAAGAGTGTGTGAGAAGCCAACCCCTGATTCTTGCCTTGGCCGTGTTTGGCCTGGTCGGGTGTGCCAGTGATCCGGCACCCCATGAACAACTGCGCCTCTCCGAGCAGGCGCTGCAGCAGGCCAAAGCGGTCGGCGCCACTGAGCAGGTGCCATCGTTCAAGCTGGCCGAAGACAAGCTCGCCCGCGCCAAGGCCAACATGGCCAGCGAAAGCTACCGCGATGCACGCATGCGTGCCGAGCAGGCTGAACTTGATGCACGCCTGGCCGAGGCCTTGGTGCTGACGCAAAAGAGCGAAGAGCAGCTGCAGCTGTTGCAAACACGGGTCAAGCGCCTGCGCAAGCAACTGGAGGTGCAGCCATGAGTCGCCTCAAGCCAATGGCTGCACTGGCCCTGCTGGCACTGGTCGGGTTGCAGGGCTGTGCCAGTCAGCGCAGCGAGTCGGCACTGGATGATGCCACCGTAGCCTTCCAGAAGGTCAAGGACGATTCCGATGTGCTGCGCAGTGCGCCGCGTGATGTGATCCGCGCCGGTGAGTCGCTGGGCCGAGCGGAGCGCCTGGCCGGCTATATAGGTACCGGCAGCGATGTGCGTCATTACGCCTATCTGAGCCAGCGTTACAGCGAAATTGCTGCCGAGCACGCCAAGCTGGCGCTGAATCAGGAGCGCCTGACCAAGCTCGACCTCGAGCGCCAGCGGCTGCAGTTGGCCTTGCGTGAGGCCAAGCTGGCCAGCGTTCAGCAGCAAGGCAAGTTCGTCGAGGCGCAGATTGCCGCATTGGCCTCTGAGCAGACCGATCGGGGTCTGGTGATGACCCTGGGCGATGTGCTGTTCGACACAGGCCAGGCGGAGCTCAAGAGTTCGGCCAGCCGCACGGTGCTCAAGCTGGTGCAGTTCCTCCAGCTCAACCCGCGCCGGGTGGTACGCATCGAGGGCTACACCGACAGCACTGGCATGCCCGATGACAATCTCAAGTTGTCGCGCGATCGCGCTCAGTCGGTGGCCGACATGCTGGTTGACCTGGGTATCGACGAGAAGCGCATCGAAGTCGAGGGTTATGGCGACCAGTACCCGGTTGAGGCCAATGCCTCGGAGCGGGGCAGGGCGCAGAATCGCCGGGTCGAGATCGTCTTCTCCGATGACAAGGGCAAGCTCGCCCCGGCGCGCTGAGCCAACTCCCACAGGGTCGCGATGCGGCCCTGTGTTCTTTTGCGAGGTCGCAGTACGGGCGTCGTTGTTCATCGTGTAGCTGTTACGCAACTGTATTGTTGACTATCCTGCGATCTGTCCCAGTACACTTTGCAACTGTTACGGTATTCTGGCTCAGCTGTGAGTCGCACAAGAACAACGATCCCGTCCGCGCTTCGAGAACACGCCATGACCAACCTGCTGTTGTACCAGCGCATCGCCCAGCAACTGGCCGATGACATCCGCCGTGGTGTCTATCAACCTGGCGAGCGGGTGCCCTCGGTGCGCAAGATGAGCGCCCAGCTCAACGTCAGCCATGCCACCGTGCTGCAGGCCTACGCCAATCTCGAGGACCAGGGGCTCATACGTGCACGGCCGCAGTCAGGCTACTACGTGCACCAGACGCCGGCCCTCACCGCGCAGACGCCGGATATCGCCCGGGTCGAGCGCCCTGGGTTGGTTACTCGCGCCAGTATCATCCAGCAGGTTTTGACCGAAGCACGGCGCGACGGCGTATTCCCCTTCGGTGCGGCGGTGCCTCATGTCGATTACCTGCCGGTGCGCGCCCTGCACCAGCAGATCGCCAAGGTGACCCGTTTCCACAGTCCGCGCGCGTTCAGTTACATGTTCAGCCCAGGCTTCGAGCCGCTGCGCCGGCAGATTGCCATTCGTATGCGCGATGCTGGCGTGTTGGTCGACCCGCGCGAAGTGGTGGTTACCCATGGTTGTGTCGATGCGCTGCAGATGTCGTTGCGGGTGTTGACGCGTCCGGGTGACCTGATCGCTGCCGAGTCGCCCACCTACTACGGTTTGCTGCAGCTGGCCGACCTGCTGGGTTTGAAGGTGATCGAGATTCCCAGCGACCCCTCCACCGGCATCAGTCTCGAGGCGTTGCAGTTGGCGGCCAACCAGTGGGCGATCAAGGCGTTGGTGCTGACCGCGCGCTTGAGCAACCCGTTGGGAGGCACTATTCCCGAAGAGCGGCAGAAGCAACTGCTGCGCCTGGCCTCGGACTTCGATATCCAGATCGTCGAAGATGACATCTATGGCGAACTGATGTTCGAGCAGGGGCGCACCAAGGCACTCAAGGCTTTCGACCGCCTTGATCGGGTGATCTACTGTTCGAGCTTCTCCAAGACGCTGTCGCCGGGGGTGCGGGTTGGCTGGATGATCGCCGGCCGCTATCAGGACGAAATCCAGCGCCTGCAGACGTTCACCACGCACTCGGCCTGCAGCGTGACGCAGATGGGGGTGGCGGCTTACCTGGAAAACGGCGGCTACGATCGCCACCTGCGCTTTATCCGCCAGGAATATCGCAAGAACCTGAGCGCCTACCAGTTGGCGGTGCAGCAGCATTTCCCCGAAGGTACCCAGATGACCCGGCCGACGGGCGGTTTCATCCTCTGGGTCAGCCTGCCGGGGCGGGTCAACACCCAAGAGTTGCACGTGCGTGCGCTGGAGCAGGGCATCAGCATTGCGCCGGGCCTGATCTTCAGCAATACCGAGCAATTTAACCACTGTATCCGGCTCAATTGCGGCATTCCGTGGAACAAGGAAGCCGAACGGGCGGTAATCACCCTGGGCTTGCTGGCCCAGCAGCTGTGCCGGGAGTCGGCTGGCGCGCTTGTCTAGACTTGTCAGAAGGGCGGGGAACAGGGAGCATACGCGTTTTCCCTGCCTGCTCCCGGTATTCATGAACGCGCTTCGTCCTCTGGCCCTGATTTTGGTTTTATCGCTACCCTGGTACTCGGGAGGCGTAGTGCATGCCGCGCAACCGCCGACCAAGGAGCAGGCGCAGCAGGGCAAGGCTGCCAAGCCAGTGAGTAAGGTGGTGGCGAAACCTGCGGCCAAGGCACCCGCCAAAGCAGCGGTCAAGCCCAAGCCCAAGCAGAAGCCCGTCACTCGCAGCAAGGGCGTGAACAAGGTGGCCAGTCAGCCCGTGCCTGCCGCAAAGCTCGATCTCAGCCTGCCGACCGACATGGTCAAGCACCTCAAGCCGGATGTGGGGAATGCACCGTCGATCCGCAAGCCATTGCTGCCGTCCATGTTCAGCGAAAAGCCGGTCACCAATGACAGCCCGTTCCAGCTCAACGGCCGGTTGATCAGCAATGAAATGCAGCTGCAACTGCGCAACGACAGCCGTCGCGATGTAGAGGGCGCGGCCATCGAGTTCGAATTCCGCAACTGACTGCCGGGTCATTTGCGATTTCATCTGGTCGGTAATTTCAAACGTATGTTTGAGCGGTTAGTATCCGGGGACGTTCGTCCCGTCTTGCTCCTGGGAGTCCTGTTTTCATGAAATGCCGTGAGGGCTGTGGTGCCTGCTGCATCGCCCCGTCCATCAGTTCAGCCATCCCGGGCATGCCGCAGGGCAAGCCGGCCGGCGAGCGCTGCCTGCACCTGTCCATCGACAACCTCTGCGCCTTGTTCGGCAAGCCCGAGCGGCCCAAAGTGTGCGGTGGTTTCAAGGCGGAAGTGGATGTCTGCGGCAGTGATCGTGACGAAGCCATTCGTATCATTGGTTGGCTGGAGCAAATGACGGCGGCGTGACTGTTCGGATCTTCTACAACAAGGAACAAGATGATGAGATCGTTCAAGCGTATTGCTGTGGTGTGTGGCATGTCGGTGCTGCTGGCGCCAGCTGCCTGGGCTGAAAACTGGCAGGTGGCCAAGGACGAGGACGGCATCAAGGTGTCGCTCAGTGAAGTGTCGGGCTCCCAGTACAAGGCCTACCGAGGCGTAACCCTGATCAAGGCGCCGCTGGCCAAGGTCAGGGCGTTGCAGGAGGACGTGGCAGGGGCCTGTGCCTGGATTCATGAGTGCAAGACCCAGAAACTGCTCAAGAGCGAGGGCGACCAGAGCTGGACCTATACCCAGTTCAATACGCCTTGGCCGGTGACCGCGCGTGACTCGATCCTGCATGTCACCACGGTGCAGGCAGCGGATGGCAGCCTTACCCGCAACCTCAAGGAAGAGCCAACCTACCTGCCGGAAGAAAAGGGCTTTGTCCGTGTGTCCCAGGTGCAGGGTTTCTGGAAGCTGGTGCCCAAGGGTGACAGCACCGAAGTGACCTATCAGGTGCATACCGAGCCAGGAGGCAGCGTGCCGTCGTGGCTGGCCAACAAGTTCGTGGTGGATGCACCGTTCAATACCCTCAAGGGCCTGCGCGAAAAGGCCGAAAAACCCTGAGCTGTCAGCGGTCATTCGTGCCGCTTGAACAAAAAAAGGCCGCCCCGTGGGGCGGCCTTTTTGCGTTCGGCTGAGAAAGCTTACTTGCGGTCCTTCAGCTCGACGATGTCGCGCTTCTCGTAGCCGGTGTACAGCTGGCGCGGGCGGCCGATCTTGTACGGGCTGGAGAGCATTTCCTTCCAGTGCGAGATCCAGCCCACGGTACGTGCCAGGGCGAAGATCACGGTGAACATGCTGGTCGGGATGCCGATGGCCTTGAGGATGATGCCCGAGTAGAAGTCCACGTTCGGGTACAGCGAGCGCTCGACGAAGTACGGATCGGTCAGTGCGATCTCTTCCAGGCGCATGGCCAGTTCGAGTTGCGGGTCGTTCTTGATGCCGAGTTCGCTGAGGACTTCGTCGCAGGTCTTCTTCATCACGGTGGCGCGTGGGTCGCGGTTCTTGTACACGCGGTGGCCGAAGCCCATGAGCTTGAACGGATCGTTCTTGTCCTTGGCCTTGGCGATGTACTTGTCGATGTTCGAGACATCGCCAATTTCATCGAGCATGGTCAGTACGGCTTCGTTCGCACCGCCGTGGGCCGGGCCCCACAGTGCGGCGATACCGGCGGCGATACAGGCGAACGGGTTGGCACCCGAGGAGCCCGCCAGGCGCACGGTGGAAGTGGAGGCGTTCTGCTCGTGGTCGGCATGGAGGATGAAGATCCGGTCCATGGCCTTGGCCAGCGTCGGGCTGATCGGTTTGATCTCGCACGGCGTGTTGAACATCATGTGCAGGAAGTTTTCCGCGTACGACAGGTCGTTGCGCGGGTACATCATGGGCTGGCCCATGGAGTACTTGTAAACCATCGCGGCCAGGGTCGGCATCTTGGCGACCAGGCGCACCGCGGAGATTTCGCGGTGTTGCGGGTTATTGATGTCCAGCGAGTCGTGATAGAACGCCGACAGGGCGCCGACCACGCCGCACATCACCGCCATCGGGTGGGCGTCGCGACGGAAGCCGTTGAAGAACGACTTCAGCTGTTCGTGAACCATGGTGTGGTTCTTGACGGTGCTGACGAACTGGGCCTTCTGCTCGGCATTCGGCAGTTCGCCGTTGAGCAGCAGGTAGCAGGTTTCGAGGTAGTCCGACTGCTCGGCCAGTTGCTCGATCGGGTAGCCGCGGTGCAGCAGCACGCCCTTGTCACCATCAATGTAGGTGATCTTCGACTCGCACGAAGCGGTCGCCATGAAGCCGGGGTCGAAGGTGAAGTGGCCGGATGCCCCCAACCCGCGGACGTCGATAACATCAGGACCAACGGTGCCGGTTAAAATGGGCAGCTCGACGGGGGCATTGCCCTCGATGACCAACTGCGCTTTTTTGTCAGCCATGTGGCCTCCTATTAATGCTTGAAATCATCAGACAGACCCCCCACGCAGGGCCCGCACCACTATAGAGGGATAAATTCGAATGTCAATTTGCCTAAAGGCTGGTTGAAACGCCCTCTGAGGCCTGATTTTTCACGAAATTCTCGCCCGTTTACGCCTTTTGTTCACTAAAGGCAATGCGCTATTCGGGCGAGTCCCTTGCGTTGTCATAAGCAGCCTAACTGTCTATACTCGGCAGCCGACTCCCAGAGGCTTTCTAGCCTGCCCTGCTGGGTGTCGTGCTCTCCTGGGTGGTGGGTACCTGACCAGTACACTTACCAACAACTTTGCCCTGTTCGCTAGGGGCTCTTCAGTGTGAAAAAAGCCGTGAAAAGCCAACGACCTGTAAACCTAGACCTAAGGACCATCAAACTCCCGATCACCGCATACACGTCCATTCTTCACCGTATTTCCGGCGTCATCCTGTTCCTCGGCATTGCCATCATGCTTTACGCATTGGGCAATTCGCTGGGTTCCGAGGAAGGCTTTGCCGAGGTGAAGGCGTGTCTGACCAGTCCGCTGGCCAAACTGGTGACCTGGGGCCTGCTGTCCGGCCTGCTGTACCACCTCGTCGCAGGTGTGCGCCACCTGATCATGGACATGGGTGTCGGTGAGACGCTGGAAGGCGGCAAGCTGGGCTCGAAAATCGTGATCGTCATCTCCGTGGTGCTGATCGTTCTGGCAGGAGTTTGGGTATGGTAACTAACGTCACGAACCTCTCGCGTTCGGGCCTCTACGACTGGATGGCGCAACGCGTCTCGGCGGTCGTTCTCGCGGCTTATTTCATCTTCCTGATCGGCTACCTCGCCGTTCACCCAGGGATCGACTATGCCCAGTGGCACGGTCTGTTCACCAGCAACGCGATGCGCATCTTCAGTCTGCTGGCACTCGTCGCTCTGGGCGCTCACGCCTGGGTCGGCATGTGGACCATTGCCACCGACTACCTGACGCCGATGGCGTTCGGCAAGTCGGCGACTGCGATCCGTTTCCTGTTCCAGGCTGTATGCGGCGTTGCGATGTTCGCGTACTTCGTCTGGGGTGTGCAGATTCTCTGGGGTATCTGATTCATGGCTAACATTCCAACCATTTCGTTCGACGCCATCATCATCGGTGGCGGCGGCGCAGGCATGCGCGCAGCGCTGCAACTGGCTCAAGGCGGCCACAAGACTGCCGTAGTCACCAAGGTGTTCCCGACCCGTTCGCACACCGTTTCCGCCCAGGGCGGCATCACCTGCGCCATCGCTTCGGCCGACCCGAACGACGACTGGCGCTGGCACATGTACGACACCGTCAAGGGCTCCGACTACATCGGTGACCAGGACGCGATCGAATACATGTGTCAGGAAGGCCCGGCTGCGGTCTTCGAGCTGGACCACATGGGCCTGCCGTTCTCGCGTACCGAAACCGGCCGTATCTACCAGCGTCCGTTCGGTGGCCAGTCCAAGGACTTCGGCAAGGGTGGTCAGGCCGCCCGTACCTGCGCAGCCTCCGACCGTACCGGTCACGCGCTGCTGCACACCCTGTACCAGGGCAACCTGAAGGCAGGCACCACCTTCCTTAATGAGTACTACGCCGTTGACCTGGTCAAGAACCAGGACGGCGCGTTCGTCGGTGTGATCGCGATCTGCATCGAAACCGGCGAAACCATGTACATCAAGTCCAAGGCCACCGTACTGGCTACTGGCGGTGCCGGTCGTATCTACGCCTCCACCACCAACGCCCTGATCAACACCGGTGACGGTGTCGGCATGGCCCTGCGTGCCGGCGTGCCGGTGCAAGACATCGAAATGTGGCAGTTCCACCCGACCGGCATCGCCGGCGCCGGTGTACTGGTTACCGAAGGCTGCCGTGGTGAAGGTGGCTACCTGATCAACGCCCACGGCGAGCGCTTCATGGAGCGTTACGCGCCGAACGCGAAGGACCTGGCTGGCCGCGACGTGGTTGCCCGTTCCATGGTCAAAGAGATCATCGCCGGCAACGGCGTGGGCCCGAACAAGGACCACGTACTGCTGAAGCTGGACCACCTGGGCGAGGAAGTGCTGCACAGCCGCCTGCCAGGTATCTGCGAACTGTCCAAGACCTTCGCCCACGTCGACCCTGTGGTCGCGCCGGTCCCGGTCATCCCGACCTGCCACTACATGATGGGCGGCGTTGCCACCAACATCCATGGCCAGGCCATCACCATGGACGCCGAAGGCAACGACCACATCATTCCAGGCCTGTTCGCCGTAGGTGAAGTGGCGTGCGTATCGGTTCACGGTGCCAACCGTCTGGGCGGCAACTCGCTGCTCGACCTGGTGGTGTTCGGCCGTGCCGCCGGCCTGCACCTGGAAAAAGCCCTGAGCGATGGCGTCGAATACCGCGATGCCAGCGATACCGACGTCGATGTTGCCCTGAACCGCCTGAGCAAGCTCAACGAGCGCACCACTGGCGAAGACGTTGCCAGCCTCAAGCGCGAGCTGCAGAGCTGCATGCAGAACTACTTCGGTGTATTCCGTACTGGCGAATACATGCAGAAGGGTATCGAGCAGCTGGCCGGTCTGCGTGACCGTATCGCCAACGTCAAGATCAACGACAAGTCCCAGGCCTTCAACACCGCGCGTATCGAAGCGCTGGAGCTGCAGAACCTGCTGGAAGTTGCCGAAGCTACCGCCATTGCGGCCGAAGCCCGTAAAGAGTCCCGCGGCGCGCACGCCCGTGAAGACTTCGAAGACCGTGACGACGAGAACTGGCTGTGCCACACCCTGTACTACCCGGGTGAGAAGCGCGTTGCCAAGCGTGGCGTCAACTTTGCGCCGAAGACCGTTCCGGCCTTCGAGCCAAAAATCCGGACTTACTAAGGGTGGCTGCTATGTTGAAAGTCGAAGTTTACCGCTACAACCCCGACACCGACTCGGCGCCCAAGATGGAGTCGTTCGACGTCGATACCGGCGGCAAGGACCTGATGGTTCTGGACGTGCTGGCACTGATCAAGGAAAAGGACGAGGGCTTCTCGTACCGTCGCTCCTGCCGTGAAGGCGTGTGCGGTTCCGATGGCATGAACATGAACGGCAAGAACGGCCTGGCCTGCATCACCCCGCTGTCGGGCGTGGTCAAGGGCAACAAGCTGGTACTGCGTCCGCTGCCTGGCCTGCCGGTCATTCGTGACCTGGTGGTCGATATGAGCATCTTCTACAAGCAGTACGAGAAGGTGAAGCCATTCCTGCAGAACGATACCCCGGCTCCGGCCATCGAGCGTCTGCAGACGCCGGAAGAGCGTGACAAGCTGGACGGTCTGTACGAGTGCATCCTGTGCGCCTGCTGCTCGACCTCCTGCCCATCGTTCTGGTGGAACCCGGACAAGTTCCTGGGCCCCGCCGCACTGCTGCAGGCCTATCGTTTCCTGGCCGACAGCCGCGACACCAAGACTCAGGAGCGCCTGGCGTCCCTGGATGACCCGTTCAGCGTATTCCGCTGCCGCGGGATCATGAACTGCGTGAACGTTTGCCCCAAGGGTCTGAACCCAACCAAGGCAATCGGCCACGTACGTAACATGCTGCTGCAAAGCGGCACCTGATTCAAAGCGTTGTACCAGCAGTAAGCCGAGGTGCGGGTGGTGAGCCCGCACTGAGGTAAAACTCGGGCAAGGGCCCACAAAGCCCACGCCCATTACCTATGAAGATATGAGACCAGCAGGGGCTTTCCGGGCTGGTACCCGGAAAATCAGCAAGATCCAAGTGGCGTGGTCCAGTCGCTGTGTTCGGACTTTTCCAGGTTGCTGCGGCTCTCGCCGATCAGTCCCCTAACCGAGGGTGACCAAGCATGCAAGAAAGCGTGATGCAGCGCATGTGGGATAGCGCCCACCTTTCAGGTGGTAACGCTGCATATGTGGAAGAGCTTTATGAGCTCTACCTGCACGACCCTAACGCTGTGCCAGAAGAGTGGCGCACTTACTTCCAGAAGTTGCCCGCCGACGGCAGCACCGCTACCGATGTATCGCACTCGACGATCCGCGATCATTTCGTATTGCTGGCAAAGAACCAGCGCCGCGCCCAACCGGTTTCCGCCGGGAGCGTGAGCTCAGAACACGAGAAGAAGCAGGTTGAAGTACTGCGACTGATCCAGGCCTATCGTATGCGCGGCCATCAGGCTGCCAAGCTCGACCCGTTGGGGTTGTGGCAGCGTCCTGCGCCCGTAGACCTGTCGATCAATCACTACGGCTTGACCAATGCCGATCTTGATACGACCTTCCGTGCCGGTGACCTGTTCTTCGGCAAAGAGGAAGCGAGCCTACGCGAAATCTTCGAAGCGCTGCAGAAGACATATTGTCGCACCATTGGCGCCGAGTTCACCCACATCGTCGATTCCGAGCAGCGCAGCTGGTTCCAGCAGCGTCTGGAAAGCGTACGTGGCCGTCCTGAATTCTCCGCCGACGTGCAGGCACACCTGCTCGAGCGCGTCACGGCCGGTGAGGGCCTGGAGAAGTACCTGGGCACCAAGTACCCAGGCACCAAGCGCTTCGGCCTGGAAGGCGGCGAAAGCCTGATCCCGATGCTCGACGAGATGATCCAGCGTTCCGGCTCGTACGGCACCAAGGAAGTCGTGATCGGCATGGCCCACCGTGGCCGCCTGAACGTGCTCGTCAACACCTTCGGCAAGAACCCGCGCGAGCTGTTCGACGAGTTCGAAGGCAAGAAGATGAACGAGCTGGGCTCCGGTGACGTGAAGTATCACCAGGGCTTCTCCTCCAACGTGATGACCCCGGGTGGCGAAGTTCACCTGGCCATGGCGTTCAACCCTTCCCACCTGGAAATCGTCTCGCCAGTGGTGGAGGGTTCGGTGCGTGCCCGTCAGGACCGTCGCAACGACACGGTCGGTGACAAGGTACTGCCGATCTCGATCCACGGTGACGCCGCATTCGCCGGCCAAGGCGTGGTGCTGGAAACCTTCCAGATGTCGCAGACCCGCGGTTTCAAGACCGGCGGTACCGTGCACATCGTGATCAACAACCAGGTTGGTTTCACGATCAGCAACCCGCTGGACTCGCGTTCCACCGAGTACTGCACCGACGTCGCCAAGATGATCCAGGCGCCGATCCTGCACGTGAACGGTGATGATCCGGAAGCCGTGCTGTTCGTCACGCAACTGGCCATCGATTACCGCATGCAGTTCAAGCGTGACGTGGTCATCGACCTGGTCTGCTACCGTCGTCGCGGCCACAACGAGGCTGACGAGCCGAACGGCACCCAGCCTTTGATGTACCAGCAGATCACCAAGCAGCGCACCACCCGCGAGCTGTATGCCGATCAGCTGATCAGCGCCGGCCGTATCGACGCCGAGCGTGCTCAGGCCAAGATCGACGAATACCGCAACGCGCTGGACAACGGCCTGCACGTGGTCAAGAGCCTGGTCAAGGAGCCGAACCGCGAGCTGTTCGTCGACTGGCGCCCGTACCTGGGCCATGCGTGGACCGCGCGTCACGACACCCGTTTCGACCTCAAGACCCTGCAGGACCTGTCGGCCAAGCTGCTCGAGCTGCCGGAAGGCTTCGTCGTCCAGCGTCAGGTGTCGAAGATCTACGAAGACCGTCAGAAGATGCAGGCCGGTGGCTTGCCGATCAACTGGGGTTACGCAGAGACCATGGCCTACGCCACCCTGCAGTTCGAAGGTCACCCGATCCGCATGACCGGCCAGGACATCGGCCGTGGCACCTTCTCGCACCGTCACGCGGTGCTGCACAACCAGAAGGACGCCAGCACCTACGTACCGCTGCAGAACCTGTTCCCGGGCCAGCCGAAGTTCGAACTGTACGACTCCTTCCTCTCGGAAGAAGCGGTACTGGCTTTCGAATACGGCTACTCCACCACCACGCCGAACGCGCTGGTGATCTGGGAAGCCCAGTTCGGCGACTTCGCCAACGGTGCGCAAGTGGTGATCGACCAGTTCATCACCAGCGGCGAGCACAAGTGGGGCCGCCTGTGCGGTCTGACCATGCTGCTGCCACACGGTTATGAAGGGCAGGGCCCGGAGCACTCCTCCGCGCGTCTGGAGCGTTACCTGCAGCTGTGCGCCGAGCACAACATCCAGGTCTGCGTACCGACCACCCCGGCACAGATCTACCACCTGCTGCGTCGCCAGGTCATCCGTCCGCTGCGCAAGCCGCTGATCGTCCTGACGCCGAAGTCGCTGCTGCGCCACAAGCTGGCCATCTCGACCCTGGAAGACCTGGCAGAAGGCTCGTTCCAGACCGTGATCCCGGAAATCGACACCCTCGATCCGGCCAAGGTCGAACGCCTGATCCTGTGCAGCGGCAAGGTTTACTACGACCTGCTGGAAAAACGCCGTGCCGAAGGCCGCGAAGACATCGCCATCGTGCGTATCGAGCAGCTGTATCCGTTCCCTGAGGACGACCTGATCGAAATCCTCGCGCCTTACACCAACCTCAAGCATGCAGTGTGGTGTCAGGAAGAGCCGATGAACCAGGGCGCCTGGTACAGCAGCCAGCACCACATGCGCCGTATCCTGGGCCGCCACAACAAGGCACTGGTCCTGGAATACGCCGGCCGCGACGCTTCTGCCGCGCCAGCCTGTGGTTACGCTTCGAAGCACGCCGAACAGCAGGAAAAACTGCTGCAAGACGCCTTCACTGTCTAACGCCTTCGCGCACCTGAAACCGAATTTAAGGAAACACAGATAATGGCTATCGAGATCAAAGCCCCAACCTTCCCGGAATCGGTTGCCGATGGCACCGTTGCCACCTGGCACAAGCAGCCGGGCGACGCCGTCAAGCGTGACGAGCTGATCGTCGACATCGAGACCGACAAGGTCGTCCTGGAAGTGCTGGCCACCGCCGACGGCGTGCTGGGCGCCATCGTCAAGGGCGAGGGCGACACCGTCCTGTCCGACGAAGTGCTGGGTTCGATCGTTGAAGGCGGCGCTGCTGCCGCTGCGCCTGCCGCCGCCGCTGCCCCGGCCGCTGCCCCGGCCGCCGCTGCCGCCGACGCTGGTGAAGACGACCCGGTTGCCGCTCCAGCCGCGCGCAAGCTGGCTGAAGAGAACGGCATCGACCTGGCTACCGTTGCCGGCACCGGCAAAGGCGGTCGCGTCACCAAGGAAGACGTGGTTGCAGCCGTTGCCAACAAGAAGTCGGCGCCTGCCGCCGCTCCGGCTGCCAAGCCTGCTGCCGCTGCCGCCGCTGTGGTGGTTGCCGCTGGCGACCGCACCGAGAAGCGCGTGCCGATGACCCGCCTGCGCGCCAAGATCGCCGAGCGCCTGGTCGAAGCCCAGTCGAACATGGCCATGCTGACCACCTTCAACGAAGTCGACATGACCGAAGTCATGGCCCTGCGTTCGAAGTACAAGGACCTGTTCGAGAAGACCCACAACGGCGTACGCCTGGGCTTCATGTCGTTCTTCGTCAAGGCAGCCACCGAAGCGCTGAAGCGTTTCCCGGCAGTCAACGCCTCGATCGACGGCAACGACATCGTCTACCACGGTTTTGCTGACGTCGGCGTTGCCGTCTCCAGCGACCGCGGCCTGGTGGTTCCGGTTCTGCGTAACGCCGAGTCGATGAGCCTGGCAGAAATCGAGAACGGCATCGCCACTTTCGGCAAGAAAGCCCGTGACGGCAAACTGTCGATCGAAGAGATGACCGGCGGTACCTTCACCATCACCAACGGTGGTACCTTCGGCTCGATGATGTCGACCCCGATCGTCAACCCGCCGCAGGCTGCCATTCTCGGCATGCACAACATCATCCAGCGTCCGATGGCCATCAACGGCCAGGTGGTAATCCGCCCGATGATGTACCTGGCGCTGTCCTACGATCACCGCCTGATCGACGGCAAGGAAGCGGTAACCTTCCTGGTGACCATCAAGAACCTGCTGGAAGATCCGTCTCGCCTGCTGCTGGACATCTAATCGCGCAGCTGCAAGCCGCAAGCCGCAAGCTTCAAGTAGAAGCGTGCGGGTCTTGCAGCTTGCAGCTTGCCGCTTGAAGCTAAAAAGGAATCTTTTATGACCCAGAAATTCGACGTAGTGGTGATTGGTGCAGGTCCTGGCGGCTATGTAGCCGCCATCAAGGCTGCCCAACTCGGTCTGAAGACTGCCTGTATCGAGAAGTACACCGACGCCGAGGGCAAGCTGGCCCTGGGCGGCACCTGCCTGAACGTAGGTTGCATTCCATCCAAGGCGCTGCTGGACAGCTCCTGGAAGTACAAGGAAGCCAAGGAGAGCTTCAACGTCCACGGTATCTCCACGGGTGAAGTGAAGATGGACGTCGCCGCGATGGTTGGCCGCAAGGCCGGTATCGTCAAGAACCTGACCGGCGGTGTTGCCACCCTGTTCAAGGCCAACGGCGTCACTTCGATCCAGGGCCACGGCAAGCTGCTGGCTGGCAAGAAAGTCGAAGTCACCAAGGCTGACGGCACCACCGAAGTCATCGAAGCCGAGAACGTCATCCTGGCATCCGGCTCGCGCCCGATCGACATTCCGCCGGCTCCGGTCGACCAGAACGTCATCGTCGACTCCACCGGCGCCCTGGAATTCCAGACCGTTCCGAAGCGCCTGGGCGTTATCGGTGCTGGCGTGATCGGCCTGGAGCTGGGTTCGGTCTGGGCTCGCCTGGGTGCTGAAGTCACCGTACTCGAAGCCCTGGACACCTTCCTGATGGCTGCCGACACCGCCGTGTCGAAAGAAGCCCAGAAGACCCTGACCAAGCAAGGCCTGGACATCAAGCTGGGCGCGCGCGTCACCGGCTCGAAAGTCAACGGCAACGAAGTCGAAGTCACCTACACCAACGCCGAAGGCGAGCAGAAGATCACCTTCGACAAGCTGATCGTTGCCGTTGGCCGTCGCCCGGTGACCACCGACCTGCTGGCCGCCGACAGCGGCGTGACCATCGACGAGCGTGGCTACATCTTCGTCGACGATCACTGCGCCACCAGCGTACCGGGCGTATTCGCCATCGGTGACGTGGTGCGCGGCATGATGCTGGCCCACAAGGCTTCGGAAGAGGGCATCATGGTCGTCGAGCGCATCAAGGGCCACAAAGCCCAGATGAACTACGACCTGATCCCTTCGGTTATCTACACCCACCCGGAAATCGCGTGGGTCGGCAAGACCGAACAGGCGTTGAAAGCCGAGGGCGTTGAGGTTAACGTGGGCACCTTCCCGTTCGCGGCCAGCGGCCGTGCGATGGCAGCCAACGACACCGGTGGTTTCGTCAAGGTCATCGCCGATGCCAAGACCGACCGCGTACTGGGTGTACACGTGATCGGCCCGTCCGCTGCCGAGCTGGTTCAGCAGGGCGCGATCGCAATGGAATTCGGCACCAGTGCCGAGGATCTGGGCATGATGGTCTTCAGCCATCCAACCCTGTCCGAAGCGCTGCATGAAGCAGCGCTGGCCGTGAATGGCGGTGCCATTCACGTCGCCAACCGTAAGAAGCGTTAATTATAAGAAACCACGGCGGGCTGCCCGTCGTGGGTCTTGCGTGCAAGACTCACCGCGGAACGTCCGCCGGACCGGATCACACGGGAAAACCCGGGGTCAACGGTCACAGGTGGTGCGGCGCCAGTAATGGCGCAGCGCCGAAGCGCAGTACCTAACGAAGACGGTAAAAAGCATGAATCTTCACGAGTATCAGGGTAAGCAGCTGTTCGCTGAATACGGCCTGCCAGTTTCCAAGGGTTTCGCAGTCGACACCCCTGAAGCTGCAGCAGAAGCCTGCGACAAGATCGGCGGTTCCGAGTGGGTTGTTAAAGCCCAGGTTCACGCGGGTGGTCGCGGTAAAGCGGGCGGCGTCAAGCTGGTTCGCAGCAAGGAAGACGCCAAGGCGTTCGCTGCCCAGTGGCTGGGCAAGCGTCTGGTGACCTACCAGACCGACGCCAATGGTCAGCCAGTGACCAAGATCCTGGTCGAATCCTGCACTGACATCGCCAAAGAGCTGTACCTGGGCGCTGTAGTCGATCGCTCGAGCCGCCGCATCGTGTTCATGGCTTCCACCGAAGGTGGCGTGGACATCGAGAAGGTCGCTCACGACACTCCTGAGAAGATCATCAAGGCGACTATCGATCCGCTGGTCGGCGCTCAGCCGTTCCAGGGTCGTGAACTGGCATTCCAGCTGGGTCTGGAAGGCAAGCAAGTTGCACAGTTCGCCAAGATTTTCGTAGGCCTGGCCAAGCTGTTCAAAGAGCACGACCTGGCCCTGCTGGAAGTCAACCCGCTGGTCATCAAGGCCGACGGCGACCTGCACTGCCTGGATGCGAAGATCAACATCGACGCAAACGCCATGTACCGTCAGCCTAAGCTGAAAACCTTCCACGACCCGTCCCAGGACGATCCTCGTGAAGCCCACGCAGCCAGCTTCGAGCTGAACTACGTCGCGCTGGAAGGCAACATCGGCTGCATGGTCAACGGTGCCGGCCTGGCCATGGGTACCATGGACATCGTCAACCTGCACGGCGGCAAACCCGCCAACTTCCTCGACGTTGGCGGCGGCGCCACCAAAGAGCGCGTTACCGAAGCGTTCAAGATCATTCTGTCCGACAGCAATGTCGCGGCCGTTCTGGTCAACATCTTCGGCGGCATCGTTCGCTGCGACATGATTGCCGAAGGCATCATCGGTGCAGTGAAAGAAGTCGGCGTTAAAGTTCCGGTCGTCGTTCGCCTCGAAGGCAACAACGCCGAACTGGGCGCTAAAGTACTGGCAGAAAGCGGTTTGAACATCATTGCGGCAACCAGCCTGACCGACGCTGCTCAACAAGTTGTAAAAGCTGCGGAGGGCAAGTAATGAGCGTCCTGATCAATAAAGACACCAAAGTCATCTGCCAGGGCTTCACCGGCTCGCAGGGTACTTTCCACTCCGAACAAGCCATCGCCTACGGCACCAAGATGGTCGGCGGCGTCACCCCAGGCAAGGGTGGCACCACCCACCTGGGCCTGCCGGTGTTCAACACCGTCAAGGAAGCTGTGCAAGCGACCGGCGCTGACGCTTCGGTGATCTACGTTCCGGCTCCGTTCTGCAAAGACTCGATCCTGGAAGCTGCCTTCGGTGGCATCAAGCTGATCGTCTGCATCACCGAGGGTATTCCTACCCTCGACATGCTGGACGCCAAGGTCAAGTGCGACGAGCTGGGCGTTACCCTGATCGGCCCTAACTGCCCAGGTGTCATCACCCCGGGCGAGTGCAAGATCGGCATCATGCCAGGCCACATCCACCTGCCAGGCAAGGTCGGTATCGTGTCGCGTTCCGGCACCCTGACCTACGAAGCCGTCAAGCAGACCACCGACGCCGGCTTCGGCCAGTCGACCTGCGTCGGCATCGGCGGTGACCCGATCCCAGGCTCCAACTTCATCGACATCCTGAAGCTGTTCCAGGAAGACCCGAAGACCGAAGCGATCGTCATGATCGGTGAGATCGGCGGTTCGGCTGAAGAAGAAGCCGCGGCCTACATCAAGGCCCACGTGACCAAGCCAGTGGTTTCCTACATCGCTGGTGTGACCGCTCCTGCGGGCAAGCGCATGGGCCACGCTGGCGCCATCATTTCCGGCGGCAAGGGCACTGCGGACGAGAAGTTCGCCGCCCTGCAGGACGCTGGTGTGAAGACCGTGCGTTCCCTGGCTGACATCGGCAAGGCCCTGGCCGAGCTGACTGGCTGGGAAGCCAAGAAGTAAGTAACACGTAGTACCCCCCACGCGCACAAAGGCCACCTTCGGGTGGCCTTTGTCGTTGTGGAGCTTCCCACAGGCCCTTAACGCCGGCAGGGGCGGAGCAGGTCCTGTGGGAGCGGCGGTTCGTCGCTGCGATTTACCCGCGAAGTGCTAGGCACGGGCGATGATGGAAAATCGATCATCCTTATCAGAATTTTCAACCAGACATCCGTCCGGATCCGCAATAAATTGTCGCCGAACACGGTCATCCAGACGACAAACACATACGCACATCGGACAAGCAGTACCGTCACAGTGCGTTTAACCGGTAAAACGGTTAATCTACGCGTTCACTCTGTGCCCGTGCCCCAAAAGGGAACGACACGCTAAACGGGTCTGGCTCATCAAGCCGGGCAACATTTCCCTCATTCATGGGGAAATTCCCTCACGAACCCCGATTTCAGCAGTGTGGTACTACCTTAAATGAAAGTGTTAAAAGGCCAGGATATCCTGGCACTTGGCTTTATGACGTTTGCGCTTTTTGTTGGCGCCGGCAATATCATCTTCCCGCCTATCGTTGGCTTGCAGTCCGGTCCACACGTGTGGATGGCGGCATTGGGCTTCCTCGTTACCGCGGTTGGCCTGCCGGTCATCACCGTGGTCGCCCTGGCCAAGGTCGGTGGCGGCATGGACGCCCTGAGCAGCCCGATCGGCAAGTTCTTCGGCGGCCTGCTGGCGGCCGTGTGCTACCTCTCGGTCGGCCCGCTGTTCGCCACCCCGCGCACCGCGACCGTCTCGTTCGAGGTGGGCGTGGCCCCGCTGACCGGTGAAAGCCCGCTGGCGCTGTTCATCTACAGCCTGGTGTATTTCCTCGTGGTGCTGGCCGTGTCGATGTATCCGGGCAAACTGCTCGATACTGTCGGCCGCTTCCTCGCCCCGCTGAAGATCATCGCCCTGGCCGCCCTCGGCATTGCCGCGTTCATGCTGCCGGCAGGCACCATCGGTGAAGCGCAGCCGCAATACGTTGCCGCGCCGTTCTCCCAGGGTTTCATCAACGGCTACCTGACCATGGACACCCTCGGCGCGCTGGTCTTTGGCATCGTCATCGTCAACGCCATCCGTTCGCGCGGCGTGGAGTCGCCTAAGCTGATCACCCGCTATGCCATCATCGCCGGCCTGATCGCCGGCGTGGGCCTTGCGCTGGTGTACGTCAGCCTGTTCCGCCTGGGCGCGGGCAGCCATGACATCGCCGCAGACGCCACCAACGGTGCCGCCGTTCTGCATGCCTACGTACAGCACACCTTCGGTTCGCTGGGCAGCGGCTTCCTCGCCGTGCTGATCGCCCTGGCCTGCCTGGTGACCGCGGTTGGCCTGACCTGCGCCTGCGCCGAGTACTTCAGCCAGATCCTGCCGCTGTCGTACCGCGCCCTGGTGGTGATCCTGGCGGGCTTCTCGCTGCTGATCTCCAACCTTGGCCTGACCAAGCTGATCATGTTCTCGATCCCGGTGCTCACCGCGATCTACCCGCCGTGCATCGTGGTGGTGGGCCTGAGCTTCGTCAAAGAGCTGTGGAATTCGCCGGTGCGCATCCTGGCCCCGGTGATGCTGGTGTCGCTGCTGTTCGGCATGGTCGATGCGATCAAGGGCAGCAGCCTGGCGCACATGCTGCCGGACGCCATGGCCCACCTGCCGCTGAGCGAGCAGGGCCTGGCCTGGCTGGTGCCGTCGGTGATCACCCTCGGTGTTGCCGTGGCCTGTGACCGCATGCTCGGCAAGCCGCGCGAAGTGCTGGCCTGATGCGTTGAAGCCTGAGGGCTGGCGCCGGCCACAAGCCGAAGGGCGCCAACCAAGGGTGCAGACCGAGGACCCCGCATCGAAAGGTGCGGGGTTTTTTATTGTCGTCCTGCTGTTCCGGCCTCATCGCCGGCAAAAACCAAGCTCCGGACAAGTGCCTTTTACCGAGTCCAGGCGTCGAAAGCCGGTCTACCTCTTTTCTGTGCGGGTATCTGCATGACCTTCATCCAAAACAACCTTGGCAATCTGCTGGCCATCAGCTGGTTTGCCCTCTGCTGGGGTGGTTACACCCGTTACGCCCTGTGGAAGGGCCGTGACACAGCATGCCTGGCCAGCGTGCTGCACCTGTACCGCGAAGACTGGATGCGCCGCATGCTGCTGCGCGACAACCGCATCGCCGATGCCAGCGTGATCGGCAACCTGGAGCGCAATGCCTCGTTCTTTGCCTCCAGCACCCTGATCATCCTCGCCGGCATCCTCACCGTGCTTGGCGCCTCGGACCGGGCGTTGTCGCTGTTGGCTGACCTGCCGTTGGTGCAGCAGACCTCCCAGGGCATGTCGGAAATCAAGCTCCTGTGCCTGGCGACCGTGTTTGTATACGCCTTCTTCACCTTCAGCTGGTGTATGCGTCAGTACAACTTCGCTGCGGTGCTGGTGGGTTCGGCACCGATGATCGGCGAGCGCCAGGTAAGCGAACAGGAGCGCAACGCCTTCGCGTCACGAGCGGCGCGGGTGCTATCCCTGGCGGCCAACCAGTTCAACCTCGGGCTGCGTTCGTACTACTTCGGCATGGCCATGTTGAGCTGGTTCATCAGCCCGTGGCTGTTCATGGTCATGAGTGTCGGTGTAGTGTTCATTCTGTATCGCCGTGAGTTCCACTCTCATGTACTGGAAGTGATGGTGTTCACGCCCACTCAAAGTGCAACGGCAGAGGCGGCCAAGGAAACTTCGGCAACCACCCACTGAAGCGTTTCATCTAAAACCAACAGGCACAAAAAAACCCGACATTGTCGGGTTTTTTTGTATTGGCCAATTACTGCTTGGCAGGCTCGCTCGGCGCTGGGGCAGCCGGAGTAGCCGGGGCGGCTTCTTCGGCGGCTTTCTGTTGCGCTTCGGCCTGATCTTTGGCGGCTTCGGCGTTTTCCTTGGCGGCTTCGTTCATCTTATCCTGAGCTTCGCCCATCTTCTCCTGGGCTTGCTCGGCGTGTTGCTGTGCGTCCTGGGCTTTGTCTTCGCTCGCTTTATCGCAAGCAGCCAGGCCCATGGCAGCGGCCAGCATCAGAGCAAAAGCAAAAGGTTTACGCATGGGGTGTCTCTCCTGGGTGGAATAACTTTGCTTGTTCCTAAGAGTTCACCGCGGGCGGATTAGTTCCACGAATGTTAAAGATATATAACTGCCCGGCCTATATAGACTTTTTTCCGGTTTTATGCAGCGAGGGTATATGAACGAAACGCCATTGATGGCCATGGCCGAGCGTTTTCTCTCGGCGTTGAAACACTGCCAGCTATTGCAGATGCGCGTTCACCACGCCGATGCCCAGGGTATGACCCTGGTGTTGCCCTGGTCGCCGGCGATTGTCGGCAACCCGCAGAACGGCGCGGTGCATGGTGGTGCGCTGACCACCCTGATGGACACCACCTGCGGTATGGCGACCTTGTGCGCGCTGCCGCGTTTCGAGGTATGCCCGACCCTGGACCTGCGCATCGACTATATGCACCCGGCCGAAGCCGGCAAGGACATCTATGGCCATGCCCAGTGCTACCGGGTCACCCGCGATGTGATTTTCACCCGGGGCAGCGCCTACCAGGACGACCCGTCGCAGCCGATCTGCCAGGTGGTCGGCACCTTCATGCGCCTGGGCCAGGACATCAAGGGCGGCATCCGCTTCGGCAACAGCCTCAAGGAGCCACGCCCATGATCCCCGCAGGCACCCGCCAGCAGTTGAACGAAGCCCACGCCCGTGGCGACTACCGCCCGCTGTTGGCGCTGATTCCCTACGCCGGGCTCATCGGCATCCAATGCGAGCGCCAGGGCGACGACCTGTTGTTCCGCCTGCCGGCCTGCGAGCACAACATCGGCAACCCGCTGCTGCCGGCCATCCATGGCGGTGTCATCGCCGGTTTCATGGAGCTGTCCGCGGCGCTGTACCTGCTGATCTACAGCGAAAGCGCGAGCATCCCGAAAATCATCGATTTTTCCATCGACTACCTGCGTGCCGGCCACTACCGCGACACCTTCGCCCAGTGCCAGCTATGGCGCCAGGGCCGGCGGGTGACCAATGTCGCCATCACCGCCTGGCAGGCCGACCGCGACACGCCCATCGCCACCGCCCGTGCACACTTCAAGATCGAACCCGAGAAACCGCTCGAATAGCCCCTTGAAATGGTCGGGCAAGCCCCCATCTGCTGAACATCCGCCGCAAAATGCAGGCCCACGGGGTCGCCAGGCGTCACCTACCAACAGATTGGAGTTTGAAGACGATGAGTGTGGAGACTCAAAAAGAAACCCTGGGCTTCCAGACCGAGGTCAAGCAACTGCTGCACCTCATGATCCATTCCCTGTATTCGAACAAGGAAATCTTCCTTCGCGAGTTGATTTCCAACGCCTCCGACGCTGCCGACAAGCTGCGCTTCGAGGCCCTGGCCAAGCCTGAGCTGCTCGAGGGCGACGCCGACCTGAAGATCCGCGTGAGCTTCGACAAGGCCGCCAACACCGTGACCCTCGAGGACAACGGTATCGGCATGAGCCGCGAAGACGTCATCGCGCACCTGGGCACCATTGCCAAGTCCGGCACCGCCGACTTCATGAAGAACCTCACTGGCGACCAGAAGAAAGACTCGCACCTGATCGGCCAGTTCGGCGTGGGCTTCTACTCGGCATTCATCGTCGCCGACAAAGTCGACGTGTTCAGTCGCCGCGCCGGCCTGCCGGCCGCTGAAGGCGTGCACTGGTCGTCCAGGGGCGAGGGCGAGTTCGAAGTTGCCACCGTCGACAAGCCGCAGCGCGGCACGCGCATCGTCCTGCACCTTAAAAGCGGTGAAGACGAGTTCGCCGATGGCTGGCGCCTGCGCAACATCGTCAAGAAGTACTCCGACCATATCGCCCTGCCGATCGAGCTGCCCAAGGAACAGGCCGAGGCCGCCGAGGGCGAAGAGGCACCTGCGCAGGAATGGGAAACCGTCAACCGCGCCAGCGCCCTGTGGACCCGTTCGCGTACCGAGGTAAAGGACGAGGAATACCAGGAGTTCTACAAGCACATCGGTCACGACTTCGAGAACCCGCTGGCCTGGAGCCACAACAAGGTCGAAGGCAAGCTCGAGTACAGCTCGCTGCTGTACGTGCCGGCCCGCGCACCGTTCGACCTGTACCAGCGCGAAGCACCGCGCGGCCTGAAGCTGTACGTGCAGCGCGTGTTCATCATGGACCAGGCCGAGTCGTTCCTACCGCTGTACCTGCGCTTCATCAAAGGCGTGGTCGATTCCAACGACCTGTCGCTGAACGTCTCCCGCGAGATCCTGCAAAAAGACCCGATCATCGACTCGATGAAGACCGCGCTGACCAAGCGCGTGCTGGACATGCTGGAGAAGCTGGCCAAGAACGAACCCGAGCAGTACAAGGGCTTCTGGAAGAACTTCGGCCAGGTGCTGAAGGAAGGCCCGGCCGAAGACTTCGCCAACAAAGAGAAGATCGCCGGCCTGCTGCGCTTTGCCTCGACGCACGATGACAGCGGCGAGCAGAGCGTCGCCCTGGCTGACTACCTGGCCCGCGCCAAGGAAGGCCAGGACAAGATCTACTACCTCACCGGCGAATCCTACGCCCAGGTCAAGAACAGCCCGCACCTGGAGGTCTTCCGCAAGAAAGGCATCGAAGTGCTGCTGCTGACCGACCGTATCGACGAGTGGCTGATGAGCTACCTCAGCGAGTTCGATGGCAAGGCCTTCGTCGACGTCGCCCGTGGCGACCTGGACCTGGGCAAGCTCGACTCCGAAGAGGACAAGAAAGCCCAGGAAGAAGTGGCCAAGGACAAAGAGGGCCTGGTCGAGCGCCTCAAGGGGGCGCTGGGTGACAGCGTTGCCGAAGTGCGTGTTTCGCACCGCCTGACCGACTCGCCGGCGATCCTTGCCATCGGCGAGCAGGACCTGGGCCTGCAGATGCGCCAGATCCTCGAAGCCAGCGGGCAGAAAGTGCCGGATTCCAAGCCGATCTTCGAGTTCAACCCAAGCCACCCGCTGATCGAGAAGCTCGATGGCGAGCAGAGCGAAGACCGCTTCGCCGAGCTGTCGCACATCCTGTTCGACCAGGCGGCGCTGGCGGCCGGTGACAGCCTGAAGGACCCGGCGGCGTATGTCCGCCGCCTCAACAAGTTGCTGGTTGAGTTGTCTGCTTGAGTTGATGCACAGGAAAGCCCGCTTCGGCGGGCTTTTTCTTTGCTGCGTGTTAACTGTTTCGCGGGTAACAGGGTCTAGAATTCGCACAACCGTGAACGCCAAGGAGTGTTGAATGAGCAAGGTCATCGTCGAGTCGCTGGTTTATCACCTGTCGGGCAAAACCTATGAAAGCCGCCTGGTCTATGCCCCCGGCGCACTGCCGCAGCCGGGCCTGGTGATGGCGCCGAACTGGATGGGGATTGGCGAAGGTGCCGAGCGCATCGCCAAGGAAGTGGCGGAGCAGGGCTATGTGGTGTTGATCGCCGACCTTTACGGGCAATCGGTGCGGCCTTCCAATGCCGATGAGGCCGGGTTGGCGATGATGCCGCTGAAGAACGACCGCGCCGAGCTGCGTAAACGCATGCAGGAAGCCCTGGCGCAGTTGGTGGGCCAATCCAAGGCCCTGCTGGAACCGGGCAAGGTGGCTACCTTCGGCTTCTGCTTCGGCGGTTGCTGCGCCCTGGAGCTGGCGCGTACCGGTGCCGATCTGAAGGCGGCCGTGTCGTTCCATGGCACGCTGGATACGCCGAACATCGAAGATGCCAAGCGCATCAAAGGCTCGGTGCTGGTCCTGCACGGTGCATCCGACCCGCTGGTGCCCAAAGAGCAGCTACCGGCCTTCGAGGAGGAGATGAACGCCGCCAAGGTCGACTGGCAGTTGCTCAGCTACGGCGGTGCGGTGCACTCGTTCACCGACCCGAATGCCAATGTGCCGGGCAAGATGCAGTACGACCGACGCACCTCGGAGCGGGCATTCCGCTCGATGCATAACCTGCTCAAGGAAGTGTTCCGCGGCTGAGTGTGAAAGGGGGGCTGCGCAGCAGCCCCACATCAGCGCGGCAATTCGATCCGTCCGCTTTCCCCTGGCACCACCGGCCAATCGCCCGCCGCCCAGCGCGCTCGCGCTTGCTCGATCAACGCCGGGTCACTGGCAACGAAGTTCCAGTTCATCCGCCGCGGCCCATCCAGCGCTGCGCCACCGATCAGCACCAGTTGGCACTCGTCCTCGGCGTACAGCGTTGCTTCTTCACCCTCCGCCAGTACGATCAGGCTGCACGGCTCGACTGCTTGATCATCCAGCATCAGATCACCATCGAGCAGGTACAGCGCGCGTTGGGCATGTTCGGTCGGCACCATCAAGGTCGTGGCCGGCAGCATGCGCACATGGGCATAAAGGGTAGGGGAGAGCACCGGCACCGGCGACTGCAGGCAAAAACCACTGCCGGCGATCATGCGGATCTGCACCCCAAGGCTGTCACTGACTGGCAGGCTCGCTGCCGGATGATGGCTGTAGCTCGGCGTGCCCTGCTCGTGCTCGCGGGGCGACGCCAACCAGACCTGCAGCCCGTGTAGTCGTGAGCCCTTGGCCATCAGCTCGGCAGGTGTGCGCTCGACATGGGCCACGCCGCCTCGCGCCGTCATCCAGCTCACATCCCCTGGCCGCACACGTTGGTCCGAGCCCAGGCTGTCCTTATGCTGAATCTCGCCTTCGAACAGGTAGGTGAGAGTCGACAGGCCGATATGCGGGTGCTGGCGGATATCCATGCCGCTGCCAGGGGCGTAATCGGTCTCGAGCATATGGTCGAAGAACACGAAGGGCCCGACGCTGCGGCACTGTGCCGAGGGCAGCGGGCGCAGGATCGGCTGGCCCTCGACCGATTCGGCGCGGGGGCGGATGACCAGGGGGCTGCTCATGGTGAACTCCGGGCGGGCAGGGAACTGCACCAAGCATAGCGGTTCGCGGGCTGGCGCTGAACCGCCGAAGCAGCTGGTCGGTCTACTCTTTCCATACCCTGCAATGGAGGCGGCGATGATCGTGCGCATCCTCGCCGGCCTGTTGCTCTGCGGATCCCTGTATCCGACGGCCCAGGCCCGCGACTATCGCTACAGCGATGCCCACCTGCACTACGTGGACTTCTTCCAGGAAACCGAGGGCATGCCGGCGCTGCTCAAGGCCATGGACGCGGCCGGCGTCGAGCAGTCGATGATTTCTGGTATCCCGGTGGCCAAGAAATGGCACGAGGATGAGCCCAAGCGCCCGCGCTACTATGCGGGCGATGATGCGGATGCCTACTGGTATAGCGCCACCGACCTATACGTGGCGGCGGCCCTGGAAAAGCTGGCGCCGCAGCAGCGGCGGCGTTTCCACCCGTTCCTTACCGGTTTCAACCCGGTGGACAAGAACGCCGTCAGCCACATCGAGCGCATGCTCGAGCTGTATCCGGGGCTGTGGCAGGGCATCGGCGAAGTGTTCACCCGCCACGATGACCTCACCGCATTGACCAGCGGCGATACGCCGCGGGCCAACAACGAGGCCATGACCCGCATCTACCATCTGGCCGCCGAACGCGACCTGCCGGTACTGCTGCATTCCAACATCACCTCCAAGCGCGAGCGCAACCCGCTGTACCTGGCCGAAATCGAGGAGCCGCTGCGTAACCACCCACACACCCGGTTCATCTGGGCCCATGCCGGCAGCAGCCTGGAAATTCACCGGCACCAGACGCAGATGGACTTTCTCCTGCCGGTACTGACCCGCCTGCTCGAGGATTACCCCAATCTATACGTTGACCTGTCCTGGAGCGTGCTCGAGCCTTACTTGCTGGATGCCCAAGGCGTGCCTCGTCAAACCTGGTTACAGCTGGTAGAGCGCTTCCCCGAGCGGTTCATGCTCGGCTCCGATGTGGTGGGGCGCTTCGACAGCCTTGGCGAGCAGCTTCATGGCTTCAAGCCGTTTCTCGATGCCCTGCCGGAGGCGGTCGCGAACAGGGTGGCACGGGACAATTTCCTTGCCGTGCTACCCAAGGTGGCAAAGCAGGACAAGTAGCGTTTTGATATCGCGTTTTCGTCTTACGCAAATTTCGAGCCGCCCGATACCTTCTTTAAGCGACGGAACAACACGTTTAGGGAGGGATCCTGAAATGAGCCTGAGACGCTTGAATATCGCCCCGCGCGCCGGGATCGGCTTTGGCATCATGGCCTTGCTGGTGGTGGCGCTGGGCAGTTTCGCCCTGCAACAGATGACCAACATGCGCCAGCAGGCCGAGCAGGTGGACGACAACTGGCTGCCCAGCATCATCTCGGTGGGCAGCATGACCCAGGACATGCTGCGCATCCGCGCCCTTACGTTGCGCCTGCTGGTCAATACCGATACTGTCGCGCAACAGCAGAACCGTGCCCGCATCGAGGAGATCAAGGCCGGCCTGAGCAAGGCCCAGCAGCGCTACGACGCGCTGATCGTGTTGCCCGAGGAACGCGCGCTGTTCGACCGTTACCTGGGCCTCGAACGCCAATACATGACCTTGCAGGGCCAGGTGGTGCAGTTGGCCAGCGATGGTCGCATCGAGGCGGCTGCGGCGCTGGTCAATGGCGAGATCAACCAGATCGCCGATCAGATGACGGCCAGCCTCAACGAATTGATCGCGCTGAACACGCACCATGCCGGGCTGGCCACCACCACGGCCGAGTCCGTCTACAGTGCGGCGCGGGTCTGGGTCTTGGGGCTGCTGGTGGTGGCCTTGACGTTGACCGTGGTGCTGGCCCTGGCCCTGACCCGCAGCATTGTGCGCCCGCTCGGGCAGTCGCTGAAAGTGGCCGAAACCGTCGCCACCGGCGACCTGACGCCGCAGATTGCCGTGCACGGCGATGACGAGCCGGCCCGCTTGCTGGCGGCGCTCAAAAGCATGCAGCAAAGCCTGCGCGAGACCATCGGGCGGATTTCCGACTCGGCCAGCCAGCTGGCGTCGGCCTCCGAAGAGCTCAGCGCGGTGACCGAGGATGCCACTCGCGGCCTGCAGCAGCAGAGCCTGGAGATCGAGCAGGCGGCCACTGCGGTCAACCAGATGACGGCGGCGGTGGAGGAGGTGGCGAGCAATGCCGTAGCGACTTCGGAGGCTTCCGCGGAGTCCGACCGTATCGCCCGTCAGGGCCGCGAACAGGTGCAGGCCACGGTCACTGCCATCGAAGCGTTGGCCAGTGGCGTGGCCGGCAATGCCGAAGAGGTCGGCCAGCTGGCCCAGCAGGTGCACGATATCAGCAAGGTATTGGAGGTGATCGGCTCGATTGCCGAGCAGACCAACCTGCTGGCGCTCAACGCCGCCATCGAGGCGGCCCGGGCTGGCGAGGCCGGGCGCGGGTTTGCCGTGGTGGCCGACGAAGTGCGGGCACTGGCTCACCGCACCCAGTCTTCGACCCGCGAGATCGAACAGATGATCGTGGCCATCCAGAGCGGTGCCGAGCGTGCGGTGCAGGGCATGCAGCAAAGTGATGCGCGGGCCCGCTCGACCCTGGATGGCGCCCATGCCGCCGGTGCGGCGCTGGAAGCGATTGCCGGGGCCATCGGCCAGATCAACGAGCGCAACCTGGTGATCGCCAGTGCCTCGGAGCAGCAGGCCCAGGTGGCGCGGGAGGTGGACCGTAACCTGACCACCATCCGCGACCTGGCGCATCAGTCTTCAGCCGGCGCCGAACAGACCTCGGCGGCGAGCCAGTCGCTGTCGCGCCTGGCGGTGGACTTGAATACCCTGGTGCAGCGTTTCTCGGTATAGCAAGGCCGACGCGGCCCCCTGTAGGAGCGGCCTTGCCGGGGCGCCGGACCGGCCGGAAAGGGGCGCGAAGCGGCCCCAGAGTATCTGTGTCGATACAACGATTTCTGGGGCTGCTCCGCAGCCCTTTCGCGGCACAAGGCCGCTCCTACAAAAAGCTGATTCGTGGTTTGCAGGCACAAACAAAAACGCCCCGACCTGGGTCGGGGCGTTCTCGTTCAGCAGGTCAATCGATCACTTGCCTTCCCAGCGCTTGAGCACCAGGGTGGCGTTGGTGCCGCCGAAGCCGAAGCTGTTGCTCATGACCGTGTCGATCTTGGCGTTTTCTTCGGTTTTGCGCAGCACCGGCAGGTCGGCAACTTCCGGGTCCAGCTCGTCGATGTTGGCGGAGCCGGCGATGAAGTTGTTTTCCATCATCAGCAGGCAGTAGATCGCCTCGTGCACGCCGGCGGCGCCCAGCGAGTGACCCGACAGGCTCTTGGTCGAGCTGATCTTCGGTGCCTTGTCACCGAACACTTCACGCACGCCCTTCATCTCGGCAACGTCGCCGACCGGGGTGGAGGTACCGTGGGTGTTCAGGTAGTCGATCGGGGTGTCGACGGTGGACAGCGCCTGCTGCATGCAGCGGATGGCGCCTTCGCCGCTCGGGGCAACCATGTCGTAGCCGTCGGAGGTCGCGCCGTAGCCGACGATCTCGGCGTAGATCTTGGCGCCACGGGCCAGGGCGTGTTCGAGCTCTTCGACCACTACCATGCCGCCACCGCCAGCGATGACGAAGCCATCACGGTCGGCGTCGTAGGCGCGCGAGGCCAGCTCAGGGGTTTCGTTGCGCTTGGTCGACAGGGCGCCCATGGCATCGAACAGGAACGACTGGCTCCAGTGCTCTTCCTCACCGCCACCGGCGAAGACGATGTCCTGCTTGCCCCACTGGATCTGCTCCAGCGCGGTACCGATGCAGTGTGCCGAGGTGGCGCAGGCCGACGAGATCGAGTAGTTGATGCCCTTGATCTTGAACGGGGTGGCCAGGCACGCCGACACGGTGCTGCCCATGGTGCGGGTGACACGGTACGGGCCAACGCGCTTGACGCCTTTCTCGCGCAGGGTGTCCAGGGCTTCCATCTGGTTCAGTGTGGAAGCGCCGCCGGAACCGGCAACCAGGCCAGTGCGCGGGTTCGACACTTGCTCTTCGGTCAGGCCCGCGTCCTTGATTGCATCCTGCATCGCCAGGTAGGCGTAGGCAGCAGCGTGGCCGACGAAGCGATAGACCTTGCGGTCGATCAGCTCTTCGAGGTTCAGGTCGATGGAGCCGGAAACCTGGCTACGCAGCCCCATTTCCTTGTATTCCGGGTTGTAACGAATGCCCGGACGGCTGTTGCGCAGGTTTTCGGTGACGGTAGCTTTGTCATTGCCCAGGCACGAAACGATGCCCAGACCAGTGATAACGACGCGGCGCATGCGAATAACCCTTAGAAATTGTCAGTGGAGGTGAACACGCCGACCCGCAGGCCTTCGGCGGTGTAGATCTCGCGACCGTCGACGCTGACCGAGCCATCGGCGATGGCCATGTTCAGCTTGCCCTTCAGGACGCGCTTGATGTGAATGTTGTAGGTGACTTTCTTGGCGGTGGGTAGTACCTGGCCGAAGAATTTCACTTCGCCCGAACCCAGCGCACGGCCACGGCCCGGCAGGCCCTGCCAGCCGAGGAAGAAGCCCACCAGCTGCCACATGGCATCGAGGCCCAGGCAGCCTGGCATCACCGGGTCGCCTTCGAAGTGGCAGGCGAAGAACCACAGGTCCGGATTGATATCCAGCTCGGCGACCAATTCACCTTTGCCGAACTTGCCGCCTTCCTCGCTGATATGGGCGATGCGATCGACCATCAGCATGTTCGGGGCGGGCAGTTGCGCATTACCGGGGCCGAACAGCTCACCGCGACTGCAGCGCAGCAGGTCTTCCCGGGTAAAGGCGTTTTGTTTGGTCATGCGAGCTCCTCAATAACCCCCTGTGGCAGGGGATGAATCTTCCCGGCCGGCCCGAAGCGCTTTGCTTTCGAGGCGGCAGCCTACAGGTAGACTATTGCGTTGTGGTGAAAGTCACAGCGCACCTGGCAAAAGAAGTACAGGTGTGCACTGAAATGTTATTTTCCGGGCCTGCGAAGGTCCTGTCCAGTCTTTAAGACTGCCGCACTTTAGCATTTATCGCCAGTCGCGGCTGTCCGAGCGGGCAACCAGCGCTGCAGGATGCGCTGCAGCTCGGTGCGTTTGAACGGCTTGCTCAGGTAATCGTTCATGCCGGCGGCCAGGCAGCGCTCGCGGTCGCCCTCCAGCACGCTGGCGGTGAGGGCGATGATCGGCAGCCCCGCACCCTGCACCAGCTGGCGGATGCGCCGGGTGGCCTCGAAGCCGTCTACCTGCGGCAGGCGGCAGTCCATCAATACGGCGGCGAAGTGCTGCTGTTGCACCAGGTCGACCGCCTGGGCGCCATCCATCGCCAGGCTGACCTCGAAGCCAAGGCTGCGCAGCATGGCTTCGATGACGCTCTGGTTGACCGGATTGTCCTCCACCAGCAAAACCCGCTCGCCATTGCCACCCAGCCCACTGGCAGCCGCCGCGCCCGCCGACAGGGCCGGCGAGGTGTTGGCCAGGGCCAACGGCATCTCCAGGGTGAAGGTCGAGCCCAGCCCCTCGCGGCTTTCACCCCGCAGCTGGCCGCCCATGCGTTCGGCCAGGGTACGGGCGATCGAAAGGCCCAGCCCGGTGCCGCCGTAGCGCCGGGAAATCGAGCTGTCGGCCTGCTGGAAAGCGACGAACATCATTTCCAGGCGGTTGCTGTCGATACCGATGCCGGTGTCGCGCACGGTGCAGGTGAGCCAGATCATCTGGCTATCGAGCACCTGCCAGTGCGCCTCCACCGCCACTTCGCCGCGTTCGGTGAACTTCAGCGCGTTGCCGATCAGGTTGAGCAGGATCTGCCGGATCCGGGTCGGGTCACCGACCACCTGCAGCAGCTCGATGCCAGGCGGTAACTGCAGGTTGAGCGCGAGGCCCCGCTGCTGGGCGCTGTGCTGGAACGACTGGACACTGCTGACGACCAGTTCGCCCAGGTTGAAGTCGATGTGCTCCAGCTGCAGTGTGGTGCGTTCGATCCGCGAAAAATCGAGGATGTCGTTGATCACTTTCAGCAGGTGCCCGGTGGACTCGCTGGCCACCGCGGTGTATTCGGCCTGCTCGCTGGTCAGGCGGGTGGTCTCCAGCAACTGCAGCATGCCCAGCACACCGTTCATGGGGGTGCGCAGCTCATGGCTCATCATCGCCAGGAAGTCCGACTTGGCGCGGTTGGCCTGTTCGGCCTCTTCGCGGGCCTGGATCAGCTGGCTCATGGCCTGCTGTTGTTCGTGGGCGGCCTGGTCCAGGGCGCTGGCCAGGTTGTTGATGTGCCGCGCCAGGTGGCCCAGTTCGCTGTCATCGACCACCGGCAACGGGGCGTCGAAATCGCCTTGCTGGATGGCCTTGACCGCATGCCCCATGTCGCTGATCGGCTTGGACAGGCTCATCGCCAGGCGCCGGGCCAGCAGGAAGGTGAACAGCAGGGCGAACAGGGCGAGGATGCCGGCCTTGATCACGATCTCCTGCTGGCGCTGGCTGAAGGCATCGTCGGACATCCCCACGATCACCCGCCCCAGGTAGTCGTCGCCGATGCTCGGCAATTGCGGCTTGCCCTGCAGGAAGTCGTTGTCCAGGCGGATCTGCTGCAGGCGGATCGGCGCCTGGAACACTTCCACCCGCTGCGCCCGGCTGAGGCTTTCGTCCGGTTGCTCGACATACACCAGGATGTGGTTGCGGCTGTCCTGCACTTCGAGGAAACGCACGTGAGGGATGCTCAGGGTCGCGCGCATCAGGCCTTCGAGTACTTCATTGTTGCCGGAGATCACGCCGTACTCGGAGGCCGGTGCCAACTGGTTGGCGATCAGCTGGCCGGTGTGGTTGAGCTCTTGGCGCAAGTCCTGGATACGCACGAAGGTGAAGAAGCTGATCAGCAGCAAGGTCAGCAGCAGCGCAGGGCCGAGGCTGATGATTTGTGTGCGGGTGTGAATGTCCCAGCTCAGGCGTTTGCTCATGGGGTGGGTTCTCCTGCGGCCAACGCCAGTGCGGCGGCTTCCTGGTCGATGGCCTCGAGCCCCAGGGAACGCGCCACCTGCTGGTTGCCGCTGACCCCGAAATGCTGGGGGTAGAGGCTGCGCGGCCAGCGCGTTGGAGGGTGCTCGAGCAGTTGGTCGAGCACTGCCAGCCAGTCGTCCTGGTCGCTGTAGGTGCTGGCCAGGGCGCCGGCACGGACGAATCCGACGTTTGGCCCGATCAACGCCATCTGCCGGCCGTAGCTGCTCAGCAGCACGTTCTTGGCCGACTTGGAGTTGTACAGCTCGGGGTCGTCGAGCCCCAGCAGCACATCGCTGTTGGCCAGCAGGTTCTGCAGCGGGCGGCTGTCGCGCAGGTCGGGCCAGCCCTCTGCGACGATTTCCAGCCCCATGGGCTGAGCGGCCTGGCGCAGCTCATCGAGCAGGAAGCGACTGTGCTCACCGTACAGCACGCCAATGCGCCGTGCCTGCGGCAACAGGTAACGGGCCAGGCGCAGCTGCCGGGCCAGCGGTGGGTCGCTCCACAGCAGGCTGAGGAACGCCGGTCGCGACTTTCCCAGGCGTTGCTCGGCCTGTACCCGGCTGACCCTCAGGGCCAGCGCCGGTGGGCCGGCGGTTTCGCCCAGGCGCCAGTCCAGCGCAGGGCCGTCGAGCAGCACCAGGCGCGTATCGCTTTTCAGCTGCCCCGGGCGCGGCAGTTCGTTCACGGGCTGGAAATGCACGTGGTCGTGGGGGCGGCGCTGCGCCAGGGCAGCGACGAAGCTGCGCACGCCCGGCTGGTCGTCGGCACCCACCAGCAGGATTTCGCTGGCCGACAGCGAACCCAGCGGCAGGATGCACAGCAGCAGCAAGCGCAGCAGCACGACCATCAGAACGCCAGCTCCGCGCTGACGCTCAGGCGGTGGCGGCTGTCGTAGCGGTTCTGGATGGCGGAGGTCGGTTCGTCATCCAGGCGCTGCTGCCACAGCGCCGCCAACTCCAGGTCGCTGCCCTGCACCTTGAAGCGTTTGGCCACGCGCAGGTCGACGCGCTCGTAGCGGTACTGGTTGAGCGCATCGTCACCGTAATAGAAGAGGGCACTGGACCAGCCCAGGCCCCACTCGCGCATCCAGCCGGCCGAGCCGCTGTTGCGGGCGCTCAAGCGCCGGTCCGCAGGGTTGCTGGCCCAGGCGTCGACATAGGCGTAGGTGATACGCAGCCGGTCGCGCTGGGTGGCGCGCCAGTCGAACTGCGCCTCGCTGCCGGTGAAGCGCGCCTTGTTGGCGTTACTGGCGATGTACTGGTTGTTCTTCAAGGGCTCGCTGATCATTCCGGTGATCTCGTCGTAGAACAGCTTCACATCCATGCTCAGGTCGATGTCGCTGAAATAGCCGTTGTAGCCCAGTTCGCGCGAGCGCATGCGTTCCTGGTCGAGGTTGCCCGGGCCGCGGGTCTTGACGAAGTACTGGCCGTCCTGCAGGCCATACAGGTTGGGCGACAGGCCCTTGACCGTGTAGCTCCAGTTGACGTTGTTCTCGAACATGTCCGGCGAGCGCACCGCTTCGGAGTACACCGCCCGCAAGCCGTGGCGCGGGGTGATCAGGTAGTTCACCGCCACGCGCGGGGTCAACGAGTTGCCGGACAGCTGGGCGTTCTCGTACATCGCCCCGCCCTGGAAGACCCAGTGCTCGTCGGCGCGCCACTCCAGCTGGCCGAACAGGCGCCAGGTCTGGTCGTCGATGCTGCCGTTGAAGTAGGTCTGCGAGTCGGCGCGGTCGTAGCGGTAGTTCATCCCGGTGACCAGGCGCAGGCTCTCGTTCAGGCTCAAGGTGTCCTGGATCTCCAGGTCGTAGCGCGTTTCCCGGGTGCTTTGGTCGACATTGCCGCAGATCGGATTGGCCCCACCAGCACTCCACTGGTTCAACACCTCACTGCGCAGTGCATCCAGAACCGGGTCGCTGTTGCGCGGCGGGTTGCCTGTGAAAAGGCTACGCGCGACGCCTTCTGCATAGTTCGGATTTAGCTGCCAAAGCCGGGTCAGCTCCGGGCTGAAAGCAATGGCTGCATCGCAGGCGCGCCACACCTGCTGACGGTCGAAGTGCTGCGCCGAACCCTGCACATACAGGCTGTGGTCGGGGTTGAAGTCGATGTTCCAGCGCACCGAACCGGCATAGTCCTTGGCGTTGACGTCGGCATCGTTGCCCGCAGCGTATTTGCCGAACACCGGCTGATAGGTATAGGGCCGCTGGTTGCTGCCTTCCTTGGCCGCCAGTTGCCATTCCAGGGTCTGGTCCGGCGCCAGGTTGTGGCTGGCATTGATATTGATGCGGTTGAGCCGGCGGCTGTCGCGGTAGTCGCGGCCGAACTGGTCCTTGTCGAAACCGTCGTCCTGCTGGCCCGACAGCGACAGGCGCAGGTCGCCGCCGTCCCAGCCGATGCCTTGGCTGGCGTAATAGTCGTTGATGCCGTCCTGGCCGCGGGTCATCTTCACCCGGGTGCCGTGGCTGTCGGCGGGGTTGCGGGTGAGGATGTTGACCACCGCCATCAGCGCGTTGGCACCATAGCTGACGGTGTTGGGGCCGCGGAACACCTCGATCCGCTCGATATCCTCGATGGCCACCGGGATGTCGCTCCAGTCCACCGTGGCCAGGCCCGCGCGGTACACCGAACGGCCGTCGATCAGCACCTGCATGCGCCGGGCATCGTTGACGTTGCTGCCGTGGTAATTGACCGTTGGCTGGTTGCCGGCGCCATAGCCGATCATCATGCCCGGCACCAGGCGCAGCAGCTCGGGGATGTCCCGGGCGCCGCTGGCGTGGATCAGCTCGCTGTCGAGCACGGTCATGCTGCCCGGCACCGCGGCCGGGGATTGTTTCAGGCGTGTGGCGGTCAGAACCTGGGGCAGGTCCTGGTTGTCGATGAACAGATCATCGGCCATGGCCGGGCCACCAAGCAGGGCGGTCAGTATCAGCAGGCGCGGGTAGGGGGGCGTGCCAGGGAACACGGTACGGCCTTGTTTCAGAAATGAATCAGGCATGTTAACTGACCGTGTGGCTTTTGCCAGTGATCTGCGGTTGGCAAGTTGCCGCATCCCGGGGCAAGCCACTGGTTCTGTCGCAAGCGGGCCGTATAATGCGCCAGTCGCCACTTACTTTATTGGTTAACGGATTGGATATGACTCAACAGCAACCTGTTGCAGTGCTTGGCGGCGGCAGCTTCGGCACCGCCGTGGCGAACCTGCTGGCGGAAAACGGCCACCCAGTGCGCCAATGGATGCGCGACCCGGCACAGGCCGAGGCAATGCGCGTCAACCGCGAGAATCCGCGTTATCTCAAAGGCATTCGCCTGCATGACGGCGTCGAGCCGGTCAACGATCTGCTCGCCACCCTGCAAGCGAGCGACCTGATCTTCGTCGCCCTCCCATCGAGTGCACTGCGCAGCGTGCTGGCGCCCCACGCCGAGCTGCTGCGCGGCAAGGGCCTGGTCAGCCTGACCAAGGGCATCGAGGCGCAGAGCTTCAAGCTGATGAGCCAGATCCTCGAGGAGATCGCCCCCCAGGCGCGCATCGGCGTGCTATCGGGGCCGAACCTGGCCCGCGAGATCGCCGAGCACGCGCTGACCGCCACCGTGGTCGCCAGCGAAGACGAAGCGCTGTGCCAGCGTGTGCAAGAGGTGCTGCACGGCCGCACCTTCCGGGTCTACGCCAGCAGCGACCGCTTCGGTGTCGAGCTGGGCGGCGCCCTGAAGAACGTCTACGCGATCATCGCCGGCATGGCGGTGGCACTGGGCATGGGCGAGAACACCAAGAGCATGCTGATCACCCGCGCCCTGGCCGAGATGACCCGTTTCGCCGTGAGCCAGGGCGCCAACCCCATGACCTTCCTCGGCCTGGCCGGGGTCGGCGACCTGATCGTCACCTGCTCCTCGCCCAAGAGCCGCAACTACCAGGTCGGCCATGCCCTGGGCCAGGGCCTGACCCTGGAGCAGGCTGTCAGCCGCCTGGGCGAAGTGGCCGAAGGGGTCAACACCATCAAGGTGCTCAAGGCCAAGGCCCAGGAGGTGCAGGTATACATGCCCCTGGTGGCTGGCCTGCACGCGATCCTGTTCGAGGGCCGCACCCTCAACCAGGTGATCGAGCACCTGATGCGCGCCGAGCCCAAGACCGACGTCGATTTCATTTCCACCAGCGGTTTCAACTGAACGAAGGAGCGACACATGAACGATACCCCGCAAAGCGCCGCGCGCGAGTCGATCATCCTGCGGGTGCTGTGGATGCTGGTGTTCCTGGTGGTCTGGCAGCTCGCCGAGCTGTTGCTGGGCGGCCTGGTGCTGGTGCAACTGATCTACCGGCTGATCTATGGCGCGCCCAGCGCCAGCCTGATGAACTTCGGCGACAGCCTCAGCCAGTACCTGGCGCAGATCGGCCGCTTCGGCAGCTTCCACAGCGACCAGAAACCCTGGCCATTCGCCGATTGGCCGGCACCCCGCGCCCCGGAAGGCGAAGCGGCGCATGCCGTGGCCCCGACGCCGCACCCGGTGCGTGACGAGGAGCCCAAGCTGTGAAGCTGTGGGTGCTGCGCCACGGCGAGGCGGAGCCGCGCGCCAACAGCGACGCTGAACGGCGTCTCACCACCCATGGCCGCGAGCAGGTGCTGCGCAGCGCCGCGCACCTGCTGGGCCAGCCGCTGCAGGCGATCATCGCCAGCCCTTACGTGCGCGCCCAGCAAACCGCGGCGCTGGTGCACGATGCCCTGGGTTTCAGCGAGCCGGTGCGTACCGTGCCCTGGCTGACCCCGGACAGCGATGTGCAGCAGGTGATCGGCGAAGTCGAGCGCCTGGGCCTTGAGCATGTGTTGCTGGTCAGCCACCAGCCGCTGGTGGGTTCGCTGGTGGGCATGCTGGAGCATGGCCACGCTCAGCAACCGGCGCCCTTGAGCACCGCCAGCCTGGCCATGCTGGAAGGCGACTGGCCGCTGGCCGGGCTGATGACCCTGCGTGGCCTTCATCATTCGGCGTGAAGGCGGCAACTGGCATTTTTGCCAGTTGCTGCGCCGCCAAAACGCTTGCTAGCGTCGGCAACAGCAAGTGAATGTGCGGCAGGCCCAGGGAGTGTCGAATGAACAGCCGGAGGCTGGCGTTGGTAGGTTCGGTTGATCTGCAACCAACGCTGGAAAAAGTGCAGAAAGATGATGTGCTGGGGTTTGCCGAGTACAGCATGTTGCGTGAGTCGGCGGACGCCAAGCTCTATCAGTTGATGAACAAGGTCCGTGCCCGGCAAGGCCAGGCACCCGCTACTGTGTTCGACGGCGAAGAAGACCTGCGGCGCCTACAGGAAGCCAGCATGCGCATGGCCCATCTGCTGCAGACCAGCTGCCTGGCCCTGCGCAGGCTAGGCCTCGCGCAGCAAGACAAACACCTGGCCCGTGAGGCCCTGGAGTATCAGCTGGCCTACATGCAGGCCTGCCTGCGGCGCTCGATGGCCAGCTTCGACGACTTCTGAATGACCTGATCGCCCTTGGCGATGACCTTTCCGGACGTTGCCGCCACCCACCGGCTTGCCGACAATGGGCCATCCTTCCCCGTGCAGAGCAGGCGGCCATGTCGCAGCAGATCTTCTTCGCCCACGCCAATGGCTTCCCCTCGGCCACCTACGGCAAGCTGTTCGCCGCCCTGGCGCCGGATTACCAGGTGCGCCACCTGGCCCAGCATGCCCATGACCCACGCTTCCCGGTGAACGACAACTGGCAAAGCCTGGTGGACGAGCTGCTGCATCATCTCGAACAGCAGGATGCCCCGGTGTGGGGTGTCGGCCACTCGCTGGGCGGCGTGCTGCACCTGCACGCGGCGCTGCGCCGCCCGGAGCTCTACCGCGGGGTGGTAATGCTCGACTCGCCGGTGCTGACCCGGGTGGATGAATGGCTGATCCAGGCGGCCAAGCGCCTGGGCTTTATCGACCGCATCACCCCGGCCGGGCGCACCCTGGGCCGGCGTGAAGCCTTCACCGACCGCGACAGCGCGCGCAGTTACTTCGCCGGCAAGACGCTGTTCCGCCACTTCGACCCGGAATGCCTGGAGGCCTATCTGGAGCATGGCCTGGAGCGTGCGCAAGACGGGCTGCGCCTGCGCTTCGACCCCGCCACCGAAATCAGCATCTACCGCAGCATCCCCCATGCCAGCCCGCTGCCGCCGCGCCAGTTGCAGGTACCGCTGGCCGTGGTGCGTGGCGCGCAGAGCCGGGTAATTCGCCGGCATCATGCGCTGGGCGTGCGGGGCATGGCCCGGGGCGAGTATCACAGCCTGCCGGGCGGGCACATGTTCCCGCTGGAGCGCCCCCTCGACACCGCGAGCCTGATCAAGGGCCTGTTCGATCGCTGGGGCCAGGCATGAGCGCCCAGGTAGAGGAAGTACGCCTGACCCTGGGGCATATCGAACTGGCCGCCCACCTGTTCGGTCCTGCCGACGGCCTGCCGGTGATCGCCTTGCACGGCTGGCTGGACAATGCCAACAGCTTCGCCCGCTTGGCGCCCCAGCTCAAAGGGCTGCGCATTGTCGCCCTCGACCTGGCCGGGCATGGCTACTCGCAGCACCGCCCGGTCGGGGCTGGTTACGCCCTGGCCGATTATGCCCACGACGTGCTGCGAGTCGCCGAGCAACTGGGCTGGCAGCGCTTCGGCCTGCTCGGCCACTCGCTGGGGGCGATCATCTCGGTGCAACTGGCCGGCGCCTTGCCCGAGCGGGTCAGCCACCTGGCACTGATCGACGGGGTGATCCCGCCTACCGTGACCGAACAGGATGCCGCCGAGCGCCTGGGGATGGCCCTGCAGGCCCAGCTGCGTCTGGACGGCAAGCGCAAGACGGTCTACGCCACGTTGGAGGAGGGGGTCGAGGCGCGCATGAAAGGCATGGTCGCGGTCAGCCGTGAAGCGGCCGAACTGTTGGCCCAGCGCGGCCTGATGCCGGTGCCCGGCGGTTACAGCTGGCGCAGCGATAGCCGCCTCACCTTGCCTTCGCCCACCCGCCTGAACCAGGCCCAGGCCATGGCCTTCGTCAAGCGCGTGGCCTGCCCGGCGTGCCTGGTGGTGGCGGCCGACGGCATGCTGGCGCGCCACACGGAGCTGCTGGAGCAGCTACCCTTCGAGCAGATCACCTTGCCGGGTGGCCATCACCTGCACTTGAACGATGAGCAGGGTGCAGCCCTTGTTGCAGACTGTTTCAATCGCTTCTTTGGCTTTCCTTGACTTGCACCGGGCAAGTGTCGAGGCTTGGCGGGTTGAAAGGGAGACAACCATGTACATGCCAGACACCCACCTATTCAAACCCCGCAGCCATGAGGGCTGCCGATGAGCGTACCCGTTTACGCCCGCAGTGCCATCGCCGCCTGCCTCGCCTTCGTCAGCCCCTTGCTGTGGGCCGGTGAGTTGCCCGTTCCCGTCGACGCCAAAGTGGTCGATCAACGCCCCGCCGCGGAGCAGGAGCGGGTCTACCCGATGGGGCCGCTACGCAAGATCAGCGGTCGCCTGCGGGTCGACGACAAGGTCGAAAGCCGTGGCCAAGTCAGCTCGGTTACCTACGAACTGCCCGTCGAACGCAGCGCCCGTGAGGCCTTCACCAGCGCCCGTGAAACCTTGCAGAAAGACGGTGGTTACCCGTTGTTCTGGTGCCAGGGCCGCGACTGCGGCGAAGCCAGCCTGTGGGCCAACGACGTGTTCGCCAATGCCCGCCTCAATGGTGGGGACGAGCAGCAGGCATTCATCCTCCTGCGCCGTTCCGCCGAAGAGGCTGACACCCTGGTGGCGCTGTATAGCGTCACCCGTGGCAACCGTCGCGCCTACCTGCACGTCGAAGAGTTCGTCGCCGAGAGCCCCCTGGGCGACATCCTGCCCACCGCCGCTACTGTTCTGCGCGAACTGCGCGACACCGGCAAGCTCGACTACCCCGACCTCGCCGAACCCCAGGCCAACTGGGCTACGCTGCTGGCACGCAGCCTGAACCTGGACAGCACCCTGCGTGCCAGCCTCAGTGGCAAGGGCGCCGAGGCCTGGCGCGAGCAGTTGACCAAGGCTGGCGTGCGCAGCGGCCGGCTCGAAGTCGGCGATGCGCCCACCGATGGCCTGCACCTGGAACTGATCCGTTGAGTGAGCGCGCCCATGGCCAACAATGATCGCTTGCTGGTCCAGATCCTGCTGCTGGCGCTGCTCGGTGCCGCGCTGTGGGTGATGGCACCGTTCATCTCGGCGCTGCTGTGGGGCGCCATTCTGGCCTTCGCCAGCTGGCCTTTGATGCGCTTGCTCACCCGTGTGCTGGGCGGGCGGGAAACCCTGGCCGCCAGCCTGCTGACCACGGCCTGGATCCTGATCGTGGCCTTGCCGCTGGTGTGGCTGGGCTTCAACCTGGCCGACCATATCCGCGATGCCACCGCCTTTGTGCGCGACGTGCAGGTCGAAGGCCTGCCCGATGCGCCGGCGTGGGTGGCTGGCATTCCGTTCGTGGGTGAGCGCCTGGTCGGCTGGTGGGAGTCGTTCGACCAGCAAGGGGCGGCGCTGCTGGCCTCGGCCAAACCCTACCTCGGCCAGGTCGGCAACTGGTTGCTGGCACGCAGTGCGCAGATCGGCAGCGGGGTGCTGGAGCTGACCCTGAGCCTGGTGTTCGTGTTCTTCTTCTACCGCGACGGGCCGCGCCTGGCGGCGTTCGTGCACCGCCTGCTGCAACGGCTGGTGGGCGAGCGCGCCGAGTACTACGTCGATCTGGTGGCCGGTACCGTGCAACGGGTGGTCAACGGGGTGATCGGCACTGCGGCGGCGCAAGCCCTGTTGGCACTGATCGGCTTCCTGATTGCCGGCGTGCCGGGGGCGGTGGTGCTGGGCCTGGTGACCTTCATGCTCAGCCTGATCCCCATGGGCCCGCCACTGGCCTGGATCCCCGCCACCGCGTGGCTGGTGTCGAAGGGCGACTACGGCATGGCGGTGTTCCTTGGCGTGTGGGGCACCTTCATCATCAGTGGCGTGGACAACGTGCTCAAGCCCTACCTGATCAGCCGCGGCGGCAACCTGCCGCTGGTGATCGTGCTGCTTGGGGTATTTGGCGGCTTGCTCGCCTTCGGCTTTATCGGCTTGTTCATCGGGCCGACGCTGTTGGCGGTGGGGTACAGCCTGCTGTTGGACTGGAGCCGCCACTCCGGGGCGCAGACACCGCAAAGGTAAGCCTGCACTGGCCTCATCGCCGCGGTTCGTCGCTACGACAAGCCGCGGCGATGAGGCCACAGCAGCCAATCCAAAAACCTAATCTTTAAGCCTTCTTTATGCCCTGACCCCCACACCCAACTCGC
>NZ_BQHO01000027.1 GCF_021601385.1 Pseudomonas parasichuanensis | reverse complement strand
CGGCGGCGCGGGGGCGGCGAACTCGATGGTCATGGGCGGGATCTGCGGCGGCACGACCGGCAGCGCCGGGGTCGGCGCCTGGCTGATCCAATAGGCGGCGGCGCCATGCAGGGCCAGCACCAGCAGGCCCAGCGCCAGTTTGTCGCGGCGCTTGAGGCCGCTCACCGGCGTGCGCTGCAGGCGCAACTGGCCAAGCGGCAGGCGCAGCGTGCGTCCGAGCTCGACCAGGTCGCCCGATGCCGGGTGCCATGGCTGCTCAAAGGCCCTGACGGCCGTCTGGACATTACCCATTGCTGAAACTCCTGGGGTCTCGGTTCAGGTGTGTGGCTGAATCATCGACGGCAGGGGCTTAGGCCATAAAGTAATGTTTAAAGTTGATGATAGATCTATTTCGAATATTGGTTTTTGCGGGGGGGCTGGAGGCCTTGTTAACAAAGGGCTGTAGCAGAACTGCTTCCAGTCAATGCTTGTTCGGCATTTGAAATATGTGCGCAAGGCATTTAATTGCCGCGAGGGCTTCGCCCTCGTTCGCGGCACAAGGCCGCTCCTACAGGGATCGCGTAACCCTTGTAGGAGCGGCCTTGTGCCGCGAAAATCTTCCAGGCAATAAAAAACCCGGGACCAGGCCCGGGTTCTTCATTCACATCCAGCCGCTCAGATATCAGCCACCTTCTGCCACACCTTCGGCCGGAAGAACAACGTCTCCCCGCGCGCCAGCCCGGTCAGGCTGTCGTGGTCCTTGACCACCTCGGCCTCGATCAGCTCGCTCTGCCCTTCCACCTTCAAGGTCACCCGGGTGGTCGCGCCCAGCGGGCGAATGTCACGCACCTCGGCGGCATGGTGGCCCTCGGTTTCATGGCGCGACAGCGACACCTCATGCGGGCGGAACAGCACATGGTGCCCTTCGCTAAGCGCCAGGCGGTTGGAGTCGCCGAGGAAGTGGTAGACGAAGTCGTTGGCCGGCTTCTCGTACACCTCGCCCGGCGAGCCGATCTGCTCGATCACGCCCTTGTTCATCACCACGATACGGTCGGCGACTTCCATGGCCTCTTCCTGGTCGTGGGTGACGAACACCGAGGTCAGGTTGATGTCTTCGTGCAGGCGCGCCAACCAGCGGCGCAGCTCTTTACGCACCTTGGCGTCGAGGGCGCCGAACGGCTCGTCGAGCAGCAGTACCTTGGGCTCCACCGCCAGGGCGCGGGCCAGGGCGATACGCTGGCGCTGGCCACCGGACAACTGCTCGGGGTAACGGTCGGACAGCCAGTCGAGCTGGACCATGTTCAGCAGTTCATGGACCTTCTCGGCAATCTTGCTCTCGCTCGGGCGCTCGCCCTTGGGCTTCATGCGCAGGCCGAAGGCGACGTTGTCGAACACGCTCATGTGGCGGAACAGCGCGTAGTGCTGGAACACGAAACCGACGTTGCGATCACGCACGTCGTGGCCCGAGACATCCTCGCCGTGGAACACGATGCTGCCGTCATCCGGCGTTTCCAGGCCGGCGATGATGCGCAGCAGGGTGGTCTTGCCGCAGCCGGACGGGCCGAGCAGGGCCACCAGCTCGCCACTGTGGATATCCAGGTTGATGGCGTTCAGGGCCTGGAAGCTGTTGAAGCGCTTGCTGACATTACGAACTTCGATCGACATGAATCATTCCTCCGCGGCGCTGTGGCGCAGGCGGTTAATACGGTTCTCGCTCCACTGCTTGAGCAGCAGGATGAAGAGCGCCAGGATCAGCAACAGGCTGGCCACGCTGAAGGCCGCGACGTGGTTGTACTCGTTGTAGAGGATCTCCACGTGCAGCGGCAAGGTGTTGGTGACGCCTCGGATATGCCCGGACACCACCGACACCGCGCCGAACTCGCCCATGGCCCGCGCGGTGCACAGCACCACGCCGTAGATCAGGCCCCATTTGATGTTGGGCAGGGTGACGTGCCAGAACATCTGCCAGCCGTTGGCGCCGAGCAGGCGCGCGGCCTCCTCTTCCTGGGTGCCCTGCTCCTGCATCAGCGGGATCAGTTCACGGGCCACGAACGGCACGGTGACGAAGATGGTCGCCAGGACGATGCCCGGCAGGGCGAAGACGATCTGGATGTCGTGGTCCTGCAGCCACGGGCCGAACAGGCCCTGGGCGCCGAACATCAGCACGTAGACCAGGCCGGCGATCACCGGCGACACCGAGAACGGTAGGTCGATCAGGGTCACCAGCAGGCTCTTGCCGCGGAAGGTGTATTTGCTCACGCACCAGGCGGCACTGACCCCGAACAGCAGATTCAGCGGCACCGAAATGGCTACTGCCAACAGGGTGAGCTTGAGCGCCGACAGCGCATCGGCCTCGAAGATGGCCTCGAAGAAGGTGCCGAAGCCGTTCTTCAGGGCCTGGGACACCACGATCACCAGCGGCAAGGCCAGGAACAGCGCGAAGACGATCCACGCCAGGGTGATCAGCACGCGGCGCGAGGTGGCGCTGCCACGCCGGGCTGCGTTGGCGGCAGCAGTTGCGCCAAGGGAAGATGAAGACATTACCTGGCCTCCTTCACGGGGTTTCGATGCGCCGCTGCAACAAGTTGATCAGCAGCAGCAGGATGAAGGAAACCACCAGCATCAACACGCCGATGGCGGTGGCGCCGGTGTAGTCGTACTGGTCGAGCTTGACCATGATCAGCAACGGCAGGATCTCGGTCTTCATCGGCATGTTGCCGGCGATGAAGATCACCGAACCGTACTCGCCCACGCCGCGGGCGAAGGCCAGGGCGAAGCCGGTCAGCCAGGCTGGCAGCAGCGCCGGCGCCAGGATGTGGCGGAACACCTGCAAGGGTTTCGCGCCTAGGCAGGCGGCGGCCTCTTCCACTTCACGCGGGATATCGGCCAGCACCGGCTGCACCGTGCGCACCACGAACGGCAGGGTGACGAAGGTCAGCGCCAGGGTGATGCCCAGTGGGGTGTAGGCGATCTTGAAGCCCAGGTCGGTGGCGAACTGGCCGACCCAGCCGGCCGGCGCGTACAGCGCAGTCAAGGCGATACCGGCCACGGCCGTGGGCAGGGCGAACGGCAGGTCGATCATCGCATCGATGATCTTGCGCCCGGGGAAGGTGTAGCGCACCAGCACCCAGGCCAGCAGGGTGCCGATCACGCCGTTGATGATGGCGGCGAACAGGGCGGTGCCGAAACTCAGCTTCAGCGCGGCGATGACCCGAGGCGCGCTGACGATGTTCCAGAACTGCTCCCAGGTCAGCTGCGAGGCATGGATGAACATGGCCGCCAGCGGTATCAGCACGATCAGGCTGAGGTACACCAAGGTGTAGCCCAGCGTCAGCCCGAAGCCGGGTATGACGGGGGATATACGACGTGACATAAAGGTCCCTGGTTGAACGCACTTGGCCCGGGACAAATCCCGGGCCGGTGCAGGCTTCTGAATCCTGGGGCTGCTTAGCAGCCCATCGCTGGCAAGCCAGCTCCCACAAAAAGCAGATCTGCACCGCACCTGTGGGAGCCGGCTTGCCGGCGAAAGGGCCGCCAAGCGGCCCCGCTCCTATTCATTTCATTGCCGATCACTGTGCCTGATAAATCTGGTCGAACACACCGCCGTCATTGAAGAACTTAGGCTGCGCAGTCTTCCAGCCACCGAAGTCCTTGTCGATGGTCACCAGGTCCAGTTTCGGGAACTGCTTGCCAAACTCGGCGGCGACTTTCTCGTCACGCGGACGGTAGAAGTTCTCGGCGGCGATCTTCTGGCCCGCCGGGCTGTACAGGTGCTTGAGGTATTCCTCGGCGATCTTCTCGTTGCCCTTCTTCTCGGCGTTCTTGTCGACCACCGCCACCGGTGGCTCGGCGAGGATCGACAGCGACGGCACGACGATTTCGAACTTGTCGGCGCCACCGTCTTCTTTCAGCGCCAGGAAGGCCTCGTTTTCCCAGGCCAGCAGCACGTCGCCCTGGCCGTTGTTGACGAAAGTGATGGTCGAGCCACGGGCGCCGGTATCGAGCACCGGTACGTGCTTGAACAGCTCCTGCACATAGGCCTTGGCCTTGTCTTCGCTACCGCCGGACTTCAGGCCATAGGCCCAGGCGGCAAGGAAGTTCCAGCGGGCGCCGCCGGAGGTTTTCGGGTTGGGGGTGATCACCGCGACATCCTTCTTGATCAGGTCGCCCCAGTCCTTGATGCCTTTAGGGTTGCCCTTGCGCACCAGGAACACGATGGTCGAGGTGTACGGGGTGCTGGCGTCCGGCAGGCGCTTCTGCCAGTCCTCCGGCAGGGTCTTGCCGAGCTTGGCGACTTCGTCGATGTCGCCGGCCAGGGCCAGGGTGACCACGTCGGCACGCAGGCCATCGATCACCGCGCGGGCCTGTTTGCCCGAACCGCCGTGGGATTGCTGGATCTTCACCTTGTCGCCCGGGTGGGCGGCTTGCCAATGCTTGATGAACTCGGCGTTGTACTGCTGGTACAGCTCGCGGGTCGGGTCATAGGACACGTTCAACAGTTCGAAGTCCTTGGCGATCGCGGAACCGGCAAAAACGGCACTGGCCAGGGCGGCAAGCGCATAACGGCGGATGGACATGGTGAAGCTCCCGATTGGCATTTTTTCTAATTAGGGGTTGTTGCGTGATCAGCCGGCCTTGTTGCCGGGCTGCTGCAGGCGGAACTTCTCCTTGCGTTCGATCTGCACCACTTGTGCGTTGTGCACGGTGATCTCCACGGCGCCGAAGCGCAGGTCGCGCAGGGCACTCTGGATTTCACGCAAGATGGTGGCTTCGTCCTGACCGTCGATGCTGCGCAGTGATGCACTCATGCTCGTTCTCCTTGGAGTAAGGGTGCCGGGCAGAGGTTTGAAGGGGATGTGCGCCTGGCGTGAGAGCCATAGTAGTGAGGCGGAGTTATTCTTAAAAATACTGTTTAAGAATGTTTATATAACCATTAACGTGAACGACGAACCCTGTGGGAGCTGGCTTGCCAGCGATAGCGTCGGTGAGGCTGACGACGCTATCGCTGGCAAGCCAGCTCCCACAGGGTCCGCGTGGTTCTCAAGGGGTCTTTTGCGGCTCGCGGATCTTGTACCAGGCCACATACAGCGCCGGCAGGAACAGCAGCGTCAGCAGCGTTGCACTGATGATGCCGCCGATCATGGCGTAGGCCATCGGCCCCCAGAACACCTCGCGGGCAATCGGCAGCATGCCCAGGCTGGCCGCCGCCGCCGTCAGCAGGATCGGCCGCCGGCGGTGGTTGGTGGCTTCCAGTACCGCATCCCAGGGCGACAGGCCCTGCTCCTCGAACTCGTCGATCTGGGTCACCAGGATCACCGAGTTGCGGATGATGATGCCGGCCAGGGCGAGGATCCCGAGGATCGCCACGAAGCCCATGGGCGTGCCGGTGGGCACCAGCGCCACGACCACGCCGATCAGCCCCAGCGGCGCCACGCTGACCACCAGGAACAGCTTCTGCACGCTGTGCAGCTGGATCATCAGGAAGGTCGCCATGAGGAACAGCATCAGCGGGATCACCTTGGCAATCGGCCCCTGGGCCTTGCCGCTCTCCTCCACCGTGCCGCCGGTCTGCACTTCATAGCCCACCGGCAGCTTGCTGGCGAACGCGTCGATCTTCGGTTTCAACTCGGCCACCAGGTCGGTGGGCTGGATATCGCCATTGACCGAGGCCTTGATGGTGATGGTCGGTTTGCGGTCGCGCCGCCACACCAGCGGCTGCTCCTGCTCGTAGCGCACGGTGGCGAAGGCCAGCAGCGGGATCGAGACGCCACTGGGGTTGACGATCTGCAGGTTCTGCAAGGTGTCGGGCGAGCCGCGCTCGCTGTCCTCGGCGCGGGCGACCACGTTGACCAGGTAGATGTTGTCGTTGACCTGGGTGATGGGCACGCCGCTGACGATGCTGTTCATCACGTTGGCCACGTCCTCGGACGACAGGCCCAGCTGGCGCGCCTTGTCCTGGGCGATCTCGACGCGCAGCACCTTACCGGGCTCGTTCCAGTCGTAGATCATCTCGCCGATATGGTCGTTTTCATCGAGCAGCGTGGCCAGGTCGATGGCGTGCTTGCGCACCTGGTCGATGTCCTTGCCGCTGACCCGGTACTGGATCGGCCGGCCTACCGGCGGGCCCATTTCCAGCGACTGCACGTTGGTGCCGACGCCGACGAACTCCTCGCGCAGCAGCTTCTGCAGGCGATCCATCATGCCCTGGCGCTCTTCGAAGCCTTTGCTGACGATCACCAGCTGGGCGTAGTAGGGGTTCTGCAACTGCTGGTCGAGGGGCAGGTAGAAGCGGATCGCACCCTGGCCGATGTAAGTGCTCCAGCGCACCAGGTCAGGGTCGTCCTTGATCCGCGCCTCCAGGCGGTCGACCACCTTGCGGGTTTCCTCGATCGAGGCGTTCTGCGGCAGGTTGAGGTCGACGAGGATTTCCGGGCGATCGGACGACGGGAAGAACTGGTTCTGCACGAAGCGCATGCAGAACATCGACAGGCCGAACAGGACGATGGTGCCGATGATGGTCAGCCAGCGGTTGCGCATGCACCACAACAGGCCGCCCTCGAACGCCCGGCCGACGCGCCCCGGCTCGGCCTCGTGGGGCTTGAGCTTGCTGCTGTCGAGAATATGCACGCCAAGCACCGGGGCGAACAGCACCGCCACCACCCACGACACGATCAGGGCCACGGCGATCACCGCGAACAGCGTGTAGGTGTACTCGCCTGCCGAGCTGGCGTTGAGGCCGATAGGCACGAAGCCGGCCACGGTCACCAGGGTGCCGGTGAGCATCGGGAAGGCCGTCGAGGTGTAGGCGAATGTGGCCGCCTGCTCCTTGGTCTCACCCATTTCCAGCCGCGTGACCATCACCTCGACGGTGATCATCGCATCGTCCACCAGCAACCCCAGGGCAATGATCAGCGCGCCCAGGGAGATCCGCTGCATGGTGATGTCGCTGTACTCCATGAACACGAAGACCATGGCCAGCACCAGCGGGATCGAGCAGGCCACCACCAGCCCGGCGCGCACGCCGAGGCTGACAAAGCTCACCGCCAGCACGATCACCACGGCCTCGAACAGCGCGCTGGTGAAGCCGCCGACCGCTTCCTTCACCACCACCGCCTGGTCCGACACGGTGTGCACGCCGACGCCCACCGGCAGGTCGTTGACCACGCTGTCCATCTTCTTCTTCAGCGCCGCGCCGAACACCTGGATGTTGCCACCGGCCTTCATGCCGATGGCCAGGCCGATGGCGGGCTGGCCGTTGAAGCGGAACATCGATGTGGGCGGGTCGGTGTAGCCGCGCTCGATCTCGGCGATGTCGGCCAGGCGGAAGAAGCGGTCGTTGATGCGCAGGTTGACGGTTTCCAGGTCTTTTTCCGAGGCGAACTGCCCGGTGGTGCGCACCGAGATGCGCTCCGGCCCGGCCTCGATCATTCCGGCGGGGGTCACCGCGTTCTGCGCCTGCAAGGCCTGCATGACCTGGCGCTGGTCGATGCCCAGCGCGGCCAGCTTGCGGGTGGAGAAGTTGAGGTAGAGCACTTCGTCCTGGGTGCCGATCAGCTCGATCTTGCCGATGTTCGGCACATCGCGCACCTCGGCCCGGGCCTGCTCCACGTAGTCGCGCAACTGGCGCATGGTCAGGCCGTCGGCGGTGAAGGCATAGATAGAGCCGAACACGTCGCCGAATTCGTCGTTGAAGGCGGGGCCCTGGATCCCCTGGGGGAACTGGCCACGGATGTCCTGGATCTTCTTGCGCACCTGGTACCAGATCTCGGGGATGTCCTTGGCCTTGGTGGTGTCGCGCAGGTTGACGTAGACCGTGGACTCGCCGGGGCGGGTGTAGCTTTTGGTGTAGTCGAGCGAGTCGAGCTCTTCGAGCTTCTTCTCGATGCGGTCGGTGACCTGGTACAGGGTCTCGTCCTGGGTCGCGCCGGGCCAGCGGGTCTGGATCACCATGGTCTTGATGGTGAACGACGGGTCTTCCTCACGGCCGAGGTTGAAGTAGGAAAAGATCCCCATCAGCACGCCAACGAACATCAGGTACCAGACGAAGGATTGATGGCGCAGCGCCCATTCGGACAGGTTGAAACTTCCTTTCATTGTCCTTCCTCGTCGAAGGTGACCTTCTGGCCAGGTTTCAGGCTGTTGACCCCGGCGGTGACCACCCGCTCGCCGGGCTGCACGCCGGACGCCAGGACAATACGCTCGGGGCTGCGCTGCTGCAGTTGGACGTCACGGGCAGCCACGGTTTTCTGTTGCGGGTCGACCACCCAGACCTGGGTCTTGCCGTCGCGTTCGAGCAAGGCTGTGGCGGGCAGTTCGCTGCGCGGCGTCACCGCCGAAGACAGGGTGACGCTGATCGAGGTGCCCAGGTGGAAGGCATCCGGGGTGCTGGCCAGGGTCAGCCGGGCACGCCGGGTACGGGTGGTGGCGTCGGCCTGGGGCTCCAGTTCGCGCAGGGTGGCGGTGGTGCTGATGCTCGGGTCGAGCTGCGAGGCCACGGTGAAGGTCAGGTCTTTGCTCAACTGTTCGGCCAGGGCGATCGGCAGGTCGATCACCGCCTCCTTGACGTCGGGCCGGGCCAGGGTGACCACCGCCTGGCCAGCACTCACCGTCTGCCCGGCCTCGGCCTGCCAAGCGGTAACCACCGCGGCGTGGTCGGTGCGCAGGGTGCTGTAGCCGAGCTGGTCGCGGGCCTGGTTGACCGCCGAGCGTGCTTGCTCGAGCGAGGCGCTGGTGGTCTTGAGGTTGGTCTGGGCGATATCCAGTTGGGCCTGGGCACCGACGCCACGGTCGTACAGTTGCTGCTGGCGGCGGGCATCGGCCTGGGCGTTGATCCATTGCGCCTGGACCTTGGCCAGGTCGCCTTCGGCGGCGCGCAGCTGGTTCTGTTGATCGGTGGGGTCGAGGGTGGCCAGGGTGTCGCCGGGCTTCACCCGGGCGCCGACATCCAGCCAGCGCCGGGCGATACGCCCGGACACACGAAAGCCCAGGGTACTTTCGAAGCGCGCCTGGATGCTGCCGGCAAAGCGGCCCAGCTGCGATTGCACCTGGGGCTCGACCAGGGTCGACAGCACCGGGCGGACCATCTCGATGGGGGGTTCTGAATCCCCGCAGCCGCTCAGCAAGGCGCCGGCGGACAGGACCAGCAACAGGCGCTTCATGGTGCGGCCCCTCCCTTGTTGGCGTCGACCTTCTCCACCTGCATGCCGGGGTGCAGCAGTTGCCCGCCGCTGACCACCACGGTTTCGCCACCCTCGATGCCGTCGGCGATCACCACCTTGCCGGTGAGGTAGCGGGCCACCTGGACCTTGCGCAGTTCGACCTTGTCGCCCTCGCCTACTACCCACACCGCCGGCTCGCTCAGGGCCTTGGTCAGTGCCGCCCACGGCAGCTCGATGCTTGGGCGCCCCTGGGGTTTACCCGTGGCGCTCACCGGCGAGCCCAGTTGCATGCCAGCCGGTACATTGCGCAGGGCCACCTTGATCTGCACCGTGCCGCTTTGCACGGACACGGTCGGGGTGATTTCACGCACGCGCCCATCGGCCTTGATCTGCGGGTTGTCCAACAGGCTGACCACCACCCCGTCGTCGTTATGGGGCGCCAACAGCAGAGACTCGTACACGTTGAACACCGCATCGCGATCGCCATCGACCGCCAGGCCGAAGATCGGCTGGGTCGCCTGCACCACCTGGCCGACCTCGGCCTGGCGCGTGGTGATAACGCCATCGGCCTCGGACACCAGCGCGGTGTAGCTGAGTTGTTCGTTGGCATTGGCCAGCTGTGCCTGGGCGGCCTTGAGGGCGCTTTGGGCGCTGCGCAGGGAGGCCTCGGCCGAGTCGTATTCGCTCTGGCTGGTGTAGCCCTTGGGCAGCAGCTTTTGCTGGCGGATGAACGCGGCGCTGGTCTGGGTGACCCGCGCCTGCTCGGCGAACACCTCGGCCTTGGCCGAGTCGACGGTGTTCTGCAAGTCTTTGGGGTCCAGGCGCGCCAGCACCTGGTTGGCCTTGACGTGGTCGCCCACGTCAACGCTGCGGGCGATGATCTTGCCGCCCACGCGGAAGGACAGGTCGGTCTGCACACGGGCCTGGACGTCGCCGGTCAGGGTGACCCTGGCGGCGAAATCGGTGGGCTGCACCTGCTGTACGCCAACCCGGGGCAAGGCGGGCGGGCTTTCTTCCGTGCCACAGCCCGACAGCGTCAACAGCAGCCCCAGGCACACGACCATCGGCGGACGTCTTACCGTCATGCAGGCTCCTTCCTTCAACGAATGGGGGGTGGGATGCGTTGAAAGCGTAGATCAGGGAACCGCAAACGGCTTGGCGAGGCATCAATATCCCGGTGGGAGCGGGTTTACCCGCGAAGCAGGCAACGCGGTATATGGCACCGGCTTCGCCGGTGTTCGCGGCTAAAGCCGCTCCCACAGGGTCCGGCTAGGTTTGTCGAAATCGCTGCCATATTCAGAAATCGTCAGCCGCGGTGAGTTTCCAGGCACTCCACTGATGTTCACAGGAAACATATGTTCAAGGACGATGCTCATGCCCCTGGCCCAGTCGTATCTGCTTCGCCGAGGACGGTTCTCAGAACCTGGCAGGATTTATTTGCTGACCACCATCACCCACCAACGCGAACCACTGTTCATTGATTTCAACAGTGCCCGGCTCGTCATCAACGAGCTGCGCAAGGCTGATCAAGAACAATCCTGCCAATCGCTGGCGTGGGTAGTCATGCCGGACCATCTGCATTGGCTCATCGAACTGCAGTCGGCGACGCTTGCCACGTTGATGCGCAGATTCAAATCACGCTCGAGCCTTGCCTTGCATAAGGCGGGAGTTGAACAGCACCCGGTATGGCAGGCCGGCTATCAGGACAGAGCGCTACGCAGGGAAGAGGATGTGAAGTGGGTTGCCAGGTACATCGTTGCCAATCCATTGCGGGCTGGGCTGGTGGGAAGTGTCAGGGAGTATCCGCATTGGGATGCGGTCTGGCTTTGAACCTATGCCGGGGCATTCGCGGGTGAACCCGCTCCCACAGGGCTAGCACCGCACTCAAGATGTGCGCTGTACCTGTGGGAGCGAGTTTACTCGCGAATGGCCTCAAGCCTGAGCGGTGGCCTGTGACGGGCGACGCACCTGCGGCTGCGAAACGTTGGCCGCAGCGCCTTCCTCGATCGCCTGCTGGATCGCCTTGCGGCGGTGCTCTTCAGCACGGCGGCTGAAGTACCAGACCATGAAGGTCACCAGCGACACCGACAGCAGGATCAGGCTGGCCACGGCGTTGATCTCGGGCTTGACCCCCAGGCGCACGGCCGAGAACACTTCCATCGGCAGCGTGGTCGAGCCAGGGCCGGACACGAAGCTCGCCAGCACCAGATCATCCAGCGACAGGGCGAACGACATCATGCCGCCCGCCGCCAGCGAGGGCGCGATCATCGGGATGGTGATCAGGAAGAACACCTTCCACGGCTTGGCACCCAGGTCCATGGCCGCTTCTTCGATCGACAGGTCCAGCTCACGCAGGCGCGCCGACACCACCACCGCCACATAGGCGGCGCAGAACGTGGTGTGGGCGATCCAGATGGTGACGATGCCACGCTCCTGGGGCCAGCCGATCATCTGCGCCATGGCCACGAACAGCAGCAACAGCGACAGACCGGTGATCACCTCGGGCATCACCAGCGGCGCGGTGACCAGGCCACCGAACAGCGTGCGGCCCTTGAAGCGGGTGACCCGGGTCAGCACGAAGGCCGCCAGGGTGCCCAGCGCCACGGCGGCGACCGCCGTGTAGCAGGCGATCTCCAGCGAGCGCATCACCGAGCCCATCAGCTGGCTGTTGTCGAGCAGGCCGACGTACCACTTCACCGACCAGCCGCCCCATACCGTCACCAGCTTGGAGGCGTTGAACGAGTAGATCACCAGGATCAGCATCGGCAGGTAGATGAACAGCAAGCCGACGATCAGCATCAGGTTGGAGAAACTGAAGCGTTTCATGCCCGACCCTCCATCTCTTTGGCCTGGCTGCGGTTGAACAGCAGGATGGGCACGATCAGGATCGCCAGCATCACCACTGCCAGCGCGGACGCTACCGGCCAGTCACGGTTGTTGAAGAACTCCTGCCACAGCACCTTGCCGATCATCAGGGTTTCCGGGCCGCCGAGCAGTTCAGGAATCACGAACTCGCCCACCACCGGGATGAACACCAGCATGCAGCCGGCGATGATGCCGTTCTTGGACAGCGGCACGGTGATCTTCCAGAAGCTGTTGAAGGTGCTCGAACCCAGGTCCGATGCTGCCTCAAGCAGGCTTTCGTCGTGCTTCACCAGGTTGGCGTACAGCGGCAGGATCATGAACGGCAGGTACGAATAGACCACGCCGATGTACACCGCCAGGTTGGTGTTGAGGATCTGCAGCGGCTGGTCGATCAGCCCCAGCCACAGCAGGAAGCTGTTGAGCAGCCCGTTGTTGCTGAGGATGCCCATCCAGGCGTAGACGCGGATCAGGATCGCGGTCCAGGTCGGCATCATGATCAGCAGCAGCAGGACGGTCTGCGACTCCTTCTTGGCCTTGGAGATGGCATAGGCCATCGGGTAGCCGATCAGCAGGCACAGCAGGGTGCTGAACAGGGCGACCTTCAACGAACCGAGGTAGGCCGAGATGTACAGCTCGTCTTCGGTGAGCAGGCCGTAGTTGGCCAGGTTCAGCACCAGCTGCACCTTGCCTTCGAGGTAGGTGTAGATCTCGGTGTACGGCGGGATCGCCACGTCGGCTTCGGCGAAGCTGATCTTCAAGACGATGAAGAACGGCAGCATGAAGAACAGGAACAGCCAGATGAACGGCACGCCGATCACCAGGTGCCGCCCCTCCGGGGTCAGGCGCTGGAAGGCTCGCTTGAGCTTGCGCAGTTTCATGACCGCAGTACCACGCCGCTGTCGTCTTCCCACCACACGTACACTTCGTCACCCCAGGTAGGGCGGGTGCCCTGACGCTCGGCGTTGGCGACGAACGACTGCACGACCTTGCCGCTGGGCAGCTCGACGTAGAACACCGAGTGGCCACCGAGGTAGGCGATGTCGTGCACCTTGCCACGCGACCAGTTGTGCTCGCAGGTTGGCTGGGTGGTGGTGACCAGCAGTTTCTCCGGGCGCAGGGCGTAGGTGATGTGCTTGTCTTCCACCGAGGTGGTGATGCCGTGGCCGACGTAGATCTTGCGCTCCAGCTCAGGGCTGGCGATGACCGCATGGCCCTCGGCGTCTTCGACCACGTCACCTTCGAACAGGTTGACGTTGCCGATGAACTCGCAGACCAGGCGGCTGGTCGGGGTTTCGTAGATGTCGATCGGGCTGCCGATCTGGGCAATCCAGCCCAGGTGCATGATGGCAATGCGCTGGGCCATGGTCATGGCCTCTTCCTGGTCGTGGGTCACCATCACGCAGGTCACACCCACGCGCTCGATGATCTCGACCAGCTCCAGCTGCATCTGCGAGCGCAGCTTCTTGTCCAGCGCGCCCATCGGTTCGTCGAGCAGCAGCAGCTTGGGGCGCTTGGCCAGCGAACGGGCCAGGGCCACACGCTGGCGCTGGCCACCGGACAGCTGGTGCGGCTTGCGCTTGGCGTACTGGGTCATGTGCACCAGCTTGAGCATCTCGGCCACGCGGGCGTCGATCTCGGCCTTGGGCATCTTGTCCTGCTGCAGGCCGAAGGCGATGTTCTGCGCCACGGTCATGTGCGGGAACAGCGCGTAGGACTGGAACATCATGTTGATCGGCCGCTCGTAGGGCGGCATATCGGTGATGTCGACACCGTCGAGGAAGATCCGCCCCTCGGTCGGGCGCTCGAAGCCGGCGAGCATGCGCAGCAGGGTCGATTTACCGGAACCGGAGCCACCCAGCAGGGCGAAGATCTCGCCTTTGCGGATTTCCAGGGACACATCGTCCACGGCTATGGTTTCGTCGAACTTCTTCGTGACCCGGTCGATCTTGACCAGCACCTGCTTGGGTTGCTGGCCACCCTCGAGGGCTTTCTTATAGGCACCGGAGGCAACTGCCATGAGTGAAACTCCCAACAAGATTTATATGCCCACACGGCCTGTTGCTTCAGGGGCCGTGGCGGGCCTGGATTGTTGTTACTTGCCCGACTTGACCTTGGTCCAGCTGCGGGTCATCAGGCGCTGCACCTTGGGTGGCAACTCTGCGTTGACGAACATCTTGTCCAGCACTTCCTGCGGTGGGTAAACCGCGGCGTCAGTCCTCACGGCCTGGTCCATCAGGTCGCCAGCCTTGGGGTTCGGGTTGGCGTAACCGACGTAATCACTGACCTGGGCGATAACCTCAGGCTTCAGCAAATAGTTGATGAAGGCATGGGCCTCTTTGACGTTCTTGGCGTCCTTGGGGATCGCCAGCACATCGAACCAGAGGTTGCCGCCCTCTTTGGGGATTGCGTAGGCCAGGTTCACGCCCTTCTTCGCTTCAGCAGCGCGGGCCTTGGCCTGGAACACGTCACCGGAGAAGCCTGCCGCGACGCAGATGTCGCCGTTGGCCAGGTCGGTGATGTATTTAGAGGAATGGAAGTAGGTCACGTAGGGGCGCACGGCCAGCAACTTGGCCTCGGCCTTCTTGTAGTCCTCGGGGTCGGTGCTGTTGGGGCTCAGGCCCATGTAATTGAGCACCGCCGGGAGCATCTCGTCGGCCGAGTCGAGGAAGGCCACGCCGCATTGGCTGAGCTTCTTCATGTTCTCGGGCTCGAACAGCACGGCCCAGGAGTCGATCTTGTCGGTGCCCAGCACCGCCTTGACCTTCTCGACGTTGTAGCCGATGCCGTTGGTGCCCCACAGGTAGGGCACGGCGTACTGGTTGCCCGGGTCGTTCTTCTCGAGGCGCTTCATCAGCGCCGGGTCGAGGTTGCCATAGTTGGGCAGCAGACCCTTGTCGAGCTTCTGGAACGCGCCCGCCTTGATCTGCTTGCCGAGGAAATGGTTGGACGGCACGACCACGTCATAGCCGGTCTTGCCGGCCAGCAGCTTGCCTTCCAGGGTTTCGTTGGAATCGAACACGTCCTGCACCGGCTTGATACCGGTTTCTTTCTCGAAATCCGCGAGGGTGGTCGGGCCGATGTAGTCGGACCAGTTGTAGATGTGCACCGTGGGCGCCGCTTGGACGCTGCAAGCCAGCGTCAGGCCCGCTCCAGCCATCAAGGCCTTGCGCAATACAGAAATAGACAAGTGGGGGCTCCTTACAATCAGTGCCTTTGCGGGCGGTAAACCTGGCCGCTCACGCAAAACCGGCGCGCAACTTACCTTCACGGCCTCGATGCCGCAAACTTATTTGCCTCAAGCTGCCTCTGGGTCGCAAAGCCGCGGCCCAGAGGGTCCCGCATCGGGCTTACTTGCCCGACTTGATCTTGGTCCAGCTACGGGTGATGTCGCGCTGAGCAGACTTCTCCGGTGCCTTGATGGCGTACAGCTGAGCCTTCACTTCATCGGACGGGTAGATGGCCGGGTCGCTGGTGATGTCCTTGTCCACGAACTGGGTGGCCGCCTTGTTGCCGTTCGGGAAGCGCACGGCATTGGTAATGCCGGCCATCACTTCCGGTTGCAGCAGGTAGTCCATGAACTTGTAGGCCGCTTCGACGTTCTCGGCGTCCTTCGGAATGGCGACCATGTCGTAGAAGGTGCCGGCACCTTCCTTAGGAATGGTGTAGCTCAGCTTGACCTTGTCGCCGGCCTCGTGGGCACGGGCCTTGGACTGCTCCAGGTCACCCGAGTAACCCACGGCCACGCAGATGTTGCCGTTGGCCAGGTCCGAGATGTACTTGGAGGAGTGGAAGTAGGTGATCGAAGGACGAATCTTGAGGAACAGGTCCTCGGCGGCCTTCAGGTCTTCCTTCTTGGTGCTGTCGCTTGGCTTGCCCAGGTAGTGCAGCGCGGCCGGGATCATCTCGGTCGGCGCATCGAGGAAGCTCACGCCGCAGCTCTTGAGCTTGGCGATGTTCTCAGGCTTGAACACGGCGTCCCACGAATCGATCTTGTCCACGCCCAGCGCGGCCTTGACCTTCTCCGGGTTGTAGCCGATGCCGATGGAGCCCCACATGTACGGGAAGGCGAACTTGTTGCCCGGGTCGCTGGCATCGCCGACGGCCTTGAGCAGGGCCGGGTCGAGGTTTTTCCAGTTGGGCAGCTTGGAGCGGTCCAGCTCCTGGTAGACGCCAGCCTTGATCTGCTTGGCCAGGAAGTTGTTGGACGGCACCACGATGTCGTAGCCCGACTTGCCCGCCAGCAGCTTGGCTTCGAGGGTTTCGTTGCTGTCGAAGACGTCGTAGACGACCTTGATGCCGGTCTGCTTCTCGAAGTTGGCCACGGTGTCCGGGGCGATGTAGTCCGACCAGTTGTAGACGTGCAGCACTTTGTCATCAGCCTGAACAGCGGTCGCCACGGCACCCATCAGGGCGGCGGCCAGCAGCGTCTTGCCCAATTTCTTCATGCGTAATGCTCCAGAATTTATTATCAAGCCATCTGTTCAGCAGCCAGGGCCCACGGTGCACGCGCTGGGCGACTGAAACAGCCGTTAGTCTGGCAAGTTACAAGGCGCTGTTTCAACACAACCAGCGCCTTGTAATGACTTAATGTCACCTCGCCAGCCTAGCAGACCGTCATTTGATCGCTTCGTACGTCAAATCCAGGCACTTGCGCGCCTTCTCCACCAACTCGTCCACCTCGGCATGGGTAATCACCAGCGGTGGGGCGATGATCATGGTGTCGCCCACGGCGCGCATGATCAGGCCATTTTCGAAGCAGAAGTTGCGGCAGACCATGCCCACACCCTTGCCTTCGTAACGGCTGCGGGTGGCCTTGTCCTTGACCAGCTCGATCGCACCGAGCAGGCCCAGGCCGCGCACTTCGCCCACCAGTGGGTGGTCCTGCAGCTCACGCAGTCGTTTTTGCAAGTAGGGTGCCACTTCCGTGCGGGCGTGCTCGATGATCTTCTCGTCCCGCAGGATGCGCAGGTTTTCCAGGCCCACCGCTGCTGCCACCGGGTGGCCGGAGTAGGTGAAGCCGTGGTTGAAGTCACCGCCTTCGCTGAGTACCTGGGCAACCTTGTCACGCACGATCACACCGCCCATGGGGATGTAACCGGAGGTCAGGCCCTTGGCGATGGTCATCAGGTCGGGCTTGAGGTCGTAGTAGTCGGAGCCGAACCACTCGCCGGTGCGGCCGAAACCACAGATCACCTCGTCGGCGACGAACAGGATGTCGTACTTGGCGAGGATCTCCTTGACCTTCGGCCAGTAGGTCTCTGGCGGGATGATCACGCCGCCGGCGCCCTGGATCGGCTCGGCGATGAAGGCGGCGACGTTGTCCTCGCCGACTTCCAGAATCTTCTTCTCCAGCTGCTCGGCCGCCCACACCCCGAATTCGGCCGGGGTCATGTCGCCACCCTCGCCGAACCAGTAAGGCTGCGCAATGTGCACGATGCCCGGGATCGGCAGGCCGCCCTGCTCATGCATGCCGCTCATGCCGCCCAGGCTGGCACCGGCGACGGTGGAGCCGTGGTAGCCGTTGATGCGGCCGATGATGGTCTGCTTCTGCGGCTTGCCCTTGAGCGCCCAGTAGTGGCGGACCATGCGCAGCACGGTGTCGTTGCCTTCGGAGCCGGAGCCGGTGAAGAACACATGGGTCATGCCCGCGGGGGCCACGTCGGTGATCGCCTTGGCCAGCTCCAGCGCCGGCGGGTGGGCGGTCTGGAAGAACAGGTTGTAGTACGGCAGCTCGCGCATCTGCTTTTCTGCCGCCTGCACCAGTTCTTCACGGCCATAGCCGACCGCCACGCACCACAGGCCGGCCATGCCGTCGAGGATCTTGTGGCCCTCGCTGTCCCACAAATGCACACCCTGCGCCTTGGTGATGATGCGCGGCCCCTTCTCCTTCAGCTGTTTGTAGTCGCTGAAAGGTGCAAGGTGGTGCTCGCCGCTCAGGGTCTGCCATTCACGGGTTTGCGGGTTGTTGACGCTCATGTGCTTCTCCATGGTCCGGTGGCCGCGCCCTGGCGGCCTCAGGGTTGATCACACAGCAAACAGCAGGAACTCTCGCTCCCAGGAGCTGATGACGCGCTTGAAGTTTTCATGCTCGGCGCGCTTGGTGGCGACGTAGCCGGTAATGAATTTCTTGCCCAGGTACTGCTCCAGTGCCCGGCTGATTTCCATACGCTCGAGGGCGTCCTCGATGGTCAGCGGCAGGCGCAGGTTGCGGCGTTCGTAACCGCGGCCCTGTACCGGCGCGCTGGCCTCGATGCCTTCGACCATGCCGATGTAGCCGCACAGCAGGCTGGCGGCGATGGCCAGGTAAGGGTTGGCGTCGGCGCCCGGCAGGCGGTTCTCGACCCGGCGGTTCTGCGGGCCGGCATCCGGTACGCGCAAGCCGACGGTGCGGTTCTCTTCACCCCACTCGACGTTCACCGGCGCGGAGGTGTCCGGCAGGAAGCGGCGGAACGAGTTGACGTTGGGGGCGAACAGCGGCAGCGCCTCGGGGATGAACTTCTGCAGGCCGCCGATGTGGTTGAGGAACAGCTCGCTCATGCTGCCGTCGGCATTGCTGAAGATGTTCTTGCCGGTGGCAGCATCGACCACGCTCTGGTGCAGGTGCATGGCACTGCCCGGCTCGCCGGTCATCGGCTTGGCCATGAAGGTGGCGGCCACGTTGTGCTTGAGCGCCGCCTCGCGCATGGTGCGCTTGAACACCAGGATCTGGTCGGCCAGGTGCAGGGCGTCGCCGTGACGGAAGTTGATTTCCATCTGCGCGGTGCCGTCTTCGTGGATCAGCGTGTCGAGGTCCAGCTGCTGCAGTTCGCACCAGTCGTAGACGTCCTCGAACAGCGGGTCGAATTCGTTGGCGGCCTCGATCGAGAACGACTGGCGACCGGTTTCCGGGCGGCCGGAGCGGCCTACCGGCGGCTGCAGCGGAAAGTCCGGGTCTTCGCTGCGCTTGGTCAGGTAGAACTCCATCTCGGGCGCGACGATCGGCTGCCAGCCCTTGTCGGCGTAGAGCTTGAGGACTTTCTTCAGCACGTTGCGCGGCGACAGTTCGACCGGGTTGCCCTTCTTGTCGTAGGTGTCGTGGATCACCTGGGCGGTCGGTTCGATGGCCCAGGGCACGAGAAACACCGCGTTCTCGTCGGGGCGGCAGATCATGTCGATGTCGGCCGGATCGAGCAGTTCGTAATAGATGTCGTCATCGACGTAATCGCCGGTCACGGTCTGCAGCAGCACGCTCTCGGGCAGGCGCATGCCTTTTTCGGCGATGAATTTGTTGGTGGGCGAGATCTTGCCGCGGGTGATGCCGGTCAGGTCGCTGATCAGGCATTCCACTTCGGTGATCTTGTGCTCTTTCAACCAATCGGTGAGCTGGTCGAGGTTGTTACTCATAGATACCTCAGGAGGTAATGTGGCCCGGTTGCAGGGAACCGGCTGCCATTGACGCCTGGCGTCGGTCAAAGTCGGCGCACACAGCGCCGAGGGGCCTGGACAGGCCCGCGCCTTGATTCTGGATGGAGTGCCTGGCTAAAGCAAAAACCTGCGTGCAGGGCGCCAGTGGATACACTCCATGAGAGTGGCTCCGTGGTGAAAGCGAAGGGCAGATAGAAAGGAAGACGTGCAGTAACGCATTACGAGGCATGGTTTTTTTGTGCGAACCGTCAATTATTGCGGCCACTGCAAGCACCCACTGTTGCAGGCGCGCAATGATCGGACGGTAACCGGGAGATGTACCTGAGCGCACCGTGCATGCGGTGCTGGCAGGTCTCGACAGGCGGACCATGTGACCCTCGTATTATTGTGTTTTGGGTTGTGACCGAGCTTAGCCTTGTTCATTTTTTTACACAACTCCTCCGTAAAAAATAAAACACGGCCCGCTCTGGATAACCCTTCAGACCGAAAATAGCGGATAATGGCACGCCCCGATATGCAGCAAATCTGCCGTAGACGTGCCATTTCAGGGCATCATGGGGCTGGCTTGACTTAGCCCGGTCTTTCCGATTGACTGGGGTTGCAAGCCCCCCTTGATTGATATTTTTAACAACAAAGGTGTTGCATCATGTCGGTACCCCCGCGTGCCGTTCAGCTTAACGAAGCGAACGCGTTCCTTAAGGAACATCCTGAGGTTCTCTACGTTGACCTTCTGATTGCAGATATGAATGGTGTGGTTCGTGGCAAGCGCATCGAGCGCACGAGCCTGCACAAGGTTTACGAGAAAGGCATCAACCTGCCGGCCTCCCTCTTCGCCCTCGACATCAACGGCTCGACCGTTGAAAGCACGGGCCTCGGTCTGGACATCGGCGATGCCGACCGCATCTGCTACCCGATCCCCGATACCCTGTGCAACGAGCCCTGGCAGAAGCGCCCTACCGCGCAGCTGCTGATGACCATGCACGAACTCGAAGGCGAGCCGTTCTTCGCCGACCCGCGTGAAGTGCTGCGCCAGGTGGTGAGCAAGTTCACCGACATGGGCCTGACCATCTGCGCCGCGTTCGAGCTGGAGTTCTACCTGATCGACCAGGAGAACGTGAATGGCCGCCCACAGCCGCCACGCTCGCCGATTTCGGGCAAGCGCCCGCAGTCGACCCAGGTGTACCTGATCGACGACCTCGACGAATACGCCGACTGCCTGCAGGACATCCTCGAAGGCGCGAAAGAGCAGGGCATCCCGGCCGACGCCATCGTCAAGGAAAGCGCCCCGGCGCAGTTCGAAGTCAACCTGCACCACGTCGCCGACCCGCTCAAGGCCTGTGACTACGCGGTGCTGCTCAAGCGGCTGATCAAGAACATCGCCTACGACCATGAAATGGACACCACCTTCATGGCCAAGCCCTACCCGGGCCAGGCAGGCAACGGCCTGCATGTACACATTTCCGTGCTGGACAAAGATGGCAACAACATCTTCACCAGCGAGGATCCCGAGCAGAACGCCGCGCTACGTCACGCTGTCGGCGGTGTGCTCGAGACCCTGCCCGCCTCGATGGCGTTCCTCTGCCCCAACGTCAACTCGTACCGCCGCTTCGGCGCGCAGTTCTACGTGCCGAACGCGCCAAGCTGGGGCCTGGACAACCGCACCGTGGCCCTGCGTGTACCTACAGGTTCCCCGGACTCGGTGCGCATCGAACACCGCGTCGCCGGTGCCGATGCCAACCCGTACCTGATGATGGCGGCCGTGCTGGCCGGCGTGCACCACGGCCTGACCAACAAGGTCGAGCCAGGCGAGCCTATCGAAGGCAACTCGTACGAGCAGCTGGAGCAGAGCCTGCCGAACAACCTGCGCGATGCCCTGCGCGAGCTGGACGACAGCGAGATCCTCAACAAGTACATCGATCCGAAGTACATCGACATCTTCGTCGCGTGCAAGGAAAGCGAGCTGGAGGAGTTCGAGCATTCGATCTCCGACCTCGAGTACAACTGGTACCTGCATACCGTGTAAACGAAAACGCCGCCCTCAGGGGCGGCGTTTTTCATTCAAAACCGTGTCGCCTGCTTCGCGGGCAAGTACAGGCTTACAGCGGCTTCTCGAAAATCTTCGAATTACGCTGGAAGTTGTACAGCGACGCCCGCGCCGCCGGCAGCTGTTCCACGCCACAGGGTGCAAAGCCACGCTCGCGGAACCAGTGCGCGGTCCGGGTCGTCAGCACGAACAAGGTCTTCAACCCCAGCTGCCGCGCCCGTGCCTCGATGCGTTCGAGCAGCTCGTCGCCACGCCCGCCATGCCGGTATTCCGGGTTCACCGCCAGGCACGCCAGCTCCCCCGCCTCGGAATCGGCAATCGGGTACAGCGCCGCGCAGGCGATGATCATGCCCTCGCGCTCGACCACGCTGAACTGCTCGATTTCCCGCTCCAGCACCTCGCGCGAACGGCGCACCAGGATGCCCTGCTCTTCCAATGGGCTGATCAGCTCCAACAGGCCGCCGACATCGTCGATGGTCGCTTCGCGCACCACTTCAAACTGCTCCTGGGACACCAGCGTGCCGCCACCACCGCGGGTGAACAGCTCGGTCAGCAGCGCGCCATCCTCGGCGTAACTGACGATATGGCTGCGCGCCACCCCGCCCTTGCAGGCTTCGGCGGCCGCGTCCAGCAGTTCAGCCTGGTAGTCGCTGCCCAGCCGTTGCAGGTGCGGCGCGATGTGTTGCGGGCGCAGCTCGCGTACCAACTGCCCCTGCTCGTCCAGCAAGCCCGGTTCGGCGCCGAACAGCAGCAGCTTGTCGGCACCCAGCTCGATGGCGGCGCGGGTTGCCACGTCTTCGCAGGCCAGGTTGAAGATCTCGCCGGTCGGCGAGTAGCCCAGCGGCGACAGCAGCACGATGGAGCGCTCGTCGAGCAGGCGGTTGATGCCTTTACGGTCGACCCGACGCACTTCGCCGGTGTGGTGGTAATCGACCCCCTCCAGCACGCCGATCGGCCGCGCGGTCACCAGGTTGCCAGAGGCCACGCGCAGGCGTGAGCCCTGCATCGGCGAAGCCGCCATGTCCATCGACAGGCGTGCCTCGATGGCCAGGCGCAGGGCGCCAACCGCATCGATCACGCAGTCGAGGGTGGCCGCGTCGGTAATCCGCAGGCCATGGTGGTAGTGCGGGGTCAGGCCGCGGGCGGCCAGGCGGCTTTCGATCTGCGGGCGCGAGCCGTGCACCAGCACCAGCCGCACGCCGAGGCTGTGCAACAGCACCAGGTCGTGGACGATATTGCCGAAATTCGGGTGTTCCACACCGTCGCCCGGGAGCATGACCACGAAGGTGCAGTCACGGTGGGCGTTGATGTAAGGGGAAGCATGGCGCAGCCAGTTGACGTAATCGGGCATGACGAGGCCTGTGGATAAGTGAACGGAGAACGAAAAGGCGCACAACGTTCGAAAGTCATCGTCGGAACAGGCTTGCGGTCACGCGCGGTCTCCTCTAGGCAAAAACGAATAAGCTCAATGGACGTTTAGCTCAGGCAATAGTGCCGGATCAGGTCACGCAATAGACGCACGGTAGGCTCGATACGTGACATTTCCAGGTACTCGCCAGGCTGGTGGGCGCAGGCGATATCGCCCGGGCCGAGCACGATGGTCTGGCAGCCGAGCTGCTGAAGATAAGGCGCTTCGGTGCCAAAGGCCACCGCTTCGGCGCGATGGCCGGTCAGGCGCTCGGCCAGTTGCACCAGCTCGCAGTCGGCAGCCTGCTCGAAGGGGGGCACCTCGGGGAACAGCGGCGCGTAGTCGATGCGCACCTCGTGGCGCTCGGCCAACGGCGCCAGTTTGCCGCGAATGGCCGCGCGCAACTGCTCGACATCCATGCCCGGCAGCGGGCGCAGGTCGAACTCCAGCGCGCACTGGCCACAGATGCGGTTGGGGTTGTCGCCGCCGTGGATACAGCCGAAGTTCAGGGTTGGCGTGGGCACCGTGAACTGTGGATTGCGGTACTTTTCCTGCCAGCCGCGGCGCAGGTCCATCAGCTCGCCCATTACCGCGTGCATGGCCTCCAAGGCGCTGTGACCGAGTGACGGATCCGACGAATGGCCGCTGCGCCCGAGGATGTCGATACGGTCCATGAGGATGCCCTTGTGCATGCGGATCGGCTTGAGCCCGGTGGGCTCGCCGATCACCGCCGCGCGGCCGAGTGGCTGGCCGGCTTCGGCCAGGGCACGGGCGCCGGACATCGAGCTCTCCTCATCGCAGGTGGCGAGGATCAGCAGCGGTTGCTTGAAGTCGTGTTCCAGCAACGGAATCACCGCGTCGATGACCAGGGCGAAGAAGCCCTTCATGTCGCAGCTGCCCAGCCCGACCCAGCGGCCATCGACTTCAGTCAACTTCAGCGGGTCGGTTTTCCACAGCTGCGGGTCGTAGGGCACGGTGTCGCTGTGCCCCGCCAGCACCAGCCCGCCCGGGCCGGTGCCGCGGCTGGCCAGCAGGTTGAACTTGCCGGGGGTGACCTGCTGGATCTCGCAGTTGAAGCCCAGGTCGCCCAGCCAACCGGCCAGCAGGTCGATGACCGGGCGGTTGGACTGGTCCAGCGCAGGCTGGGTGCAACTGACCGACGGGGCGGCGATCAGGGCGGCGAACTGGTCTTTCAGCGACGGCAACGGCATGCGCGGACTCCTCAAAAGCATGGGGGCATCATAGCAATGCAAATACATCGCAGGGCAAGCCAACACGGTCCGTGTGGGAGCCGGCTTGCCGGCGATAGCGCCAGCAGGCCGATCGACATTGCCGGGTTTGGCCTCATCGCCGGCAAGCCGGCTCCCACAAGGCCCGCGTCAGGCCCCCAACTGCTGTAAACTCTCCCGCCACGATGCCCCTCCTTCCGAGCCCGCGATGCACACAGAAACCGAACTCAAACTCCGCGCCAGCCCCGAGACCCTTGCCGCCCTGCGCGAGCACCCGTTGCTGAAAAAGCGCAACAAGTCCGGCTGGCAGACCCGCGAACTGCTCAATCAGTATTTCGACACCCCCGAGCGTGAGCTGTCCGCCGCCCGTGTCGCCCTGCGCCTGCGTCGTGACGGCGAGGTGATCATCCAGACCCTCAAGTGCCGCGGCCAGAGCGTGGCCGGCCTGTCCGAGCGCAACGAGCACGAGTGGCAGCTGGACAAGGTCAAGCTCGACCTGAAGAAGCTCGACGCCAGCTGCTGGCCCGAGCAACTGGCCGAGCTCGACAAGAAAACCATCAAGCCGCTGTTCACCACCGACTTCACCCGCGAGTACGCGGAGATTTCCTGGGGCCGTGGCAAGGCCAAGGTAGTGATCGAGGCCGCGCTGGACCAAGGCTTCGTGATCGCCGGCAAACGCAAGGAAGCCATCTGCGAGCTGGAGCTCGAGCTGCGCGAAGGCGCGCCCGAAGCGCTGCTGGAGCTGGCCGCCGAACTGGCCGCCACACTGCCCCTGATGCCGTGTGACATCAGCAAGGCCGAACGCGGCTACCGCCTGCTGGACGAAGGCAGCTACGAGCTGGACCTGCCAAGCGCCGAACTGGATGCCGAAATGCCAGTGGACGACGCCTTCGCGGCACTCGCCTGGCAATTGCTGGGCAGCAGCCAGCGCCTGGCCGAGCAGTACCGCCATACCGGCCATTGGCGCCTGCTGCAGGACTGGGTGCGCTGCCTGGCCGAACTGCGCGCACTCACCGGCAGCCTTGGTCAGGCCGCGCCGCGCGCTGCCACCCGCGAGCTGCGCGCCAGCCTCGACGCCCTGCTGGAAGACTGGCGCCCGCTGGTGCAGGCCGGCAACGAGGACGAAGACATCCGCCGCGCCGCGCCCGAGCAGTTCACTGAAGAGCTGGAAGACCCACGCTGGGGCCAGTTCTCCCTGCAGACCGCACGCTGGCTGAGCGCCCGTGCCTGGACCGTCGAGCGCAAAGGCCGTGGCGAACGCCAGGGCAAGGCGCAACTGGCCAGCTGGCTGCAGCACCTGCTCGGCGAGGAAGCCCGCGCCCTCAAGCTGCCGCTGTACGTACAGCGCCCGGAAGACCTGGCCGAGCAGCTGCCGCGCATCGAGGCCGTGCAGGCCTGGATGCACCACGCCCGCCAGGTGCTCGACCTGCCTCAGCAGGACCGCCTGTACGGTGAGCTGAACAAGCTGCATGAGCTGGCCGAACAACCGCTGGTCGATGAGCACAAGGACGAACTGCTGGAGGCACGCATCGAGCAGGCCCGCGCCATCGAACAGAACCGCGCCTGGAAGTACCTGCTCAAGTCGCCTTCAGCGCGTTAAGGGCAGGCTGGTCGTGGACTTGATCTCGGACAAGGCCACGATCGAATTGACCTCCTGGATCCCCGGCACATTCGACAGCTTTTCGAAGAAGAACCGTTCGTAGGCTTCGATGTCCGGGGTGACGATGCGCAGCAGGAAATCCACAGACCCCATCAGCACGTAGCATTCCAGCACCTCGGGGAACCCGCGGATCGCCTCGGTGAATTCGGCGAAGTTCGAGCGCCCGTGGGCATTGAGCTTCACTTCGGCGAAGATCTGCGTATTCAGCCCCACCTTCTTGCGATCCAGCAGGGTCACCTGGCCGCGGATCACCCCCTCCTCTTTCAGACGCTGGATACGGCGCCAGCAGGGCGATTGCGACAGGCCGACACGCTCGGCGACCTGCGCACTGGACAGTGAAGCGTCCGCTTGCAGCACCTCGAGAATGCGCCGGTCGTAGGCATCCAGTTCGCTTTGCATGATTGATTCTCCAATGAGGTGCATGGCGAATTATTCAATTCACCAAATCCGTAAATGGCCGAATCATAGCGAAAATATGCCCCGCTGAACGTGCAAGAATTTCTGCACTTTCGCGGAGACCCAGCATGAACGCACTCGAACGCCCCCTCACCTCGCCCCGCAACGACGCCTGGGCCGCCACCGCCGCGCATAGCAGCGTGCATTACCACCTGCAGGCCGAGGCCGAGCCGGACACCTTGTGCCGGGTGCTGAACCTGTTCGCCTTGCAATTTCTCACCCCGCACAGCGTGCAGGTAAGCCAGTGCGACGACCTGCTCGACGTGCAGATCGGCATCGGTGGCCTGAGCTGGCACCGCGCCGAAGTGATCGCGCAAAAATTGCGCAACCTGGTGTGTGTCGCCGAGGTAAGTCTGCACAACCTGCCACGCTTGGCCCACGCGGCGGTGAGCTGAAGGGCGTCGGCGGCAAGATCCGGAAATCCTTTGCCGCGCCGCTGGCGGGTCAACAAGGCTAGCCTGTCCAAGCCTTCGTTCACCTGGCCAGGACGCCACCATGCACGCCAAGGATAGCCATGACCTAGACCTCAACCGCCTGCTCGACGCCCTGCTGGCCGAGCAACGGATCGCCGCCAACGATGCCCTCCAGGCACTCGAGCGGGCAAAATCCCACCCCGCCGACCACCCTCTGGAACTGATCGCAGGCCTGGCCCTGCCAGACCCGCTGCACCCAGGCCAGGCCCTCGAGCTGGACAGCCTCTGCCGCTGGCTGGCACATCAGGCTGGCCAGCCATTCCTGCACATCGACCCCTTGCAGATCGACCTGGCCCGCCTTGGCAACCTTGTATCTGCGGCGTTCGCCCAGCGCCACGGCATCCTCGCGGTGGCCGTGGACGACAGCAGCATCACCGTGGCCAGCGCCCAACCCTACCAGCGCGAGTGGGAAGCCGACCTCGCCCTGAGCCTTGGCAAGCAGGTACGCCGGGTGCTGGCCAGCCCCAGGCAGCTGCGCCAGCTGGCACCCACCTTCTACGGCCTGGCCCACTCGGTACGTGGCGCAGGGCAACAGCAATCGCCACGCCTGGGCGAACTGGAGCAACTGCTGGAACTGGGCGCCAGCCATGCCCAGGCCAGTGCCGACGATGCCCATATCGTGCACATCGTCGACTGGATGCTGCAGTACGCCATCGAACAGGGCGCCAGCGATATCCACTTGGAACCACGCCGGGAACAGGGCCACCTGCGCCTGCGCATCGACGGCCTGCTGCATTCGGTCTACGCATTCCCGGCCGCTGTCGCGCTGGCCATGGTCAGCCGCCTGAAACACCTGGGGCGGATGAACGTGGCAGAGAAACGCCGGCCCCAGGATGGCCGGTTGAAAAGCCGCCTGCCGGGCGGGGCAGACATCGAGTTGCGCCTTTCCACCCTACCCACGCCATTCGGCGAGAAGCTGGTACTGCGCCTGTTCGACCCCCAGCAACGGCACGACACCCTCGAGCGCCTGGGGCTGGGCGGCCCGCTGCTTGCGCAGTGGCAGGCGCTGTTGCAACAGCGCCAGGGCATCCTGCTGGTCACCGGCCCCACTGGCTCGGGCAAGACCAGTACGCTGTATGCCAGCCTCAGGCACCTGGCCACGCCCCAGGTGAACCTGTGCAGCATCGAGGACCCCATCGAACGCCTGGAGCCCGCGATCAATCAGCTACAGGTTCAGCCGGGCCTGGACCTGAACTTTGCCGACGGTGTGCGCGCCCTGCTGCGCCAGGACCCGGACATCATCATGATCGGAGAGATCCGTGACCCGGAGACCGCGCAGGTGGCCATGCAAGCGGCGCTGACCGGGCACCTGGTGCTGTCCACCCTGCACACCAACGATGCCTGCGGCGCCATTACCCGCCTGCAGGAGCTGGGTGTGGCCGACTACCTGATCAAGGCCACGCTGATCGGCGTGCTGGCCCAGCGCCTGGTGCGCACGCTGTGCCCGGCGTGCCGTGGCAGCGCCCACCAGCAGCAGCCCTGCCGCCACTGCCGGGGCAGCGGCCTGCATGGCCGTACGGGGCTGTTCGAGCTGCTCAGGGTCAGCGCCTGTTTGCGAGAAAAGATCACCCCCGGCGCCGATCTGGCCACCCTGCGCCAGCAGGCACAGGCCGATGGCCTGCGCGACCTGCAACGCTGCGGCCAGGACAGCGTGGAGCAGGGCCTGACCACGCTGGAGGAGGTGCTGCGGGTCTGTGGATAAGTGAGAAATCCCCTGTGTGTACGGGAACTTGGCCTGGGCAGGTATGATCCAACCGGCATCTCAAACAGCCCTCAAAGACCGAGGTGATTTATCATGCGTTTCAAAACAGCCATCGCAGCCACCGTCCTGTTCGCGCTGCCCATTGGCTCCGCCATGGCCGACACGTTCTGGCGCAACGTCATCTCCTCGGGTGCCACCACTGCCTCGACTTACCTGACCTTCAAGGATCACAAGCTGATCGTCGCCGCCCAGGATGACGCCGGCAGCTTCGTCGCCAGTGACGGTGCGATTCGCGGGCCGTTCCTGGAAGCGGCCATCAACCAGGTTCGCGCCGACAACCCGGGCGTGCAGGCCAGCGACATGGAACTGGCCAATGCCATCCTGGCCAAGAATGCCGTAGCCGAGTAATCCATCGGGGCTGCTGTAGGAGCGGCCTTGTGTCGCGAAAGGGCCGCAAAGCGGCCCCAGCGTTACCACATAGATTGTCGGGGCTGCTGCGCAGCCCTTTCGCGACACAAGGCCGCTCCTACAGAAAAGCTGCGCAACACGCAGGCTATTTCAGCGATACGCCTCCACCGGTACACACGAACAGAACAGGTTCCGGTCCCCATACATAGCTCCAATGCCTCTTCAAGCCGCCCCATTTCCAAGCGGCATCGCAGTACAAATCGCCAAATGCCGTAGGACCCTTCTCTAACCCTCCTGAGCAGGAAAAAGACCGTTTCCTGGCTGCTAGCGTCCGGGCTTCCACTCACAAGGAAGCAGCAGCATGAGCCAGCGCATGAACATCTTCGGCAAAGGCCAAGGCCTGGATGGCGATCTCACCAGTACTGATGCCACCTGTATCGCTGGCCAGGCACGCGGTACTTTCCATGGCCGCCGCTGGCTACTCGAAGGTGACCGTACTACGCCATGTCCGCGGTGCGGCAAGGAAGGCACGATCGTCGATGGCGAGTCACGCTGGCTTCAGGATGGCATCCCTGTCGCTGTAGATGGCACACCCGTGCACTGCGGGTGCCCAGCAGGTAGCAACTACGTCTTGGCTCCAATGGGCCAGCAAGTCGCGGCACTAGCGAATTCGGCACACCTGCCCGCCTCCGATAGCGTGCGTAGCAACGCTCCACGCCAGCCACAGGCCTTTGCTCGCGCCACATCGCCCATGGCTTCGGCCGCCCCCGGCAGCCTTGAACCTGGGTTTCACATCGTGCAACGCAGCACCTCGTTCCCTCAGTTACTCATGCGACTGTTCGAAGTGCGCGGCTCGTTGCCAGTTGCCCGCTTGCAACGGCTCAACCCCACCTTCGCTCAAGGCTTCAAGGCCGGTGAGATCTTCGTCATCGGCGACCCGGACAATACCCATGCCTGCACCCGCGAAGAAGCCGAGTTGATGGCCGCAGCGCAGAGGGCACGGGAAGCACTGACGGACATGAACGCCCAGGAGGCGGATTTCATGATGCGTCACCAGAGCGATATTGCAGGCCTGCTCGCAGATGCAAGCTTATCGATGGGCGTTGTCCAGACGATGATGGCCAGATCACTTGAGGAATTGCAGGGCACACTGCGCGGTATCGAGCACTTGCATCAGCAACAATTCAGGAAGCACGGCCACCTGAAAAGCCCAGCGTTTTTCAGTGCGCGCAAGGAGCTCTTCCAAAAACTGGATGCGCAGTTAAAAGTCACCTTTCTTAACAAGCATATGGACCTTGGCAGCCATGATTCTTTGCGTAGAGACCTTGGTATATCAAGCAGAAGCCTCGTCCATCATTGGAGCAAGGCCGGTGGGCCGGGACAAATTCCGGGTTACTCGACGCACTTGGACAAGTTGGCAAAAATGTCCAATTACCTGAAATATGGAGGGAGCGCAGGGATTATCCTTGGTGGTTCTTCATCGCTTTTGAAAGTCCAAGAGGCATGCCGAGCCGGCGAAACGACTGCATGTAAAAAAATTCGTTTCACTGAGTCTGGAAATTTTGCAGGGGGTCTTGCTGGCGGTACGGCTGGCGGCATTTTCGCAAACTCTGTAGCCGGGGCGTGCCTTAGCCTTGGCCCGGTCAGTGCGACTGTCTGCGTCATAGCCATAACTGGTGCAGCAGTCTTGGCAGGGAGCGTAGGCGGAATGACGGCTGGAGAAATCACCGGCGATGTCCTTTTTGAGTCCCTGTACTCGGAGTGACTACAACATGAGCCTACTTGTTGAATTGGCATCATCCTCGAAGTCCTGGAAGCTTTTCATTGCCCTAACCCCGTGGGTGATCCTGCTAACAGGGCTTTTCATCATTGCTCGCCTGGCATGGACCAAAAATCTGAAAATCATGCTGTCCGCCTTGAAAAGCAGTGATTGGCTAAGGCTTCAATGCGCTATATGGTGCGCGTTTGGGCCGTGGGGAAAACTCATGATAGCCGGCACCATCGCAGGCTTATTGCATTGGCCGACCAAGCAAATGCATATCCGCCTTGGAAAAATAAAAAAAGAAGAAATAGACAACTTCCCAAAACCTCTGAAATATCAACTTTTCATCGGCGAACTCCTCGTGGCTGTCGGTGCAATGCTATGCGCCATCACCTATCATGCCTATTCATAAATACGACAAATCACCGAGCGAAGCCCGCCAGCAAACCGCCCAGGTGAGCACATTGCTCTCCTGAGGGGCCCGCTGCCAATTTGCAGGCATAGTTCCTTTCAGCGATACGCCTCCACCGGCACACACGAGCAGAACAGGTTCCGGTCCCCATACACATTGTCGACCCGGTTCACCGCCGGCCAGTATTTATGCTGGCGCGCGTGAGCGCTGGGGGCGATGCCCTGCTCGATGCTGTAGGGCCGGTTCCACGGCGCCAGTACGTCAGCCAGGGTGTGCGGCGCATGCTTGAGCGGGTTGTCCTCGGCCGGCCAGTTGCCGTCCTGCACCTGCGCGATCTCGGCGCGGATCGCCAGCATCGCTTCGACAAAACGGTCAAGCTCGGCCTTCGACTCGCTCTCGGTGGGCTCGACCATCAGCGTGCCCGGCACCGGGAACGACATGGTCGGGGCATGGAAGCCGTAGTCCATCAGGCGCTTGGCCACGTCCTCCTCGCTGATGCCGGTCAGCGCCTTGAGCGGGCGCAGGTCGAGGATGCACTCGTGGGCCACCCGCTGGTTGCGCCCGCGGTAGAGCACCGGGAAGGCATCGCGCAACTGGCTGGCCAGGTAGTTGGCCGACAGGATCGCCACTTCACTGGCATCGGCCAGCTGTGGCCCCATCATGGCGATGTACATCCAGCTGATCGGCAGAATGCTGGCGCTGCCCCAGGGCGCGGCACTGACCGCCGTGTTGTTCGGGTCCAGCCCGGGCACCGGCACCACAGGGTGGCTGGCAACGAACGGCTTGAGGTGCGCACGGATGCCGATCGGCCCCATGCCCGGGCCACCCCCGCCATGGGGGATGCAGAAAGTCTTGTGCAGGTTCATGTGCGAAACGTCGGCACCGATGTCGGCCGGGCGCGCCAGCCCCACCTGGGCATTGAGGTTGGCGCCGTCCATGTACACCTGGCCGCCGTGCTGGTGGATCACCTCGCAGATCTCGCGGATGCCCTCCTCGTACACGCCGTGGGTCGAGGGGTAGGTGATCATCAGGCAGGACAACCGCTCGCCAGCGGCCTGGGCCTTGGCCTTGAGGTCGTCGAGGTCGACGTTGCCCTGCTCGTCGCACTCGACGATCACCACCTCCATGCCGGCCATCTGTGCTGACGCAGGGTTGGTGCCATGGGCCGACGACGGGATCAGGCACAGGGTGCGCTTGGGTTGGTGGCGGCTTTGATGGTAGCGGGTGATCGCCATCAGCCCCGCGTACTCACCCTGGGCGCCGGAGTTGGGCTGCATGCAGATGGCGTCGAAGCCGGTGATGGCGCACAACCAGCTTTCCAGCTCGTCGATCATCAGCTTGTAGCCCTGCACCTGGGCGGCCGGGGCGAACGGGTGCGGCAGGGCGAACTCGGGCCAGGTGATCGGGATCATCTCGCTGGTGGCGTTGAGCTTCATGGTGCAGGAGCCCAGCGGGATCATCGACTGGTTGAGCGCCAGGTCCTTGTTCTCCAGCTGCTTGAGGTAGCGCAGCATCTCGGTTTCGCTGTGGTGCAGGTTGAACACCGGGTGCTGCAGGATCGGCGTGCGCCGCACCAGGGCGCCGGGGATACCCTCGGGCAGGGCTTGCTGGTCGAGGGTGGCGATGTCCAGGCCGTGGTCGACGCCGAGGAAGATGTCGAACAGCTTGAGCACCGTGGCCTCGTCGCAGGTTTCGTCCAGGCTCACACCCAGATGCCCACGGCCAAGGATACGCAGGTTGATGCGGGCTGCCTCGGCGCTTTCGATGATCGCCGCCTGGGTGCCGCCCACATCCAGGGTGAGGGTGTCGAAGAAATGCTGGTTGAGGCGCTTGATGCCTTTGCTTTGAAGCCCGGCGGCAAGAATGAAGGTCAGCCGGTGCACCCGCTGGGCGATGCGCTGCAGGCCTTCGGGGCCATGGTAGACGGCGTAGCAGCTGGCAATGTTGGCCAGCAGCACCTGCGCGGTGCAGATGTTGGAGTTGGCCTTCTCGCGGCGGATGTGCTGCTCGCGGGTTTGCAAAGCCATGCGCAGCGCGGTGTTGCCACGGGCATCGCGGGATACCCCGATGATGCGCCCGGGCATGGCCCGCTTGTAGTCGTCGCGGCAGGCGAAATAGGCCGCGTGGGGGCCACCGAAGCCCATGGGCACGCCAAACCGCTGGGTGCTGCCGAGCACCACATCGGCGCCCAGTTCGCCGGGCGGGGTGAGCACCACCAGGCTGAGGATATCGGCGGCGACGCAGGCCAGGGCCTGCTGGGCGTGCAGTTGGTCGATCAACGGGCGCAGGTCGCGCACTTCACCGTGGGTGTCGGGGTATTGCAGCAACGCGCCGAACACCTGGTGGCTGGCGAGGTTATCCACAGAATCGATGATCAGCTCGAAGCCAAAACCTTCAGCACGGGTCTTGAGCACCGACAGGGTCTGCGGATGGCAATGCTCGTCGGCAAAAAACGCGTTGCTCTTGCTGCGCGCCACGCGCTTGGCCAGGGCCATGGCCTCGGCGGCGGCGGTGGCCTCGTCCAGCAGCGAAGCGTTGGCCAGGGCCAGGCCGGTGAGGTCGATCACCATCTGCTGGTAGTTCAGCAGCGCTTCCAGGCGACCCTGGGCAATCTCGGGCTGGTAGGGTGTGTAGGCGGTGTACCAACCCGGGTTCTCCAGCACGTTGCGCAGGATGACCGTGGGCGTGACGGTGGCGTGGTAGCCCATGCCGATCAGGCTGGTCCACAGCTGGTTCAGCGCGGCATAGCCGGCGAGCTTGGCCAGGGCGGCCTGTTCGTCGAGTGCCGGCGGCAGGTCGAGCAGGCGGTAGAAGCGGATGCCGGGCGGCACGGTCTGCTCGATCAGCTCGCCACGGCTGGCAACGCCGAGGGCGTCGAGCATGGCCTGCTGCTCCTGGGCATCGGGCCCCAGGTGGCGACTCAGGAATGGGTTGGGCGCTTGCAGTTGATGCAGGGACGGCGACTGGGACATGGCGACGATCTCTTCCTGGACCAGTTCTCATGGAGACTTACAAGTCTAGGAAGGGATCGGCGATGGTGCGGGAAAACTTGCAGAAAGACAGGGCCGCTTTGCGGCCCTTTCGCGGCACAAGGCCGCTCCTACAGGGACCGCGCTCTTCTGTAGGAGCGGCCTTGTGCCGCGAAGGAACGTAAGATCACTCGCCGATAGCTGCCTGGTAGCCAGCAGCATCCAGCAGCTTGTCCAGCTCGGCCGGGTTGCTCGGCTTGAGCTTGAAGATCCAGGACGCGTAAGGTTCCTCGTTGAGCAGCTCCGGGCTGTCGGCCAGCTCTTCGTTGACCGCGATCACTTCGCCACCCACCGGGGCGTAGATATCGGAGGCGGCCTTCACCGACTCGACCACGCCAGCAGCGTCGCCTGCGGCAAACACCTTGCCGACTTCGGCCAGTTCGACGAATACCACATCACCCAAGGCTTGCTGGGCGTGGTCGCTGATGCCCACGGTCACGGTGCCATCGGTTTCCAGGCGAGCCCATTCATGGCTTTCGGCAAAACGCAGGTCGGCGGGGATATCGCTCATAGTCTTTTATTCCTCGATTGGGTCAGCGGTTGGCCCGCCGTTTAAGTAGTCAGATCAGGATCTTGCCATGGCGCACGAAGGTCGGTTTGACCACCCGCACCGGGTACCATTTACCGCGGATCTCCACCTCGGCGCGTTCGCCAGTGGCAATGGGCACGCGGGCCAGGGCAATGGACTTGCTCAGCGTAGGAGAGAAACTACCACTGGTGATCTCCCCTTCGCCAATCCCGGACACGCGGACCACCTGATGGGCACGCAGCACGCCGCGCTCTTCCAGCACCAGGCCGACCAGTTTTTCCTGCACACCTTGCTCGATTTCCGCCAGCAAGCCAGCCCGGCCAATGAAATCGCGGCTGGCTGGCTCCCAGGCAACGCTCCAGCCCAGGTTGGAGGTCAGCGGGGTGTGGGCTTCGTCGATGTCCTGGCCGTACAGGTTCATGCCGGCCTCCAGGCGCAAGGTGTCGCGGGCACCCAGGCCACTCGGGGCAATGCCGGCACCAACCAGGTCGTTGAAGAACGCCGGGGCCTGGGCGCCGGGCAGGATGATCTCCAGGCCGTCTTCGCCGGTGTAGCCGGTGCGGGCGATGAACCAGTCACCTTCGGCAACGCCTTCGAACGGGCGCAGTTCGCGGATCAGGGCCGCGCGTGCGGGGCTGAGCAGGGCTGCGACCTTCTCGCGGGCTTGCGGGCCCTGGATGGCGAGGATCGCCAGCTCCGGGCGCAGCTTGAAACTGATGGCAAAACCGGCGCTGTGCGCCTGCAGCCAGGCCTGGACCTTGTCGCGGGTGGCGGCGTTGGCCACCAGGCGATAGCCGTCCTCGGTGCGGTAGGCGATCAGGTCGTCGATCACCCCGCCGTCGGCGTTCAGCAGCGGGCTGTAGAGGGCCTTGCCGGGGGCGTCGAGGCGGGTCACGTCATTGGCCAGCAGGTGCTGCAGCCAAGGGGTGGCGGCACAGCCGTCGATGTCAATGACGGTCATGTGGGAGACATCGAAGACCCCGCAGTCACTGCGCACCTGGTGGTGCTCCTCGACTTGCGAGCCGTAGTGCAGGGGCATGTCCCAACCGCCAAAATCGACCGTCTTGGCGCCGAGCGCCAGGTGCAGGTCATACAGAGGCGTACGCTGTCCCATGGGTTTCTCCTTCCGGGCGTGGCGAGGCGGCGGCAGTCGGCGATGTTGATTCATCACCTGTTGTTGTAGGAGCCACCGCTGCGAATGCCGCGCATTGTAGCCGCAAGCCGTCGGCCTGACACCCTCAGCGCGGATGCCCCGGACGATGGGCCGAACGGCGGATCAAGCCGATGACCGGCAGCAGGCCGACCAGCACCAGGCTCAGTGCCGGCAACGAGGCGCGCGCCCATTCGCCTTCGCTGGTCATCTCGAACACCCGCACCGCCAGGGTGTCCCAGCCGAACGGGCGCATCAGCAAGGTGGCCGGCATTTCCTTGAGCACGTCGACGAACACCAGCAGCGCAGCGCTCATGGCGCCCGGCACCAGCAACGGCAGATACACCTTGAAAAACAATCCCGGCCCGGCGACCCCGAGGCTGCGCGAAGCCTCCGGCAGCGACGGGCGGATGCGCTCCAGGCTGCTTTCCAGCGGGCCGTAGGCGACGGCGATGAAGCGCACCAGGTAGGCCAGCAGCAACGCCGACAGGCTGCCCAGCAGCAGCGGCTTGCCCGCCCCGCCCAGCCATTGCGAAAACGGAATCACCAGCTGATTGTCGAGGTAGCTGAACGCCAACATGATCGACACCGCCAGCACCGAGCCCGGCAAGGCATAGCCCAGGTTCGCCAGGCCGACCCCGGCGCGGATGCCGGTGGTCGGCGCCTGGCGCCGGGCGAAGGCCAGCAGCAAGGCGGCGCAGACGGTGATCAGCGCCGCCATGCCACCGAGGTAGAGGGTATGCAGCACCAGCCCGAGATACCGTTCGTCCAGGTCATGCCGGCCCCGCTGCCAGCACCACACCAGCAGTTGCAGCAACGGGATGACGAAGGCGCAGGCGAACACCAGCAGGCACCAGGTGCTGGCGGCGAACGCCTTGATGCCGCGCAGGTGATAGAGCGCCTGCCCCCGTGGCCGTTCGTTGCCGCTGCGGCTGGCGCCGCGTGAACGACGCTCGCCGTACAGCACCAGCATCACCGCCAGCAGCAGCAGGCTGGCCAGCTGCGCCGCGCTGGACAGGCTGAAGAAGCCGTACCAGGTCTTGTAGATGGCGGTGGTGAAGGTGTCGAAGTTGAACACCGACACCGCACCGAAGTCGGCCAGGGTCTCCATCAGCGCCAGGGCGATACCCGCACCGATGGCCGGCCGCGCCATGGGCAATGCCACCCGCCAGAAAGCCTGCAACGGCGACAGCCCAAGCACCCGCGCCGCCTCCATCAGGCCCTTGCCCTGGGCCATGAACGCGGTGCGCGCCAGCAGGTAGACGTAGGGGTAGAACACCAGCACCAGCACGGTGATCACCCCGCCGGTGGAGCGCACCCGGGGCAGGCGCATCGGTCCGAATACTTCGCGCAAGGCGCTCTGCACGGGGCCTGCGAAGTCCAGCAGGCCGACGAACACGAACGCCAGGACATAGGCCGGGATGGCGAATGGCAGCATCAGCGCCCAATCCAGCCAGCGCCGCCCGGGGAACTCGCAGAGGCTGGTGAGCCAGGCCAGGCTCACACCCACCACGGTCACGCCGACCCCGACGCCCAGCACCAGGGTCAGGGTGTTGCCCAGCAGGCGGCTCATCTGGGTGTCGAGCAGGTGCGACCATATCTGCAGGTCGACCGCCTGCCAGGACAGCAGCAGGACGCTCAGCGGCAGCAGGACCAGCGCGGCGATGAGAAAGACCGGGGGGTACCAGCGGCGTTGGGGGGTGTGGGGCAAGGCGGGAGTCTCGGTGGCGGATTGCGACCGCTGCGCGGTCGTTCGCGGCTAAAGCCGCTCCCACAGGGACCGCGCAAGCCTTGCAGGCAGCACAAAACCTGTGGGAGCGGCTTTAGCCGCGAAGGGGGCCTTGAAGGCCCCGCAAGGATAAGCGGTGAAACTCAGTTCCAGCCAGCCCGATCCATCAAGCGGATGGCTTCAGCCTGGCGCTTGCCGGCTACTTCCACCGGAATGCTGTCAGCCTTGAAGCTGCCCCAGGCCGCCACTTCTTCCGAAGGCTTCACCTTCGGGTTGGCCGGGAATTCCTGGTTGATGTCGGCAAACAGCTTCTGCGCTTCTTCGCCGGTCATCCACTCCACCAGCTTTTTCGCCGCTTCCGGGTGCGGTGCATGCTTGGTCAGGCCGATGCCCGACAGGTTGACGTGCACGCCACGGTCGCCCTGGTTAGGCCAGAACAGCTTCACTGGCAGGTCCGGCTTCTCTTTGTGCAGGCGGCCGTAGTAGTAGGTGTTGACGATGCCTACGTCGCACTGGCCGGCGGCGATGGCGTTGAGCAGTGCGGTGTCGTCGGAGAACACGTCGGTGGACAGGTTGTTGACCCAGCCTTTGACCAGCTTTTCAGTGTCAGCCTCGCCGTGGTTCTGGATCAGCGTGGCGGTCAGCGACTGGTTGTAGACCTTCTTCGCCGTGCGCAGGCACAGGCGGCCTTCCCACTGCTTGTCGGCCAGGGCTTCGTAGGTGCTCAGCTCCGACGGTTTGACGCGCTCGGTGGAGTAGACGATGGTCCGCGCACGCAGGCTCAGGCCGGTCCAGTCGTGGGACGAGGCGCGGTACTGCGCGGGGATGTTCTTGTCGATGATGTCCGACTTGATCGGTTGCAGGATGCCCATCTGCTCGGCCTGCCAGAGGTTGCCGGCATCGACGGTGAGCAGCAGGTCGGCCACGCCGTTCTGGCCCTCGGCCTTGATGCGCTGCATCAGCGGCGCTTCCTTGTCGGTGATGAACTTGATCTTGACGCCGGTCTTGGCGGTGTAGGCGTCGAATACCGGCTTGATCAGCTCGTCGATGCGCGAGGAGTACACCACCACTTCGTCCGCCGCCTGGGCGGTGCCGCCGAACAGAGTCAGGGCCAGGGCGGCCAGTAGGGGTTTGCGGGGCAACATCGGGGGGCACTCCTCGCTGGATTGAGAGGTGCGAATGGTAGTGAATCCCATTTTCTTGCTCACCTGCGGAGCAGTTACCAGATGTTGCAGGGGACTGCTGCGCAGTCCTTTCGCTGGCAAGCCAGCTCCCACAGTGGCTGAAGGTAGCACCGTCCCTGTGGGAGCCGGCTTGCCGGCGAAATGGGCCGCGAAGCGGCCCCGGCAATCTCAAGCCCTGGCCAGCTCCGGCAAGTCCCCGGACAACCCCAGCGCCTGGCGCACGAACAATGCCTTGGCCTCGGGCATCTGCTCCACCAGCTTCAAGCCCGTGTTGCGCAACCAGCGCAACGGCAGCGGGTTAGCCTGGAACAACCGCTCGAAGCCTTCCATCGCCGCCATCAGCGCCAGGTTGTGCGGCATGCGTCGGCGCTCGTAGCGGCTCAATACCTTCACATCGGCCAGACACTCGCCACGCTCGCAGGCGCGCACCAGCTCTTCGGCCAGCACCGCAGCGTCAAGGAAGCCCAGGTTGACCCCCTGCCCCGCCAGCGGGTGGATGGTGTGGGCAGCATCGCCGATCAGCGCCAGGCCCTGCTCCACATAGCGTTTGGCATGGCGCTGGCGCAGCGGTACACACACCCGTGGGTCCGCCTCGAGCACGTCGCCCAGACGCCCCTCGAAAGCCCGCTCCAGCGCAGCGCGGAACGCCGCATCGTCCATCGCCATGGCCTGCTCGGCCTGCTCCGGCGTGGTCGACCAGACGATCGAGCACCAGTCCTCCTTGCCATCGCGATCGAGCGGCAGGAAGGCCAGCGGGCCTTCGTCGGTGAACCGCTGCCAGGCCGTGGTGCGGTGCGCTTGGCTGCAACGCACGCTGGTGACGATGGCGTGGTGCAGGTAATCCCACTCACGGGTCTGGCAACCGGCCAGGCGGCGCACCGCCGAATTGGCGCCGTCGGCAGCGATCACCAGCGGCGCTCGCAGTGTGCGGCCATCGGCGAGGGTCAGCAGCCACTCGTCGCCGGAGCGGCGCAGCTGCTCCAGGCGGGCGTTGGCCAGCAGGCCGACGTCGCTGTCGTGCAGGCGCTCCAGCAGGCCATCCTGGATGACCCGGTTCTCGACGATATGGCCAAGCACCTGGGCGTGCACGCTGGCGGCCGAGAAGTGGATCTGCCCGGTGCCGCTGCCATCCCAGACATGCATGTCCGAGTACGGCGATACCCGCCGCCGGGCGATGCCGTCCCAGGCGCCAAGGCGCTCGAGGATGCGCTGGCTGGCCGCCGACAGTGCACTGACGCGCGGCTCGAACGGTGCCTGGGCATCGAACGGCTTGACCGACAGCGGGCCGCCATCGAGCAGGAGGATTTCCAGGCCACTGTGGCGCAAGGCCAGGGCCAGGGCGCTGCCGACCATACCGGCACCGACAATCAACAGATCTGCGCGCATTTCCATGCCTTACGCCTGCCTCGCTTGCGGCTTGAGCCGCACATATAGGGTTTTGTCGACCCGCGCCACCAGCTCGCCGGCGCCATCGCGGATCTCCACCTGCAACCTGGGCAGGTATTTCTTGCCGCTGGCGGTCTGCTGGCGAATCTCGTCCAGCAGCGCGTCGTCGACGCGGAGTTCGGCGTACACCGGGCCTTTGCCCGGCGAAATGAAATCGATGCTGGCGGCCTTGTCCCAGACAATGTATTCGCGCCCCAGCTGCTCGATCAGCAGCAGCATGTAGAACGGGTCGACCATCGAGTACAGGCTGCCGCCGAACTGGGTACCGACGTAGTTGCGGTTCCACCGCGTCAGCTTCATGCGCACCTTGACGCTGCGCATGTCCGGGCTGATGGCCTGGACGCGGATGCCGGCACCCAGGTAGGGCGGGTAGCAGTTGAGCAGCCAGCGCAGCAGGCGGGCCTTGCGCGCGAGCTTGCGGGGATCGCTCATGGCCGGCCCCGCGGGTCAGGGCGGGTACCGAGGCCCATGGCCTGGCGGGCGAACCAGCTTTTTGCCGGTGGCAGCAGGTCGAGGCCCAGCAGGCCGAGGTTGCGCCCGGTAGTGATCAGTGGCTGGTTGCTGCCGAACACCCGGGTGACTTGGTCGGAGAAGCCGATGGTCAGCGCCTGGTCGAGGCGCTGGCGCTGCTGGTAGGCCTGCAGGGTGGCCAGATCGCCCGGTTGCTGCGGGCCGGCCAGCAACGCGTCGGCCAGCGACTGCACGTCACGCAGCGACAGGTTGAAGCCCTGGCCGGCAATCGGGTGCAGGCTGTGGGCGGCGTTGCCGAGCACCACCAGGTGCGGGCGCACCTGTTCCTGAGCTTCGACCAGCGCCAGCGGGTACAGGTGTCGCGCGCCCACCTGGCGCAGGGCGCCGAGGCGGTAGCCGAAGGCGTCCTGCAATTCGCGCAGGAAGCTGCGCTCGTCCACCTCGGCCAGGCGTCGGGCATCCATCCCCTGGCGGGTCCAGACCAGCGCACAGCGGTTTTCCGGCAACGGCAGCAACGCCATCGGGCCTTGCTCGGTGAAACGTTCGAAGGCCTGGCCGCGGTGGGCCTCGCCCGGGGTGATGTTGGCGATCAGCGCGCTCTGGTCATACGGCGTGCTGCGCACGTGGATGCCCAGCTGTTCACGCAGGCCGGAACGGCCGCCGTCGGCCAGCACCGCCAGGTCGCATTCCAGCGAGGTGTCGTCGTCCAGCTGCAGGCGGTAGCCGCCGGCGATGGCCTGCATCGCCCTGACCTCGGCCGGGCAGCGCCAGCTCACCACCTCGTTGTCGATGGCCTGCCACAGGCACTGGCCAAGCCAGGCGTTCTCAACCACGTAACCCAGCGCCGGCACGCCCTCTTCGAGCGCGTCCAGGCGGGTGGCGCCAAAGCGGCCACGGTCGGACACCTGGATCTGGCTGATTGGCTCGGCGCGGCGGCTGATGGTCTGCCACAGCCCCAACTGCTCGTAGATCTGCCGGGTGCCGTAGGACAGCGCCGAGGAGCGCGCGTCGTAGCTGGGCTGGAAGCTGTCGCCCGGGGCGAACGGCTCGATCAGCAGGATTTTCCAGCCGCGGGCCTTGGCCCCGGCCTGGAGCGTGAGGGCAAGGCTGGCGCCAACCAGCCCGCCACCGATGATCGCCAGGTTGATCCGGCTCATGCCACCGCCTTGCGGGCATCGAGCATCAACGCTTCGATTTCGGCGATGGTGCTCGGTACGCCCGAGGTGAGGATTTCACAACCTTGCCTGGTGACTACCACGTCGTCCTCGATCCTTACGCCGATGCCGCGCCATTTCTTCGCGACGTTCTGGTTGTCGGCGGCAATGTAGATGCCTGGTTCGACGGTCAGTGCCATGCCCGGTTCGAGCACCCGCCACTGGCCACCGACCTTGTATTCGCCCACGTCGTGCACATCCATGCCCAGCCAGTGCCCGGCACGGTGCATGTAGAAGGCGCGGTAGGCCTCACTGTCGATCAGCGCCTGCACCTCGCCCTTGAGCAGGCCCAGCGCCACCAGGCCTTCGGTGATCACCCGCACGGTGGCCTCGTGGGCATGGTTCCAGTGCTTGCCGGGGGCGATCACCGCGAAGGCGGCGGCCTGGGCCGCGAGCACCAATTCGTAGATCGCCTTCTGCTCCGGCGAAAAACGCCCGCTGACCGGGAAGGTGCGGGTGATGTCGCTGGCGTAGCAGTCGATCTCGCAACCGGCGTCGATCAACACCAGGTCACCGTCCTTGAGCGGTGCGTCGTTCTGCTGGTAATGCAGGATGCAGCTGTTGCGCCCGGCCGCGACGATCGAGCCGTAGGCCGGCATCTTCGCCCCACCCTTGCGGAACTCGTAGTCCAGCTCGGCTTCCAGGCTGTATTCGTGCAGCCCGGCGCGGCAGGCCTGCATGGCCCGCACATGGGCCCGCGCCGAGATCGCCGCGGCTTCGCGCATGACCTTCACTTCTGCCGCCGATTTATACAGGCGCATGTCGTGCAGCAGATGATCCAGGGCAACGAACTCGTTCGGCGGCTGCGCGCCGAGGCGGGCCTTGGAGCGGATCACGTTGATCCAGTCCATCAGCCGGCGGTCGAACTCGGGGTTGCTGCCCATGGCGCTGTAGACCCGCTCACGGCCTTCGATCAGGCCGGGCAGGATCTCGTCGATGTCGGTGATGGGGAAGGCGTCGTCGGCGCCGAAATCGCGCATCGCCCCGTCCTGGCCGGCGCGCAGGCCGTCCCACAGCTCGCGTTCAGGGTTGCGTTCGCGGCAGAACAGCACGTACTCGCCGTGCTCGCGGCCAGGGATCAGGGCAATCACCGCCTCGGGCTCGGGGAAGCCGCTGAGGTACTGGAAGTCGCTGTCCTGGCGATAGACGTGCTCGACGTCGCGGTTGCGGATGGCAACCGCGGCGGCGGGCAGGATGGCGATGCTGTTGGGGACCATCTGCGCCATCAGCGCCTTGCGCCGACGGGCGTACTCCGCCTTGGGTATGTGGCTCATGGGCAAACGACCCCGAATCGATCAGTGCAGCGATGGCTTGGGCGCGGGCGCGGCGGGTGCGGCCAGTTCGGTGAACAGCAGCATCGGCGCGACGCGCAGGTACTCCATGACTTCCATGTAGTCGCTCTCGCCGTCCTCGGACTCTTCCAGGGCTTCCTGGACTTGCGAAATGGCGACCAGGTCCTGGAGCACTTCCTTGGCTTCGGTGGACAGGTCCTTGCCACCGGCGTTCAAACCGAAACCGGTGATGAAGCCTTGGCACCACTGGCCCATAGCGGTGGCGCGGTCGGACAGCGCGGCATCGTCGGAAGGCAGCAGCAGGACGATGGCGACGTCCTCGCCGGTCAGCTCGGCCTTGACCATCTCCTGCAGGCCGACCAGGGCATTGCGGACCGTGTCACCGGGCTCGGTTTCCAGCAGTTGGGCGGCGTCGGCCAGCCAGGCATCGGCATCGAAGCCTGCACCGGCGCAGCTGCGGCCGATCAGCAGGCCGTGCAGCTCGGCCGGGGTGACAGGGTGGCCATTGCTCGACAGCAGCATGGCGAAGGCGATGTAGGGCGATTGGGTATTGGGCATGGGCAGCTAGGCGCCAGACGGCGCAATGACTAGAATGAAGGCCTTGTATCCTAGCACCGGCAGGCGCGCCAAGACCATCAGCACTGGCCGCGTGGCCACGGTGCGGGCATGATCGCAAGGTGAGTCGACGATGGAGCGAATCGAGTGCAACCCATGCAAGAGAACGACCTGCAAGCGCTGATGAGCCGGTTCGAGTCGCTGATCGAGCGGGTCGAGCAACTAAAACGGCAAAATGCACTCTTAGTAGCGCAGGAAAAAACCTGGCGCGAGGAGCGCGCCCACCTCATCGAAAAGAACGAGATCGCCAAGCGCAAGATCGAATCGATGATCCTGCGTCTCAAGGCCCTGGAGCAAGACTCATGAGTTCAAGCAATAGCGTCACCGTCCAGATCCTCGACAAGGAATACTCGATCATCTGCCCGCCCGAGGAGCGCAACAACCTGGTCGGCGCCGCCCGTTACCTCGACGGCAAGATGCGCGAGATCCGCAGCAGCGGCAAAGTGATCGGCGCCGACCGCATCGCGGTCATGGCCGCCCTGAACATCACCCACGAACTGCTGCACCGCCAGGACCGCCCGGAAGCGCCAGCCAGTGGCGGCACCACCCGTGAGCAGGTGCGCGACCTGCTGGAACGGGTCGATCAGGCACTGGCCGACGATCCGGTTAGCAAAAACGACTGAGATTGGTATACTGGCGCCACTCCCTGGGGGATGCGCCAGTCGGTTATGTCCCTGAGCCGATACGCACAACCACGGGGGTTGCACGCTGGGGCCGGTGTGCATGTCCGCCCGACGGAAAGCCTTAACGCCCCCTGCAATCTCCACCTTGAACTTTCGGGTTCAAGGGCTACACCGATAGCGGTCTTGTCGGGGAGCCTGCTTCAGAACTGCCCGCCTCACACGGCGGGCATTTCGTTTTCTCTGGGACCGCCCGTGCCATGACCGACACCGCGCCGCTCACCCGCCCCCAGCTTCGCCGCCTGCTGCGCAATGCGCGCCGCGCCCTTACCCCCGCCCAGCAAAGCCAGGCCGCCCTTGGCCTGTACCGCCAGCTGGCGCAGGATCCGCTGTTCCGCCGCGCCCGCCACATTGCCCTGTACCTGCCCAACGACGGCGAGATCGACCCGCGCCTGCTGTTGCGTGAGGCGCACAAGCGCGGCAAGCGCGTCTACCTGCCGGTGCTGCACGCATGGCCACGCACGCGCATGGTGTTCCAGCGCTTCGAGCAAGGCGAAAAACTAAGGCCTAATCGCTTTCGCATCTCTGAGCCGATGATCGAGCGCAAGCGCCAACGGCCTGTCTGGGCGCTGGACCTGATCCTGCTGCCACTGGTCGGTTTCGATGAGGTGGGGGGGCGCCTGGGTATGGGCGGTGGCTTCTACGACCGCAGCCTGGCTTACCTGGCGCGGCGCAAGGCTTGGAAAAAACCGCTGCTGCTGGGGCTGGCACACGAATGCCAGAAGGTCGAACGCCTCAATCAGTCAAGCTGGGATGTACCGCTGCGGGGGACGGTCTCGGACCGTGGCAGGTACCTGGCGCCGAGGTGATCAGGCGCGAAAAGGGGGATCAGCGTTGCTGTTGCGCAGGGTCGATCGGCATCTGCTGACTGGCGGCATCGAGCTTGCGCTCCCACAGGCCCTGCGCGTAACCGGTAGTCACCACGCCCAGGCCGAAAATGAAGGCGAGGATCCAGAGCAGGTCCGGTTTACGTTGTTTCATCGAATGCCCCCCTAGGCATACTGTCCGTGCTCGGCGCCTTTATGGGTGGCGGCCGGAGCGTCTGTCTTTAAAATCGGCGCATTTTCCGCCAACGTGAGCCCACACGCAAACGTTGACGCCAACCGGCTGTCGGTTTGATGCAACCAGTTATTTCAAACCCTTTCAGGAGCAGCATCCATGGCCTACTGGCTGATGAAATCCGAGCCCGACGAGCTCTCCATCGAAGCCTTGGCAAGGCTCGGCAACGCCCGCTGGGACGGGGTACGCAACTACCAGGCGCGCAACTTTCTGCGGGCCATGAGCGTCGGTGACGAATTTTACTTCTATCACTCCAGCTGCCCGCAACCGGGCGTGGCCGGCATCGCGCGGATCAGTGCCGCCGCCTACCCGGACCCGACCGCGCTGGACCCTGCAAGCCACTACCACGACCCCAAGGCCAGTGCCGACAAGAACCCCTGGAGCGCCGTGGACGTGGAGCATGTGCAGACCTTCCGCCAGGTGCTCGGCCTGGGCCTGCTCAAGCAGCAGACCGCGCTCGAAGAACTGCCGCTGGTACAGAAGGGTAGCCGCCTGTCGGTAATGCCGGTCACCCCCGAGCAATGGTCGGCCATCCTCGCGCTGAGTTGACCCTGCGCCTATCGTCTGGGGCTTGACCAGTATCAACGCGCAAAGAACCGCGCCACGTCACACTAAGACGTGCCCGTCGCAGGATGCCGACCGATGAATCACAACACCCCCAGACTCTTTGCCACCGCCCTGGTCGCCTTGCTGCTGGCGGCGGGCGGCTTGGGTTACTGGAAATCCCTCCACGACCGCCTGCCCGAAGGCCTGAGCATGGGCAACGGCCGGCTCGAATCCACCGAAGTGCAAATTGCCACCAAGGTGCCCGGGCGCCTGGCCGAAGTGCTGGTCGATGAAGGCGACACGGTCAGCCGCGGCCAACTGCTCGCGCGGATCGACACCCGAACCCTGCAAGCCCAGCGCGCCCAGGCCGAAGCCGAGGTGTTGCGTGCCCGCGAGAACTACGCCGCCGCCCAGGCCAACGTGCAGTTGCGCCAGAGCGAGCTGCTACTGGCCAGCCAGGAGCTCAAGCGGGTGCGCGAAATCTACCAGCGCAAATTCGCCAGCCAGCAATTGCTCGACCAGCAGCAGGCCCGCTACGACACCGCCAACGCAGCGCTGGTAGCCACCCGCGCCCAGCTGGCGGCGATCAAGGCCGCCATCGGCGCCGCCCAGGCCCAGGTCGCGCAACTGACCAGCGAGATCGACGACAGCAGCCTGCGCGCGCCCATCGACGGCATCATCCAGCTGCGCCTGGCCGAGCCCGGCGAAGTGCTCGGGGCCGGTGGCCGGGTACTCATGCTGATCGACCCCAGCGACCAATACATGAACCTCTACCTGCCCGCCTCCACCACTGGCCGGCTTACCGTCGGCGCCCCGGCGCGCATCGTGCTCGACGCCCTGCCCGAACAGGCCCTGCCCGCCAAGATCGCCTTCGTCGCGGCCAAGTCGCAGTTCACCCCGAAACAGGTCGAGACCCGTGACGAGCGGCAAAAGCTGGTGTTCCGCGTCAAGCTACGCCTGATCCAGCCGAGCGCCGTGCCCCAGGCCAAGCCCGGAATGCCCGGCGCTGGCTACGTGCGCACCGCCGAGGTGGACTGGCCGGCCAACCTGCAATGAGCAGCGCACCGGCACTGCTGGCCGAGGGCATCAGCCATCGCTATGGCCACCTGCAGGCCCTGCATTCGCTCAGTTTCAGCCTGCCGGCCGGCGCCCGCTGCGGCCTGATTGGCCCGGACGGGGCCGGCAAGTCGACCCTGCTTGGGCTGATCGCCGGGGTCAAGCGCCTGCAACAGGGGGAGCTGCAGGTACTCGGCGGGCCGATCCACCTGCGCCGCCATCGCACCACGCTGTACCCCAAGGTCGCCTTCATGCCCCAGGGGCTGGGCAACAACCTGTACCCGGAACTGTCGATCCGCGAGAACATCCGCTTCTTCGCCACCCTGTTCGGCCTGGGCCGCGCAGAGTGCGAGCAACGTATGGCCAGCCTGCTGCGCGCCACCGACCTGGAGCGCTTCGCCGAGCGCCCGGCGGGCAAGCTGTCTGGCGGCATGAAGCAGAAGCTGGGGCTGTGCTGCGCGCTGATCCACGAGCCCGACCTGCTGATCCTCGACGAGCCGACCACCGGCGTCGACCCGTTGTCGCGGCGGCGCTTCTGGGAGCTGGTGGATCAGGTGCGCGCCCATCGCCCGCAACTGACGTTGCTGGTAGCAACCGCCTACATGGAAGAGGCCGAACAGTTCGAGCACTGCCTGATGCTCGACAGCGGCCGCCTGCTGGCGGCCGGCCCCAGCCGGGAACTGGCGGCGGCCACTGCCAGCGGCAAGCTGGACGACGCCTTCACCCATTTTCAGGGGGCTGGCCGCGCACAGCCCGAGCTGCTGCGCATCCCACCCCGCCAGGTCGACGGCAGCCCGGTCGCCATCGAAGCCCACGACCTGACTTTGCGCTTTGGCGACTTCACTGCCGTCAACAAGGTCAGCTTCGCCATTGGCCGCGGCGAAATTTTCGGTTTCCTCGGCTCCAACGGCTGCGGCAAGACCACCACCATGAAAGTGCTCACCGGCCTGATGCCTGCCACCGAGGGCCACGCCAGCCTGCTCGGCCGGCCGGTAGATGCCGGCGACCTGGCGACACGCAAGCGGGTAGGCTTCATGTCCCAGAGCTTCTCGCTGTACGGCGAATTGAGCGCTCGGCAGAACCTCGAGCTGCACGCCCGCCTGTTCGACCTGGCCAAGGCCGACAGCGCCCCACGCATCGCTGAGCTGATCGAGCGCTTCGAGCTGGGCGCTATCGCCGAGCAACCTTCCGGCGCCCTGCCCCTGGGCCTGCGTCAGCGCCTGTCGCTGGCAGTGGCGGTGCTGCACCGCCCGGAGGTGCTGATCCTCGACGAGCCGACTTCGGGTGTCGACCCAGCGGCCCGCGACGGTTTCTGGCGCCTGCTGGTGGAGCTGTCGCGCGAGCAGGGCGTGACCATTTTCCTCTCGACCCACTTCATGAACGAAGCCCTGCGCTGTGACCGCATCTCGCTGATGCACGCCGGCCGGGTACTGGCCTGCGACACGCCCCAGGCCCTGCAACGACAATTCGCCGGGGACACCCTGGAAGACGCCTTCGTACGCTGCCTGGAACAAGCCCAGGACGCACCCAGCGAGGCGCAGGCCGACGACACCGACTTGCCCCAGGCCAACGCCGCCACGCCACCCCTGCGCAAGGGCTTTAGCCTGCGCCGTCTGCTGGCGGTCGCCAGCCGCGAGGGCAAGGAGCTGCTGCGCGACAAGGTACGCCTGGCCTTCGCCCTGCTCGGTGCGCTGTTCATGATGGTGATCTTCGGCTACGGCATCTCGCTGGACGTGGAAAACCTCGCCTTCGCGGTCTACGACCAGGATCAGAGCCCACAGAGCCGCGCCTACCTGGAAGCCTTCCGCGGCTCACGCTACTTTGCCGAACAACCAGCGATCCGTGACACCCGTCAACTGCACCAGCGCCTGCAGCGTTCCGAGATCAAGCTGGCGCTGGAAGTTCCACCGGGCTTTGGCCGCGACCTGCACGCCGGGCGCCAACCGGTGGTGGCCGCCTGGCTCGACGGCGGCATGCCGTTCCGTGCCGAAACCAGCCGCAACTATATCGAAGCCGTGCACCAGGCCAACCTTGAGCACCTGGCAGCGCTCAGCCCGAACCCGGTGCCGCGGCAACCACCGGTGCGCCTGGAAACCCGCTTTCGCTACAACCAGGATGTGGTCAGCGTAAACGCCATCGGCCCTGGGGTGATGGCGCTGATCCTGGCCTTCATCCCGGCGATGCTCACAGCGCTGGGGATCGTCCGGGAAAAGGAGCTAGGCTCGATCACCAACTTCTACGCCACCCCGCTCACCCGTCTGGAGTTCCTGCTGGGCAAGCAAGCGCCCTACCTGGCGGTGAGCCTGGTGAACCTGGCCTTGCTGGTGGCGATGAACCGCTGGCTGTTCGGCGTACCGCTCAAGGGCAGCCCACTGGCCCTGGCTTGCGGCGGTGTTGCCTATCTGCTGGCAACCACCAGCCTGGGCCTGCTGATCTCGGCGTTCACCCGCACGCAGATCGCCGCGATCCTCGGCACCATAATCATCACCAGCCTGCCGACCATCCAGTTTTCCGGGCTGATCGTGCCGCGCTCGTCGCTCGAAGGGGCGGCGGCGTTAATGGGCCAACTGTTCCCGGCCGGCTACTTTCTCGACATTGCCGTCGGCACCTTCACCAAGGCCCTGGGCTTGCGCGAGCTATGGCCGCAGTGCCTGGCGCTGCTGGGCTTCTTTGTCACCTTCACCGGCCTGAGCCTGGCCATGCTCAAGAAGCAGGAGGCCTGAGATGAGCCGCGTGTCCCACACCCTGCGCCTGGGCCTGAAAGAGCTGACCAGCCTGCGCCACGACAGCGTGCTGCTGCTGTTTCTGCTGTACGCCTTCAGCGTGGCGATCTACATGCCCGCAGCAGGCTCGGTGATTGGCGTGCACCATGCCAGTGTCGCGGTGGTCGACGAAGACCATAGCGCGCTGTCACGCAAGCTGGCCGAGGCGCTGCAACCGCCAGAATTCCAACCCGCTGTCGCGTTGGCTGCGCAGCACCTGGACCAGGCGATGGACAGCGGCCAGTACACCTTCGTGATCAACATCCCGGCAAATTTCAACATCGACCTGCTGGCCGGGCGCTCGCCGGACCTGCAGATCAACGTCGATGCCACGGCCATGAGCCAGGCGTTCATGGGCGCAGGCTACATCGGCCGGATCTTCGAACGCGAGCTGCTCGAATACGCCCATCGCCCAGCAGCCGACAGCCCGGTACTGCTCAACCCCAAAGCGCTGTTCAACCCCAACCTGGAAGGTGGCTGGTTTCTCGCGGTGATCCAGATCGTCAACAACATCACCATCCTCGCCATCATCCTCACTGGGACCGCGCTACTGCGCGAGCGCGAACACGGCACCCTTGACCACCTGCTGGTGCTACCGCTGAGCGCGCTGGAAATCATGCTGGCGAAAATCGCCAGCAACGCCCTGGTGGTGGTGGTGTGTACCTGGATATCGCTGGAAGTGGTGGTGAAAGGGGCATTGGGTGTGCCGCTGGCAGGCTCGATGGGGCTGTTTCTGGGGGTGACCGCGCTCTACCTGTTCGCCAGCACGGCGCTGGGGATCTTCCTCGCCACCCTGGCGCGCTCGACGCCGCAGTTCGGTTTGCTGGCGATCCCGGTGATCATCCCGATGCTGTTGCTGTCAGGCGGCAGCACGCCGCTGGACAGCATGCCGCAGTGGCTGCAGTGGGTCATGCAGGGCTCGCCCTCGACCCACTTCGTCAGCCTGGGCGCCGCGATCCTGTTCCGCGACGCCGGGCTGAGCGTGGTGTGGCCAGACGTGCTGGCCCTGGCCATCATCGGCCTGGTGTTCTTCAGCGTGGCGTTGGCGCGCTTTCGCCGCACCCTCGCCAGCTGATCACTGCACGATCAAGTTGTTGAACAGCAGGTCCTCGACGATCGGCTTGCCCTCTTCGGCTTCCATCACCTGCTGGACTTGCTTCAAGGCGTCCTGGCGCAGTTTTTCCTTGGCTTCGACGTTGCTCATGTTGTCTACACCTTGCTGGGTGAACAGCGCCACCAGCTGGTTGCGAATCAGCGGCTCGTGGTGCTTGACCGCAGCAGCGGCGGCATCACCGGTCACACGCAGGGCAACGTCGGCCTTGTACACCCGCAGCTTGGGGCTGCCATCGAGGGCATAGTTGCCGACGAAGGGCGGGCTGAGGCTGATATAGCTCACCTTGGGCGCCCCTTCCTTGGCTTCCTCGGCCATTGCCGCGGCTGGCAGCATCAGGGCCAGCACCATCAAGATCCACGCTTTCACCAATTACGCTCCTCAATACAGTTGGCGCCAGCTTACCCAGCGCGCCGGGCAAACCCAAGCCCGGGCTTATGCCGGCACATCAGGGCGGGCCATGCTCGTTGACCCGCAAAGCGGCCCTCCTACACTTATCGGCCACCACTCGCAAAGGAATAGCCCTGATGAAAGCCTTGTTGTGCAAAGCCCTGGGCCCGGCGCGGGACCTGGTTCTGGAAGAGGTCGCAAGCCCTGCGCCGAAGAAGAACGAGATCCTGCTCGAGGTGCACGCCGCCGGGGTCAACTTTCCCGACACCCTGATCATCGAAGGCAAGTACCAGTTCCAGCCGCCCTTGCCGTTCTCGCCCGGCGGCGAGGCGGCCGGGGTGGTCGCCGCAGTCGGGGAAAAGGCCGGCGCGTTCAAGGTCGGCGACCGGGTCATGGCCCTGACCGGCTGGGGCGCCTTCGCCGAGCAGGTGGCGGTGCCGTACTACAACGTACAGCCGCTCCCGGCAGGTATGGACTTCACCACCGCCGCCGCCTTCGGCATGACCTACGGCACCTCGATGCACGCGCTGACCCAGCGTGGCCAGCTCAAGGCCGGCGAGACGCTGTTGGTGCTGGGCGCGTCCGGAGGCGTGGGCCTGGCTGCGGTGGAAATCGGCAAGGCCCTGGGGGCGCGGGTGATCGCCGCCGCCAGCAGCGCCGACAAGCTGGCGGTGGCCAAGGCGGCCGGAGCCGATGAGCTGATCGACTACAGCCAGGCCAGCCTGAAGGACGAGATCAAGCGCCTGACCGGCGGCCAGGGGGTGGACGTGATCTACGACCCGGTGGGCGGCGCGCTGTTCGACCAGGCTGTGCGCGGTTTGGCGTGGAACGGGCGGCTGCTGGTGGTGGGCTTTGCCAGCGGCACGATCCCGCAGCTGCCGGTGAACCTGGCGCTGCTCAAGGGCGCGGCGGTGATCGGGGTGTTCTGGGGCGCGTTCGCCCAACGCCAGCCGGAGGACAACGCGGCCAACTTCCGCCAGCTGTTTGCCTGGCATGCCGAGGGCAAGCTCAAGCCGCTGGTGTCGCAGACCTATGCATTGGCTGAAGGGGGCGCGGCGATCGAGCGGCTGGCGCAGCGGCAGGCTGTGGGTAAGTTGGTGGTGGTGGCCAGGTAAGGTTGCTGAAACCCTGCTCGCATCTTCGCGGGTTTACCCGCGAAAGCGCCAGCACGACCAACTTATGAATCAGACCTCACGCAGGTTATGGCAGCGCCTGAACCGCGCCTCCAGGTTGCGATCCGGCATCTGGTGGCTGCGCAGGGCATTGAGCGTCTGCTCCACATATTCGCGCGTGGTGCCATAGCGCCCTGTGGCACTGGCGAGGATCTGGCTCAACAGGGTGTCCGGCAGGTTGCCCGCATAGCACGGCAGGTGCCTTTCCAGCACAAAACCCAGGGCCTGCACCTTGCTGCCGTCACTCAGCCGACAACTGAGCCAGTGCGGGCGATAGGCCGGGTACGGCATCTCGCGTTGCCACAGGGCCATCAGCGAATCGTCCAGGTTGGCTTCGTCCAGGCGGTAGGCGAAACCACTGCACGAACCGCCCCGATCAAGGCCGAACACCAGCCCCGGGCATTCCGGGGTGCCGCGATGCTCGTGGGACCAGAGGTAAAGCCCACGGTGATAACCATGCACCCGCGCCCGCTGGCGCTCGACCGAATTGCACTCAGGGCGCCAGATCAGCGAACCATAGGCGAACAGCCACACCGGGCCACCCGTGTGTTGAGCCATTGTTTGCTGCATCGAGTGCTGCAGTTGTTCGCGGGTCAGTTGTTGCCCGAAGTCGAGCGACGGGGGATAGGAGATTTGCCAGGACGAACTTTCAAGTGTCGACATGAGCTGCCGCCATGATTCCCTGTGAACTACCGAAAAGCGGTGTGCGCTGCCTGTACCAGTGCCTTCGCAGGAGCTGTGCGACTGGGCCTGCCGCCAACCTAAGGCAAAATGCACCTGGCACTCAAGCCTGCACAGGAAGTTTCATTCAATATTCCGCCGAACGGAAACAAGTATTACGAGTATAGCGAAAGTTATTTTCGGCAACGGCAAGAGTTACCGCTATATATCCGAAATTAAATAGGTTGGTTATTAAACATGGCACGCCCTTGCGGCGTGCCTTGGTGCTTCAACCACGGGGCGCGTAGGCGAAGACGTCGGCGCGCATGCGGTGAGGGTCCATGCCGGCTTCCACCAGGGCATCGAGGGTGGCGTAGACCATGTTCGGTGAGCCACTGGCGTAGACGTGCACCTGATTGAGGTCGCCGATGTCTTCGCAGACCGCTTCGTGCAACAGGCCGCAACGCCCTTCCCAACCGCACAGGTCACTGACTACCTTGTGCAGGAACAGGTTGGGCAGCCGCTCCCACTCGGCCCAGTGTTCGATCTGGTAGAAGTCCTCGGGCCGGCGCACGCCCCAGTACAGGTGTACCGGGTGCTTGAAGCCCTGGGCGCGGCAGTGCTCGACCAGGCTGTGCATCTGGCCCATGCCGGTACCGGCGGCAATCAGCACCAACGGGCCATCGGGCAGTTCGGCCAGGTGCGCATCACCGAAGGGCAGCTCGATGCGCGCCAGGCCATTGCGGCGCAACTGCTCGATCAACTGCACGGCGCTGCTTTCGCGGGCCAGCACATGCAGCTCCAGCTCACGCCCGCCATGGGGCGCAGAGGCCAGCGAGAAAGCGGCCTTGTCCGCCCCTTCACGCTCGATCATCAGGTATTGCCCGGCGTGGTAGCGCGGCGGCTTGCCCGCCGGCGCGCGCAGGCGCACGCGCCAGACATCGCCGCCGACGTCGACGCACTCGCTGACGGTGCAAGCCAGTTTGCGCACCGGCAGCTCGCCCAGGGCCAGCACACCGTCCCACAGCAAGACACAGTCCTCCAGCGGCTCGGCGATGCAGGTGAACAGCTCACCGTGATCGCGAATGACGCCTTCCTGGCGGATACGCCCTTCCACCAACAGCGCGGCGCAGACATGGCAGTTGCCGTTACGGCAGCTGTTCGGGCAGTCGTAGCCCAGGCGCCGCGCCGCATCCAGAATCCTTTCGCCCGGTTCCACCGCCAGCACCGCGCCGGACGGCTGCAAGGTTACCTGCATCAATCTATTCCCAACTGATCCCACAGCTCATCGATACGGCGGGTGACGGCCTCGTCCTTGACGATGACCCGGCCCCATTCGCGTGTAGTCTCGCCCGGCCATTTGTGCGTGGCATCCAGGCCCATCTTCGACCCCAGCCCCGACACCGGCGACGCGAAGTCGAGGTAGTCGATGGGGGTGTTGTCAATCATCACCGTATCACGCTTGGGGTCCATGCGCGTGGTGATGGCCCAGATCACATCGTTCCAGTCGCGGGCGTTGATATCGTCGTCGGTGACAATAACGAACTTGGTGTACATGAACTGTCGCAGGAACGACCAGACACCCAGCATCACGCGCTTGGCGTGGCCGGGGTACTGCTTTTTCATGGTCACCACCGCCATGCGGTACGAGCAACCTTCCGGCGGCAGGTAGAAGTCGGTGATCTCGGGGAACTGCTTCTGCAGGATCGGCACGAACACTTCGTTCAGCGCCACGCCGAGGATCGCCGGTTCATCCGGTGGCCGGCCGGTGTAGGTGCTGTGGTAGATCGGTTTTTGCCGATGGGTGATGCGCTCGACGGTGAACACCGGGAAGCTGTCCACCTCGTTGTAGTAACCGGTGTGGTCGCCGTACGGGCCTTCCGGGGCCATTTCACCCGGGTGGATCACACCTTCGAGGATGATCTCGGCGGTGGCCGGCACCTGCAGGTCGCTGCCACGGCATTTCACCAACTCGGTGCGGTTGCCACGCAGCAGGCCGGCGAAGGCGTATTCGGACAGGGTGTCCGGGACCGGGGTCACGGCCCCGAGGATGGTCGCAGGGTCCGCCCCCAGGGCCACGGCCACCGGGAAGGGTTGGCCGGGGTGCTTCTCGCACCACTCGCGGTAGTCCAGGGCACCGCCGCGGTGGCTCAGCCAGCGCATGATGACCTTGTTGCGGCCGATCACCTGCTGGCGATAGATACCGAGGTTCTGCCGGTCCTTGTTGGGGCCGCGGGTGACGGTCAGGCCCCAGGTGATCAGTGGCGCCACGTCGCCAGGCCAGCAGTGCTGGATCGGCAGCTGCCCGAGGTCGACGTCATCGCCCTCGACCACCACCTCCTGGCACACAGCATCCTTGACCACCTTTGGCGCCATCGACACGACCTTCTTGAAGATCGGCAGTTTCGACCAGGCGTCCTTCAGGCCCTTCGGCGGCTCGGGCTCCTTGAGGAACGCCAGCAGCTTGCCGATCTCGCGCAGTTCGCTGACCGACTCGGCGCCCATGCCCATGGCCACGCGCTCGGGGGTGCCGAACAGGTTGCCCAGTACCGGGATATCGAAGCCGGTGGGCTTTTCGAACAGCAATGCCGGGCCCTTGGCGCGCAGGGTGCGGTCGCAGACTTCGGTCATTTCCAGGACAGGGGAGATGGGAACCTGGATGCGCTTGAGTTCACCGCGCTGTTCCAGGCCACGGATGAAGTCGCGCAAATCGCGATACTGCATGCAAGGGCCTCGTGTGGGGGGCGTGTCGGTCGGAGGGCAGAGTGTAGCGCCGTTGGCGGGGTAAAGGCCAAAAATGACTTGGGGCCGCTTTGCGACCCATCGCGGCACAAGGCCGCTCCTACAGGGGAATGCATAATCCTGTAGGAGCGGCCTTGTGCCGCGATGGGCTGCGAAGCAGCCCCAATCAATGCCGGCCTGAAACGCTTACTTACGCTTCATCGACAGGAAGAACTCGTCGTTGGTCTTGGTCTGCTTGAGCTTGTCGACCAGGAACTCGATGGCGGCGATTTCGTCCATCGGGTGCAGCAGCTTGCGCAGGATCCACATGCGCTGCAGTTCGTCGTCGGCGGTCAGCAACTCTTCGCGGCGGGTACCGGACTTGTTGATGTTGATGGCCGGGAACACACGCTTCTCGGCGATGCGGCGGTCCAGTGGCAGCTCCATGTTGCCGGTGCCCTTGAACTCTTCGTAGATCACTTCGTCCATCTTCGAGCCGGTCTCGACCAGCGCGGTGGCGATGATGGTCAGCGAGCCGCCTTCTTCGATGTTGCGCGCGGCACCGAAGAAGCGCTTCGGCTTCTCGAGGGCGTGAGCATCGACACCACCGGTCAGCACCTTGCCGGAGCTCGGGATCACGGTGTTGTAGGCACGGGCCAGACGGGTGATGGAGTCGAGCAGGATGACCACATCCTTCTTGTGCTCGACCAGGCGCTTGGCCTTCTCGATGACCATTTCGGCAACCTGCACGTGGCGGGTTGGTGGCTCGTCGAAGGTGGAGGCGACCACTTCGCCGCGCACGGTGCGCTGCATCTCGGTCACTTCTTCCGGGCGCTCGTCGATCAGCAGGACGATCAGGTGGCACTCGGGGTTGTTGCGGGTAATGTTGGCCGCGATGTTCTGCAGCATGATCGTCTTACCGGCTTTTGGCGGCGCGACGATCAGGCCACGCTGGCCTTTGCCGATTGGCGCGCACAGGTCGATGACGCGACCGGTGAGGTCTTCGGTGGAACCGTTACCGGCTTCCATCTTCAGGCGCTTGTTGGGGAACAGCGGCGTCAGGTTTTCGAACAGGATCTTGTTCTTCGCGTTTTCCGGGCGATCGAAGTTGATCGTGTCGACCTTCAGCAGGGCGAAGTAACGCTCCCCTTCCTTCGGTGGTCGGATCTTGCCGACGATGGTGTCGCCGGTGCGCAGGTTGAAGCGACGGATCTGGCTGGGCGAAACGTAGATATCGTCGGGGCCGGCCAGGTAAGAGGCATCAGCGGAACGCAGGAAACCGAAACCATCCTGGAGAATCTCCAGCACGCCGTCACCCGAGATCTCTTCGCCGCTTTTCGCGTGCTTCTTCAACAGGGCGAAAATCACGTCCTGTTTGCGCGAACGGGCCATGTTTTCGATGCCCATCTGTTCGGCCATTTCCAAAAGATCGGTAATCGGCTTTTGCTTGAGTTCAGTCAGGTTCATAAGGGGAGTGACGTAATCATGTAAGAAGGGAGAGTTAAGCTTTGGCTTAATGAGGCCGCGCCGCTAGATGGCGACAGGATCGCGTACTGATTCGAATTGGGATGCTTCGGCGACGGCGTGCAGAGGGCACTGAAAGAAGCAGTGCGAGGCCGAATGTAACACTTGCTTTTTTCGACGTCTAGTGGTCTTGCCTGTGGAAATCGAACCTTGTTGGAGCGGGTTTACCCGCGAAGACGGCCCCGGACTCACCTGCGCATTCGCGGGTAAACCCGCTCCCACAGGACTCGCGCCGCCCTCACGAGCAAAAAAAAGCCCCGCATTTGCGGGGCTTTTTCACATCACAGGTGGGCGTCGAGGAACGCGGCCAGCTGCGATTTGGACAGGGCGCCGACCTTGGTGGCTTCGACGTTGCCGTTCTTGAACAGCATCAGCGTCGGGATACCGCGCACGCCGTGCTTGGCCGGGGTTTCCTGGTTGTCGTCGATGTTCAGCTTGGCGACGGTCAGCTTGCCTTCGTAGGTGGAGGCGATGTCGTCCAGCACGGGCGCGATCATCTTGCATGGGCCGCACCATTCAGCCCAGTAGTCCACCAGCACCGGGCCTTGAGCCTGCAGTACTTCGGCGTCGAAGGTGGCATCGGTGACGTGTTTGATCAGATCGCTGCTCATGGATATCTCCAGGTCGTAAGCAAAAAAACGTGGCCCATGATAGCGGCACCGGCTGGCTACAGGAAGCCACGGACGATTGACTGTATCTATAGTTGTGCAAGACCCCACGAATCGAAACTGTCATATCGCCGTCATAACATCGCTATCACATTGCCATGCATCAAAGCCTTGCAGTGCTGCGCGTTGGCGGATGGCCACGATCGTGGCACGATTGCCAGGTTAACGACCGAGAACCCCCAGACCATGCCGCATACCACCGCGAAGAACCTGTCTCTGATCGCCGCCATCGACCTGGGCTCCAACAGCTTCCATATGGTCGTGGCCAAGGCCCATCACACGGAAATCCGCATTCTTGAGCGGCTCGGGGAAAAGGTTCAGCTCGCTGCCGGCATCGACGAGGAGCGCAAGCTCAGCGAAGAAGCCATGCAACGGGGCCTGGAGTGTCTCAAACGCTTCGCCCAGCTGATCAACGGCATGCCGGCCGGCGCGGTGCGCATCGTCGGCACCAACGCCTTGCGCGAAGCGCGTAACCGCAATGAATTCATCCTGCGCGCCGAAGCCATTCTCGGCCACCCGGTCGAGGTCATCTCCGGCCGTGAAGAAGCGCGACTGATCTACCTGGGGGTTTCCCACACCCTCGCCGACACCCCCGGCAAGCGCCTGGTCGCCGACATCGGCGGCGGCAGCACCGAGTTCATCATCGGCCAGCGCTTCGAGCCACTGCTGCGCGAAAGCCTGCAGATGGGCTGCGTGAGCTTCACCCAGCGCTACTTCCGCGATGGCAAGGTCACCCCGGCGCGCTATGCCCAGGCCTACACCGCCGCGCGCCTGGAGCTGATGAGCATCGAGAACGCCCTGCACCGCCTGACCTGGGACGAAGCCATCGGCTCGTCCGGCACCATCCGTGCCATCGGCGCGGCGATCAAGGCCGGCGGCCTGGGCAACGGCGAGGTCAACGCCGAGGGCCTGGCCTGGGTCAAGCGCAAACTGTTCAAGCTGGGCGAAACCGACAAGATCGACTTCGAAGGGGTCAAGCCCGACCGCCGGGCGATCTTCCCGGCTGGCCTGGCGATCCTCGAAGCGATCTTCGACGCCCTGGAGCTGGCGCGCATGGACCACTGCGACGGCGCCCTGCGTGAAGGCGTGCTGTTCGACCTGCTGGGCCGCCACCACCATGAAGACGTGCGCGAACGCACCCTGAACTCGCTGATGGAGCGCTACCACGTCGACCAGGGCCAGGCCGCGCGCGTCGAGCGCAAGGCGCTGCACGCCTTCGACCAGGTGGCTGCGGCATGGGACCTTGAAGAGGGTAATTGGCGCGATCTGCTGGGCTGGGCGGCGAAAGTGCACGAAGTGGGGCTGGACATCGCCCACTACCACTACCACAAGCACGGCGCCTACCTGATCGAGCATTCCGACCTGGCGGGCTTCTCCCGCGAGGACCAGCAGATGATGGCCCTGCTGGTGCGTGGCCACCGCCGCAACATCCCCAAGGACAAGTTCGCCGAATTCGGCGACGAAGGCGTCAAGCTGATTCGCCTGTGCGTGCTGCTGCGCTTCGCCATCCTGTTCCACCACATCCGCGGCACCCAGCAGATGCCCAAGGTGGAGCTGCAGGCCGGGGAGAACAGCCTTGAGGTGGTGTTCCCTAACGATTGGCTGGAGCAGAACCAACTGACCCAGGCCGACTTCGCCAACGAGGCGGAGTGGCTGGCTCGGGTTGGGTTCGTTCTTAGCGTACGTTGAAAGCCTGGTGTAGCAGGGACCTGTGGGAGCAACTGTCTTGTGTTGCTTGCATTGGCCTCATCGCTGGCAAGTCGCAGCGGCGAACCGAAGCGCCCACAGGAACAGCACAGGCCTCGAAGATGGCGCGATCCATGTGGGAGCGGCTTTAGGCGCGAACACCGGCGTAGCCGGTGCCATCCATCGCGTCGCCTGCTTCGCGGCTGAAGCCGCTCCCACAGGGGAAGCGGCTCGCCATCACACCTAGCGTACGTTCAACACCGGGTTGCTCAACCGCTCCAGCAACGTCGCCTGGGCACTGCGCGGGTTCTGGTTGCCGGTCGGCGAACTGCGCACGTAGCGCCCGTCCGGCTGCAGGGTCCAGGCCTGGGTGTTGTCGGTCAGGTAGCCTTCCAGCTCCTTCTTCACCCGCAGCAGCAATTTCTTGCCTTCCACCGGGAAGCAGGTCTCCACACGCTTGTCGAGGTTGCGCTCCATCCAGTCGGCACTGGACAGGTAGATCTGCTCCTCGCCGCCATTGAGGAAGTAGAACACCCGGGTGTGCTCGAGGAAGCGGCCGATGATCGAGCGCACGTGGATGTTGTGCGACACCCCCGGGATGCCCGGGCGCAGGCAGCACATGCCACGCACCACCAGGTCGATGCGCACGCCCGACTGGCTGGCCTTGTACAGCGCCTTGATGATCTTGGCGTCGGTCAGCGAGTTGAACTTGGCGATGATGTGCGCAGGCTTGCCGTCCAGGGCGAACTGGGTCTCCCGGGCAATCATGTCGAGCATGCCCTTCTTCAGGGTGAACGGCGCGTGCAACAGCTTCTTCATGCGCAGGGTCTTGCCCATGCCGATCAGCTGGCTGAACAGTTTGCCGACGTCCTCGGTGAGGGCGTCGTCGGAGGTCAGCAGGCTGTAGTCGGTGTACAGGCGGGCGTTGCCGGCGTGGTAGTTGCCGGTGCCCAGGTGCGCATAACGCACGATCTCACCCTGCTCGCGGCGCAGGATCAGCATCATCTTGGCGTGGGTCTTGAAGCCCACCACCCCGTAGATCACCACCGCGCCGGCGGCCTGCAGGCGGCTGGCCATCTGCAGGTTGGACTCTTCGTCGAAGCGTGCGCGCAATTCGATCACCGCCGTGACTTCCTTGCCGTTACGCGCCGCGTCCACCAGGGCGTCGACAATCTCCGAGTTGGCGCCCGAACGGTACAGGGTCTGGCGCACGGCAAGCACGTGCGGGTCCTTGGCGGCCTGGCGCAACAGGTCGATCACCGGGGTGAACGACTCGAACGGGTGCATCAGCAGGATGTCCTGCTTGCCGATCACGCTGAAGATGTTGTCGGCATTCACCAGCAGCTTGGGGATCGCCGGGGTGAACGGCGTGTACTGCAGCTCCGGGTGGCTGTCGAGGCCGGTGATGCTGAACAGGCGGGTCAGGTTGACCGGGCCGTTGACCTGGTACAGCTCGCTCTCGCTCAGGCTGAACTGCTTGAGCAGGTAGTCGGACAGGTGTTTCGGGCAGGTGTCGGCCACCTCCAGGCGTACCGCATCGCCATAACGGCGCGAGAACAGCTCGCCGCGCAGGGCACGGGCCAGGTCGTCGACCTCTTCGGAGTCCAGCGCAAGGTCGGCGTTACGGGTCAGGCGGAACTGGTAGCAGCCCTTGACCTTCATGCCCTGGAACAGGTCATCGGCGTGGGCGTGGATCATCGACGACAGGAACACATAGTTGTCGCCAGCACCCCCGACCTCTTCCGGCACGCGGATCACCCGCGGCAGCAGGCGCGGCGCCGGGATGATCGCAAGGCCCGAGTCGCGGCCGAAGGCATCGACCCCTTCGAGCTCGACGATGAAGTTCAGGCTCTTGTTCACCAGCAGCGGGAACGGGTGGGTCGGGTCGAGGCCGATCGGGGTGATGATCGGGGCGATCTCGTCGCGGAAGTAGCGGCGCACCCAGGCCTTGAGCTTGGGCGTCCAGTAGCGGCGGCGGATGAAGCGGATCTGGTGTTTTTCCAGCTCTGGCAGCAGCACGTCGTTGAGGATCGCGTACTGGCGCTCCACTTCGAAATGCACCAGCTCGCTGATCCGTGCCAGCGCCTGGTGCGGCTGCAGGCCGTCGGCGCCCGCCTGCTCACGGGCGAAGTTGATCTGCTTCTTCAGGCCCGCCACGCGGATCTCGAAGAACTCGTCCAGGTTGCTGGAGAAGATCAGCAGGAACTTCAGCCGCTCGAGCAGCGGGTACGACTCATCCAGCGCCTGCTCCAGCACGCGGATATTGAACTGCAGCTGGGAAAGCTCGCGATGAATGTACAGGCTGCTGTCGTCCAGGCTCGGCACGGCGATCGCCGGGGCCGGCGCCGGCGCGGGGGCCACGGCCTCGACCACGGGCGCAGGCTCGGCCTCTGCTGCCGCTGGCAGGTCGGGCGGGGTCTGCACCATCTCTTCGGGCACGGCCTGGGCATCCTTGATCGCGACAGGTGTGAGCACTTCGTTATTCATCTGAGATTCCTGTGAGGGCGTTACTGCCCTCTCAACATTTGAGCGGCGCGCACGGCGAAATAAGTCAGGATGCCATCGGCACCTGCCCGTTTGAATGCGGTAAGGGACTCAAGGATCACGGCTTCGCTGAGCCAGCCGTTCTGGATCGCAGCCATGTGCATGGCGTACTCGCCGCTGACCTGGTAGGCGAAGGTCGGCACCTTGAACTCGGTTTTGACCCGCGTGACGATGTCCAGGTACGGCATGCCCGGCTTGACCATGACCATGTCGGCGCCTTCGGCCAGGTCAAGGGCCACTTCGTGCAGGGCTTCGTTGCTGTTGGCCGGGTCCATCTGGTAGGACGCCTTGTTGGCCTTGCCCAGGTTCAGCGCCGAACCGACCGCATCGCGGAACGGGCCGTAGTAGGCACTGGCGTACTTGGCCGAGTAAGCCATGATGCGCACGTTGACGTGGCCGGCCACTTCCAGGGCCTCGCGGATCGCACCGAGGCGCCCGTCCATCATGTCGGACGGGGCGACCACCTGGGCGCCGGCCTCGGCGTGGGACAGGGCCTGGCGCACCAGGGCGTCGACGGTGATGTCGTTCTGAACGTAACCCTCTTCATCGAGGATGCCGTCCTGGCCGTGGGTGGTGAACGGGTCCAGCGCCACGTCGGTGATCACCCCCAGTTCCGGGAAGCGCGCACGCAGGGCGCGGGTGGCACGCTGGGCGATGCCGTCCGGGTTCCAGGCTTCGGCGCCATCGAGGGATTTCTTCTCGGTCGGCGTTACCGGAAACAGCGCCAGCGCCGGAATGCCCAGCTCTACCCAGCCCTGTGCGGCTTCGAGCAGCAGGTCGATGGACAGGCGTTCGACGCCCGGCATCGACGGCACCTCTTCGCGACGGTTGTCGCCGTCCAGCACGAATACCGGCAGGATCAGGTCATCGACGGTCAGGGTGTTTTCGCGAACCAGGCGACGGGAAAAGTCGTCCCGGCGGTTGCGACGCAGGCGGGTGGCAGGAAACAGACGGTTGGCGAGGGTAAAGCTCACGGCAGACTCCTGAGCCCGCGCAGGCGGGCGAGCGCGACAGTTATAAGCGGCCATTATGACGCCTGTGTTACACCCTAGGGCAACCCTGCGACTCGTGGCCGCAGACATTGTCCTTGTAGGAAATGTTCACGTCGAGACACATTTGGACACTTTCCCGAACGAGCACGAAGGGGTAGGCTGCGCGTTCATTTCGCCAGCACGTCAGAAAATGCTTCAACAATTCCTGAACGATTTCGGCTATTTCGCCCTGTTTCTCGGCACGTTCTTCGAAGGCGAGACTATCCTCGTGCTCGCAGGTTTTCTGGCGTTCCGCGAATACATGGACATCAAGCTCGTGGTGCTGGTGGCGTTCTGCGGCAGCTATGCGGGCGACCAACTGTGGTACTTCATGGGCCGCCGCCACGGGCGCAAGATCCTCGCCCGCAAACCGCGCTGGCAGGCCATGGGTGACCGGGCGCTGGAACACATCCGCCGCCACCCCGACCTCTGGGTCCTGAGTTTCCGCTTCGTCTACGGCCTGCGCACGGTGATGCCGGTGGCCATCGGCCTGTCCGGCTACCCGCCACGCCGCTACCTGCTGCTCAACGGTATCGGCGCCGCCGTCTGGGCCCTGGCCCTCGGGCTGGCCGCCTACCACTTCGGCGCCATCCTCGAAGGCATGCTGGGCAGCATCAAGAAGTACGAGCTATGGGTGCTCGGCGCCCTGCTGGGCCTGGGCTTGGTGCTCTGGCTGCGCCGCCGCTTCCGTACCCAGCGCGCCGAGCGCCGCGCGGCGGCAGAAGGCCAGGAAGCACCCGCTGAGCAGGCTGTAAGCCAGGAGCAGTCCCCAGGCCAGGGGCGTGACCAGCACTAACCCCGAAGCGCCGGCCAGGTACAGTGCCGGCGCATTCGCAAGCAACCGCAACAGTTCCATGCGCCCCGCCCAGGGCCGGTCTTCCAGCGCCGCGCCCAACACGAACAAGCCGAACGCCATCACCGCCCAGCCCAGCACCAGGGCAGCGAAGGGCACACGCTCGGCCACGTCCATCAAGTAGCTGCCCAGCGCCACGTAAACCGCGAACTGCACAACCACATACAACTGCTGCAGGCCGCGCAGCGGGATGGCGAACTTGCGAAAGCGCGCCAGGTCCTGCCTGGGGTGCGGATCCGCCGCCGCCACATCCGCCGGGCGCCAACCGGTGGGCATGAACCAGATACGCAGCTTGTCCCACACACGATCGGTGCGCCGGGCATCCGCCCAGAGCTGCGCATAGAACTGCAGGTTGGCCCACAACGGGTTCCAGCTGGCCAGCGGCGTGGTCACGCCGAAAATCACCGGCTCATCGTCGTCCTCCTCCTGGAACGTGCCGAACAGCCGGTCCCAGAAGATGAACACACCGCCGTAGTTGCAATCCAAGTAGCGAGGATTCTGCGCATGGTGGACACGATGGTTGGACGGCGTGATCAGCACCCATTCGAGCCAGCCCAGCTTGGGCACATGGCGGGTGTGCACCCAGAACTGATACAGCAGGTTCAGCGACGCCACGGTGATGAACACCACCGGCGGCACGCCGAGCAGCGCCAGCGGCAAGTAGAAGATCCACGAGAAGATGAAGCCGCTGCTGGTCTGGCGCAACGCCGTGGTGAGGTTGTATTCCTCGCTCTGGTGATGCACCGAATGCGCGGCCCACAGCACGTTGCGCTCGTGGCCCATGCGGTGCAGCCAGTAGTAGCAGAAGTCGTAGAGCACAAAGGCCCCCACCCACACCCACCAGGCCTCGGCCGGCAGGCGCAGCAGCGCCAGGTGCTCCCAGGCCAGGGCATAGGTGAGCAGCCCGACGCCCTTGGTCAGCAGGCCGGTACTGGTCGACAGCACGCCGGTGCTGAGGCTGTTGATCGAGTCGGCCAGCTGGTAATTGCGCTGGCCGCGCACGCGGTCGGCGACCAGCTCCACGGCGATCAGCACAAAGAACATCGGCACAGCCAGCAGAATCAGGTCCATCGGCGGCAGTCTCCAGGGTTGTCGCAAGAGATTAGGCCGCGCCTGCCTGAACCCCTATGGCCACATCTGCCAAACTAGAGGACATTTAGCGCCTCGACACTGGAGTAATGAGCATGACGAAGAAAGTTGCGGTGATCCTTTCCGGCTGTGGCGTGTATGACGGCGCCGAAATCCACGAGAGCGTGATCACCTTGCTGCGCCTCGACCAGCGCGGCGCCCAGGTGCAGTGCTTCGCACCGAACATTGCGCAGATGCATGTGATCGATCACCTGACCGGGGAACAGATGCCCGAGTCGCGCAACGTGCTGGTCGAGTCGGCACGCATCGCCCGGGGCGAAGTGAAGGACATTCGCGAAGCCAAGGTCGAGGACTTCGATGCGCTGATCGTGCCCGGCGGTTTCGGCGCGGCGAAGAACCTCTCCAACTTCGCTGTCGAAGGTGCCAACTGCACCGTGAACCCCGACGTACTGGCGCTGGCCGAAGCCTTCGCCGACGCCTGCAAGCCGGTCGGCCTGATCTGCATCTCGCCGGCCCTGGCCGCCAAGATCTATGGCCCAGGCGTGGTCTGCACCATCGGTAACGACAAGGGCACCAGCGCCGCCGTGGTGAAGATGGGCGGCACCCACGAAGAGTGCGATGTGCATGACATCGTCGAAGACACCCAGCGCAAGCTGGTGACCACCCCGGCCTACATGCTGGCCAAGTCGATCAGCGAAGCGGCTGGCGGCATCTACAAGCTGGTGGACCGGGTGCTGGAGCTGACCCACGAGGGTGACAAGTAAACCCTGCAGTACACAGAAGGGGCCGCTCTGCGGCCCTTCGCGGGCAAGCCCGCTCCCACAGGTACGGCGCATATGTCGCGAAATGCGCGATCCTGTGGGAGCGGGTTTACCCGCGAAGGGCTGCGAAGCAGCCCCAAATGTGGCTTAGCTGACTGGCATTAGCCGCAAGCGACCCTTTTTGTGGTCTCAACCTTTACGGGTAGTCCGGCTCAATTGCCCATCCACCCCCACCGGCACTTCGCCCGCCAGGGTGACCCGGCGCACCACACGCGGCTGGGTGCCGTAGTCATCCACCGCGTAATGCTGGGTGGCACGGTTATCCCAGATCGCCACATCCCCCGCCTGCCAGCGCCAGCGCACGGTGTTCTCCAGGCGCGTCACATGCCCTTGCAGCACCGCGAACAGGTGCTGCGAATCGGCCAGTGAATAGCCCTTGATGCGTTTGACGAAATGCCCCAGCTGCAGCGCCCGCTCGCCGCTGATCGGGTGCACCCGCACCACCGGGTGCTCGGTTTCATACACCGTCGAGGTGAACACCTTGCGGTAGCGCTCGAGCTTGGCCGGGTCCACGTCCGGCTTCACGCTGGCGTAGTCGTACTCGTTGCTGTGCACCGCCCATAGCTGGTCGGCCAACGCGCGCAGGGGCTCGGGCAGCTCCTGGTAGGCGGCGGCCGTGTTGGCCCACACCGTGTCGCCGCCCGAAGCCGGGGCCACCACGCTGCGCAGGATCGAGGCCTTGGGGTAGGCATCGACGAAGGTCACGTCGGTGTGCCAGGAGTTGGCCCGCTGGCCCTCGGCACCATCGAGCTGGAGCAGGTAGCTGGTGCCGTCCACCACCGGCACCGTGGGGTGGGCGATCGGCTCGCCCAGCAGTTGGGCGAAGGCCTCCTGGCCGATGTCATCGAGGTGGTCCTGGCCGCGGAAGAAGATCACCTTGTGCTGCACCAGCGCCGCCTGGATGGCGTCGATGATGGCCGGCTCGAGGTCGGCGGACAGTTTCACGCCACGAATCTCGGCGCCGATGCGCCCGGCAACGGGGTGGATATCCAGCTCAAGGGTGTGTGGCGCGGTAGCCAGTGCGGCATTGCTCATGGTCGTGGTCCTCACGGTTTTTGTCGGGGTTTTGAATCAGCGGGCGGCCTGCACGGCCTGGTCCTGTTGCAGCGCGGCATCGAGGAAGCGCGGTTCGACCCACTCGCTTACCTGGAAATCCCGGCGGATCAGGCGCTCCTTGGCGGCCAGGTCCACGCCCTGTTGCAGCAGGCCGACGAAGCCTGCGTCCAGGCGCGGGTCGAAATAGGCGGCGAGGTTTTCCTGGGCCAGGTCATCGCGCAGGATGCTTTTTGGCCAGTTGGCGGTGGTGGCCACCAGGTCGATGTAGGCATCGCGGTTGTGCTCGTCGCGCAGCCACTTCACCGCCTGCAGCTGGGCATTGACCAGGCGCTGCACCAGCTCGGGGTGCTGGCGGATGAAGTCGCCGGTACCCAGCAGCACCGCCTGGGTGCTGCCGGCGCCTTTCAGGTCGCGGGAGTTGACCGGCAGTTCGACCAGGCCGCGCTCGCGCAGCGACAGCAGGTTGGACAGCCCCCAGGTAGCGTCGATCTGCTTGGCCGCCAGCGCGGCGTTGGCGGCGTTGAAGTCCAGGTTGATGACTTTCAGCTCACGCTCGGATAGTCCCTGGCTGGCCAGGGCGCTGGCGAACGACAGCTGGTTGGCGGTGCCGCGGAACACCGCCACGCGCTTGCCCTTGAGGTCCGCCAGGCTGTGGATGCCCGAGCCCGGCACCACACCGAGGTAGCTCTTCACCCCGCGCACCCCGGCCGACAGCACGCGGGTGTCCAGGCCATTGGCCTTGCCGATGATTGCGGCCAGGTCACCCAGGTAGGCGAAGTCGGCCTGGCCGTTGGCCAGGGCTTCGTTGACCACGGGGCCGGCGCCCTTGAAGAAGCGCCAGTCGATACGGATGCCGTCCTTGGCAAACTCTTTTTCCAGCAACTGCTGGTCGCGCAGCACATCGACCACGCCGCCAGCGCTGGGCTTGCTGCCGGCGCTGAGGTCGGGCACGGCGATACGGATCACGTCGGGCTGGGCGGCCTGCGCCGCCAGCGGCAGGGCACTCAGCAAGCCGGCGAGCAATGGGGTGAGCAGATGGCGAAAGGGGGTTTTCATGGCAAGGCTCCTTGGCAGGCTGCCACCGGCGATGGCCGGCGCTTTGGCCAGAAGCTAGGCGGGTCTGGTTAGAACCTACAAAGATCAATACGTCATTCTTCAGTAACCAGAAGGCATAAATCAGCGGCCATGCGGGTCTTGGGCTGGCTTGCAGGCAGCGCATGGAAAATATGAGGAAAACGCAACGGGTTGGGGCTTCCCGATGCAGGGGGCGCATGCTCTTATCCCTTGAATGTTATTTTTGTGAATTTTTAATTCCATAAATGAATAAACAAGGAACCGTTTGGGAGATGGCCTGATGAGCGGATTTTTGAGCAAGCCCAGGTGGCTTCCGGGGCCGCTGCGCGGCCCTTTCGCGGCGCAAGGCCGCTGCTACAACAGCCATGCCGTGTTGCCTTGGGTGATGCCGGTGCTGCTGGCGGCGTTGTGGGTGGTGGCCAGCCGCGAGCACTGGATGAGCGAGCAGATCCTGCCGGCGCCGTCGCTGGTCTGGCAGAGCGCCTTGGAGTTTGGTTCCGGGGAGCTGTGGAGCCAGCTGTGGATAAGCTTGCAACGCCTGCTGTGGGGCTTGCTGGCGGGCATCGGCAGTGGCCTGCTGCTGGGCACCTGGCTGGGGGCTTCGCGGCGGGCGCAGACACTGGTGCTGCCGACCTTCGTGGCCCTCGCGCAAATCCCCACGCTGGCCTGGATCCCGCTGTTCATGCTGTTCTTCGGCATTGGCGAAGTGCTCAAGCTGGTGGTGCTGGTCAAGGCGGTGGTGGTACCGGTCACCCTGCACACCCTGGTCGGCGTGCGCGACGCCCAACCCAAGCTGCGCGAAGCCGCCGCCACCTTGCGCCTGCCGGCGCACCTGCTGTTCCTGCGCCTGCTGCTGCCAGCCGCCCTGCCCGCCTTTCTTGCCGGCGTACGCCTGGCCCTGGCCACCGGCTGGACGTCGCTGCTGGCGGTGGAGCTGCTGGCCTCCAGCGAAGGCATCGGCTACCTGATGGTCTGGGGCCGCCAGCTGTTCATGCTCGACCTGGTGTTCCTCTGCATCCTGTTGATCGGCCTGGTTGGCGCGCTGATGGACCGAGGCTTTTCGCGCCTTGAGCGCAGCCTGCTGTACTGGCCGCAACCGGCCACCGGCGAGCAGCCGCGTGGCGCTGTGGCCAAGGGCTGGCAGAGCCTGTTGTTGCCGGCAGCGCTGCTGGGCCTGTGGCAGGCCGCCAACAGCTTTGGCTGGGTAGACGCCAACATCCTTGCCTCACCCCTGGATGTCCTGCGCAGCCTGTCTGCCGGGCTGCTGGATGGATCGCTGAGCGAAGCCTTGCGCCTGAGCCTGCAACGCACCCTGGCCGGGTTGCTGCTGGGGGGCGGCGCTGGGTTTGCCCTGGGGCTGCTGCTGGGCTTGTCGCAACACAGCGAGCGCCTGCTTGGCCCGAGCCTGTCGGCGCTGCGCCAGGTGGCGCTGTTTGCCTGGGTGCCGCTGCTCACCGCCTGGTTCGGCCTGGGGGAAGGCGCCAAGCTGGTGTTTGTCGCCCTGGCCGCGTTCTTCCCGCTGCTGATCGCCACCCAGCGCGGCATCGCCAGCCTGTCGCCGCAGCTGGGCGAGGCCGCCCAGGCGCTGCGCCTGGGCTTGCCACAGCGCTTGCGCCTGCTGGTGCTGCCGGGCGCCGCGCCGGCGATCTTCGCCGGCCTGCGCCTGTCGCTGATCTACGCCTGGCTGGGCACCATCGGCGCCGAATACTTCATGCCCTCGGACGGCGGTATCGCCAGCCTGATGATCGGCGCCCAGCAATTGTTCCGCATGGACCAGGTGATGGCCGCCATGGTTCTGATCGGCCTGGTCGGCGCCCTGCTCGGCCACCTCGGCCAACGCCTCGAATCGCGCGCCACGCGCTGGAGATCCGCATGAACGCCTTCATCACCCCGGCCCTGCCAGCGGCCAACCAACCTGACGCCACACCGCCGCTGGTCAGCTTCGAAAAGGTCGGCAAGACCTTCAGCGTGGACGGCCAGCCGTTCGAAGCCATCCGCGATTTCGACCTGGCGATCGAGCAGGGCGAATTCATCGCCATCGTCGGCTCGTCGGGCTGCGGCAAGTCCACGTTGCTACGCCTGCTGGTGGGCCTGGACAACGACTACAGCGGCCAGATCCGCGTCGATGGCCAGGTGGTCAGCGGCATCGGCGGTGAACGCGGCATCGTGTTCCAGGAGCACCGCCTGTTCCCCTGGCTGACCGTGGCGCAGAACATCGGCCTGGGCCTGGTCAACGATAAACTCACCCAGGGCGAGCGCGCCCGCCGGGTGCATGAGTTCGTACAACTGGTGGGGCTGGTCGGGTTCGAATCGGCCTACCCGCACCAGCTCTCCGGTGGCATGGCCCAGCGCGTGGCGATCGCCCGGGGGCTGGTGGCCAGCCCGCGCATCCTGCTGCTCGACGAGCCGTTCGGCGCCCTGGATGCACTGACCCGCCAGCAACTGCAGGACGAGCTGCTGGCGATTCGCGAGCGCTCGGGGGTGACCATTCTGCTGGTGACCCACGATGCCGAAGAAGCGACCTACCTGGCCGACCGGGTGGTGGTGCTGGAGCCGCGGCCGGGGCGGATCAAGGCGGTGGTGCAGATCGGCCTGCCGCATCCGCGCCAACGCACCGGGGTGGCGCTGCATGGCTTGCGCGAGAAGGTGCTGCACCAGATTACCGGCGATGGCGGGTATCTGCGGCCGGCGGTGCAACGGGTGGAAGGGTTGCGGCCGGAGTTGATCGCGCTCTAGAAGCAGGTGGCCTGCACTGGCCTCATCGCCTGTGTAGGAGCGGCCTTGTGCCGCGAAAGGGCTGCGAAGCAGCCCCGACCATTGTTGCTTTCACGCTGAAATCCTGGGGCCGCGTTGCGGCCCTTTCGCGGCGCAAGGCCGCGCCTACAGGGGATGATGGCGGAGCGGTCAACCGAGACTGCGCAGGTAATCCCAGGGGTAAATCCCCCGCTCATGCCCATCGCTGAACACCAGCTGCACCCCATACCCCTGGGCCTCGATGCGCGCCACCCGCACATCCTCGCCCACCAGCGAAATCGCACCTTTCAGCCGCGCCGCCCGGCATTGTGAACACGGGCAGGCACCGCGCAGCCGGGCGTGGCTGATCACCTGCTCAGCCTCACCCCACTGCACCAGCAGCTCGCCGCGTTCGCGTCGGTTGCGCAAAGCGCTGGGCGCGTCCATCACACCGCTCCCTGCAACTGCGCCAGGGCAATGCGCACGGCCTTGCGCACTTCCGGGTCGCTGTCGGCCTCGGCCGCCCGCAACGCCGGCAATGCCCGGGCTTCACCCAGCTCGCCCAGCGCCAGCGCCGCCTCCTTGCGCAGGTTGGCGATGCCATGGCCCAGCAACTGCGCCAGCCCATCCAGCGCCGCGCCATGGCGCAGCCGGCCCAAGGCCCGCGCCGCGCGCAAGCGGACCTGCCAGTAGCTGTCGGCCAGCGCCGCGATCAAGGCCTGGCCCGCTTCAGCCTGGCCGACCTTGCCCAGGGTGGTCGCCGCCTCTTCACGCACCTGCCAGGCCTCATCGGCCAGGGCGCCGATCAGCGCCGGCAGCACCCGGGCGTCCCGGGCCAGGCCCAACGCGCCAATGGCGGCGCGACGCACGTCGGTATCCGGCTCGTTGGCCGCCAGTTGTGCCAGCGCGGGCAAGGCCGGCGCGTGCTTGAGCCAGCCTAGGATACCCACCGCTTCACGGCGCACGCCGGCATCAACATCCCCCAGTGCTTTCAACGCTGGCACCGCGGCATCCTCCAGGCGCAGCTCGCGCAGGGCGCGCAAGGCGCTGGCCCGCACGAAAGCATCGGCATGGCTGGCCCAGGGCAGGATCAGTTGCCCGGCCTGCTGGGTCTTGAGCTCGCTCAGGCTCTGGGCGGCCGCCAGGCGCACCGGCTCGGCGGGGTCGGCCAGTGCGGCGCACAGGCCCTGCACTACCTCTGGCTCCTCCCAGGCTTCGAGCAGCCGCGCGGCCTCGGCGCGCACTTCGGCGTTGGCGTCGACCAACAGCGCGTCGGTGAGCCAGGGCAGGCCGTCCGGGTCTTCCAGGTCGGCCAGTTCGATCAGGGCGATGCGCCGCACGCCGGCATCACGGTCGTTCAGGCGTGGCAGCAGGTCGATGATGTCGGGGTTGTCAGTGATTCGATCAGTCATAGCGCAATCCGCAGCGGAGGATGGTCGGTGTCGGGCAGGCCCAACGGTGTCAGGCGCGGCAGTTCGCGGCCTTCTTCATGGCGCAGCAGCGCCAGGCAATGGCGTTTGAGGTGGGTGAATTCGGGGCTGGTCAGCAGGCTCGCGCGCCGTGGGCGGGTGAAGTCCAGGCGCAGGTCTTCGATGAAGCGGCCGGGGCGCGGGCTCATCACCAGGATGCGGTCGGCGAGGAACAACGCTTCGTCGATGTCATGGGTGACGAACACCACGGTGGTGCGGATGCGCGCCCAGATATCCAGCAGCAGTTCCTGCATGCGCGCGCGGGTCTGCGCATCGAGGGCGCCGAAGGGCTCGTCCATCAGCAGCAGGCGTGGGCGGTTGATCAGTACCCGGGCGATTTCGGCGCGCTGCTGCATGCCGCCGGACAACTGGCTGGGCCAACGCTGGGCAAAGTCACCCAGGCCGACCAGTTGCAGCATCTCGGCCGCTTTGAACTGGCGCTCGGCCTTGCCCTGCCCCTGCATCTTCAAGCCGAAGGCCACGTTGTCGAGCACGCTGCGCCAAGGCAGCAGCGTGTGATGCTGGAACACCATGCCCCGTTGCGGCGAAGGGCCGTCGACCGCTTGCCCGTCCACCAACAGCTGGCCGACAGCCGGCGTCAGGTGCCCGGCCAGTGCGCCGAGCAACGTGGACTTGCCGCAGCCGGACGGCCCGAGGATGCACACGAACTCGCCCGGGGCGATGGCAAAGTCCAGCGCCTGCACCGCTTCGAACTCATCACGCCCATGGCCCAGGCGAATCGACAGACCCAGCGCTTCGATACGCCCGGGCACCTGTTGATAACGGCTCATCACGCGCTCCTCCGTATCCAGGGCGTGGCCAGCGCGCCGAGGCGCTTGACCAGCGCGCTGCTGCCCATGCCCAGCACGCCGATCAGCAGCATGCCGACGATGATGTCGGGGTAGTTCTGCAAGGTGTAGGACTCCCAGGTGTAGTAACCGATGCCGAACTGCCCGGCGATCATCTCGGCGGTCACCAGGCAGAACCACGAGGTGCCCATGCCGATGGCCAGCCCGGTGACGATGCTCGGCAACGCGCCCGGCAGCACCACTTCGCGCAGGATCGCCCCGCGCCCGGCGCCCAGGCTGCGCGCCGAGGCCACCAGGCGCGGGTCGATGGCCTCGACGCCGTGCACGGTGTTGAGCAGGATCGGGAACACCGCACCGGTGAAGGTGATGAACACCATCGACAGCTCCGACGAGGGGAACATCAGGATCGCCAGCGGGATCCAGGCCACCGCCGGGATCGGCCGCAGCACCTCCAGCGGCGGCATCAGCGTGTCCTCCAGCCACTTCGAGCGGCCGATCAGCAAGCCCAGGCCCACCCCCAGCAACGCCGCCACGCCGTAACCGGCAAATACCCGCGCCAGGCTGCTGCCCAGGTGCGCCAGCAGGGCGTTGGAGGCCAGCAGTTGCCAGGCGGCGTCGAGCACCGCGCCGGGCGTGGGTACGTAGGTGAAGGTGAACAGCAGCAGGTCCAGCTTGTGGCTCGCGGCCTGCTGCCAGAACAGCAGGCAGGCCAGCAGCGACGCCAGGCGCAGGGGCCAGCGCGCAAGGTCACGGGTCATGGCGGCGGCTCCCGGTCAGCGCTGGGCCAGCAGTTTCTGGTTGGCATGGACGAAGTCCAGCGCCTCGCCGCCATGGGCCTTGGCATACTGCTCGGCCTGGTCCTTGAGCAGGAAGGCCGCCAGTTGGCCCTGGCCGTTGCGCACGAACCAGGCCTGGTTGGCCAGCAGCTTGATGCCGCTGTCGGCGGCCTGGGCGTAGATCGCGCGGATGTCCTTGCCCTCCTGCTCCAGCTGGGCCAGGGCGCTGAGCGCGGCTTCCGGGGAGGCATAGTGGCGCACCTTGTCCTCGCCGCGCACCCAGATCTGCGCCAGGCGGCTGAAGTCGGTGATGGGCTTGCCGGTCGCGGCATCATTGGCCTTGAGTGGCAGCGGGTCGTAGTTTTTCAGGGCCTTGTCGTAGTCCAGCCCGGCCTGCTTGTAGGCGCTGCGGATGTACTGGTCGTCGATGAAATGCGCGGTGTCCAGGCCCCGGTCGGTCTTCTTCAGCAGCTTGAGGGTGTCGATGGAAGTGGCCACGGCCTGGCGGTACTCGGGTTTCCAGGTGAGGTCGCGGGTCTGCAGGCCGAGCGGGCCGTGGAACAGGTAGTTCACCTCGGCCTCGATGCCGGTGACCTTCTCGATCAGCTCGCTGTACTTCTCGGGCTCGGCGGCGATCAGGCGGTCGGCTTCCAGGCTCGCCCGCAGGTAGGCGGTGACCACTTCCGGGTACTTTTTCGCGTAGTCGGCGTCCACCAGCGCGCCATGGAAGGTCGGCGCGTTGGCCTGGGCGCCGTCGTAGATCTTGCGGGCGAAGCCACGGTTGGGGAACAGCTCGGCGAACGGCACGAAGTCGGCATGGGCCTCGATGCGGTTGCTGCGCAAGGCGGAGCCGGCGATCTCCGGGGCCTGGGCGATGATCTTCACGTCCTTCTGCGGGTCCCAGCCTTGGGCGGCGACCGCGCGCAGCAGCATGCCGTGGGCGGTGGAGGCGAACGGCACGGAGATGGTCTTGCCCTTGAGCTCGGCCAGCGACTGCACGCTGGAGGCGGCCGGCACCACGATGCCATTGCCGCTGCCATGCACGCTGCCGGACAGCACGCTGATGAACAGGCTGCGCTTGCCGGCGTCGAGGTGGGCGACACCGTTGAACGAGCCGGGGAAGTCGGCCATGGCGCCGAAGTCGAGCTTGCCGGCGACCATCTCGTTGGTCAGCGGCGCGCCGCTGGTGAAGTTCTTCCACTCGACCTGGTACTGGGCGTCCTTGTACTTGCCGTCATGGGGCAGGTACTTGTCGAGCAGGCCCAGCTCGCGGATCAGCAGGCCGCCGGTGGCGCAGTTGATGGTGGTGTCCTGGGTGCCGATGGCGATACGGATGGTTTCGGCGCTGGCGTTCAGGCCAGTGATTGCCAGCGCAAGGCTGGCCACGGTTGCTACAAGGCGCATGGGTGTTCCCCTCGAATCGTTTATAGGTATGAGGTCGTCTCCGCCGCCCGGCATGGGTGGTGGGAAACGAGGGGCATCGCAGGTGGGCGTCCGGTGGTTCGGCCGGATGGCGGGGGGTTCGGGTTCAGCGCAGCAGGTACGGGATATCGACCTTCACCGCGCCGGTGGGGCAGTCCTTTTCGCAGGGCATGCAGTACCAGCATTCGTCGAAGGCCATGTAGGCCTTCTGGGTGGCCGGGTTGATGGCCAGAAGGTCCATCGGGCAGACCTCGACGCAGACCGTGCAGCCTTTCTCGGCGATGCATTTGTCTTCGTCGATGGTTACCGGGGCGCTGCTGCGAAAGAAGATTTCCTGGGGTTGGTAGGCCATTTTCACGGGGTCCTTGGGGCCTTTGGCCCTCTTTATGGTTCATCGCCGGGGCTGCTGGCCCTATCGCTGGCAAGCCAGCTCCCACAAAAGCGCTATGCGTACCCTGTGGGAGCCGGCTTGCCGGCGAAAGGGCCGCACAGCGGCCCCATTCACGCCGCGTCAGCCTTCACCCGCAGCCGGTCATACGCGGTCTGTTCTTCGGCATCCAGGGCAATCAGGTACGGCTCGACCGGTTTTTTGAAGCTGGTCATTTCACCGTCCTCGCCCTTCTTCAGATGGCAATGCACGAACCACTCGCCATCATTGCGCTCGGGAAAATCGACCCGGTGGTGGTACAGCCCCCAGCGGCTCTCCTGGCGGAACAGCGAAGCGCGCGCGGCCATCTCGGCGCAGTCGCGGATGACCGAGACTTCCATGGCACGCATCAGCTCATGGGGGTTGTTGGCCTTCATCTGTTCAAGATCACGTTCGATCTCGGCGAAGCGCGCCAGGCCGATTTCCATCTTCTTGGTCACCTTGGGCGGCTGCAGGTAGTCGTTGACCATGCGCCGCAGCTTGTACTCGACCTGGGCCGGCGGCAGGCCGTGCTCACGCTGCAACGGCGCGAACACCCGCGCCTGTTCGCGTTCGACCTGCTGCGCATCGACCTCGGCGAACTCACGCCCGGCCACGTACTGCGCGGCATTCACCCCGGCGAACCAGCCATAGGTAAAGGCACCGAGCATGTAGTTGTGCGGCACCGCCGCCATGTCGCCGGCGGCGTACAGGCCCTTGACGCTGGTCTCGGCCTTTTCGTTGACCCACACCCCCGAGGCCGAATGCCCGGAGCAGAAGCCGATCTCGGAGATGTGCATCTCGACCATGTGCTGGCGGTAGTCGGTGCCGCGCCCGGCGTGGAACTGGCCACGGCTGGGGCGCTCGTTGCTGTGCAGGATTTCCTCGATGTTCTGGATGGTTTCCTCGGCCAGGTGATCGAGCTTCAGGAACACCGGCCCGTTGCCGCCTTCGAGTTCCTGGTGGAACTCCCACATCATCTGCCCGCTCCAGTAGTCGCACTCGATGAAGCGCTCGCCCTTGCTGTTGGCGGTATAGCCGCCCAGGGGGCCGGTGACGTAGGCGCAGGCCGGGCCGTTGTAGTCCTTGATCAGCGGGTTGATCTGGAAGCACTCCAGGTTGGCCAGTTCGGCACCCGCGTGGTAGGCCATGGCATAGCCATCGCCGGCATTGGTGGGGTTTTCGTAGGTGCCCATCAGGTAGCCCGAAGACGGCAGGCCCAGGCGCCCGGCGGCGCCGCAGGCAAGGACAACCGCCTTGGCGCGGATTACCCGGAACTCACCGCTGCGGCAGTCGAAACCGAGCACTCCCGCCGCCGCGCCCTCGGCATCGAGCAGCACACGGGTGCAGACCATGCGGTTGCTGATCTCCACCCGGGCGCGCTTGAGCTGGCGGTACAACACCTTCTTGATGTCATGGCCTTCGGGCATGGGCAGCACATAGGCGCCCATGTGGTGGACCTTCTTCACCGCGTAGTCGCCGGTCTCGTCCTTTTCGAACTTCACGCCCCAGCGGTCGAGTTGCTCGATGGTCTCGAAACTCTTGGTGGCATAGGCGTGCACCGCGGCCTGGTTGACGATGCCGTCGTTGGCGACGGTGATTTCCTTGGTGTACTGCTCGGGCGTGGCATGCCCGGGGATGATGGCGTTGTTCAGGCCGTCCATGCCCATGCTGATGGCACCGCTGCGCTTGACGTTGGCCTTGTCCAGCAGCAGCACGCGCAAGCTCTTGTCCTGCTCCTTGGCCTTGATCGCGGCCATGGGCCCGGCGGTGCCGCCGCCGATGACGACGATGTCGTAGTCCTGGGTCTGGATGCTCATGCCTTGCCTCCCTTCTGGCGGTCGATGCGCAGGCGATACTGGAACGCGTCGCCGCGGTAGTAGAGGTGTTCGAAGTCCAGCGGGGTGCCGTCGGCGGTGTGGGTGAGGCGCTCGATGCGCATGATCGGCGAGCCTTCCTCCACCTCCAGCGCCTGGGTCAGGTCGCTGTCGGCGAGCACCGCGTCGATGGCAAGGTCGGCATGGCCAAGGGCGAGGCCGCAGTCGTTCTCCAGCAGCAGGAAGATGTCGCGGGTGACCAGGTCGGCCTTCTCCAGCTTCTCGCCGACGGTGTGCGGCAGCCAGGTGATTTCCAGCGACACCGGCTCACGGTTGATCAGGCGCACGCGGCGGATCTCGGTAACCAGGCTGCCCTCCTCGACCAGCAGGCGCTGGGCCACCAGGGCAGTGGCCGGCACATGGCGAAAACTGCGCAGGCGGTTGAGCACTTCGTAGCCCATCTGTGTCATCGACTCGGCCAGGCCCTGCAGGGTGCTGACGTTCTGGAACGCCTTGGGCTTGGCGACGAAGGTGCCCTTGCCATGGATCTTGAAGATCAGGCCTTCCTTCTGCAGGTCGCCCAGGGCCTGGCGCACGGTGATACGGCTGACATCGAACAGCTTGCCCAGCTCGCTCTCCGAGGGCATGCGGCTGTGCGGGGGGTAGCTGCCGTCGAGGATGCGTTCGCGCAGCAGTTCCTTGAGCTGGGTGTAGAGCGGTACGGGAGAAAGCGGGAGCAGTTCGGCCATGGTCATCTCTGTCGGCTGACTTGTTATAACAAGTTGTGACCAGAAGATAGCGGGCATAAGCCGGCGATGAGAAATACCGATATCGCATATGAATAGATCGGTGCCAGTGAGGCTGGACCCGCGCTGGATAACGTTGGAAAAACACCCTCATATCAAGGCGATGGACGCCACCGACACAGATGGGTATCATGCGGCCCGTTGCACTCGTAGCTCAGCTGGATAGAGTACTGCCCTCCGAAGGCAGGGGTCGTGGGTTCGAATCCCGCCGAGTGCGCCATCTTCTTTCCCTTGTGTCACAAGGGGCCTGTCCCAGGGTTATTCAGCCCAGCGGAAAACCAAACGACTCGAAGCGCTCAAGCGTCAACCGCTGGCATCCCGTATCGTCGTACCCTCACCTGCTCCACCGTCGGACCATTCCCAATCCCTCTGCGCTCCCGTAAGCTTGCGACAAATTCTTATTTGCATTCAGCGCGCATGGAGGGCGGATGTCCATGACATTCCCCGAAGTACCACCCTCGCAGGATCTGCACGATCTCTATCGCGACCACCACGGCTGGCTGCTGGGCTGGCTGCGCCGGCGTCTGGGTGATCGCGAGCGTGCGGCCGATATCACCCACGACACCTTCGTGCGCCTGATCGTCGGCAGTGTGGCCCACCCGCTGCGCGAGCCGCGCCACTTCCTCGCCATCGTGGCCAAGCGGGTGATGGTCGACCATCTGCGTCGGCGCAGCCTGGAGCAGGCCTATCTGCAAGCCCTGGCTGGTGAACCGGAGTTACAGGCGTGTTCGCCGGAAGAGCGCATGCTGATGCTGGAAACCCTGCTGCAACTCGACGCCATGCTCGATGGCCTTGGCCCTCGCGTGCGCCAGGCCTTCCTGCTGGCCCAGCTCGACGGCCTGGGCTATGCCGAAATTGCCCAGCGCCTCGGCGTGTCGGTCAGTTCGGTGACCAAGTACATGGCCAAAGCCACTGAGCAGTGCCTGTTATTCGCCCTGGATGCCGAAGGATGAACCGCGCCGAGCAACGCCTGGCCCTGCGCGATGCGGCCCAGTGGCACGCCCGCCTCGGCGCGGCACCGCAGTGCGCGCAAACCCGCCAGCAGTGGCAGGCCTGGCACCAGCAACATGAAATGCACCAGTGGGCCTGGCAACGCCTCGAGCGCTTGCAGGCTGAATTGCACGGCCTGCCCGGCCCCTTGGCGCGACACGCGCTGGCCAGCGGCGTGGCGCAACCGACACGGCGTACCCTGCTCAAGGGCCTGGTGCTCAGCCTCGGTGTCAGCGGCCTGGCCTGGAGCGGTTACCGGCAATCGCCGGTCTGGCTTGCCGACCTGCGCACCCGCACGGGCGAGCGGCGCAGCCTGACCCTCGCCGACGGCACCCGCCTGACCCTGAACACCGCCAGCGCCGTGGACATCCGTTTCGATCCGGCGCAGCGGCTGATTGTCCTGCAGGCCGGGGAGATCCTCATCGAAACAGGCCAGGATGCGCGCCCGTTCAAGGTGCGCAGCGCCCACGGCGAGATGCGCGCCCTGGGCACGCGCTTCAGCGTGCGCCAGTACGACAATCACACCGCACTCAACGTGCTCGAACATGCGGTCGCCGTGCGCAATGTGCCGGGTGCCCAGGAAGTGCGAGTGGAAGCAGGCATGCAGCTCGACTTCGATGCCGGCCCGTTGCCAAGCCCCCGGCCGGCCGAGCCGGATCTGGCCGCCTGGAGCGAGGGGCGCCTGGTGATCGACAACTGGCGCCTGGACCGCGTGCTGGCCGAGTTGCAACGCTACCGCCCCGGCTTTATCGAATGCGCCGACCCGGTGGCCGATCTGCGCCTGTCCGGTGCCTACCCGCTGGATGACACCGATCGCGCCCTGACGGCTATCGCGCAGGCCCTGCCGGTGCGTATCGAGACCCGCACGCGCTACTGGATCAGGCTGCTGCCACAGGGCTGAAACCCTGTGCAAGCGCGCAAACCGTCGGGTTCTTGCGCGCGCGTTTTTTGTTGGCCAGTTCTTCGCGTGCATCGCGCGCTCCCCAGTCGGGGCGAAGGGGAACCCTGTACGGGATGCATTCAATTGAAAATATTTTTCATTCTCGATTGTCGATTTGCCGGCGCTCGCTCGACACCTTCTGCAAACCGCCTCATCGGGCATCTGAAGGAGCCGACATGCCACATCTGACCACTCACCAGCACTATCGCCGCAAACCCCTAGCCCTCGCCCTCTTCGCGGTCACCCTGGGCCTGCATACCGGCTTCGTCCAGCCGCTGCTCAGTGATGCCGGCAAGGCCCAGGCCGCAGAGGTGGTGAAAACCTATGCCATCGCCCCCGGCCCGCTGGGCGCCGTCCTCAGTCGTTTCGCCAACGAAGCAGACGTGGTGCTGTCATTCGACGCCGGGCTGACCAACGGCAAGAGCAGCCAGGGGCTCCAGGGCCGCTACAGCGTGGAGCAGGGGTTCGCACTGTTGCTCGCGGGCAGTGGCCTGCAGCTGCTGTCGAACGCAAGCGGCAACTACAGCCTGCAGCCCGCTGGCGATGTGCTCACCCTCGCCCCCAGCACCGTTTCCGCCCTGGCGAGCACTGAAAGCGCCTGGGGCCCGGTAGACGGCTATGTTGCCCGCCACACCGCCACTGGCACCAAGACCGACACCTCGATGCTGGAGAACCCCCAGGCCATCTCGGTGGTGACCCGCGAGCGCATGGACGACATGGGCGTGCAGCGCCTGGACGAGGCACTGCGCTACACCTCGGGCGTGCGCTCCGACGGTGGCGGCGCCAGCAACGCCGCCGACAACATTTTCCTGCGTGGCTACGCCATCTCGCTCACCTACCGCGATGGCCTGCGCCTGCGCCCGCTGGGCTTCTTCGGCATGTTCAGCGAAGAGCCCTACGGCATGGAGCGCGTCGAAGTGCTCAAGGGCCCGACCTCGATCCTATATGGCCAGGCAGAGCCTGGCGGCATGGTCAACTCGATCTCCAAGCGCCCCACCGACCATGACCGTGGCGAGATCGGCGTTTCCGTCGGCAACGGCCACCGTCGCCAGGCCAAGTTCGATGTCAGCGGCGCCCTGGACGACGAAAAGACCCTGATGTACCGCCTGGTCGGCCTGGGCCGCGAGGCCGATGGCCTGTACGACCACACCGACGACGATCGCGGCTACCTCGCCCCCAGCTTCACCTGGCGCCCAAACGACCAGACCAGCCTGACCGTGCTGGCGTCGTACCAGAAGAACAAGGCCCTGGCCCCGACCACCATCCCCTGGGCCGCCGTCAACGGCTCCAGCCCCTACGGCAAGGTGCCCATGGACCGCTTCGTCGGCGAGCCGGGCTTCGACTTCGAGGAAGTCGAAAGCACCTCGCTGGGCTACGAGTTCAGTCATGAATTCAACGACACCTGGACCGTGCGCCAGAACGTGCGCTGGGCCGACTTCGACAACCAGGAGAACTACCTGGCACGCTCCTTCGGTGCCAGTTCGACCGGCCTGATCACCGGCCCCGATGGCGTCCCCGGCGCCTCGATCAACCGCCAGTGGCAGATCCGCCACGCCTACGGCAGCCACCTGGCACTGGACAACCAGTTGCAGGCCAGCTTCGACACCGGCCCGGTCTCCCACACTGCACTGTTCGGCATCGACTACAGCTGGAGCAAGTCGGTGCGTAACGAGCGCTGGGGCAACGCCACGCCGATCAACGTGTTCGACCCGACCTATGGCAGCCCGGTAGACACCTCGGTCAACGCCAGCTGGGTCAACAACCTGCAGCGCACCACCCAAATCGGCTACTACTTCCAGGACCAGCTCAAATGGGATCGCTGGGTGCTGACCGTAGGCGGCCGCGAGGACCGTGCACGCATACGCACCGAAGACCGCTTCACCGACATCGAGACTGCCGACCAGGACTGGCATGACTTCACCGGCCGCGCCGGGCTGGTCTATCTGTTCGACAACGGCTTCGCGCCGTACGTCAGCTATAGCGAGTCGTTCAACCCGGTTGTCGGCACCACCGGCCCTGGTCGTGGCAGCAAGCCCTTCGAGCCGGAAACCGCCAAGCAGTATGAAGTGGGTGTGCGCTACCAACCGCCAGGCACCGACACCCAGATCACCTTGTCGGCCTACGACCTGACCAAGCAGAACGCAGTCACCACCGACCCGGACGATCTGTTCAACAGCATCCAGACCGGCGAAATCCGCTCCAAGGGTGTGGAACTGGAAGCCATCACCACCGTGATGGAAGACCTGAAGCTGATCGGCTCGCTGTCCTACAGCGACGTGAAGATCACCAAGAGCAATGATGGCAACGAAGGCAAACGCCCCTACAAGGCTCCGGCCAAACTGGCCTCGCTGTGGGCCGACTACGCCATCCCGTTCGACCCGCTGCAGGGCCTGAGCGTCGGTCTTGGCGTGCGCTACACCGGTTGGACCTTCGGCGACAGCATGAACACCTTCAAGGTGCCGTCCTACACCCTGTATGACGCTGCCGTGCGTTACGACCTGGGCAAGCTCGACCCAAGCCTGCGCGGCGCCCAGGCAGCGATCAACGTCAACAACCTGACCGACAAGTACTACGTCGCCTCGTGCTTCTTCTATCAGGCGTGCAACCTGGGCGAAGGCCGCAGCGTGATCGCCGAACTGACCTACAAGTGGTAGAGCCTGCGCGTCACCGGTCCCCTGCCTGAGGCAGGGGCCATGGGTTCGAATCCCGCCGAGTGCCCCATGAATATCACGCTGCCCCCAACGCCCCTGCACCGGGGAGAGCAACAAGAAGCCCCGCTCGGATATCTCCGGCGGGGCTTGTTTGTACCTATCAGGTCAACGCACGTTGCCGTGTGCCACCTCAGCTGGCCTGCACGATGATCTGCCCCTGCAGGTCCTTGACCATGGTTTCGATGGACGGCTTCATCACCTTGAATTCCTCCGGGGTGCACACCGCTTTCGGGTGCTTGAACCGCAGGCGGCGCTCGATGACCACGGCGTTGCCATCGCGGGTGTAACGGGCGCTGTAGTCGAAGCTGGCATTCTGTACGGCAACCGGCTTGGGCGTGGCCAGGATGGTGACCTCGGCAGGGAACTCGAAGCGCGATTGCTCCACCGCTTCATTGGTGAGGCAAATGAACGCCTGGGTACGCTCGTTTTCAGCGGCGAAGCCGTACACGGTCTGCGCGATACCACCGACCAGGCTGCTGAAAGCCTGCACCCCGACCGGGCCTGGCAGGTTGACCAGGTTCTCGGTGCGCCCTTCGACCGTGCTACGGAAGTGCTCGGGTGCCAGCGAAGGTTGAATCAGGATCTTGCCGCTGCCCCGCTGCCCATAGGCATTGAGTACCTGCTCGACGATCCGGTCCAGGTCGGCCGGCTTCATCGACTTGGCGCTGTAGCGGCTGAACTCGCTGGCCCATCCCTCGATGACCGAGGCACTGGTGAAGTCCGCGGCACCCGTGCCCTGGACCTTGAACAGCATCTCGCCCGACTGCTTGTTGAGCTGGCTGGCCGGGGTCTTGCCGAGCACGCCCGAGGCGGTCAGCAGCACCGGCTTGTCCAGGTCCGGCAGGGGCAGGTAACCGGCAGCGATGGAGGGGTCGGTGGAGTCCAGGTACAGATCCAGGCTCGGGATGTAGGTCAGCACGTGGTTCAGCACGCCCAGCGTCGGCACCTTGGGCAGCGTGTAGGCGTTGCCCAGGTTGATCAAGGCGGGCGAGCTTTCGATCCCGGCCGCCCTGAGCAGTGCCTCCAGCAGCGCCACATGGTCCTTGCAGTCACCGTAGCGGTTGTCCAGCACGCTCTGCGCCGAATGGGGCACCACGCCGCCAGGGCCGACATAGACGGCCACGTAGCGGATGTTCTCGCGTACCCAGTCGCTGAGCTTGAAGGCCTTTTCCCGTGCGCCGGGCAGGTTTGCCGTGAGCTCCCCGGCCAAGGCGGCGATGGCCGGCGTTACCTCCACCCCGGCGCGGGCCTGGTAAGCGGTAGCCAGCGCCGAATATTCCTTGAACGTCGACACCGCCAGGTACTGGCCATAGTCCAGGTAGGACACCGAGCCCGCTTCGGTCCGCGCTCGCTCGGTGGGCACGAAGTCCCAGCGATGGACCTTGCGGCCTTTGCCAACCTTGGGTGCCGACGCCTTGAAACCGCGCGCATCGGCGTACAGCGGCATATCCGCCGGCAGGTCGTAGCTGAGCGTGAATTGCTTCACCGGATGGAAATCCGGCGCCGTGATGTCTTCGAACTGCCCGGGGAACAGCGCGGTGGTGCGCTGCAGCTTGTAGCGCAGCACCAATTGGTCGCCGATGGCCACCTCGGGGAAGATCACCACCTTCACCCGCGAGTCCTGGAACATCGGGGCGAAGGACGACGCCTGCTCTTGCTGCTCCTTGATCTGCGAGGCCTCCACCTTGACCGTGCGGCCATCGGGCTTGCGGGTGAATGCTTCGACGACCTCCAGGGTCTCGAACGAACGGTTGTAGCTCAGCGGCTGCTGCGCCTTGGCCTGGATGGCCCGCTCCTCGTTGATACGGGTGACCGTTTCGACGTCCAGCTGGAAACTGCCGTCGGCCTGGACGGTGTAGGCCTGGACGACCTTCTCAAGGGTAACGGAGTGGTCGGTACCATCGTCCCGGGCCTGGGCTGGGGCGATGCAGGACAGGGCAAGGGCGAACACCCCGGCCAGGGGTGCTAGGTATTTCATGAACATGAGGATCCTTCTCGATAACGCAATGCTTATTACAAACAGCGATAATGATACGCATTTTTGTTATTAAATTGAACTTGGCGTGCGCCACCACAGGGATTCATGCATGGATGCACAATGCCACCTCTCCCGCGAAGATGGTCTTTGGTGTTAGCGTTGGCGTCTTCCCGTTTACGTGAACGGGCACCCTCCAACACTTGCAAAGGAATGCGCACGACCATGCCTTTTACCAAGCTCTCCGCCGCTTCCCTGATGCTGGCCAGCCTGGCCATGTTCTCGATCCCGGCCCAGGCCAACCTGTCCCAGCAACAATCCGCTGCCATCATCAAAGCCTACGACGGCAGCGACCCGGCCGACTTCAAGCAATTCCTCGGCAAGCTGGCCGGCAGTGACCTGGCCAAGGCCGACAAGCTCGACGAAACCCTCAAGCAGTACCTGGCCGGCAAGCCGCTGGCTGTCGAGCAGCAGGACGAGATCAACCGCCTGCTGGGCCTGTACACCCGTATCAAGTACGGCAAGGCCGCCACCGAAACCCTGCGCGAGCTGGTAGAGATCCCGACCTATCGTAAAGAAGGCGTGGAGCAGCACGAGAACCCCGAGTTCCTCAAGATCGCCGACAAGATCAAGGCCCTGGCCGAGGGCTTTGGCCTGGCCTTCCGCAACATCGACAACCGCGTCTACGAGATCTCCCTTGGCGAAGGCAAGGAAGTCATCGGCATCCACGCCCACGCCGATGTGGTGCCGGTCACCCCGGCCAACTGGAAGCTGGCCGACGGCACCAAGCTCGACCCGTTCAAGGTCACCCTGGTGGGCGACCGCATGTACGGCCGCGGCACCGAGGACGACAAGAACGGCATCGTCGTCGCGCTCTATGCGCTGAAAGTGGCCAAGGACGAGAAGCTGCCACTGGCCCGCCAGTTCAAGCTGCTGGTGGACACCACCGAGGAAACCACCGGCGACGCCATCCCCTACTACTTCGAGCGCAACGCCACGCCCGACTACAACCTGGCGCTGGACGGCGGCTACCCGGTGGTGATCGCCGAGAAAGGCTACGGCACGGTCATGGCCACCTTCGCCAAGCGCGCCGGCAGCGGCAAGGGCGCCGAGGTGGTGAACCTGACCGGCGGCCTGGCCACCAACCAGATCCCCGGCAACTCGGTGGCGACCCTGATCGACGATCAGCCGGCTGCCCTGGCCAAGGCCCTGAACAAGGCCGGTGCTGCTTTCGTCAAACACAACGGTGGCAACTTCAGCATCGACGCCAAGGTCGATGGCAAGCAGGTGCTGCTGACCGTGACCGGTGTGTCGGCGCACTCCTCCGAGCCCGAGTCGGGGGTCAACCCGGTGGCGCGCATGCTGGTGTTCCTCAATGGCCTGGGCAAAGAGGTGCCGCTCAAGCACAACCACATCACCGACGCCGCCCGCTACGCCGCCGACAACTGGGGCCTGGACTACCTGGGCAACAAGCTCGGCGTGGGCTTCAAGGATTCTTTCATGGGCCCGCTGACCACCTCGCTGACCTTCGTCGGCGTGGATGACAAGGCGCTGAAGCTGGCGGTGAACCTGCGCATCCCCAAAGGCAAGTCGCTCGACACGCTCAAGGGCGAGATCTCCGGCAAGCTCGACAGCTGGACTGCCAAGAGCAAGACCGCAGTGGCGTTCGACTACAGCCTGGACGAGCCGATGTACCGCAACCCGCAGGGCGAATGGGTCAAGGCCCTGCTCGCGGTGGCCAGCGAAAACCTGGGCATGAAGCATGAGTTCGGCACGTCCGCCGGCGCCACCTCGGTGCATGACCTGCCCAACGGCGTGCAGTTCGGCCTGGCCATGCCGGATGTGAAGTACACCGGGCACAACGACAACGAGTTCAAGACTGTGGAGCAGTTCATGCTCGATCTGCAGATCGTCAGCGAGATGGTCGCGCGAATCGGGCAGATGCCGAAGCTCTGACCTGGGTAGGAGCGGCCTTGCCGGGGCGCCGGACCGATCGCCCCAGTTGCAGGTATTTCTTCGAGATCGCTGGGGCCGCTGCGCGGCCCATTCGCGGCACAAGGCCGCTCCTACAACTACAACGTCTGGCCCATGACGTTTTTCAATCGCCTCGATGCCGTTTCCTGCATTGCCGTGCAGAGCGCCGTGCCGGATGCTTTATTTACTCCGACACAGCGCTTTTTCACCCACCGAGGCTCGCATGAAAAACGTCGAACAAATCCTCAAGACCAAGGCCCAGCATCAGACCGTCTACACCATCGGCCCTGATGACTCGGTACTGGATGCCGTGAAAATGCTGGCGGAGAAAAACGTCGGCGCACTGCCGGTGGTGGAGGACAACCGGGTGGTGGGGATCGTCAGTGAACGCGACTATGCCCGCAAGCTGGTGCTCAAAGGGCGCTCTTCGGCCGCCACTCCGGTGCGTGAAATCATGAGCGCACCCGTGGTCACCGTAGGGCCGAAGGAAAAACTTGATCACTGCATGCAACTGATGACCGACCGCCACCTGCGCCACCTGCCGGTAGTGGATGGCAGCGCGCTGTTGGGGCTGCTGTCGATCGGTGACCTTGTCAAAGAAACCATCGCCGAGCAGGCCAACCTGATCCAGCAGCTGGAGCAGTACATTCGCGGCGAATGACCCCTCAGTGATAGGCGCGCTCCAGCTCGTCCAGCTGATGGTCGAAGCTGCGCAGACGCGCCGACCAGGTGTACACCAGCACTTCCAGATCGCGATTGAGCACGGCGGTATTGCCGCCATCACGTATCGGCGCGTCGCACAGGTCCAGCTGATAGCGCTCACGGGCCATGGCCGTGGCCACGCTGGACAGGTCGCGGGCATTGGCCAGCCAGTGATGCTGATGATCGTGGATTTCCCGGTCGAGCTCGCGGCACTGCAACTTGAGGGCGTCGAGGCTCTGCTCCAGGGGCGTGCCCTTGAGCTCGCCCATGACCTCCTCGAAGGTGCGCCCGGAATGCCAGTAGCTGCCCCAGAAGTAGCGGTCGAACACGGTTTCGACCCGGCGCAGGGCGACCTTGGTGTTCCAGATGGTCAGCAACGTTCGCCCCTGGGCGACTTCGCGCTTGTTCAGGTGCAGGTGTTCCCAGGCGATCCACGCCAGCCCGCACAAGGCAACCGCCGCGGTGACGGCGGCGGCGGCATACAGGAACTGCACGGCCTGGTTCATCTGCTGGGTGTGCCGGATACCGTAGAAGTAACCGGCGGTCAGGGTGCCCAGGATCGTCACGGTGCACCAGAAACCCGGTGCGTAGGGATCTTTCATCGCGCCATCCCCTTGTTGTTTTCCTGAGCATAGCAATGGCCCCGTCACCCATCAGGTGCCGCTCGGCGCTTTATTTACGGGGGCGACGCAAGGCCTCGTTGAGCTGGTCGAACAGCTCCGCCCAATCGGCATCTTCGTTGATGCTGTCCTTGAGGAACGACCGCTGGGCATCGTTCCAGAAGGGTGCGTCGACCAGCTTCACCTCACCCTTGAGGGGGGAATGGCTGGTGATGAACTGGTCGATGCCCACAGGGTCGTCGGGCAGGCCCAGTTGCTTGAACAGTTCGGAAAACTTGTGGATCGGCGCTTCCATGGTTCACTCCTTGGGCCGGGCCGATCGTCCACGACGCCAGCCCGGCGTTGGTTGCGAGCATCAGCTCAGTTCGCGCACTTCGGCGTGCGGCACCAGTTTCAAGTATTGCTCCATGCTCATGTGAATCAGATGATCGTGGTCACCTGCCTCAAGATAGACATCGCCCTGGCGAGTAAGGCTCGAATCGAGCAGCATCTTCATGCCATAGGCATCGCCCAGTGCCGGTACGGCGCCACGTTCGCAATCACCGAACAGCATCGGTAGCGCGCTTTCACGGGTCAGCTGCCAGGCGCCGGTCATGCGCACCTCGGTCATGTCCAGGTGCCGGTTGGCCGGCAGCACGGCCATGATGTAGTTGCCATGCCGGTCATCGAGCATGACTGACTTGGCGACCCGTTCAGCCGGTACGCCAGCCGTGCGGGCCGACTCAAGGCTGGTGGCCGAGTGCGGGTGGGAAATGATGTCGTAGTCGCAGTTGGCCTGGTCCAGGCGCTGCTGAAGGGTCTTGGCCATACGCATGATGCACCTCCGGTTTCGCCCCCATCCACAAGTTTAGGCCGCAGCCAGGCGGCCACGGCTAAACTTCAATCACAGGCCCCCACAAGGTGACGACAGGTGATCGCTCACGGCTGGCGCGTGTTGCTGTTGCTGCTGATGCTCGGCGTTGCCCCGGGCGGGCAGGCCGCGCCCGGTGGCAGCGTGTGGCTGCTGAGCGTCGACGACGCCATCGGCCCGGCCAGTGCCGACTACCTGCTGCGCGGGCTTGAACAGGCCCAGGCGCAGGGTGCGCAACTGCTGGTGATCCGCCTCGACACCCCCGGCGGGCTCGACAGCGCCATGCGCCAGATCATCAAGGCCATCCTCGCCAGCCCCGTGCCGGTGGCCACCTACGTTGCCCCCAGCGGTGCCCGGGCGGCCAGCGCCGGCACCTACATCCTCTACGCCAGCCATGTGGCAGCCATGGCCCCCGGCACCAACCTGGGCGCCGCCACGCCGGTGCAGATCGGCATGCCGGGTAACCCCGAGAAGGCCGCCGACACCAACGAAGACACCCTCGCCCGTAAACAGGTCAACGACGCCGCGGCCTACATCCGTGGCCTGGCCCAGCTGCGCGGGCGCAATGCCGACTGGGCGGAAAAGGCCGTGCGCGAGGCGGTCAGCCTGTCGGCCAGCGAGGCCCTGCGCCTGAAAGTGATCGACCAGGTGGCCAGCGACCTGCCGGAACTGCTGCGCCAGCTCGACGGCCAGAGCCTGGTTGCCGCCGGCCAGACCGTACAACTGAAAACCGCCGGGGCCAGCGTGGTCGAGCACCTGCCGGACTGGCGCACGCGCCTGCTGGCAGTGATCACCAACCCCAGCGTGGCGCTGATCCTGATCATGATCGGGGTGTACGGCCTATTGTTCGAATTCATCAACCCCGGCACCGGGGTCGGCGGGGTGGTCGGCGGCATCTGCCTGCTGCTGGCGCTGTATGCGCTGCAGCTGCTGCCGGTGAGCCATGCCGGTGTGGCACTGATCCTGCTCGGACTGGCGTTCATGGTCGCCGAGGCGTTCCTGCCCAGTTTCGGCGTGGTCGGTTTCGGCGGCATCGTCGCGTTCATTGCCGGCGCCGTCATCCTGATGGACACCGACGCGCCCGGCTTCGGCATCCCGCTGGCGCTGATCGCCGGCCTGGCCGTGCTCTCGGCCTTGTTGCTCGGTGGCGTGCTGGGCATGGCGATCAAGGCACGCCGCCGAGCCCTGGTCAGCGGTGACGCCGGGCTGGTGGGCAGCCTGGTCACGGTGACCTTCGTGCAGGCGGACAACCCGTTCCACGGCTCGGTACAGGCCCAGGGCGAGCACTGGCAGGCACAGTGCGCCACGCCGCTGCAACCCGGCCAGCACGTGCGGGTGACCGCACGCAACGGCGTGACGTTGGAAGTCAGCGCCACCGCGCCAACGGCGCCAGGAGAGTGATGATGTTCATGCAATTCGGTTTCGGCACACTGCTTGTGCTGGTGATGCTACTGCTGCTGTCGGCGCTGCGCATCCTGCGCGAATACGAGCGTGGCGTAGTGTTCCAGCTTGGGCGCTTCTGGCAGGTCAAGGGCCCGGGGCTGATCATCCTGATCCCGGGGATCCAGCAGATGGTGCGGGTCGACCTGCGCACGGTGGTGCTCGACGTACCGCCGCAGGACGTGATCACCCGCGACAACGTCTCGGTCAAGGTCAACGCGGTGCTGTACTTTCGTGTGCTCGACCCACAGAAGGCGATCATCCAGGTCGAGGACTTTCTCGCCGCCACCAGCCAGCTGGCCCAGACCACCCTGCGCGCGGTGCTTGGCAAGCACGAACTGGACGAGCTGCTGGCCGAGCGCGAACAGCTCAACGGCGACATCCGCGAAGTGCTCGACGCGCAGACCGATGCCTGGGGCATCAAGGTGGCCAACGTCGAGATCAAGCATGTCGACCTGAATGAATCGATGATCCGCGCCATCGCCCGCCAGGCCGAAGCCGAACGCGAGCGGCGGGCCAAGGTGATCCACGCGGAGGGTGAGCTGCAGGCCTCGGAGAAACTGATGCAGGCGGCGCAGATGCTGGGCAAGGAACCCGGGGCGATGCAGCTGCGCTATATGCAGACGCTGGGCACCATCGCCGGGGACAAGAGCTCGACCATCGTCTTCCCGGTGCCGATCGACCTGCTCAAGGGGCTGGTCGACCGGCCACCGCAAAACTGACTCAGATCGGCGCGCGGCGCAATGTGGCAAGGAAGGTGGCCGCGCCGATGAACAAGCCGGCGAAGGTACGGTTCATGCGCTTTTGCTGCTTCGGCGTGCGCAGCAGGCGCAGCACCCGCGAAGCCAGCCCGGTGTAGCCGGCCATCACCAACAGGTCGACGCTGATCATGGTCACGGTAATCGCCAGGTATTGCGGCAGCAGCGCGGCATGGGGGTCGATGAACTGCGGCAGTACCGCGAGCATGAACACCAGCGCCTTGGGGTTGCTGACGTTGACCAGGAAGCCACGGAACACCAGGCTCAGTGGCTTGCCGATCGGCCGCACGCCGGACTCGTCGCTCATGTCCATCGGCAGTGCGCGCCACTGTTTGTAGGCGAGGAAGACTAGGTAGGCGACACCGAACCATTTGATCAGCTGGAAGGCGGTGGCCGAGGCGGCAAGCACGGCGCCGACACCGGCGGCGATGATGGCGATCTGCAGGATCAGGCCCAGTTGCAGGCCCAGGGCGTTCCAGTAGCCACGCCAGAATCCGTACTGCAGGCCGCTGGACATCGAGGCAATGGCCCCGGCACCCGGCGACAGGCTGATGACCCAGCACGCGGCAAAGAAGGCCAACCAGGTTTCCATCGACATCACACACCTCGCTCGAACGTTTGTTGCAAAACGTTAAGCTACGGTTTTGGTGAAAAAATAACCAGAAAATTCTGCGCTTTTCTGCAGGGGCCTCATCGCTGGCAAGCCAGCTCCCACAGGGATCGCGCAAAGCTTGAGATCTGCGCTGTCCCTGTGGGAGCCGGCTTGATCTGGTCAAGTAATTTTGGACACCGATTAAGGTTTATGCCGCCGCTTTGAGCTTTGCCTCCATGGCTACCGGCGTTTCATAGCCGTTGTAGCTATGGAGCCGCTTGAGGTTGTAGCGCATCAGA
>NZ_BQHO01000026.1 GCF_021601385.1 Pseudomonas parasichuanensis | reverse complement strand
TTCGTTTAGCTTCAACCGCTTAACTCGCTGCGATCTCTCGTAGCGGGAGGCGAATCATACAGCGTTACAACCTGCTGTCAACCACCTTTTTCACCGCTGCCGATCGTGAGACCGAAACGCTTCCGGACCTTTCGAATCGCTTAACTCGTTGAATCTCAAGGAGTTTTGCGTTCCGTTGTCGCTGGAAGTGGGGCGCATTATAAGGGGATCTGAAACCCCGTCAACCTTTAATTTCACAAAACCTAAATACGACTGAAAACAAAGCGGGGAGGCCTGTCGGCCTCCCCGCTTTTATATAGCAACCGCCTTACAGGCTAGGGAACGCGAACTGCGATGCCTCATGGCTGGCGCGCTGCGGCCAACGCTGGGTGATCGCCTTGCGACGGGTATAGAAGCGCACACCATCTGGGCCGTAAGCATGCAGGTCACCAAACAGCGAACGTTTCCAACCGCCAAAGCTGTGGTAAGCCACCGGCACTGGCAGCGGCACGTTGACACCGACCATGCCCACTTCGATCTCGTCACAGAACAGACGCGCCGCCTCACCGTCACGGGTGAAGATGCAGGTCCCGTTGCCATACTCGTGATCGTTGATCAGCTGCATGGCCTGCTCCAGGCTGTTCACCCGCACCACGCACAGCACCGGGCCGAAGATCTCTTCTTTATAGATGCGCATTTCCGGGGTCACCTTGTCGAACAGGGTGCCACCCACGAAGTAACCATCTTCATTGCCCGCCACACGCAAGCCACGGCCATCGACCACCAGCCTGGCGCCAGCAGCGACGCCATCGTCGATGTAGCCAAGCACCTTGTCACGCGCAGCTGCGGTTACCAACGGCCCCATATCCAGGCCACACGAAGTACCAGCACCGATCTTCAGCCCCTTGATCTGTGGCTCGAGCTTGGCGATCAGGGCATCGGCCACCTGGTCACCCACACACACGGCCACCGAAATGGCCATGCAGCGCTCGCCGCAAGAACCATAGGCCGCGCCCATCAGCGCGCTGACCGCGTTATCCAGGTCGGCATCCGGCATCAGCACGGCATGGTTCTTCGCACCGCCCAGGGCCTGCACGCGCTTGCCGCGCTTGGTTCCTTCGGCATAGATGTACTCGGCAATCGGGGTCGAACCGACAAAGCTCAGCGCTTTCACCTCCGGCGCCTCGATCAGCGCATCGACCGCTTCCTTGTCGCCATGCACGACATTGAGGATGCCTTTGGGCAGGCCTGCCTCCAGCAACAGCTGGGCAATATAGAGGGTAGAGCTCGGGTCACGCTCGGACGGCTTGAGGATGAATGCGTTACCGCAGGCGATGGCCAGCGGGTACATCCACAGCGGCACCATGGCCGGGAAGTTGAACGGGGTGATACCAGCCACCACGCCCAGCGGCTGGAAGTCGGACCATGCATCGATATTCGGCCCAACGTTGCGGCTGTACTCACCCTTGAGTACTTCCGGTGCTGCGCAGGCGAACTCGACGTTCTCGATACCACGCTTCAGTTCGCCTGCAGCGTCTTCCAGCGTCTTGCCGTGCTCCTCGCTGATCATCTGCGAGATCTTCGCTTCGTTCTGCTCAAGCAGCTGCTTGAAACGGAACATCACCTGGGCGCGCTTGGCCGGTGGGGTGTTGCGCCAGGCCGGGAAGGCGGCCTTGGCCGAATCGATGGCTTCCTGGACAGTGGCGCGGCTGGCCAATTCGACCTTGCGCACGGCCTGGCCGGTGGACGGGTTGAAGACATCGGCGGTGCGCTCACCCTTGGTGACCAGTTCGCCGTGGATCAGGTGCTGAACAATGCTCATGCAGAACTCCAGATAAAGAAGGGAGTGCCAGGCGCGTGACGTTCACGCACCTGGCATCAGAATCAGAATGATCAGTCGACTTTGTTGAGGGCTTCGCCCACCGCGTCGAACAGGCGGTCCAGCTCCTGCGGCTGGGTATTGAAGGTCGGCCCGAACTGCAGGGTGTCGCCACCGAAGCGCACGTAGAAGCCGGCTTGCCACAGTTTCATCGCTGCTTCGTACGGGCGGACGATCGCATCACCGTCGCGCGCGGCAATCTGGATCGCGCCGGCCAGGCCGTAGTTACGGATGTCGACGACGTTCTTGGTGCCCTTGACGCCATGCAGCAGCTTCTCGAAGTGCGGCGCCAGCTCGGCGGCGGATTGCACCAGGTTCTCTTTCTGCAGCAGGTCCAGCGCGGCGATACCGGCGGCGCAGGCGACCGGGTGCGCCGAGTAGGTGTAGCCGTGGGGGAATTCCACCGCGTACTCAGGAGTCGGCTGGTTCATGAAGGTCTGGTAGATCTCGCCAGTGGCGATCACCGCGCCCATCGGGATGGCGCCGTTGGTGACCTGCTTGGCAATGCACATCAGGTCTGGGGTCACGCCGAAGGCCTCGGCACCGGTCATGGCGCCCATGCGGCCGAAGCCGGTGATGACTTCGTCGAAGATCAGCAGGATGTTGTACTGCGTGCAGATCTCACGCAGGCGCTTCAGGTAACCCTTAGGCGGCGGCAATACGCCGGCGGAACCGGCCAGCGGTTCGACGATCACCGCAGCGATGTTCGAGGCGTCGTGCAGCTCGATCAGCTTGAGCATCTCGTCGGCCAGGGCGATACCGCCCTCCTCCGGCATGCCCTTGCTGAAGGCGTTGGCCGGCAGCACGGTGTGAGGCAAGTGGTCGACATCCAGCAGCTGGCCGAACATCTTGCGGTTGCCGTTGACGCCGCCCAGGCTGGTGCCGGCGATGTTCACACCGTGGTAACCACGGGCACGGCCGATGATCTTGGTCTTGGTGGCCTGGCCTTTCAGGCGCCAGTAGGCACGGACCATCTTCAGCGCGGTATCGGCGCATTCGGAGCCGGAGTTGGTGTAGAACACATGGTTCAGGTCACCTGGCACCAGGTTGGCGATCTTCTCGGCCAGCTGGAACGACAGCGGGTGGCCGAACTGGAAGGCCGGGGAGTAGTCGAGCGTGGCCAACTGGCGGGCCACCGCGTCGGTGATCTCCTTGCGGGTGTGCCCGGCGCCGCAGGTCCACAGGCCGGACAACGCGTCGAAGATCTTGCGCCCCTTGTCATCGACCAGGTAGTTGCCTTCGGCCGCCACGATCAGGCGCGGGTCGCGCTGGAAGTTGCGGTTGGCGGTGTAGGGCATCCAGTGGGCGTCCAGCTTGAGCTGGCTGGCCAGGCCGGAATGGGCGGTTTCGGGCATGTTCATCGGCGGTTCCTCGGAAGACGATTAGGCAACGATGGATGTTGTTGCAGCTAAATTCGCACGGGGATAAAGTCCGGAAAACCCAACATTTCTAACCTTCAGTCAGCAGATAGCTAAACATATGAGCCGACGTCCCGATGCCCTCGCCCAAGTCAGCGATTTCGATATTCGTCTGCTGAAGATCTACCGCAGTGTGGTCGAGTGCGGCGGCTTTTCAGCGGCGGAGAACGTGCTGGGTATCGGCCGTTCGGCGATCAGCCAGCAGATGAATGACCTCGAGCAGCGCCTGGGCCTGCGCCTCTGCCAGCGCGGGCGCGCCGGCTTCTCGCTCACCGAAGAGGGCCGCGAGGTCTACCACTCGGCCTTGCAGCTGCTCAGCGCCCTGGAGTCGTTCCGCACCGAGGTCAACGGCCTGCACCAGCATTTGCGCGGCGAGCTGAACATCGGCCTCACCGACAACCTGGTGACCTTGCCGCACATGCGCATCACCCACGCCCTGGCCGAACTCAAGGATCGCGGCCCCGACGTGCGCATCCAGATCCGCATGATCGCCCCCAGCCAGGTCGAACAAGGCGTGCTCGACGGCAGCCTGCACGTCGGCGTGGTACCGCAGACCAGCCCGCTGTCGGGGCTCGAGTACCAGCCGCTGTACAGCGAGCGTTCTCTGCTCTATTGCGCGGTCGGCCACCCGCTGTTCTACGCCGACGACCAACAGGTCGACGACGAGCGCCTCAACAGCCAGGACGCCATCGCCCCGACGTTCCGCCTGCCCGCCGATATCCAGGCGCATTATCAGGCACTGCACTGCACCGCCAGCGCATCGGACCGCGAAGGCATGGCCTTCCTGATCCTTACCGGGCGCTTCATCGGTTACCTGCCCGACCACTACGCCAGCTTCTGGGTCCAGCAAGGCCGCCTGCGCGCGCTCAAGCCGGCGCAACGCTTCTACGACCTGGGCCTGAGCTGGGTGACGCGCAAAGGCCGGCGCCCCAACCTGGTACTGGAAAGCTTCCTCGAGAGCCTGGCTGCGACACGTTGATACTTATCCAGGCCGCAAATGCTTGTCACTTCGGCACAGGCAGGTAATCTGTCCGACATTCGTAACGACCCGTCCGGAATCGTCCATGACCCTAGAAGTCCCTGCGCATCGCTCCCCTGCCTCGGGCAAGCCCGCCGGCCGCATCCGCCAGAAGAACGAGCAGGCCATCATCCAGGCCGCCGAAGACGAATTCGCCCGCCACGGCTACAAGGGCACGAGCATGAACACCATCGCGCTCAAGGCCGGGCTGCCCAAGGCCAACCTGCACTACTACTTCACCAACAAGCTGGGCCTTTACATCGCGGTGCTGAGCAACATCATCGAGCTGTGGGACAGTACCTTCAACGCCTTGAGCGTCGACGACGACCCCGGTGAAGCACTGAGCCAGTACATCCGCACCAAGATGGAGTTTTCCCGGCGCAACCCGCAGGCCTCGCGGATCTTCGCCATGGAAGTGATCAGCGGCGGCGAGTGCCTCACCGAATACTTCAGCGCCGACTACCGCGAATGGTTCCGTGGCCGCGCCGCGGTGTTCCAGGCCTGGATGGAGGCCGGCAAGATGGACCGGGTCGACCCCGTGCACCTGATCTTCCTGCTGTGGGGCAGCACCCAGCACTACGCCGACTTCGCCACCCAGATCTGCCAGGTCACCGGCCGCAGCCGCCTCACCAAGCAGGACATGGAAGACGCCAGCAACAACCTTATCCACATCATTCTCAAAGGCTGCGGCATCAACACGCCCGCCTGACCCGGACCTATGCCTTCTACCCTGCTCGACCTCTGCGAGTTCCGCGAGGAAATCCGCAAGAGCCGCTTCATCACCCTGGCCGGCCCGATCGCCAGCCCCGCCGAGGCAATGGCCTTCATCGAACGCCACAGCGACCTGGCGGCCACCCATAACTGCTGGGCCTGGAAGCTCGGTGGCCAGTACCGCAGCAGCGACGACGGTGAACCCGGTGGCACCGCCGGGCGCCCTATCCTCGCCGCCATCGAGGCGCAGGATTGCGACCAGGTGGTGGTACTGGTGATCCGCTGGTACGGCGGTATCCAACTGGGCACTGGCGGCCTGGCCCGCGCTTACGGTGGCGGCGCCAACAAGTGTCTGCAGCAAGCACCCAAACGACTGCTGGTGCAGCGCAGTGAATTCACCTGCAGTTGTACCTTCAGTGAACTGGCACTGCTCAAGCTGCGCCTGGCTGAGATAGATGGCCTGGTGCTGGACGAACAATTCACCGCCAATGGCGTCGACCTGCATATCGCGCTGGGTGATGCACACCTGCACACCCTGCAACAACAACTGGCCGACTTGAGCCGCGGGCGCATCCTGCTGGAACGCCGCTGAGCGTTGCCCACAACTACTGTGGGCCTGCCTGTGGATAAGCTTGGGGCATTCTTGCCTAGGCCTTACGCCTCAAGGGCTTCAGCGCATTGATCATATTTTGATCACAATAGTATGACGGTGACTCAAGTCACTGAAAGCCAGTGAGTTATCCCCAGCAGTGAACACCAGCACGCTCTGAAAAGAGCATTTCAGCGGCGATTCGCTTGCGCACAATTACTGTGGAGCAGGCTGTGGATAACCCGTGAACCAGTCAGCCAAAGCCCTATTCCATCAGCTGCGCAGCGAGCTGTTCGTTTTTTGAACAGCCTTCAGCAGTCGTACAGGCCAGCGACGCGGTACTGGGATATGCTCCTCATCCACGCCCTCCAGCGTAAGAGGGCACCCACACTTTGCCGTGGGGCGAGCAGCCACTCGTTTCGCCCTATCAAGGAGCATCGCAATGACCGCGAACAAGACCGCCCTGATCATTGGCGCCTCCCGAGGCCTCGGCCTCGGCCTGGTGCAACGCCTGCGCGAAGATGGCTGGAACATCGTCGCCACCGTGCGTGATCCACAGCAGCCCGGCGCACTCGGCGAGGTGCCGGGCGTGCGTATCGAGCGCCTGGAGATGAACGACACCACCCAGCTCGATGGCCTCAAACAGCGCCTGCACGGCGAGGTTTTCGACCTGGTGTTCGTCAACGCCGGCGTAATGGGCCCCCTGCCACAGGATCTGGAGAGCGTCCAGGTGCAGCAGGTCGGCGACCTGTTCATGACCAACGCCGTGGCGCCGATCCGCGTTGCCCGACGCCTGGTCGGCCAGGTGCGTGAAGGCAGCGGCGTGCTGGCCTTCATGAGCTCGATCCTGGGCAGCGTGACCATCCCCGACGGCGGCGAGATCTGCCTGTACAAGGCCAGCAAGGCCGCGCTCAACTCGATGATCAACAGCTTCGTGGTCGAGCAGCAGCGTCCCGACCTGTGCGTGCTGGCCATGCACCCAGGCTGGGTGAAGACCGACATGGGCGGCGAGAACGCCGAGATCGACGTGCTCACCAGCACCCGTGGCATGCTCGACCAGATCAAGGCCCAAAGCGGCAAGGGCGGCCTGCGCTTCATCAACTACAAGGGCGAAGCACTTATCTGGTAAGCCCCGGGCGATGCAGGCCCGGATGGGCGCAATGCCCGGCCGGGCCCTGTAGAATAGCGGCCAACCGTACCTGATCGAGATTGCACACATGTATGACTGGCTGAACGCCCTTCCCAAGGCGGAACTGCACATGCACCTGGAGGGCTCGCTGGAGCCCGAACTGCTGTTCGCCCTGGCTGAACGCAACAAAATCACCCTGCCCTGGGCCGATGTGGAAACCCTGCGCAGCGCCTACGCCTTCAACAACCTGCAGGAATTCCTCGACCTCTATTACCAGGGCGCCGACGTACTGCGCACCGAGCAGGACTTCTATGACCTGACCTGGGCCTACCTGCAACGCTGCAAGGCGCAGAACGTTATCCACACCGAACCGTTCTTCGACCCGCAGACCCACACCGACCGCGGCATCCCCTTCGAAGTGGTGCTGCGCGGCATCGACCAGGCGCTCAAGGATGGCCGCGAACAGCTGGGTATCGGCAGTGGCCTGATCCTCAGTTTCCTGCGCCACCTGAGCGAAGACGAAGCGCAAAAGACCCTCGACATGGCCCTGCCCTTCCGCGATGCCTTCATCGCCGTCGGCCTGGACAGTTCGGAGAAAGGCCACCCACCGAGCAAGTTCCAGCGGGTGTTCGACCGCGCTCGCAGCGAAGGCTTCGTGGCCGTGGCCCATGCCGGCGAGGAAGGCCCGCCCGAGTACATCTGGGAAGCCCTCGACCTGCTCAAGATCAAGCGCATCGACCATGGCGTGCGCGCCATCGAAGACGAGCGCCTGATGCAGCGGATCATCGACGAGCAAATCCCGCTGACCGTCTGCCCGCTGTCCAACACCAAGCTGTGCGTGTTCGACCACATGAGCCAGCACAACATCCTCGACATGCTCGAGCGCGGTGTGAAAGTCACGGTCAACTCCGATGATCCGGCCTATTTCGGTGGCTACGTCACCGAAAACTTCCACGCCCTGCACCAGCACCTGGGCATGACCGAGGACCAGGCTCGCCGCCTGGCGCAGAACAGCCTGGACGCCCGCCTGGTACGCTAACCCACCTGCCGGGCAGGCAGGCTGGCAATGCCGTTGATCTGCTGAAGGCCCAGCGGGGTGATATGCACCGCCCGGCTGCCTTCCTGCTCACGCACCCAGCCCGACTGCACGAACAGCTTGAGCAGGGCCTGCCCCAGGCTGCCGCCAAGATGCGGGCCCTGATCACTCCATTCGCTGCAATGGCAGATCACGCAATCACGTGGCTGCCCCGGCGCCAATGCATCGATGTAGAGCCCCATCGCCTCCAACCGCAGCCGCCCCTCCTGGCTCACGAACATGTGCTGCTCGCTGCCCTCCAGCCAGCCGGCGGCAAGCAGGCGCTGGTACAACTCGGCGACCACTTCGCCGCCCAGGTGATCGCGGCACAGGCGCGCCTTGCGCATGGGCAAAGGTATCTGCAACGACATGCCGGCCTGCCCCCCCGCACGGCTCTCGAACTGCACGCTGGCCAACGCCTCCACCGCTGCAACCACTTGCGGGGTGGCAAGACGGTAGAAGCGTTTGCGCCCGCGAATCTCCAGCCGCAGCAAGCCCGCGGCGGCCAGCAGGGTCAGGTGTGAACAGGCAGAAGAGGCGCTCAGCCGGGTCATGCTCGCCAACTCGTCCGCCGCACGCGGAGTACCATCGATCAACGCCCATAACATGGCGCTGCGCTTGGGGTCTGCCATCAGGCCGGCGGCCTGGCTGATGCTGTGGACTGCGTTCATGAACCTGAAGCTCCCTGTAAGTTCTCGTCTGAACAGCCAGAGCGAACCCGCCACGTCTCATCCCAGAGGCCCTGGCGAGGGTGTCGATGAGTGATCGGCGAATGCTGCGATACCCCCGGCGCATCCCTGATGCGCTGACGCGCCCTACTGGCAGGGAAGTATCTCTGGCTGGCAATGGCTGCCGGGAGCAGTATAAGCCGCATGAAAACAGGCGCCTTGCCAGTGACCGAGCGCAGGCGTGAGGGGGGGCACCTGGCTGGCATGTCCGTCGTCGGACACCCGGCAAGGCCTTCGCCCCGCGAAACAGCGCCCAAAGCCTGCAACGGCCATCCGCACCGGTCGCACCGAGCGACATTACCGACAGCGCCCTACATCAGTTTCAGGTATCAAACCAGAAAGCTTCCCGCCTTTTGCCCGCCATGACCGTCAGTCCGAGTACTGATGTCGGTCATGGCGAGCGCCTAGTGCGGCGCTAAACTTCATCGGCGCTCGCTCACTGGAGGTGAATCGCCATGAAGATTGTCGTCTGTACGTCGAACCGAAACCCCAATTGCCCGTGGCAGGTCCAGCTCGATCAGCACGTCGTGAGCTTTCGCAGCGAAAGCGAAGCGCGTGCCTTCGTCGCGCTGCTGGAAACGCGGCTCAATGCCCCCCACCCGCTCACGCCGAGCGCCTGGCCTGCAAGCGCCGGGTCAGCACTGCGACACTGACCACCAGCGCGCCGCACAGGCTGATCACCAATGCCATGGGCACCGCGCTGCCGTCGTGCAGCAAACCGACCAACGCTGCCGCCCCGGCGGCGACGCTGAACTGCAGGCAACCCATCAACGCCGAAGCACTCCCGGCCCGCGCGCCTTGCCCGCTCATGGCGCAGGCCGAGGCGTTGGGGATGATGCATCCCAGGCTGGCAATACACACGAACAGCGGCACCAGCAGTGGCCACAAGGCATTCGGGCGCAGTGCCGCCACCGCCAGCAGGACCAAGGCAGCCGCCAGGTACAACCAGACCGCACGGGCCAGCAGGAAGGCCGGGCCACGCTTGGCCAACAAACGGGCGTTGACCTGGGCCATCAGGATGAACCCTGCGGCGTTGCTGCCGAACAGCCAGCCATAGTGCTCCGGCGGTACGCCGTACAGTTTGATGAAAACGAACGGCGAACCGGCGATATAGGCGAACATCCCGGCAATCGCGATGCCACCAGTCAGCGCATGGCCAACGAACGCCCGGTCAGCCAGTAACCGCAGGTATTGGCGCAAGGCGCCGGACAGCGGCTGGCGCGGCACATGCGCCGGCAGGCTTTCCGGCAAGCCCAGGCCAACGGCCAGCAGGCATACGCCGCTGAACAGGCTCAAGGCAAGGAAGATTGACTGCCAGCCGGCCACGTTCACCAGCACGCCACCGAGCAGTGGCGCCAGGATCGGCGCGAGCCCCATCACCAGCATCAACTGCGAGAACACCTTGGCCGATGCCACCGCATCGCACTTGTCACTGACGATCGCCCGCGACAGCACCATGCCGGCGCAGCCACCCAGCGCCTGGACGAAACGCGCCACGATCAGGCTGTCGAGCGTGGGCGCGTAGGCACAGGCCAGCGACGCCAGGGTGAACAGGCCGACCCCGAACAACAGGGGTATGCGTCGGCCAAAGCGGTCGGCCACCGGGCCGTAGGCCAACTGGCCCAGCGAAAGGCCGAGGAAATAGGCGGCCAGGGTGGCCTGCACGTGCTTTTCGTCGGTGGCGAAAGCATGTGCCATGGCCGGGAAGGCTGGCAGATAGAAGTCGATCGCCAAAGGCCCGAACGCACTAAGGGCGCCGAGGATCAGCAAGGTTCGCAGGTTCATGAAGAATCCATAGCAGGCTAAGCAAGTGCGTTAGTCTAACCGCTGTGGATGATCCTTCGCTGAAAACCTTTGTAATAATTGGGGGCGCCGGGCGCCCCCTCGCAGCCGTCAGGCCACCTCAGCCTGGTAGCCTTCTTCACGAATCGCCGCGACGATTCGCTCGGCAGCCAGTGCACTCTCCACCCGCACCTGCCGCGCCGCCAGGTCCACCTCCACCCGCGCCTCTGGGTCATGCTCCTGCACCGCCCGGGTTACGCCCTTCACACAATGGCCGCAGGTCATGCCTTGTACATTGAACACTTGCATCGAGGTTGCCTCCTTCAGGGTTTTTCGCAGTCTCAGCCTTGCCCTCGGGGCAAGGTCAAGTTCCGGCTGCAACGGCCGGGCTGGAAATCTACGCGCGGCTCGGCCAAGCTGCGCCTTTGACGTTTTTGCCAGCAGGAGATTCTTCATGATCAGGACCGCACTGACACTCGCCGGATTGCTGGGCGCGCTGGCCACGGTGCCACCGGCCAGCGCCGAGGGCAATTCAGACTACAGCGTGCTGATCATTTCCCGGGAGCGCCTGGAAGTGGCCACCAATTGCGAGATCGGCATCTACCTCAACGATCAGTTGTCCGGCCGGGTGTTCCAGGAGCAGTCGACCTCCTTCAACCTGCCCGCCGGCCCGGTCGATGTGCGCCTGCGCCTGCTGCCCGGGCAGAGCCCCGGTTGCGCCCCCGGTATCGAGGACCAACGCAGCACGCGCCTGACATTACAGGCGGGCCAGATCAACAAATACCGCATTGCCATGGGGCACAGTGGCCTGGTGCTCAAGCGAGCCAGCCTGGGCTATTGACCTTGCCAGCATGGCAAGGTTGATGCTGCTGGCTTGTCCACGGAGGAAAGAGCCATGCCCGCATCCACCACCTTCGACCTGCCGATCGCCGGCATGACCTGCGCCAGTTGCGCAGGTCGGGTCGAGCGCGCCCTGCGCAAGGTCACCGGCGCAGCACAGGTCAGTGTCAACCTCGCCACCGAACAGGCCCGGGTCCAGGCCCCGGCCGACAGCCTGCCGGCGCTGGTCAACGCCGTGCGCGAGGCCGGCTACAGCGTACCCACCCGCACCCTCGAACTGCAGATCGGCGGCATGACCTGCGCCAGTTGCGCCGGCCGTGTCGAGCGTGCCCTCGGCAAAGTGCCGGGGGTCGAGCAGATCAGCGTCAACCTGGCCAGCGAACGTGCCCACCTCGAAGTGCTGCAGGCCGTCGATGACACCGCGCTGATCGCGGCGGTCGAAAAAGCCGGCTACAGCGCCACCCTGCCACGCACCGCAGACGATGACCTGGCCCAGGCACAACGCCGCCTGCGCAACGAACGCCTGGCCGTCGGTGCCGCCCTGCTGCTGGCGCTGCCACTGGTGCTGCCGATGCTGGTACAGCCGTTCGGCCTGCACTGGATGCTGCCGGCCTGGGCGCAGTTCCTGCTGGCCACACCGGTGCAGTTCATCCTCGGCGCGCGCTTCTACGTCGCCGCCTGGAAGGCCGTGCGCGCCGGGGCCGGCAACATGGACCTGCTGGTCGCCCTGGGCACCAGCGCCGGCTACGGCCTGAGCCTGTACCAATGGGCCAATGCCCATGCCGGCATGGAGCCGCACCTGTATTTCGAAGCCTCGGCGGTGGTGATTGCCCTGGTACTGCTCGGCAAGTACCTGGAAAGCCGCGCCAAACGCCAGACCGCCAGCGCCATCCGCGCCCTCGAAGCACTGCGCCCGGAGCGGGCGGTGCGGGTGGTCGATGGCCATGAAGAAGACGTGGCGATCAGCCAGTTGCGCCTCGGCGACCTGGTGCTGGTCAAACCCGGCGAGCGCTTCCCGGTCGACGGCGAAGTGCTCGAAGGCAGTAGCCATGCCGACGAAGCACTGATCAGTGGCGAAAGCCTGCCTGTGCCAAAACAGCCCGGCGACGCGGTCACCGGCGGCGCCATCAACGGCGAGGGCCGGCTGCTGGTACAGACCCGCGCACTGGGTACCGAAACCGTGCTGGCGCGCATCATTCGCCTGGTCGAGGATGCCCAGGCGGCCAAGGCACCGATCCAGAAACTGGTCGACCGGGTCAGCCAGGTGTTCGTCCCCGCCGTGCTGGTGCTGGCGCTGCTCACCCTGGTGGGCTGGTGGCTGGCCGGCGCACCGCTGGAAACCGCGCTGATCAACGCTGTTGCCGTGCTGGTGATCGCCTGCCCCTGCGCCCTCGGCCTGGCCACGCCCGCCGCGATCATGGCCGGCACCGGTGTCGCCGCCCGCCACGGCATCCTGATCAAGGACGCCGAAGCGCTGGAGCGCGCCCATGCGGTCAACCGCGTGGTCTTCGACAAGACCGGCACTCTCACCTCCGGCAGCCCGCGCATTGTCCACAGCCAGGCAGCCAGTGGCGACAAGGGCGAGTTGCTGCGCCTGGCCGGGGCCTTGCAACGCGGCAGTGAACACCCCCTGGCCAAAGCGGTACTCGACGCCTGCGCCGAGCAAGGCCTGGATGTTCCGCAGGTGAATGACAGCCAGTCCCTCACCGGCCGTGGCATCGCCGGCCTGGTGAACGGTCGCGACCTGGCGCTGGGCAACCGCCGCCTGCTCGACGAAAGCCAGCTGCTGCCCGGTGGGCTGGCGGCCAATGCCCAGGCCTGGGAGGCCGAGGGCCGCACCCTGTCCTGGTTGATCGAACGGGGCAGCCAACCCCGCGTGCTGGGCCTGTTCGCCTTCGGCGACAGCCTCAAGCCCGGCGCAGCCCCGGCCATCGACGCCCTGCACGCCCGCGGCATCAGCAGCCACCTGCTGACCGGCGACAACCGTGGCAGCGCCAAGGTCGTCGCCGACGCCCTGGGCATCGACGATGTGCACGCCGAAGTGTTGCCGGCCGACAAGGCCGCCACCGTTGCCAAACTCAAGCAGGATGGCGTGGTGGCCATGGTCGGCGACGGCATCAACGACGCCCCTGCGCTGGCCGCCGCCGACATTGGCATCGCCATGGGCGGCGGTACCGACGTGGCCATGCAGGCCGCCGGCATCACCCTGATGCGCGGCGACCCACGCCTGGTGCCGGCCGCGCTGGAGATCAGCCGCAAGACCTACGCCAAGATCCGCCAGAACCTGTTCTGGGCCTTCATCTACAACCTGGTCGGCATCCCCCTGGCCGCCTTCGGCTACCTCAACCCGGTGCTGGCCGGCGCCGCCATGGCCCTGTCCAGCGTCAGCGTGGTGAGCAACGCCCTGTGGCTGAAAACCTGGAAACCCACCGGCACCGACCAGGAGGCGTCATGAACATCGGCCAGGCCGCCCGCCACAGCGGGCTCAGCGCCAAGATGATCCGCTACTACGAGTCCATCGGCCTGCTGCGCCCGGCCACGCGCAGCGACAGCGGCTACCGCCTGTACGGCCCGGAAGACCTGCACAGCCTGGCGTTCATCAAGCGCTCGCGTGACCTGGGCTTCTCGCTGGATGAAGTGGCAAAACTGTTGACCCTGTGGCAGGACCGCCAGCGGGCCAGCGCCGACGTGAAGGCGCTGGCCACCCAGCACATCGAGGCGCTCAACCGGCGTATCGAAGAGCTGGTGAGCCTGCGCGATACCCTCGGTGAGCTGGTCGCCCACTGCCAGGGCGACGACCGCCCGGATTGCCCGATCCTCAAGGACCTGGCCAATGGCGGTGGGTGCTGTCACTGATTTCAATGCAGCCGTCTGTAGGAGCGGCCTTGCCGGGGCGCCGGACCGGCCGGAAAGGGCTGCGTAGCAGCCCCGGCGATTCTGGCGTTATCGAAGATCAGGGGCCACGCTGTGGCCCTTTCGCGGCACAAGGCCGCTCCTACAGCGTGCGGCGCAAGCTGGTATGCCATATTAGCCAACCCCGACCGATTCCCCCTCAAACACCCGTTTCATCCAATAAATACGGGATTTTTCCTTCAAGAAACCCAGATGCTGCCGATGCCCTGAGTACCTGCCTCGTGTATCGAAAAAAATAATCTGGGAGCGTGGATGAACATCAAGCAAAAACTGACCTGGGCGTTCGCCGTCATTGCCGGCCTGCCCATCGTCATCGTCGCCACCCTGGTGGTGGTCAACCTGCGCGGTGAAGCCCGCGACGATTTCCTCGACAACAGCAGCCGGGAAATCCGCCAGGTCGGCAACGCCATGAACCTGTTCTTCCAGGGCATCACCCAGAACGTCGACTACCTCGCCGCGCAGCCGTTGGTGGCCGCCAGCGCCGACAACGTGAAAAAGCACATCAGCGCCGATGCCGCCAACATTGCCCCCGGCGAGCAGGACAAGGTCCTGTTCGACCTGTTCAGCCGCCTGGCCCAGAGCCACCCGGACTACGCCTATGTGTCCTATGGGCTGAAGGACGGTGGCTATGCGTTCTGGCCGGGCGATCCGAAAATGGCCAACTACGACCCGCGCACCCGCCCCTGGTACCAGGCCGCCATGGCCAACCCCGGCAAAACCCTGCGTACCGCGCCTTACTATTGGGCCGGTGACGACGCCGTGCTGGTCAGCACCGTGCGCGCCGTGGCCAACCAACTGGGCAACCCGGGCGGCGTGGTCAACATCGACGTATCGCTCAAGGGCCTGACCGAGATCGTCAAGCAGATCAAGCTGGGGGAAAGCGGTTACCTGATCCTGATGGAAAACAACGGCAACGTGATGGTCGACCCCCGCGACGCCAGCCACAACTTCAAGCAGCTTTCCAGCTTTGGCGATGGCTACGCCGACCTGGCCAAGGCCGGTAAAGGTCTGGTCGAGGTCGAGATCAACGGCGAGCGCTTCATGGCCAACGTCTATCCCGACGAGCGACTGGGCTGGACCTTCATCGGCCTGATCCACGAGAGCGAAGTAATGCAGACCACCACCCGCCTGACCTGGCTGATCGGCGCCGTGGCGCTGATCCTCGCCGCCGTGTTCGCGGTGGTCGGCGCGGCCTTCGCCAAGCTCATCGTGCGCCCGATCAACAGCGTCACCCATGGCCTGGAAGACATCGCCCAGGGCGAAGGCGACCTGACCCGCAACCTGGAAATTCGCGGCCGCGACGAAACCGCGCAGCTGGCCAGCTGGTTCAACCAGTTCCTGGGCGCCATCCGCAGCCTGATCCAGCACATCGGCACGGCGGCCAGCAAGATCCTCAGCACCTCCAGCAGTTCGACCCGGGTCTCCGCCGACATGACCGAAGCTGCCGGGCGCCAGCGCGAAGCGGTGGACATGGTCTCGACCGCCTTCCACGAAATGGTCGCCACGGCCAACGAAGTCGCGCGCTCGTGCAGCCAGGCCGCACAGTCCGCCGACAGCGGCCAGCAACAGGCCCGCGAAGGCCAGCAGCAGATCGACGCCGCGGTACAGAGCGTCGACCGCCTGAGCCAGGAGATCGAGCAGTCGGCGCAGTCGATCCAGCAGCTGGAGCGCGACAGCAATGCCATTCAGTCGATCCTCGGCACCATCCGCTCGATCGCCGAGCAGACCAACCTGTTGGCGCTCAACGCTGCCATCGAGGCCGCCCGCGCCGGAGAACAAGGCCGTGGTTTTGCCGTGGTCGCCGACGAAGTCCGCGCCCTGGCCAAGCGCACCGCCGACTCCACCGCCGAAATCGACGGCCTGCTGGGCAACCTGGCCAGCCGCACCGCCGAAGTGGCCGAACAGATGCACGCCAGCATCGAGGTGTCGCAGCAGTCGGTCAGCCGCATTGGCCTGGCCCGCGACAGCTTTGGCCAGATCCGCGAATCGGTGGACGTGATCCGCGACATGAACACCCAGATCGCCACCGCCGCCGAGGAGCAGCACCAGGTGGCCGAGGACATCAACCGGCACATCAGCCAGATCCATGGCGATGCGCAGCTGGTGGCCGAGCTGGCCCAGGCCGCCCGCCAGGACTCCGAAAGCCTGGCCGGGCTGTCCAACGAGCTGGATGCCCTGGTGCGGCGCTTCCGCACCTGCCCCCCCTCATCGCCGGCAAGCCAGCGCCCTGCGGAGCAACTGTCTTGCGCGGCTTTTCTCTAGGAGCGGCCTTGTGCCGCGAAAGGGCTGCACAGCAGCCCCGGCGATCTTGTGGGAAACCACAGATCCTGAGGCCGCTTGCGACCCTTTCGCGGCACGAGGCCGCTCCTACAGGGCCCATGCGAGCCCCGCGATTAACTCAAAGCCTCAACTCCCCCGGCGTCGCCCCAAACAACTGCTTGAACGCCGCAATAAAGGCCGACGTGGAGTCATAGCCACAGCCCAACGCCGCGTCCGTCACACTCTCCCCCGCCTCCAGCAGCGCCAGCGACGACAACAGGCGCATGCGCTGGCGCCAGTTACGAAAGCTCAACCCCGTCTCGCGCTGGAACAAACGCATCAAAGTCTTCTCCGACACCCCCAGCTGCACGGCCCACTGCTGCAACGTCTGCACCTGGTCGGGCGCGGCGATCAAGCCGTTGCACAGCGCCAGCAGGCCGGGGTGACGAGGTAACGGCAGGGAGAACGCCACTTGCGGCAAGTGCCGCAACTGATCGAGCAGCACCGCCACCAAGCGTGCCTCGGCGCTGTCCCCTTCGGGGTAGTCCACGGCAAAGGTACAGAACTGCTTGATCAGCTCCCGCGCCAGCGGCGTCACCTCCAGCACCCGGCACTCCTCCGGGGCCCAGGGGCAGGCATCGCGGCGCACGTAGAGGCTGCGCATCTCGGCCTGCATCGAAGTCACCACCTCATGCTCGGCCCCCGCCGGTATCCACACCCCCCACTGCGGCGGGGCGAAGTAGCTGCCATCGCGGGTGTAGACGCCCAACACGCCGCTGATGGCATAGGAGAACTGCACCCAGTCGTGCTGGTGGCGCGTGGTCCAGGAGCCGGCGCCGAGGCTTTCGGCACGGGCGTAGAGTGGCCTGGGCAGATGGTCCAGGGCGGGGATGGTGCGCGGGGCGGGGGTCTGTCCGACGGTCGGCATGGCGGGGCCTGTTGTTTCTGATCGGACAAGACTAACAGCCCCGCGCCGGCTTAGCGCTCGACGATGGCCGTCACCCCCTGCCCGCCCGCCGCGCAGATCGAGATCAGCCCGCGCCCTTTACCGCGCCCGGCCAACAGCTTGGCCATGTTGGCCAGGATGCGCCCACCGGTCGCCGCAAATGGATGCCCGGCCGCCAGCGAGCTGCCCTTCACATTGAGCTTGCTGCGGTCGATGGCCCCCAGCGGCGCATCCAGCCCCAGGCGCGTACGGCAGTACTCGGCATCTTCCCAGGCCTTGAGGGTGCACAACACCTGGGCGGCGAAGGCTTCATGGATCTCGTAGTAGTCGAAGTCCTGCAAGGTCAGGCCGTTGCGCGCCAGCAGCCGTGGCACCGCATACACCGGCGCCATCAGCAGGCCCTCCTGGCCGTGGACGAAATCGACGGCGGCGTTCTCGCCATCGACCAGGTACGCCAGCACGTCCAGGCCATGGGCCTGGGCCCAGTCATCACTGCCCAGCAGTACCAGCGAGGCGCCATCGGTCAACGGCGTGGAATTGCCAGGCGTCAGGCTGCCCTGGCCACTGCGGTCGAACACCGGCTCGAGCCTGCCCAGCTGTTCCAGGGTGAGGTCGGGGCGCAGGTTGTTGTCGCGGGTCAGGCCCAGGTAGGGCGTCAACAGGTCGTCGTGCCAGCCTTCAGCGTAGGCGGCGGCCAGGTGCTGGTGGCTGAGCAGCGCCAGCTCATCCTGCGCGGCCCGTTCGATGTGCCAGGTATGCGCCATGCGCTCGCAATGCTCGCCCATGGACAGCCCGGTGCGCGGCTCACCGTTGCGCGGCAACGCGGGTTTCAAGTGCCGTGGGCGCAACTTCAGGAAGGGCTTGAGGCGTTCGCCCAGGGTGCGGCCACGGTGGGCCTGCAGGAGGATCTGGCGCAGGCCCTCGTTGACCGCGATCGGCGCATCGGAGGTGGTGTCGACGCCGCCGGCGATGCCACTGTCGATCTGCCCCAGGGCAATCTTGTTGGCCACCAGCAGCGCGGCCTCCAGCCCCGTGCCGCAGGCCTGCTGGATATCGTAGGCCGGGGTGCACGGCGACAGGCGCGAGCCGAGCACGCATTCGCGGGTCAGGTTCATGTCGTGGGAATGCTTGAGCACCGCCCCCGCCGCCACCTCACCCAGGCACAGCCCGTGCAGGCGGTAACGCTCGATCAGGCCCTCCAGCGCCGCCGTCAGCATCGCCTGGTTGCTGGCCCGGGCGTAGGCGCCATTGGAGCGGGCAAAGGGAATCCGGTTACCACCCAGGATCGCGACCCGGCGAGTTGAACGCATGCCTGTACCTCCGATGCAAATTGATCCGTAAGCGTAGTTCTTTTCGCCCGGTCGAACGCCCCTGCCACAAACATGGTCCACACTTGCAGGCTTGCCTTCAGGGAGATCCGTACATGAGTGACCGCTATCTCGGCTTTGCCAACTCGAACCTCGGCCGGCGCCTGGTCGATGCCCTCGGCCTGCCACGCCCGGCCCCGCTGGAGCGCTGGCAGCCTGGCCGCCTGCGCCCGGTGGAAGGTGCCCTGGTGCTGGGCGGCGGGCCACTGGCCAGGCAGGTGGAAAGCATTGCCCCGCGCCTGACCGCCGAATGCTACAGCTTCAATGACGACACCCTGCAGTCGCCGGCCTGGGTCGCCGGCCTCGGGCCAAAACCCAAGGCGCTGGTGTTCGATGCCAGCGCCCTGGCCGATAGCGACCAGCTCAAGCAATTGCGCGAATTCTTCCAACCGCTGCTGCGCAGCCTGGCGCCTTGCGCCCACGTGGTGATCCTCGGCCGCCCCCCGCAGGCCACCGACGATCCACAGGCCAGCGTGGCCCAGCGCGCCCTCGAAGGGTTCAGCCGCTCGCTGGGCAAGGAGTTGCGCAACGGCGCCACCGCCAACCTGCTGTATGTGGGCACCGATGCCGAAGACCAGCTGGAGGGTGCACTGCGCTTCTTCCTTTCGCCTAAAAGTGCCTTCATCAGCGGCCAGGTCCTGCACCTGGGCGCCTGCAACGCCGAGGTCTCTGACTGGACCCGCCCACTGGCCGGGCGCCGCGCCCTGGTCACCGGCGCCGCCCGTGGCATTGGCGCGGCCATCGCCGAAACCCTGGCCCGCGATGGCGCCGAGGTGACCCTGCTCGACGTGCCCCAGGCGCAAAAGGACCTCGACGCCCTCGCCGAGCGCCTGGGTGGCCGCGCCCTGGCCCTGGACATCTGCGCCGCCGACGCCGCCACGCAATTGGTCGAAGCGCTGCCCGATGGCCTCGATATCCTCGTGCACAACGCCGGCATCACCCGCGACAAGACCCTCGCCAACATGACTCCGGAATACTGGGACGCGGTGCTGGCGGTCAACCTCAAGGCGCCGCAAGTGCTCACCCAGGCGCTGTTCGAGGCCGGCAAGCTGCACGACGGCGCACGCATCACCCTGCTCGCCTCGGTCAGCGGCATCGCCGGCAACCGCGGCCAGGCCAACTACGCGGCGAGCAAGGCCGGGCTGATCGGTGTTGCCCAGGCCTGGGCACCGACACTGGCCAAACACGGCGCCAGCATCAACGCAGTGGCACCCGGTTTCATCGAGACCCACATGACCGCCGCCATGCCCATGGGCCTGCGCGAGGCCGGTCGCCGCCTGAGCTCGCTGGGCCAGGGTGGGCTGCCGCAGGATGTCGCCGAAGCCATCGCCTGGCTCAGCCAGCCGGGTTCGGGGGCGGTCAACGGCCAGGTCCTGCGCGTTTGCGGGCAGGCACTGATAGGAGCCTGACATGACCCTGACCTGGCACGAACTGCACAACCCCGACGCGCGGGCCAACCTGTACCTGCGCGCCCTGCGCAAACGCACGATCAGCGCCACGCAGCTCCCCGAGCAAGGCTTGCGCTGCTTCCTGCGGGTCGACCCCAACCACCTGGCGGCCTACCGCCGGCTCTGTCACTTCCCCGACGATGGCCGCCTGCCGGGCACCTACCCGCACGTCTTGGCCTTCACCCTGCAGTTGCAACTGCTGACCGCCAACGCCTTCCCCTTCCCGCTGCTGGGCATGGTGCACCTGCACAACAGCATCGAAGTGCTGCGCCCGCTCGGCGGCATCGACGGGCTGCGGTTCGCGGTGCATGCCCAGAACCTGCAGGCGCACGACAAAGGCGGCACGTTCGACCTGATCACCGAGGCCGAGGATGGCCTGGGCCTGCTCTGGCGCGAGACCAGCCGCATGCTGGTACGCGGCCTGAAACTCGACGGCACCGCGCAACCCGCCAGCGAACCCGAACCCGCCGAGTTGCCCGAGGCCACCCGCTGGTACGCCGACAGCGATATCGGCCGGCGCTACGCCCGGGTGTGCGGCGACTACAACCCGATCCACCTGAGCGCGGCCAGCGCACGCCTGTTCGGTTTCCCCAAGGCCATTGCCCACGGTATGTGGAGCAAGGCCATGGCGCTGGCGGCGCTGCAGGGCCATCTACCGAAGGCCGGCTATGGCTTCGAGGTGGATTTCCACAAGCCGGTGCGGCTGCCGTCGGAAGTGATGCTGAGCGCCAGTGCGGTGGCACCAACGGGTGAACTGAGGCTGGATGGGCATGGCGGGTTGCTGCACATGCTCGGGCGTTGGCGCTCGCTGTGAATCACGGGGCTGCGCTGCAGCCCCACTGCCACTTGCTTTGCACGGCGCCTCGCCGGAAGCTATGCGCCACGAGGAGAGCCCCGATGAACCTGCAAGAACTGACCGAACGCCTGCACCGGATCCGCGACACCAACGACTGGCGCGGCTTCCACAGCCCGAAGAACCTGGCCATGGCCGCCAGCGTGGAAATGGCCGAGTTGGTGGAAATCTTCCAATGGCTGAGCGAAGACCAATCACGCCAGCTGCCCCCCGAACAGCTCGCCCATGCCGGCCAGGAAGTCGGCGACATCGTCCTTTACCTGTTGCTGCTGTGCAGCGAGCTGGGCCTGGACATGAACGAAGTGGTACGGGCCAAGCTGGCTGACAGCGAGAGGCGCTTCGGCAAATGAACGACCGTCATTTCGATGAACTGGCCACCCGCTTCGCCGAGAAGATCTACGGTGGCGCCAAGGGCGCGATCCGCCTGGCGGTGCTCCAGGCCGACCTGGCCGACGCCCTGCCCGACCGCCCGCTGCGCATCCTCGACATCGGCGCCGGCCTCGGTCACATGGCCCTGTGGCTGGCCCAGCGCGGCCACCAACTGACCCTGGCCGAGCCCGCCGAGCCAATGCTCGAAGGTGCCCGCACCCGCTTCGCCGAAGCCGGCGTGCAGGCCACGTTCATCCAGGCGCCGTGGCAAGACCTGCTGGGCCAGCTGACCGAGCCCTACGATTTGGTGCTGTGCCACGCGGTGCTGGAATGGCTGGCCGAACCGGAAAGCATCCTGCCAGTCCTGCACCAGCTGACCGCCCCCGGCGGCTGGCTGTCGCTGGCGTTCTACAACCGCGACGCGCTGGTGTACCGCAACCTGCTCAAGGGGCACTTTCGCAAGTTGCGCAGCAACCGCCTGGCGGGTGAAAAGCAGAGCCTCACCCCGCAAAAACCACTTGATCCGCGCCAATTGCGGGCGCAACTTGAACCTCTGTGGCAGGTCGAAAGCGAAAGTGGCGTGCGCGTATTCCACGACTACATGCCCAAGGAGTTCCAGGACAAGGCCGAGCTGCTCGACCTGCTGGAAATGGAGCTGGCGCACCGCCGCCACCCGAGTTTCGCCGGGCTCGGCCGCTACCTGCACTGGATCTGCCGCCCGCACTGACCCCAACGGCCAGGAGGAACCATGCCGTACCGCTCGCTCTGCCTGGCCCTCTTGCCCTTCGCCCTGGCCGCCTGCCAAGGCAGCAACCCCTACGTGGCCAGTGGCAAGCCCATCCCACCGGCCCCACCCCAGGCCGCCAGCACCTTCGATGCCAGCGCCTACCCGACGCCACCGCGCGACTATGGCCGCTACCGCAGCTGGAGCTGGCGCAACAACCAGCAGCCCATGGGCCTGGCCAACGGCGAACCGGGCCAACTGGCCGACGCGGTGAGCAGCGCCCTCGATCAGCAAGGCCTGCGCCCGGCCCGGGGTGGCACGCCAGACTTGCTGGTCAGCGCCGACATCCGCCTGGAACGGCGCCTGCGCCAGGTGCGCGACTACGACAGCTACGACCCCTACTACGGGCCCTACCCGTATGGCAGCGTCGGCTACGGCGGCTACCGCAACGGCTACGGCGCCTATGGCAGCGTACCGATCGTGCGCACCTACCAGGTCGAGGTGATGGTGGTGCGCATCGACCTGTTCGACGCGCGCAACGGCCAGCCCGTGTGGAGCGCCAGCGCCGAAAGCGGCAGCGACAAGGACTCGCCGCGCGAGCGCGAGAGCGCCCTGCGCGAATCGGTGAGCAAGGCACTGAGCGGCTATCCTCCCAGTTAACGTTTTAACGGAGAACCATCATGTTGCGACGTCTCGTTGTACTGTCCTTCGCGCTGCTGCTCGGTGCCTGTGCGAGCAACAACGTCCAGCAGGATTTCGATGCCAGCCGCGATTTCGCCGCCTACCGCAGCTGGGCCTGGCAGGAGCCCGGCCTGCAGTACCGGCCGGATGACCCACGGATCAAGAGCGACCTCACCGAACAGCGCATCCGCCAGGCCGTCGCCGGCCAGCTCGACCAGCGTGGCCTGCGCCCGGTGCAGGGCAATGCCAAGGCTGATGTAAAAGTGCGCGCCTACCTGATCGTCGAGGACCGCCAGCAGCAGATCACCACCAACTACGGGGGTGCCTGGGGCGGCTATTGGGGGGGCTACTGGGGCGGCCCCATGTATAACGAGACCCGCAGCGTCGACTACAAGGTAGCGACCATCCAGGTCGACCTGTTCGATGGCCGCGACGGCAAGCTGGTCTGGCGCGGCAGCGCCGAGCAGATCATGAACAACTACCCGCCCAGCCCTCAGGAGCGCAACGCAGCGATCCAGAAAACCGTGACCCAGGTGCTGAGCAACTACCCACCCCATTGAGTTGGTGACGGCCCGATGGGCCTGCACGCCCCCTGTAGGAGCGGCCTGCCAATCAAGGCAACGTGCCACCACCTTGACTACACTCCCTGCACCGCCGCCGTGCTGCCAGGCCACTGGCCGGCAAAGGAGTGCCTGTGGTTGCCCATCCAGCAATACGCCAACGCGGCGCGATCGGCCTGATGGCCGCACTGACCCTCGGCCTGGCCCTGCTGTTCATGCTGCTCGCCGTCGACAGCGGGCGCCTGTACCTGGAGCAACGCAAGCTGCAGCGCATCGCCGACATGGCCGCGCTGGAAGCCGCCGAGCATGGTGGCGCCTGCACGGGCAACGGCATCCAGGCTTCGACCCTGGCCCGCAACGCCGCCACCCGCAACGGCCACTCCGTCAACAATCCATTGATCGCCAGCTGTGGCTACCTGATGACAAGCACCGGCAACCTGCGGGTATTCACCGCCGATAACAGCCGCCCCGAAGCGATCAAGGTCGAAGTCAGAAACCCGGTGACCACCAGTGCTGCCGGCGGCCTGTTCAGCCTGATCGATGGCAACTTCTCGCGTACCACCACGCTGCATGCCAGTGCCGTGGCAGCCAAGGCTGCGGCGCCCCAGGCGATGCTGCGGATTCGCAGTACCCTGGCAACCCTCGACTCGCGCCACTCCACCTTGCTCAATGCCCTGCTGACCAGCCTGGGCGGTAACGTCCAGCTCAACCTGGCCGGCTGGCAGGGCATCGCCGATACCCAGATCAACCTGCTCAAGTATGTCGAGCAACTGGCGATAGACCTGAATATCAAGGCTGGTGATTACGACAAGTTGCTCAACACCGATGCCACGCTCACCCAGTTACTGAACGCCGCCGTCCATGTCCTGCAACAGAGCAGTTCAACGCTCGGTGTCGCCACCAACCTTGGCAATGTTGCAGTCGGCACACCCAGCGGCAAACTTCATCTGGGTGACATTCTCGACATCCAGAACGGTACGGCGCAGGCCGGCCTGGACAGCAGCATTCAGTTGTTGCAACTGGTTCAGGGGGTGATCCAGCTGGCCGTGAGCAAGAACGCCGCCAATGTCGACCTGCCTATCAGCGTGCTGGGGCTGGTCAATGGCCGGGTCCAGATGAAGGTGATCCAGCCCGAACAGGTATCGGCAGTGGGCAACCCTGACACTGACGTGATCGAAGTGCATACGGCGCAGGTGAAGGCCCTAGTATCGCTAGACCTGCCGCTGCTCGATGGCGTGCTTGGGCTGGTCAATGCCGTGACCAACCTGGCCGCCCCGCTGACTTCAGTGCTCAACAGCCTGCTGCATCTGAACCTGGTGGATGTCGTCCAGTCATTGACCTGTGCACTGGGGCTCAGCCAGTGCAAGTATGTCGACGTGAAAGTCGTGCCGGACAAAGCATCACTGCACATCGGTATCGAGGTGGCCAAGGCCGAAAGTCGGGTGACCGACTACCGCTGCCAACCAGACAAGCGTCTTACTGCCACCACGCGCAGCGCGGCGGCCATCGTGACCATCGGCAAGTACAAGGACGCGAACAGCTTTTTCGTGAATGGAAGCACGGCGCTCACCCCATTGCCGCTCGTTGATATCGGCATCAAGACCTGCGGCCCTCTGGGCGCCGCGTGCACCCGTGTCGCATTCGCCGGAGGTGGCCTTGGGCTCAAGGCCAATGCCCCGATCATGCAAGCGACGACCACGCCATTGCTGTTCGAAGGGAGTTCTGCGCCGCCCGAGCTCAACCAAGTGCCGGCCTACCTGCGCATGAGCAACCAGGATGTGGTCGGCAGCCTGACCAGCACGATTGCGGGCGTTCAGATAGAAGCCTACAAACCTGACGTGAGCAATGTGTTCGGCGATCTGATGACCCTGGTCGCCGGCACGCTCACTACCGTGAAAAGTATCCTTGAGCCGCTGATCAAAAACCTGCTCAGCCCACTGATCGACCCCTTGCTCAACGTGCTGCTCAAGGCCTTGGGCATCGACCTGGCCAACGCCCAGGTCGGTGCAAACCTAAGTTGCAGCAGCGGGCACGCTCAGTTGCTGCTGTGAAGCGGCAACTCAACCCGGAAACATGCCCCCTCGTCGCTGTTGGCCACGGTCAGGCTGCCGCCCATGTGGCTGACGATGCCATGGCTGACCGACAGCCCAAGGCCGGTACCGACCCCGGCCGGCTTGGTGGTGAAGAAGGGTTCGAAGATCCGCTCGAGCAGGTGCGGGTCGATGCCGCCGCCGTTGTCTTCCACCAGCAGGCACAGGCGTGGGCCCTGCACGGTCTGGCGCACACGGATCCACGGCTGCGCGCGGCGCTGTTCGAGCAAGGCGTCACGGGCGTTGACCATCAGGTTGATCAACACCTGCTCCAGCTGGTCCTGATGGCCGAGCACCTGCGGTTGCTCGGCAGGCGCCTCGACGCACAGGTTCACGCCCTTGCCGCGCAACCCCTCCTCCAGCAAGGCGCGGGCACCCTCCACCGCGCCCCAGGCGCTGAAGCACTCACGCTCGGGCGCCGAACGCCGGCCATACACGCGCATGTGCTCCACCAGCCGCGCGGCGCGCTCGATCTGGGCCTCGATCCGGCGCAGTTTCTGTTCCATGTACGCAGGCTCGGCGCTGCCGTTCTCCAGGCGCTGCAGTGCGTTGGCAACCGACATGCGCATCACGTTGAGCGGCTGGTTGATTTCATGCACCAGCCCGGTCGCCAGCTCGCCCAGCGTGGCCATCTTCGCCCCCTGCAGCAATTGCTGCTGGCTGCGCCGTACCGCCGTGTTGTCACGGCCGACAGCCTGGATCTCCAGCAGGCGGCCCTGGGCATCGAACAGCCCGCGGTCGGCCCATACCCACCAGGCCTGTTCGCGGCCGGGCAGTTGCAGGCAGATTTCCGCGCTGCTCATCGGCTGCGCCGGGGTCAGCGCCTGCAAGCGCTGAAGGAAGTCCTCGCGCTGGCTGGCAGACAGCCACTGGCCCAGGTTGGCGCCCACCAGTTGCTCCGGGGTGCAGTGCAGGTAGTCGGCCAGAGGCCGGTTGCCGAACACCAGGCTCAGGTCCGGGCGGTAGCGGCAGATCATCGCCGGCGAGTCTTCCACCAGCACGCGGTAGCGCTCCTCACTCTGGCGCGTGCGTTCAGCGGCCTCGGTGGCTTCGCTGACATCCAGCCACAGCCCGACCACCTCCAGCGGCTGGCCGAGGTCGTCACGCAGCAAGCGCGCCTCATCGTGCATCCAGTGGTAGCCGCCAAGCTGGTCGCGCAGGCGGTAACGGCAGCGCACCTGGCCGTCGCGCAACAGGTCACGCGTGCGCGCCAGCCACAGCGGCCGGTCATCCGGGTGCACGGCCAGGCCCGGCTGGCGCGCCAGTTCACCGTCGGCCGGCCAGCCCAGCAACGGCGCCAGGCTGGCGCTGAAGAACTCGCTGTGCAGCGCGCCGTCGGCGTAGCGCTGCACGTAGATCACCGCAGGCGAACTGGCGATCAGGTTCTCCAGCCGTGCCCGTGCGGTGCCAGCCTGATGTTCCTGGGTCTTGAGCGCGCTGATGTCGAGCAAGAAACCGCGCAACTGCTGCCCCTGCAACTGGCCGACCCAGTGGTACCAGCGCTGCGCAGCGGTACCATCGACCTCGCCCAGGCGCAGGCTCAGGTTCAGCGCCTGCCCCTCACGCGCCTGCTGCAACGCCAGTTGCGCGGGCTCACGGTCGGCCGGGTGCAGGCGCGCCAACCATTGCCCTTCGCCCACCTGGCGCGGCAATGCCAGGGTCATCGCCAGCGCCGGATCGAGTTGCAACTGGCCGCCCAGCGGCCACTCCCACCAGCCCGCCCCCAGTTGCTGCTGGAGGTCGTCGAGGTGGCTGGCCTGGCGCTGCAACTGCTGGTGCCGATGACGCGCCAGCAACGGCTCGACCAAGGTCCGCGCCAACGCCAGCGCCATGTCGGCCGGGGGCGTCTGCGTGGCCCCTGCGCACAACAGCCAGGCCTGGGCATCCAGCCCTTGGCGGTAGGGCACCAGGAACAGCGAAAGCCCCCCGCAGCGCGCCAGCAGCTCGGGGTCATCGGTAACCTCGATCAACGTCTGCGCCGGCAACTGCCGCAGCCAAGGCTGCAGGCGGCCGTCGTCCGGCCAGGGCCACTGGTCCTCGTTGCTGGCATAGTGGCGCCAACCGCCCGATTCACGCAGCATCAGCCGCAGCGAGGCGGCCTGCCAGTGTTCGGCCAGCGCCTGCAGCTGCTCGCGGGTGGTCTGCAGCAGGCGCTCGGCGCCGCATTCACGCAATGCATGGCCAATCTCGACCAGCAATGGCCGCTGGCGGTCCCAGCGCTGCTCGCGCAGTAGATCGCCGATATCGAACAGCTGCAGCAGCCAGGCTTCACCGTGGCGCTGCAACCAGCCACGGGTATGCAGCGCCTGGCCCATGACCGTGTGGAAGTCCAGGTCCAGCGGCTGCCCCTGCCAGTCGCCGGGTTCGCCTTCGAGCACCAGCCAGCTGTGGCGCTGCAGGTAGTCGTGCACCCGTGCCGCGGAACGCCCGGGCAAGGCCAGCAAGGTCCGCAACGGGCCCGCCAGGCGCAGCACCCGTGCCTGGTCGTCAAGCCACAGTTGCAGGCCCACCGCTGGCACATTGGGTAGCTCGGGCACAGGGGGTGACGATAGCCGCCAACGGTCGAACAGGCCGCCCGTCACAGTTGCAGGCTCGCCTGGGCCTTAAGGCGCTCAGGCAACTTGGGTACCTCGCCGATCAGCGGCAGCACCAACACCGGCAACACCCGCTCCAGCCGTTCGCGGGGGTAATCGATGGTCACCGTCAGCAGCTTGTCCGCCCCCACCACAACCCGGGTGTCGCCCGCCACGTTGAAACCGAGGGCGGCGGGCATCCAGGCCAATTGGCGGCCAATCACCTGGTGCGCCACGCCTTGCACGTCCAGGGCATAGGTGGCGCTGGACAGGTCGACGGCCACACAACGGCGCACCGCCTCGCTGCTGGCCTGGTTGAACGACTGCAGCATCAGCATCGGCAGGGCATAACTGACCAGCCCATAGAACACCGCGAAAAAAATCATGAAAACCGCGACAAACTCGATGGCTGCCGCGCCTTTTTGCCGTCCCGCCGGGCTTGCTTGCATGTTCGCGTCTACCCTGACTGTGAGACCTGTCTGACAGCATAGAACCGTTCAACGAATAGGGATGGCAATTTGCCAATGCAAAGCATTGTTCTCCTGATGTGGCTTGCCTTGTGCACCGAACAAGATGTCCGTGAACGGCAGATATCCAACGCCCTCACCCTGGGTGTGGCGTCCTGCGCCCTGGCCTGGCTGTTCGCCACCGGCCATACCTGGATCGGCGCCGATGCCAGCGAAGCCGGCTGGGCGCTGGCCATCGTCATGCTGTTGACGTTGCCCGGCTACATGCTTGGCCGTTTCGGTGCCGGCGACGTCAAGTTGATGGCCGCCCTGGCCCTGGCCACCAGCCCGCAGTATGTGCTGGGGACCTTCATCGGTGCCGGCATCACCGTACTGGCCTGGCTGCTGGGCCGGCGCCGCCTGTGGACCCTGCTCAACCCAAAACTTAAAAAACGCCTGCAGAAAATCGCTGAAGACGTCGGCGACAAGCAGCCTTTTGCACCTTATGTACTGGCCGGCTTTCTCCTGACAGCCGTTTGGATCCAATGAAGACTGAGCGCCTGGATAAGGTGTACAGTCCATGTACTTGATTGCAAAGTGCGACTACTTTTTTGTTGCCGGTGCCTGCGGCCCGGGAGCAAGGCCGATACGACATGGAGTTGATCGTGAACAAGTCCGTCAGTGAAGTGAAAGTGCTGGTTGTCGACGACCAGCCGTTGATTGTCGAAGAGTTGTGCGACTGGCTGGAAAGTGAAGGCTATCGCTGCGTCCCGGCCCACTCCACGGACCAGGCCATCGAGCAATACATCGCCGACGAAGCCATCGGCCTGGTGCTGTGCGACCTGCACATGCCCGAGCGCGATGGCATCGAGCTGGTCCGTGCGCTGAAGCAGATCGCCGGCAACCAGCGGCTGTTCGAGGCGATCATGCTGACCGGCCGCGCCGACAAGCAGGATGTGATCCGCGCCCTGCGTGAAGGCTTCGCCGACTACTACCAGAAACCCATGGACCTGAGCGAACTGCTCGAAGGCGTAAGGCGCCAGGAACTCGCCTTGCTCGAGCGCCAGCGCAACTTCCGCGCACTGGGCAACCTCAACCAGCGCCTGCAGGGCCTGGCCGATTCAATCGACGAACTCTACCAGGACCTGGAAAAAGCCCGCGGCCAGGGCGTGCATCGCCGCGCCACGGACATCGAGGAGGCCGAGCCGGAACTGCCGGCGGCGTTCGAGAAACTGTCCCCGCGCCAGATGGAAGTGGCAAAGCTGGTAAGCAAGGGCAAGACCAACTACCAGATCGCCTGCGAGCTGGGCATCACCGAGAACAACGTCAAGCTCTATGTGTCACAGGTATTGCGCCTGACCCACATGCACAACCGCACACAGCTGGCACTGGCACTGGCGCCTCGCTCGTCGCCACTGCACCAGCGTTTCACCACCCATTGACGGCCCTCAACCGCCGTTGTTCGACGAGCTGATCTTGGTCCAGCGATAGAAGTCTGGAATCTCGTACTTGTAGCTGTCCAGCCAGCGCTGCATGGACTGGTCGCGCTCCTTGTCGGTCTGCTGCTGGCGCACCGGCGAGGCCTGCCGATTGCTCGCCTGCACCCGCAACAACGCCTCGGTGGCGGTTTCTGCCCGCGCTTGGCGCGCCGGTTCCTCGGCCTGTGCCAGCAATGGCGTGGCCAGGCAGGCCAGGACAATCCAGGGTTTGAACATGATCACCTCCCGTTCAGTTGATGGCCGCCGTCGGTGTGCTGCGGGCGGCGAGCGGGCCGCGCCCGCTGGCTCTGAGCTGCTGGGCACGGGCCTGGGCTTCGGCGAACTGCTCGGGCTTGAGATGCAAGCGCTTGACCAGGTCCTCGGCCTGGCTCCAGTTGTCCTGCACCAATGACAGGGTCACCAGGTTGACCGCCGGCAACGGGTTGTCATCCTTGAGCTCAAGGGCGGTGAGGAACTCGAAGCGCGCCTGCTCATCGTTGCCCAGCTTCATCTGCACCACGCCCAGGTCGTTGCGCACTTTTTCATCGGTCGGCGCCAGGCGCACCGCGCGCTGCAGGTTGCGCAGGGCCTGGGTGTCGTCGCCTCTGGCTGCGGCTATCTGCCCCAGGCCATGCTCGCCCTCCGCCGCCAGGCAACCACCCAGCAGGCTGCGGTACAGCGGTTCGGCCTCGCTGCGCCCCAGCAGGCGCAGCACCTTGGCCTTGCGCAGGCGCACCTGGTCGAGGGTTTCCGGCAGTTGCTCCAGGTGCGCAAGCCCCGCATGCGGGCGGCCTTCGCCAATCATCTGGTCGGCCATGTCCAGGCTCAGTTGCTGGTCGGCCGCAGGCTTGCCGCAGCTGCCGCCCCCGAGCAGGCGGGCAAGGCCTTCGGGCGGCTGCCCGGCACAACCGGTCAGCAGCACCAGGCCCATCATCAGCATGATCGCTTTCATCCCTCTCCCCCTCAGGATCCCAATGCCCGCGCCAACGCGGAAAAGCCCGGCCCGGCCAGGACGATAAGCAGGGCCGGGAACAGGAACACCATCATCACCGCCGACATCTTCGCCGACATCTTCGACACCCGCTCCTGCAGGCCGGTCAGGCGCCGGTCATCCAGCAGTTCCTTGAGCGCCAGCAACGACTTCATCGAACCACTGCCCTGCACCAGCAACTGCTGGAGGATCACGCAGGTGTCAATGAACTCGTCCACCGCCAGCAGCCGTGCGGTCTTTTCCAGCTCCGGCCCCAGTGCCAGGCCCGAGTCGACCCGCTGCAACACCAGCTGCAACTCGTCGCAGATGTTCGGCACCAGGCTGCGCCCCTCCAGGGCCAGCACGCGCAAGGCCTGCTCCACCGCAAGGCCGGTCTCGAACAGAATGCGCAGCAACGGGATCATCAGGCTGACCTCCTGGGCGATCTTGCGCTGGCGCCGCGCCGCCGCCGCCGCCAGCAGGCGCTTGGGCACCAGGTAGCCGGCCCCCAGTGCACACAGCACCAGCACCGTCCAGTTGCCCCGGCGCTCACCGGGCAAGCCATGCACCATCACCAGCACCAAACCAGTGGCCAGCAGCGGCAGCCCCAGTTGCAGCGCTGCGAACAAGGCCCGTTGCCGGCTTCTGCGCCAGCCCAGGCGATCGAGCAAGACCTGGGCCTCGCCATCGAGCCGCTGCAGGCGCCGCCCCAGCGGGCTGCTGCCCAGCCAGTGCAGCCAGTCGCCCAGCCGTTCGTCAGGGGCCAGGCGGCCCTGCAGGCGCCGCGCCACCCGCTGGCGCGCGCGCAACTGCCGCGCGGCCTGCAACGCCAGCAGGGCGAAGCCGGCCAGCAGGCACAGGGCGCAGAGCAGCCAGGCGCTGTTCACAGGCGCCTCATCATGCGCCACAGCACCAGGCAGCCGATGGCCTGCAGGGCGAAGGCCAGCAGCAGCATCGTCTGCCCATGGCTGTCGCGCCACATGGCCAGCAGGTAACCGGGGTTGGCGAACAGAAAGTAACCGACCATGCCCAACGGCAAGGCCCCCAGGATCCACGCGGTGATTCGGGTTTCGCCGGTCATTGCGCGCAACTGGCGGTCGCCCTGCTCGTGCTCGCGGATCAGCTTGATCAGGTTCTCCATCAGTTCGCTGGCATTACCGCCATGGCGCTGGTTGATGCGCAGGCCCAGGGCGAACAGGCGCAGCTCGTCCTGGCGGTACAATTCGGCCAGCTCGCTGACCGCATCCTCCAGCGGCACGCCCATCCGCACGTTGCGCCGCACCCGCAGCATCGCCGAGTGCAGTGGCTCGCGCGTGCCATCGATACCCCCGAGCACCGCGTCGTTCAAGGTACGCCCGGCTTTGAGGCTGCGCACGCTGTAGTCCAATAACCCAGGCAGTTGCTCGACGATCTGCCGCACCCGTCGGCGGCAGCGCCAACTGAGGTAGGCATAGCCAAGCAAAGGCGGGCAAAACAGCGTCAGCAATGCCGCCACCCATCCCCCGAGCAAACCGGCGACCACCACCAGGCCCAGCCAGGCCAGCAATCCGTGGTGCAGGCCACGCTCATCCGGCGCCAGGCCGGCCCGCTGCAGCAACGGGTCGAGCCAGTCACGCCTGGCGCTGACACTGCGCACCGCGCGGTAGGCCCGCCCCAGGCGCTGCAGGATGCGCTCTTCACCGCGTTTGTGCAGGGCGATGCGCCACAGCAGCAGCGCCATGCCCAGGCACAGTGGCGCCAGTGCCAGCAGCAGCGGGCCGATCACAGCACACCTTCGTGGCGCAGCTTGGCGCCCGCCGGGTGCGGCGCCTCGGTCAGGAACACATCGCCGCCACGCCGGTCGAGGCGGAACAGCGTATTGGTCACATACACGTCGTCGCGCACACCGACCACCTCCAGCACTTCGCTCACACAACGGCGGCCATCGGCCAGGCGGGTCAGCTGGATCACCACATCCAGTGCCGCGCAGATCATCTGTCGCAAGGTCTTCTCGGCTACCTGACGGCCCGTCAGGCCGACCAGGGTCTCCAACCGCAGCAGGGCATCCTGCGCGCTGTTGGCGTGCACGGTGCTCATCGAGCCATCGTGACCGGTGTTCATCGCCGTCATCACATCGACCACTTCGGCACCGCGGATTTCGCCCAGGATGATGCGGTCGGGGCGCATGCGCAGGGCGTTGCGGATCAACTCGCTGGCCTTGATCTCGCCATTGCCTTCGGCGTTGGGCGGGCGGGTTTCCAGGCGCACCACGTGGGGGTGGTGCAGTTGCAGCTCGGCAACATCCTCGATGGTCACCAGCCGCTCCTGGGGCGCGATCATCTGGCTGAGAATGTTGAGCAAGGTGGTCTTGCCGGTGCCGGTGCCACCACTGACAAGGATGTTGCAGCGCCGGCCCACGGCACGTTCGAGGAAGTCGTAGATGGCCTGGTCGATGGCCCGGGTGGCCAGCAGGTCGGCACTCTTGAGCATGTCCTGGCGGAACTTGCGGATCGACAGGCACGGCCCGTCCAGCGCCACCGGCGGGATGATCGCATTGACCCGGCTGCCGTCGGGCATGCGCGCATCGACCATCGGCGACGACTCGTCCAGGCGCCGCCCCAACGGTGCCAGGATGCGCTGCATCACCCGCTGCACATGGTGCGCGTCGATAAAGCGCAGGTCGGTGTGCTGCAGCAACCCACCCCGCTCGACGAATACCCGGTACGGGCCATTGACCAGGATCTCGGTGACACTCGGGTCGCGCAGCAGCACTTCCAGCGGCCCGTAGCCGGTCAGCTCGTCGACGATTTCTTCGGCCAGGCGCTCCATCTCGTAGCGCGACAGGGCCAGGCGCAGGCGCGCCACGTAGTCGCCCACCTGCTCCAGGACGAACTGCGCCAGGGCCGGGCGCGCACCTTCGAGCAAGTTGCGGCCGGTATCTTCGATGGCATCGATGACATGCCGGTGCAGGGCACGCTTGAGCACCTGCGGATCGTTTGCCGCTTGCCGCGGCCCACCAAAGGGTTCTTCGCTGCTCATCGGTTGCTCCACAGGCGGCGCAGCCAGGTGTGGGTGGGGGGCGCCAGGTTTTCCGAGCGCCGCGCCAGGCGCTCGCCGAGCTCACGCAGCGCCTGGCTCAGCGCTTCGCGCGGGGCCAGCTCGAACAGGCTCAGGCCCTGGTTCTTGGCATTCAGGCGCAGCTCCGGGCTGTAGGGCATGACCTTGAGCAGCTTCAAGCCATAACGCTTGGCCAGGGCCTCGGCATCTGGCGCCACATGGCGCATGAAGCGGTCGACCAGCAGGCTGGCATGCTCGAGCTTGATGCCGCGATCGCGCCACTGCTCGAGCAGTTCCAGGTTGCGCCGGCAATCGAGGATGTTCTGGTCGGTGTACAGGATCAGCTTGTCGCAATGGCTGACCAGCGTGCGCAGGGCCTCGCTGTCGGCCTGCCCGGTCAGGTTCAGCACGATGTGCTGGAAGTGCTGGCGCAAGGCACTGAGCAGCATGTACAGCTCGGCGGCGCTGGTCTGCTCCAGCGCCTCGTCGTTGGCGGCGTAGGCGAGAATGCGCAGGCCACCCTTGTCGCGGGTGAAGGCGCTGTCGATCAAGGTGGCGTCGAGCCGACGCAGATGGCGCAAGGCATCACCGAAGTGGAACGACGCCTCCAGCCCCAGCAACGCCAGGCTGTCGCCCCGGGGCAAACCCAGGTCCAGTAGCAAGGTCTGCTGACCACTGTCTTGAACCACCCGCGCCAGGTGGGTGGTCAGCAGCGCACCGTCGGCGCCGCGCTGGGCCCCGTAGAGCACGCTGAGCCCACCCAGGCTGGGGTTGCTGGCCACCGTCGGCAGGCGTTTGCCCAGGCGCCGTACCAGCCCGGCCACCTCGCTGGCGCGCGAACCATAGGCGACGAAATCGCGAGCGCCGGCACGCATGGCATGCAGCACCAACTGGTTGTCCATGCCATCGCCAAGGGCAACGATGGCCAGCATCGGCTTGGCCTCCAGCACCCCTTCGATCAGTGCGCACTGGGCGATCAGCTGCTCGCGGTCGAGGCCGATGAACACCAGGTTGCTGAAGGTCATGTCGACCAGCGCCAGCAGCTCGTCGAGGCTCGGGCCATTGGCACCGATCACCTGCCCCAAGGGTGCCAGGGCGCCCTGCAACCAGTGCAGGTCGTCCTGGTTGCGGGTCAGGGCCAGGTAGGTCTGATTGTGGCTTTCGTTCATCGGGACAACCCGCCTTGGCCATCGAAACTGCCGTTTTCCATGAAGAACAGGCGGCCCCAGCTGGGGTCGTAGGTACGCAGCGCCTCGCCCGGCAGCTCCGGCAGGCGCGCGTCGGCAGCCAACGGCTGGACCAGGTGCGGGGTGACGATCATCAGCAGTTCGGTCTCTTCACGGTTGATCGCCGACTGGCGGAAGAACGCGCCGATGACCGGCAGGCTGCCCAGCCCCGGCAGCTTGTCCACGGCCGAGCGCACGTTGCTGCTGACCAGCCCGCTGATGATGAAACTCTCGCCATCGGCCAGGGAAATGCTGGTGTCGGTGCGCCGCACGCTGAGGGCCGGCACCTGGGTGCCGGCGATGGTCACCGCGTTGCTGTAGTCCAGCTCGCTGACCTCGGGGGCCACCTTGAGGGTGATACGGTTGCGGCTGACCACTGTAGGGGTCAGCGCCAGGCGCACGCCGAACTCCTTGTACTCGATCGAGACGTTGTCGCTGCCGCTGCTGGGCACCGGAATCGGCACCTCGCCGCCGGCCAGGAAGCTTGCGGTCAGGCCGCTGAGCACGGTCAGGCTGGGGCGCGCCAGGGTGTAGGCGAAACCGCTGTTCTCAAGGGCGTTGATCATCGCCAGGAAGCGGCTGCTGCCACCGCCCCAGACGATGTTGAAGACGTTGTTGTCGAGCGGGATGCCCGGCCGCACATCGGCGTAGGTCACCGGGTTGGTGCCGGTCTGGATCCCGGGCACGTAGCCGGGGCGCACGAAGGTGTTGGGGACGGTGCCGGGCGAACCGAACAGGCTGTTGTTGGAACCTTTGAAGAACAACCTGGCGCCGGCTTCCTTGTATTTTTGCCGGCGTACTTCGACGAAGCGGATATCCGCCTGCACCTGGATCGGCAGGCTGTCCTGCCCGGCGGCCGGTTGCGCCACTTCGGCCATGTCGGCACTGGCCCGGCCTTTGACGAACAGCATGGCCCGGTGCGGCCGCGCTGCGCAGTCGGTCCACAGCATCACGCTGGTGGAGCCCTGCCCCACCGAGGTCAACAGCACGGCACGCTCGCCGCTGGGCTGCACATCGGCCACCTTGGGGTCGCCCACCGCAGCGCGGATGACGGCCACCGGCAGGCGCAGCTCTTGCTGCAGGCCCTGGTCCATCTCGATCACCGAAGGCAGTTGGTCGAATGCCGCGCACCCCTTGCCAGCCGCCTGGGCCACCGGCATCAACAGCGGCAGGGCGAGCCACAACAGCCTGGTAAGCCGCGCGGTGCGGCACGGCGTGCAACGCAAAGAACTACGCATGGAATGCATCCTTGCCGGGTCAGGGGGTCTTGTTCGAGTCAGCGGCCTGGGCAGCGCCTCGAATGATCTGCATGGTGGGCACCGCCGCGACCGAGGCCGGGCCGGCCAGCGGTACCTGGGACAGCTGGCTGAAGCGGTAGAGCTCACGGTTGGCGGCGTCCACCTGGGCGCCAGCGTCCTGGCCAGACCAGTAGCGCGCCAGCAACTGCTCATCGGCACTGCGTACTGCCAGGCGCAAGGTGCCGGCCTGAGCGGCCAGCATCAGGCGGCTGGCCAGGGCCTGGGGCACGGCAAGGCCCACGGTGCGGGTGACCGTGCCGCCCATCATCTGCTGCTGGTCACGGCGGGTTTTCTGCTCGTCGACGGTCTGCGCCGGGCGGCCGTCGTTGGCCAGGCCCGTCTGCTGGTCGACGCTGAGCACACGCAGGGCCGGCAGCACCACCTGGGCGGAAGATTGCGGGTTGTTGGTTTCTTCCCGCAGGAACAGCAGCACATCGACATAGTCGCCGGGCCGCAGTTGTCCGGCTGCGCCCACTACATCGTCCACCGCCACCGCCACCGCGCGCTCGTGAGGGCGGATCATCCGCGCCAGCGGGCCACCGGTCTGGAAGCTCGACTCGTCGAGCCAACTGCCGGCCTCCAGCGGCCGTGAACTGCTGCGCCCCAGCACCTGCTCAGGCTGTTGGAAAGCCCCGGCGGGCACCACCTGCAAGCGCTCGACCAGCACGTCGTCAGCGGTCAACGGGGTATTGGCCGGCACTGCCCTGCGCAGCACCAGGATCGGCGTACGCGGCGGTTCCGGAGGTTGTGCGGGGGCCGGGGCAAGGGCGGGAGCCGACGCTTCGGTAGGAGCAACCACGACAGGTGCCGGCGTGGTTTGCGCCGGGCGGCTCAGGCGCAGGCCCCAATAGCCGGCCAGCAATGCTGCCAACAGGAACAGGCCAGCGAGGACCATGGTCAAGCGACTGCTCATTTCCGCACTCCCTGCGCCGGGGACCAATGCTGGCAAAAAGTAACTATTTCGCTATTGCAAGTTAGCGCAGCCCCGTCGAATCGCCATTTGCCGGCCTACGTTTTTTGAGCCATAAGATTGACGCATAAAAAAAACAGTAACTTAGCCTCGCTGATTAAAGTTAATACTTTGGAATTAATGCTTTGTTACATTTGCAGGCTGCCACGGCTTGGCAATCCTGTGATGGCAAAGGGGTGTCACTTTTCAAGCCCCGTGACCGGCGCCGACCGTGCGCAAGGAGATGTGCCATGCTGCTGCACCTGATCATCCTCCACTGCAAGAACTTCCTTCAGCGCAAGGACGGCGCCTCCGGTATCGAGTACGCGGTGATCGCGGCCATGGTCGCGGTGGTACTGGCCGGGTTCGTCACCCCCATCTCGGCCGAAGTGAAAGCGATCATGACCACTATCCAGACCGCGATCACCCAGTAACCCTGCGCTGCGTGCATGCCGATTGATCCAGACCTTCGGGAGCCGACCATGCCGACCTCTTCCTTGCGTCAACAGATCCTGCTGGTCGATGACGAGGAGGAGGCTCTGCTGGAGCTGGCCGAACTGCTGGAAAACCAAGGGTTCTGCTGCCATACCGCCGTTTCGGTGAACACGGCCCTGCAACTGCTCACCCGCCACCCGGATGTCGCTTTGGTGATCACCGACCTGCGCATGCCTGAAGAAAGCGGCATCGGCCTGATCAAGCGCCTGCGCGACCACACCGCCCGCCAGCACCTGCCCGTGATCGTCATGTCCGGGCACGCCGACATGGACGACTGCAGCGATCTGTTGCGCCTGCAGGTGCTCGACCTGTTCCGCAAGCCGATCTACCACGCGCGCCTGCTGGAGACGCTGGACAACCTGTTCCCCAAGCCACTGATGCACGCGGTTAACTAGCGCCTGGCCTGCTAACGAGGCACATCCTGTCACGGCTTCACAGACGACAATCGTCGGGCAGCCCTGCAACAATGGCCGCCCCCCTGCCGGGGCCAAAGCCATCGAGGACTGCCTGCGCCAATGCTCGCCCAAGCACCACGTCAGCTCATCGTAAATGCCATTACCCGTCATGGCCTGCCCATCCAGCGCATTGCCTGCGCCACGCGCGTTTATCGCGTACAGCACTGCGGCTTCGAAAACCCGATCTACTACAACCGCAACTCTGACAGCCGCTACGGCGACCCTCAGTTGGCCATTGGTGTCTGCTATGTGGCGCTCAGTGACATCGTTGCGGTGGCTGAAACCCTCCAGCATGGCCGGGCAGGTAGCGCCAGCCCTGTGCTGCGCAGCGAGATCGCGATGCTGGCCCTGCATGAGTTGAAGGCCATCCGGGAGCTTGTCGTGGTCGATGCTGGCGCACTGGCCCGCAATGCTGGCAACACTTTGCAGGCGATCGTGGCGTCGAAAGGGCAAGGCAACGTGGGCTATCTCTATACCCAACTGCTCAGCGACGAACTCATGCGCCATGCCGCACAGGTGGACGGCATCCTCTATCCCTCGCAGGCCTACCCCATCACCGGGAGCCTCGCTGGCTGCAACCTGGTGCTGTTCGAAGGGCGAGGTGACCAGTTGGCAGCCTTGAGCTACCGAGCGCTGGATGATCTGCTACTGAGCACTGACGAAACCGTCGGCGAAGTGCTCTTGCGAATGCAGGTGGCGGTGCAATAGAAAACCGGCCCGCAGGCCGGTTTGTCATTTGCCCATGCTCAAGCGATTGCCAAAGTCGCGAACGATGATGGCGAATGCACCGGGTTCATCGAGCAAGTGGTAGCGAGGGAGCTCGTTGGGCGCCTGCCCAGGGTTGGAGTAGTCCATGCTCTCGAGCAGGAAGCCGAGCAGCAGGTTCACTTGCGCTGCATCCCGTGGCTGGACAGCCACAGCCTGTACCAGCTTCGCCACCTGGGGCAATGCCGCATTGTCGACGAACTGGAAAGCCGGATAGTGCTTGCGCGCCCCTTCGCTATAAGCCAGCACCTGACCTTGCAGCACCCGCTTGTTCAAGGCCTGGCGGGTGATACCGAGTATCGCGCAGACGGTCTTGGAGTCGAGTAGTTCATAACCCTGGCCGATCTGCTCGAAAGCCAGCGCCTTGCCCTTGGCATAGGCAATCTGGTTCCGCACCTTGGGGCTGCGTGGCTGTCGGTCAAGGCGTGTCAAGGCGGCCTGCAAAGCCTCGAAATAGTTGCGCTCGGAATCACCCTCGGCCAGTGCCGCCAGTTGGGGTTGGGACAACTGCTCGAGGAATTGCTCGAAGCCTAGCAATAGCGCAGTTTTGGTCGCCTCGGATGCGGCATGGGACAGACAGGCGGCGCTGGCTTCGGCGACTTTCATGGCGTGGCCTCATCAGTGGCGAGGTATCAATGCCCATCAGCCTATAGCGGCACCGACCCTGCGTCAACCCGTCAACCCGTCAACCCGTCAACCCGTCTACCTGTCACATCAGAGCGGATAGCTGAAGCTGAGGTTCAACCGTGGCCGCCGGTTGAGGCTATCCAAGGCGATGTCCGACATCGGCTTGGCCACCTCGACGGCGAAGTTGTAGCTGTGTCTATCACCTAAGCGCAGGCCGACAGCTACGGAGGACATATGCGCCGATTGCACATCCAGCTTGTTGAACCAGGCCCGCGCAACATCGAGCACGGCATACGGCTGCAGCACCCGAAGCAGATCACCTTCATGCCTGAAACTGTAGTTGAGCTCGTAGGCCAGCCCCCAGCCTTTGTCACCGCTGGCCTGGTCCCGAGGGTAGCCGCGGCCGAAGTTCTGCCCGCCGAACACTTCCCGTTCGCTGTCGGGCAGGTTGTCGTTGCTCCAGTAACCCGCTGCCGAAGCCACACCCTGCCAGTTGTCGGTGAAGTCGTCGCTCTGCAGGCCTGACAAGCGCAGGCGCAAGAAATCCAGGTCGTAGCCGGCATTGCTGCGCGCACCGAAATGGTCCAGCCCCTGGTACACCCCGCCGCTCACGATGCGCAGGCGCCGGGCCTGCAGCTTGCGCCAATCGGCCTCAAACGACAGCGCGCGGACACTAGTCTCGCTGCCCGTCTGAAAGGGCGCGCGCGCGCCCTGGTAGTCGATACGGTCCTTGACCATGTAGAGGCGCCCTACCGCCTCCAGCCACTCGTTTGCCGAGACGATCAGCGGCTGGCTCAGGCCAAGTGAATAGCGCTCGCTATCCCGCTGCTGGGTCAAGTCGCTGCCCTTGTCCAGGCGAATCCGCGTGTGCGGATCACTGCGATAACGCGAAGCTGACAGCTGCAGTTGCGAGCCCCCACTGTCGACGAACTGGGCGTAATCCAGGCGATAGTAGTGCACCTCGTCCTCGCCCGGCGGTACCAGCACGTTGGTGCTCAGCTGCTCGGCGAAACGGGTCTGGGCGTTGCTGCTGACACCCAGCAGTGCCTGCGGGTCATCGCGGCTGCTGTCGTTGAGGTGGACAGTGCTGGTGAACGGCTTGCGCGAGACCCGAACAACCATGTGCGCGCCACCTTCGGCGTCAGCCGGTGCCAGGACCTGCGCCTGGGCGGTGACACCGGGGATGCGGCCGATCAGGCCGGTATAGCGCTCCAGGCTTGCGCGGGTCAGTGGCCGCTCGGCCCTGAGTTTATCCAGCAGTTGGGCCAGGTAGGCGCGCGCGGGGCCGATGTCGCCCTCGACCTGGTAATCGTGAATGTAGCCTTCCACCAGCACCACCCGCACCCGCCCCTCGCTGAGATCCTGGGGCGGCAGGAAGGCGTACGAAAGCAGGTAGCCGTCCTGCTGATAGCGCTGGGTGAGGCGGCCAGTCAACTCGGCCAGTTCGCCCAGGCTGACCAGCCGGCCGATCACCGGCTGGTAGTGTTCGCGCAAGTCGCTCAAGGGGTAGACGGTGCCCCCTTCGAAACGCACCTTGTGCACCAGCACCGGTGTGCTCATCGACAGCTCTGGCTGCTGCACCGAGCCCGGTGCGGGCAGTTGCAGCACAGGCATGGCGGGACGGTAGGCATCCACCGGCAGGTTTGGCGTGGGCAGGAGGGCTTCGATTTGGCTGCTGTCGAGGAAGCCCGGCAGCGGGGCGGCGCGCACCATGCAGCCCCAGCACACCAGTAACATCACCAGCAGTGGACGCATGCGGACGCTCCGTGATCCCGAGGGTACCGGGGTGCCCGTTGCTCGCCCCCGCCACAGCAAGCGTAGGTGCCGGGGCTGCAGTCAGCCACCGAGGCCGGGGATCACTCGCTGACCTGGAACTCCACCCGCGCGGTCTCGCCGCTTTCGTCCAGCGCACTGAGCTCGATGCGCCCGGCCTGTTCGAAACGCACCAGCAGGCTGTCCTGCCCGCGCGTTTCGCCCAGTGGCTGGCCGTTCATGAACCACCAGCGCTGCCCGCCACCGCCCAGCGCCGACACCCGCACCTGCAGCGGCTCGCTGTTGCTGGCCGGGCGGCGCAGGTTGTCACCCGGGCGCACACCGACAATCGACAGCGGCGGTGCGCTGGCCGCCACCTGCGGCGGGCAGCTCGGGTCCACGGCCGGCAGCCGCGCCGCACGCTGCTCCACTCGCGGCAGCCAGGGCTCCAGCGGTGCCGGCCACAGGGCAATATCACGGGCCTTGGCACCCGGGCAGCCGGCATCGACGCGCAGCCCCTGGTTGTTGACCCAAACTGTGTCGCGCAGGCCCAGGCCCAGCGGCTGGTCGGCTGCCTGCAAGGTAGGGGGCGTGGTGTTGTCGAGGGTCCAGGCGAAGCGCTGGCGACGACAATTCGGGTCCTGGCGGTTCATCGGCTGGCCCAGCGGCCAGCAGATCGCCGCAACGCCCACCGAACCCGGCACGGCCTCCACCGGCAGCCGGATGCCACGCTGGGCATCACGGTTGCTCAGCAGGTCGTGCACCTGCAGCATCAACGGCGCCGCCGAGGCCAGGCCGAACTGGCCCGGCACAGGGGTGCCGTCGGGGCGGCCGATCCACACGCCGATCAGGTAACGCGGGCCGACGCCCACCGACCAGGCATCGCGAAAGCCATAGCTGGTACCGGTCTTCCAGGCCAACTGCGGGCGCTGCACCAGTTCGGCGTGCGGGTCGCGGTCGGGGCGCGCCAGGCCGCTGAGAATACGCCGGGTGATCCATGCCGAACCCGGTGACAGCAGGCGCTGCTCCAGCAGCGGGTCCTGCGGCTGCAGGCGGATCTTCGCGCTGCGCCCCTCGCGGGCGAAGGCAGCATAGCCGCCGACCAGGTCTTCCAGCCGGCTGCCGGCGCCACCGAGGATCAACGACAGGTTCGGCTCGGCCAAGGGTGGCAACACCAAGGGCACACCGCCCATGCGCATCTGCGCGGCGAAGCGCTTCGGCCCGTAGGCTTCGAGCAACTGCACCGCCGGCAGGTTGAGCGACAGCGCCAGCGCCGAGCTGGCCGACACCGGGCCACTGAAGCCCATGGAGAAGTTGCCCGGCCGGTAATCGCCATAGCGCCGTGGCACATCCTGCAGCAACGATTCGGAATGGATCAACCCGTCGTCCATGGCCATGGCATAGAGGAAGGGTTTGAGGGTCGAGCCGGGCGAGCGCAGGGCATGGATCATGTCGACATGCCCAAAGCGCCGCTCGTCGCCGATGTCGATCGAGCCCAGGTAGGCACGTACCGCCATGCTCTGCGTCTCCACCACCAGCAGCGCCGCCGAGGTGCGCTCGGGCAGGCGCGCGCGCCAGCCCAGCAGCAGGTCTTCCAGCCTGCGCTGCAGGGCGGCGTCGAGGGTGGTGCGGATCAATGGCGGGCTGTCCGGGGTGTTCAGGCGCCGGGCCAGCAGCGGTGCCAGCGCCGGTTCCTGGCGCGGGGCGAGCAGCAGCGGCTCCTCACGCGCCTCGGCGATGCGCTGTGCCGGCCACACCTGGTACTCGGCCAGGCGCTGCAGCACCTTGTCGCGGGCACGCTGGGCGCGCTGCGGATGGCGGTCGGGGCGCAGCCGGCTGGGTGCCTGGGGCAGCACGGCGAGCAAGGCCGCCTCGGCCGGTGTCAGGTGTTTCGGCGACTTGCCCAGGTAAGCCCAGCTGGCCGCCGCCACGCCCTGCAAGGTGCCGCCGAACGGTGCGCGGTTGAGGTAGATCTGCAAGATCTCGCGCTTGGACAGGTGCCATTCCAGTTGCGCCGTACGCCACAGCTGGCGCAGCTTGCCCGGCAAGGTGCGGTCGTGCGGGTCGAGCAGACGCGCCACTTGCATCGACAAGGTGCTGCCGCCGGACACCACGCGCCCACCCCGCAGGTTGAGCCAGGCCGCACGGGCCAAGGCCATGGGGTTGACCCCCGGGTGGTGATAGAACCAACGGTCCTCATAGCCGAGCAAGGCTTCCAGGTACAGGGGCGACACCTCGTCCGGGCTGACCGGGTAGCGCCACACACCATCGGCATCGGCAAAGCGCCACAGCGGTGTACCATCTTCGGCCAGCACCACCCGCGCCAGGTCATCGCCCGGCATCGGCAGCGGCCAGATGCGGTCGGCCAGCCACAACAGGGCGATGGCCAGTAACAGGCCAACGCCGCCGCGCCGCAGGACTCTCCTCAGGCGTTGCCGGGCTAAGCTTGGCATCGGGAACCGACCGGGCCGGGTGATGGCCAAAGGCTTGGAACCACCGATTCGTTCATCAGGAAGCAACTATGCATGTAGAAGGTTTTTTCGAGTGGCTGGGCCAGGTGCTGGGGTCGGTGATCCGTTTCATCGTCGATGGCCTGAGCGGGTTGTTCAACCTGTTGGCCAATGCCGGTGGCAACTTCATCGATGGCCTGGCACGCACGCTGGGCATGGACACTTCGCTGGTCAGCATCCTCGCCCTGATCGTTGGCCTGTTACTGCTGTACTCGGCGGTGCGCGCGTTCATGCGGGCATCGATCATTCTCGGGGTCATCTGGGCGTTGCTGGGGTTGTGGGTGTTGAGTTGGGTGGTGCATTGAGCCTGTGCGCCGCTCCTACACAGGCAAGCGCAGGTTCAGCGGGCGCGCACCACCATCTCACCCTGGCTCTCGCCCACCGCCTGCACGTTCGGCCGGTACATCGACTCCACCTGCGGCGGCGGGATGCGGTAGCTGCCCGGGGTCACCGCACGCGCCAGGTACAGCAGGTGGGTGGTGCCGTAGCTGTCGAGCTTGAGCGCCGCCACGTAGCGGTCGTCGCGGTACTCCTGGTGCACCACGCTGGCGTTCTGCATCGACTCGCGCCACTGCTTCACCGCACTGCTGGCGTTGTCCAGGCTGGCGGCGCTCTGCGCCAGGTTCTGGTTTTCAAGCTCCAGGCCCGCCGGCAGCAGGTCGACCACCAGGGCATCGGGTACGCGGTCCTGGGCCTTGAGCGCCAGGTGCACCAACACCAGGTCGCCACTGCGCAGGCTGCGTACATCCAGCGCCTGGCCATTCATGCCCAGGTACTCGCGGCGGATCTCCAGGCCATTGCCGCTGGCGGCCGGGGCCTGGCGCGGGTAACCCGACAGCGTCAGCTGCTGGTACAGAGTGTCGCTGCTTTCGTTCTGCACCGTCAGTGGCGAGGCCAGCAGCGGGCCTTCGAGCTTCATGCCCGCGTCGCTGTTGCTGAACTCGCGAACCTCACCGGCGCTGTCCAGGCGTGCCTTCCAGCTGCCCTCCGGCTTGCCCAGCAGGCCGCGGCCGGCGAGGAACAGGGCGTTGCGCTCCTGGGTCGACAGCCAGCGGTTGGCCGCCAGCTCGTCGGACAGGGCGAACAGGCGTTGGTCAACCTGGTTACCGGCCAGGTTGTTCTCCTGCAACAGCGCGAGGATCAGCGCCTGGTCACGCAACGCGCTGCCATAGTCGGCCATCCAGCCCTTGCTGCGGCTGACCGCCAGGCCCGCCTGCAACGCCTGCTGCGAACGCGGCTTGTCGCCCATCTTGTCCAGCGCCACCGCCAGTTGCACCAGCGGCAGGCCGGAGCGGGCATCGCTGCGCCGGTCAAACAGGCTGCGCAAGGCACCCAGCGGCGCCTGTTGGCTGCGCGCCAGCACCAGCCCGGCATAGGCCTGTACGGCAAAGCGGGTGTGCTCGGCGTTCTCGCTGTAGTCGACTTCGATCAGGTTGCGCTCCTGCACATAACGCAGCAGGCGCTCACTGGCCTTCTTCAGCACTTCGGCCGGCACCCCATAGCCCTGCTCGCGGGCGCGCAGCAGGAAGTCGGTGACATAGGCGGTCAGCCAATACTCTTCCTCGCTGTCCGAACTCCACAGGCCGAAGCTGCCGTTGTAGCGCTGCATGCCCAGCAGGTGCTCGATGCCCATCTCGATCTTGCGCTTGCGCACGTCGGCGGGCTCGCCCTTGATGCCCAGGCGCTTGAGGCTGTCGGCATCGGCGTACAGCGAGGGGTACAGGCCACTGGTGGTCTGCTCCAGGCAGCCATAGGGGTAGGCTTCCAGGGCGCGGATCTGCTCGGCCAGGTTCAGCGGCGGGCGGCTCGACAAGGCCAGCGTGGCCTCCAGGCCCGCGGGCTCGAACTCGGCCAGGTCGCTGCCCGGCAGGCTCCACGGCTGGTCCTTGAGGGCCACGCGGTAGTGCTTGAGCATCGCCGGATAAGCCGGGCGGATGCCCAGGGTCCACTCACGCTCGAAGGCGTTGGCCGGTTCGCCCGGCAGTTGCAGGCCATTGACCTGCACCCGCACCTTGCCCTGGCCAAGGCCGCCCTGGGCCTGTACCGGGATCATCAAGGTGGTGCGCTGGCCTTCGCCCAGCGCGACGTTCTGCTGGGCCCCGCCCAGCAGGTTCAGCTGGCCTTCGCCGATCACTTGCACGGTCAGTTGCTGGGCGCGGCCGGACAGGTTGGCCAGGTCCAGTGCCAGGCTGGTGCGGTCGCCACCGGCCAGGAAGCGCGGCGCCGACAGTTCGGCGATCAGCGGTGCGGCCACCACCGTCTTGCCTTCGGCCATGCCGAAGTGCTCCTCGGTCCAGGCCTGGGCCATCAGGCGCAGTTCGCCGTTGAAGTCGGGGATATCGACCGTGGCCTGGCCCTCGCCTTTCTCATCCAGCGTCACCGGCAGGCTCTGCTGGGCAACGATGGTCACCGTGGTGTTGGGGCGCTTGCCGCCCTTGGCCATGGCCGCGTCGCCACCGAATGCCAGGCTGGCCAAACGGCCCTGGCCGGCTTCGATCAGCTGGCCGTAGATGTCCAGCTGGTCGGCGCCGTAGGCCTTGCGGCCGAACAGGCTGGCGAACGGGTCGGGGGTCTTGAAGTCGGTGATATTGAGGATGCCCACGTCCACCGCAGACAGCAGCACGTGCACCTGCTTGGGCACGCTGCCGTCGGCATTCACGGCCTTGAACTTCACGGTCAGCGGTTGTTTCGGGCGCATTTTCTCCGGCGCCTGCAGGCTCACCGCCAGCTTGCGCTCGGCGCGGTCCAGCGGCAGGTGCAGTACGCCCACGGCGCGCTTGGGCGTGGCATTGGCCTTGCGCTCGCCCGGGCGGATCACCAGGGCGCTGATGTACAGGTCATGGCGTGCCCACTTTTTATCCAGCTCGACCTCGAAGGTCTTGCCTTCGGCCGGCACGTCGATTTCCTGCCACCACAGCGGGCCGTCGGCGGACTCGATCATCAGGTAGCCGGAGCCTGCAGCCGGTGGGGTGACGGTGACCTTGGCGGTGGAGCCGTCCTTGAAGGCCGGCTTGTCCAGGGCGATCTTCACCTGGTCGGGGCGCACCGCGCCGCCTTCGGCGTTGTCCTGGGCGCGGTAGCCCGCCCAGAAGCGCGCGCTCGACACCAGGCCAGTCTGCGGGTCTTCCACTTCGACGCGGTACGGGCCCCACTCCACCTGGAAGTTCAGCTTGGCGGTGGAGCCGGCCTTGACGCTGATCGTCTCTTCGTTCTGGGTGAGGAATTTTTCGTTGTAGTTGTAGCTCCAGCCGTCGCTCTGCGAGTAGTTCCAGTAGTAGTCGCGGCGCTCGCGGATCAGCCGCACCTTGAGGTCGTTGGCGGCGAGCTTGTTGCCGTTCTGGTCGGCGACCAGGAACTCGAACTCCACCGGGCCGTCGCCGTCGGTTTCTTCACCGTCGAACAGCCCACGCAGCCCCGGCAGGCGCTCGGCGGGCCAGATCGGCTGTTCCAGGCGGCGGGTGATCGGCCGGCCACCGGACTCCTGCAGGCTGGCCTGCACGGTCAGTTGCAGCGGCGAACGCGCTTCGCTCCAGCGGCTTTCGATATCGATACGGGCCTTGCCGGCCTGGTCGAGGGTGACTTCGTCCAGCTCCAGGTCCTGGTTCAGCTCGGTCTCGGTGACCGCGCCGAACTGGTAGCCAGGCAGCGCTTTGACGGCTTCGCGCAGTGGGCGCACGTAGGCCTGGCCACTGAGGCGGTTGCCGGCCGCCGGGGCGCCGTAGAGGTAACGGCCATTGACCTGGATGGTGGCGGTCTGCTCGGGCGACAACGGTTTGCTGCTGCCTTTGAGCTCCAGCGCCAGGCGCTCGGGGAGGAAGTCTTCGACGAGGAATTCGTAGACCTGCTTGCGGCCACCGCCCAGGTCCAGCAGCAGTTGCCAGCGGCCGGTCGGTGCCTCGGTGGCCAGCTGCAGCTGGTACTGGAACAGGCCGTTCTGGTCGGCCTCCCAGACGAACTTGCGGCTCACCTGCTCGTCCGGGCGGCGCACTTCGACGCTGACCGGCTGGGCCTTGACCGGCTTGCCGTCCTGGTCGCGCAGCAGGCCATTGAGCAGCACGGTTTCGCCTGGGCGATACAGGTCGCGCGGGCCGAAGATAAAGAACTGCAGCGGGTTGGCCTGGGGGCCGGTGATGTCGAATTCGGCCAGGTCCAGCGCCGCGGTGTTCAGGCGCAGCAGGGTGGTGTGCACGCCTTGGGTGGCGATCAGGGTGTCGGCCTTGGCGGTGATCGGCAGTTGCGCGTGGCCGTCGCCGTCGGTCTTGGCCTGGGCCAGCAGCTTGCCCTTGTCGTCATGCAGTTCGAGGGTCACGTCCTTGAGTGCCTTGCCGCCTTCCAGGGCCTGGGTGAATACGTCCAGGCGGTCGCGGTAGCGGTGGGCGGAAACGCCGATGTCACTCAGGGTGAACAGGGTCGCTGGCTGCGAGTAGTCGTAGGTGCCCGAGGCCCGCATCACCGCCAGGTACACCCCCGGCGCCTGCAACGGCTTGATCCCGGCGATCGGCAGCAGCACGGTCTCGCGGGTGTTGCGCGCAGGGTTGAGGTCGAAGCGGCCGCCGTAGACCAGTTCGGCCATGTCCAGGGTTTCCTTGGACTGGTAGTAGTACAGGCTGCTGTTGCGCCCCCAGTTGGCCAGGAAGGTCGAGAGCATCTCGGGTTTGACCCGGAAGAACTCGACATCGACCTTGGGCACGTTCAGCGCGATCACCGGCAGGCCTTCGGCCAGACGGGTGGGCAGCAGCGAGCCACGGCTGGCGAAGCCGACGGTGGGCTGCATGTCGCGGGTTTCGAAGCGGCTGACCGATTCGGCTTCAAGCGAATTGCCGTTGACCGATAGCAGGCCATTGTCGATGGTCAGGACCATCTTGCGCTGCGGTTCCAGGTGGCGCAGGCGCAGCTCCATCTGGTTGTCGGAGAGTTCCCAGGCGCCGTCGACCTTGCCCTTGACGGTGTCGACAAGGTGCAACTTGGAGGCGAAGTCCTGGTTGGCGTCCAGCGGCGCGGACACGCTGACCGACAGGGTGCTGGCACCGTCGAGCTGCACTTCCGAAACATCCAGTACGTTGAGCTCGCGGCCGGCGTAGCGCTTGGCGAGCACGGCCGGGTCTTCGCGCTTGGCCGTTTTCGTTTCGGCAGGCGCGGCAGCGGTGGCGGCCTCGGTGGGCGCCGCTGGTTTGTCCGGGGTGGAGGAATCACAGGCACTGAGCAATGCCAGCGCGCAGGCCAGCAACAATCCTTTGTTGAGCATTTGAGAGTGAACTCTTCGGCAGCGTGTACGTGAGGGGGGCAACTATAGCGCAACGGGGCAGGGGTTACCTGGCCAGGCGCGGCAAGTGAGACCCTGTTCGCGCGGTTTGGTTGCAGGGTCGGTACAATGGCCGACCTTCATACAAGGGGCCGCTTCGCGCCCCATCGCTGGCAAGCCAGCTCCCACAGGGTTCGGCGCATAGCCTGTGGGAGCTGGCTTGCCAGCGATGGGCTGCGAAGCGGCCCCAAGCACCCCCGGCCTACGCATGTCTGAACTGTCCACCGCCTGGCACCACCGCCCCACCCACCGCAAGGTCTGGGGCCTGGCCGCGCCCATGATCCTGTCCAACATCTCGGTGCCGCTGGTGGCGCTGGTCGACAGCACGGTGATCGGCCACCTGCCCCATGCCCACCAGCTGGGCGCGGTGGCCGTCGGCGCCACGCTGTTCACCTTCATGGTCGGCCTGATGGGCTTTTTGCGCATGGGTTCCACCGGCTTCGCCGCCCAGGCTGCCGGCCGTGCCGACGGCGCCGCGCTGCGCCAGGTGCTGGTGCAGGGGCTGTTGCTGGCACTGGCTTTCGCCGCGCTGATCGGCCTGCTGGCCCTGCCCTTCAGCCAATTGGCGCTACAGGCGATACAGCCCAGCGCCGCCTTGCATGAGTCCACCGAAGCCTTCTTCCACACCCGCCTGTTCGGCCTGCCGGCGGCGCTGGCCAGCTACGCCCTGGTCGGCTGGTTCCTCGGCACCCAGAACGCCCGGGCGCCGCTGGCGATCCTGCTGACCACCAACCTGCTCAACATCGCCCTGAACCTGTGGTTCGTGCTGGGCCTGGACTGGGGCGTGATCGGCTCGGCGCGGGCCTCGGTGATCGCCGAATGGAGCGGTGCGCTGCTGGGCCTGGCCCTCACCCGCCCGGCGTTGCGCGCCTACCCCGGGCGTATTGCCTGGGCCGCGCTTAAACGCTGGCAGGCCTGGCGGCCGCTGTTGGCAGTCAACCGCGATATCTTCCTGCGCAGCCTGGCGCTGCAACTGGTGTTCCTGCTGCTGACCGTGCAGGGCGCACGCCTGGGTGAGGCCACGGTGGCGGCCAATGCCCTGCTGCTCAACGGCCTCTTGCTCACCGCCTATGCGCTGGACGGCCTGGCCCATGCGGTCGAGGCCCTGTGCGGCCATGCCATTGGCGCCCGCGACCGTGACAGCCTGCGCCGCGCACTGGTGGTGGCCTGCGGCTGGTCGCTGATCGTCAGCCTGGGCTTTGCCGTGCTGTTCCTGCTGGGCGGGCATTTGTTCATCGACCTGCAGACCGATATCGCCAGCGTGCGCGCAGCGGCGTATCCGTACTTGCCGTATCTGGCGCTGCTGCCGTTGATTGCGGTGTGGAGTTACTTGCTGGATGGGTTGTTCATCGGCGCCACGCGGGCGCGGGAGATGCGCAATGCAATGCTGGTGTCGGTGCTGATCGCCCTGCCCTTTGCGCTGGGGCTGAGCGGGTTGGGCAACCATGGATTGTGGTTGGCCTTTTTGCTGTTCATGGCGCTGCGGGCGGTGACGCTGGGGTGGGCTGGGTGGCGGTTGCAGAAAAATGGGGGCTGGATTCAATAACGCCGGGGCCGCCTTGCGGCCCTTTCGCGACACAAGGCCGCTCCTACAACACCGTGCAAGAGCGGCCTTGGATCATCAGGACGACAGGTAAGAAGACCGGGTCAACCCCAGGCGCAACGCATCCAGGAACTGGGTCCGCTCGCGCGCAGTGATCTTGGCGCTGGCCACCTTGTCGCGGTAGTGAGTCATCAACTCCTCCGGCGAAAGGTGCACGTAGCGCAGCATGTCCTCGATGGTGTCGTGGGTCTCGATACCGGCGTGGTACACGCTGCCATCGGCGTTCTGGTAGATGTTCACCGAGTCGGTGTCACCGAACAGGTTGTGCATGTCACCCAGGATCTCCTGGTAGGCACCCACCAGGAACACGCCCAGCAGGTAGTCCTCGCCTTCCTTGACCGCATGCACCGGCATGCTGGTCTCGATGCTCTGCTCGTCGACGTACTGGTTGATCTTGCCGTCGGAGTCGCAGGTCAGGTCCTGCAGCACCGCGCGGCGCAGCGGCTCTTCGTCGAGGCGGTGCAGCGGGATGATCGGCAGCACCTGGCCGATGGCCCAGGTGTCCGGCAGGCTCTGGAACACCGAGAAGTTGCAGATGTACTTGTCGGCCAGCTTGTCGTTCAGCTCGTCCAACACCTGGCGGTGCGAGCGCTGGCGGGCCTTGAGCGAGTTGTGCAGGCGGCGGCACACGGCGAAGTAGCACTGCTCGGCCAGGGCTTTCTCGGCCAGGGTCAGCTTGCCGTCGGCGTATTGCGCGGCCACGTCGCCCATGTAGTGGGTAGCGCGCCAGTAGGTCTCGGTGACCATCTCGATGTCGGTCGGGCCCAGCAGATCGGCCAGCCACTGCACCGTCTCGGGCAGGCTTTCCTTGTTCTCGATCAGCGGCACTTCGTCGTTGTGGCTCTCGACGTCGGTCACCTGGATCACCAGCATGGCGTGGTGCGCGGTCAGCGAACGGCCGCTCTCGGAGAAGATGTGCGGGTGCGGCAGGCCCTGCGCGTCGCAGAACTCCTTGAGCATCCCGACCACCACGCCGGCATAGTCGTCCATGTCGTAGTTGATCGAGCTGGCGTTGCGCGAGTGGGTGCCGTCGTAGTCGACACCCAGGCCACCGCCGACGTCGATGTGATCGACCGGCAGGCCCAGGGCGCGCAGTTCGCCGTAGTAGCGGATGGCTTCCTTGAAGCCGTGCTGGTAGTCGGCCAGGTTGGCGATCTGCGAGCCCATGTGGAAGTGCAGCAGGCGGATGCCCTGGTCCAGCTTGGCGTCACGGAAGCGCTGCACCACCGAAATCAGCTGGGCGGCGGACAGGCCGAACTTGGACTTCTCGCCCCCGGTGTCGGCCCACTTGCTCGACGCCAGCGACGACAGGCGCACGCGCAGGCCCACCTGCGGTTTCACCTTGAGCTCGGCGGCCTCTTCGATCACCAGGGCGACCTCGGACTCCTTCTCGATCACGATGAACACGTTGTGGCCGAGCTTCTGGCCCATCAGCGCCAGGCGGATGAACTCGCGGTCCTTGTAGCCGTTGCAGACGATGGTGCCGCCTTTCGGTGCCAGCGCCAGCACTGCCAGCAGCTCGGGCTTGGAGCCGGCTTCCAGGCCAATGGAGACGTTTTGCGTGGCGATGATGTTCTCGACCACCGCCTCCTGCTGGTTGACCTTGATCGGGTACAGCGCGGTGTACTGGCTCTGGTATTCCAGGCGCGCGATGTTGGCGTCGAACGCGCCGGTCAGCTGGCGCACGCGGTCCTGCAGGATGTCCGGGAAGCGCACCAGCAGCGGCAGCGACAGGCCGCTCTGGCGCAGTTCTTCAACCTGTTCGAACAGGTCGATCGGGGCGCTGCCCGGGCCGTTGGGGCGCACTTCGACGCGCCCGGCTTCATTGATGGCGAAATAACCCGCGCCCCAATGGCGGATGCCGTAAACACTGCGGCTGTCCGCCACGGTCCATTGGCTACCATCGTCTTTGCGTGTGCGTCGTACGGACATTCAAGTCCCCTATGGATAAGTCGAAGACACTGCCCCGCAAGGGGCGGGCGCAGTGTAGAAGCTGAAAATGACGATTCGTCCGTGCCCGCAGGTAGACCACGCGCACAGAACCGAGTTTAGAAAGCCTTGGGCAAAAATCCCGTGACGGCCTCAGCCGCCGGACTTTTTCGCCTTGAAACCCTGCTTGGTCAGCTCGCCGAGCAACAGCTCGACGTGGTCGCCCTGGATCTCGATGACCCCGTCCTTGAGCGCGCCGCCGGTGCCACAGCGGCGCTTGAGGGCGGTGGCGAGCTCCTTGAGCTGGTCCAGGGGCAGCGGCACACCGGTGATGGTGGTGACGGTCTTGCCGCCACGGCCTTTGCTTTCGCGGCGTACGCGGGCGATGCCGTCGCCTTCGGGGATGACCTGCTGGCTGCAGATGCAGGCGTCCACCGGTTTGCCACAGTCAGGACAGTGCCGACCGGCATCGGTGGAGTAAACGAGACCGCCAAGGGCGGCGAAGGAAGAAGCTTTCTTGGTCACTTTTGTGCCTCGGTGCTGAGGACAAAAACTGGCCGACGGGAGCCGACCGCGAAGCCCCACTCTGGCAGGGGCGGCGCTACTGCCGCAAGGTTGTGCGGCAGCCCGAAAAGGGCGCGCAGTGTAACGATAAATCCGGCGCTTGCTAAGTACAGGATTGCGCCAATTTACGAATGATTTGCGACCTTTCGGGCCCCATCGCCGGCAAGTCGGCTCCCACAGGGTTAGCGATATCACTGTGGGAGCCGGCTTGCCGGCGATGGGGCCTGCGGCCGTTACCCTTGGCTGGCCTTGTACCGCTGCAAAGCCGCCAGCGAATCCGGGCAATACGGCAGCGAAGCACTTTCCAGCTCGGCCTGCTCGACAGCGATGAACCGCGCCTCGCTCACCTCTTCAGGCTGCAAGCGCAACGCCCCGTCCCACACCGCCGAAAACACCGCGCACCACAGCCGGTTGCCCGGCTGGTCGAAGTAGAACTTCTCGTGGAAGCGCAACGCAACGCCGCTCACCCCCAGTTCTTCTTCCAGCTCCCGGGCCGCCGAGTCGGCATAGCTTTCCTCATGCCCGACCATACCGCCCGCCGCCACATCCCAATACCCGGGGTACAGCGCCTTGCTCAGGGTTCGCCGGTGCACGCACAGCTCGCCTGTACTGTTGAACAGCAAGATGAAGGTGCAGCGCCCGATCAGGCCGCGCTCACGCAGCTCGGCCCGTGGCAGGGCACCGAGCGGCTGGTCGTGGTCATCCACCCAGGCCACCCGTTCAGCGTCGGAGGCCGCGCGGTGCGCGGCCTCTTCAGTGCTGATGGCCATGTCAGCCCTGGGACAGCAGCTGGCGCAGGTCGATGACCGCGGCGTTGGCCCGGGAAATGTAGTTGGCCATTACCAGCGAGTGGTTGGCCCACATGCCGAAGCCGCTGCCGTTGAGCACCATCGGGCTCCACAGCGCTTCCTGGGACGCTTCCAGCTCGCGGATGATCTGGCGCACGCTGACCGTGGCGTTCTTCTTCGCCAGCACGTCGGCAAAGTCGACCTCGATGGCGCGCAGCAGGTGCGACAGCGCCCAGGCCTGGCCACGGGCCTCGTAGAACACGTTGTCGATCTGCAGCCACGGCGTCTCGACCACCTCTTCATCGACCTGAGGCGCCTGGCCCGGGGCCACCGACTCGGTCTTCAGGGTGTTGTTGAGCTTGACCCGGCCAACGCTGGCCGACAGCCGTTGCGACAGCGAACCCAGGCGGGTCGCGACGTCACCCAGCCAGTTGTTGAGGTTGTCGGCACGGGTATAGAAGATCGCGCCCTGGTCGCCCTTGGCCAGGCGGTTCTGGTAGCGGGTCAGCGACTTGATGCCTTCTTCGAACTCCGACTCGCTCGACGGCAGGATCCAGCTCTTGTTGTCGAAGTTGAAGCGCGGCTCGGCCTTGGCCAGGTCGGCGTCTTCAGTGGACTGCGACTGCGAGCGGGCGAAGTCCTTGCGCAGCGCGCGGGACAAATCGCGAACCTGGACCAGCACGCCATATTCCCAGCTCGGCATGTTGTCCATCCACAGCCCCGGCGGGAAGCGGTCGTTGGAGATGTAGCCACCCGGCTTGTCGAGCAAGGTGCCGGCGACGGTCTTGAGGGTTTCGACGGTGGTGTAGCCGATCACCATCTGCTGGCCACTGCGCTCGGCGGCAGCCTGGGCATTCTGCTGCACCGGGAACAGTGCCGGCTCCTCGCTCCAGTACCAGCCCAGGCCCAGGCAGACCAACAGGTACAGACCGATCAGGGTCCCCAGGGCGCGGCTCCAGAGGCCGCCCAGGTAGCTACGGGTGGCCGAGCCACGGGCTTCGACCCGCTCGCGAGGCTCGGCTTTGGCCTCACGGTTTTTCCAATCCAGCATGGCATTGTCCTTGATCAGTGGAGACGGTACAGGGCTTGGACCTCTGGCTGGCGCCAGGGTGCCACGGCAAGCCCGCGTGGCAGCACTATAAAGCAGACGCCGCCATTCGTATAAGCGACCAACGGGTCGACAACTGAATAATCATCCTTGAACACTTTGTTGACCCTGGGCACTCGCTTGTCGGAAAAGCGGTGCTAGCATAGAGCCATCACTGAACCTGCACCTCCTCTACTAACAAGCAGTCAGGACATGACCCAGCCAGCCGACCCGAGCCACGAGCGCCTCAAGCAGCACTTTGCCCAGCGGGTCATCCACCAGGCCCGGCAGATCCTCGAGATCTGGCAGCGCCTGCAGCGTGGCGAATGGTCGAGCGCCGGCCTGGGTGAACTGGGCGAAGCCAACCTGCGGCTGCAGCGCTACGCCGAACGCTTCGAGCAACCCGAGCACGGCGACCTGTCCACGGCCATCGGCCAGACGCTGCGCGCCATCGAAGCCAACAGTGCGCGCCTCAACTCCGAGCTGATCGCCGAACTCAACCGCCTGATGCAGCGCCTGTCGCGCACCGGCCTGCGCAAGGGCGACCAACTCGACAATGTGCCGCTGCCCCCCCTGCGCAAACCGGTGTATATCGTCCTGCAGGACCATGAGCGCGCCGAGCGCCTGGCCCAGCAGCTGGAGTTCTTCGGCCTGACCGTGCAGGCCCTGTTCAGCGCCAACGCCTTCCAGGCGTCGATGAGCGAGCGCCTGCCGGCAGCCATCATCATGGACGTGGACTTCACCGGCCCCGGTGCTGGCCTGCAGCTCGCAGCCCAGGCCCAGCAAGGGCTGGAGCAGCACATCCCGCTGCTGTTCTTCAGCCTGCACGAAACCGATACCCCCACCCGCCTGGCCGCCGTGCGCGCCGGCGGCCAGGAATTCCTCACCGGCACCCTGGAAGCCTCCAGCCTGCTGGAAAAGGTCGAGCTGCTGACCAGCGCCACCCAATACGACCCGTTCCGCGTGCTGGTGATCGACGACTCGCGGGCCCAGGCCCTGCACACCGAGCGCCTGCTCAACAGCGCCGGGATCATCACCCGCACGCTCACCGAGCCGATCCGCACCATGAGCGAGCTGGCGGACTTCCAGCCCGACCTGATCATCCTCGACCTGTACATGCCCACCTGCACCGGCCCGGAGCTGGCCAAGGTGATCCGCCACAACGACCGCTATGTCAGCGTGCCCATCATTTACCTGTCGGCCGAGGACGACCTGGACAAGCAGCTCGACGCCATGAGCGAAGGCGGCGACGACTTCCTTACCAAGCCGATCCGCTCGCGCCAGCTGATCACCACCGTGCGCAACCGCGCCGCCCGTGCCCGCCACCTCAAGGCGCGCATGGTCCGCGACAGCCTCACCGGGCTGTACAACCACACCCACATCCTGCAACTGCTCGAAGACTGCAGCTTCCGCGCCCGGCGCGAAGAGCAACCGCTGTGCTTCGCCATGCTCGACATCGACCATTTCAAGAAGATCAACGACCGCCATGGCCACCCCATGGGCGACCGGGTGATCAAGAGCCTTGCGCTGTTCCTCAAGCAACGCCTGCGCAAGACCGACTTCATCGGCCGTTATGGCGGCGAGGAGTTTGCCATCGTCATGCCCAACACGGGCCTTGCGGCAGCACACAAGGTGCTCGACGAGATCCGCCGGCGCTTTGCCGAAATCCATTACCCGGCGCAGCCCCACGACCTGCAGTGCACCTTCAGCGGCGGCGTGGTGCAGCTGGATGACAGCCTCGATGCGCTGACCATGGCCAGCGCGGCGGACGAAGCGCTGTACCGGGCCAAGCATGCCGGGCGCAATTGCGTGGTGCGGGTCGATCCGTAGACGCTGACGCCCACACCGACCTGTGTGTAGGAGCGGCCAAGCCACCCAATACCGGCACTGTGCCACTTATTTTTGGCGCCAACCCCGCGTCGTCATCACCGCGTCATAAAACCGCAATAACTTCAGGCACCTACCTCCACTCCCCCGCAGGAAGTTCGCGGCTATGCGCCTGAAGTGGCTGACCAATTTCAACACCCTGTTGCTGGTAACCGTGTGCATCGCCCTGGGCGCGACCCTGTGGTGGTCACAACGCGCACTGGAGCGCCCCTATCAACTGATGGAGCGTTACCTGGGCCTGTCGCAGCAGTTCCAGAACGATGCCGCGCGCAACACCCAGGCCTACCTGGCCAGCGGTGATGCCCTGCGCCATGCCGCCGCAGTGGAGGCCAACAAGCAACTGCAGGCCGCCCTGGCCGACTGGCCCGAGGACCTGTCGGGCAAACTGCGCCCGAGCCTCGACAGCCTGCAGGCCTTCACTGCCAACGAACTGCTGGCCGCCGGCAAACTGGCTGGCGACCCGCAAGCACTGCTGCTGCAGGCCGAGCGCGAACTGGGGGCCAACCTCGAGCAACTGGCCGGCTACGCCCGCGACAGCGGCCATGCCGAGGCCAGCCGCTACCTTGCCCCGCTGATGGAAGCCACCCTGCACCTGGGCCGGCTGTCGCTGGCCCGCGACAAGTTGGTCAGCAGTGGCCGCGCGGAACTGGCCGATGAAGTGCAGCGCGAACTGCAACTGATCGCCGCCCAGGCGCAGACCCTCGACGGCCTGCCGCTGCTGGGGGTGACCCGCGCCGCCGAATCCAACGCCGACGACTTTGCCGCCATGATGGGCCTGGACGCACAAACCAGCGCCCAACAGGAAGACGTCGCAGTCGGCCTCAAGCGTGAGCTGCAAAGCCTGCTCAACCGCTACCCCGCCGAGCTGCAACGCACCCGCGAGCAGATCGAGCGGCGCACTGCCCTGGCCGCCAGCACCGGCGAACGTCTTGATGCCGTGCAGCAGGCCATCGCCGGGCTCGAACCACAAGTGCGCGCCCAGCACGCCAGAATCGCCGGCGAAGTACGCATCCTCCAAGGCCTGATGATCGGCCTGATCCTGCTGATCGCCCTGCTGATCGATACCCTGCAACGGCGCCTGGCAGGCACCCTGAGCAGCCTGGCGCCAGCCCTTTCGCGCTGGGCCGAAGGCGACTTCGCGCAAACCATCGAGCTGGGCAAGACCAACCGCGAACTGCACGACATCCAGGAATCGCTGAACCGCCTGCGCCAGTACCTGGTGGAGCTGGTGGGCACCTTGCGCCACAACGCCGAGCAGGTGGCGGGCAGCAGCCACGCCCTGGCCGGCATGAGCAGCGCCCTGCACGACGGCGCCGAGCGCCAGGCCGGCGACACCGCGCAGATCCGCGATGCCCTGGGCGAACTGGAGGCGACTATCCAGCAGGTGGCCGGCGATGCCAGCGCCGCCGCCCAGGCCAGCCACCACGCCGGACGTGCGGTGGAACAGGGCCAGACGGTGATCGGCCAAAGCCTGTCCGGGCTGCGCTCGCTGGTCGACGAGGTGCAGGGCAACGCGCGCATGATCGAACAGCTGGCCGAGGAGTCGGCCACCATCGGCGGCGTGCTCACCGTCATCCGCGCGATTGCCGAACAGACCAACCTGCTGGCCCTGAACGCCGCCATCGAAGCCGCCCGCGCTGGCGAAATGGGCCGAGGGTTTGCCGTGGTCGCCGACGAAGTACGTTCGCTGGCCCAGCGCACCACCGGTGCCACCGGCGAGATCCAGGCGCTGATCGACCGCCTGCAGCAAGCCGCCCGCGACTCGGTGGACGGCATGCGCGCCCAGCTGGAGCATGCCGAGGCCACCGCCAACCAGGCGCAATCGGCCGATGGCGCGCTGGACGAGATTGTCAGCGCCATCCGCACCATTGCCGACACCGCCGTGCGGATTGCCGATGTGACCGCGCAGCAGACCGGCGCGGTGAGCGATATTCGCGGGCACAGCGAGCGGATTCACGCGCTGGGTGAGGACAACCTGCAGCGCATTGGTGAAGGCCGCGAGCAGGGCGAGCAGTTGCTCAAGCTGGGTCGTGAGCTGAATACGGCGGTGCGCGCGTTCCGGCTCTGAGGTCGGCGGCGCCTGTGCTGGCCTCTTCGCGGGCAAGCCCGCTCCCACAGGTAGTGCGCAAGTCATGAAGTCAGCGCTGTCCCTGTGGGAGCGGGCTTGCCCGCGAAGAGGCCGGCACAGGCAAACCACTGCCTGCGGCCTTGCGTCACTCCCCTAGGCACAACAACCCTATATTTCTCCCAACTCCGCTATCATGCCCGCCAAGTTCCACCTCGCGAGTCCGCCATGCGCCGCCTGTTTTTCCTGCTGTTCCTGCTGCTGGCCAGCCCCGCCTTCGCCAGCGGCCTGCTCGACAACCGCCCCAGCGCCACCCTCGGCGCCGCCTCGCTGTCCAACAGCGCCGACTTCCTGCCGGTACACGAAGCCTTCAAGCTCAGCCTGGTCCAGGCCGACGCGCAAAGCATCAAGCTGCGCTTCGTTGCCACCGACGGCTACTACCTGTACCGCCACCGCTTCCAGTTCCGCACCGAACCTGCGGACATCACCCTGGGCACACCGAACATCCCCAAGGGCGAGGCCAAGCACGACGAGTTCTTCGGCGACGTCGAGGTGTACCACGGCATCCTCGACATAGAGCTGCCACGCACCGATCAACGTGCCTTCACCCTGCTGGTGGGCTACCAGGGCTGCGCCGACAAAGGCCTGTGCTACCCGCCGGAAACCGAGCGGCTGAGCATTCCGGGCGAAGGCGGCACGCTGCCGGCCACCGGTGAAGCGGGCTGGAACTGGAAATCCCTGGCGCTGTTCTTCCTGGCTGGCCTTGGCCTGACCTTCACCCCCTGCGTGCTGCCGATGCTGCCGATCCTGTCCGGGGTGGTGCTGCGCGGCCAGGTCGGCGGCTTGCGTGGCCTGTCGCTGTCGCTGGCCTATGTGCTGCCGATGGCGGCGAGCTTCGCCGTGCTGGGTGCACTGATGGGCCTGTTCGGCGCCGGCCTCAACCTGCAGGCGCGCCTGCAGTCGGCCTGGGTGCTGGTGCCGTTCGCCGGGTTCTTCGTGCTGTTCGCCCTGGCCATGTTCGGCCTGTTCGAGATCAAGCTGCCCCAGGCCCTGGGCAACCGCCTGGAGAAGGTCGCCAACCACACCCGCGGCGGCTCGCTGCTGGGTGCGGCGGTGCTCGGCGTGCTGTCGAGCCTGCTGGTTTCACCTTGCGTATCGGCGCCGTTGGCCGGTGCGCTGCTGTACATCAGCGCCAGCGGCGACGCCGTGGGTGGCGCGCTGAAGCTGTTCGCCCTGGGCCTGGGCATGGGCGCCCCGCTGCTGCTGGTGGCCACCGGTGGCGCGGCCTGGCTGCCGAAGAGCGGCCCGTGGATGAACACCGTGAAAAACGCCATTGGCGTACTGCTGCTGGGCCTGGCCATCGGCCTGCTCAGCCGTGTGCTGCCGGGGCCGCTGACCCTGCTGCTGGTCGGCCTGCTGGCCGCTGGCGTGGCGCTGTTCCTGGGCGCCCTGGAGTTCGTGGTCAAGTCACCGCGCCAACGCCTGGCGCAGCTGCTGGGCCTGGTGTTGCTGGTGTACGCACTGGCCTGCTGGTATGGCGCCCTGAACGGCCAGGGCGACCCGCTGCGCCCGCTGCCCGCGCCAGTCGCGGCCACTGCAGCCCCCCAGGCCCAGGCCGATGCCTGGCAGACCCTCACCACCCCGGCCGCCCTCGACGCGGCCCTGGCCGAGGCCAAGGCCGCCGGCCAGCCGGTGCTGCTCGACTGGTACGCCGACTGGTGCATCAGCTGCAAGGTGATCGAGCACGAAGTGCTCAACGCCGAGCCTGTGGTCAAGCAACTGGGCGCGTTCCGCCTGCTGCGCTTCGACATCACCCAGAGCAACGCCGAACAGCGCGCCCTGCTCGACCGCTACCGCCTGTTCGGCCCGCCCGCGCTGATGTTTTTTGCGGCGAACGGCAGCGAAATGACCACTGATCGGGTGATCGGCGAGATAAACGCCGGCGATTTTGCCCAGGTTTTGGCGCGCGTGCGCGGCCAACTCGGTCTATAACTTCCCGCGACCGGTGAAAAAACCGGTAACAAGTGACCAGAGTTAATCATCTGGTCACATACTTTGCGCGAATCTCGCTCATCGTGCTGGCTATTGCCGGGAACTGGACACTCATCGCTGCTTGCGGCATAGTCGCCGCGCTATGTCGAATTGCCCTACAAAACCAAGGAATCGCAGATGGCAACCCTACTGGTGCTGCACGGCCCCAACCTGAACCTGCTCGGCACCCGCGAACCGGGCCACTATGGCGCAGCCACGCTGGCGCAGATCAATCAGGACCTGGAGCAGCGCGCCCGCGCCGCCGGCCACCATCTGCAATACCTGCAGAGCAATGCCGAATATGAATTGATCGACCGTATCCACGCAGCGCGCAACGAAGGCGTGGACTTCATCCTGATCAATCCGGCCGCTTTCACCCACACCAGCGTCGCATTACGTGACGCATTGCTCGCGGTGAGCATCCCATTCATCGAAGTGCACCTTTCCAACGTGCACAAACGCGAGCCGTTCCGTCATCACTCCTACTTCTCCGATGTTGCCGTAGGGGTGATCTGCGGCCTGGGCGCCACCGGTTACCGGCTGGCCCTTGAGTCTGCGCTGGAACACCTGGCTGCCAACGCACAGCCCTGATGACACAAAGCCTTGGCCCACGGGCCGAGGCTCAGAAGAAACGTTTTCGACACGTTTTCAAATTAAGTCCCCGACCGAACCTTGGGAGTTGCTGATTAATGGATATCCGTAAAGTCAAAAAGCTGATCGAACTGCTGGAAGAGTCCGGCATCGACGAACTGGAGATCAAGGAAGGCGAAGAGTCCGTTCGCATCAGCCGTAACAGCAAGACCCCGGCCGCTCAACAGTACTACGCACCTGCTCCGATGGCCGCGCCTGTCGCCGCCCCGGTTGCCGCTGCTGCTGCCCCGGCTGCCGAAGCCGCCGCTGCCGCCCCAGCCCTGAAAGGCACCGTGGTGCGCTCGCCGATGGTCGGCACCTTCTACCGCAAGCCTTCGCCAACCTCGCCGAACTACGCCGAAGTGGGGCAGACCGTGAAGAAGGGCGACACCCTGTGCATCGTCGAAGCCATGAAGATGATGAACCACATCGAATCCGAAATCGGCGGTGTGATCGACGCCATCCTGGTAGAAGACGGTCAGCCGGTTGAATACGACCAGCCGCTGTTCACCATCGTTTGAACCGCGGAGAGCCAACGATGTCTGGGAAGCTCGAAAAAGTCCTGATCGCCAACCGCGGGGAAATTGCCCTGCGGATCCTGCGTGCCTGCAAAGAGATGGGCATCAAGACCGTCGCTGTCTACTCCAAGGCCGACGTTGAACTGATGCACCTGGGCCTGGCGGACGAAACGGTTTGCATCGGCCCTGCGCCGTCCAAGAACTCCTACCTGCACATCCCGGCGATCATCGCCGCTGCCGAAGTGACAGGCGCCACCGCGATCCACCCGGGTTACGGCTTCCTCGCGGAAAACGCCGATTTCGCCGAACAGGTGGAAAACTCCGGCTACATCTTCATCGGCCCGAAAGCCGACACCATCCGCCTGATGGGCGACAAGGTGTCGGCCAAGGACGCCATGATCAAGTCGGGCGTACCGACCGTTCCGGGCTCCGACGGCCCGCTGCCGGAAGACGAAGAAACCGCGCTGGCAATCGCCCGCGAGGTGGGTTACCCGGTGATCATCAAGGCCGCCGGTGGCGGTGGTGGTCGCGGCATGCGCGTGGTGCACAAGGAAGAAGACCTGATCGAGTCGGCCAAGCTGACCCGCACCGAAGCCGGTGCTGCGTTCGGCAACCCGATGGTGTATCTGGAGAAGTTCCTGACCAACCCACGCCACGTGGAAGTGCAGGTCCTGTCCGACGGCCAGGGCAACGCCGTGCACCTGGGCGACCGTGACTGCTCGCTGCAGCGCCGTCACCAGAAGGTCCTCGAAGAAGCACCGGCCCCGGGCATCGACGAGAAGGCCCGCCAGGAAGTGTTCAAGCGTTGCGTCGACGCGTGCATCGAGATCGGCTACCGCGGTGCCGGTACTTTCGAGTTCCTGTACGAGAACGGCCGCTTCTACTTCATCGAGATGAACACCCGCGTCCAGGTTGAACACCCGGTTTCGGAAATGGTCACCGGCATCGACATCGTCAAGGAGATGCTCAGCATCGCCGCTGGCAACAAGCTGTCGTTCCGCCAGGAAGACGTGGTGATCCGCGGCCACTCGCTGGAGTGCCGGATCAACGCCGAAGACCCGAAGAAGTTCATCCCGAGCCCAGGCAAGGTCAAGCACTTCCACGCCCCGGGTGGCAACGGCGTTCGCGTCGATTCGCACCTGTACAGCGGTTATTCGGTGCCGGCGAACTACGACTCGCTGATCGGCAAGCTGATCACCTACGGCAAAGACCGCGACGAAGCCATGGCGCGCATGCGCAATGCCCTGGACGAGATCGTCGTCGACGGCATCAAGACCAACATCCCGCTGCACCGCGACCTGGTGCGTGATGAAGGTTTCTGCAAAGGCGGCGTCAACATCCACTACCTCGAGCACAAACTGGCCAACCAGGAGTGATCGCGTTAGCGAGATGAAAGAACCCCGGCCCGGTGCCGGGGTTTTTTATGGCCTTAGAAAACCTGGGGCCGCTGCGCGCCCCAATCGCCGGCAAGTCGCAGCGGCGAACCGCAGCTCCCACAGGCACGGCGCAAGCCTTGAGGATGGCGCGGTCCATGTGGGAGCGGCTTTAGCCGCGAACACCGGCGTAGCCGGTGCCATCCACCGCGTCGCCTGTTTCGCGGCTAAAGCCGCTCCCACAAGGTGTACGCGTTCCGTGTGGGAGCCGGCTTGCCGGCGATTGGGCTGCGCAGCGGCCCCCGGCGATCATCGCTTCATCCGCGGCATCTCGATCCGGTGCTCATGCACCCGCCGATACAACGTGGCCCGCGAAATCCCCAAGGCCCGCGCCGCCTCCGCCGGCTTCCAGCGGTGCCGAATCAGCGCATCGAGCAACAGCTGCCGCGCCGGGCAAGACGCCGCCTGCACCACGGCCACCCGCTCGCCACGCACCTCCTGCGGCAAATCCTCCAGCCGCAGCTCCCCGCCCTCGCTCACCGCGCAGGCATAGCGCAACACCTGCCGCAGCTGGCGCAAATTGCCCGGCCAGCGATACACCAGCAACGCCTCCAGCGCCGCATCCGCCAACAGCACCTCGACCCCACAGGCGGCCGCCTCCTCACCCAGCAACTGGTGGATCAACCCCAGCCGGTCGTCACGCTCGCGCAGCGGCGGCAATTCGAAGCGGGCGTTGGCCAGGCGGAAGTAAAGGTCCTCACGGAAACGCCCCTCGACGACCATCGCCGCCAGGTCGCGGTGGGTGGCGCAGATCACCTGGATATCCACACGCTCGCGCCGTGCCGCGCCCAGCGGCGCCACCTCGCCTTCGGCCAACACACGCAGCAGGCGGGTCTGCAGGTGCAGCGGCATGTCGCCGATCTCGTCGAGGAACAGCGTGCCGCCACCGGCCTGCTGCAACAGGCCCTGCATGCCCTTGGCCGAGGCACCGGTGAAGGCCCCGGCGACATAACCGAACAGTTCGCTCTCGATAAGGCTCTCGGGGATAGCCGCACAGTTGAGGGTGACAAAAGGCCCGTCGCGGCGCTGGCTCTGCTGGTGCAACTGGCGCGCGAATACCTCCTTGCCGGCCCCGGTTTCCCCCTGTACCAGCACCGCCAGGTTGCAGTCCTTGACCCGCGTGGCCAGGCGCAGGTGCTGTTCGATGCGCGCATCCTGGGCCTGGCGCACGGGCTGCGCACGCCCACGCCGCTGCGGCGCGCTGACCCGCCCATACAGCCCGCCCCACCCCGGCAGGCGCTGGGCCGAGGCATCGTGGGCGCGGCGCAACTGGTCCAGGTCGAACAACTCGCCGATATGCTCGGGCAGCCGCCCGTCACGCTCCAGCAGGCGCTGCCGGGCCAGGCTGTTAATCGCCTGCAGGCGGCCATCGCTGTCCCAGGCCAGCAGGTAGTCCGGTTGGCTCTCGACGTAGCCCGGCGTGCCATGGGCGCGCATCACCCAATGCCCCTGCACGCTGTGCATGAAGAAGGCGTTCTCGATCTCCCGTGCGGTCTGCTCCACCAACTGGCGGATCAGGTGCTGGCTGCGTCGGTCATCCGGCGACTGCAGCGCCGACACGTCCACCACTCCAAGCAGCTCGCCGGCCGGGTCGAACACCGGCGCCGCGGTGCAGGTCAGGCCGATGAACGCGGCGCGAAAGTGATCGCGCTTGTGCACCGTGACCGGCGCCTTGCTGGTCAGCACCGCCGCCACCCCACAGGTGCCCTCCTCGCCTTCCGACCAGCAGGTGCCCAGGTACAGCCCGGCCTTGCGGCAGTCGTTGCGGATCGCCGACTCGACCCGGTAGTCGATGGTGCGGCCCTGGGCATCGGTGAGCAGCACGCAGTAGTCGGCGCCCCGCACCCGCTCATGCAGGCGTGCGACGGCATCGCTGGCGATACGCAGGAACAGTTCGGCGCGCTCGCGGCATTCGTTGAGCAGGCTTTGCGAAAGGATGCGCGGGCCCTGCTGGGAGGCAGGGTCGAGGCGGTACAGCTCCATGGAACGGCGCCACGAATCGAGGATCAGCGGCGGCACCGGCGCCTGGGGCAGGCGTTCGGCGTTCTTCAGCACCCGGCTGACGCAGTCGACATGGGCTTTGGAGTTCGCGGCAAGCATTGGGGCCCTCCGGTTCTCATTGTTCTTGTCGTTGTGCGGCCATTAAGCGCCAGCGCGGATAACCCGACAAGCGCTGTGTGATTGCCGGCCCACCTGAGACGCAGCGTCTCAGCGTCTCGCCCAAGCCCCGCCCGCCCTGGCACCGGGCGTCTCGCCAAGGGCCTTCGCCTCTCCCCGTCAGCAGCGGCCAAAGCGCTCTGCGTCGGTACTCCCAGCGCCTTTGAAAAAACCTGGCACCGCGCTTGCTCCTGCCCTGGCAAACAAGAATTCGAGGTGCGCCATGCCGCAACCCGCCGCCATCGGCATCATCGCCAACCCTGCCTCCGGCCGTGACCTGCGCCGCCTGACCGCCAGTGCCGGGCTGTACTCCAGTACCGACAAGGCCTCGGCGATCCAGCGCCTGCTGGCCGCCTTCGGCGCCACCGGCATCGCACGGGTGCTGCTGCCCACCGACATGACCGGCATCGCCGCTGCCGTGCTCAAGGCCAGCCAGGGCCCGCATGCCCGCGAGCAAAGCTGGCCAGCCCTGCAACTGCTCGACCTGCCACTGACCCAGACCGTCGCCGACACCCGCCTGGCCGCCCGGCGCATGGTCGAGGCCGGCGTGGCGATGATCGCCGTGCTCGGCGGCGACGGCACCCACAAGGCGGTGGCCGCCGAGGCCGGTGACGTGCCGTTGCTGACGCTGTCCACCGGCACCAACAACGCCTTCCCCGAGTTGCGTGAAGCCACCAGCGCCGGCCTGGCCGGTGGCCTGCTGGCCAGCGGGCGCATCCCGCCCAGCCTCGGCCTGCGCCGCAACAAACGGCTGCTGGTGAAGGTGCCCGAGCAGGGCCTGTGCGAATGGGCGCTGGTCGAGGTCGCGGTATCGCCGCAGCGCTTCATCGGCGCCCGCGCCCTGAGCCGCAGCGATGACCTGGCCGAGGTCTTCGCCTGCTTCGCCGAACCCCACGCCATCGGCCTGTCCGCCTTGTGCGGGCTGTGGCAGCCGGTCTCGCGCCAGGCCCCGCACGGCGCCTGGGTACGCCTGAACCCCGGCGCCGAACAGGCCCTGCTCGCCCCGTTGGCCCCGGGCCTGCTGCAAGGCTGCGGGATCAGCGCCAGCGGCACGCTCACGCCCGGCATCCCCAAGCGCCTGTGCCTGGCCAGCGGCACCCTGGCCCTGGACGGCGAGCGCGAGATCGAATTCGCCGCCCACGACACCCCGACCATCACCCTCGATGCCCAGGGCCCGCTGACCGTGGACGTCGAAGCCGTGCTCGCGCATGCCGCCCGCCATCACCTGCTGGCGGTCCCCCGTGGCCACCGGCTGCACCCTGCAACCCCGTGTTGAGACAACCCTGGAGAACAACAAGATGTCCAATCAGCTCAGTTCGGAAAACCTGCTGCATGCCTATGAAGTGATGCGCACCATCCGCGCCTTCGAAGAACGCCTGCACGTGGAATTCGCCACCGGCGAAATCCCTGGCTTCGTCCACCTTTATGCCGGCGAAGAAGCCTCCGCCGCCGGGGTCATGGCGCACCTGCGCGACAGCGACTGCATCGCCTCCACCCACCGCGGCCACGGCCACTGCATCGCCAAGGGCGTCGACGTGTACGGGATGATGGCCGAGATCTACGGCAAGAAGACCGGCGTGTGCGGCGGCAAGGGCGGCTCGATGCACATCGCCGACCTTGAGAAAGGCATGCTCGGTGCCAATGGCATTGTCGGTGCCGGCGCGCCCCTGGTGGCCGGCGCCGCCCTGGCGGCCAAGCTCAAGGGCCGCGACGATGTGTCGATCGCCTTCTTCGGCGATGGCGCCTCCAACGAAGGTGCCGTATTCGAGGCCATGAACCTGGCCTCGATCATGAACCTGCCGTGCATCTTCGTCGCCGAGAACAACGGCTATGCCGAGGCCACCGCCTCGACCTGGTCGGTGGCCTGTGACCATATCGCCGACCGCGCCGCCGGTTTCGGCATGCCGGGCGTCACCATCGACGGCTTCGACTTCTTCGCGGTGTACGAGGCCGCCGGCGCCGCCATCGAGCGCGCCCGCGCAGGCCAGGGGCCGTCGCTGATCGAAGTGAAGCTCAGCCGCTACTACGGCCACTTCGAAGGCGACGCCCAGACCTACCGCGCCCCGGACGAGGTGAAGAACCTGCGCGAGCAGCGCGACTGCCTGCTGCAGTTTCGCAACAAGACCACCCGCGCCGGGCTGCTCTGCCCCGAGCAACTCGACGCCATCGACGCCCGTGTCGCCGACCTGATCGAGGACGCCGTGCAGCGCGCCAAGTCCGACCCCAAGCCACAGCCCGCCGACCTGCTCACCGACGTCTACGTCAGCTACCCCTGAGCCCGGACCAACAAGAACAAGAAGGAGCACCACCATGGCAAGAAAGATCAGCTACCAGCAGGCCATCAACGAAGCCCTGGCCCAGGAAATGCGCCGTGACAGCACGGTGTTCATCATCGGCGAGGACGTCGCCGGCGGCGCCGGTGCGCCCGGCGAGGACGATGCCTGGGGCGGCGTGCTCGGCGTCACCAAGGGCCTGTACCACCAGTTCCCCGGCCGCGTGCTCGATGCGCCGCTGTCGGAGATCGGCTATGTCGGCGCCGCCGTGGGCGCCGCCACCCAGGGCCTGCGCCCGGTGTGCGAACTGATGTTCGTCGACTTCGCCGGCTGCTGCCTGGACCAGATCCTCAACCAGGCCGCCAAGTTCCGCTACATGTTCGGCGGCAAGGCGGTCACCCCGCTGGTGATGCGCACCATGTACGGCGCCGGCCTGCGCGCCGCCGCCCAGCACTCGCAGATGCTCACCTCGCTGTGGACCCACATTCCCGGCCTGAAGGTGGTGTGCCCGGCCACGCCCTACGACGCCAAGGGCCTGCTGATCCAGGCAATCCGCGACAACGACCCGGTGATCTTCTGCGAGCACAAGCTGCTCTACAGCCTGCAGGGCGAGGTGCCGGAAGAGGTCTACACGGTGCCGTTCGGCGAGGCCAACTTCGTGCGTGACGGCGACGACGTCACCCTGGTGACCTACGGGCGCATGGTCCATGTGGCGCTGGAGGCGGCCAACAACCTGGCGCGCCAGGGCATCGACTGCGAAGTGCTGGACCTGCGCACCACCAGCCCGCTGGACGAAGACAGCATCCTGGAAAGCGTCGAGAAAACCGGGCGCCTGGTGGTGATCGACGAAGCCAACCCGCGCTGCTCGATGGCCACCGACATCAGTGCACTGGTGGCGCAGAAAGCCTTCGGCGCCCTCAAGGGCCCGATCGAGATGGTCACCGCGCCGCACACCCCGGTGCCGTTCTCCGACGCCCTGGAAGACCTGTACATCCCCGACGCGGCGAAGGTCGAGGCCGCTGTGCGCAAAGTGATCGAAGCCGCAAGGAGCGCCGCATGAGCCAGATCCACACACTGACCATGCCCAAGTGGGGCCTGTCGATGACCGAGGGCCGGGTGGACACCTGGCTCAAGCAGGAGGGCGATGAAATCCACAAGGGCGACGAGGTGCTGGACGTCGAGACCGACAAGATCAGCAGCAGTGTCGAAGCCCCGTTCAGCGGCGTGTTGCGCCGGCTGGTGGCGCAGCCCGACGAAACCCTGCCGGTGGGTGCGTTGCTGGCGGTGGTGGTCGAAGGCGAAGCCGAAGAAGCCGAGATCGACGCCGTGGTGCAGCGCTTCCAGGCCGAGTTCGTCGCCCAGGGTGGTGGCGAGCAGGCCCAGGGGCCGACCCCGCACAAGGCCGAAGTGAACGGGCGCCTGCTGCGCTGGTTCGAGCTGGGCGAAGGCGGCACGCCGCTGGTGCTGGTGCATGGCTTTGGCGGCGACCTCAACAACTGGCTGTTCAACCACCCGGCATTGGCCGCCGAGCGGCGGGTCATCGCCCTCGACCTGCCCGGCCATGGCGAGTCGGCCAAGGCCCTGCAACGCGGCGACCTGGATGAACTGAGCGACGCCGTGCTGGCCCTGCTCGACCACCTGGACATCCCCCGCGCGCACCTGGCCGGCCACTCCATGGGCGGTGCGGTCAGCCTCAACCTCGCGCGCAGGGCGCCCCAGCGCGTGGCCAGCCTGAGCCTGATCGCCAGCGCCGGGCTCGGCGACGCCATCAACGGCCAGTACCTGCAAGGCTTCGTCGCCGCCGCCAACCGCAATGCGCTGAAGGGGCCGATGAGCCAGCTGTTCGCCGACCCCGGGCTGGTCACCCGGCAACTGCTCGAAGACATGCTCAAGTTCAAGCGCCTGGAGGGTGTCGACAGCGCGCTGCAGCAACTGTCGGCCGCCCTCGCCGAGGGCGACCGCCAGCGCCACGACCTGCGCGCCGTGCTCGGCCAGCACCCGACGCTGGTGGTGTGGGGCGCCGCCGACGCGATCATCCCGGCCAGCCATGCCGAGGGCCTGGACGCCGAAGTACAGGTCATACCGGCGGTCGGCCACATGGTGCAGATGGAAGCCGCCGAGCAGGTCAACCAACAGGTGCTGGCGTTCCTGCGCAAGCACTGACCTTTTCCCGTGAGCCTGGAGACAACAACAATGAACGACCTGAGCCACACCCATATGCGCGCCGCCGTCTGGCATGGCCGCCACGATATCCGCGTCGAACAGGTGCCGCTGCCCGCCGACCCACCGCCTGGCTGGGTGCAGATCAAGGTGGACTGGTGCGGCATCTGCGGCTCGGACCTGCACGAGTACGTCGCCGGCCCCGTGTTCATCCCGGTCGAGGCGCCGCACCCGCTGACCGGTATCCAGGGCCAGTGCATCCTCGGCCACGAATTCTGCGGCGAGATCGTCCAGCTCGGGGACGGCGTGCAGGGCTACGCCGTGGGCGACCCGGTGGCGGCGGATGCCTGCCAGCACTGCGGCACCTGCTACTACTGCACCCACGGCCTGTACAACATCTGCGAACAGCTGGCCTTCACCGGGCTGATGAACAACGGTGCCTTCGCCGAGCGGGTCAACGTGCCGGCCAACCTGCTGTACAAGCTGCCCGAGGGCTTCCCGCGCGAGGCCGGGGCGCTGATCGAGCCGCTGGCGGTGGGCATGCACGCGGTGAAGAAGGCCGGCAGCCTGCTGGGGCAGAACGTGGTGGTGGTCGGTGCCGGCACCATCGGCCTGTGCACCATCATGTGTGCCAAGGCCGCCGGCGCGGCGCAGGTGATTGCCCTGGAAATGTCCTCGGCGCGCAAGGCCAAGGCGCTGGAAGTGGGGGCCAGCACCGTGCTCGACCCCAGCCAGTGCGACGCCCTGGCCGAGATCCGCGCACTGACCGGCGGGCTGGGGGCCGATGTGAGTTTCGAGTGCATCGGCAACAAGCACACCGCCAAGCTGGCCATCGACACGATTCGCAAGGCCGGCAAGTGCGTGCTGGTGGGGATCTTCGAAGAGCCCAGCGAATTCAACTTCTTCGAACTGGTGGCCACCGAGAAACAGGTGCTCGGCGCGCTGGCCTACAACGGCGAGTTCGCCGACGTGATCGCCTTCATCAATGACGGGCGCCTGGATATCAGGCCGCTGGTCACCGGGCGTATCGGGCTGGAACAGATTGTCGAGCTGGGCTTCGAGGAGCTGGTCAACAACAAGGAGCACAACGTCAAGATCATCGTTTCGCCGGGTGCGTCGTGAACGGTGAAAGGGCCGGGTGCTAGTGTCGATCACTTGATCGCTTGGGGCCGCCTGGCGGCCCGTCGCTGGCAAGCCGGCTCCCACATGGGCCGCGCAAAGCTTGAGATATGCGCTGTCCTGTGGGAGCTGGCTTGCCAGCGATGGGCTGCGCAACAGCTCCCAGACGTTAGGCGCACCTTTGCATGGACGTTCTGTCAGGCCAGCAGTTTCGAGGGCGCCTGCTCGAACCACGCCTGCTGGTAAGCCTGGATATACCCCTGCAGGGCATCACCGGCATGCCCTTGCTCCAGCAGTGCCTGCAGGTCCATCACATGATCGAACAGCACCTCGCGCAGGCGCTGCACATAAAGCGTCGACTCCACCAGATCGGCGGGGCGTCGCGACCAGTGGCGCCGCAGCGCGTCGTCATAGGCAGTGATGAAACGCACACTGACACTTTCGATCACGATCTCCACGTTTTCATGCTGGTCTTGCGGCACCTGCTCCCGCCATGCCTGCTCGGCGCCAGCCTCGATCTGCGCAAACAACCCGCTGGCATGCATCACCGAGGCCTGGTAAAGCGCCGACAGCAGGTGCGGGGTGAGTGCCACTTCGGGCACCAGAAACTGGAACTCGACCGCAATCTGCTCTTCGATCACGGCTTGCAACGACAGCTGCGTGGCCAGACGCTCGCCGACAATTTCGTCCCATTGAGTCAGCCGAACGCCCAGTGTTTCGTTAGTCATCATCAGTACCTCACGGTGAATGTGGCTGCAGCCTGACGCTGAGCGCAGACGGATCCGCGGTATCTATTGCTATGCCCCACTCGCTGCCTCACTCCCTTTTAGCGCCCGCCTGACGTAAACTGGCGCCCTTTCGCGCAGCCTCGGGCTGCCCCTGTCGATTTACCAAAGGTGCCCGCCATGCCCTGGCTGCAAGTACGCCTGGCCATCAGCCCGGAACAAGCCGAAACCTACGAAGACGCCCTGCTGGAAGTGGGTGCTGTGTCGGTGACGTTCATGGATGCCGAAGACCAGCCGATCTTCGAACCGGACCTCAACACCACCCCGCTGTGGTCGCACACTCACCTGCTGGCACTGTTCGAGGCCGACACCCAGCCCGACGCGGTATTTGCCCACCTGACCCTGCTGACCGGCGCCACGCTGCCCGAGCACGAAGCCGAGGTGATCGAGGACCAGGACTGGGAGCGCAGCTGGATGGACAACTTCCAGCCCATGCGCTTCGGCCAGCGCCTGTGGATCGTGCCGAGCTGGCATGAGGCGCCGGAGAAGGACGCGGTCAACCTGCTGCTCGACCCGGGCCTGGCGTTCGGCACCGGCACCCACCCGACCACCGCGCTGTGCCTGGAATGGCTCGACGGCCAACAGCTGCAAGGCACCCAGGTGCTGGACTTTGGCTGCGGCTCGGGCATCCTCGCCATCGCCGCGCTGCTGCTCGGCGCCCGTGAAGCAGTCGGCACCGACATCGACGTGCAGGCGCTGGAAGCCTCGCGCGACAACGCCCAGCGCAATGGCATCGCCGACGAAAAATTCCCCCTGTACCTGCCCGAGCACATGCCGGCCATGCAGGCCGACGTACTGGTCGCCAACATCCTGGCAGGCCCTTTGGTAGCGCTGGCACCGCAACTGTCCGGCCTGGTGCGCCCCGGTGGCCTGCTGGCACTGTCGGGCATCCTGGCCGAACAGGGTGAGGAAGTGGCCGCAGCCTACGCCGCCGACTTCGACCTGGACCCGATCGTCGTGCGCGATGGCTGGGTACGTATCAGTGGTCGTCGCCGCTAAGCACGCCTAGACTCAACACCTGCACAGCCCCCGGACCGCCGCATGACCGACAGTTTCGTCACCCAGTGCCCGCATTGCCAGACCAGCTTTCGCGTCACTCATCACCAGTTGAGCGTGGCGCGTGGCGTGGTGCGCTGCGGCAACTGCCTGCAGGTGTTCAACGCCGCCAAGCAGTTGCTGGAGCAGAATCGCGCGGCCACGGGGCAGCCAGCCGCCCCGGTCGCCGAACCTGAACAGGCGGCCGAGCTTGAACAGGCGGCCGAGCCGATAGTGGCGCCGGCCATCGAGCCTGCACCACCGGTCAAGCGGGATTGGGCCAGCACCGCCGAGGCGCTGGAGGACTTCGACCTCGACCAGGAACTGGCTCGCCTGGAGCGGCGCAGCCCGGGCGACCGGCGGGCCGCCACGCCAGCACCCACCTTGCATGCCCGCCGTGACGAGCATGGCGTCGACGAGCACAGCGACGAGCCGTTCGGCACCGCCACCGACGAGCCTGTCGAGCCCTCAGTGCAGCATACCGAGGCGCCGGTGCTGGTCGAGCAAGAGCCGCTGGACCTGGAACCGGCCGCCGACGAACGTACCGAGCCGACCCTGGGCAGCGCCCAGTTCGACCTGGATGACGAACCCGTCGTCAGCCATGAGCCACTCGACGATGACCTCGACGCCCCGGTCGAGCGCCTGTCCGGCCGCGACGAGCCGCTCCCCGTGCCCGGCCTGTCGGCACTGGACGACGATATCCGCAGCGTACGCCTGTCGGCCCGCGACGCCGACGACCTGGACGAACAACCCGACGAGCGCCTGGAACCGAGCCTGACGATCAAGCCCGAGCGCACACGCAAGGAGCCGCTGGTCGACGTGGTCGACGACCCGCTGCAACTGGGTTGGGAAAAACCGGCCCCGAACTGGGGCAAGCGCCTGCTGTGGGGGCTGCTGACGCTGCTGGCGGCCGCTTTGCTGGCGTTCCAGTACGTCTGGTACCACTTCGACGAAATGGCCCGCCAGGACCAGTACCGCCCGTGGTTCCAGCAGCTGTGCCCGATGGTCGGCTGCCAGGTGCCGACCCGCGTCGACATCTCGCGGATCAAGAGCAGCAACCTGGTGGTGCGCAGCCACCCTGACTTCAAGGGCGCGCTGATCGTCGACGCGATCATCTACAACCGTGCCCCCTTCGCCCAGCCCTTCCCGCTGTTGGAGCTGCGCTTCGCCGACCTCAATGGCCAGCTGATCGCCAGCCGGCGCTTCAAGCCCAGCGAGTACCTGTCGGGGGAGTTGGCCGGCCGCGGCGAGATGCCCAGCCAGACGCCGATCCATATCGCCCTGGACATCCTCGACCCGGGGCCGAAGGCGGTGAACTACAGCCTGAGCTTCCGTTCGCCGGAGTGATCCGGCCCTGCCCGGCGCCGGATCACCGGCGCCAACCGGCTGTCCCAAACCCCTGGGCATAACGCCGCAACTGTTCAGATTTTATCCAGATTCATCTTTATCCGGTCATCGAGAGCGGGTATCATGCCCACCCTTTTTCAACTCCATTGATTCGGCCCCACAACAGGGAACACCTATGTCGGCGGTACGCATCGGCCCATACACACTGCACAACAACCTGATCCTTGCGCCCATGGCCGGGGTCACGGACCAACCTTTCCGTACGCTGTGCAAACGCCTGGGGGCGGGCATGGTGGTGTCGGAAATGGTGTCCAGCGACATGAGCCTGTGGAACAGCCGCAAGTCGAGCCTGCGCCGCATCCACGAAGGTGATCCCGAGCCACGCTCGGTACAGATCGCCGGCGGTGATGCGCAGATGATGGCAGCCGCTGCACGGGCCAACGTCGAAGCCGGCGCCCAGATCATCGACATCAACATGGGTTGCCCGGCGAAAAAAGTCTGCAACAAGGCCGCCGGCTCTGCTTTATTGAGAGACGAAGCCCTGGTCAGCGAGATCCTCCACGCCGTGGTCGGCGCTGTCGAGGTACCGGTGACCCTGAAGATCCGCACCGGCTGGGACCGGGCGAACAAGAACGGCCTGAACGTGGCGAAGATCGCCGAACAGGCTGGCATCCAGGCGCTGGCGGTGCATGGCCGCACACGCGCCGACCTGTACACCGGTGACGCCGAGTACGACACCATCGCCGCGATCAAGCAGGCGGTGTCGATCCCGGTATTCGCCAACGGCGACATCACCTCGCCAGAAAAGGCCCGGGCGGTGCTGGACGCCACCGGGGTCGACGGCCTCTTGATCGGCCGTGCCGCCCAGGGGCGGCCGTGGATCTTCCGCGAGATCGAGCATTACCTGCGCACCGGCGAGCACCTGCCCGCCCCTGCGCTGGACGAAGTGGAACGCATTCTGCTGGAGCACCTGGCCGCGCTGCATGCCTTCTATGGCGATGTAATGGGCGTGCGGATCGCCCGCAAGCACGTTGGCTGGTACCTGGCAACCCGACCTGGCGGCAAGGAGTTCCGCAGCCAGTTCAACGCTTTGCAAGACACACAAGCGCAGTGCGCCAACGTTCAGGCCTATTTCGCCGAACGTCGACAGAGCCTTGGGACAGAGGACGAACAAGGGGTGGCCGCATGACGATGATGACCGAGACATTAGTGAGTGGAACAACGCCCGTGAGCGACAACGCCAACCTCAAGCAGCACCTGAACACGCCGAGCGAGGAGGGCCAGACCCTGCGCGACAGCGTCGAGAAGGCGCTGCACAACTACTTCGCCCACCTGGAAGGCGCTACCGTCACGGACGTGTACAACCTGGTGCTCTCCGAAGTCGAGGCGCCCCTGCTCGAATGCGTGATGAACTACGTCAAGGGCAACCAGACCAAGGCCAGCGAGATGCTCGGGCTCAACCGAGGCACGCTGCGCAAGAAGCTCAAGCAGTACGATCTGTTGTAAGGCCAGAACCCCAACCAAAAAGGCGCTCATGCAAAGAGGCGCCTTTTTTGCTGACTCCACCGCGTTATGGAATCTGAAATGACCGACCAGACTACCCGCCTGCCGATCCGCCGCGCTTTGATCAGCGTCTCCGACAAGACCGGGATCCTCGAATTTGCCCGTGAGCTGCAACAGCTCGGTGTCGAGATCCTGTCCACCGGCGGCACCTACAAGCTGCTCAAGGACAACGGCGTCAACGCGGTGGAAGTGGCCGACTACACCGGCTTCGCCGAAATGATGGACGGCCGGGTCAAGACCCTGCATCCGAAGATCCACGGCGGCATCCTTGGCCGTCGCGGCACCGACGACGCCATCATGAACGAGCACGGCATCAAGCCGATCGACCTGGTCGCGGTCAACCTGTACCCGTTCGAAGCCACCATCAGCAAGCCAGGTTGCGACCTGCCGACCGCCATCGAGAACATCGACATCGGCGGCCCAACCATGGTTCGTTCGGCAGCCAAGAACCACAAAGACGTGGCCATCGTGGTCAACGCCGGCGATTACGCCGGTATCGTCGAAGGCCTGAAGGCCGGTGGCCTGACCTACGCCCAGCGCTTCGACCTGATGCTCAAGGCGTTCGAGCACACTGCCGCCTACGACGGCATGATCGCCAACTACATGGGCACCATCGACCAGGCCAAGGACACCCTGAGCACCGAAGACCGCAGCGAGTTCCCGCGCACCTTCAACAGCCAGTTCGTCAAGGCCCAGGAAATGCGCTACGGCGAGAACCCGCACCAGAGCGCGGCGTTCTACGTGGAAGCCAAGAAAGGCGAAGCCAGCATTTCCACCGCCATCCAGCTGCAGGGCAAAGAGCTGTCGTTCAACAACGTGGCCGACACCGACGCGGCGCTGGAGTGCGTGAAGAGCTTCGTCAAGCCGGCCTGCGTCATCGTCAAGCACGCCAACCCGTGCGGCGTCGCGGTAGTACCGGAAAACGAAGGCGGCATCCGCAAGGCCTATGACCTGGCCTACGCCACCGACACCGAATCCGCGTTCGGCGGCATCATCGCCTTCAACCGCGAGCTGGATGGCGAAACCGCCCAAGCCATCGTCGACCGTCAGTTCGTCGAAGTGATCATCGCCCCGAAAATCTCCCAGGCTGCCCGCGACGTCGTGGCCGCCAAGCAGAACGTGCGTCTGCTGGAATGCGGCGAGTGGCCAGCCGAGCGTGCTGCCGGTTGGGACTTCAAGCGCGTCAACGGTGGCCTGCTGGTGCAGAGCCGCGATATCGGCATGATCACCGCCGATGACCTGAAGATCGTCACCAAGCGTGCGCCGACCGAGCAGGAAATCCACGACCTGGTGTTTGCCTGGAAAGTGGCCAAGTTCGTCAAGTCCAATGCCATCGTCTACGCCAAGCAGCGCCAGACCATCGGTGTCGGCGCCGGCCAGATGAGCCGCGTCAACTCCGCACGCATCGCTGCCATCAAGGCCGAGCATGCTGGCCTGCAGGTACAGGGTGCGGTCATGGCCTCGGATGCGTTCTTCCCGTTCCGTGACGGCATCGACAACGCGGCTAAAGTGGGTATCAGCGCGGTTATCCAGCCGGGTGGCTCGATGCGCGATGCCGAAGTCATCGCCGCTGCCGACGAAGCCGGTATCGCGATGGTGTTCACCGGCATGCGCCACTTCCGCCACTAATCAGATACCAGGCCGATCGCCGGCCCCGTGCAGGAGCGGCCTTGTGCCGCGAAAGGGCTGCAAAGCGGCCCCAGGATTCAAGCTTCAACACAGAAATCCCGGGACCGCTCTGCGGTCCTTTCGCGACACAAGGCCGCTCCTACAGGGGAACGGGATCGCCGCAAAACAGATTTCGAGGTTCTTACATGAAAGTTTTGATCATCGGCAGCGGCGGCCGTGAGCACGCCCTGGCGTGGAAAGTCGCCCAGGACCCACGGGTCGAGAAAATCTTCGTCGCTCCGGGCAACGCCGGCACCGCCACCGAAGCCAAGTGTGAAAACGTCGCCATCGACGTGACCGCCCTGGAGCAACTGGCCGACTTCGCCGAGAAAAACGTCGACCTGACCATCGTCGGCCCCGAGGCCCCACTGGTCATCGGCGTGGTCGACCTGTTCCGCAGCCGCGGCCTGGACTGCTTCGGCCCGACCAAGGGCGCCGCCCAGCTGGAAGGCTCCAAGGCCTTCACCAAGGACTTCCTGGCCCGCCACAAGATCCCGACCGCCGACTACCAGAACTTCACCGAGATCGAGCCGGCCCTGGCCTATCTGCGTGAAAAAGGCGCGCCGATCGTGATCAAGGCCGACGGCCTGGCCGCCGGTAAAGGCGTGATTGTCGCCATGACCCTGCAGGAAGCCGAAGATGCCGTGCGCGACATGCTCGCCGGCAATGCCTTCGGTGAAGCCGGCTCGCGCGTGGTGATCGAAGAGTTCCTCGACGGCGAAGAAGCCAGCTTCATCGTCATGGTCGACGGCCACAACGTGCTGCCAATGGCCACCAGCCAGGACCACAAGCGCGTCGGCGACCAGGACACCGGCCCGAATACCGGCGGCATGGGTGCCTACTCCCCGGCCCCGGTGGTCACCGCCGACGTGCACCAGCGCGTGATGGACCAGGTGATCTGGCCGACCGTGCGCGGCATGGCCGAGGAAGGCAACGTCTACACCGGCTTCCTCTACGCGGGCCTGATGATCGACAAGGCGGGCAACCCCAAGGTCATCGAGTTCAACTGCCGCTTCGGCGACCCGGAAACCCAGCCCGTCATGCTGCGCCTGGAGTCGAGCCTGGTGCTGCTGATCGAAGCCGCCTTCGCCAAGGCCCTGGACAAGGTCGAAGCACAGTGGGACCCGCGCCCGAGCCTGGGCGTGGTACTGGCTGCCGGCGGCTACCCGGGTGACTACGCCAAGGGCGCGGCAATCAGCGGCCTGGACGCTGCCGCCAAGCTCGAAGGCAAGGTGTTCCATGCCGGTACCGCGCTCAAGGATGGCCAGGTGGTCACCGCCGGTGGCCGCGTGCTCTGCGCCACCGCCATGGGCGATACCGTCGAGGCCGCCCAGCAACAAGCCTACCGCCTGGCCGAACAGGTCAAGTGGCAAGGCAGCTTCTACCGCAGCGACATCGGCTACCGGGCCATTGCCCGCGAGCGCGGTGAACACCAGCAGTAATGCTGTCGCCCAGGGCCGTCGCGCACGGCCCTCGGCTCGTCGGCCAGGCCCCACGGGGCCTTGCCTTCGCCTTGGCGCGCCGCGCATAGTTGCTATCCGGCACATTAGCTAAGAAGGGATTTCGTCGTGCGTCGGCTTCGGATTGCCACAGCCCTGATCATCAGCCTGCTGACCCTGTTCTGCCTGCTCCCGGCTGCGGCCGAAGACGCCGGCGGGTGGTCGGCGCTGCTCGATGAACAGGCCAATCTGCAGCTTTCCGACGTGCGCTCCGAGCGTTACCGCAACCAGTTCAGCCCCCTGCCGCTCGACGAACTGGACGCTGCCCTCCCCGACCAGGCCCTGTGGCTGCACTACCGCCTTGAACCGGGCGAGCAGGAGCAGTTGCTGCGCATCTTCGCCCCCGACCTGTCACGCATCGACCTCTACGCCCTCGAAGGCGGCAAGCTGCTGCGCCAGTTGCACCACGGGCGCCAGGGCGAAGCCAGCACCCTGTCGGTCCATGGCAGCGACCACGTATTGCCACTGCCACGCAGCAGCCAGGCGGTGGATGTGTACCTGCGGCTGGTGTCGGAACACCAGCTGCGCCCAGCCATCAGCCTGGAGCCTGCCGCCCAGGCCGCCGCCGACCAGCGCCAGCCGCTGCTGTTCGGCCTGCTGTTCGGCGGCCTGCTGATGCTGATCCTGCACAACCTGATCCGCTTCGCCTACAGCCGCTCCAGCACCACCCTGATCCTGGCGCTCTACCACGCCCTGATGCTGCTCAGCGCACTCATTCTGCTCAACCTCAGCGGCCCCTGGTGGCACCTGTGGTACAGCGCCCAGACCCCAGCCGCCTACCTGACCCTGGTGCTGGCCGGGCTGGCCGGCCTGTATTTCACCCTGCACTTCTTCGCCCCCTGCAGTTCGGCACGCCTTAACCGCCTGCTGCACGGGGAAATGCTGGTGGCCGCGGTCAGTGGCCTGGTGCTGCTGTTCGTCGACACCCTGCCGCTGAACCTGATGACCTACGCCCTGCTGGCCCTGGGCAGCCTGAGCATGCTGCTGGTCAGCAGCTATCACTGGTACAAGGGCTACGGGCCGGCGCGGCTGTTTGCCCTGGCCATGCTGGTGTACAACATCGGCGGCCTGGTGCTGCTGCCGGCGCTGCTGGGCCTTACGCGCACCCCCACGCCCTGGCTGCTGTGCATCCTGATGGTACTGACGGTGGTCAGCGGCCTGCTGCTCAACCTGGCGGTCAGCGAGCGCCTGCGGCGCATCAGCGAGGAGCGCTTCCGCGCCAGCCGCGCCCTGGCCGCCAGCGACGCCGAGATCAACGCCAAGGCCGAGTTCCTGGCCAAGATCAGCCACGAGATCCGCACCCCCATGAACGGCGTGCTGGGCATGACCGAGCTGCTGCTGGGCACGCCGCTGTCGGTCAAGCAACGCGACTACGTGCAGACCATCCACAGCGCCGGCAACGAACTGCTGACGCTGATCAACGAGATCCTCGACATCTCCAAGCTCGAATCACGGCAGATCGAACTGGACGACGTGCAGTTCGACCTCAACGCCTTGATCGAAGACTGCCTGAACATCTTCCGGGCCAAGGCCGAGCAGCAGAACATCGAGCTGATCAGCTTCACCCAGCCACAAGTGCCACGGGTGGTCAGCGGCGACCCGACCCGCCTGCGCCAGGCCCTGTCGAGCCTGCTCGACAATGCCCTGAAAAACACCGAGCAGGGCGAGATCCTGCTGGTGGTGGCCCTCGACCAGCGTGGCGACACCCCGCGCCTGCGCATTGCCGTGCAGGACAGCGGCGCGCCCATGGCGCCGGCCGAACGCGACGCCTTGCTGCAGGCCGAACTGCACAGCCGCCACTTCCTCTCCAGCAACAAGCTCGGCGGCCACCTCGGGCTGGTGATCGCCAAGCAACTGATCGGCCTGATGCAGGGCGAGTTCGGCATCAAGACCAGCACCAGCATGGGCAACACGCTGTGGCTGACCCTGCCACTGGACCCTCAGCGCCTGGAGCAACCGCCTGCCGACCTCGACGGCCCGCTGCGCGACGCACGGGTGTTGGTGGTCGACGACAATGACACCTGCCGCAAAGTCCTGGTGCAGCAATGCAGCGCCTGGGGCATGAACGTCAGCGCCGTGCCGTCCGGCAAGGAGGCACTGGCCCTGCTGCGCACCAAGGCGCACCTGCGCGACTATTTCGACGTGGTGCTGCTCGACCAGAACATGCCCGGCATGACCGGCATGCAACTGGCGGCGAAGATCAAGGAAGACCCTAGCCTCAATCACGACATCCTGGTGGTCATGCTCACCGGCATCAGCAATGCGCCGAGCAAGGTCATCGCGCGCAATGCCGGGGTCAAGCGCATCCTCGCCAAGCCCGTGGCCGGCTACACGCTCAAGACCACGCTGGCCGAAGAGCTGGCCCTGCGCGGCCGCGAACTGGCCGCACCGCCCTTGCCACCGGGGACTCAGCAGCCGCTCGACCTGCCGCACGATTTCCGCGTACTGGTGGCCGAGGACAACAGCATCTCGACCAAGGTCATCCGCGGCATGCTCGGCAAGCTGAGCCTCGAACCGGACACCGCCAGCAACGGTGAAGAGGCCCTGCAGGCGATGAAGGCCAAGCGCTACGACCTGGTGCTGATGGACTGCGAAATGCCGGTGCTCGACGGTTTTTCCGCCACACAACAGCTGCGTGCCTGGGAAACCGCCAACCAACGCCCGCGCACCCCGGTGGTGGCGCTGACCGCGCACATCCTCGCCGAACACAAGGAGCGCGCACGCCTGGCCGGCATGGACGGGCACATGGCCAAGCCGGTGGAGCTGTCGCAGCTGCGAGAGTTGATCCAGCACTGGGCGGGGCATCGCCAGGTGGTGTCCGGCGACACCACGCAGATCCTGTAGGAGCAACTGTCTTGCTCAGATTCTAAAAAAGCCTACGCGATCCCTGTGGGAGCGGCGGTTCGCCGCTGCGACTTGCCCGCGAACACCGGCGAAGCCGGTGCCATCCACCGCGTCGCCTGCTTCGCGGCTAAAGCCGCTCCCACAGGGGATCGCGGTGCGGGTGCTGGCAATGTTCCCTGCACGACAGCGCAGCCCGCAGGGTTGGGGGATCTCCTACAGGATCCGTGCTATACAGTTGCCACTCTACCCCGCCGCGGACCCACCCCATGCTCCATGAGTTGTTCAGCGTCTACCTGAAAATGCTCGTGCTCTACAGCCCGTTCTTCGTGCTGTCGTGCTTCATCAGCCTGACCCGCGGCCACTCCAGCAAGGAGCGCAAGCAACTGGCCTGGCGCGTGGCCATCGCCACCCTGATCGCCAGCGTGCTGCTGTACCTGTTCGGGCGGGTGATCTTCGGCGTGTTCGGCATCACCGCCGACGCCTTCCGTATCGGCGCGGGCTCGGTGCTGTTCATCTCGGCGCTGGCCATGGCCCAGGGCAAGTCGGCGGTCCAGACCGACAACGTGCAGCAGGACGTGACCATCGTGCCGCTGACCATCCCGCTGACCGTCGGCCCGGGCACCATCGGTGCGCTGCTGGTGATGGGCGTGAGCCAGCCGCACTGGGACGACAAGCTGCTGGCCATTGTCAGTATTGCCCTGGCCAGCTTCACCGTGGGCCTGGTGCTGTACCTCTCGCACCGTATCGAACGGCTGCTTGGCGACCAGGGCCTGCAGATCGTCAGCCGGCTGATGGGCCTGTTCGTCTGCGCACTGGCGGCGCAGATTATCTTCACCGGGATCAAGGGCTACATGGTGCCGTAACGCGCCTCAGCACTCGAAGGACAGGATCTGCTGCCGGGCGACCTTTTCCAGGCGTTGCTCCACCAGGCTGCGATACGCCTGGTCGAACAAGCGCGTATTGAAGCGCACCAGCTCCGCCTGCACCCGTGTCGCTTCACGATTGCGCAGCAAAAAACCGGTGTTGAGCATGTCGCGTTCGCAGTGTTCGCGATAGAGCACCAGATCCACATATCCCGGCTTGCTGGGCGCACACGGCAACAGTTGGAAAACCCCACGTTCCCGGGTTCGCTGCTCGAAATTGAGCAACGCCCATTCGTTCTCGGCCAACCCCGCCATCGCCAGGCCCAGCACAGTCGAGTAACGCTCGCCCGCGGTGGCATCGATCCGTCGCAGCGCGGCATTGACGATGCCAGGGCGCTCGAGCCCAGGCCAATGCTCCTGCTCGGCCGACAAGGCATCCCATCCATAAAACTGCAGTTGCCTGCGGTAATGGTTGAACCAGTCAGTCACCAACCCTTGGTCATGGTCGGTGCGCGTCACGCGCTCGGCCATCAACGCTGCCAGTTGCACCGCGCTACGCTGCGCAGCGGTAACGCCAGGCAAGAATGCGAGCAGGCTGCTACCCGCCACTGCCGCTCTGTGCTTGTCCATGATGCGTGCTCCCTTGTCAGCACCCGGCCCTTGTCTGCCGGGCAGGCCTGGCCACCGCCGCAGCCATAGCGGGCGGCAACCAAGGCTCATGGATCAGATTTCGTATTGCAGCACGTTCTCGAAACGACGATCACCCAAGCGCGCCTCCACATGCTCGCGCACACGGGCGTAGTGATGGTTGTTGAAGGTCAGCAGCGCGGTGCCCGAGTAGTGGTAGGTGCCGGTGCTTTTCCATTCGAAGGCCACGGTATCCAGGTCGCGGTTCATGCCTTTGGTGCTGACGGCGGTATGCACCATCATCAGTTGACCGTCGTCGGTTTCAAGGCAAGCCGCCAGGCCAATGGTCCCGACCAGCCTGTCCTTGAAGTTGTGTTTGAAGATGTCCTGGGCCTCGGTGATTTGTCCCAGGCCTTCAAGGGCAGCCTCGGCCACTTTGCCGATAGCGTCGGCTATTGGGCCACCGAATGCGGCCTGGCCGACAACCCGCATGGCTTTAAAGGCGACGGCGCCCACGGTGAGCGACTGCGATTCAGACATCTCGCGCTCGTAGGTACGACGCACGGTCAGCCAGCCCAAGTCCTCCATCACTTTCAGGTTCTGCTTGTACCACGCCTCGCTCTGGTGCTCGCCATCATAGAGTTTGGAGGCCACCAGCGAGGCGAACTGGTAGGCATTCATGACATCGGTGCGATTCTGCAGGTTCATGCCGGCAGCGAAAGCCATCAGCGATTGCTCGACGACGGCGGCAGAATTGGTATCGGAAATCAGGTTATTGCTCATCATGCATATCCTTGAGTCAGAACCCGGCGGATGCCGGGTGAGACTCGAAGGCTATGCAGGTCAGAATGCGCCGTTCAGCAGGTCAGCCTTCCTTGCAGGTCAGGCTTTCGCAGGGTACCAACGCGGGGTGTAGACCCACTCGCGGCCATCGGCACGGGGGAAGGTGCAGGTGGTCGACGAGCCGACCAGTACCATGGTGCGCATGTCGACCATCTCCGGCTCCAGCTCGCCCAGCGTGACGGTCCTCAGGGTCTGCCCCGGCCTACCGATATCACGCCCCAGCACCACCGGCGTATGGGCCTCGCGATGGCGACGCACCACTTCCAGTGCATGACCCAGCTGATGCGGCCGCGACTTGGAAATCGGGTTGTAGAACGCCAGCACCAGGTCAGCCTGGGCCGCCAGCTCGAGGCGCTTCTCGATGATCGACCACGGTTTGAGGTTGTCCGACAGGGACATCACACAGAAATCATGGCCCAGCGGCGCACCGGCTTGCGCGGCGGTGGCCAGCGACGCCGAAACGCCCGGCAGGATCTGCAGGTCAACCCGTTGCCAGCCCAGGTCACTTGATTCATGCAGCGCTTCGAGCACTGCAGCGGCCATGGCGAACACGCCCGGGTCGCCCGACGACACCACCACCACCGAGCGCCCCTGAGCCGCCAGCTCGAACGCATGGCGGGCGCGCTGCATCTCTTCGCGGTTGTCGGTGCAGTGCAGTACCTGGTCGTCGCGGAACGGGCCGGCCATGCGCACGTAGGTTTCATAGCCCAACACATCCTGGGCGCGGGCCAGTTCAGCCTTGACCGCCGGCACCATCAAATCGGCAGCACCAGGGCCCAGGCCGATCACGGCCAGGCGACCACGGCGGCGCCCCAGTTGCGCGCTGTCGACCGGCGTTCCAGCAACCGCCACAGCCAACCCGGCGTGGGTTTCGACGCGCGCCTGCGGCAGCGTATCGACCAGCATCTGCTCAAGGCTGCTGGCCGCAGGGGCGAAGCGCAGGGCAACGCCAAGCGCCTGGGCAGCCTCGTGCAAGGCCGGCTCGGCCATGTCGGCCTCGCTCGCCAGCAGGCAAGCCAGCGCCGCTTCGGCGATACCCGCCGCCTGCAAGGCGTCACGCACCTGCCGGGCCAGGTCGGCGCCACCGGCCGTAACCGCCACCACCACACAACGCGCATGGATCACCAGCTCGTCCCGGTTGGCCGGGCGCGCGGCACTGCCCACATGGAGGGTGCGTTGCGCGTTGTCGCTGACCGGCAGCTGCGCCTGGTCGAGCCAAGGCGCATGGCCTTCGATGCGCAGCGCTTCACCGGCCAGCAGGTCCGAGACGAACCGCTTGCCCTGCTCCAGGTCCGCCAGGGCATAGCCCTCGGGCGGGTTGAGCAGGCAGGTGCCAAAGCGCAGTTCACCGCTGGTGGTGATCGCGGCGTTCACGCCCAGGGCCTCGGCGATGTCCCGGGCCATGCCATTGACCCCCCCCAGCCCGCCGAGCAGCGGCACCACGGCACTGCCATCCTCGGCCACGGCCAGCACCGGCGGCTCGCTGCCTTTCTCGTCGAGCAGCGGCGCCAGGGTGCGGATCACGATACCGGCGGCGCACAGGGCGATGATCGGGGTGTCCTGCCGATACAGCGCCCGCAGGGTGTCGCCGAATGCGCTGTAGTAGCGCTCGGCCCCCTCCACGCGCCCTTGCAGGCCATGGATCACGGCCTGTGGATAACGTTGCTGGATGCGCTGCGCGGTCGCCAGGCTGCCGGGGCCAAGAATGACGATGGCCGGTGCGTTGTTCATCCCTGCCATTTTTCACCCGGCACGATGATCAGCGAGAAGTACGGCGAGGACTGTGGGTCTACCTCGTCCAACGGCACGATTTTCTGGTTGGCCATGGTCGCCCGCTCGACGTACAACGCGCGGCCCTCCATGCCCAGCTCGGTGAGCACCTGGCGAACCTTGGGGAAGTTGCGCCCCAGCTTCATGATCACCGCCGCGTCGGCGTCGGCCAGGCGGCGCTGGAGCTCGTCGGCAGGCAGCACGCCGGAGAGCACGGTCAGGGTCTGGTTGCGATACACCAGCGGCGCGCCCAGTACCGAGGCACCGCCAAGCATCGAGCAGACGCCGGGGATCACCTGGGCCTCATAGCGCGAGGCCAGGCGGTCGTGCAGGTACATGTAGGAGCCGTAGAAGAACGGATCGCCCTCGCAGATCACCGCCACATCGCGCCCGGCATCCAGGTGTTCGGCCACCTGCACACTGGCTTCGTCGTAGAAGTCGCTGATCACCTGCTCGTAGGACAGCGGTGCCGGCAGCGCCTCGGTGGTCACCGGGTACACCAGCGGCAGCAGGGTCTGCTCGGCCTGCAGGTGCGCCTCGATGATGCCGAAGGCGTTGCCACGCTTGCCCTTGGCCACGAAGTACGCCACCACCGGCGCTTCACGCAGCAGGCGCAGGGCCTTGACCGTGATCAGTTCAGGGTCGCCCGGGCCCACGCCCAGGCCCAGCAGTCGTCCGCGTGCGTGCATCATTCCACCTCCGTGGCGAGGGCATTGACCGCGGCGGCGGCCATGGCGCTACCGCCCAGGCGGCCCTGCATGATCACGAAGGGCACGCCGCGGCTGTCGGCGGCGAGCATGGCCTTGGACTCGGCAGCACCGACGAAACCGACCGGGAAACCGAGGATCAGCGCAGGCTTGGGTGCACCGGCATCGATCATTTCCAGCAGGTAGAACAGCGCGGTCGGCGCGTTGCCGATCACCACCACGCTGCCCTCAAGGTGCGGGCGCCACAGCTCCAGGGCCACCGCCGAGCGGGTGTTGCCTTCAGCCTTGGCCAGGTCTGGCACGCTGGGGTCGCGCAGGGTGCAGATCACCGGGTTGTTCGCCGGCAGGCGCGCGCGGGTGATGCCTTCGGCGACCATGTGCGCGTCACACAGGATCGGCGCGCCCTTGGCCAGGGCTTCACGCCCGGCAGTGCCGGCGCCTTCGGAGAACTGCAGGCCATCGATGGCCTCGACCATGCCGCAGGCATGGATCACCCGTACGGCGAGCTTTTCCAGGTCGGCGGGAATGCGCTCGAGCCGGGCCTCCTCGCGAATGATGCGGAAGGAATTGCGATAGATCTCCTGACCATCGCGGATGTAGTCAATCATCAAGGTGCTCCGTCGGCAGGTCGAGCATGGCGCCTGCTTCTTCTGGGGTGAGGTTGGCGCCGCGCAACCGGCCGAAACCCGGCAGGCGCGCGTCGCGCAAGTAAAGGTCGTAACGGCCCGGGGCCCGGGCCAGCAGGGTGGCCGGGGCGACATGGGCCACGGCGCAGGAACGGGGGCAGGCAGTCAGGTGCACGCTGGCGGGGGCGCCAGGGTGCAGCCGGGCGGCCAGGGCAACGGCGTCGGCCTTGGTGTCGGCCAGGGCCTTGGCACAACCGCTGGAGCCCGTGCAGGCGCTGACACGGGCCAATGGCTGGTCAGGGGCGCAGAGCAAGCCCAGCGCCGCGAGCCGATCGCGGGCGGCGTCGATCTGCGCAGGGTCGAGGGAGGTCAACACCAGGCTCTGCCAGGGGCTCAGGCGCAGGCTGGCGTCCCCCCACTGCCGGGCGATGCGCGCAGCACCGCGCAACATGGCCGGGGTCAGCCGCCCCAACGGCGGTGCCACGCCGAGGGCCACACCTTGGCGCTGCGCCAACACGCCCAACCAGGCGCCCAGTGCCTCGGCTCGCCGCCAGCTCAACACAGCATCGTCGCGGCGGATGTCCAGCCCGTCGATGAACTGCTCGACGCTGCAGGTCGTCAGCAACTGGCGCATGCGCGACTGCTCGGGCGTGGCCAGGTCGAGGAAGCGTGCAAGCACTGCCCTTACCAGCGCCAACCCCTGCTCCACCGGCACCGCGCCCACTGGCTGGCCGACCGGGCAGCCAGCCAGGCCGAATACCAGCCAGGTGCGCTGCTCGAACTGCGCGGCGGACAGCCACAGGTCATGGGGGTGTTCAAGCATCGCCAGCCCCTCGCCGCCGTCGAGCTGCACGGCGAACTTGGCCGACAGCTCATGGAAGCGTGGTGTGCCTTCGAGCAGCTCGAGGATCTGCCCGGCCAATGGCCGGGTGTCGAGCAGCAGGCTGGGGTCGAGCCCGGCCAGCGGGCTGAGCATCAGGTTGCGCACATCGTCGCCGGCCGCCTCGCGCGGGCCCAGGCCCGCTGCCAGCAGGTATTCGACCAGCCCGCGGTGGTCGTCGCCGATGCCACGGATCTGCAGATTGGCGCGGTTGGTGGCCTCGATCACCCCACCGGCGAAGCGCTCGGCGGCGTCGGCCACCGCGTCGGCCTGGTCGGCCAGCAGCAGGCCGCCGGGCAGCTTGATCCGGCAGATGCCGCCGTCGCGCGCGGCGACGATGCGCCACAACCCCGGGCAGGCCGAGGGACGGGGTGAGAGGTCGGGGGGCAGGGCCTGCTTCAAAGGGGCATCCGGCAATCGTGAAAGTGCGCTTCAGTGTAGAAGGCGCGGTATTATGCCTGCTTTGTCCGGCGGCATGAAAAGCCGGTGGTCGAACACAGAATTCCGGGGGCTGCTGCGCAGCCCTTTCGCGGCACAAGGCCGCTCCTACAGGTATTCACGACCCCCTGTAGGAGCGGCCTTGTGCCGCGAAAGGGGCGCAAAGCGCCCCCATACGCTCTAAGAGGACTCCATGGCCCCCTGGCTCACCATAGTAGGCATCGGCGAAGACGGCTTCAGCGGCCTGGGCAAGCAGGCCCGACGCGCCCTGCTGGCGGCCACGCACATCGTCGGCAGCCCGCGCCAGCTGGCCCTGCTGCCCCACTGCTCAAGCGCCAAGCAGATCCACTGGCCAAGCCCGTTCACGCTGGAGCCGGTGATGGCCCTGCGCGGCCAGCCAGTGTGCGTGCTGGCCAGTGGCGACCCGATGTTCTACGGCGTGGGCGCCAGCCTGGCGCGCCAGCTGCCCAGCAGCGAGATGCAAGTGCTGCCAATGCCCTCCTCCTGCGCCCTCGCCGCCGCCCGCCTCGGCTGGCCTTTGCAGGACGTGCAGGTAGTCTCTGTGGTCGCCCGCCCGCTGGCCGCGCTCAATGCCCACCTGTTCAGCGGCCTTCGCCTGCTGGTGCTGAGCAACGACCAGCACAGCCCAGCCGCCATCGCAGCGCTGCTGCATGAACGTGGTTTCGGCCCCAGCCGCCTGCAGGTGTTCGAGCATCTGGGCGGGCCCCTGGAGCGCCAACTGAGCGGCACGGCCGAAGACTGGCCGCACACCGATATCGCCGCGCTGAACCTGGTCGCCATCGACTGCCAGGCCAGCGTCGACGCCCCGCGCCTGCCCCGCGTCGCCGGCTTGCCCGACAGCGCCTTGCGTCACGACGGCCAGTTGACCAAGCGCGATGTGCGCGCCATCACCCTGGCCCGCCTGGCGCCGCAGCCCGGCGAACTGCTGTGGGACGTGGGCGCCGGCTGCGGCTCGATCGGCATCGAGTGGATGCGCGCCCACCCCAGCTGCCGCACCCTGGCCATCGAGGCCGACGAAGGCCGTCAGGGTTTCATCGAACACAACCGCGACACCCTGGGCGTACCCGGCTTGCAGTTGATTCGCGGCAAGGCCCCGCAGGCGCTGCACGACCTGGAGCGCCCCGATGCGATCTTCATCGGCGGCGGCGTCACCCGCGAAGGCGTTTTGCCGCTGTGCTGGGAGCGCCTGCGCCCCGGCGGGCGGCTGGTGGCCAATGCCGTGACCCTGCAGAGCGAAGTGGCCCTGGCGCAGTTCCGCGAGCAGCATGGCGGCGAACTGACCCGTATCCATATCGCCCACACCCAGCCGTTGGGCAGCTTCGACACCTGGCGCCAGGCGCTGCCGATCACCCTGCTCGACGTGGTCAAACCCCTCGATGCGTGAAGAAACCCGCGAACAACCCGCGCCCCTGCGCAGCGGCCTGACCACCGGCAGCTGCGCCACCGCCACCAGCCTTGCGGCGGCGCGCCTGCTGCTGACCGCCCAGCACAACGATGCGGTGCACATCACCCTGCCCAAGGGCAAGGTGGTAGAGATGCGCCTGGAGTTCTGCCGCGCCACGGCAGAGGGCGCCGAGGCCGGCACCCTCAAGGATGCCGGTGACGACCCGGATGTCACCCATGGGGCACTGCTCTATAGCCAGGTGCGCCTGCTGGCCGAGCCCGGCATCCGCTTTGTCGCCGGGCAAGGCGTGGGTACCGTGACCCGCCCGGGCCTGGTGCTGGGCGTGGGCGAGCCCGCGATCAACCCGGTACCCCGGCGGATGATCAGCGAACACTTGCAGCAGCTGGCACACGAATGTGCCTACGCCGGTGGTTTCGAAGTCACGGTCAATGTCCGCGACGGAGAAGCCCTGGCCCTGAAGACCATGAACCCGCGCCTGGGCATCCTCGGCGGCCTGTCGATCCTCGGCACCAGCGGCATCGTCCGGCCGTTCTCCTGCGCGGCCTATATCGCCTCGATCCATCAAGGTATCGATGTGGCCCACACCAACGGCTACACCCACATCGCCGCGTGCACCGGCAACGCCAGCGAGGACACCATGCGCCGGGTGTACGGCCTGCCCGAAATCGCCCTGATCGAGATGGGCGACTTCGTCGGCGCCGTGCTCAAGCACCTGCGCAAGGTACCGGTGCCGCGCCTGAGCCTGTGCGGCGGCTTCGGCAAGATCAGCAAACTGGCCGCCGGGCACATGGACCTGCACAGCCGCCATTCGAGCATCGACCTGCCGCAGCTGGCCGGCTGGGCCGCCGACATTGGCGCCGATGCAACCTTGCAAGCGGCTATCGTCGACGCCAACACCAGCCAGCAGGCCCTCGCCCTGGCCCTTGCCGCCGGTATCGCCCTGGGCGACGAGGTCTGCCGCCACGCGCTGGCCTTCGCCCGCAGCGTGGTGCCGGCCCAGGTACAGGTGGAAGTGTTCGCCATCGACCGCCAGGGCGGCATCGTCGGCAAGGCGGGTGTGCAATGAACGGGCGCATCCTGCTGCTGGGCGGGGTGACCGAGGCCCTGGCCATCGCCCGCACACTCGGGCCGCAGCATGTCTACAGCCTCGCTGGCATCGGCCGGGTGCCCCAGGACCTGGCCTGCCAGGTGCGGGTCGGTGGCTACGGTGGCGCCGAGGGCCTGGCGCGCTACCTACGTGACGAAGGTATCAACCTGCTGATCGACGCCACCCACCCGTATGCCGCGCAGATCAGCGCCAACGCCGCCCAGGCTGCGGCGCTGACCGGCACCACCTGCTGGGCCCTCAGGCGCCCGGCCTGGCAGGCGCAAGCGGGGGACGACTGGCGCGAGGTCGAGGGCTGGGCCGGGCTGATCGAGGCCCTGGCGCCCTTCCAGCGCCCGCTGTTCACCCTCGGGCGCGAGCCCCTGCAGCATCTGGACGAGATTCCTTCACACCAGTTCTGGACCCTGCGCGCCCTCGAAGCCTACCTAGGCAATGAGCGCTGCGAAGTGATTGGTGCACGGGGGCCGTTCCGTATCGACGATGAGCGCGCGCTGTTCGAGCGCCGGCAGATCGATGTGCTGGTGAGCAAGAACAGTGGCAGTACGGCGACTGAGCCGAAGCTGGAAGTGGCGCGTGAACGGGGGGTGCCGGTGCTGGTGCTCAAGCGGCCGATACTGCCCGCAGTCGATCAAGAGTTCTCAGACGTAAATCAATTGCTGGCGGCACTCGAGCTTCCCCGCCATTGAGCGGCCCGCAACGTATATCCCGTTGACATATACACAGTCGCGCATAAACTCCTGTCATACATTCGCGCTTTCAAGGAGGCACATCATGGAGCAAGGTGCAGTCTTCAAAAGCAACCGCAGCCAGGCCATCCGCATGCCTAAAGCACTTGCCCTTCCGGATAACGTCACCCGCGTGGATATCGTCGCGGTCGGGCGCTCACGCATCATTTCGCCCGCAGGCGAAGCCTGGGACAACTGGTTCGAAGGCGATGACGTGACAGCGGATTACATGGCCAGCCGAGAGCAACCTGCCGACCAGGAGCGCGAAGGATTCTGATGCTCAGGTACATGCTCGATACCAACATCTGCATCTTCACCATCAAGAACAAGCCGCAGGTCGTGCGTGAGGCGTTCAACCGCCATTACGGCCAATTGGCGATCAGCACCGTGACACTGATGGAGCTTGTCTACGGCGCAGAAAAGTCAGCAGCCCCAGCACGCAATCTTGCTGTGGTCGAAGGTTTCACTGCCCGGCTCGAAGTACTCGACTACGACACCCTTGGTGCGGCCCATACCGCCCAGTTGCGCGCGGAGCTGGCCAAGGCCGGAACACCCATTGGCCCTTATGACCAGATGATCGCCGGGCACGCCCGGGCACGTGGCCTGGTCCTGGTAACCAATAACCTGCGCGAGTTCCAGCGCGTTCCCGGCCTGCGTGTGGAAGATTGGCTGTCGACTTGCCGCTGACGCCCATGGCCACTCAATGGCCCTGTATCCTGATCTTGCCGTAAAATCACTCCCCCTCTACTGGAAGGCCCCACCCATATGGAAATGCAATGGTGGATCTGGCTCGTCTTCGGCGTGGCCCTGATCCTGCTGGAACTGGTGCTCCCCACCTTCTTCATTCTCTGGTTCGGCATCGGCGCCGTGCTGGTGTCGTTCATCGCGCTGCTCGCCCCCAGCCTGCAACTGGATATGCAAGGGCTGCTGTGGGTGGTGTTCTCGTCCATCACCACCGTGCTGTGGTTCAAGGTGTTGCGCCGCAAGAAGCCGGACGTGCGCTGGACCGCCGACAGCGTGATCGGCGAGGTCGGCCTTTTGACCGCCAGCGTCTCGCAGTTCCAGAAAGGCCGCGTGCGCTTCCAGAAGCCGATCCTCGGCAACGAGGAATGGACCTGCATCGCCGACAGCGATATCCCCGCCGGCGAGCGTGTGCGCCTGGCCGCCATCGAAGGCAACACCGCCCGGGTTACCCGGGCCTGAATCCGCACTAAAAGGAAGTTCGCAAACATGACCAGTCTCATCGTCGTCGCCACCCTCGCCGTATTCGTCCTGATCACCGTATTCAAAGGGGTACGCATCGTGCCCCAGGGCGAGGAATGGATCGTCGAGCGCCTGGGCCGCTACCACAGCACCCTCAAGCCCGGCCTGAACATCGTCATCCCGTACATGGACGTAGTCGCCTACCGCCTGCCGACCAAGGACATCATCCTCGACGTGCAGCAGCAGGAGATCATCACCAAGGACAACGCGGTGATCGTCGCCAACGCCCTGTGCTTCGCCAAGGTCGTGGACCCGCAGAAAGCCTCCTACGGCGTGCAGAATTTCTCGTTCGCCGTCACCAGCCTGACCATGACCTCGCTGCGCGCCATCGTCGGCGCCATGGACCTGGACGAAGCGCTGTCCAGCCGCGAGCAGATCAAGGCACGCCTGCGCGAGGCGATGTCCGAGCAGACCGAGGACTGGGGCGTGACCGTGCGCTCGGTGGAGATCCAGGACATCAAGCCATCGCCAAGCATGCAGACTGCCATGGAGCGCCAGGCCGCCGCCGAGCGTGAGCGTAAAGCCGACGTGACCCGCGCCGAAGGCAACAAGCAGGCCGCCATTCTCGAAGCCGAGGCACGCTTGCAGGCGGCCAAGCTGGATGCCGAAGCCCAGGTGAACCTGGCCGAGGCCTCGGCCCGGGCGATCACCCTGGTGAAGGAAGCGGTGGGCAGCGAGACCGTGCCGGCCATGTATCTGCTGGGTGAGCGCTACATTGGCGCGATGGAAAACCTGGCGAGCAGCGACAATTCGAAAGTCGTGGTGCTGCCGGCCGACCTGCAGGAAACCGTGCGTGGCCTGATGGGGCGCGGCAAGGCTTGAAATCGCCGGGGGCGCTTTGCGCCCCTTTCGCCGGCAAGCCGGCTCCCACAGGGTTCGCCGCAACACCTGTGGGAGCTGGCTTGCCAGCGAAAGGGCTGCAAAGCAGTCCCAGGTGCGGCACTTCACCGCACCCCGGCATTTTTACCTATACTCCGCCGTACAATAGCCACCACGATTCCTGACCGGATCTCTCCATGCCCCCACGTCGGCACATCGCCTGGATAGCCTGCCTTGCAGTGCTGTTCAACCTGCTGGCCATGCCGCTGTCTTCTGCCGCGCCCAAGGGCCCGGCCGAACAGCTGCTGTGGGGGGCTTTCTGTTCGAGCATGGCGAACAAGGCCAAGGTCGATGTACAGGCCCTGGCCAAGATCGACCTCGGCACGCAAAGCGATGACAGCGCCAGCATGATGAACTGCTGGTGCTGCTCGGGCGCGGCGCCTTTGCTGGCCTTGCCCAGCTACCCGCCACAACTGCACATCCCGCCGTTGCTGCAGGCCGGGCACATCCCACACCTCGCCGACTACCAGCCCACGCCGCGCCAGTTATGGCCCGCGCTCAATCCCCGTGCCTCTCCGCTGGCCTGATGTTCACTACGCTGCCCATCAGAACCTGAACAGACCGGAGATTCACCCATGCTCAAGCAAGCCCTTGTCCTGGCCGCCCTGCTGCTGCCCGGCGCCTATGCCAACGCCCACGAATACAGCGTCGGCGACCTGCACATTGCCCACCCCTGGTCGCTGGAACTGCCGCCGAACGCACCCAACGTGGCGGCCTACTTCGTGGTGCACAACAACGGCAAGGCCGATGACCGCCTGCTCTCGGTGGACAGCCCCATCACCAATGACGCCCAGTTGCACGAGCACGTGATGAGCGCCGCCGGCGCCATGAAGATGCAACACGTGCAAAGCGTAGCGGTGCCGGCCGGCAAGGATGTGGTGTTCGCCCCCAGCGCCTACCACGTGATGATCATGCAGCCCAAGGACCGCAGCCTGCTCACCGACGGCAAGCGCTTCCCGCTGACCCTGCACTTCGAAAAAGCCGGTGACGTCACCGTCGACGTCGCGGTGCAGAAGCAGCCGCCGGCCGACCAGCCAGCCTCGCACGAACACGCACACTGATCAGCTGACAGGCGCTCGCCATGAGCCTGCCGCGCAACAGCTCCGTGCGCAGCACCCACCCTGATCGCAGGCGCGTCGGTGGCGGCTGGCTGAGCCTGTTCGCCATGTGGATGATCTTCATCGGCCCACTGGTTTCCCAGTCGATGCCGATGGAGCACCACGCCGGCATGTCCATGCCGATGGACATGTCGATGGCCATGCCCATGGCGCATGACCACGATCATCACCAAGGCCACGGCAACGATGGCCAGCTGCATGTGATGTGGGAAAAGTGCGGTTACTGCAGCCTGCTGTTCAACTGCCCCGCCCTGCCCCAAACCCTCAGCCCGCTCACGGCGGGCAGCGT
>NZ_BQHO01000025.1 GCF_021601385.1 Pseudomonas parasichuanensis | reverse complement strand
CAGACGCCTGCGCTCAGCCTCCTGAAGTCGCGAAGTTAGGGGCGGCGCCTGGGCTGGCGTTAGCTGTCGCTAGTTGGATTAAGTGGGAACTCAGGATTGCAATCGCTGGCAAGCCAGCTCCCACAGGAAGTGCGAAAACTTCAGGCTTACGCTGTACCTGTGGGAGACGGCTTGCCGGCAATAGGGCCCAAATAAACAGCACATCAGCAACAGTCAAACCGAGATAGCAATAGCACTACTCTTGATCTGTTTTTGATCTGTTTTTGATCTGTTTTTGCTTTTGCTTTTGCTTTTGCTTTTGCTTTTGCTTTTGCTTTTGCTTTTGCTTTTGCTTTTGCTTTTGCTTTTGCTTTTGCTTTTGTTTCTAAGCGCGCAATAGTCCAGGCAACACAAATTGCGACTTCAGGAGGCCGAGCGGAGGTGACTGGAGGGCCCTGGTGCGCAGCACCCTTCGGCGTTAGCCGAAGGCGCGAGATGTAGACTTGCGTAGCAAGTCGTAGGCCGCGCGGGCCCGGAAGGCACCGGAGCGAGGGGACCCCGGAGCGCAGCGCAGGGGCCGTATGATGGGAGCGGGCGGCTTTGGTTACTTTGGCCAAGACCAAAGTAACCCGCCGTAAGGGCGGAAAGGTGACTATAAGTCGTCATCGCCGCCGAATGCGCATACATCTATCAAAACCAACACTCTGAAACCCGAACCCGAACCCACCAATCAAACCCTCAACACTGCAACCCCTCCAGCAAACACCGCAGCGCCCCCTTAACCCGCTCCGCCGCCACCACCGGATCATCCTGCGCCACCACCCAGATCCCAGTATCCCCCATCGCCCCATTGATCAGGTGCGCCATGGCCACCGCATCAAACGCCCGCAACCGCCGGGCCTCCTGCAACTCCACCAACCCCTGGGCCATGGGCCCGATATAACTGGCCTCTTCCAGCTCACGCAAGCGCAGGCCCAGCACCCCCGGTGCATCCTGCAACAGGATGCGCCGCAGGGCCGGGTCGCGCAGCAGGTCGTAGTAGTGCAGGCAGGTGTCGATATACCCCTCCAAGGGGTCCTCATGGGTAGCGAAACGCACATCCAGCGCCTGGTTGATCTCATCGAGCAAACTCTGCACCACCGCGGTGAACAGCCCGGCCTTGCCGCCAAAATGGTGATGCAGGGCACCACGGGTCAGGTCGGCTTCGGCGCACAGCTCGTCCATGACCACGGCACTGAAGCCTTTCTCGGTGAACTGCCGACGGGCGACGGCGATCAGCCGTTCGGTGGTGTCGGCGCTCATGGCGGCGCGGCTACGGCGAGGGGCGGGCATGGCAGGCTCCAGTTGAAAACGATGTCGTGCAAATTAGCATACGTTGCGTATGTCAATAAATGGCATTAGCATACGCGGCGTATGTCAAATTGAGGTGTTCACCGTGACTGCTTCTGTAAAGCACAGCACCGTTTCCTGGCTGGCCGAGCTGCCAGGCCTGCTGCGCCTGGCCTTGCCATTGGTGCTGGGCCTGTCCGCTGCCGAGTTGATCAGCCTGACCGACACCGTGCTGCTGGCCTCGCTCGGCACTGTGGTGCTGGCCTGCGTGGCACTGACCAGCAGCGCCGGGCTGATTTTCCATGCCGGGCTCTACGGCATGCTCGCCACCCTCAGCGTGCGCGTCGGCCATGCCTTCGGCGCCAACGACCCGGCGACCGTGGCGCGCACCTTGCGCGCAGGCCTTGGCTACGGGCTGCTGATCGGCACCCTGGGCTGCCTGGCGATGCTGGCAGCGTTGCCGATCCTGCAGTGGGTCGGCGTGCCTTTGCCGGACGTGGCACTGCTGACGCCGTATTGGCAGGCCATGGCGGTGTTCCTGATCCCGTACTGCCTGATCGTGGTGTTCAAGGACGTGCTGGAAGCCATCGGCCGCCCGTGGGTGGCGGTATGGCTGGTGATGAGCGCGGTGCTGTTCAACATCCCGCTGAGCTACGGCCTGATCCATGGCCATTTCGGCCTGCCGGCGCTGGGCCTGGTGGGGGCGGGGATCGCCGGGGTGCTCGCCGAATCGCTGGCGGTGCTGCTGGCGCTGGCCTACTGGCGCCTGGCACCGTCGCTGGCGCGCTATCGTCAGCTGCCGCAAGGGCACACGCTGCGCTGGCGCACGTTGCTCGGCGAGGGCTGGCCGTTGGGCATGGGCTACCTGGCCGAGGCCGGTGCGGTGGTGATCGCCGCCTGGATGCTTGGCTGGCTGGGCAATGCGGCACTGGCGGCCAATCAGGTGGTGCATTCGATCGGGGCGCTGCTGTACATGCTGCCGCTGGGCATGGCCGCGGCGGTGAGCATCCGTATCAGCCAGGCCCAGGGCCGTGGTGAGAGCGCCCGTATCCGCGCCATCGGCAGCGCCACCTTCGTGAGCGTAACGGCGTGGATGGCCACGGCCACCGTGCTGCTGGTGCTGTTTGGCCGGCGCATCGCCGAGGCCATGAGTGACGACCCGCAGGTGGTCGCCATCGCCGTGCCGATGTTTGTGGTGGTGGCGGCGATGCAGGTGGCCGACGGCCTGCAGTCCACCGCGCTGGGTGCCTTGCGCGGGCTGCAGGACTACCGCTGGCCGGTGGGGGTGACCATGGTGAGTTACTGGTTGCTGGCGCTGCCGCTCAGCTACTGGCTGGCCTTCCATTCCAGCTTGGGGGCGGTGGGGGTGTGGGTCGGCTTCGCCAGCGGCCTGGCCGTGGCCGCCGTGTTGTTGCCGTGGCGCTTCTACCGGCTGCAGGCCGTGACGGCCCCTGTGGCCTTGGCTCAGCCGCGGTAGAACACCGCCAGCCACACGGTAGCCACGCCGGCCTCGGTCCATTCGACCCGGTGCCGGCAGTGCGGCGGGATGTCCAGGTGGTCACCCGGGCGCAGTACGCGGGTTTCGTCTTCATGCTCAAGGCGTAGCCCGGCGCTGCCGCTGAGCACCACCACCCACTCGCCTTCGTCCTGGTCGTACCAGAAGCCCGGCGGGCTGGCCTGGCCGCTGGAGACAATGCGCTCGATGCGCAGGCCGGGGCGTTGCAGCAGGTCGTCGAATTGCTCGCTGGCCTGTGGGTCGAGGGCGGGCAGGGCGGTGAAAAGGTTGGCAGGCATGAAGGGCGCGTCCGTGGTTGATTCCAGGGCCTGATTGTAGGAAGGTTCCTGGCTTTGCCCCAGGGAAAACTGCCATGGACAAGCTGCTGGCGCTCAAGGTGTTCATGGCGACCGTCGAGGCCCAGGGGTTTTCCGCCGCAGCACGCAGGCTTGGGGTGGCGACCTCGTCGGTGACACGCCTGGTGGATGCGCTGGAGAGCGAGCTGGGTACCACCTTGCTCAACCGCTCGACCCGCCAGGTCAGCCTGACCGAGGCCGGTGCCGGCTATTACCAGCGTGCTCGCGACATCCTCGAAGCCCTGGCCGAAGCCGATGCCAGCGTCGCCGACCGAGGCGAGGAGCCCGTCGGCGTGCTGCGCCTGTGCCTGCCGGTGGAGTTCGGCCGGCGGGTGATCGCTCCGCACCTGGGGGGCTTCCTGGCCCGCCATCCGGGCCTGGAGCTGGACATCGACCTCAGCGACCGTTTCGACGACCTACTCGATGGCCGCTATGACCTCACCATCCGCCTCGGCGAACCCGCACCCAGCGACGAACTGGTATGTCGCCGGCTGGGGCAGTTCGAGCGCTGGCTGGTGGCCAGCCCGGCCTATGTGGCGCAAGGCCCCGCGCTGAACGATCCACGGCAACTGGGCGCACGCGCCTGCCTGCGCTTTCGCTATGGCCAGTCGGCCCGGCCCTGGCGTTTGCAGCAAGGTGAACAGCGCCTGGAACTGGACGTTTCCGGCCCATTGCGCAGCGCCAACGCCGACCTGCTGCGCGAGGCGGCCATCGCCGGCAGCGGCGTGGCGCTGCTGGCCGACTGGCTGGTGCGCGAGGATGTCGCTGCCGGGCGCTTGCAACGGCTGTTCGCCGACTGGCAAGTGAGCCCAGGCGCCGCCAGCGCCACCATCAACGCGCTGTACCTGCCCAACCACCGAGGGTCGCGGCGGGTGAACGCGTTCGTTGCGTTCTGTGAGCGCCTGTTGGCGCACTAGCTGTTGCGCAGGGCGCAAAGCCCTGTTGCGTTACCGATGGATTCTGCCGCGCGGCGCTTCCCGGCACCATGCCCACACTTTTATGTCGTTTAGCGAGGCCACCCCCATGAATGCTTCCATCGCTGTCGCCCAGCCGTCAGCGCCCGGCCTGAGCCGCGCCCTGGTGACGCTGCTGGCCTTCTGTTGCGGCGCCATCGTCGCCAACATCTACTACGCCCAGCCCATCGTCGGGCTGATCGCACCCGACCTGGGCCTGTCCCCCGCGCACGCCAGCTGGATCGTCTCGCTGACCCAACTGGGCTACGCCCTTGGCCTGCTGTTGCTGGTGCCCCTGGCCGATCTGCTGGAAAACCGCCGGCTGATGATCGCCACCGCGGTGCTGGCGACCGTCAGCCTGCTGCTGGCCGGCAACAGCGGCCATGGCCAGGGCCAGCTGTTTTTGGCCTATGCCTTGCTCATCGGCTTCAGTTCGGTGGCGGTGCAGATGCTGGTGCCGCTGGCCGCGCACCTGGCGCCGGAGCACCAGCGTGGGCGGGTGGTGGGCAACATCATGGGTGGCCTGTTGCTGGGCATCCTGTTGGCCCGGCCGTTGTCGAGCCTGGTGGCCGATCATTTCGGCTGGCGCATGGTGTTCATCGGCGCGGCCGGGGTGATGCTGGCGATCATCCTGTTGCTGGCCCTGACCCTGCCGCGCCGGGAGCCCGAACACAAGGCCAGCTATGCCGGGCTGATGGCCTCGCTGTTGGTGCTGTTGCGCCGTTACCCGTTGTTGCGCCAGCGCTCGCTGTACCAGGCACTGATGTTCGCCACATTCAGCCTGTACTGGACAGCCGTGCCGCTGGCCCTGGCCGGAGAACATGGCCTGTCGCAAAGCCAGATCGCGCTGTTCGCGTTGGTCGGCGCCGTAGGAGCGGTGGCCGCGCCGCTGGCCGGGCGCCTGGCAGATGCCGGGCATGGACGGCAGGCTTCGTTGCTGGCGATGGGCCTGGCGCCGCTGGCCCTGTTGTTGGGCCTGACCACGCCGGGCATGAGCGTGATCGGCCTGGGGTTGACCGGGGTGCTCTTGGACTTCGCGGTGCAGATGAACATGGTGATCGGCCAGCGCGAGGTCTATGCGCTCGATCCCGCCAGCCGCGGGCGCCTCAACGCGCTGTACATGACCAGTATCTTCCTCGGCGGGGCCGTGGGTTCGGCGTTGGCCAGCGGAGTGTATGCGCACTTCGGCTGGACGGGCGTGGCGCTGCTGGGCGCGGCTTTGCCGGTGCTGGCGCTGGGGGCCTTTTTGCTGGCGCGGCGGGGCTAGTACAGGCAGGCGGCGATCATCCCGGCCAACCCCAGCAGGCAGCCCAGGCCAACGGCATAGGCCAGGGTGCGCCAGGGCTGCCAAGCCGCGAGGTAGGCCAGGGTATGGAACAGCCGGGCAACGGTGAACAAAACGCACAACACTATCGTCGGCCACTCAGGCGTGTGCAGGGTGATCGCCAGGCCGCCGAGCACGAAGAACAGCGGGATGTTCTCCAGGTCATTGGCCCAGGCCTGGGCGGCGCGGCGTACCTCGGGGCGCTCCTGGGCCGAGGCCGAGCGGCCCAGCACGGCCGCATCCTCGGCGTTGACGAAGGTCAGGTGGCGCAGGCGGAAATAGCCTTGGTAGCAGGAAATCGCCAGCATCTTGAGAAACAGCAGCAGGACGCACCCGGCGAACACCGTGATCATGGCCGACGGCCTCTGAACCCATGCACGACCAGGTACAGCAATGGGCCAATCGAGACGAACAGCAAGGTCAGCAGGCAGTAGGGCAGCACACTGCTCCCCGGGCGCCCTCGGCGTTGGGCATCGCGCCACATCCACAGGCAGGCCAGCGCCGCCATCAAATACAAATCGATGACCACCTGCAAGGTGTCCGGGCTGCTGATCAGCTGCAGCCCGAAGGCCAGCAGCGACTGCTCGGCGTTGGCCATGGTCCAGCCGGTATACAGGGTCAAGGCGATCAAGGTGGCGAGTGCCAGCCAGGGTTTGCGCATGGTGGTAGCTCCAAGGCGGTTTCGATGCCCGAACACTAGTGATAGGGTCACAGCCCAGCAATGACCTCAGAGGTCATGGACGACTCACCTGAACATTCGCAGGCTCAGCCCATGGACTTTTCGACCTTTCACCCCACCCGGCCGACGGCCACGGCAGGTTCGCCGTTGCGCCAGTTGCGCCGCCAGGCCGGGCTCAGCCAGATGCAGCTGGCCCTGCGTGCCGGCGTTTCGCAACGTCACCTCAGTTGCATCGAAACCGGCCGGGCGCGGCCAGGCGTTGCCACCCTGCATGCCTTGCTGAGCGCGCTCGATGCGCCACTGGAGCGTTGCAACGAGGTGTTCCTCGCCGCTGGCCTGGCGCCGCGCTACCAGGCCTCGCCGCTGGATGCCCCGGCGCTGGCGGCCGTGCGCGAGGCCATTGAGCACCTGTTGCAGGCCAACAACCCCGCACCGGCAATCGTCATCGACGGTAACTGGGACGTGCTGGCGGCCAATGGCGCGGCGTCCGCGCTGTTTGCCTTGCTCGGGCTGCCGCCGTCGCAGGTGGAGGGGTTGAACATGCTGGCCATGCTGTTTGCGCCCGGGGGGCTGGGCGAATTCTTGCTCAATGCCGAAGAGATTCGTGCGGTGGGTTGGCACCGTGCCCGTCAGGAGTCGCTGGGCAATCCGGTATTGGCAGAGCGCCTGGCACAGCTGGCGCTGCCGAGCGGGTATGAGCCTGCGCAGGGCGTATTGCCACCGTTGCTGCTGACGCGCTTGGCATCGCCGGAGGGTGAGCTGACTTTCATGTCGACCTTCACCACCTTTGGCATGCCCCAGGACATTACGGTCGAGTCATTGCGCATCGAACATCTGGTGCCGGCGGATGCGCGAACCTGGCAGGTCATGCGCGAGGCTTGCGCGGCATTTACCTGAACCAACGCAAAGGGGCCGCCAGGCGGCCCCTTGATTCAGACACCGATCAATGATGCGCGACCGGGTCATCCTGCGACAGCAGCGCCCGGGCCAGTTCCTCGTCGCTGGCCTGCAGGCCAGGATTGGCCTGGCGTGCCTGCGCCAGCGCAGACTCCAGGTAGGCGCCACGGATGGCACCGCCACTGGCGATGAAGGCAGTCAGTTCGTCTTGGGCGGGGATGATCCGTTTGTCGTCCTTGAAGGTCGAGTACAGCGACGCGGAGATCCCCGCCGAGGTGGCGACGTCACCGGCATCGACCCGGGCCAGGGCGGCACCGGCAGGCAGCAACAGCAGCAGCGAGGGAACAAGCAGTAAGTGGCGCATGGTGAATCCTCCGCGAAGGTAAAGCCCAGGGGTATTACTGCATGTTGTTAAGAGCGGTGCGGGTGTGCAGGAGTTCCGTTCGTGCGGCGACTCCCATGACTTCATCCGCCTGCCGCGCACGCCGGTTGCGGGCGCCCAGCGTTGCTGTTGTTGTGCCTGATCAGAACTGAGGCCCATGAAGTGCCCTTCTTATTCCTTCGTTGACGCGCTGCATTTCAACCTCTGAGTCGGAGCTATCGGGCGACGAGTCCGGCGAGGGCATGAGTTTATTCCATCTGGCTCTCTCTGCCCGTGTTTCTCTCAAGTTCGCAAGTACCTGCTGTGCGCCGCCATTGCCTTCGATATTTTGGATTTGAGAATGGAAAACATGAGGTTCAGGATTCAACGCGACTGCATAAGACCTATGTATCCCGGGGTTGGCTCCTGCGTTAGTCCGCAGTGCTACGAGTCGATCTGAGAGCTTTTGTTTGAGTTCACTCAGGATAGGGGCGGTCAGTTTGTTTACATGGCGTGAGGTTCTTGAGAGTGCTAGCGCATCGCGGGCCGGTAGGTAGCTGACGATAAGCTTGAACACGTCGGGTTCGGGAATGGACTCAAGGTTGGCTGCGGGAATGGACTGAAGCTTGGGTGCGGGCAAAACCTTGAGTTTTCTGCCATAACCGAGATGCCCGGAAGGGTCGGTCTTGTTGATTGGATCTCCTGCGCAATAGGCATAGGCATTGATGCCACCAGCCCCCATCGGGCTGAGATTGTCCGATGAGATAAAGCGCATCAGCACGGTGCTGTAGGCGCGATAGCCATTCCCGAGCAAGTACAGGCCTGTCACGGGGTCGCAGTATTGGCCGTTGAAGCCCAGCATCACCAAGCCCCCGTTCCCAGGCGTAGAGTGGCCGAATGCCGTGTAGGTGAACGTAGACCGAGTCTGATCGAGGCTGCGCCGCAGAACCGATCCTGGTGTATCGGTAGCCAGCAAGGCCAGGGCTGGTGGAAGGACATTCAGCGGCTCCATGGCGGCTCCTGCGTTGAGGCTCAGGCGCACTGTGGTCGCGGCATGCCGCATGCGCAACTGGCAAAAATGCCAGGTAGGTGGGCCTCGAACGTGGAGCCGCCTCTTCGGGCTCACAGGTCCAGCACTATCCGCGCCGACCTGGCCCGAGAGACACAGAGCATCATGGTCTGCTGCGCGGCCTTTTCCTCATCGCTCAGGTACTGGTCGAAGTGCTCCGCCTCGCCTTCAAGAATCGCTGTTTCACAAGTACCGCACACGCCTTCACGGCACAGGCACTCGACCTTGGCAGCCTTGGATTTTTCGATGGCCTGGAGGATGGTCATGCCTTCCTCGACCTGAAGCTCGGTACCGGAGCGGGCCAGCACCACAGTAAAGGCGGCGCCCGCGGCAGGCGCTGCGGCGGCGAACTGCTCCCAATGCACACGCGATTCAGCGATGCCGGCGGCGGCAGCGGTGGCGATCACTGCGTCGATCAGTGGCTTGGGCCCGCAGACGTAAAGGTGGGCATCGTCGGCAAGGCCGGCGCACAGGGCAGCCAGGTCGAGCTTGCGGTCGAGGCTGTCGATATAGAACCGCGTGTTGTCGGCGTGCGGGCCGCCCTCCAGGTCACCCTGGAAGGCGCCGTGCTCGGGCGCGCGGAATGCGTAGTGCAGCTCGTAGGGGGTGTTGCCGCCCTCGAGCTCATGCAGCTGCGCCAGGAACGGCGTGATGCCGATGCCACCGGCAATCAGCACATGGCGGCCGGCACTGGGGTCGAGGGCGAACAGGTTGTTGGGGGTGGAGATGGTCAGCTCGCTGCCCACCTCTACTTGCTGGTGCATGAACGCCGAGCCGCCCTTGGACTGCTCTTCCAGGCGCACGCCGATCTGGTAGCTGGACAGCGCGCGCGGGTCGCTCATCAGCGAGTAGGCATTGCTGAACTGGCCGCCGCAGGCCGACTGCATCTGCACGATCACGTGGCTACCGCCAGTGAAGGCGGGCAGGGCGGCGCCGTCGCTGCGGGCCAGGGTGAAGCGCTTGATCTGCGGCGTGGCCTGTTCCACGTCGGTTACGCGCACCTTGAACATTTCGTATTGCTTGGCCATGGCATACCTCGACAACGAAGCCCCGCGCCAGGCCCTGGCGCGGGGCAAGCCTAACGGTGTGTTCAGTCGTCCAGGTGGGCGACGGCAATCAGGTTGTGGAAGTGGGCGATGCCGTGCTCGCTGACGCCGCTGCGCTGGGCATCGACCATGATCCGGCCCTGACCACGGTAGCCGCGGGACTTCAGGCCCTTCTGCACGCTCTCGACCAGGCGCAGGTCTTCCGGGCGGAACACTTCGCGGTACCAGTCGATCAGCTTTTGCTGCTCTTCGGTGATGTCCTTGTTGAGGAAGTACACGTCGTAGTGCTGCAGGGTGGTTTCGGCATCGACCGGGAACTCGTAGATCACGGTCATGAAGTTGGCCCCTGGCGGCACGTTGAACATGGTGCACGGCCAAGCCCAGAAGCCGGCGAAGGAGGGGTCTTTCACCGATTCATCGAACTTGAACGACTGCTCCGAAGGCTTGGCCAGGCCGTACTGCAGGGTCCAGTTGCCGTGCAGGCTGTGGCTGTACTGGCCAACGTCCACCGAATCGGAGAAACCGGGGTGGGCCGGGGCGCAGTGGTAGCACTCCAGGTAGTTGTCGACGATCGACTTCCAGTTGGCCGGGGTGTCGCTGACGAAGCGCGCGGCCAGGTGCAGGTCGTCGATCACGGCGCAGGCTTCGCGCATGCGCTTTTGCAGGCCCGGCAGCTGGTCTTCGACAGGAGCGGCGTCGTTGTCCATGTTGATGAACAGGAAGCCTGCATACTCTTCGACACGCAGTTGCACCAGGCTGGAGTTGTCCTTGTCGAAGCTGGCGACGTTCTCGCAGTTACGGGCGTGGGCCAGCTCGCCGTCGAGCTTGAAGGCCCAGGCGTGGTACGGGCAAGTGATGACGTTCTTGGCCTTGCCGCTGCCTTCGAGCAACTGGTGGCCACGGTGCGGGCAGACGTTGTAGAACGCGCGCAGTACGTCGTCGCGGCCACGCACGATGACGATGCTTTCGCCGATCACCTGGCGGGTGATGTAGGCGTTTTTCTCGGCGACTTCGCTGCGGTGGCCGACGCAGATCCAGCTGCGGGCGAAGATCGCTTCCTTCTCGTGCTCGAACACCGCGGCCTGGGTGTAGAACTTGGCCGGCAGTGTGTAAGCCACTTCGGGGTTGGCACAAAAATCAGCGGGCAGGCGTTTGAAATCGTTCATGGCTGGTCTCGGTTCTTATTGGTTAACGCGTATCTATTGGTTAACAAGCAGGGCAAAAAAATTTGAATGCAGCTGAATCCAAGGTTGCTCATTGCGACCCTATCGCCGGCAAGCCGGCTCCCACAGGGTCATGCAGCGCTGCGGACATTGTGGGAGCCGGCTTGCCGGCGATAGGGCGATACAGGTTTTCGGGTCAGTGCACCGCCGCCGCGCTACGCGGCGCTTGCTCTTGCGGCTCTTCACCCGCCAGGCGGGTGGCCTCTTCCTCGATGCGGTACGCCGGCACCTGGCCGTAGTCGGCCGCCAGCCACTTGAAGAAGCCGTAGATCTTCACCAGCAGGATCACCATGAACGGGATCGCGGTGAGCACCACGGCGGTCTTCATGGTCGACAGCGACGCCTTGGCGAACAGCATGGCCAGCGGCACCAGGGTCAGCACCACGCACCAGAACAGGCGCAGGGTGGGGCTTGGGTCCTCGCCTTCACGCAGGTTGCGGGTGCTGGTGGCGGCCACCGCGTAGGCAGCGGCGTCCATGTGCGAGGCGCAGAACACCGCCATGATGAACAGGTATGCCGCCAGGAACAGCGTGCCCCACGGCAGGGCCAGCAGCAGGTCGGTCACCGCCGCTTCGCCACCGGCAGTGCTGAGCAGCTTGGGCACGTCGATCTGGCCGTTGATGAACTGGTGCATGCTGTAGCTTTCCAGGGCGCCGAAGAAGAACCAGCAACCGAAGCTGCCGCCCAGCAGCAGGGCGAACACCACTTCCTTGATCAAGCGGCCGCGCGATACGCGAGCGACGAACATGGCCACGCCCGGCGCGTAGGACACCCACCACAGCCAGTAGAACACCGTCCAGTTGCGGGTGAAGGCGCCGTCGCCGGCCGGGTCGGTGAACAGGCTCATCTGCACGTAGTGCTGCAGCATCAGGCCGATGGAGTTGGCGGTGTTGTTCAGGGTGAACTGGGTCGGGCCGACCAGTAGCACCACGGCAGCGAACAGCAGGGCGCCGACGCAGACCATCTTCGACAGACGCTGCAGGCCGCCGTCGATGCCGATGTACGAGCTCAGCGAGAACAGCAGCGCCACCGCACCGATCACCAGCAGTTGCACGGTGAAGGTGTTGGGGGTGCCGGCCAGGTCCGCCAGGCCGCGGGTCAGGGTCGAGGCGGTGAGCGCCAGGGATACGGTCAGCGCGCCCATCATGGTCAACAGGAAGATCAGGTCGACAGCGCGGCCGACCGGGCCGGTGGCCTTGAAGCCGGTCACAGCTTCAATGACCGACGCCAGGTTCAGGCCGCTCTTCTTGCGCACATGGAAGTGGTAGGCCATGGCCAGCGAGGCCAGGGCGTAGATCGACCAGGCGCTGATACCCCAGTGGAAGAACGAGTAGCTGACGCTGTACTCCAGCGCCTGGGCCGACATCGGTGCGATGTTAAGGCCCGGGGTCTGGTAGTAGTAGGCCCATTCCATTACGCCCCAGTACAGGGTCGAGGAACCCATGCCGGCGCAGATGAACATGAACACCCAGGTGGTGGTGGAGTATTCCGGCTTGCCGGCACCCAGGCGAATGTTGCCGTACTTGCTGAAAGCCAGGTACAGCACGGCCAGCGAGCTGCCGAACACCAATACCTGGACGCTGGTACCGAAGGTGCGGGTGGCCACTTCGAACAGTTGGTTGGCAAGGCTTTCGGCTTGTGCCGGGAAGGCGGCAAGGCCGATCACGGTGAGCAGCACGGCAACCAGGCTCACGGCGATCAGGAACACATCAATCTTTTTATTGTTGGGGGACATCAATTGTCTCCAGGGGCATTTTTTTTGTAGTTGGAGTCAGTCAGGCGTTGGGTGAAATCCGTGTCGAATGGGGCTCTCTGTTAACTGTAGGTTTACGTATATCTTTTAGTTAACGAAGTGTGCATTGAATTGTTACGCACCGCAAGCCGACTGTCAGACAATCCTGACTGTCGGCTCGGGTTTATCGATTAAGCGCCAAGCAGTTCGGCAATCGCCTTGCCCACGTCCTGGGTCGAGCGGCTGCCGCCCATGTCACGGGTGGTGTCGCCGTTGGCGATCACGGTCTCGATGGCCTTGAGGATGTCGTCGTGGGCAGCCTGGTAGCGGGCGTCGTCGCCGTCCTTGCCGAGGAATTCGAGCATCAGCGCACCCGACCAGATCATCGCGATCGGGTTGGCGATGTTCTGCCCATAGATGTCCGGCGCCGAGCCATGCACCGGTTCGAACAGCGACGGGAATTTGCGCTCCGGATTGAGGTTGGCCGACGGCGCGATGCCGATGGTGCCGGCGCAGGCCGGGCCCAGGTCGGAGAGGATGTCGCCGAACAGGTTCGAGGCCACCACCACGTCGAAGCGCTCCGGCTGCAGCACGAAGCGCGCGCAGAGGATGTCGATGTGCTGCTTGTCCCAGCTGATCTCGGGGTAGTGCGCGGCCATGGCGGCGGTGCGCTCGTCCCAATAGGGCATGCTCACGGCCATGCCGTTGGACTTGGTGGCCGAGGTGACGTGCTTGCGTTCGCGGGTCTGGGCAACCTCGAAGGCGTACTTGAGGATGCGGTCGACGCCACGGCGGGTGAACACCGACTCCTGCAGGACGAATTCGTTTTCGGTGTTCTCGAACATGCGCCCGCCCAGGGACGAGTATTCACCTTCGGTGTTTTCGCGGATCACCACGAAGTCGATGTCGCCCGGCTTCTTGTTTGCCAATGGGCAAGGTACGCCGGGGAACAGGCGCACCGGGCGGATGTTGACGTACTGGTCGAAGTCGCGGCGGAACTTGAGTAGGGACCCCCACAGCGAGATGTGGTCCGGGACCTTGTCCGGCCAGCCGACAGCACCGAAGTACAGGGCATCGAAGCCCTTGAGCTGTTCGAACCAGTCGTCCGGCATCATCTTGCCGTGGGCCAGGTAGTAGTCGCAGCTGGCCCATTCGAAGAATTCGATCTCCAGGTTCAGGCCGTGCTTGCGGGCGGCGGCCTCGACCACGCGGATACCTTCCGGGAGGACTTCGTTGCCGATGCCGTCACCGGGGATGGCGGCGATTTTGAAGGTCTTGGTCATGGGGCGCATCTCGTGTTCAGGGAGGATGCGGCCATGCTATAAGGGCGCGCTGCGGAGATAATCCGCTATTCGATCAATTCTTGGTGCACGAAACGTGAATAATCTGCCGAACCTCGACGACCTCGATATTTTCCTGCAGGTGGCGCGCCGCGCCAGCTTTGCCGCGGTGGCGGACGAGCGCGGCATGTCGGCGGCGTTCGTCAGCAAGCGCATCCGCCTGCTGGAAGAAAGCCTGGGGGTGCGCCTGCTGCACCGCACCACCCGGCGGGTGACGGTGAGCGAGGAGGGCGAGCGCGTCTACCAGTGGGCGCAGCAGATCTTCGAAACCCTGCAACGCATGGGCGACGACCTCAATGCCGGCCAGCGCGAGCCCGCCGGGCAGCTACGCATCGCCAGCAGCCTGGGCCTGGGCCGGCGCTTCGTGGCGCCGGCGTTGTCGGAGCTGGCGGCACGCTACCCACGGCTGGACATCCGCCTGGACGTGCACGACCGCCTGGTGGACCTGATCGCCGAGGGCGTGGACCTGGACATCCGGGTCGGCAACGTCATCGCCCCGCACCTGATCGCCAAGCCGCTGGCGCGCAACCGCCGGGTACTGTGCGCGGCGCCGGGCTACCTGGCCGAGCGCGGCACGCCCAAGGTGCTGGCGGATCTGGCCAGCCATGACTGCCTGGTGATCAAGGAGCGCGACCACCCGTTCGGGCTGTGGCACCTGGAAGGCCCGCAAGGCGAAGAAAGCGTGCGGGTGACCGGCGCGCTGTCGAGCAACCATGGCGAGGTGGCGCACCAGTGGTGCCTGGACGGGCGGGGCATCCTGCTGCGCTCCTGGTGGGATGTGCACGACAGCATCGAAGACGGGCGCCTGGTGCAGGTGCTGCCCGACTACCAGCAGGCGGCGGATATCTGGGCGGTGTATACCGCGCCGCTGGCCGGCTCGGCCAAGGTGCGGGTGGCGGTGGAGTTCTTCCGCCAGTACTTTGCCGAGCGCTATCAGTTGCCTGACTGATGGCTGCGTTTGCTAGAGAGTTTTTTCATAGGTCTGGAGAACATTTTTACTAATTTTCCCGCCGCCCAGAGTGGCGCACCATCGGCCCACATCAATAACAACTGACCGCGAACGCGGTCGATGTGGGAGCGCAGCGTGTTCGACCTTTCCTTCTGGCAGCAGCGGGCCAACCGCCAAACATTCATCGACACCGCCCTGATTGGCGGCCACCCGGTGAAGGCCTCGTCGGGGGCGACTTTCGACGCCATCAACCCAGCCACCAACCAGCTGCTGGCCCGTGTGGCGGCCTGCGGTGAAGACGAAGTCGACCTGGCCGTGCGCAGCGCCCGCCGCGCATTCGAGCAAGGGCCCTGGGCGCGCATGGCCCCCACCCAGCGCAAGAAAATCCTCATCAAGCTGGCTGACCTGCTGCTGGCGCACCGCGAAGAACTGGCGCTGCTGGACTCGCTGAACATGGGCAAGCCGGTGATGGATGCCTACAACATCGACGTGCCCGGTGCGGCCGGTGTGTTCGCCTGGTATGGCGAGGCGCTGGACAAGGTCTACGACCAGGTCGCGCCCACCGCCGCCAATGCCCTGGCCACCATCACCCGCGAGCCCTTGGGCGTGATTGCCGCCGTGGTGCCGTGGAACTTCCCGCTGGATATGGCGGCCTGGAAGCTGGCGCCGGCGCTGGCCGCCGGCAACAGCGTGGTGCTCAAGCCCGCCGAGCAGTCGCCGTTCTCGGCCCTGCGCCTTGGCCAGCTGGCCCTGGAGGCGGGTATCCCCGAGGGCGTGCTGAACGTGGTGCCGGGGCTGGGCGAGCAGGCCGGCAAGGCCCTGGGGCTGCACCCGGATGTCGACTGCCTGGTGTTCACCGGTTCGACCCAGGTGGGCAAGTACTTCATGCAGTACTCGGCGCAGTCGAACCTCAAGCAGGTGTGGCTGGAGTGCGGCGGCAAGAGCCCGAACCTGGTGTTTGCCGACTGCCAGAACCTTGACCTGGCCGCCGAGAAAGCCGCCTTCGGCATCTTCTTCAACCAGGGTGAGGTGTGCTCGGCCAACTCGCGCTTGTATGTGCAGCGCTCGATCCATGACGAATTCGTCGAGCGGGTGATCGCCAAGGCCCAGGCCTGGCTGCCGGGCGACCCGCTTGACCCGGGCAGTGCTGCCGGCGCGATCGTCGACAGCGAGCAGACCGCGCGCATCGTGCGGGCGATCGGCCAGGCGCGCGAGGAGGGCGCGACGTTGCTCAGCGGTGGCGAGCAACTGACCTTCAATGGCTCGTCCAATTTCGTCACGCCGACGATTTTCGGCAACGTCGGCAGCGACAGCCGCCTGGCCCGCGATGAAATCTTCGGGCCGGTGCTGGCCATCAGCGCGTTCGACAGCGAAGAGCAGGCGGTGCAGCTGGCCAATGACAGCATCTATGGGTTGGCGGCGTCGGTGTGGAGCGATGATTTGAACCGCGCCCACCGCGTGGCCAAGGCGCTGAAGGCCGGTACGGTTTCGGTCAATACCATGGATGCGCTGGATACCACGGTGCCCTTTGGTGGTGGCAAGCAGTCCGGGTTTGGGCGGGATTTGTCGCTGCATTCGTTCGACAAGTACACGCAGTTGAAGACCACTTGGTTCCAGTTGCGGTAAGTGCTTGATCTTGAGGTGCTTGGGGCAACGGTGCGGCCCTCTCGCGGCACAAGGCCGCTCCTACAGGGGGCGCGGTCTCTTGTAGGAGCGGCCTCGTGCCGCGAAAGGGCTGCGCAGCAGCCCCAGCAATCCAACGAGTCACAAAAAAAGAAATCCCCCGCATGCCCCCGGGCAGCGCGGGCTCGGGCCGACTGGCCCAACTGCCTCGATACACACAACCATAAATCGTGAGGGAGTTTTTCATGCGTACCATCACCGCGTCACTTGGCCTCGCAGTGCTCGCCGCTGCCAGCCTTCCCGCCGTTGCCGGCACTTCCAGCCTTACCGTCATCTCCTTTGGCGGCGCCACCAAGGCGGCGCAGCAGGCCGCCTACTTCCAGCCCTTCGAGCAGAGCGGGGCCGGCAAGGTGGTGGCGGGCGAGTACAATGGCGAACTGTCCAAGGTCAAGGCCATGGTCGATGTCGGCCATGTGTCCTGGGACGTGGTGGAGGTCGAAAGCCCCGAACTGATCCGCGGCTGCGAAGCAGGCCTGTTCGAGCGCATCGACCCGGCCCTGCTGGGCGACCAGGCCAACTACCTGCCCGGTACCGTGAGCGAGTGCGGCGTGGCCAGCTATGTGTGGTCCATGGTGCTGGCCTACAACACCCAGAAGCTCGCCAACGGGCCGACCTCGTGGGCGGACTTCTGGGATACCCAGCGCTTCCCCGGCAAGCGCGGGTTGCGCAAGGGCGCCAAGTACACCCTTGAGGTCGCGCTGCTGGCCGATGGTGTTCCGCGCCAGGATTTGTACACCGTGCTGGGCACGCCGGAGGGCGTCAACCGCGCGTTCCACAAACTCGACCAGATCAAGCAGAGCATCCAGTGGTGGGAGGCCGGCGCGCAACCGCCGCAGTGGCTGGTGGCCGGTGATGTGGTGATGTCCGCCGCCTACAACGGGCGCATCGCCTCGGCGCAGAAGGACGGCTCGAAGCTTGGCATCGTTTGGCAAGGCAGCCTGTACGACCCAGACCACTGGGCGATTGTGCGCGGCTCCAAGAGCAAGGAATTGGCCCAGCAGTTCATCACCTTCGCCAGCCAGGCCGCCACGCAGAAAACCTTCTCCAGCCACATCCCCTATGGCCCGGTGCGTATCGATGCGGTCAATGCATTGCCGGCCGAGATCCAGCAGCAGCTGCCAACGGCCCCCGGCAACCTGGCCGAAGCCCAACTGGTGAACGCCGAGTTCTGGGTCGACCACGGCGAAGAGCTGGAAGAGCGCTTCAATGCCTGGGCGGCGCGCTGACCCTCGCGCGACAGCGCGCTGGTGAGCCCGCCCGGGGCATGGAAAGATGGAAAACGCCGTTGCAGCGATGCAACGGCTTTTTCCGATTCAAGAGGCAAGCAAACAGATGAGCAGAGACCGGCTTCAATCCGCGCAGTGGTTCGAGCAGATCGCCCACGTGGTCGATTGCATCGGCACGTCGGCGTTCGTCGAGTCGCTGTTCGCCGCGCTCAACTACCTGGCGCCCTCCCACGCCATCACCGTGTTCCTGTTCCCCCATCAAGGGCTGCCTTCGGCCCTGTTCGAGCGGGACGAAGAAGGGCCGTGGATGCCCGAGGGCAGCATCGGCAAGTACCTGGAAGGCTTCTACCTGCTGTGCCCGTTCTACCGCGCCTGCATCGAGGGCATCGCCCCAGGCTGCTACCGGCTCAGCGATGTGGCGCCGGACCACTTCAAGCGCAGCGAATACTACGTGTCGTTCTACCAGCATGCGCGGCTCGAGGATGAGCTGAACTACATCGTGCCGCTGGGGCCCAAGCTGACCATCGCGGTGGCCTTGGCCAGCACCCGCCGCCTGGGCCGGCAGCAGGTCGACGAACTCAAGCGCATTGCCCCCTGGGTGTTGGCCGTGGTGCGCCGGCATTGGGGGGACCTGGATGCAGATGCCTTGGGTGGGCGTTTCGAAAGTGCGCTGGGCCGGCAGATCAACGCCGCGCTGACCCAGTTCGGCTCGTCGCTGTTGACCGAGCGCGAGTGCCTGGTGGCCCAGTACATGCTGCGCGGCCATTCCATCCGCTCGTTGGCCGAACGGCTGGGCATCAGCGAGGACACGGTCAAGACCCACCGCAAGCATGTGTACAGCAAGCTGGACATCGCCAAGCAGTCGGAGCTGTTCTCGCTGTTCATTGCCTCGGTGGCCCAGGCCCAGGAAGGGTTGAGCAAGGACCCGTTGGAGAGTTACCTGCGGCGCAGGCGGTGAGCGGTGGATTGCCCCGCCAGCATGGGCGGGGCATCGACCCTCAGAAGTCCACCGTAGCCGACAGCTCATAGGTGCGCGGCGCACCCAGCCCCAAGGTCTGGGTCAGCGGTACGCCCCAGTAATCCTTGTCGGTCAGGTTGGAGATGTTGGCGCGCAGGGTCACAGGCTTGCTGGCGACCTGGGTGGTGAAGCGGGCACCGGCGTCGAAGATCGTGTAGCCGGGGATCGACAGCGTGTTGTCTTCGCTGATGTACTGCTTGGACTGCGAGGTGACGTTACCGGTCAGCGTCAGCCCTTCAAAGCCCGGGATATCCCATTCCATGCCCAGCTTGCCCTGCAGCTTGGGATAGGCCGTGGCCGTCTTGCCCTCGTTGACGCCGCCTGCGGTCTTGGTCAGCTTGGGGTCGACATGGGCCACGCCGCCCATCAGCCGTACATCCGGCAGCGGGGCGCCGAAGAAACTCCATTCCACGCCGCGGTTACGCTGCTCGCCGCCAGACGAAAAGACGTTGGTAACCGGGTCGGTGTAGCTGCCCGGGCGCTTGATTTCGTACAGCGCCAGGGTATGACTGAAGGTGCCCAGGTCTAGCTTGAGGCCGACTTCGCGTTGCTTGGTCTCGTAGGGTGCGAACACCTCGCCGTAGTTGGCGGCGGTAAACGGTGCTGCCTCGCCCTTGCTCAGGCCTTCGATGTAGTTGGCGTACAGCGACACCTGGTCGGTGAGCTTGAACAGGATGGCGCCGGCCGGGGTGTTGGCGTGGGTATCGTAGCCGGGCTTGTTGCGCGCGCCGGTGTTGACGTTGAAGGTATCGGTGACCACCTCCTGGCGGCGTATGCCCAAGGTCAGTTGCAGGCGGTCGTCGAACACCGACAGGGTGTCGGCAATGCCATAGCTCTTCAGGTCGTTTTCGGTGTGGGCGATTGGCGGCCAGGCTTCGGACACCTTGGGGCCCCAGCTCGGATGGTAGATGTTGGTGGTCCAGCTGGAGCCGGCGGCGCGGCGGCCGAAGTCCTTCTGTGTGTCGCTGTACTGGGTGGCATTGAGCGACCATTGGTGGTTGATGCCAAAGGTGTCGAAATGGCCGCGCAGTCCCACTTCGGCGGAGGTCTTGTGGATCTCCATCTGCAGCTGACCCATGGTGGTGGTGACGTCGCCGGCGGCGTTGGTCACGGTGCCGACCAATGCGCCGCTGTAGCGGTAGTCGGTCTTGCTGGTGCCGACCGCGCCGTAGGCCAGCAACTGGTCGGTCAGCTCGTACTCGCCGCGCAGGATCACGCCCTTGTCCTTGGTTTCGACATAGGCCCAGTCAGGGTTGAGCAGGGTGTCGGACTTGGGCGGCCTGGGCACCGGCACGCCGTCATCAAGGCCCAAGCCACGGTTCTGGCCGCGGATATGGTCGTCGGTGTCGTAGAGGTCGACAGACAGCCGTGCACGTTCGCCGCGCCAGTCCAGGGCCAGGGCCGACAGCACGTTGCGTTGGCCCTGGCCATCGATGGCGGTATCGCCGTCGCGGTACATGCCGTTGAAGCGCACGCCGAACTGGTTGCCTTCGCCGAAACGCCGGCCCACATCGATATGCCCGCCCAGCTGCGCGTCGGAGGCGTAGGTGGCGGTGAGGCGGGTCAGTGGCGTGTCGCCGGCACGCTTGGGGATGAGGTTGACGATACCGCCCACCGAGCCGCCGGGTGGCATGCCGTTAAGCAGGGCCGACGGGCCCTTGAGCACTTCGATGCGCTCGTACATCTCGGGTGAGGCGCGGTAATAGGGAGCCATGCCGAACAGGCCATCGACGGTCATGTCGGTGACGCTGGTCTGGAAACCGCGGATCGAATAGTTCTCGCTGTAGGTACCGGTGAGCCCGTTGCTGAACACCGAGGGGTCGGTGGCGGCGATCACGTCGGTGATGTCCTTGGCCTGCAGGTCCTGGATGTAGGTGTCGGTGTAGCTGACGGTGCTGAACGGCGTTTCCATGAAGTCTTTGTTACCCAGCAGCCCGACGCGCCCGCCCGTGGCCACCTGGCCGCCGGCGTATGCCGGTGGCAGTGGGTCGGCGATACCCTGGGCGTCGATCAGGGTGGCGGACAACTCGGTGAGCGCCGGTTTTTGTTCCGCGTCCTGGCTGTTGCTCGAAGGTGTTTCGGCCTGTGCAGGGGGCGCGGCAAATGCGCCGGCGCCGAAGGCCAGGCCGATCAGCACGGCGTGTGCCAGCAGGGTGAGTGATGAGGCCGGGTGAGTGGCGAGGGGACGGTGGGACACGTGGGGGCTCCAAAGGGTGGCGGCAGTTATGGTTTTGATGTGTGTATTTGCTAAGCGAAGACGTAAGGCTAATGATTATCATCTGTAAGCATGACAATGCACGGTTGCGCCAGGCGTGACTCAGTGCTGATAACCCCTGATCACGTCGTCGACGATCAGCGCCAGTGACGTCGGGCTGGCGGCGGTGACGTACCAGGCCTCGGGGTCGACGAACACCACGCGGCCGTGCTTCCACGCGTTGGTCTGGCGCAGCAGTGGGTTGCCGAGGGTTTCGGCGGTCATCACCGGGCGGTGCTCCATCACTGCCGTGCGGTCGACCACGTAGAGGATGTCGGGGTTGGCCTGCTGGATGAACTCGCTGGAAATGGGCTGGCCATGCAGGCCGGTCTCCAGGGTGCTGCTGGCCGGCTTGACGCCCAGGTCGTTGAAGATGAAACCGTAGCGTGATTGCACGCCGAAGGCGCTGAAGGCGCCGTTGTTGTGCAGCACCACCAGCGCGCGTTCGGGGCGCCCCTGGGTGACGCTGCGTGCCTGGTCGAGCTTGGCGTCCAGCGCGGCGAGCTTCTGCCGGGCCAGGTCCTGTTTGGCGAACACCTGCCCAAGGCTGGCCAGGTGCTGCTTGACCACGGCCACATGGCCGGTTTCGCTGTCGCGGTAGTCCACGTCGAAGTGCAGGGTCGGCGCCATTTCGCTCAGTTCGGCATAGTGGTTGGCCTGCAGCGAGGTGATCAGGATCAGGTCGGGGCGGGCGGCATGTACCCTTTCGAGGTTGGGCTGCACGATCGAGCCCATGTCGGCGGTTTGCGCGGCGTCTTTGTAGCGCGCCAGAAAGTGCGGCACGAAGTCCTTCGGCATGCCCACCACCGGTACCCCCAGCTGGTCGAGGAAGTCGACTTCGTTCATGTCCAGGGCCACCGCGCGCTGCGGGGGCTGCTTGATCACCGTGGTGCCCAGCTGGTGCTTTACGGTGACCGGCGTGTAGTCGCCGGCGGGCGCGGTGTTGGCCGTGGCCGGTGTGGTGGCCGACGTCTCGTTGCAGCCGTGCAGGGCCAGGGTCGCGCCCAGCAGCAGGGCCAGGTGCCAACCGGCAGTGGAAAGGTTGCTGTTCATCGCGGTGCTCTCGGTGGGTTGAAGTAGTTGCACAGGCGGCCACGCGCGCCGTGGGTGATGTCGAAATCCAGCCCGTACAGCGCGTGCAGCCGTTGCTCGGTTACCACCTCGTCGACACTGCCGCTGTACTGCACCTGGCCGTCCTTCATGGCGACGATGCAGTCGGAATAGCTGGCGGCGAAGTTGATGTCGTGCACCACCAGGATCACCGTGCGGCCGAAGTCGTCGCACAGCCGGCGCAGCGCGCGCATGATCTGCACCGCGTGGCGCATGTCGAGGTTGTTCAGCGGCTCGTCGAGCAGCAGGTAGTCGGTTTCCTGGGCAATGGTCATGGCCAGGAACGCCATCTGCCGCTGGCCGCCACTGAGCTCGTCTAAGTTGGCCTGGCGCAGCGGCTCCAGGCCCAGGAAGGCGATGGCCTGGTCGATCGCCCGCCGGTCGTCAACGGTCAGCGCGCCATGGCTGTAGGGGAAACGGCCGAACGCCACCAGCTCGTCGACGGTCAGGCGCAGGTTGAAATCGACCGACTGGCGCAAGGTGGCGACGCGCCGGGCGTACTCGCTGACGGGCATACCGTGGATGCTTTGCCCATCCAGGCGGATGTCACCGCTGCCGGGCGCAAGCAGCCGGGCGAGCATCATCAGCAGGGTAGTCTTGCCGGCGCCGTTGGGGCCGATCAACGAAGTCAGGCGCTGGCGCGCGAAGCTGGCGCTGACCCCGGCCAGCACGGCCTTGTTGCCATAGCGTTTATGCAGGTCGTGGACGGTGATCATGCGGCTCCCCGGTTGCGCACCATCAGGGCGAGGAAGTAGGTGCCACACACCAGGTTCACGAGGATGCCGACGGTGGTCCTGTAGTTGAAGACATGCTCGACCAGCAACTGGGCGGCGATGAACACGGCAATGGCCACGGCGCTGCCCTGGGCCAGGGTGACCCGGTGGCGGAAGGTGCCCGCCAGGCGGTAGGTGATGTTGGCGACGAACACACCCATGAACGCGGTGGGCCCGAGCAGGCTGGTGGATACCGCGACCAGCGTGGCGATCACGGCCAGGTGCAGGCGCACGCTGCGCCGGTAGTCCACCCCCAGCGAGATGGCCTGGTCGCGCCCCAGCGCCAGCACATCGAGCACCGGCGCGGCCTTGGCCAGCACGGCGCACAGCAGCGCCACCAGTAGCGCCGAGCCGAGCAGCAGCGGCAGCGAGGCGCGGTTGAACGAGGCCTGGGTGTAGCCCTGCAGCATCGAGAATTCGCCGGGGCTGACCTTGAGCTGGACGAACTGGGTGAAGGTGGTCATGACCATCGTCAGCACCAGCCCGACCAGCAGCAGGAAATACACGTTGCTGTGGCCTTCGCGAAACAGCCAGCGGTGCAGGGCCCAGGAGTAGCCGAGCATCAGCAGCACCGAGAGCAGGAAATTGCCGTCGTTGCCCAGCAGCACCAGGCCCTGCATGCCCATGCCCAGCACCAGCAGTGCCTGCAGCAGCAGGTACACCGCTTCGTAGCCCATGATCGCGGGGGTGAGGATGCGGTTGCCGGTGAGGGTCTGGAAGGCGATGGCCGAGCAGGCCACGCACACGCCGCCGATGACCATGGCGGCCAGGCGCGCGAGGCGCTTGGGGATTACGTAGTCGAAGTCCAGCCCGGCATTGGCGAACACGAACACGCAGGCCAGGGCGATGACCGCGGCCCACGGCAGCAGGCGGCGCTTCATCGCTGCCTCCAGAGGATCAGCCCCAGGAAGATCAGGCCGCCCAGGCCGCCGGCAGTCAGGCCGATGGGCACTTCGAAGGGGTAGATCAGCAGCCGCCCGGCCAGGTCGCAGACCAGCAGCAAGGCCGCGCCGCCCAGCGCCACCAGGGGCAGGGTGCGGCGCAGGTTGTCGCCATGGCGCAGGGCGATGAGGTTGGGCACCACCAGGCCGACGAAGGGGATGGCGCCGACGGTGATCACGCTGGCCGCCACCGTCACCGCGACCAGTATCAGCCCCAGCGCCACGTTGGCGCTGTAGTTCAGGCCCAGGCTGGTGGCCATGCCTTCGCCCATGCCGACCAGGGTGAAGCGGTGGGCATACAGGTAAGTGAGCGCGATGATCGGCAGGATCAGGTAGATGAGTTCGTAGCGCCCTTGCACCACTTTGGAGAAGTCGCCCAGCAACCAGCCCTGCATGCTTTGCAGCAGGTTGAAACGGTAGGCATAGAACTCGGCCAGCGCGCTCAGCACCCCGCCGTACATCAGGCCGATCACCGGTACCAGCACCGCGTTCCTGGCGCGGATGCGGCGGATGATGGCGACGAACACCAGGCTTGCGGCAAAGCACAAGCCCAGGGCGAACAGCATCTGCACGGGCACACCGGCGGTCGGCGCCAGCCCCAGGGAGAGCAGGATGCCCAGGCGGGCGGCATCCAGCGCGCCGCAGGTGCCGGGCTCGACGAAGCGGTTGCGCACGATCTGTTGCAGGATCACCCCGCACACCGCCAGGCCGATGCCCACCAGGATCAGTGCGGCCAGGCGCGGCAGGCGGCTGGCGGTCAGGGTCAGCCAGGTGTCGCCGTGCAGCGTCAGCAGTTGCGACCAGGCCAGTTCGCGGGCGCCCACCGCCAACGAGGCCAGGCACAACAGCAGGAACAGCAACAGCCAGGACAGGCGCATCAAGGCTGTGCCACCGTCGACGGTGCGGCGATGCGCCAGGCGCTGGCGGCGTGGCGCTGCTCGAGGAAGCGGGCGTAGTAGCCGCCGCTGGCGCGCAAGGCAGCAGGCGAGCCTTGTTCGACCACCCGGCCCGCATCGAGCACCACGATATGGTCGGCCAGAGCCACCGTGCCCAGCTGGTGGGCGATGACCACCTGCGTGCAGCGCCCGCGCAGGCTGTGCAGGGTGGCGGCGATCAGCGCCTGGTTGTCGGCATCCAGGGCGGCGGTGGCTTCGTCCACCAGCAGCACCGGGGCCTGCTTGATCAGTGCGCGGGCAATGGTCACACGCTGGCGCTCGCCCCCCGACAGCCGCGCGCCGCCTTCGCCGACCGGGGTGTCGAGGCCCTGGGCCAGGCGCTGTATGACCGCCTCCAGGCCTGCCATGCGGGCGGCCTGGAGTACCTCGGCATCGCTAGCCTCGGGTTTGCCGATGCGGATGTTGTCGGCGATGCTGCCCTGGAACAGCCAGGTGTCCTGCAGCACCTGGCCGACCGTGGCGGTCAGGGTGGCGCGGGCCATCTGCCGCACGTCCACGCCGCCAATCCGCACGTTGCCCTGGCTGGCATCGAAGAAGCGCGCGATCAGGCGCAGCAGCGAGCTCTTGCCCGAGCCCGAGGCACCGATGATCGCCGTCATGCGGCCTGCCGGAAGCTGCAGGTGCAGGTCATGCAGCACGTCGGGCCCTTCGTCGCCGTAGCGCAGGCTTACACCCTGCAATTCGATGGCGCTGCCTTCTGGCAGCTCGGGCGAAAGCGGCTCCGGCAGCGGCTTGGCCGCCAGGATCCGTTCGATTTCCTTGAGCTGGCCACGGGCGCCGCGCAGGACCTCGACATGGCTGGCCACGTCCTGCAGGGGGTCGATAAAGCGGCAGGCCAACGCCAATGCCACGACCACCGCCACCACCTCCTGCGGTTGGCCACCCAGCTGGCGGCTGAACCACAGGCCGGCGGCCGTCAGCAACGCCGCGAACGTCGCCTGCACGGCCCAGCTGTTGAGCAGCGCCGACAGCGCCGAGCGCAGGATCAGGCCCATGCCGCTGCGGCGCTGGCGCTCCAGGCTTTGCGCCAGCAAACGCGTGCCACCGCCATCGCCATTGAAGGCGCGCAGCACCGACTGGGCCTGGGCAAACTCGACCATGCGCTGGCTGGCCTCGGCGAAGTGCTGCTGATAGGCCTCGCTGCCATGGCGGCCCAGGCGGGCGCTGAGCGGCAGCACCGTGGCCAGTGCCGGCAGGGCCAGCAGGGCGATCAGGCCCAGGGGCCCGTGCAGGGCAAACAGCGTTGGTACCAGCACCAGCGGCATGACCACGCCGCTGATCAAGGGGGTGAGCACATGGGCCGGCAGTTGGGCGACGCCCATCATGCCCTGGGTAATGACGTGCCCGAGCCGGGCGGTGTTGTCGGGGGTGAACCAACCCAGCGGCAGCTGCGCCACCTGTTCGCCAAGGCGCAGGCGGCCGCCTTGCAGTATCGCCGTCGCCAGGGCGATGCCGGCCTGTTCCACAGGGCGTCGCCAGAACCCGCACAGGGCCATACCGGCGGCCAGTACTGCCAGCCAGGCACTGGCACTGTGCACATCGCCCCCCAGCAGGTGCAGCATCAGTGGCGCCAGGGTGCTGATGGTCAGGCCACTGAACACGCCATACAGCACGGTCATCAGCACGTAGCGGCGCCATACCGGGGCGCTGTCACCCAACAGTCGAATGAAGGTTTTCAGCATGCCGGCAGTGCCTTTTTCTCGGTGTCCTGGTAATGCCCTTGGGCCCAGAGGCGGGCATACAAGCCCCGGTGTGCGAGCAGTTCTGAGTGACGGCCTTGCTCGCGTAGCTCGCCTTCGTCGAGCACGAGGATCTGGTCGGCGTGCATCACCGTGTCCAGCCGGTGTGCGATGACCAGCAGCGTGCGGCCCTGGGCAAAGCGCGAAAGGGCAGCCTGGATCGCCGCCTGGCTGTCGGCGTCGACGGCAGCGGTGGCTTCGTCGAGCACCAGCAGCGGCGGGTCGAGCAGCACCGCGCGGGCGATGCTCAGGCGCTGTTGTTCACCGCCGGACAACTGTGCGTCTTCGCCGATCACCGAGTCGTAGCCGCGAGGCAGTTGCACGATGCGCGAGTGAATGTTGGCCAGGCGGGCCGCCGCCTCGATCTGTTCGCGGGTCGCCGTTGGCCGGCCCAGGGCGATGTTGTCGGCCACGCTGGCGTGTATCAGCCGCACCTCCTGCAGCACGAAGCCGATGTGCTGGTACAGCGCCTGCTTCTGAATATCCCGCAGGTCGACGCCGCCGAGGGTGATGCGCCCGCTGTCGGGGTCGAAGAATCGCAGCAGCAGGCGCGCTACTGTGGACTTGCCGGCGCCGGAAGGGCCGACGATGGCGGTGGTGGTGCCGGGCGTGAGGGTGAAACTGAGGTTGCTGAGCACCGTGTTGCCGGGGGTGTAGGCGTGGCTGAGCTGTTCCACCCGGACTTCGTTGCCGTTGGGCGTGAGGCCCGTGGCCGGCGCAGGCAGCACGGGCGTGTCCAGCAGCGCCTGGACTCGCTGGGCGGCGCCGACCGCGTTGTTCAGGTCGTGGGTGATGTAGTGCAGCAGGTGCAACGGGGCGCACAGGCCCGGCGCCACCAGGGCGAAGGGCAGCAGCTGCAGGGGCTCGATCCAGTCCAGGGCGATGAACAGCATGCCGGCCAGCAGCACCAGGCCCAGTACCGTCACCGGCGCGATCAACGCATTGGCCTTGGCCATCGAGGCCACCAGCGGGCGGGTGAAGCCGGTGAAGGTCTGGGCGAAGGCGTCGACCGCCGCGCGGTAGCGGTCCTGGGCATTGCCCCGGTCACCGAAGGCCTTGACCAATGGCATGCCGTTGACGAACTCGACCACCGCGTTATCGATGCGCGCCATGCCGGCGATCACCGCGTCCATGTGCGTGGCGCTGGCCTGCATGGCCCGGCGCAGGAACAGGAAGAACACCGGGAAGGGCAGCAACGACACCAAGGCCAGGCGCCAGTCCATGGCGAACAGGTAGACCACCGAAATCAGCACGGCGCCCAAGGCGCGGCCCAGGGTGGTGTAGAAGTGCGCGGTGAGGCTGTGCAGGGTGCCGATGTCGTCCTGCATCGCCCGCTTGACCTCGCTGGAGGCCCGCTCGGTGAACCAGCCAAGCGGTACCTGCATCAGGCGCTGGCCGATGGCTACGCGCAGGTGGTGGGTGATGCGGTTGTCGGCCCGGTGCGCCAGCCACTCGCCGGCTGTGATCAACGCCATGCCGGCGAACAGGCAGGCCACGCTGACCACAACGGCCTGGCCGATGGCGCTGGCCGCGTCGGCGTCGCTCAAGGCCAGCCGGGCGATGTACTCGATGCCTGCCAGCGGCACCAGGGTCAGCATGGCGCCTGTCGCGGCCAGCAAGGCGGCAACGATCAACTGCCCGCGAATGGGCGCAAGTACACGGCTGATGGGGCCGCGCGCCTGGGGCTTGGCCTGCGCGGCAGCGTTGGACGTGGAGGATGAATCAGACATGAAGCGGGCCTGGGCTGCTGCGAAGTAATTAGTTGCATGACTATAAACTAATTTGCGAAAACCCGACAAGACGGCTAAAAGTCACTCTTCACCGAGCCAGGAGCACCTGATGCAACCACCACAACCCTCACCCGGCCGCGGGCGCCCGCGCACCATTACCCGTGAACGCATTGCCGACGTGAGCATCGCCATTGGCCTGCCCGGCCTCACCTTCGTGGGAGTAGCCGCCGCGTTGGGGGTGAGCCACATGGCGCTGTACAAGCACGTGGCGAACATCGATGCGCTCAAGTGCCTGGTGGCCGAGGAGATCTTCCAGCGCTGGCAGATCCCCCGGGCGAGTGATGACACCGAAGAAGGTTTGCAGGCCTACCTGCTGCGTTTCGCGGCGTCGGTGCAGGCATTCGTCAAGGCCCACCCAGGGCTGACGCCCTACGTGATCCGCAGGCTGGCGGCGACGCAGGTGATGATCAGCAAGATCAAGGACCATCAGGCGCATATCGCCGAGGCCTATGACCTGTCCGCAGAGCAGGCGCGCTGGCTGCTGTCGACGGTGGCGTTCCATGGTTTCGCGGTCGCCGATACGGTGTACACCGTGGCAGGGCGCGAGCCGCTGCTGGACGCTGATGGTTTGCAGGAAGAGCAGGAGATGGAGGTCGAGTTGACCGAAGGCATGCGCGCCCTGGTCGTGGGGGCGTTGGTACTGCTAGAGCAGCAAGGTGTGGTGGGGCGTTAGCGGCTTGCGCCCCTGAGGTCGAGCACCGCCTTGGCGGCGTTCGATCTCAGGGGCGTGGAAAACACGATGGCGAACCTCTGATGGCCTCAGGCTTGAGCGACCCACTCGGCACCGCGCTCGGCGATCATGATCGAGGCGGCATTGGTGTTGCCACCGACCAGCGTGGGCATGATCGAGGCGTCGATCACCCGCAGGCCCTCGATACCGTGTACCCGCAACTGGCTGTCCACCACTGCCATTTCGTCCTGGCCCATCTTGCTGGTGCCGATCGGGTGGTAAATGGTGTCGGTGCGTTTGCGCAACAGGTCGATCAACTGTTCGTCGCTGTGCAGGCCCGCGCTGTAGAAGTCGCGCAGGCCAAAGCTGGCCATCGGTGTCTGGGCGATGATCTCGCGGGTCATGCGGTAACCCTTGAGCAGGGTATTGACGTCATCGTCGTGCCCCAGGAAGTTGGGGTCGATGCGCGGTGCCACCCGTGAGTCCGGCGAGGCCAGGCCGACGCTGCCGATGCTCTTGGGCCGCAGTACGCAGACGTGGCAACTGAAACCATGCCCCCAGTGCAGTTTGCGGTTGTGATCGTCGACCGTGCCGATCACGGCATGCAGCTGGATATCCGGCCGTGCGAGGGCCGGGTCGGTCTTCAGGAAGCCACCGGCCTCGGCGCAGTTGCTCGACAGCGGGCCGCTTCGGTGGCGCAGGTAGTCGTACATCGCCTTGCCCATCTTCACGCTGCCACCCATGGAAACACCCAGCAGGGAGGTGTCGTTGCTCTTGTAGCACAGCACCACATCGGGGTGGTCCTGCAGGTTCTGGCCGACACCGGGCAGCTCATGGCGCACGGCGATACCCTGGGGCTTGAGCTCGTCCTCTGGGCCGATGCCCGACAGCATCAACAGGTGGGGGCTGCCGAAGGTGCCTGCGGCCAGCAGCACTTCCTTGCGTGCCTTCAGGTGCACCCGACGGCCCTTGATCAGCGCCTGCACGCCCGTGGCCCGTTCGCCCTGCAGCACGATGCTGTCGACATGGGTGTTGGTCAGCACCGTGAGGTTGCTGCGCTGGCGCACCGGTTTGAGGAACGCGGTGGCGGTGCTCCAGCGACGGCCGTCACGGATGGTCACGTCGTAATAGCCGACACCTTCCTGGCGGGCGCCGTTGAAGTCTTTGTTGTAGCTGTGCCCCGCGCGGATCGCCGACTCGACGAAGGCCTCGGTGGCGACATGCCGGTGCGCGGCGCCGACATAAAGCTCGCCCTCGCCACCATGAAAATCATCCTGGCCGGCATGGTGCATTTCGCTCTTGCGAAAGTAGGGCAGTACGTCGTCGAACGACCAGCCCTCGTTGCCCAGCGCCTGCCAGTCGTTGTAATCGTCGTGGTGGCCGCGGATGTAGACCATGCCGTTGATCGAGCTGCTGCCACCCAGCACCTTGCCGCGCGGCTGGTAGCCCTGACGCCCGCCCAGGCCCCGCTGCGCGGTGGTCTTGAAGGCCCAGTTGACATGCCGGGTCGGCAGGATGGCGGCCATGCCGATGGGGGTGTGGATCAGCGGCGAGCGGTCTTCGGGGCCGGCTTCGAGCAGGCCCACGGTGACGCTCGGGTCGGCGCTGAGGCGGTTGGCAAGGACACAGCCGGCAGAGCCGGCCCCAACGATCAGATAGTCGAATTCCATGTTGTTGTTCTCTAAAGGGGCAATGAAGGGGGAGGGCTTGAACAGCGGGACCGGTCAGCCATCCCAGGCCGTGTATCGATTGACGAAGCTGACGATGTGCCTTTGCGCCGCCAGGGCCTGTGGCAGCGCGGCGATCATCTGGAACACATGGGGCAGGCGCTTCCAGATCTCCAGGTGCACCGGCACGCCGGCCGCCGAAGCCTTGGCGGCGGCGCGCACCGAGTCGTCCAGCAGCATCTCGGTACTGCCGACCTGGAACAGCAGCGGCGGCAGGCCGTCGAAGCGGCCGAACAGTGGCGACACCGCCGGTTGCCCATGCAACTCGGCGGGCGCGTAGAAACCGCGGATGCCGATGGCGAAGGCCAGGGTGAAGATCGGGTCGTGACGCGCGTTGCCCAGCGCGCTCGCGCCACTGAGGGTGAAGTCCAGGAACGGCGACAGCAGCACGGCACAGCTGGGCAATGGCTGACGGTCGTCGCGCAGGCGTTGCAGGAGCGCAAGCACCAGGTTGCCGCCTGCCGAGTCGCCGGCGATCACGATGTTTTCGGCCTTGTGGCCTTGTTCCAGCAGCCAGCCGTAGGTCTGCAGCGCCTCATCGAGTGCGGCGGGGAAAGGGTGCTCGGGCGCCAGGCGGTAATCCACCATCAGCGCCCGCGCCTTGAGCGGCCGGCACCAGCCGGCCACCATCGCGGCGTAGACCTCGGGGGTATAGGCGACGAAGGCGCCGCCATGGATGTACAGCAGCACCCGTTCGGGGCGGCAATCGGCAGGTGCCAGCCACTGGGCAGGCACCCCGTTGCAGTTCACCTCGATACGTTGAACATCCTTGGGCAGGGCTTTTGGCGCCTGGCCGTCGAGCCTGCCGAACTGCTTGCGCAGTTTGCCGATATCGATGTTCAGGCCGTGCCCCGACTTCACCAGCAGGCGCAGCAGGCTATTGACCAGCCTGCTTTTCCAGCGCCCCTCGGACGGGTCGATTTCGCGGGTATAGGGCTGTGCATTCATGACGTCACCTCGGGCCGGTTTTGGGCAGGCCAGCGGTAGTCGCGCAATTGCTCGCGCAACAGCACCTTGCTGACCTTGCCGGTGGCGGTGTGCGGCAAGGCTTCGATGAACACCACATCGTCGGGGATGCAGAACCGCGCTACCTTGCCGGGGTACAGCGCCAGCACGGCGTCGCGGCTGGCGGCCTGGCCGGGCTTGAGCACCACCACCAGCAACGGGCGCTCGTCCCACTTGGGGTGGGCGATACCCAGCGCCGCCGCTTCGGCGACTGCCGGATGGCCCATGGCGATGTTTTCCAGGTCGATGGAACTGATCCACTCGCCGCCCGACTTGATCACGTCCTTGGCCCGGTCGGTGATCTGCATGAAACCATCGGCATCGAGGGTGGCCACGTCACCGGTGGGGAACCAACCGTCCACCAGCGGGCTCTGGTCGAGACCGAAATACTGCTCGATGACCCAGTGCCCACGCACCATCAGGGCGCCCGCGGTCTTGCCATCGCGGGGCAGCTCGTTGCCGTCGTCGTCCACTGTCTTCAGGTCGACGCCGAAGGGCGGACGGCCCTGCTTGACCGCGATGGCAAAGCGGGCCTCTTCATCCAGCGCCAGGTGCGATGCCTTCAGCGTGTTGACGGTCCCGGTGGGCGACAACTCCGTCATGCCCCAGGCGTGCTGCAGGCGAATGCCGAACTCCTGCTCAAAGCTGCGCATCAATGCCGGCGGGCACGCCGCGCCACCGACGACCATGCGCTGCAGGGCGGGGAGGCGGGCGCTGTGCTGGCGCAGGTACTGTTGCAGGCTCAGCCACACGGTCGGCACACCGGCAGAGAAGGTCACGCCTTCGCGCTCGAACAGCTTGAAGATGCTTTCGCCGTCCAGGTTGGCGCCAGGCAACACCAGCTTGGCGCCCACCAGCGGCGCCGAGTACGGCAAGCCCCAGGCGTTGACGTGGAACATCGGCACCACCGGGGCCACCACATCGCGGCCAGACAGCGCCAGTGCGTCGGGCAGCGAGCTGGAAAACGCATGCAACAAGGTGGCGCGGTGGGAGTAGAGCACGCCCTTGGGGTTGCCGGTGGTGCCGGAGGTGTAGCACAGCGTCGCCGCTGAGTGCTCATCCAGCTGCGGCCAGGCGAACTGTGCCGACTCGGCGGTCAGCAGGTCCTCGTAACACAGCAGGTTGGCGATGTTGATGGCCGGCATGTGCGCCCGATCCGTCATCGCCACCCAGTGCTTCACGCTCGGGCAATCCTTGGCAATGGTCTGCACCAACGCTGCGAAACTCAGGTCGAAGCACACCACTTCGTCCTCGGCGTCCCGGACGATCCAGCTGATCTGTTCGGGGAACAGGCGGGGGTTGACGGTATGCATGATCGCGCCGGTACCCGAGATCGCGTAGTACAGCTCGAAATGCCGGAAGCCGTTCCAGGCCAGGGTGCCTACGCGCATGCCTGGCCTGGCACCGAGCCGGGTCAGGGCGTTGGCAGCCTGCCTGGCGCGCTGGTGGGCGTCGGCATAGGTGTAGCAATGAACGGGGCCTTCAAGGGTGCAGGAGACTATCTCGGTGTCGCCGTGATAGCGCTCGGCGTGCTCGAGCAGTGAAGGGATGGTCAGCGGCAGCGTCATCATTTGGCCTTGCATGGGGCTCTACCTTTCTTGTTGTCATGCCCGGCCAAAAGGCCGGGAGGCGTGTCGTGCTCAACCGGTTACGCGAGTGGGCCGGGAGTCATAGGCGTTGTGCGCACTGCGCTGGAAGGCCAGGCGGTCATCTTCGATGGGGTCCTTGAGCAGCATTTTCTTGTCGCGGCCGTAATGCATGAAGACGAACCATGGATAGGACTTGCCCTGGCGCGGGAGGAACTGCTGGTCGCGCTGGATATAGCCGGACTTCATCGAGTTCATGATCCCGTCTGCCAGCGCGTTGTTGGCGTTGTCGTAGGGGGTCACGACATCGAACTGGTTGCGCTGCATGTAGCGCATCAGCCGGCACAGGTAGCTGGCGGCCAGGCCGACCTTGAGGGTCCAGGAGACGTTGGTGTAGCCGAAGATCCACGCCATGTTGGGCAGGTTTTCCAGCAGCACGCCCTTGTAGGTCATCTGCTCGCCCACCGGGTAGGGGGTGCCGTCCACCGAGACGGTCATGCCGCCGAGTACCTGCAGCCTGAGGCCGGTGGCAGCGATGATGATGTCGGCGGGCAAGTGCTTGCCGGACTTCAGCTGGATGCCGTTTTCGGTGAAGCGCTCGATGTGATCGGTCTCGACCGAGGCCTGGCCGCTGCGAATGGCCTTGAACAGGTCGCCATCCGGCACCGCGCACAGGCGCTCGTCCCACGGCATGTAGTGGGGCGTGAAGTGGCGCATGTCGGCATCGGGGCCCACCTGGCGGCGCACGTGGGCGAGGATGATCCGGCGCGTCAGCCGCGGCCATTGCCGGCAGGCGATGTAGGCGGCGCGGTACAGCACGATATTGCGCTTGCGTGCCAGGCCCAGCGCCCAGCGTGCCGGCATGATGCGCGACAGTGCGGCGGTGAGCTTGTCGGTCGATGGCAGCGAGTAGATGTACGAGGGCGAGCGCTGCAGCATGGTGATGTGGCGGGTCTTGTCGGCCATGGCCGGGATCAGCGTGGCCGCGGTGGCACCGCTGCCGATCACGACGACGTTCTTGCCGGTGTAGTCCAGGTCTTCGGGCCAGTGCTGCGGATGAACCCGAACCCCTTTGAATGCCTCTTCGCCCGGGAAGCTGGGCAGGAAACCGTCGTCGTGGTTGTAGTAGCCGGTGCAGCACAGCAGGAACTTGCAGGTGTAGTGGCGCACGCTGCCAGAGGCTTCGTGCAGGGCGCTCACCTGCCACAGGCGCTGCTGGCTGGACCAGTTGGCACTGGTGATCTTCAGCCCGTAATGGACCTTCTTGCTCAGGCCATGCTGCTGTGCCGTGTCCTGGATATAGCGCCGGATCGATGCGCCATCGGCCAGCACCTTGGCGCTGTCCCACAGGCGGAACTTGTAGCCATAGCTGAGCATGTCCGAGTCGGAGCGAATGCCCGGGTAACGGAACAGGTCCCAGGTTCCTCCCATGCAGGCGCGACGCTCCAGGATCGCCAGGCTGCGCTCCGGGAACTCCTGCGCCAGCTGGCAGGCGGTGCCGATGCCGGACAGCCCTGCACCGATGATCAAGGTATCGAAATGTTGGTTGCTCATGAGGTCTCCGCGCCTGTGTGATCAGGCCGGGCAGTTGATTGAGAGGGGCTTGTGCGCAGCGACTGGGGCTGTCGGCAGATCAACGTCGTTGCTGCGGGCTGAGCAGCTCGGGGAGATGTCCCGCCTCTGCTCGAATCATGCGGGCCTTGCTTTGGAGAAAAGCGGGCACGCGGGAGGTGTCGGCTGGGTGTGGCCTGCAACCAGACGCCGGGCGCGAGGCTGCCGGCGTGGTCGTGCATCAGGGACGGCTTGGAGTCTGTCATGTGATGAGCTCCTGTAATTGTTGTTCCACAGGACTGTAAATCGCCGCAATGATTAGCGCAACATGTGTTATGCATAATATTTCATCGCCCGAAAAACGGGCGGCCGCCGCCGGCTGCCGATGGTTTCATCGGCAGTGCTGCTGGCGGTTTGCGCCGTTCGCTGGAGGGCGTGCGCCGCTTATGGGGCGGCCGGCGTGAGCCCTGCGATGTAGTGGGCCAGGGCTTGCAGCTCATCCTGCTCAAGCAGGCTGGCGGTGGCGTTCATGGCACCACTGGGGTCGGTGCGCAGGCCCTGCTTGAAGGCGACTAGCTGCTCCAGCAGGTAGGCCTGGCCCTGGCCCGCCAGACGCGGCCCTACTGGGCTGCCGGACAGCTGCGCGCCGTGGCAGGCGACGCAGCCGCGCGCCGTCACACTGGCCTGGCCACGGGCCCGCAAGGCATCGTCGGGTTCGGGTGCGTCGGTGATGTGCGGGGCCTGGCGCGCGAAATACTCAGCCAGGGCCTTGATGCGCTCATCGCTCAAGCTTGCCGCCAGCGGCTGCATTTGCGGGCTGTGCCGCTGGCCTTGGGCGAAGGCATGTAGCTGCGCCTGCAGATACGCCACCGGCTGCCCTGCCAGCGCCGGGTACTGGGCATTTGCCGGCTGCCCACGGACCCCGTGGCACAGCGTGCAGGCGTCCTGGGGTTGTGGCCAGGCACCGCCGTTGGCTTCGTAGCTGGCGTAGTGGCGGTCAAGGGCATCCATGAATCTGTAGCCCGCCAGCAGTTCTGGCCCATAAAGGGCGGCAGCGCCCAGCACGCCTGCGGTGACGACAGCGGCAGCGTAAAGCCATGTGCGCTTGTTCATGCCTGCCTCCGGGTGCTGGTGAGCGCCTGCAGGGCTTCAAGGGCCGCGCGGTGGCCGGAGCGTACGGCGCCATCCATGCTGCTGGTCCACAGGTCCGAGGTCTCGGTGCCCGACCAGATCAGGCGGCCGACGGCAGGTTTCAGGTATGGCCCCCAGCGGGTCAGAAAACCGGGCGGGATCGAGCCTACGCAGGTCAGGGTCCAAGGGTCGACCTTGGCCCAGTCGTGATCGTGGAACTGCTTGACCTGCAGGGCTTGCTCGCCCAATGCCCGTGCATAGACCTGCGCGAGAATACGCTCGGCCTTGGCAGGGTCATCGGTGAGCTGCGCGCTGCGCACGAACCCCATCAGGATGCCGACACTGCCATCGGGCGGTGAGTTGTCACAAGAGAGAATCAACGGGCCATCGGCCTGGATCACCTGGCCATTGAGCCCTTTGTCCCGCCAGAAGGGCCGCTCGTAGACATGCACGGTCTTGCGCATGGGCGCGAGGGACGGCCAAAGCCGCTGCAACTGCGCACGCCCCTCGGGCAATGGCGGGTCGAAGACGATCTGGTTGCACAACGCAGGGTGCAAAGCGGCGATTACCTGGCGGGTGCGCAGGATGCCCTGGTCGGTATGGACCTCGACGATGTCCTTGTCCCAGCCGACGATCTTGCGCACCGGGCTGGAGAGCTTCAGCCGATCACCCAGCGCCTGGGCCATGCGCGTGCAGAGCAGTTGCGAGCCGCCGACGAAACGGGTTTCCTGGGCGCCGCCTTTGAAGCCCTCGAGCTTTTCCATGCTGCAATCGGCGGAGTTGATCAGCGAGAGGTAGTGCAGCAGCGCAAGGCTGGATGGCGGCGTGCCGGTGGTCAGGCCGATGGAGGTGTCGAAGGTCAGCCGGCCGGCATTGTCCAAGTTTTGAGTCGCCAGCCACTCACCCACAGACAGTTTGTCGATCGCTTGCGCATCCGCAGCGGTCCAGGGCTCTTTGCTGGGGACCTGGCGCGCCATCTGGTTGAGCTTTTCGGTGACCGCGTGGTTGCCGCCCTGGCCGTTGCTCAGGTCTTCCTCGTAGCGGGCATCCCCGACCAGGTAGACATTGCGGCCCTGGTAGTAGGTGGGGAAGGTCTGCACGTCGAGCTCGCGCGCCAGGTCGAAGATGGCGGTCTGTCCGGGGCCGATCCATTCGCCACCGGCCTCGGAGATCACACCGTTGCCAAGGGGGTGGTTGTAGGTGCGACCGCCCACGCGATCCCGCGCTTCCAGCACGGCGTACGACGTACACCCGGCCCGCTGCAGGTCGCGGGCCGCCGTCAGGCCAGCCAACCCTGCGCCAATGATCACCACGTCCAGCACGTGCTGATCGTCGGTCAGCAAGGCTTGCGCCATCGCCCGTCCGCTGAGGGCCGTGCCCCCGATCAAGGCTGCACTGCCCAGTGCTTGCACCAGCAAGCGCCGTTGGCGCGCAGACAATGACAGCTCTGAGTTTTCCTGCTCCATCTTCGCCTCGGTCAACGCTGTTTTTATATTTAGATAACCGCAGTTATGTAAATAGCCTACTGCGCCTGTGAGGCAAAGGGAATACCCCACGCAAGCGCTTGCGATGAAGGGAGAGGCCGGTTAGTCTAAAACGCAACAGTAGTTATGTTTAATCTGCGAAAGACCGGGGAGATACCGATGAACATGCTCAAGACACTGACCATCGCTTGCGTCATCAGCCTGCCGTTGCAGCTGGCGCAAGCTGCGCCGGTAGACGCTTGCGATGCCAAGCTTGCTCAGCTCGAATCCATCGAACGCAGCGAAGGGGTTGCAGTGCAGGGTGGCCTGGCTACGGATATTCGACGTTTGGTCGAGCAAGCCAAGGCGGCCAAGGCCAAGGGTGATGGCAAAGCCTGCCTGAGCGCGGCCAGCAGGGCACTGAGCCTGTACAAGACCGCCTCGAAATAGCGAGGTGTGCGCTGGCAGAGCAGGCCCAGGGCCTGCCCTGCCATTGAAACCGCTGTTGGCGGCGGGTGGCTTAGCGGGCTTTGGCCTTGACGGCGGCCTTTGCGGCCTTGGGCGGGGATATCAGCAGGATCAGGGCATCCAGTAGCGCCTGGCCACGCTCGGCGCTGAAGCGCTCCGGTTCGATGGGCAACATCATCAGCCAGCCATCGCAGATGGTGCTGATCTGGTCGGCGAGCATCTCGGCAGCGATGTCGTGGCGGATCTTGCCCTGGGCCTGGCCGGTTTCGATCACGGTGGTGAATACCTGGCGGAACCGCGCGTAGCGTTGCCGGATGATGTCGGCGAATACCGGCTCATGCCGGGCGTGGGCAAGCAATTGCAGCCAGGACAGCCAGATGGTTGACTCGTCGGAACTGACCCACTGCAGCCACTGACGCAGCAGGGAGGCGATGTCGATCTGGGCCTGGTTGGTCTCCAGCAGTTGGTCGACCTGGTCGAACAGGTTCTGCGCAACTTCGCCGATCATTTCTTCCTTGTTGGCGAAGTAATAGGTTACCGCTCCCGTGGTGCACCCCGCCTGCTTGGCCACCTTGCGCATGGAGGCGCCGACGTAGCCATCCGCCGCGATGACCGCGATCGCCGCTGCCAGCAGTTCCGCCCGTTTTGCGTCGCGGTCGCCGACAGGCCTGCCTCTGCGGGCAACGGGTTCCGGTGCGATTTCGCAGTCGCTTGGAGGGGCAGCTTGGGTGCGGGCTTTGGTATCAGGCATGGGCGCTCAGGAGATGTCGAAGTCGGTTGAAAGAACCAGCTCTCTACTTTTGATGCAGGGGCAACGAGCCCCAGCATAGAGAAATTGCACGAAGAAAACATCCCGGCCAGGCGGGGTGCGGAGCGTTCGCACCCGCCACGAGGGCTTGCCGGTCAAGCTTCGGCGTGCACATTCACGGGCTCAGGCACTGCCGCACCCGGCAACCGCCACGGCACGAATCTCGACGCGCAGGGGCTCCAGTGCCAGCTGGGTGATGCCGACCGCCGTCCAGGAGGGGTAGCGCGCCGGGAAATACTCGTCCTTGACGCGCGCAAAGTCCGCCATGTCAGCTTGCAACTGAGTATGGAAGGTCGTCAGCTCGACCACGTCCGCCAGGCTGGCGCCGGCCGCTTCCAGTACCTGCCTGAGCGACTGGAACGCCAGGTGCGACTGCTCGACGATACCTTCACCGGGCCTCAGCTGAGGGTCGATCCCCACTTGCCCCGACACCCAGATCAAGTCACCCACGCGGGTGGCCTGGGAGAAGTGGAAGTTGTCGTAGAACGCCTGGGTTTCGGGCGGATTGATGGATTGGCGCTTGAGGTTGTTGGCAATCATCGGTGTGCTCCAGTCAGACGACTTGGCGGAAGGTCGGGTGGCGGAAGGGGGCGCCCGCGGCCAGGTGCGCGAGTTCCTCGGTAAAAAGCACACCTTGCTGCGGATAACCGGCATCGCTGTGTGCCGGCAGCGGGCTGAAGGTGGCGTCATCCCCGAAAAAACGGAAGACGAAGGTCCGCCGGCGCGGGAAGTCGGCATCGACCGGCGCGCCGCCGTGCAGGGAGCCAGGGTGCAGCAGCACCACATCGCCGGGCTCGGTGGCCCAGGAAAGCACGTCGTAGGCCTGCGGGTTCACGCGTCGTTCGGCTTCGATATCCGGCAAGCGGGGCAGGGCTCCCTTGCCGTGCAGCGGCTGGGTCGGGTCATCAGGGTTGGTAAAGGTGGTGCCATCGTAGCGCGGCCCCCGGTGTGAGCCACGGATGATCTCCAGCGCATTGCGCTTGGGCACGGCATCGAAACTGACCCAGGCATTGCCCCAGTGGTTGCCGGCCCAGGGCAGGTAGGAGGTGTCCTGGTGCCAGAGCGTTCTGGAGCCCTGGCCACCGGCCTTGAGAAAGACCTCCTCGGCAAAATACCAGACGTTTCTTGAACCCCATACCCTGGCAAACAGCTCGCCGAAGGGCAGGCTGGCAACCAGCGCTTCCAGGCGCTCCTTGGCCAGTGGGTTGGCATTGTCGACGTGGGATTGCTGGGTGGTCCCGGCAAACATCCGGGTGGCATGGGGGCCATGGTTGAGTACCGCCCAGTCGTAGGCCTCCTGGCAGCGAGCCAGTTGTTCCTGGTTCAACAGCCCCTTGACCAGCACGGCACCTTCTTCATGGAACGCCTTGCTCAGCGAGTCTTGCATGGATGTTCTCCCGGTAGGTGTTGCTCAGGTAACCAGGAGCCTAGCAAGCAGATTTAATTGGCGCAACGAGCGTTATTATAAAAAGCACTGCGCCCATTGTAGCCAGATGTTTCTGGCTCAGAGGGGGTTGAGCAGGTCACCAAAGGTCGAGATCAGGTAGAGCGGCCAGGGATACATCGGGCTTGTCCGCACCACCGTGTCGGCTAAAAGGAATGTGCCCACGACAAGGCCTATCACAAGGCCAACAAGCATGATTCGACGCATGGGCGTCTCCGTCGTCCGACCTCAACACCCAGGGCTGCGCGCTACCTGGACATCCACTCGATCACCGCCAGGTAGTCATCGGGCGTGCAGTCCATGCACAGGCCACGGGGCGGCATGGCGTTGAAGCCTTCGGTCACGTGCTTGACCAGCACCTCCTTGCCTTGCGCCAGGCGTGGCTTCCAGGCCTCGATGTCGCCCTTTTTCGGGGCCATCGGCAGCTGGCCGTTATGGCACATCTGGCAGGTGCGATTGAACACTGCCGCCGGATCCTGTGCCGCATTGGCCAGGCTCGCGAAGGTCAGGCAAAGCGTCAGGGTCAGCCTCTTTCTCATCATCGTTTCCATCAGTTTTGTTTTTAGATAACTGATGTTATTTTAACTTTGCCTGCGACCGCCAGCGACAAAACGCCGCAGCTTGGTTGAGAAAAGGGAAGGTCGTCGCGGGCAGGGTCAGTTGCCTGTTTTCTGGCGTGATCTGTGAAGCTTTTGTGCCGGCCGAGCCAGCAGACTCGAAGCCAACCAATAACAAGAACGTTGCCCCGTGTGATGGAGGTTTTCGATGCGTCGATCCCAGTCGGCTTACCCGTGCTCAAGCGCAGCAGCGGGTGCACTTTGAAGGCGCTGGTGGTGTTCATCCGTGACCTGAGCGTTCGCAAGAAAATGCTCGCAGGCTTTGGCCTGACCCTCTCGATCACTTTTGGTGTGGTCTGGGCAAGCCTTTCGGCGCTCGACACGACGCTGCAGCGTTTCGAGGACTTGCTCGAGGTCAACGCCATCAACGTGGGGCTCAAGGAGGCGCAGCTCTTTGAGAAGGAATTCGTCATGAAAGGGGATGCCAAATCCCTGGAAAAGGCGCTGGCCCTGGTCGATGAAGTGCACGCCAGAGCCGCGCGTTGTGAAGGGCGCCTGTTGCTGCCCGACAACAAGGCACTCATGCGCAAGGTGCAGGGCGAAGTCGCCAGCTACCGCGACAAGCTGGTTGGCCTGGGGCGTGCCATCACGGCCAATAGCGCAGCCCAGGGCGCCATGGACGACGCGTCGCGCAAGGCATTCGAGGAATTCGATCGGCTGGATGAGCTGCTCGGCAACGCCGCTGCCAGCCGGGTCGCAATGTCCGGCGACCCCATGGTCATGCGCCTGTTCGAGGATTCCAGCCAGGCCAATGAAATGGCGATGGAGCTGCACGAGGCCCGGCGCTCCAGCACCAACTACATCACCCAGCGATCACCCGCCGATGCCGAGCAGGTCCAGGAATTCTTCTCGATGCTCGAGTTCAAAGGTGCTCAGTTGTCTGCGGGGCTTGAAGATCCGCAGGCACGCGCCAGCGTCGAGCATGCCCTTGGCCAGTTGGCCGACTACAGCCAGCAGTTCAACGCGCTGCGCAAAAGCCTGGATGAGCTTGAGTCGACCCGCCAGGCAATGGTCGAGCGAGCCCAGCAAGTGGTGGCCTCGTCCGAAGCGTCGTCATCGCTTGAGCTGCAGTCGCTGCAAAACGAAGCGGCCGAGGCCCGGGCACTGATCATCGGCGCCGCCGTTGTCGCCTTGCTGGTCGGCCTGGCCGGCGCGCTGATGGTGACCCAGTCGATCGTCGGCCCCCTGCAACGGCTGGTCGGGATTGCCCGCAAGGTAGCGGCAGGCGACCTGACCGAAGACCTTCACGGCGAGCGCAGCGACGAACTGGGGCTGCTGATGCACGCCGTACAGGAAATGACCTTGAGCCTGCGCCAGTTGATCGGCCAGCTGGGCGGCGGGATTGCGCAGATTGCCAACGCCGCCCAGGGGCTTTCCGGCGTCACCCGCACCACCAGCCAGGGCGCGAAATCCCAGCGCCTGGAGATCGAGCAAGCGGTGCGGGCGATGGCCGAGATGGTGGTCAGCGTGCAGCATGTGGCGCGCAACGCCGACGGCGCCGCCGAGTCGGCGCGCCATGCCGACGAGCAGACCCGGGCAGGTGGCCTGACGGTGCAGCAGGCGATTGTGCGTACCGAGCAACTGGCGCTGGCGGTTGAACAGTCTGCCGCGTCCATCGGCCGGCTGAAGGATGAAAGCGCCAACATCGGCACGGTGCTCGACGTCATCAAGGGGATTGCCGAGCAGACCAACCTGCTGGCGCTCAATGCGGCCATCGAAGCGGCCAGGGCCGGCGAGGGCGGGCGCGGTTTTGCCGTGGTCGCCGAAGAGGTGCGTGCGTTGGCACGGCGTACCCAGCAGTCCACGGCGCAGATCCAGCAATTGATTCATACCCTGCAGGAGGGCGCGCAGCAGGCGGTTGCGCAAATGGAAGAAAGCCGCGTCATGGCCGGCGACACCGTCCAGGCTGCCCGCCAGGCCGGCCTTTCATTGGTGGCAATCGATCAATCGGTATCCCATATCCAGCAGCTCAATCATCAAATCGCCATCACGGCTGAACAGCAAAGCGCGGTGGCGCAGCAGGTAAACCAGAGTGTTGCCAGTATCCGCGATGTCGCCGAGCAGTCCGCTGCCGCCAGCGAGGAGGTTTCAGCCGCCAGCGCTGACCTTGCCCAGCTGGGGGGCGAGATGAAGCTGTTGGTGGGCCGCTTCGACCTGTCCGATGAAGCGCGTGTGATCGAGGCGATCAACCCCCGGTAAGCCTCGGTGCCGTTGGCGATGGATATCGCTGTGGTTCGCGCCGGTACCTGGGCTCAGGCAGGCCTGCCGGTGCGCACGATGCCTTGCACGAATGCCACCAGTTGCTCGCTGGCGGCCTCCATGTTGCCCCAGTGGGCCTGCCCGCACAGCAGGCTCAGCACCGCCTGCGCGATCGAGCGGGCCTGTGGGCCTGACGCCGGCCCGCGCAGCCCGCATTCGGCAATGATGATCTCACCCAGCAAAGCGCTGTAGGCGGCCTTCAACTGCTCCACCTGATGGGCCTGCTCTGCACTCAGGTTGACCGCCTCGCGCGTGAGCAGCACCAGCTTGTCGGGGTGTGCCTGGCTGAAGGCAATGAACGCCTGCACGAACCGCTGCAGGCGCTCGTTGGTCGAGCAACTGCCTTTGAGTGATTGCCGCGTTTCATACAGCAGGTCGGTCAGGCTCGACTCTATCAGTTCGAACAGCAACCCCTGCTTGCTTTCGATATGGTGGTACAACGAGCCTGCGCGCAAGCCGAGGTGGCTGGCCAGGTCGCGCAGGCCGATGGCCTGGTAGCCGCGCCGGGCGAACAGGTCGCTGGCGGCCGCCAGCACGCGGTCGCGGGCGTCGGGGGAGGGAACAGGCAGGCGGCTGGCGGCGGGCATGGGAGAGACCTGTCGGTGATTTGATGTTTGACCAAATGTAAGACAACAGGCATCTTACGTAAAGACTCAATCGCGGAGGTGTGTTGTGGATAATCAAACGGTGGTGATCGTAGGTGGCGCGTCGGGTCTGGGCCTGGAAACAGCCCGGCTGATGGTCAAGCGTGGCGCCGGCAAGATCGGCCTGGTCGACCGTAACGAGCAATTGTTGGTACAGGCAGCCGAAGAGCTGCGCGGGCAGGGTGTGGAGGTGGCCATCGCGGTCGGCGACATCGCCCGCAAGGACACCGCCCATGCCGCATTCGCCGAGATCGTCGCGGGCCTGGGCCGGGTGCATTGCCTGGTCAACAGCGCGGCGATCTACCCGCGCAAGGACATCTTCGAAATCAACGACGAAGAGTGGGACCTGGAAAACGCGGTCAACATCAAAGGCACCTACCACATGATGGTCGCCGCCGTGCGCCATATGCAGCAGTACGTCGCCGCCCCCGCGGTGACCGGGCGCATCGTCAACGTCACCTCGGTGGATGCCTTCAAGGCCCACCCGCAGAACGCCCACTATGCCGCCACCAAGGCAGCAGTGGTCAGCCTGACCAAATCCTTCGCCCAGGCCTGCGCCAAGGACCAGATCCTGGTCAATTCGGTGGCCCCGGCCGGTTTTGCCACCGAGCGCGCCAAGCAGCTGGGCTTCCTCGGCGAACTGGCCGCCGCCAACCCGCTGGGCCGCGCGGCGGAGCCTGCAGAAATCGCCGAGTGGATCGTGATGATGGGCAGCAGCCGCAACAGCTATGCCACCGGTGAAAACGTGATCGTCAGCGGGGGTTACATCTATGCCTGAAGTCGCATTCCCCGAGGGCTACCAGCGCGCGCTGGTGACCGGGGCCACCAGCGGTATCGGCAAGGCCATCGTGCTGGCGCTGCGCGATGCCGGGTTGCAGGTGATTGCCGTGGGGCGCAGCACCGAGGCGCTGGCCGAGCTTGCCCGCGAGCCTGGGGTGACCACCCTGCAGGCCGATGTGCGTGACGCCAAGGCGCTGAGTGCCGCGCTCGAAGGCCAGAGCGTGGATGTGCTGGTGAACAACGCGGGCATCCTGTCCACCCGTGCGGCGTTCCAGGACATCGACGAGGCCGAAATCGACAACATGCTCGACATCAACCTCAAGGCGCCGCTGCAGCTGGCGCGCCAGGTGCTGCCGGGGATGGTCGGGCGGGGCAGGGGGCACCTGTTCTTCATCGGCTCCAGCGCCGGCCGTGCGCCGCACCCGGGTGCGGCGGTGTATGGCGCTTCCAAGGCCGGTGTGAGCCTGTTCTGTGATGCCCTGCGTTGCGACCTGTTGGGGACCGGGGTACGGGTCACCGAGATTGCGCCGGGCCGGGTGCAGACCCAGCTCTACAAAACTGCCATGGGCATGCAGGCCGCCGGCAGCGAGCTGTATGACGGCTATGAGTCGATCCAGCCCGAAGACATTGCCCAGTTGTTGCTGGCGGCGCTGAAGATGCCGCGCCAGGTGGATGTGTCGCGCCTGGAAGTGTTCCCGACCGCCCAGGCAGTGGGTGGCGGGCGGATGGTCAAGACCGCCGGTTGATCCGGCAGGTTAGCTCGCGGCTCTGGCCCTTTCGCGGGTCAACCCGCTCCCACGGGGTTCGCACTGCCTGTGGGAGCGGGTTGACCCGCGAAGAGGGCGAAGTAGATTTCGGCAAATAGGTGCTTGACCACCTGTAAGACAACATATAACTTACATGAAGACCGCTTCAGCGGATCGGTACAACTACAAAGCACAGCAGGGGATATGACGATGACTGCGACATCATGCCGGGTCGGCGTGGACATAGGCGGCACCTTCACCGATATCGCGCTGGACGTGGACGGCGTGCTGCACTCGACCAAGATCCTGACCGACTACACGCTGCCCGAGCGGGCCATCCTCACTGGCGTGCGCCAGGTGGTGGAGCAGGCCGGCCTGAAGCTTTCGGACATCGACCAGCTGATCCACGGCACCACCCTGGCCACCAACGCGCTGATCGAGCGCCGTGGTGCACGCACCGCCTTCATCACCACCGAAGGCTTTCGCGACACCCTGGAAATGCGCACCGAGAACCGCTTCGAGCAGTACGACATCAACATTGCGTTGCCGCCGCCGCTGATCGACCGCGAACACCGCTTCACCCTGCGTGAGCGCCTCGACGTCAAGGGTCGCGTGCTGATCGCGCCGCTGCAGGCCGACATCGATGCGCTGGTCGAACGCATCGCCGAAGGCAATTACGAAAGCGTCGCCATCGGCTTCATTCACAGCTACGTCAACGGCGCCCACGAGCGCCAGCTGCGCGATGCCCTGCAAGCGCGCCTGCCGAAGCTGTCGATCTCGATCTCCAGCGAAGTCTCGCCGCAGATGCGCGAGTTCGAACGCTTCAATACCGTGTGCGCCAACGCCTACGTCAAGCCGCTGATCAAGTCCTACCTGGACCGTCTGGTGGTCACCCTTAAAGAGTCCGGCGCTGATTGCCCGGTATTCATGATCCACTCCGGTGGCGGCATCATCTCGGTGGAAAGCGCCGCCGAATTCCCGGTGCGCCTGGTGGAGTCCGGCCCGGCTGGCGGCGCGATCTTCGCCGCCGACATCGCCCGCCGCTACCAGCTGCAGAACGTGCTGTCGTTCGACATGGGCGGCACCACGGCAAAAATCTGCCTGATCGAAGACCAGGTGCCGAAGACCGCGAAAACCTTTGAAGTAGCGCGTACCTACCGCTTCAAGAAGGGCAGCGGCATGCCGATTTCCATCCCGGTGGTGGAAATGGTCGAGATCGGTGCCGGCGGCGGCTCGATCGCCAGCATCGACAGCATGCGCCAGATCCGCGTCGGCCCGCACAGCGCGGCCTCCGAGCCCGGCCCGGCCTGCTACGGTCGCGGTGGCCTGGAGCCGACCATCACCGACGCCAACCTGCTGTTGGGCCGCCTGGATGCCGACAACTTCGCCGGCGGCGCCCTGCGCCTGTCGACCCTGGACGCGGCCAATGCCACGGCCCGAGTGATCGGCCAACCGCTGGGCATGAAGCCGGAAACCGCCGCTTTTGGCGTGTGCGAAGTGGTCGACGAGAACATGGCCAACGCCGGCCGCGTGCATGCGGTGGAAAGCGGCAAGGACATCGCCGACTACACCATGATCACCTTCGGTGGCGGCGGCCCGCTGCATGCGGCGCGCCTGTGCGAGAAGATGGGTGTTGCGCGCTTCATCGTCCCGGCCGGTGCCGGCGTGGGCTCGGCCATCGGCTTCCTGCGTGCACCGTTCGGTTACGAAGCCGTGCGCAGCGCCTTCGTACGCCTGTCCGAGTTCGATGCCGACGCGGTCAACAGCCTGATCGACGAGATGAAAGCCGAATCGTTGGGCTTCCTGCGCCAGGGCATGCCCGAGGGCGAGCCGGACATGGACTGCACCGCCTTCATGCGCTACGTCGGCCAGGGCTGGGAAATTCCCGTGGCACTGCCGTTCAAAGCCTTCAGCGCCGCCGATACCGCCCAGTTCAAGGCGCTGTTCGAAGAGGCCTACACCCGCTTCTTCGGCCGCCCGATCGAAGGGCCGGACATCGAGATCGTCAGCTGGTCGGTCAAGGCCAGCTCGCCGCTGCCGCCGGTCGCGCACATCCAGACCGTGGACGCCGCCTACCGCGCCCACGAAGTCGCCCGCCGCCAGGTGTTCGACGTGGCCGCCGGTGGCTTCGTCGAGGCCGGCATCCACCCGCGCGAAGAGCTGCAGGTCGGTGCCCGGGTCGATGGCCCGGCGATCATCGTCGAGCGCGAGACCTCGACCTTCGTCACCTCCAATTTCACCGCCACGGTCCAGCCAGACGGCTGCCTGCTGGTCGTGCGTCGCTAACGCCTGATTCGGAAGACTAACGCCATGAGCGATACTTTGATCGACATTCAAATGCAGGTGATGTGGAACCGCCTGGTCTCGGTGGTCGAAGAGCAGGCCCTGACCCTGATCCGCACCGCCTTCTCCACCAGCGTGCGCGAGGCCGGCGACCTGTCGGCCGGTGTCTTCGACCGTGCCGGCAACATGCTCGCCCAGGCCGTCACCGGCACCCCCGGCCACGTCAACACCATGGCCGAGGCGGTGGTGCACTTCATCAAGGACATCGGCCAAGACAACATCTTCGAAGGCGATGTGTACGTGACCAACGACCCGTGGAAGGGTACCGGCCACCTGCACGACATCACCATCGTTTCGCCATCGTTCTACAAGGGCAAGCTGATCGGCTACTTCGCCAGTACCGCCCACGTGGTCGACATCGGTGGCCGCGGCTTCGGCCCGGACGCCCGCGAGGTGTACGAGGAAGGCCTGTTCATCCCGATCATGAAGCTGTTCGAGCGCGGCCAGGTCAACCGTGACCTGATCAACATCCTGCGCAACAACGTGCGCGAGAACGACCGGGTGGTGGGTGACTTCTACGCCCTGTCGGCGTGCAACGAGACCGGCCACAAGCGCCTGCTCGACATGCTCGAAGAGTTCAAACTGGACGACCTGGAGCACATCGGCGGCTTCATCCTCGAACACAGCCGCCGTGCCACCCTGGAGTGCTTCAAGGCGCTGCCCCATGGCACCTACAGCAACAGCATGACCCTCGACGGCTACGACGTGCCGGTGACCCTCGCCGTGACCATCACGGTCGGCCCGGATGGTATCCACAGCGACTTCACCGGCACCTCGGGCATGAGCCAGTTCGGCATCAACGTGCCGCTGGGCTATGCCAAGGCCTATGCCTGCTATGGCCTCAAGTGCATCGTTGCGCCGGAGATCCCCAACAACACCGCGTCGCTGGCGCCGTTCGAAGTGACCGCGCCGGAAGGCTGCATCCTCAACGCCAAGCACCCGGCGCCGGTGTCGGTGCGCCATGTGCTCGGCCACTTCGTGCCCGACCTGGTGCTGGGCGCCTTGCACAAGTGCCTGCCAGGCAAGGTCCCGGCCGAAGGCGCCAGCGCCCTGTGGAACCTGCACCTGAGCGTGCGCCCGCTGGAAAGCAACCCGAATGGCCGCAATGCCGAGATGCTGATGTTCAACAGCGGCGGCATGGGCGCCCGTTCAGCGATGGACGGCCTGAGCGCCACCGCCTTCCCCAGCGGCGTGCACACCATGCCGGTGGAGGCCACCGAGCATGCCGGCCCGGTGGTGGTCTGGCGCAAGGAGCTGCGTGAAGGCTCCGGCGGTGCCGGCCAGCTGCGCGGCGGCCTGGGCCAGGAGATCGAAGTGTCGGCGGCCGAGGGCTACAGCTTCCGCTTCAGCGCCATGTTCGACCGCATCCAGTACCCGGCTCGCGGCCTCGAAGGTGGCCAGGAAGGCGCCGAAGGCTTCGTCGGCCTGGACGACGGCACCCTGCTGCGCGGCAAGGGCCAGCAGTTCGTGCCAGCGGATCGCCGCCTGGTGCTGCGCCTGCCCGGTGGCGGCGGCTACGGTGACCCGCGCCAGCGCGACCGCCAGCAGGTGGAGCGCGACTTGCGCTACGGCTACATCAGCGCCGAGCAGGCGCGCAACGACTACGGCTTCGACGCCGCCCAGGAGCGCTGAGCCATGGATATCCAGAGCAGCCGCGTACGCGCGGTGAAAAGTTCGCCAAGCATGGCCGTGTCGGTGCTGGCCAAGCAGATGCTGGCCAAGGGCGAGCCGGTGATCAACCTGGCACTCGGTGAGCCGGACTACAACGTCCCGGCCCACGTGATCGAGGCTGCCTACCAGGCGATGCTGGCCGGCAACAACCACTACACCGCGCCCAACGGGCTGGAGAGCCTGCGCCAGGCTATCGTCGACAAGTTCGCCCGGGAAAACGACCTGGTCTACGGCCTCGATGAGATCTGCGTGGGCAACGGCGCCAAGCAACTGCTGTTCAATGCCTTCCTGGCCACGCTGGAGGAGGGCGACGAAGTCATCACCCCGGCGCCGTACTGGGTGTCGTACACCGACATGGCGATGCTCAACGGCGGTGTGCCGGTGGTCATCCCCTGCGGCGCCGAGCAGGGCTTCAAGGTCACCCCCGAGCAGCTGGAAGCAGCCATCACCCCGCGCACCCGCTGGGTGATGCTCAACTCGCCGAACAACCCCAGCGGCGCGATCTTCACCCGTGAAGAGTTCGCCGCGCTCGGCAAGGTGCTGGAGCGCCACCCGGACGTGCTGGTGATCTCCGACGAGATCTACGAGCACATCGTGCTGGGCGACCAGCCGTTCGTCTCGTTCGTCACCGCGTGCCCGCAACTGCGCGAGCGCACCCTGCTGATCAACGGGGTGTCCAAGGCCTACGCCATGACCGGCTACCGCCTGGGCTACGCGGCAGGCCCGAAGGATTTGATCGTGGCGATGAACAAGACCCAGTCGCAGACCACCACCTGCCCGTCGAGTATTTCGCAGCTGGCGGCGGTGGCGGCCCTGAATGGCCCGCAGCACTTCGTGCATGACGCCAACCGTGAGTACCAGGCGCGCGGCGCCCTGGTGGTCGAGGGGCTGGCGCAGATCCCGGGCCTGAAGCTGCAGATGCCACAGGGCGCGTTCTACGCCTTCCCCGAGGTCAGTGCCTTCATCGGCAAGCGCACGCCGGACGGGCAGGTGATCGGCAATGACGCCGAGCTGTCGGCCTACCTGCTGCGCGAGGGCAAGGTCGCCACCGTGCCGGGTTCGGCGTTCGGCGTGGAACCTTATGTGCGCCTGTCCTTCGCCACGTCGCGGCAGGAGCTGGAACAGGCACTGGGCCAGCTGCGCGACGCGTTCGCGGCGCTGGCCTGACTCCACGAATCGAAACGAGGTAAACCATGAGCAAGCCATTCAAACGCCTGCTGATCACCGGCGCCGCCGGGCGCCTGGGCAGCGTGCTGCGCAAGCACCTGGCGCAGTTCGCCGATGAGCTGCGCCTGACCGACATCGCCGACTTGGGCCATGCCGCGCCGCACGAAGAGCTGGTCCGCTGCGACCTGGGCAACTTCGCTGACGTGCTGCCGTTGACCGAGGGCGTCGACGCCATCGTGCATGCCGGTGGCGTGCCGGTCGAGGACACCTTCGAGAAGATCCTCAACGGCAATATCGTCGGCACCTACAACATCTACGAAGCGGCCCGGCGCAATGGCGTCAAGCGCGTGGTGTACACCAGCTCCAACCACGCCATCGGCTTCTACGACCGCACCGAGACCATCGATGCCACCGCCGCGCACCGGCCCGACAGCCTGTACGGCGTGAGCAAGTGCTTCGCCGAGGACCTGGGCCGCTACTACTGGGACAAGTTCGCCATCGAGTCGGTGAACCTGCGCATCGGTTCGTCGTTCCCCGAACCGCTGGACCGCCGCATGCTCGCCACCTGGCTGTCGTTCGACGACTTCGCCCAGCTGACCGAGCGCTCGCTGCTGGCGCCAAGGGTCGGGCACATGGTGGTGTACGGCATGTCGGCCAACCGCGAGAGCCTGTGGGACAACCGCCTGGCCTCGTCGATCGGTTATGTGCCGAAAGACAGCGCCGATGATTACCGCGAGAAGGTACTGGCCGAGCACCCGCCGCTGCACCCGAACGAGCCGGCGGCGCGTTACCACGGCGGCAACTTCGCCGGCGCCGGGCATTTCGAAGACCCGAAGTGACCTGTGCTGGCCCCATCGCCGGCAAGCCGGCTCCCACAGGAATGGCGCCGGGGCTGAGCTGTGCGCTGTACCTGTGGGAGCCGGCTTGCCGGCGATGAGGCCGGTACAGCCAAGCGATCCCTGTGCCTTGAATATCGCAACATCAGAAGAGAGCTAATTCCATGGCTTCCACCGCAAAACAACAGAGCTACGATGTGGTGATCGTCGGCGGCGCCGTCAATGGCAGCTCGACCGCCTACTTCCTGGCCAACAACCCGGACTTCAAGGGTTCGCTGTTGGTCATCGAGCGCGACTGGACCTACAACAAGTCGGCCACCGCGCTGTCGAGCAGCTCGATCCGCCAGCAGTTTTCCAACCCGATCAACATCGAGATCTCCAAGTTCGGCGCCGAATTCGTGCGCAACTTCCCCGACCTGATGGAGGTCGACGGCGACCGCCCGGACCTGGCCTTCCACGAGAACGGCTACCTGTTCCTCGGCGATGACAAGGGCTATGAGGTGCTGCGCCGCCTGCACGACACCCAGGTGTCCCATGGCGCCGACGTGCACCTGCTCGACCCCGAGCAGCTGCAGCGCAAGTTCCCCTGGGTCAATATCGACACCCTGGCCGGTGCCAGCTATGGCCAGAGCGGCGAAGGCTGGTTCGACAGCCTCGGCATGCTCAACGGCTTCCGCCGCAAGGCACGTTCGATGGGCATCGAGTACATCGAGAACGAAGTGGTCGCCATCCAGCGTGAAGGCGACCGCATCACCGGCGTGCAATTGGCCAGTGGCGAGCGCATCGGCTGCGGCCTGCTGGTCAACTGCGCCGGCACCCGCGGCACCAAGGTCGCGCGCATGGCCGGCCTGGACATCCCGGTGGAGCCGCGCCGCCGTTCGCTGTTCGTGTTCGACTGCCGCACCCCGCTGGAAGGCACCGTGCCGCTGACCATCGACCCGACCGGTGTGTTCTTCCGCCCCGAGGGCAAGTTCTACCTGGGCGGCACCTACCCCAAGCACGACCCGCAAGTGGACTTCGAGGACTTCGACGTGATGCACGACGAGTTCGACGAAGAAGTCTGGCCGATCCTCGCCGAGCGCGTACCGGCGTTCGAGGGCATCAAGGTGGTCAACTTCTGGGCCGGGCACTACGACTTCTGCGTGCTCGACCACAACGCCATCGTCGGCCCGCACAACGAGGTGAAGAACTTCCTGTTCTGCAACGGCTTCAGCGGCCACGGCCTGCAGCAGGCGCCGGCCATCGGCCGCGGCCTGTCCGAACTGATCACCTACGGCGGCTACCGCTCGCTGGACCTGGGCGCGCTGTCCTATCAACGCGTCATCGACAACAAGCCGTTCCTGGAAGATTCGGTCATCTGACCGCGCGGCCTGAGGGAGAACAACAATGAGCAACTCCGAAGTGAAGCGCAGCGGCGGCCAGGTCCTGGTCGATGCCTTGCGGGTCAATGGTGTCGAGCGCGCTTTCTGCGTGCCGGGCGAGAGCTACCTGGCGGTGCTCGATGCGCTGCACGATGTGCAGGACGACATCGAGCTGATCGTCTGCCGCCAGGAAGGCGGCGCGGCTTACATGGCCGAAGCCTACGGCAAGCTGACCGGCAAGCCGGGCATCTGCATGGTCACCCGCGGCCCCGGTGCCACCAACGCCTCGGTGGGCGTGCACACCGCCTTCCAGGACTCCACGCCGATGATCCTGTTCATCGGCCAGGTGGCCCGCGACCAGATCGAGCGCGAAGCCTTCCAGGAAGTGGACTACCGCCGCATGTTCGGCCAGATGGCCAAGTGGGTGGTGCAGATCGACGATGCCGCGCGCATTCCCGAACTGATCAACCAGGCCTTCCAGCGCGCCATCAGCGGCCGCCCGGGCCCGGTGGTGGTGGCGCTGCCCGAAGACATGCTGACCGACCTGGTGCAGGTGCCCGATGCTCGCCCGGCCAAACGCGTCGAGGCGGCGCCGGCGCCTGAGGCCCTGGGTGAGCTGCAGCAGTTGCTGGCCAAGGCCGAGCGGCCGCTGGTGGTGGCCGGTGGCGGCGGCTGGACGGCCGAGGCGGTGGCGGACTTGAAGTCCTTCGTGCACACCCAGAACCTGCCGCTGGCGGCCTCGTTCCGTTGCCAGGACCTGTTCGACAACACCGACCCGCACTACGCCGGTGACCTCGGCCTGGCTGCCGGCCCGGTGCTGGTGGAGGCGGTCAAGCAGTCCGACCTGTTGATCGTGGTCGGTGCACGTTTGGGCGAGATGACCACCGGCGGTTACGCCCTGGTCGATATCCCGACACCGAAGCAGGCGCTGGTGCATGTGCACCCCAGTGCCGAGGAGATCGGCCGGGTGTACCAGCCGACCCTGGGCATCAATGCCGGCCCCGGCAGTTTCCTGCGCCAGGTGAACCGGCTCGGGCCGGTGCGCCCCGAGGCTTTCGAGGATTGGACTGTCAGCCTTAATCGCGGCTACCTGGGCAACTTCGAAACCCCGCGCTCGCCGGGCGATGTGCAGATGAGCGAGGTGATTGCCTGGCTGAACAAGCACCTGCCCACCGACAGCATCCTCACCTGCGGCGCCGGCAACTACACCGGCTGGGTGCACCGTGGTTACCAGCACCGTGAATTCCGCACGCTGCTCGGCCCCACCAATGGTTCGATGGGGTATGGCGTGCCGGCAGCGGTGGCGGCCAAGCTGACCTACCCGCAGCGCACCGTGGTGGCATTCGCCGGCGACGGCTGCTTCATGATGAACGGCCAGGAGCTGGCCACGGCGGCGCACTACGATGCCCGGGTGATCACCATCGTGGTCAACAACGGCATGTACGGCACCATCCGCATGCACCAGGAGCGCAGCTACCCGGGCCGCGTGTCGGGCACCGAGCTGCACAACCCGGACTTCGCCGCCCTGGCCCGTGCCTATGGCCTGCACGGTGAAACGGTCACGCGCACCGAAGATTTCGTCGCAGCCTTCGAGCGCTGCCAGGCATCCGGCAAGCCGGCGCTGATCGAAATCCAGGTAGACCCGGAAGCCCTGACCCCGCGCATGACCCTCAGCCAGATCCGCGACAAGGCGCTGCAAGCCCAACGCTGATTCGCCTCAGGTGGGGCGCGTTACGGCCCCACCTTTTTTAATTCTTTGAACGAGCCAATCGACATGAACCTTGCCGATCACGATCTGCTGCGTGACGTTTGCTACATCGATGGACAATGGCTGGCGGCCGACAGCGGCCAGCGCATCGCCGTGACCAACCCGGCCAACGGTGAAGTGCTGGGCCATGTGCCGCGCATGGGCGTCGAGGAAACCCGCCGCGCCATTGCCGCCGCCGAGCGCGCCTTGCCGGCCTGGCGCGCGCTCACCGCCAAGGAGCGCGCCGCCCGGTTGCAGGCCTGGTTCCGCGAAATCATCGCCCACCAGGAAGACCTGGCGCGGATCATGACCGCCGAGCAGGGCAAGCCGCTGGCCGAGTCGCGGGGCGAAATCGCCTTTGCCGCGGCCTATGTGGAGTTCTATGCCGAAGAGGGCAAGCGCATCTATGGCGATGTGATCCCCTCGCCGAACGCCGATCGCCGTTTGCTCGTCACCAAGGAGCCGATTGGCGTGTGCGCGGCGATCACGCCGTGGAACTTCCCGGCGGCGATGATCACCCGCAAGGCCGCACCGGCCCTGGCAGCGGGTTGCACCCTGGTGCTCAAGCCGGCTTCGCAGACGCCGTTCAGTGCCCTGGCGCTGTGTGTGCTGGCGGAGCGTGCAGGCATCCCTGCCGGTGTGCTGAGCGTGGTCACCGGTGACTCGGCGGCCATCGGCGGCGAGCTCACGGCCAGCCCGATCGTGCGCAAGCTGTCGTTTACCGGCTCCACGCCGATCGGCATCCAGTTGCTGCAGCAGTCGGCGGCGACGGTTAAGAAGGTGACCATGGAGCTGGGCGGTAATGCGCCCTTTATCGTGTTCGACGATGCCGACCTGGAGAAGGCCGTGGAAGGCGCGCTGATCGCCAAGTTCCGCAACAGCGGGCAAACCTGCGTGTGCGCCAACCGCTTCTACATCCAGGACGGCATCTACGAGCGCTTCGTTGCGCGTTTCGCCGAGCGAGTGAATGAGCTGGTGGTGGGGCAGGGCGATGCGCCGGGCACCCAGGTCGGGCCGATGATCGACGGGCGTGCGGCCACTGGCGTCGAGCGCCTGGTGGGCGAAGCGGTGGAGGCGGGCGCGCGGGTGGTGGCCGGTGGGCGCCGGCATGCGCTGGGCGAGGCATTCTTCGAGCCGACCTTGCTGGCCGATGTGACGGCGGGCATGCGTGTGGCGCGAGAGGAGATCTTCGGGCCGGTGGCACCGATCTTCCGCTTCAGCACCGAGCAGGAGGTGATTGCCCAGGCCAACGACACCGAGTTCGGGCTGGCCTGCTATGCGTACACCCAGGATGTCGGGCGGGTGTGGCGGGGGTCCGAGGCCTTGGGGTATGGGATGGTCGGGATCAACGTTGGCGTGGTGGCCACCGAGGTCGCGCCGTTTGGCGGGGTGAAGGCATCCGGGTTGGGCAGGGAAGGGTCGCAGTACGGGATCGAGGATTATCTGGAGATCAAGTACGTGTGCCTGGGGATCTGACGGGCTGTGCGGCCCTTGTAGGAGCGGCCTTGTGCCGCGAAAGGCCGCGAAGCGGCCCCGGCCATGAACGACACCGCTGTATTGATGGGGCCGCTTTGCGGCCCTTTCGCGGCACAAGGCCGCTCCTGCAGGGAGGTGTGTTTGCCTCAGGCCTTGCTGTCGAGCAACCGCTGATAGCGCGACAGGCTCTCTTCCAGGTGCTTGCGCAGCGCCGTGCGCGCGCTGCTGACATCACCCATGCTGATCGCCGACAGGATCGCTCCATGCTCGCGGCCGATCTTCTTGATGTGCGCCTGGCGGTTCTTGCCGCTGACCTGGCCGTGCTTGAGGTTGAGGTCGAGAATGATGTCCGGCCCCAGCGCTTCGAGCAGTTGGGTGAAGTGCGGGTTGTTGGTGGCGCGGGCAATGGCCAGGTGGAACTCGAAGTCGGCCTTGGCCTCTTCTTCCTGCGAAGCACCGTCCAGCGAGTTGAAGCGGTCGAACGCTTCGGTGATCGCCGCCATGCTGGCCGGGCTGCGGCGCTCGGCGGCGCGGGCCACCGATTCGGTCTCGATCCCCAGGCGCAGCTCCAGAATGTGCGCGGCGGCGCGTACATCGTCGACCACGCTGTCGATGGCAAAGCCGATGCGCTTGACGTCCTGCTCGACCACGAACACGCCCACCCCCTGGCGTGCCACCAGGCGCCCGCCCAGGCGCAGCGAGGCCACGGCTTCGCGGATCACCGGGCGGCTGACGTTGAACTCTTTGCACAGCTCCTGCTCGGACGGCAGTTTGTCACCGGGGCCATAGGTGCCGTTGTCGATCCGGCTGGACAGCTCCTGGATCACGGTTTCCGCCAGATTGGCGCGACGCGTGCCTAACGACGCATTCATAGAAGGGTTGCTCCTGAAACTGATTGGCTCATCACGGTTGTGATCCGCAGGTTGCGCGCAGCCCTCGAGCCGTATGCGGCGGGATCCGTAGCCAACCAGCGGTGATGTAGTCGCCATATGTTATCAAACATCTGACCAGCGAGTGGCGACCCTGTTGTGCCCCGCGGATCGTTCGTCGCCCGCAAGATTCTTTTACCGACTGCCACAGCATACACCCATTGACAGTTGCCTGCTGACTGTTATCTTACAAGTGCGACGGCGTTCTGGCCAATTCGCATGCGGTAAGTGATGTCGAGGTTCGTCCAATCAAACTGGGAGCTGAGCATGTATAAGAACAACGGGGGGCGTACAGCCCTCGCCACCGCGGTAACCTTGCTGATGGCCATGGGGACGGCCCACGCAGCGGACGTCGAAACCGTCAGGATCGGCTTTGCCGGCCCGCTGACCGGGCCTTCGGCGCATCAGGGGCAGGACGTCGAGCACGGCATCCAGATCGCCGTGGAAGAGGCCAACCAGCAGCAACTGAAAATCGGTGACAAGGTGGCCCAGTTCAAACTGGTGTCCGAAGACGATGTCGCCGACCCGCGTACCGGCACCGCCGTCGCGCAACGGCTGGTGGACTCGAAAGTGGCGGTGGTGATCGGCCACTACAACTCCGGCACCAGCATCCCGGCGTCGAAAATCTACGCCGCCGCCGGCATCCCGCAGATCTCACCGTCGGCCACCAACCCCACCCTGACCCAACAGGGCATCCCCTCGGTGTTCCGCGTGGTCAACGACGACGCCACCCTCGGCCGCTACGCCGGCAACTACCTGGTCAGCAAGCTCGACGCCAAGCGCATCGCCATCTTCGATGACCGTACCGCCTACGGCCAGGGCCTGGCCGACGAAGTGACCAAGGCGGTCAAGGCCGCCGGCGGCAACGTGGTGGTGCGCGAGTACACCAACGACAAGTCCACCGACTTCAACGCCATCCTCACCACCGCCAAGGCGCAAAAGGCCGATGCGGTGTTCTTCGCCGCCCTGGATTACCAGGCTGCGCCCATGGCCAAGCAGATGAAGAACCTGGGCCTGAAGGCGCGCTTCATGAACATCGGCAACCTGCCCAACGACTCGTTCAAGCAGATGGCCGGCAGCGCCGCCGAAGGTACCTACGCCTGGAACTACGGCACCCCATTGCTGGAAATGCCCAAGGGCGCGGCCTTCGAGCAGAAGCTCAAGGACAAGTTCGGCGTGGGCGTGGTGCAGTCGTCGCCGGCTGCCTACGACGCTACCTGGGCTGCGATCAACGCCATGGTCAAGGCCGGGTCCGACGATCCCAAGCTGTACCTGCCCGTGCTCAAGAGCCAGAGCTATGAAGGCGTGACCGGCACCATCGCCTTCGACGACCAGGGCAACCTCAAGAGCCCGGCGGCCACCGTGTTCCAGTTCGCCGACGGCGGCTGGAAGACCCTGTCGGTCGAGCGCGACTGAGCTTCACCCCAAATAACAAGCGGGCCCCAGCCCGCCACATAACAAGAAGATTTATTCCTACCTGCCAGGCCTGTTGGCGCGCAGCAGCAGTTGCTGCGCGCCAACGACAACGCAGTTTCGAGGATTCAGCTCGTGGACGGTAACTTCGATATCTTGTTGCAACAGATCCTCAACGGCCTGGTGCTGGGCAGCATCTACGCCCTGGTAGCCCTGGGCTACACCATGGTCTACGGCATCATCGGCCTGATCAACTTCGCCCACGGCGAAGTGGTGATGGTCGGCGCCATGGTCACCATTTCAGTCCTGACGATGCTGGCCGGCGCCGGCTTCGCCCCTGGGCTGATCACCTTGCTGCTGGCGATCATGGCCGCGGTGGTGGTGTGCATGCTGCTGGCCCAGGGCATGGAGAAATACGCCTACCGGCCCCTGCGCAAGGCACCGCGGCTGACCCCGCTGATCCTCGCCATCGGCATCTCCATCGCCCTGCAGAACCTGGCGATGATGATCTGGGGGCGCGGCTACAAGACCTTCCCGGAGGTGGTCGAAACCCGCCCGGTGGAGGTGTTCGGCGCCACCGTCACCAACGTGCAGCTGTCGATCATGCTGATCGCCGTGGTGATCATGCTCGGCCTGTGGCTGCTGGTGGACAAGACCCGCCTGGGCAAGGCCATGCGCGCCACCGCGCAGAACCAGGAAGTGGCCGGGCTGATGGGCATCAACATCAACCGGGTGATCAGCGCCACCTTCCTGATCGGTGCCAGCCTGGGGGCCATCGCCGGGGTGATGCGGGCGGTCAACTACGGCCAGGCCGACGCCTACATGGGCCTGCTGCTGGGCCTCAAAGCCTTCTCGGCGGCGGTGCTCGGCGGTATCGGCAACCTGTTCGGGGCCATGGCCGGCGGCTTGCTGCTGGGGCTGATCGAGTCGCTGGCGGCGGGCTACACCGGGCAACTCACCGGTGGCTTCCTGGGGGCCAACTACCAGGACATCTTCGCCTTCGCGGTGCTGATCCTGGTGCTGCTGTTGCGGCCCAACGGCCTGCTTGGCGAACGCCAGGCCGACCGGGCGTAAGGGGGCAATGATGAAAAACCTCAAAAGCCAGTACCTGTTGCTGATCCTTGCCTTCATCGCCTTGCCGTTCCTGATCGAGGCGATCCCCATGCTCGGCCCGACCTGGGTGCGCATCCTCGGTTTCGCCATGCTCTACGTGTTGCTGGCGCTGGGCCTGAACATCGTCATCGGCTACGCCGGCCTGCTCGACATGGGCTACATCGGCTTCTACGCCATCGGCGCCTACCTGTACGCCTTGCTCGCCTCGCCACACCTGAACCTGGCGGGCCTGGCCAGCGGCGTGATGGACTGGCCGATCTGGGTGATCATCCCGCTGGCCGCCGTGGCTGCGGCGATCTGTGGCGTGTTGATCGGCGCGCCAGTGCTCAAGCTGCGCGGCGACTACCTGGCAATCGTCACCCTGGGCTTCGGCGAGATCATCCGCATCTTCATGAACAACCTCGACCAGCCGGTGAACCTCACCAACGGCCCGCAGGGCATCAGCAATATCGCGCCATTGCACATCGATGGCGGGGCCTGGATGCATGCGCCGGGGGAGGGTGCCGCGCCCTTGCTGTCGTTGCAGCAGAGCTGGAGCCTGTTCGGCCTGCCGGTGTCGCCGGTGATCAGCTACTACCTGTTCTTCCTGTTCATCGTGATCCTGTGCATCGTGCTGTCCAAGCGCCTGGAGGTGTCCCGCATCGGCCGGGCCTGGATGGCCCTGCGCGAGGACGAAGTGGCCGCCGAGGCCATGGGCCTGAACAAGCGCAACCTCAAGCTGCTGGCGTTCGCCATGGGCGCCACCTTCGGCGGCGTGTCGGGCGTGCTGTTTTCCAGCTACCAGGGCTTCGTCAGCCCCGAGTCGTTCACCCTGATGGAGTCGATCATGGTCCTGGCCATGGTGGTGCTCGGTGGCATGGGCTCGATCCGTGGCGTGGTGCTGGGGGCGCTGATCCTGTCGGTGATGCCCGAGCTGTTCCGTGACCTGGTCAACTGGGTCCAGCCCTGGGTGATGGACAACGTCACCTTCATCAGCCGCGACATCCTGCGCAACGTGCTGGATGCCTCGACCCTGCGCATGCTGGTGTTCGGCCTGGCGCTGATCCTGGTCATGCGTTTTCGCCCCGAGGGCCTGTGGCCGTCCGACCGCCGCCGCGCCGAGCTGCACGATGGCGACCCTGAGCTTGCGCCGGACGCGGCGGCCCTGGCCACTGCCGTGCAGGCCCCGGCCAGCGAAGCATCCTTCGAACTCCCGATCAAAGAGGCGGACAAGGCATGAGCGACATCCTTCTCGAGCTGCACCAGGTGAGCAAGTTCTTCGGCGGCCTGCAGGCCCTGCACGGCATCGACCTGAGCATCCGCCGCGGCGAGATCCGCGGCCTGCTTGGCCCCAACGGCGCCGGCAAGACCACCCTGTTCAACGTGCTCACCGGGCTGTACCGGGCCGAGCAGGGGCGGGTGGTGTTCGACGGCAAGCCGTTGCTGATCAGCAAGCCGCACAAGGTGGTGGAGGCGGGTATCTCGCGGACCTTCCAGAACATCCGCCTGTTCCACAACATGACTGCCCTGGAAAACGTGATGATCGGCCGCCATGTGCGCACCCGCAGCGGGGTGTTCGGCGCCATCCTGCGCACCCCGGCCTGTGTGCGTGAAGAGCGCGAGATCCGCCAGGCCGCGCGGCATTGGCTGGACTACGTGGGCATCGCCCACCTGGTCGGCGAGTTGGCCAAGAACCTCTCCTACGGCGACCAGCGCCGCCTGGAGATCGCCCGGGCGCTGGCCACCGAGCCCAAGCTGATCGCCCTCGACGAGCCGGCGGCGGGCATGAACGCCTCGGAAACCGAAGGCCTGCGCCAGCTGATGTGCAAGATGCAGGCAGACGGCAAGACGGTGCTGCTGATCGAGCACGATGTGAAGCTGGTGATGGGCCTGTGCGACCACATCACCGTGCTGGAATTCGGCCGCAAGATCGCCGACGGCCTGCCGGCCGACGTGCGCAAGGACCCCAAGGTGATCGAGGCCTATCTGGGCGCGGAGGCAGTGGCATGAACAACATTCTGCAAGTGAACGGCCTGCAGGTTGCCTACGGCGCCATCCAGGCGATCAAGGGCATCGACCTGAACGTGGCCCAGGGCGAGATGGTCGCGCTGATCGGCGCCAACGGCGCGGGCAAGACCACCACCCTCAAGACCCTCGCCGGGCTGCTCAAGCCCAACGCCGGGCAGATCACCTTCGATGGCAAGGCCCACGCGGCGATCAAGGGGTTCGACCTGATCCGCGAGGGGCTGGCGCTGGTGCCGGAGGGGCGCGGCATCTTCCCCAAGCTGACCGTGCACGAAAACCTCGAGATGGGCGCGTATTCGCGCCGCGACGGCAAGGACGCCATCGACGCCGACATCGAGCGCATGTACGGCATCTTCCCACGCCTCAAAGAGCGCGCGTTCCAGCTGGCCGGGACCATGTCCGGCGGCGAGCAGCAGATGCTGGCGATCTCCCGCGCGCTGATGGGCAAGCCGAAGTTGCTGCTGCTGGACGAGCCGTCCATGGGCCTGGCGCCGATCATCGTGCAGAAGATCTTCGAAACCATCCGCGAGGTGGTGAAGGGCGGGGTGACCCTGTTGCTGGTGGAGCAGAACGCCCGCCTGGCCCTGCAGACCTGCGACCGCGCCTACGTGATCGACTCCGGGCGCATTGCCCTGACCGGCAGCTGCCAGGATCTGCTGCATGACAAGCAGGTGCAGAAGGCTTACCTGGGGGAGTGATGTCCGTGCCGCAAAAGGGCTGCAAAGCAGCCCCCGGCTCCATCGGCATTGGACGCAATAGCCGTGTCTTGTATATCCATCAAAGCGAGTGTGTGCTGTGACTGAAATTGAGCGATACCAATTCGATACCCGTGTTCACCATGCCGTCAAACACAACGGCGTGGTGTACCTGACCGGGCAGGTGGGCACGCCCGGCACCTCGGCCGCCGAGCAGACCCGCGAGGTGCTGGCCAAGATCGACCACCTGCTGGAACTGGCCGGCAGCGACAAACGCAAGATCCTCAACGCGATCCTCTGGCTCGATGACCTGCGGGACTTCGAAGCCGTGAACAGCGTGTGGGACGCCTGGGTAGACAAGGCCCACGCCCCGGCGCGCTCCACCGGCCAGGCCCGCATGGCCAAGCCCGGCATGCTGGTGGAACTCATCATCACGGCCGCCACCTGAAGGGCGGTATTTGCTTAAGTCTCGCCGTTGCCCGTGCAACGGCGCAGCCGATCGAAGGTTTCAGATGACGTCGCTCCAACAAGAACAACAGCGTTCCCTGCAACATGGCCTGACCTCCCGCCAGGTCTCGATGATCTCGATTGCCGGCATCATCGGTGCCGGCCTGTTCATCGGCTCTTCCAACGCCATCGCCTCGGCGGGCCCGGCCATCCTCATCTCCTACGCCATGACCGGGCTGCTGGTGCTGCTGGTGATGCGCATGCTCGGCGAGATGGCGGTGGCCAACCCCAACAGCGGCTCGTTCTCGACCTACGCCGGGGAAGCCATCGGGCCCTGGGCGGGCTTTACCATCGGCTGGCTGTACTGGTGGTTCTGGGTGCTGATCATCCCGGTCGAGGCGATTGCCGGCGCAGACATCCTGCACGCCTGGTTCCCCGGGGTGCCGTCCTGGCTGTTCGCCTTCCTGATCATGGGCCTGCTGGCCTGCAGCAACCTGGTCAGCGTGAAGAATTTCGGTGAGTTCGAGTTCTGGTTCGCCCTGGTCAAGGTGCTGGCGATCATCGCTTTCATCGTCGTCGGCGGCCTGGCCGTGTTCGGCGCCTGGCCGCTGGCCCAGGTGTCCGGTGTCGGCCAGCTGTGGGCCAATGGCGGTTTCGTGCCCAATGGCTGGGGGGCGGTGCTGGGCGGGGTGTTGATCACCATCTTCTGCTTCTTCGGCGCGGAGGTGGTGACCATCGCCGCGGCCGAGACCGCCAGGCCGCAAGAGAAGATCCGCCGTGCCACTAACCTTGTGGTGTACCGCATTGCCATCTTCTACCTGGCATCGATCTTCCTGGTGGTGTCGCTGGTGGCCTGGAACGATCCGGCCCTCAAGGCGGTGGGCTCGTTCCAGCGGGTGCTGGAGGTGCTCAACGTGCCCGGGGCCAAGCTGCTGGTCGACCTGGTGGTGCTGGTGGCGGTGACCAGTTGCATGAACTCGGGGCTGTATACCGCATCGCGGATGCTGTACTCCCTGGGCGCCCGTGGCGAGGCGCTGCCGATCACCTGTCGGGTGACGCGCAGTGGTGTGCCGGTGGTGGCCGTGCTGTTGTCGACCCTGGCCGGTTTTGCCGGTTGTGTCGTCAACTATGCGTTCCCAGGCCAGGTGTTCAGCTTCTTGCTCTCGACCACCGGCGCCATCGCGCTGCTGGTGTACCTGGCCATCGCCGTCTCGCAACTGCGCATGCGCGCGCGGGCCGAGCGCGAGGGCACCCGGCTGGCCTTCAAGATGTGGTTGTTCCCCTGGCTGACCTGGCTGGTGATCGCCAGCATCCTGCTGGTGCTGGGGTACATGCTGTTCAGTGACGCCTACCGGTACGAGGCGCTGATGACTGCCGGGGTGACGGTGTTCATTCTGCTGGTCTGCGTTACCCGGCAGCAGCGGCCGCGCTTGCTGCAGATCATGGGCCAGCGTTAACGGCCAGCCGTCGCGGCTGCCTTCGGCGGTTGTGCAAGCTCGCGTTTATGCAACTGATGTTAAGCCTGGAGCATTGCAGTGCCAGGCCCGACACGCCTCAGGTTCGGACTGTGCCAGGCACAGTCCGATACATGCCTTGGCCACGGCGGCCGCTTATCAAGCGCTCTCACCGCCAGCGAACAGGTCGGTCACATAGGCCGGCAGCTCGACATTGGCGATCTGCTTCGCCTCCTTGGGCGTCAGCCCGTACAAGCGCATGAAGCACTCGACGGTATTGTTCACCGTGTTGGGCGCGGCTTCGCCCTCCAGCAGGTTGCGCATCGCGGCGATGAGCCCGGCGATGGTGATCTGTGCCGCAGCATCGACACAGGCCACGTCGAAGCGCCCCTGGGCAACACCCTGGGCAATGTCGGCCTTGGCCTGCTCGTTGAATGAGTCGCTCATGATCTTGTGGGTGCCATGGGCACGCACGATGTACCAACCCCAGATCTCGTTCTGGATGGCCTGGGTGAGGAAAAGTTTCTGCACATAGGCGATTGAAAGGGCGCGATCCTGCTCCGAGGCGCTGATGACTTCTATGACCCGTTCGATCTCCTGATTCCGCTCGAGGAACAGGGCCGTGGCGATGTCTTCCTTGGAGTGGAAGTGGTTGTAGAAGGTGCCGAAGCCGACATCGGCGCCGTTGGTGATGTCCTCGATGGTCATCTGTTCGAAGCCTTTGACCGCGATCAGCCGCTGGACCGAGTCGATCAGCTTCTTGCGCGTACGCAGCTTCGACTTGAGGCCGCGTGGCATTGCGGCCGGCTTGGCATCCGCAGCAGCGCCCTGGGGGGGCGGCACCGTGGAATCGGGTGTGCGATTGTCGCTGTTGTTCATGAAAACCCCGGATGTGTCGGACTTGCCGCGAATGCAGGTGGCAGCCTGCAACCGCGAGCATCGGACACATGATGCCTTGATAGCCGGGATTATGGTATCGCCGCCGAAAGGTCGCCTGGCAGCGGCCTTCAGCGGCGTGGCGGGCGCCTCAGCAAGCCTGCGCGAGGCGGTGGTACTGCCTTCTGAAGTACATCAGGCTGTCATTGTGGGCACCGAAGCGCACGGCCTGCACCTCGCAGATGAATACGCCATGGGTACCCACTTCGTTGACCCGGACGATGCGACAGTCGAAGGAGACCAGGCTGTCATCAAGGGCCGGCGATGAAGTCTGCAAGGTGCTCCAGGCAACAGCCTTGAAACGGTCCTCGACACTGAGCTTGAGTGCGCCGCTGAAGGTCTGCGAGATGTCTTCCTGACGCCCGTGCAGCACGTTGACGCAGGCCACGCCGTTTTCGACGAAACGCTCGTACTGGAACCCGCCCTTGTTCATGCAGAACAGCAGGGTGGGCGGCGAGTCGGTCACGCTGCACACCGCAGAAGCGGTGAACCCGCCGAGGCCAGCCTTGCCGTCGGTGGTAATCACATTCACGGCAGCGCCGAGGTGGGTCATGGCCTCGCGAAAATTGATGGCGTCCATCGTTACCTCCATTGGCTCCAGGGCGGGGCCGTGGAGCGAGTCATTGTTGTTGTTTGATGATTTCATCAAGACTGATTAAGTCATCAGTTATGAGGCTATCAGATCATTTTTCCCTTCGCTAGTGCCGTTCGAGCGTTTGCCCAAGCGCTAAAAAAGGCTGTTGACAAATGCAGAATGTGATCGCCTAATCGTAACTGATGGTGTTATCAGTCATGATCGATTCATCACTAGGCCGGCATTCAATCGACCGGCCAGGAGAACAAGAACAATGAGCATCCTTACTTGCCTGCCCGTTCCTTCCTGCGTCTTGCCTTGTTCGACGGCACCTAGCCGTTGCCAGCGGCAAGCCCTGTCGAAAGCCCCTCGCTCATTGTCCCGGCACCTTGGCGGCTTGCCGGTGCCCGGGTGGTCATGACCCGCAACGCGTTTCCTCGGCCATGGGCCGTCATGCAAACCAACAATCGAGAAACGAGAGGCTGATATGGGAATTCTCAGAGTGGGTCACGTCGACCTGAAGGTGAGCGACCTCGACCAGGCGCTGCACCATTACGTGAACATCATTGGCTTGAGCGAAACCGCCCGCGACCCGCAGGGGCGGGTGTACCTGAAAGCCTGGGACGAGTGGGATGCCTACTCCCTGGTGCTGTCGCCCGACAACGGGCCGGGCTTGAACCACATCGCCTACAAGGTGGAACACGACAGCGACCTCAACGAACTGGCCGAGAAGATCGGCAGCCGTGGCGTGGCGGTGACCTGGCATGCCGAGGGCTACCTGCATGGCTGTGGTCGCTCGATCGGTTTCGACTTGCCCAGCGGCCACCGCATGTACCTGTTCGCGACCAAGGCCTTCATCGGCAAGGCCGTCGGCACGCTGAACCCGCACCCCTGGCCCGATGACCTGCGGGGGGCCGGTGTGCACTGGCTCGACCACGTGATGCTCACCTGCCCGGTGGACGAAAGCCAGGGCGTCAACACGGTCGTGGATACCACCGCGTTTCTCATGCAGGTGCTGGGTTTCAACCTGGCCGAGCAGGTGGTGACCGATGCCGAAGGCAAGCACCAGTTCGCGACCTGGCTGTTCCGCGGCACCAAGGCCCACGACCTGGCACTGGGCGCTGGCGCGACCGCCGGGTTGCACCACATTGCCTTCTACCTGGAGGACTGGAATGCCGTGCTGCGGGGCGCCGATATTCTCGGCAAACATAAAGTACCGGTGGATGTAACACCGCAGCGGCATGCCATTACCCGTGGGCAGACCACCTACTTCTTCGACCCCAGTGGCAACCGCAACGAAATGTTTGCCGGCATGGGTTATTTCGCCCAGCCCGACATGCCCACCATTACCTGGCATGTCGAGGAAATATGGCGCGGCATCTTCTTCCATGATGGAACGCCGCGCCCGGACTTCCTCGAAAACTATACCTGAATAAAAACTTGTCATGAGCGACCTGCGCTTGTTGCTGGCGCGGCGGCTGATCTTTACCTGAACGTTGGGTGTTTTATGAATAATGAAGTTTCACCCGAGCACGGCCTGCTTATTGATGCCGGCGGCATCTCGACCAACTATCACGATAACGGCGAGGGCGAACCCACGTTATTTATCCACGGCTCCGGGCCGGGGGTCACCGCTTGGGCGAACTGGCGACTGGTACTACCGGTGCTGGCCAGGCACATGCGGGTTGTCGCGCCGGATATCGTCGGTTTCGGCTTCACCCAGCGCCCTGAGGGCATTCGCTATGGCCGCCAGGCCTGGGTCCGGCACCTGGTCGATTTCATCGATGCGCTGGGCCTGGAGAAGGTCAACCTGGTTGGTAATTCCTTCGGTGGCGCACTGGCCCTGGCCATGGCTGCCGAGCATCCGCAGCGGGTCAACAAGCTGGTGCTCATGGGCAGTGTCGGCGTTGACTTCCCATTGACCGCCGGCCTGGATGCGGTGTGGGGATACGAGCCCTCGATCGCCAGCATGAAGGCCTTGCTCAAGGTGTTCGCCTTCAACCATGACCTGGTCAATGACGACCTGGCGCGCATGCGCTACGAGGCCAGTATCCGCCCGGGCTTCCAGGAGGCCTTCGCCTCGATGTTCCCGCCACCGCGCCAGGCCGGTATCGATCAGTTGGCGCTGCCCGTCGAGCAACTGGCGACCATCAGGCACCGGACATTGATCCTGCACGGGCAGGAGGACCAAGTCATCCCCGTGGCTAACAGCCATAGGTTGTTCGGCTTGTTGGAAAACGCCGAACTGCATGTATTCAGAAAGTGCGGGCATTGGGTGCAAATCGAACACGCGGAGCGTTTCGCTTCATTGTTGAAAGATTTCCTGGGCAATGAAGCTGCGCGCCCCTGAAACGTTATCGATCATCACGTCGAATAACGCCAAAAGTTATTTCGCGAAATAAAATGCGGAGTTAATCATGAAAGTCAGTTATTTCCAGCAAGTGCCTTATCGCTCGCTGCCGGACGACTTCGAGTCGAAACATGAGTCGGTTGTCAGCACCCCGTATCACGACCTGGTCACGCCCCAAGGTATTCGCAGTGCCTTCAAGGATGCCCTGGACGAAATGATGTTCGCCGCCCGCTGCGGTTTCGACGGCATCGCCATCACCGAGCATGGGCAAAGCAGCTACGACATGATGCCCAACCCGGACCTGTTCCAGGCCGCGGTGGCCTACATGACCGAAACAGAGGGGCTGGAAACCGCGATTTACCCGCTCGGCCGCTCCCTGGGCAAGACCCGCGAGCCGCTGCGGGTAGCCGAGGAGCAGGCGATGCTCGACTGCATGTCGGGCGGGCGCCTGATCTGCGGTTTTCCGATCGGCCTGGCCTACGATGCCAATTCCAACAACGGCGTGCCGCCAATGGAAACCCGCGCCCGTTTCGACGAGAACCTGGAGCTGATCCTGCGCGCCTGGCGCGAGCGCGAGCCGTTTGCCTTCAATGGCAAGTTCACCCAGCTGAGCAACGTCAACCTGTGGCCGCGGCCCTTGCAGACAGCACCCCATCCGCCGGTGTGGATCACCGCCATCGGCAACCCGAACACCATGAAGTTCATCCTGGAAAACAACTACGGCTTCAACTATTTCGGCTGGTTCGGCCCCAAGGTCACGGGCCGGCGGATCTTCGACCGCTTCCAGCAGATCGCCGAGGAGCTGGGCAAGCAGGTCAACCCCTTCCAGGTCGGCTTCATGCAGATGATCGCGGTCGCCGAAACCGACGAGCAGGCCGAACGGCTGTACGCCCGCCATGCCGAGTACTTCTTCCGCAAGTCCCTGGGCGGTATCGGCATGAACCGCCTGGCATTGCCCGGTGGCATCGACATCCGCGGGCTGGAGTTCATCTACCGCGACCCGAAGGACTTCGGCATCTACGACAAGATGCGCACCATCACCTTCAAGGAACTGGTCGAGTGCGGCGCCATTATCTGCGGCAGCCCGGCGACCGTGCGCGAACGCATCAAGGAATTCGCCACCGATTTCAAGATCGGCAACCTGCACGCCATGTTGCAGTTCGGCTCCATGCCCACCGAGTTGGCCAGATACAACATCGAGCTGTTTGCCCGGGAGGTGAAGCCACACCTTGCGCAACTGTGGAGCGACCAGGGCTACCAGCATCACTGGTGGCCGGAGCGCCTCGGCGGCAAGCCGCTGTGATCACCCCTGCCTATCCGTCTTTGGAGTCAATGCAATGAGCGCTATTCAATACATCCAGGTAAAGGCCTGGGACGACAAGCTCACGGTGCGTGTACGGGTGGCGGGCCAAGGCCCGGCGCTGGTCTACCTGCACTCGGCCGCCGGCCCGCTGTGGGACGATTTTCTCGATCTTCTGGCCGAGCACTACACCGTCTATGCGCCTGAGTTTCCAGGCACCACGCCGGACGATCCGTATTCGGTGAAACACCTGGATGACCTTCAGGATGTCGTGCTGGCCTATGAGCAGGTCATCCGGGCGCTGGAGTTGGACCGGCCGGTGCTGGTGGGGCAGAGCTTTGGCGGCATGCTGGCGGCCGAGCTGGCCAGCGTGTTCCCGCAACTGCCTTCGCGGCTGGTGATCCTCGATGCCATCGGCCTGTGGCGTGACGACGCCCCGGTGGTCAACTGGAACGAACTCCCGGCGGCCGACATGCCGGCCCTGCTGTTCCATGACCCGTCCATCGAAGTGGCCCACAGGATGTTCGAGCTGCCCCAGGACCCGGAAGAAAAGGTCAAGGCGATGGCGGCCGGCGTATGGGCCCTGGGTTGTACCGGCAAGTTCGTTTGGCCCATCGCCGACCGTGGCCTGGCCAAGCGCCTGCACCGTATCGCCGCACCTACCCTGATCGTCTGGGGCGAACACGACCGCCTGGTGTCGGCGGTCTACGCAGAAGAGTTTGCCAGACGCATCCGTGACAGCCGCGTGCACATCGTCGCGGGTGCCGGGCACATCCCGCAGATGGAGAGCCTCGAAGCCACCCTCGGAGCGACCCTGGGCTTCCTGATGGAGCAGGCGCGCTAACGCACCGGGGCAGGGGGTTTGCATGCCCCCTGGCCACCCAGGTTTCTACCCATTCACTGCCTGATGAGACCCATCATGACCCCCACAGATCAGACCCTGGAACGTCTCGCCGAGGCGTTGCGCAATGCCGAGGCCAGCGGCGAACCCATCGCGCCGTTGCGCGACCGGATCGGCGAGCACGACGCCGTGGCCGCTTACACGGTCCAGCGCTTGAACGTTGCCCATGCCCAGGCCAAAGGCCGTCGCCTGGTCGGCCGCAAGGTCGGCCTGACCAACCCCAAGGTGCAGGCCCAGCTCGGTGTCGACCAGCCGGACTTCGGCAGCCTGTTCGCCGACATGGCCTATGGCGATAACGAGACCGTGCCGTTCGGCCGCGTGCTGCAGCCGAAAATCGAGGCGGAAATCGCCCTGGTGCTGAAGCACGACCTGCCCAACCCCGACACCACCTTCGCCGAGGTCCTCGAGGCCATCGGCTGGGTACTGCCGGCCCTGGAAATTGTTGGCAGCCGCATCGCCGACTGGAACATCCGCTTCACCGACACCGTCGCTGACAACGCCTCCAGTGGTTGCTTCGTCCTGGGCGGCCCGGCGCGCCGCCCGGACGGTATCGACCTGCGTGGCGCGACCTTGCGCATGACCCGCCACGGCGAAACGGTGTCCACCGGCAGCGGCGCCGAATGCCTGGGCCACCCCCTCAATGCCGCGGTGTGGCTGGCACGCACCATGGCCCGCCTGGGCGACCCGCTGAAGGCCGGCGACATCATCCTCACCGGTGCCCTCGGGCCCATGGTGGCGGTGGCCGCTGGCGATCGCTTCGACGCCGAAATCGACGGCCTGGGCCGGGTTGGCGTGACTTTCAGCCGCGATTAACTGCAGAGAGAATCTCATGAGCAACAAACGCAAAGTCGCCATCATCGGCTCCGGCAACATCGGCACCGATTTGATGATCAAGCTCCTACGCCATGGCCAGCACCTGGAAATGGCGGCCATGGTCGGCATCGACCCCAACTCCGACGGCCTGGCCCGCGCCGCGCGCCTGGGCGTGGCGACCACCCACGAGGGGGTAGAAGGCTTGACCCGCCTGCCGGTGTTCCAGGACATCGATTTCGTCTTCGACGCCACCAGCGCCAGCGCCCACGTCAAGAACGACGCCTTCCTGCGCCGGCACAAACCAGGCCTGCGCCTGATCGACCTGACCCCGGCGGCCATCGGCCCATACTGCGTACCGGTGGTCAACCTGGAGCAGCACCTGGGCCAGCTCAACGTCAACATGGTCACCTGCGGTGGCCAGGCCACCATCCCCATGGTCGCCGCGGTATCGCGGGTGGCCAAGGTGCACTACGCCGAAATCGTCGCCTCGATCGCCAGCAAGTCGGCCGGCCCGGGTACCCGCGCCAACATTGACGAATTCACCGAGACCACCGCCAAGGCCATCGAAGTGATTGGCGGCGCGAGCAAGGGCAAGGCGATCATCGTGATGAACCCGGCCGAACCGCCGCTGATGATGCGCGACACGGTGTACGTGTTGAGCGAGCCGGCCGACCAGGCCCAGGTCGCGGCCAGCATCGAGGAAATGGCCGCCGCCGTGCAGGCCTACGTGCCGGGCTATCGCCTCAAGCAGCAGGTGCAGTTCGAAGAGGTGCGCGCCTTGAAACTGCCGGGGCAGGGGACCTTCACCGGCCTGAAAACCTCGGTGTTCCTCGAAGTCGAAGGCGCCGCCCATTACCTGCCGGCCTATGCCGGCAATCTCGACATCATGACCTCCGCCGCGCTGGCCACCGCCGAGCGCATGGCACAGGCGATGGGAGCCGTGGCATGAGCAAGAAACTGTATATCAGTGACGTGACGCTGCGCGACGGCATGCACGCCATCCGCCACCAGTACACCCTTGATGACGTGCGCGCCATCGCCACGGCGCTGGACCAGGCCAAGGTGGATTCCATCGAAGTGGCCCATGGCGATGGCCTGCAAGGCTCGTCGTTCAACTACGGCTTCGGCGCCCACACCGACCTTGAGTGGATCGAGGCGGCGGCCGACGTGGTGCAACACGCCAAGATCGCCACGCTGCTGCTGCCGGGCATCGGTACCCTGCACGACCTCAAGGCCGCTTATGACGCTGGTGCGCGAGTGGTACGGGTGGCGACCCACTGCACCGAGGCCGATGTGTCAAAGCAGCACATCGAGTACGCCCGCAGCCTCGGCATGGACACTGTTGGCTTTCTGATGATGAGCCACATGCAGACCCCCGAAGGCCTGGCCGCCCAGGCGAAGCTCATGGAGAGCTACGGCGCCACCTGCATCTATGTGGTGGACTCTGGTGGCGCGATGAACATGGACGATATCCGCGCACGGTTCCGGGCGGTGAAGGGCGTACTCAAGCCCGAAACCGAAACCGGTATCCACGCCCATCACAACCTCAGCCTGGGCGTGGCCAACTCCATCGCTGCGGTGGAGGAAGGCTGTGACCGTATCGATGCCTCCTTGGCCGGCATGGGCGCTGGCGCTGGCAATGCGCCGCTGGAGGTGTTCATCGCCGCCGCCGACAAGCTCGGTTGGAACCATGGCACTGATCTCTACGCACTGCTCGATGCCGCCGACGACCTGGTGCGGCCGCTGCAGGACCGCCCGGTGCGGGTCGACCGCGAAACCCTGGGCCTGGGTTACGCCGGTGTCTATTCGAGTTTCCTGCGCCACACCGAGATTGCCGCGGCCAAGTATGGCCTAAAGACCCTCGACATCCTCGTGGAACTGGGGCACAGGCGGATGGTGGGCGGGCAGGAAGACATGATCGTCGATGTGGCCCTTGATCTGCTCAGGGCCCGGCAAGTCGGCTGAGCCCGGGCGCTGGCCGGACGTATTGCCCGGCCAGCCCCTGGTAGTGGACGGCGGCATGTGGAAGCTCCAGGCCCGCGCCGTACGCCCTGAAGTTGCCAGGCCCGCTGGCACTCCCTGAGTAGACAAGGGCGCGCACCACACCTTTTCACCTGGCCCAAGAGGGCCTTGATGGCTTTTTTCCTGGCGGGCCGCCGGGACGGATGGCTGTTGCCCGCGCTCAGGCCTGCACGACCCATGACAGGATTTGATAATGAATAACAAGAACCAAGTCCGCTTCACCCTCGCCGCCGTGGCGATGCTGCCGCTGTTTGCCAACGCCGCAGGGCACTACGTGCCCGGCGCCGAGGGCCTGCAAGCTGCCAGCGCCCCACCACCCGGCCTGTATTACCTGGCCTACGTGCTGAACTACGACATGGACCGCTTTCGCGCGCCCGGTGGCAATCACGACATGCCGGGCCACAACAGCGGCAGTGTCACCGCCGTGGCCAACCGGCTGATCTGGATCACCGAGCACAAAGTGCTGGGCGCGGACTTCGCCGTGGAAACGCTGGTGCCGGTTGTGCACACCTCATTGAAACTGGACGCCGCCGGCATGTCCGATTCACGCACCGGCATCGGCGATATCTATGCCGGGCCCGCGCTGGCCTGGCATGGCAAGCGTTGGGATGCTGTAGCAACAGTTGGCCAGTGGTTCGACAACGGCAGTACCAGTGACCCGGCATCGCCGGGCAAGGGTTTCCAGACCACCATGTTCACCGGCGGGTTGACCTACTACCTGGACGGTGCCAGGTCGCTGTCGGCGTCGGGCCTTGTGCGCTTCGAACGCAACGGCGAAAACGACGCCGGCTTTCGCCCCGGCAACGAGCTGACCCTTGAGTGGGGCGTGGGCAAGCAGTTTGGCGTGATGCAGGCTGGCGTGGTTGGGTACAGCCAATGGCAGGTGTCGGATGACAAGGGTAGGGGGGCCAGCCAGGATCGCTCGTCACGGCACGCCGTGGGCCTGCAGCTCGACTACGCCATTCCCAGCGTGGGAATGGTCTTCAAGGCTGCGGCGTACAAGGAGCTCAGCGCCACCGCGGGTAGCGATGCATACCCGAAGGGAGAACTGTTGCGGCTCACGGTCGTGAAGGCTTTCTGACCGACCCGCGCAGGCCGCACTGACGCGGCCTGCGCGGCGGCGGGCTTGCCCGGCAACTCGTGCCTGGCTAAGCCTCGAACTGCTTGTCCAGGGCAGCCTTGAACTGTTGCAAGGCGGCGCGGAACTGGGCCTGGCGAGGCATGAAGCGCGCCGTGGGCGCCACTACCGACACCGCGTGCGGCCCCATGAACGTTGGAATCAACAGGCTTACCGCACTCACGCCCAGGGTGTGCTCTTCGATGTCCACGGCCACGCCTTCGCGGCGAATGTCCTGGATCTGCGCGAGCAAGGCGGGCAACTCGAGGGTGTTGGGCGTCAGCCTTTCGGGCGCCGCAGGCAGCCACTCGCGGATGGTCTCGTCGCTCAGGGTGGACAGCAGCACCTTGCCATCGGCGGTGGCGTGCATGGGCAGTGACCTGCCGAGGGGGACTACCACGCGCAGTTCCTGCTCGCTGAGCACCCGGATGATGACGTTGCTCTGCTGCCCGCGAATGCACGACAGCACCACGGTTTCCCCCAACGACTCACCCAACTGTTCCAGCGACTCGCGGGCCACGGAAATGATATCGCCATGGGCATGGTGGATCAGTTGCCCCAGGGCAGGGCCCAGGCGATAGCCGCTGCCGGGCAGCCCTTCGACCAGGCCCTCGGCCTCCAGTGCACCGATGATCCGCTGCACGGTGGAGCGCGGCAGGTCAGTGGCCTGGGCGATGGCGGCCAGGCTCAGGCCCTGCGGCTGGGCACCCAGGGCCCGCATGATGGCGCTGGAGCGGGCGATGACCTGGATGCCACCGCTGCGCTGTTCGTCTGCTGCATTGTCTTTTTCAGAACTCATCACTTTCCTCGAAACCGGCGTTGCCGCCTGCACCCTGGCGGCTGCGCGAGTGTACAGGTTCATCGCCGGATCGACAGCGGCTGGTTTTTCTCTGTAATCGCAATGTATCATGATGCGATACACAGTACCGCAATATGGTACATTGCGATTCGCCCGTTGCTCCGCCAGCGCATTTCTGAAGGCAAGCACAAGCAACTGGCGTCATGCCCAAGGAGAAATGATGAACACCAGAACCCTGCACCGTCTCGGCGCCTTGCTGTCGATGAGCCTCGCGCTGTCGGCCTGTGAAAAGGCCGAGCAGCCGTTGGCGGCCGCGCCCCCCGAAGTGGGCGTGGTCGAACTCAAGCCACAGGATGTACTGCTGAGCAGCGACCTGCCGGGCCGCACCACCGCCTTGCGCGTGGCCGAGGTGCGCCCGCAGGTCAGCGGCATCGTGCTCAAGCGCCTGTTCACCGAAGGCACCGTGGTGCGCAAGGGGCAACAGCTGTACCAGATCGACCCGGCGCTGTATCAGGCCGCCGTCGACAAGGCCGAGGCCAACCGCGACACCGCGCGCAACCTGGCCCAGCGCTACCAGCGATTGTTGGAAACCAAGGCCATCAGCCGCCAGCAGTTCGACGATGCCCAGGCCAGCTGGAAACAGACCGAAGCCGAACTGAAGACCGCGCGCATCAACCTGGAGTACACCCGTGTGCTGGCGCCGATCGACGGCCGCATCAGCCGCTCCAACGTCACCGAAGGCGCGCTGGTGAATGCTGGGCAGGGCCAGGAACTGGCCTCGATCAACCAGCTGGACCCGATCTACGTGGACGTCACCCAGGCCTCCACCGAACTGCTGCGCCTGCGCCGTGAACTGGACGCCGGGCACCTGGCCATGGTCGGCCCGGGCCAGGTGAAGGTCGACCTGACACTCGAGGACGGCACCCCTTATGCGCAGCCGGGGGCGCTGAAGTTCTCCGAGGTGACCGTCGACCCGGGCACCGGCTCGGTCACCCTGCGTGCGCAGTTCCCCAACCCCGACGGCATCCTGATGCCGGGCATGTTCGTGCATGGCTCGCTGGCCGAAGGTGTACGCCGCCAGGCGATCCTGGTGCCGCAACAGGGCGTGACCCGCGACCTCAAGGGCCAGGCCACTGCCTGGGTGCTGATCGACGGCGACCAGGCCGAGCTGCGCCATATCCGCACTTCGCGCACCGTGGGCAACCAGTGGCTGGTGGAGTCAGGCCTGAACGCCGGTGAACGCGTGGTCACCGAAGGCGTGCAGCGCGTACGCCCGGGCATCGCGCTCAAGCCCGTCGCCGCCGGCAACGTCGCCCCCGTGCAAAGCATCGTCAGTTCCCAGCCGTAAAGCTGCCCCGGCATCGCCGCCACCAATCGGTACATTTCTATGGCATCGTTCTTCATCAACCGGCCGATCTTCGCCTGGGTGATCGCTATCGTGATCATGCTCGCCGGGTGCTTCAGCATCCTCAAGCTGCCGGTCAACCAGTACCCCAACATCGCCGCCCCCGCGATCAGCATCACCGTCAGCTACCCCGGCGCTTCGGCGCAGACCGTGCAGGACACGGTGGTGCAGGTGATCGAACAGCAACTGAACAACCTCGATGGCCTGCGCTATCTCTCTTCAGAGAGCAACAGCGATGGCAGCATGACCATCATCGTCACCTTCGACCAGGGCACCGACCCGGACATCGCCCAGGTGCAGGTACAGAACAAGCTGCAGCTGGCCACCCCGTTGCTGCCCGAGGAAGTGCAGCGCCAGGGCCTGCGCGTGGCCAAGTACCAGATCAACTTCATGCTGATCGTCGGCCTGTACTCCGAAGACGGCAGCATGGATGACTTCGATATCGGCAACTACATCGTCTCCAACCTCAAGGACCCGATCACCCGGGTCAAGGGCGTGGGCGACTTCCAGATGCTCGGCGCGCAGTACGCGATGCGCATCTGGACCGACCCGCAGAAACTGCTGGGCTACCAGTTGACGCCGCAGGATGTGATCGATGCGGTGCGCGCCGAGAACGTCCAGGTGTCGTCGGGCTCACTCGGTGGCCTGCCGACCCACCAGGGCGTGCAGCTCAACGCCACGGTGTTGGGCATGTCGCGGATGCAGAGCGCCGAGCAGTTCCAGGAAATCCTGCTCAAGGTCAATCCGGACGGCTCCCAGGTGCGCCTCAAGGATGTCGCCACGGTCGGCCTGGGCGCGGAGAACTTCTCCATTTCCGGCACCTACAACGGCAAGCCGTCCGCGGCGCTCGCCCTGCGCCTGGCCACTGGCGCCAACCTGCTGGACACCGTGCAGCGGGTGCGTGACACCGTGGCCGAGCTGGAACCCTACCTGCCCGCCGGGGTGAAGGTGGTCTACCCGTACGACACCTCGCCTGCGGTCGGTGCCTCGATCCACGAGGTGGTCAAGACCTTGTTCGAGGGCATCGTGCTGGTGTTCCTGGTGATGTACCTGTTCATGCAGAACCTGCGCGCCACGCTGATCCCCACCCTGGCGGTGCCGGTGGTCCTGCTGGGGACCTTTGGTGTGCTGGCGGCGTTCGGTTTCACCATCAACATCCTGACCATGTTCGGCATGGTCCTGGCCATCGGCCTGCTGGTGGACGACGCCATCGTGGTGGTGGAAAACGTCGAGCGGGTGATGATCGAGGACAAGCTGTCGCCCAAGGATGCCACCCGCAAATCCATGGGGCAGATCCAGGGGGCGCTGGTGGGGATCGCCATGGTGCTGTCGGCGGTGTTCGTGCCGATGGCCTTCTTCGGTGGCGCCACCGGCATCATCTACCGGCAGTTCTCGATCACCATCGTTTCGGCCATGGCCTTGTCGGTGCTGGTGGCGATGATCTTCACCCCGGCACTGTGCGCCACGCTGCTCAAACCGATCAGTCACGATCACCATGACAAGAAAGGCCTCTTCGGCTGGTTCAACCGTACCTTCGACCGCAATGCCGACCGCTACAAGGTCGGGGTACTGGGCATCGCCAGGCGCAAGGTGCTGTTCCTGGGCGTGTATGCCCTGATCGTGGTGGCACTGGGCTGGCTGTTCCCGAAGATCCCCACGGCGTTCCTGCCGGGTGAGGACCAGGGCACGATGTTCGTCCAGGTACAGATGCCGACCAACACCAGTGCCGAGCGCACCCAAGGGGTGCTCAACGAGGTCCGCGACTACCTGCTGCAAGATGAAGGTGGGCTGATCGAGTCCGCCTACACGGTCAACGGCTTCAACTTCGCGGGCCGCGGCCAGAGCTCGGGGATGCTGTTCGTCGGCCTCAAACCCTGGGATGCGCGCAGTGGCGCCCATGGCACCGATATCTTCGCCCTGTCCCAGCGCATCCAGGCGCGCGTCGCGCAGATCAAGGACGGCAGTGTCATCGCCATCGTACCGCCGGCGATCCTTGAGCTGGGCAACGCCCTGGGCTTCGACTTCTATCTGCAGGACCGTGCAGGCCTGGGCCACGACAAGCTGATCGAAGCGCGCAACCAGTTCCTGCAGCTGGCCGCCGCCGACCCGGTACTGGCCAACGTGCGCCCCAACGGCATGAACGACGAGCCGCAGTACCAGATCGTCATCGACAAGGAAAAAGCCCGAGCGCTACAGGTGAGCATCAGCGACATCAACAACACCATGAGCACCGCGTGGGGCTCGTCGTACGTCAACGACTTCATCGACCGTGGCCGGGTGAAGAAAGTGTACGTGCAGGGTGAAATCAGCTCGCGCATTTCGCCGGAAGACTTCAACAAGTGGTACGTGCGCAACGCCAACGGCGAGATGGTCAAGTTCTCGTCCTTCGCCCACGGTTTCTGGACTTACGGCTCGCCGAAGCTGGAGCGCTTCAACGGCGTGCCGGCGGTACAGATCCAGGGTGAACCGGCGCCGGGCTACAGCTCGGGCGATGCCATGCAGGCGGTGGCGCGGATCATCGCCAAGCTGCCGGCGGGCGTTGGCCTGCAGTACAACGGCATGTCCTATGAAGAGCGGTTGTCCGGCTCCCAGGCGCCGGCGTTGTATGCGGTATCGGTGCTGATCGTGTTCCTCTGCCTGGCGGCCCTGTATGAAAGCTGGTCGGTGCCGCTGGCGGTGATCATGGTGGTGCCCCTGGGTGTTATCGGGGCGGTGCTGGCCACCCTCGGTCGCGGCCTGGCCAACGACGTCTTCTTCCAGGTGGGCCTGCTGACCACGGTCGGCCTGTCGGCGAAGAACGCCATCCTTATCGTCGAGTTCGCCAAGGCACTGCACGAGCAGGGCATGCCACTGCTGGAGGCCTCGGCGGAAGCTGCGCGCCAGCGCTTGCGGCCGATCATCATGACCTCGCTGGCGTTCGTGCTCGGGGTACTGCCCCTGGCAATTTCCAGCGGGCCCGGCTCGGGCAGCCAGCACTCCATCGGTACCGGCGTGGTCGGTGGCATGCTCACCGCCACCTTCCTTGCGGTGTTCTTCGTGCCGCTGTTCTTCGTGGTCATTACCCGCCTGTTCAGCCGCAAGGCGCAGCAGGCCAACACCCAGGCCCAAGGAGAGCAGGCATGAAGCACGGCACACTGAAAACAGCCCTGGCCCTGGCCGTGGGCTTGATGGGCGGTTGTTCGCTGATTCCCGACTACCAGCGCCCGGAGGCGCCGGTGGCCACGGAGTGGGTCGGCGCCCCCGCCGATGCACAGGCGCTGCTGCCCTGGGCGACGTTCTTCCAGGATGCGCAACTCAAGGCGCTGATCGGCGATGCGCTGCAGCACAACCGCGACCTGCGGGTGGCGCTGCTCAACATCGACAAGGCCCGGGCGCAGTACCGCATCCGCCGCGCCGACCTGCTGCCGACGATCGACGCCAGCGTCGCCGGCAACCACACGCGCACGCCGGCCGACCTGGCGGTCGATGGCCGCTCGGGCGCCAGCCACCGCTATGACGCAGGCGTCGGTTTCGCCGCCTACGAGGTGGACTTCTTCGGCCGCGTGCGCAGCCTCAACCAGCAGGCGCTGGAGAGCTACCTGCAGACGCTGGAGGCGCAGCGTAGCGCGCAGATCGCCCTGGTTGCCGAAGTGGCCAACGCTTACTACCAGTTGCAGGCCGACCTGCAATCGCTGGCGCTGAGCGAACAGACCCTGCACAGCCAGCAGCAGAGCTACCTGACCATTCGCAGCAGTTACCAGGAAGACGTGGCCACCGAGCTGGACCTGAGCCAGGCCGAGAGCACCGTGCGTTCGGCGCAAGCCCGCCAGGCGCGCTACCGGCGCCTGGTGGCGCAGGACCGCAACGCGCTGGTGTTGCTGGTGGGCAAGCCGCTGGCCACGGCGCAGCTGGACCAGGCCGGGTTGGATGCGCTGGAACTTGGCGCAGCGCTACCGGCGGGCCTGCCCTCCCAGGTGCTCACCCAGCGCCCGGACATCCTCGCCGCCGAGCATGCGCTCAAAGCCGCCAACGCCAATGTCGGCGCTGCCCGCGCGGCGTTCTTCCCGAGCATCAGCCTGACCGCTTCGGCCGGCTCGGCCAGCGCCCAGCTGGGCGATCTGTTCGCCGGCGGGCAGGGCGCCTGGAGCTTCGTGCCGTCGATCAACGTGCCGATCTTCAACTGGGGGCGCAACCAGGCCAACCTCGACGTGGCCAAGGTGCAGACTTCGATCGAAGTGGCCAATTACCAGAAGGCCATTCAGCAAGCGTTCCGCGAGGTGTCCGACGGCCTGGTCGCACGCGGTGAACTGGACCGCCAGGCCACGGCCCAGGGGTTGCTGGTCAAGGCCAATGCCCACAGTTATGCCCTGGCCCAGCAGCGTTACGAAACGGGGGTGGACACTTACCTCAACAGCCTGGATGCCCAGCGCAACCTGTTCGATTCGCAGCAGCAGCTGGTGGACACGCGCCTGGTACGCAGCCAGAACCTGATTGCGCTGTACAAGGCGCTGGGTGGGGGGAGTCAGTGATGGAATGCGAACGACGCCGGCTTGTAGGAGCGGCCTTGCGCCGCGAAAGGGCTGCGCAGCAGCCCCAGCGATCATTGCGCCAATGCTGGCTTCCTAGGGCCGCTTTGCGGCCCTTTCGCGGCGCAAGGCCGCTCCTACAAGGGCCATCGCCATGAGGCGCAGCAAAGCCGAAGTCGAGCAGACGCGCCAGCGCCTGCTCGACGCTGCCGAGCGGGTGTTCAGCGACCGCGGCTACGCCGTGGCCAGGCTGGAGGACATCGCCGATGTCGCCGGCCTGACCCGCGGCTCCATCTATTGGCACTTCGACGGCAAGCCCGAATTGCTCGAAGCGGTGATCGAGCGCGCGTGGTTCCCCTGGGACCAACTGCCGACCGACCCGGCACAGGTTCCCGGCATCGCGCGGATGGCGGCGGTGCTGGGTGAGGGTATGCAACGCACCCTTAGCGAGCCGCGGCTCCGGCGCAGCGCTTCGATCCTGCTGCAGGGGCATGAACTGCGCAGTGTCAGCGCGCGGGTGCTCGAACGCCTGCAGGGCATGCAGCACCGCATCCGGCGCTACGTGGCGCTGGTGCTCGAGCAGGCCTGGCCGGGCGACCTGGCCCTGCGCGACAGCAGGGCCAGGGCCGTCGGGGTGTTCATGTTCGGCGCCCTCAGCGAAGCGCTGCTGCTGGGCCTGCCGGGCGAGCAGTACCCGGCCGGCCAGGACGTGGAGCGCTTCATCCTTGGCTTGCTCGCGCAGGCTGAGGGGTAGGGCATGGCCATGGACCTGTTGCACAGCATGCAGGCATTCGTCCGGGTCGCCGAAAGCGGCAGCTTCAGCCAGGCGGCCCTGGCGTTGAACATCTCCTCGTCAACGGTCTCGCGCCAGGTCGCTGCGTTGGAAGAGCAGCTCTGTGCGCGCCTGCTGCAACGCACTACCCGTAGCGTCGCGGTGACCGAGGCCGGGCAGCGCTACCTGAAGCGCTGCAAGGCCATTTTCGACGAGATCGACACGGCGGCGGCCGAGGCGGCCAGCGCACGGGCCCAGGCGGCAGGGCGCCTGCGCCTGCACACCATCACCGAGTTCGGCCTGGAGCACCTGATGCCGCTTGTGGGGGGCTACCGCGAGCGTTACCCGCAAGTGGCCATCGACCTGTCGCTGACCGAAGACACCCCGGCCTTGCTGGAGGAGGGGCTGGACGTGCTGGTCACCCTGTGCCGAAGGTTGCCCGACTCGGAATTCGTGGCCCAGCACCTGGGCCAGGTGTGCAGCGTGCTCTGTGCATCGCCCGCGTACCTGGCCCGGCACGGTATGCCGGGCAGCCCGGCTGAGCTGGGTGACCACCCTTGTGTGCTGCTGAGTGACCCGCTGTATCCGGGCGGTTGGCATTTCGACGACGCGCTGTTCAGGTTCCAGGAAGTGCTGCGGGTCAACCAGCCCGAGGCGGCCTGCCAGGCCACCATCGCCGGCATGGGGATTTGCCTGCTGCCCAGTTTCGTCGCGGCCAAGGCCCTCGGCGAAGGGCGCTTGCTGCGGGTGATGCCGCAGCTGCGCCTGCACCCGCGCGAGGTGTATGCGCTGTATTCGTCACGGCGCTTTCTCGACGCCAAGATCCGCACCTGGGTCGACTACCTCAAGGCCCATCTGCCGGGGGCGTTCGAGCGCGACCAGGGGGTGCTCGACGATCCGCGGTGCTGGGCATCGCCCCCGCCTCAGCGCTTGAGCGCCTCGTGCGCGAGCACGTTGCGGTTGGTGTCGAGGTTTTGATCGGCGGATATGCGCCCGACGCTGAAGCCCTTCTGGTCCCCGGCCCGCCGGTGTTTTTGTAGCGCCCTTGAGATCGAGCGCCCCCCGCGCGGCGCTCGATTTCAAAAACACTGGCGGCCCTTGTCCGCCCACACGGCTGCCGAGCGCATCGTGTTCGTGTGTGCTCTGAACTAGCCCAGCCCAGGCTGATGCATGCAGGCGTTCAGGTCTTCCAGAAACGCCTGCAGGATCGGCGGTGGCGATACCCCGCGGCGGGTGATGACGTCGAACGGCGAGGTCAGGTCCAGGCGGCTGGCGCCCAGGCGGCGCATGTCGCCGGTTTTCACCCACTGCTCGGCGAAGTGCACCGGCAAGAAGCCGATGTAGGCGCCGGAAATGATCAGGATCGCCGCCGCCTCGATGTTCTCCACGGTGGCGGCGGCCTTGCTCACGCCCAGTTGTTCCAGGTCGTACTGCTGCATGTAGCCGCGCACGACGATATGGCAGCCGCGCACCTCTTCCAGCAGCCGGCCATTGGTTGCCTTGCTCCCATACAGCGGGTGGCGCCGGCCACAGTACAGCCCTAAGGCTTCGTCATACAGCGGCAGGTAGGACAGCCCCGGCACCCGCAGGGGGAAATGGCCGATGGCCAGGTGCAGCCGACTGTCCAAGACGCGCTCTTCGAGCTCCGCCGGGGCGCCGATGTAGATGTGCAGGTGGGCGTCGTGCCCGCGCGAGACGAAGCGCTGGGTGGTGCGCGGCAGCGGCGAGGCGGCATCGGTCAGGGTCGAGTCGATGATGCCCAGGTTGAGCTTGCCGCTGATGTGCTGCTTGAGCACGTCGGCGTCCAGGCAAAAGCTCTCCACGGCACTGAGCAGGCGCAGGGTGGCCTCATGGATGGCGACCCCTTGCTCGGTCAGGCGAAAGCCGCTGCGCCCGCGCTGGCACAGCTTCACCCCCAGGCGGGTTTCCAGGTGGGTCATCTGTTCGCTGATGGTCGACTGCCCAGCGTTGAGCGCGGCTTGCGCGGCGGAAAAGCCGCCGCACCGGACGATGGTGGTGAATACCCTGAGAAGCTTCAGATCGACATCGTGGAGCTGGATCACCCTGGCCTCCTGGGCGGTTGCTCACATCGCCGAGGCTGATATGAGTGTCCGCGCACTGTTTTTTCCGAAGCTAACCATGTGCAGCTGATCGCCGCAATGCCCGTGGCGTCGGGCATAGGTCTACCGGCAGATACTTCGGCTATGACGATGTATGCATCTGCACTTGCGCATTTTTCCCTGTTCGGCCCGGCGCCATAGTGGCTGCAACGGCGGTGCGCAGGCACCCCCGTCTCCTGACCAGAACAATAAGTGGAGAAACCCGCACATGGCTAAGCACGGTTATGAATCCGGCCGCCTGAACCTGCCCTTCGTGGGCCATTGCACCTTCGCCAAGGCGCCCATCTGCACCGACTGGGCGGCCATCGATGCCGACGTGGCCATCCTCGGCGCGCCCAACGACATGGGCACCCAATGGCGCTCCGGCGCACGCTTCGGGCCGCGTGGCATTCGTGAGGCATCGACGCTGTTCTCGTTCGGCCACTCCGGCGCCTACGACTTCGAGGACGACGCCACCTACCTGACCGAAGACCAGCTGCGCATGGTCGATGTCGGCGACGCCGATATCGTCCACACCGACATGGCCACCAGCAACGCCAACATCGAGTCGGCCGTGCGCCAGATCCTCGCGGCCGGTGCCATGCCGGTGGTGCTGGGCGGCGACCACTCGATCCACGCGCCGGTGATCAAGGCCTTCGAAGGCCGCGGGCCGATCCATATCGTGCACTTCGACGCGCACCTGGACTTCGTCGACGAACGCCACGGCGTGCGCTACGGCCACGGCAGCCCGCTGCGCCGCGCCTCGGAGCTTGAGCACATCGTCGGCATGACCCAGCTGGGCATCCGCAACGTGTCGTCCTCCAACCGCGACGACTACGACGCCGCCCGCGACGCCGGCTCACAGATCCTCTCGGTGCGCGACGTGCGCCGCCTGGGCTGCGAAGGCGTGCTGGCGAAGATCCCGGAAGGGCGCGACTACTACATCACCATCGACATCGACGGTTTCGACCCGTCCATCGCCCCGGGTACCGGCACCCCCAGCCATGGCGGCTTCCAGTACTACGAAGTGCTGGAAATCATCCAGGCACTGGCCCGACGCAGCCAGGGGCGCGTCGTCGGCATGGACCTGGTGGAAGTGGCCCCGGCGTACGACCCGGCCGGCGTCACCTCGATCCTCGCCGCGCAATTGCTGATGAACAGCCTCGGTTTCATCTTCCATGCCCGCGCCAAGGCGCGCTGACCCGGAGCTACGACAGTGGACAACAAGGTCAAAACCTACCTGCAGGCCTTCGGCGTTTGTGAGGCCACCCAGCGTTTCCTGTGCAAAGCGCAGCGCATGTTCATCGGCGGTGAGTGGCTCGAAGCCAGCGACGGCACCAGCGCCGAGGTCATCGAACCGTCCACCGAGGGCGTGCTAACACGCATCCCCATGGGCACCGCCGACGACCTGGACCGCGCGGTGCAGGCCGCCCGCGCGCAGTTCGATGGCGGCCCCTGGAGCCAGTTCAAACCGCTGGAACGCGAACGCCTGATCCACCGCCTGGCGGACTTGATCGAAGCCCATGGCGATGAACTGGCGCAGATCGAGTCGATCGACATGGGCAAGTCGGTGGCCCAGGCCCGCGCCGTGGATATCCAGGGCACGGTCGATACGTTGCGCTATTTCGCCGGCTGGGCCAGCAAGCTGCATGGGCGCACCGTCGAGCCGTCGCTGCCCGGCAACTACCTGGCCTACACCCGCAAGGAGGCGGTCGGTGTGGTGGGCGCCATCGTGCCGTGGAACTTCCCGCTGCAGACCATGGCCTGGAAGCTCGGCGCGGCCCTGGCTACCGGCTGTACGGTGGTGGTCAAACCGGCGGAACTGACCTCGCTGTCAGCCCTGCGCGTTGCCGAGCTGGTGCAGCAGTCGGGCATCCCCGATGGGGTGATCAACATCGTCACCGGGCGCGGCAGCGTGGTGGGTGAGGCGATGTCGCGCCACCCGGGCATCGACAAGCTGAGCTTCACCGGCTCCACGCCCGTGGGCTGCTCGGTGGGCAAGGCGGCGATGGACCAGATGAAGCGCCTGACCCTTGAGCTGGGCGGCAAGTCGCCGGTGATCGTGTTTGCCGACGCCGATATCGAGGCCGCCGCCGAAGCAGTGGCCAACGGCGTATTCTTCAATTCAGGGCAGGTGTGCGATGCCGGTACCCGCGCCTATGTCGAGCGCAGTGTGTACCCGGCCTTCCTGCAAGCGCTGGCCCGCTACACGGCCACCCTGAAGATCGCCCCCGGCCTGGACCCGGACTGCTTCATCAGCCCCATGGTGTCGCGCCAGCAACAGCAACGGGTGCTGGACTACATCGCACAAGGCAAGGCTGAGGGCGCGCAGGTTTACTACGGCGGCGAGCCGGTCGAAGGCCCGGGTTACTACGTGCAGCCGACCATCTTCGCCAATTGCGACAACAGCATGCGCGTGGTGCGCGAGGAGATTTTCGGCCCGGTGCTGGTAACCGCGCCGTTCGACACCCAGGAGCAGGCCCTGGCGCTGGCCAACGACACCGAGTACGGCCTGGCGGCGGCGCTGTACAGCAACGACCTGGGCAAGGTCCACGGGCTGATCCCGCGCCTGCGCGCCGGCACGGTCTACGTCAATGCCCACAGCACCCTGGACCCGTCCATGCCGTTCGGTGGCTACAAGCAGTCCGGTTATGGCAAGGACATGGGCGCGGAACAACTGGAGTTCTTCCTGGAGACCAAGGCGGTCTGGATCACCTTGCCTTGAGGTAGCAAGGCCGGCCTGCGTCGCCTGGCGTGCGACGCAGGTTCATCAACGCATCGAATTTCAACAATAAGAACCTGTCGAGGTGATGCCCAATGAACAGCCAAGTGGATGTCGAGCGTGCGCAAGACCTGGAACGGCGCCTGCGCGCCTATGAAGAACTGGAGGGCAGGGCGCACTGGCCGGGCGCATTGACCGCCCGTGACGTGATTGCCCTGGCCCTGCTGACGCTGGTGATGGTCGCCGGCGCCTACCTGCTCGGAGGCCAGCCATGAGCCGGTTGCGCGAGCAGGAGTTCCGCCTGGCTGCGGAACGTGGCGACACGCCGTTGCTACCCAATGAACGGGTCTGGGGCTTCTGGGGCTATGCCTACGCCAACTCGGCGCTGGCGGTGGCCACCTGGGTGTTCCTGATCGGCGGTGCCACCGCTTTGTTCGTCGGCCCGATGCAGGGCATCGCCGCGATCGTCATCGGCAATATCCTCGGGGTGGTGCTGGCCTCCGCGTCCACCTGCCTGCCGTGCGGCAAGTACGGCGTCGAGCAGTTCACCTACCTGCGCGGCATGTTCGGCCTCAACGGCAGCCGCCTGGTGTACTTCCTCTCGGTGGTGGTGCTGACCATGGGCTGGCTGGCGGTACTCGGGCTGATGTGCGGGCGGGCGCTGGACAACCTGGAAACCCTGGTACAGCACGCCCAGCCCGACGGCGATGGCTGGCTGGTGACCGCCGGGGCCCTGCTGGCCATTGTGCTGGCAGCGCTGGTGGCCATTCGCGGGCCGGACATGATCCGCCTGCTGAGCGCGCTGATCGCGCCCAGCCTGATCCTGATCATGCTGGCGCTGATGTACTTCATCCTGCGCAGCCACAGCCTCGCCGAACTGCTGGCCATGCCGCCCTTGCAGCCGCCGTTCGAGAACCCCCACGTCAACTTCATGATCGCGGTGGAAATCAACATCGCCGCCGGCTTCTCCTGGTGGCCCTACATCGGCAACCTGTCGCGCCTGTGCAGCAACCAGCGCACGGCTTTCTGGCCGAACCTGGTGGGCATCTTCGGCGCGGCGGTGCTGGGTGAGTCGGTCAGCCTGTTCGCCGCCACCACCCTGGGCAGCAGCGACCCCACCGCCTGGATGCGCGTGGCCGGGGGCATGGCCTTCGGGGTGATCGCCCTGGGCTTCCTGGCCCTGGCCAACCTCACCGGCATGGTCAACATCCTCTACACCGCGGTGATCGGCTTGCGCCAGCTGGCCGGGGAGCGCCTGCGCAGCCTGGGCTGGGGGGTATTGATCGGGCTGTTCTGCATCATCCCGGTGGCCATCGTGGTGCTGTTGCCGGGGATCTACGACGGCTTCTTCATCTTCCTGGTGTGGACCTCGGCACTCAACAGCGCCCTGGCCGGCATCGGCATTGCCGATTACTTTTTCCTGCGCCGCCAGCGGGTGAACCTGCGCCACCTTTACGCCGAGCAAGGCGCCTCGCCACTGCGCTTCTGCAAGGGCTTGAACCCCATCGCGCTGCTGGCGCTGGTGGCGGGCTTCGCCATCTACGTGGTGGTGTTCAACCCGCAAACCCTGGCCCACACCACCTTCTTCACCTTCGCCACCGCCTCGCTGCCGTCCTGCCTGCTGGCCGGGCTGGTCCACTACGGCCTGACCCGCCTGCTGGCGGCGCGCCTGGGCTGGGGCGGCTACCCCAAGGGCAACCAACACCACGATCGGGCCGCCGGCCTTCGCGTACAGGACTGAACCATGAACAAGCGATACGACTACATCATCATCGGTGCGGGCTCGGCCGGCTGCGTGTTGGCCAACCGCCTGACCGAGGACGCCGGTACTTCGGTGCTGGTCCTGGAGTTCGGTGGCAGCGACCGCAGCGTGCTGATCCAGATGCCCAGCGCGTTCTCCCTGCCGATGAACACCAGGAAGTACAACTGGCGCTACGAGACCGTGGCCGAGCCGCACCTGGACGGCCGGCGCCTGCACTGCCCACGGGGCAAGGTGCTCGGCGGCTCGTCGTCGATCAACGGCCTGGTCTATATCCGTGGCCACGCCTGCGACTTCGACGAATGGGAAAGCCTGGGCGCGAAAAACTGGAGCTACCGCCACTGCCTGCCGTACTTCAAGCGTGCCGAAACCTTCAAGTTCGGCGGCGATGACTACCGTGGCGGCGCCGGGCCGCTGGCCACCAACAATGGCAACAACATGCAGAACCCGCTGTACGGCGCCTGGGTCGAGGCCGGTGCAGAAGCGGGCTACATCAAGACCGACGACTGCAACGGCTACATGCAGGAAGGCTTCGGTGCCATGCACATGACGGTCAAGGACGGCGTGCGCTGGTCCACCGCCAACGCCTACCTGCGCCCGGCCATGAACCGGCCCAACCTGACCGTGGTCACCCACGCCATGACCCGGCGCATCCTGCTCGACGGCAAGCGCGCGGTGGGGGTGGAGTACGACGAAGGCGGGCAGACCCACAAGGTGCTGTGCAACCGCGAGGTGCTGGTGGCGTCCGGCCCGATCGGCTCGCCGCACCTGTTGCAGCGCTCCGGCATCGGCCCCGAGGCGGTACTGAAAAAGGCCGGCATCGAGGTGCGCCATCACCTGCCGGGCGTGGGCGAAAACCTGCAGGACCACTCGGAAATCTACATCCAGTACGCCTGCAAGCAGCCGATCACCCTCAACGGCAAGATGAGCCTGCTGGGCAAGGCGATGATCGGCCTGCGCTGGCTACTGTTCAAGGATGGCCTGGGCGCCAGCAACCACTTCGAGGCCGGCGGTTTCATCCGTTCCTCCAAAGGGCTGCGCTGGCCGGACATCCAGTTCCACTTCCTGCCGGCGGCCATGCGCTACGACGGCGACAAGCCGTTCAAGGGCCACGGTTTCATGGTGCTCACCGGGCCGAACAAGCCCAAGAGCCGCGGCCATGTGCGGGCGCTGTCGGCCGACCCGTACCAGCACCCGGAAATCCGCTTCAACTACCTGCAAAGCGAAGAGGACCGCGAGGGCTTTCGCCGCTGCGTGCGCCTGACCCGCGAGATCCTCGCCCAGCCGGCCATGGACCGTTTCCGCGGCGAAGAGCTGGCGCCCGGGCCCCAGGTGCAGACCGACGAGCAGATCGACGCCTTCGTGCGCGCCAACATGGAAAGCACCATGCACCCCTGCGGCTCGTGCCGCATGGGCGAGGACGACATGGCGGTGGTCGATTCCACACTGCGGGTGCATGGGTTGCAGGGGCTGCGGGTGATCGACTCGTCGGTGTTCCCCAGCGAGCCCAATGGCAACTTGAATGCGCCGACCATCATGCTCGCCGAGCGGGCGGCGGACCTGGTGCGCGGGCGTGAGCCGCTGGCACCGAGCGATATGCCGGTGGGGTTGGTGGGGGATTGGGAGGCGCAGCAGCGCAGCCGTGCGCCGGTGCGCAAGGTTGGCGCCTGAGGAAGGGTAGGGACGAAAGTTTTGGTTTGCCAGTCATGGCCTCATCGCCGGCAAGCCGGCTCCCACAGGGTTAGCGCATGGCCTGGGGTTATGCGGTCGGGGTGGGAGCTGGCTTGCCAGCGATGAGGCCATCACAAGCAGTATAAGGCGTTGCCAATGGCGCGGACCGAATGCGCTCCATTGTAGCGATATCGCTACAGGGCGGGTACGGGCAGGGTTTACGACGCCTTCACGGCAATTGAAGGGTGAATAAACCGGTTTTATTGGAGTGACTTCATTACGGAACATTAGTGCGAAAAACGTATTAAGCACCGAATCCAGCGGCCTCTGGCCCTTGGCACATACCTTGCTCTTTCCCTTGCGTTCGGCCGGGCTTCAAGACCAAAAGCCCGGCTCGGAAAGTTGAACTTGTGACGTTATAAAAACAATTAAACTAGCAAGGTAAAAATAATGAACAACTTGCCACATGGCCAACGCCCGCCTGAGGCTGACGGCCACGAACTGCAGCGCAGCCTGTCCAACCGCCATATCCAGTTGATCGCCATCGGCGGTGCCATCGGTACCGGCCTGTTCATGGGCTCGGGCAAAACCATCAGTTTGGCCGGCCCGTCAATCATCTTCGTCTACATGATCATCGGCTTCATGCTGTTCTTTGTCATGCGGGCGATGGGCGAACTCTTGCTGTCCAACTTGAAGTACAAATCCTTCATCGACTTCTCCGCCGATCTGCTGGGGCCGTGGGCCGGGTTCTTTACCGGCTGGACTTACTGGTTCTGCTGGATCGTCACCGGTATTGCCGATGTGATCGCGATTGCCGCCTATGCACAGTTCTGGTTCCCCGATATACCCCTGTGGCTGCCGGCCCTGACCTGCGTCGGGGTGCTGTTGTCACTCAACCTGGTGACCGTGAAACTGTTCGGCGAAATGGAATTCTGGTTCGCCATGATCAAGATCGTGGCCATCTGCGCCCTGGTGTGCACCGGCCTGTACATGGTGGCGGCGGCCTACCAGTCGCCGGCCGGCAACGTCGCTTCGCTGGCCAACCTGTGGAATGACGGCGGCATGTTCCCCCATGGCGCCATGGGCTTCTTCGCCGGTTTCCAGATCGCCGTGTTCGCCTTCGTCGGCATCGAGCTGGTAGGCACCACCGCCGCTGAAACCAAGAGCCCGGAACGCAACCTGCCACGGGCGATCAACTCGATCCCGCTGCGCATCATCATCTTCTACGTGTTCGCCCTGGTCGCCATCATGGCCGTGACCCCCTGGCGCGAAGTGGTGGCCAACAAGAGCCCCTTCGTCGAGCTGTTCGTGCTGGCCGGGCTGCCGGCGGCGGCGGGGATCATCAACTTCGTGGTGCTGACCTCGGCGGCGTCCTCGGCCAACAGCGGGGTGTTCTCTACCAGCCGCATGCTCTACGGCCTGGCGGTGGACGGTGATGCGCCCGGCAGGTTCGGCGCGCTGTCCCGCCGCGCTGTGCCGTCCAATGGCCTGATCTTCTCCTGTGTCTGCCTCACGGCGGGGGCGCTGGTGATCTACCTGGTGCCGAACATGCTCGATGCCTTCACCTTGATCACCACGGTGTCGGCCCTGCTGTTCATGTTCGTCTGGTCGATGATCCTGCTGTCGTACCTGGCCTACCGCAAGCAGCGGGCGCACCTGCACCAGGTGTCGAAGTACAAGATGCCCGGTGGCACGCTGATGTGCTGGGTATGCCTGGCGTTCTTCGTGTTCATCCTCGGCCTGCTGGCCCTGGAGGCCGACACCCGCCTGGCGCTGTACGCCGTGCCGGTGTGGTTCGCCGTGCTGGGCCTGGCCTACCGCTCCCTGCGCCAGAAACGCCAGGAGAACGGGCAGTTGTCCCTCGATACCGATTGATCGGCACGTTCACGTTTCAGCCAGGGGGACGGCGCCAAGTGCGTCGTCCCCCTGTTGTCGTTTGCCAAGCAGGGAGTTGCGATGAGAATCCACGTCACCTTCGTCGACCGCGTCGGCATCACCCAAGAGATCCTGGCACTGCTGGGGGCACGCAACCTCAACCTGGACGCGGTGGAAATGGTCCCGCCCAACGTCTACATCGATGCCCCGGCGCTGTCGCAGGCCGTGCTGGACGAACTCCACGCGGCGTTGCTGGGCCTGGACGGCGTGCAGGCGGTCGAGCTGGTCGACTTCCTGCCCGGCCACCGCCGGCGCCTGCAACTCGAAGCACTGCTGGCGGCGATGAGCGACCCTGTGTTGGCCGTGGACCCGAGCGGCCATGTGCTGCTGGCCAACCCGACCCTGGTCAGCCTGATCGGCCATGAGCCGGCCGGTGAGCCGTTGTCGCGGCTGTTCGCCGTGCCCGACCTGGCCCAGACCCTGATCGCCAAGGGTTTTCGCCTGCCCATGTGCGAGGTGGAATTCCAGGGCCAGGCGCTGCTGCTTGAAGCGACGCCCATCAGCGGCGGGGCCGACGGCCTGGTGGGCGGCCTGCTGACCCTGTACCCGCCCAGCCGCATCGGCGAGCGCCTGGCGTCGTTGCTGCATGATTCCACCGACGGGCTGGAGGCGCTGCTGGGGGAGTCGACGCCGCTCAAGGAGCTCAAGGTACGCCTGCACAAAGTGGCGGGCCTCGAGGCGCCGCTGCTGATCCAGGGCGAGACCGGCACCGGCAAGGAGCTGGTGGCGCGCGCCTGCCATGCCCTCAGCGCCCGGCGCGATGCGTCGTTCCTGGCGCTCAACTGCGCGGCCTTGCCCGAGAGCCTGGCCGAGAGCGAGCTGTTCGGCTACGCCGCCGGCGCCTTCACCGGTGCCCAGCGTGGCGGCAAGCCGGGCCTGCTGGAACTGGGCGATGGCGGCACGGTGTTCCTCGATGAAGTGGGGGAGATGTCGCCCTACCTGCAAGCCAAGCTGCTGCGTTTTCTCAACGACGGCAGCTTTCGCCGGGTCGGCGGCGGTGGTGAAGTACGGGTCAATGTACGGGTGGTCTGCGCCACCCACCGCCACCTGGAAGCCATGGTGGCCGAAGGCAGTTTCCGCGAAGACCTGTACTACCGCCTCAACGTGCTCAACCTGAAAGTGCCGCCGCTGCGCGAGCGCGGCAAGGACATCCTGTTGCTGGCCGAGCACTTCCTGCGCCAGGCCTGCGCGCAGATCCAGCGCCCGCCGTGTCGGCTGGCCCTGGCCACCCAGCCGCTGCTGCTGGGCAACCGCTGGGCGGGCAACGTGCGCCAGTTGCAGAACGTGTTGTTCCGCGCGGCGGCCATTTGCGAGGGCGAGGTGATCGACTGCGATGACCTGGAGCTGGCCGGCACCGCCCTGAACAGCCAGCAGCCCGACGCTCTGGAGGTGGTCAGCCTGGAGGCGGCGGTGCAGGGCTTCGAAAAGGACCTGCTGGAGAAGCTGTACGCCAGCTACCCCTCCACCCGGCAATTGGCCCTGCGCCTGCAAACCTCGCACACGGCCATCGGCCAGCGCCTGCGCAAGTACGGCATTGCCAGCCGGGCCTTGTAACGGCCTGGAGCCACTTCGCTCCACTGGAGTGTTTGTGCTCCAGCCGGGCCTGAACCCCGGGTTCATTGGCCCGCCAGCCCAACGGTGGCGGGCGGGCACTGGAGACGGAGTGATTTCGCTCCGCAGTGCAGCCCGGAAGATAGCGTTTAAATATCTATAACCAGTTGAAAAATAACGGTTTTATTGAGTTGGCATTGCCCTTGCTCTGTTACCGGTAGTCCTGTCCCGGGACCCACCTGATAACAAGAAAGGAACATCCATGACCACTCTGCGTTTTACCCCCGAACACGAATGGCTGCGTCTGGAAGCGAGCGGCGAGCTGACCGTAGGCATCACCAGCTACGCCCAGCAGGCCCTGGGTGATGTGGTGTTCGTGCAACTGCCCGAGCCCGGCGCGTACGACGAGGGCAGCGAAGTCGCGGTGCTGGAGTCGGTGAAGGCCGCCAGCAATATCGGCATGCCGCTGGGCGGCACAGTGGTGGCGGTCAACCAGGCCCTGGCCGACGACCCCGAGCTGGTCAACACCTCGCCCATGCAGGACGGCTGGTTCTTCCGCATCCAGGCCAGCGACCTGACTGAGCTCGACAGCCTGATGGACCAGGACGGCTACGACCGCTTCCTGGCCGACAACGCCTGAGCCTGGGGGCCGACATGATCAACGCCATCCCGCTGGGCACCGACAACGAGTTCATTCCCCGGCACATCGGCCCGCGCCAGGCCGATATCGACGCCATGCTGGCGCTCACCGGCCATGACTCGCTTCACGCCCTGATCGACAGCGTCATCCCTGCCAGCATCAAGGGCAGCAGCGTGCTCGAACTGAGCAAAGGGCAGGGCGAAGCCGAGGCCCTGGCCGCACTCAAGGCCATTGCTGGCAACAACCAGCTGCTGCGTAACCATATCGGCCAGGGCTACTACCCGTGCTACACGCCGACGGTGATCCTGCGCAACCTGCTGGAAAACCCGGCCTGGTACACCGCGTACACGCCGTACCAGCCGGAGATCTCCCAGGGCCGCCTGGAAGCGCTGCTGAACTTCCAGACGCTAGTCAGCGACCTCACCGGCATGGAAATCGCCAACGCCTCGTTGCTCGATGAAGCCACCGCCGCCGCCGAAGCCATGACCTTCTGCAAGCGCCTGGCGAAGAACAAGGCCCCAGCCTTTTTCGCCTCACAGCACTGCCACCCGCAAACCCTCGATGTACTGCGCACCCGTGCCGAGCCACTGGGCATCGAAGTGGTGATCGGTGACGAAACGGCGCTGCACGACCAACCCCTGGACGGTTACTTCGGCCTGCTGCTGCAGTACCCGGCCAGCACCGGCGCCATCAGCGACCCGCGCAGCCTGGTGCAGCGTGCCCACGCCGCCGGTGCGCTGGTGGCGGTGGCCGCCGACCTGCTGGCGCTGACCCTGCTGGCCCCACCGGGCGAATTCGGTGCCGACGTGGTGCTGGGCAGCGCCCAGCGCTTCGGCGTGCCACTGGGTTTCGGTGGCCCGCATGCGGCGTACTTCGCCACCCGCGATACGTTCAAGCGCGACATGCCCGGGCGGTTGGTCGGGGTGTCCATCGACCGCTTCGGCAAGCCGGCCCTGCGCCTGGCCATGCAAACGCGCGAGCAGCACATCCGCCGCGAGAAGGCCACCAGCAACATCTGCACCGCACAAGTGCTGCTGGCCAATATCGCCAGCATGTACGCGGTCTACCACGGCCCCCAGGGCCTGACCCGGATCGCCCGGCGGGTGCACCGCCTGACGGCGATCCTGGTAAAGGGGCTGCAACAGCTTGGGCATCAGGTCGAGCAGCAGCACTTTTTCGACACCGTCAGTGTGCTGACCGCGCAGCCTGTGGCCGAGGTGCTGGCCGCCGCCAGGGGCGCACGCCTGAACCTGCGGCTGATCGATGATGTGCGGGTGGGTGTGTCGCTGGATGAAACCTGCGAACAGGCTGCTGTCGAGGCCCTGTGGCAGGTGTTCGCAGCGCAAGGGCAGGCACTGCCGGACTTCACCGCCCTGGCCGCCGACGCGGGCGACCGCCTGCCGACCGCGCTGCTGCGTGAATCGGCTTTCCTGCAGCACCCGGTGTTCAACCGCCATCACTCCGAAACCGGGTTGATGCGCTACCTGCGTGCCCTGGCCGACAAGGACCTGGCCCTGGACCGGACCATGATCGCCCTGGGCTCGTGCACCATGAAGCTCAACGCCGCCAGCGAGATGATCCCGATCACCTGGCCCGAGTTCGGCGCGCTGCACCCGTTCGCCCCGGCCGAGCAGACCCAGGGCTACCGGCAACTCACCGACGAACTGGAGGCCATGCTCTGCGCGGCCACCGGCTACGACGCCATGTCGCTGCAGCCCAACGCCGGCTCCCAGGGCGAGTACGCGGGCCTGTTGGCCATCCGCGCCTACCACGCCAGCCGTGGCCAGGCGGGGCGCGATGTGTGCCTGATCCCGTCGTCGGCCCATGGCACCAACCCGGCCACGGCGCAGATGGCCGGCCTGCGGGTGGTGGTGGTCGACTGCGATGCGCGCGGCAACGTCGATGTCGCCGACCTGCAGCGCAAGGCCGAGCAGCATTCGGCGCAGCTGGCCGCGCTGATGATCACCTACCCCTCGACCCACGGCGTGTTCGAGGACGGCATCAGCCGCATCTGCGCAATCATTCATCAACACGGCGGCCAGGTGTACCTGGACGGCGCCAACATGAACGCCATGGTCGGCCTGTGCGCGCCGGGCAAGTTCGGCGGCGACGTGTCGCACCTGAACCTGCACAAGACCTTCTGCATCCCCCACGGCGGTGGCGGCCCCGGCGTCGGCCCGATTGGCGTCAAGGCGCACCTGGCGCCGTTCCTGCCCGGCCATGGGCATATGGCCAACAAGCACGGCGCGGTCAGCGCGGCACCCTATGGCAGTGCGAGCATTCTGCCGATCACCTGGATGTATATGCGCATGATGGGCGGGGCAGGGCTCAAGCGCGCCTCGCAGCTGGCGATCCTCAGCGCCAACTACATCGCCCGGCGCCTGGAGGAGCACTACCCGGTGCTCTACACCGGCGACAACGGCCTGGTCGCCCACGAGTGCATCCTCGACCTGCGCCCGCTCAAGGACAGCAGCGGCATCAGCGTCGAAGACGTGGCCAAGCGCTTGATCGACTTCGGCTTCCACGCCCCGACCATGTCGTTCCCGGTGGCCGGCACCTTGATGGTCGAGCCGACCGAGAGCGAGTCGAAGGAGGAACTGGACCGCTTCTGCGACGCCATGATCTGCATCCGCGAAGAGATCCGCGCAGTGGAGAGCGGCACCCTGGACGCGCTCGACAACCCGCTGAAGAACGCCCCGCACACCGCCTTCGAGCTGGCCGGTGAGTGGCCCCACGGCTACAGCCGGGAACTGGCGGTGTACCCGCTGGCCACCCTGCGCGAAAGCAAGTACTGGCCGCCGGTGGGGCGCGTGGACAACGTCTACGGCGACCGCAACCTGGCCTGCGCCTGCCCACCGCTGTCGAGCTACCAGGACGCCTGATGATCAGTGTGGGAGCGGGCTTGCCCGCGAACACCGGCAAAGCCGGTGCCAGCCACCGAGTCGCCTGCTTCGCGGGCAAGCCCGCTCCTACAGGTCCCCGGCCAAACACGAATAAAAAGGAAAAAACCATGTTCCACAAAAGCCTGACCCTCTCCGATTTCGACCCAGCACTCTGCGCCGCCATGCAGCGCGAAGCGCAACGTCAGGAAGACCACATCGAGCTGATCGCCTCGGAAAACTACGCCAGCCCCCAGGTGATGCAGGCCCAGGGCAGCGAGCTGACCAACAAGTACGCCGAAGGCTACCCAGGCAAGCGCTACTACGGTGGCTGCGAGCACGTCGATGTGGTCGAGCAACTGGCCATCGACCGCGCCCGCCAGCTGTTCGGCGCCGGTTACGCCAACGTCCAGCCGCACTCCGGCTCCCAGGCCAACGCGGCGGTGTACCTGGCCCTGCTGCAGGCCGGCGACACGATCCTGGGCATGAGCCTGGCCCACGGCGGCCACCTGACCCACGGCGCCAAGGTGTCGTCCTCGGGCAAGCTGTACAACGCGGTGCAGTACGGTATCGACGCCGATGGCCTGATCGACTACGCCGAGGTCGAGCGCCTGGCCCTTGAGCACAAGCCGAAAATGATCGTCGCCGGCTTCTCGGCCTACTCCAAGACCCTGGACTTCGCGCGCTTCCGGCAGATTGCCGACCAGGTCGGTGCCTACCTGTTCGTCGACATGGCCCACGTCGCAGGCCTGGTGGCCGCAGGCCTGTACCCCAATCCGCTGCCCTACGCCGACGTGGTCACCACCACCACCCACAAGACCCTGCGCGGCCCGCGCGGCGGCCTGATCCTGGCCAAGGCCGACCCGGACCTTGAAAAGAAACTCAACTCGGCGGTAT
>NZ_BQHO01000024.1 GCF_021601385.1 Pseudomonas parasichuanensis | reverse complement strand
ATGCCAGAACATCCCGCCCGCCGTCCCCGCCACACTCGACCCGGCGTAGTAGCAGAACAGGTACAGCGACGACGCCTGCCCCTTGGCCTTGAGCGCCCGCCGGCCAATCCAGCTGCTGGCCACCGAATGCGCGCCAAAGAAGCCGAAGGTGAACACCAGCATGCCGACGATGATCACCGCCAGCGGGCTGGCCAGGGTCAGCAGCAGGCCGCCGGCCATTACCAGGATGCTGGCCCAGAACACCTTGCGCCGGCCCAGCTTGTCGGCCAGCGCGCCGACCTGCGCCGAGCTGTAGATCCCCGACAGGTACACCACCGAGAGCAGGCCGACCAGGGCCTGGTTCATGTGGTAGGGCCCGGCCAGCAGGCGGTAGCCGATGTAGTTGAACAAGGTGACGAAGGCGCCCATCAGCAGGAAGGCTTCAAGGAACAACCAGGGTAGCCCGGCATCCTTGAAGTGCATGACGAAACCGTCCAGCAGGCTGCGCGGGTTCATGGCCTGGGGGCGGAAGTTGCGCGACTCGGGCAGCACCTTCCAGAACACCACGGCCGCCACCAGGGCCAGGCTGCCGATCACCAGCATCGCCGTGTGCCAGCTGACGAAGTCGATCAACACGCCGGTGATCAACCGCCCGCTCATGCCACCGATGGCATTGCCGCCGATGTACAGGCCCATGGCCAGGCCGATGTGCTGCGGGTGGATCTCTTCGCTCAGGTAGGTCATCGCCACCGCTGCCAGGCCACTCAGTGCCAAGCCCACCAGCGCACGGCTGGCCAGCACCAGCTCCCAGCTCGGCATCACCGCGCTGGCCAGGGTCGCTAACGCTGCGCAAAGCAGGGCGCAGACCATCACCGGCTTGCGCCCGATACGGTCGGAAATCGGCCCGGTCACCAGCAGCCCGATGGCCAGCATGGCGGTGGACACCGACAGCACCAGGCTGCTTTGCGCCGCGTTGATGGCGAACTCCCGGGACAGCAGCGGCATCATCGGCTGCACGCAATACAACAGGGCGAAGGTGGCAAAGCCGCCGCTGAACAGCGCCAGCACGGTTTTCATGAAGGCGGGGGTGCCTTTCTCGATCCAGATGTCGTTGACGGCAGGCTCGGGTTCGGCGGGCAGGGGGGCGACGGCGGAGCTCACGGGGGGTACCTCGGGGCGTTGCGATGGAAAAATCATATAGCTGGCTAATGATTAGATCCAATATATTGTTCGACCTGTTTAAGACGTTTAACGACCTGTTCGGAGCCGATCATGGAGCTGCGTCACCTGCGTTATTTCATCGCCGTGGCCGAAGAGCTGCACTTCGGCCGCGCCGCCCAGCAGCTGGGCATCTCGCAACCGCCGCTGAGCCAGCAGATCCAGGCGCTGGAGCAGGAGCTTGGCGCGCGGCTGTTCGAGCGTACCAACCGTCGGGTCGAGCTCAGCGAGGCCGGGCGGCTGTTCCTCGACGAAGCCCGGCAGGTGCTGGCCCAGGTGGAAAAGGCCGCCGACGTGGCCCGCCGTGCGCAACTGGGTGAACTGGGTGAGCTGAAGATCGGCTTCACCTCCTCGGCACCCTTCACCTCGAAGCTGCCCAAGGCGCTGCACGCATTCCGCCAGCAGTTCCCGGCGGTGCACCTGAACCTCAAGGAAATGAGCAGCCGTGACGTCGCCGAAGCGGTGCTCGACGAGTCCATCGAAGTCGGCCTGATGCGGCCTATGCCTGTGCCACAAGGGCTGGTGGTCAACGAATTGCTGCGCGAGCCGCTGGTGGCGGTGATCAACGCCTCGCACCCGCTGGCCGCAGGCAGCGAGCAGGGCCTGTACATGCAGGCCCTGGCCGACGAGCCGTTCGTGTTCTTCCCGCGCAGCTACGGCAGCGGCTTGCACGCGCAGCTGCTGAGCCTGGCGCGCCAGGCCGGCTTCAGCCCGCACTTCGCCCAGGAAGCGGGCGAGGCGATGACCATCATCGGCCTGGTGTCGGCGGGGTTGGGGGTGTCGGTGCTGCCGGCGTCATTCCAGCGCATGCGCATCGACGGGGTGGTCTACAGGACCCTGCTGGACGAGGGCGCCGACACCGCCGTATGGCTGGTGCGGCGTGCCGGCGAGGGCTCGGCGATGGCGGGTGCCTTCGCCGAACTGCTGGGCGGGCAGCGGATCACGCCGCCCGCCTGAGCCGCTCAGTCGACGTGGGCCAGCTCGCCGCGCAGGGCTACCGCGCTGACCAGCATGCCGGCACGGCACTGGAACTTCTCCGGGTCCTTGTACAGGTCGCGCTGGTCGACGCTGGCGATGTTCACCACGGCGTTGGCATCCGCTTCCTGGGCGGCACGCTGCAGGGTGGCCAGCGCCGATTGCAGGGCCCAGAAGCAGGCCTCGCTGTCGCTCTTGTTGCTGCCGTTGGTCTTGCGGCTGCTGCTCACCGTGCGCAGGGTGCGCACCGAGGTCGGCAGCGCCTCGCCGGCCAGGTAGAACTTCACGCTGCCGTCGAGCAGGCCGGCTTCGGTGGCGCGTTTCACGCCTTCGCGAAAGCTCAGGTAGGTCGGCCCTTCGACGCCCTGGTTGATGATGCCCAGGGCGTTGACCGCCTCGATGTCCGGGTTGAACGACAGCTCCTTGAGCACGTTGTCGCGCAGGCGGTTGATCCAGCGGTTGTAGTTGCCGTGGATCTTGCCGTCCTTGTAGTCCAGGCCCCAGCTGCTGCGGTAGACGATCTGGAACTCGGTGGGGCTGTAGGGGATATCGACCTCGGCGTGGTGGCGGCCGCGCACGGTGATGGCCGCCTTGACCATGCCCGGGCGCACGGACTGGACGATCCACTGGCGGTCGTTGAGCGCAGTGACGATTGCCCGTTTCATCTGGTCGTCGCTGAAATTGAGGCTGCTGGCGAAGTCTTCCTTGGCGTTGTACACCGGCTTGCTGGTGCACCCGGTGAAGACCAGGGCCATGGCCAGCAAGGCGAGGGTGCGGTGGATCCGAGTCATTCCTTTCACTCCGTGGTTTTGCGCGTCAGGCCCAGCGGCGGAAGATCAACGAGGTGTTGACGCCGCCGAAGGCGAAGTTGTTGTTCATCACGTATTCGTGGCTCATGGCGCGGAAGGCGCCTTGCAGGTAGTCGAGCTCGCCGCATTGCGGGTCGACGTTGTCGAGGTTGAGCGTGGGGGCGTACTGCTCGCGGTTCATCATCTCGATGCTGAACCAGGATTCCAGGGCGCCGCAGGCACCCAGGGTATGGCCCAGGTAGCTCTTCTGCGAGCTGATCGGCATGCGCGGCCCGAACAGGCTGCTGGTGGCCAGGGTCTCGGCGATATCGCCTTGCTCGGTGGCGGTGCCATGGCCATTCACATAACCGATGGCCTCGGGCGCCAGGCCCGCGTCTTCCAGCGCCAGTTCCATGGCCCGGCGCATGGTCACTTGCTCGGGCCGGGTGATGTGCTGGCCGTCGGCATTGCTGCCAAAGCCCACCACCTCGGCGTAGATCCGCGCGCCGCGGGCCAGGGCGTGCTCCAGTTCCTCGAGCACCAGCATGCCGCCGCCCTCGCCGATCACCAGGCCGTCGCGGTCCAGGTCATAGGGGCGCGGGCTCAGGTGCGGGGTGTCGTTCTTCAGGCTGGTGGCATAGAGCGCGTCGAACACCATGGCCTCGGTGGGGCACAGCTCTTCGGCGCCACCGGCAAGCATCAGCGGCAGGCGCCCGAACTTGATCGCTTCATAGGCATAGCCGACGCCCTGGCTGCCGCTGGTGCAGGCGCTGGAGGTAGGGATCAGGCGCCCGGTCAGGCCGAAGTAGATGCTGATATTGGCTGCCGTGGTGTGCGGCATCATGCGCACGTAGGAGTTGGCGTTGAGGCCGTCGGAGGTGGAGTTGAGCAGCATGTTGCCGAAGGTCTTGATCTCGTCGGTGCTGCCGGTGGAAGAACCGCAGGCCACGCCCATGCGCCCGTCGCGGATGCTCGGGTCGTCGAGCAGCCCGGCATCGGCCAGCGCCCGCTCGGCGGCGGCCACCGCCAGGCGCGACACCCGGCCCATGCTGCGCAGCTGCTTGCGGGTCCAGTGCGCGGGCACTTGGAAGTCATCGATGGGCCCAGCCAGGCGGGTGTTGAGCTCGCTGTAGCGGTCCCACTCGTCCATGCGGCGGATGCCGCTGCGCCCGGCGGCGAACTGCGCGGCGATGCTCGCCCAGTCGTTGCCCAGGGCGGTAATGCCGGCCATGCCGGTGACCACGACGCGGCGCATCAGCACAGCCCTCCGTTGACCGCCAGCACCTGGCGGGTGATATAGGCCGCCTCGGGCGACATCAGGAAATTCACCGCGCCGGCCACTTCTTCCGGGGTGCCCATGCGCCCGGCCGGGATCATCTTCAGCAGTTCCTCGACCGGTACGTTTTCGTCGAGCATGGCCGTGTCGATCAGCCCGGGGGCCACGCAGTTGACCGTGATGCGGCGCTTGCCCAATTCGATCGCCAGGGCCTTGGCGGCGCCAATCAAGCCGGCCTTGGAGGCGCTGTAGTTGACCTGGCCGCGATTGCCGATCAACCCCGACACCGAGGTGATGCAGACGATACGCCCCGGCGCGCGGCGGCGGATCATCGGCATCGTCAGCGGGTGCAGGACGTTGTAGAAGCCGTCGAGGTTGGTGCGCATCACCTGGTCCCAGTCGTCGTCGGTCAGTGCCGGGAAGGCGCCGTCGCGGGTCAGCCCGGCATTGCACACCACGCCGTAGTAGGCGCCGTGGGCTTCGACATCGGCTTCCAGCACCGCCTTGCAGCGGGCGCGGTCGGCCACGTCGAACTGCAGCACCCGGGCCTGTTGGCCAAGCGCGCGTACTTCCTCCGCCACCGCATCGGCCTCGGCCCGGCCACTGCGGCAGTGCAGCACCAGGTCGAAGCCGGCCCGCGCCAGGCGCAGGGCAACGGCGCGGCCGATGCCACGGCTGGAGCCGGTAACGAGAATGCTGTCAGTCATGGTGCGGTTCCTCTGGGCCGGCTTCGGCCAGGTAGCGGTCGGGCTGTGGCGGGCGGTACACATTCAGGCGGGCCGTGGCATGGATGCCAGGGCCGCGCAGGTGGCATTCGAACACGCCCATGCCGTTGTCGTCTTCCAGCGAGCGCTGCGCGTGGATCAGCAGTTCGGCGCCAACGGGGAAGTGCTCGACGGCGCATTCGAACTTGCGCGTGCCCAGCAGAAAGCCCAGCTCCACCGGCAGGCCCAGGCGGCGGGCGCGGCAGCCGGCGAAGGCGGCCACGCTCTGGGCCATCAGCTCCAGGCCCAGCCAGGCCGGCAGGCTGCCGTCGGCGCGGTTGAACAGGCCGCCCGGGCGCACCGTGGTGCGGGTGTGGATCTGCTCGTCGTCGCAGCTGTCGATCTGCTCGATGAGGATCATGTCACCGGCATGGGGCAGCAGCTCGGCCAGGGGCCAGGGGATCATGGGGCGTCTCCGAGAATCAGGCTGACATTGTTGCCGCCAAAGGCGAACGAGTTGCTCATCAGGTAGCGCGGGCGTTCCGTTGTCAGCCGCTGGCTGCCATCGACCAGCGCCAGGGCCGGCAATGCCGGGTCCTGCTGGCCATCCCAGGCATGCGGCGGCAGCAGGCCCTGCGGGTTGTGCCCGCTCAGGGCCAGCCAGCAGAACGCCGCTTCCAGCGCGCCGGCGGCGCCCAGGGTGTGGCCGGTCATGGGCTTGCTCGACGAACAGGGCAGGCCGGCGCCGAACAGGCTGTGCACGGCCAGGGCTTCCATGGCGTCGTTGTGCACGGTGGCGGTGCCGTGCAGGTTCAGGTAGCCGATCTGCGCAGGCGCAAGGCCGGCATTGTCCAAGGCTTTGCCCATGGCCTGCAAGGCGCCTTTGCCGGTGGGCTCCGGCGCCGAGATATGGTGGGCGTCGGAACTGGCGCCAGCGCCCAGCAGGGCGATGCGTGGGCCCTGTAGGTTGGCCTCGCGGGTCATCATCAACACGGCCGCGCCTTCGCCGATGTTGATGCCGGCGCGGTTGCGCGAAAACGGGTTGCAGCGCGTGTCGCTGACGGCCTCCAGGGCACTGAAACCGTTGAGGGTCAGGCCGCACAGGCTGTCGACCCCGCCGCACAGCACGGCATCGCACAGCCCCAGGTCGAGCAGGCGGCGTGCGCTCATCAGCGCCCGGGCGCTGGAGGTGCAGGCGGTGGAAATCACGTAGGCCGGGCCGCTCAGCTGCAGCCAGTCGGCGAGGAAGTTGGCCGGGGCGCTGAGCTCTTGCTGGGCGTAACGGTAGCCCTCGGGAAAATGCTGCTCGCGCAGGTAGTGAGCGATGCCGTCACTGGCCTCGGCGATCCCTGAGGTGCTGGTGCCCAGCACCACGCCGACCCGATGGGCGCCGTGGCGTGCGATCGCCTCGCGGATGGCCGGCTCGATCTGCAGCGCGGCGTTGTACAGCAGCTGGTTGTTGCGGCTGTGGTGCTCGGGCAGCGGCAGCTCAGGCAGCGCGGTGGTGACGGCGCCCACCGGCAGGCTGCGCTCGGGCACCCAGCCCGCTTGCGTCAGCATGCCCGAGCAGTCGCCGGCAAACAGCCGGCGGGCCACATCGGCCTGGCCGTGGCCGAGGGCACAGACCAGGCCCAGGGCATTGAGGTAGGTGCTCATGGGGTGTTCTCGTCGGGCAAGGGGCTTACGTGATATCGCAGCCCTTGGCCCAGGTTCAAGGTGAAGGTATCGGCGCCCTGGTAGCGCACCTGCCAGCGCTCGCCGAGCCAGCGGCGGTCATTTTGCTGGCGGGCTTGCGGGTAAGCCTGTGGCAATTGCTGCGTCGGGGTCAGGGCGAACAGCACCGCGGCGAACAGCTCGCGCGCCGCCGGGTTCGGCGGCAGCAGCCCGTCGGCCTGCCACTGCTGGCCATCGAGCAGCTGGCGGGCCTGGGGGATACCCAGCAGGTCGAGCAGCGACCAGCGCAGGCGGGTGTCTTCGCGCTGGATCACCAGCAGCCAGTCCTGGCGTTGCCCGGCCTGTTCCCGTTCGACGTGCAGCTGGCGTGGCAGTTCCAGCGTGGGCGTTTGCTCAGGCAAGGGCGGCCGCGCGGCGCAGGCGCCGAGCAGCAGGCAGCAGAACATGGCCAGCAGGGCTTTCATGGCGTCTCCAGCGGTTTGCGCGCCACCACGTTGAGCAAGGTCTCTTCGCGTTGCCCGACCGGTGGTGGTTTGCGCAGCCCGAAGCGTTCGAGCAGGCCGAAGTCCTTGGCGCGGCTCCACCACAGGTACGGGTACGAGACATTCTGCGCGCTGAACGCGAAGCCTTGGGCACTGAGCATCTGCAGGTAACCCTCGGCGCTCTTTTGCACGTGCATCGGGTGGCGGAACAGCCAACGGATCACCCAGGTGTCGATATAGGCCTCGGTGGACTCGGCGAACAGCAGGTAGCCGCCCGGCCTGAGCACGCGATGGAATTCGGCCAGGGCCTTTTCCTGCTCCACCAGGTGGTGGAAGGTCTGGTGGCAGAACAGGATATCGACGCTGGCGTCGGCGTATGGCAGCGCGGCGCAGTCGCTGCCGTGCAGCTCCACGCTGATGCCCAGGCGCTCGGCCTCGGCGGCACTGAGCGCCAGGCTGTGCGGGTCGGCGTCGGTGCCCAGCAGCCGCGAAGGCGCGAACACCTGGTGCAGGTGGCGGAACGACTTGCCCTGGCCGCAGCCGACATCCAGCAGCACCGGCGCGGCCGGCGGGTTGCCGTCGAACAGCCGGCGCAGGTCGTTGATCGCCACCCGCAGCACATGGTGCTGCCAGGTATGGCTGCGCAGGAACCAGAAACCGAAACGGGTTTCCTCGACATAGGTGTCGCTGAAAAAGGCCTTGGACGTGCTGCTGTTCATGGCGGTGGATGCGCTCCTTCGCGGGTGGCGGCCCAGGGGGCCAGCAGGAAACTGAAAGCCAGGCCCAGGCTGACCGCCAGGCCGAAGTTGCTGACCGCCGGGGTGCTCGACAAGGCCAGCAGGCCGAACGACAGCCAGGTGGTCACTGCCGCCAGCAGGGTGCCCAGCAGGCTCACGGCGGCGCCGCCGATGCGCTCGTGCATGAGGATCGCGTAGTCGACGCTGATCGCCGTTACCAGCAGCAGGCCGAACAGGCTGAACAGGGTCAGCGGCTGGCCCAGCCAGCCGAGGCTGGCCAGGCTGCACAGTGCCGCCAGCAGCGGCAGGGCGACGATGCGCAGGGCGCCGCGCAGGCCGAACGGCAGCACCAGCAGCACCACGATCAGCAGGCACGACAAGAGCTTGAGTTCGGCGGCGCTGAGCTGGGTGGCGGCGAACAGCTGGTTCAGCTCGCCGAGGCGGTCGACCAGTTGCACGCCGGGCAGGTCATCGGTCTGCAGGCGCAGCAGGGCGGTGTCGCCCAGGCCTTGCAGGCTGACGATGGCGGCCACGCCGTCGCCGTCCTGGCCCAGCCACAAGGGCCGCCAGGCTTCGCCCAGCGGGCCGGCCAGCACCTCGTCGATGCTTTGCAGTGGCAGCTGTTGCAGGTGCTGGAGTTCGTTATCCAGGCCAGCTGCGGGCACGCCAAGGGCGACCAAGGGCTGCCAGTGCGCTGGCAACCGGGCGAGGGCTTGTTGCAGCTGCAGCTGTTCAGCAGGGCTGGCGACCAGCTGGCTGAGGCTCATGTAGCCCTTGAGCTTGCCCAGCTCGACCAGTTCGCCCAGCTTGCCGCTCAGCGCCTGCAGGCGCTCGAGCAGTTGCTGCGGGTCGTTGCCGCGTACCAGGTAGAACTGGCTGGTGGGCTGGTAGCCGGTGATGCGCGCCACGGCCTGGGCCTCTTGCAGCAACTGCGGCGGGCTGCCGACCCACTGACGAATATCGTTGCGCGTCTCCAGGCGCCACAGGCCGGCGGCGCAGAACAGCAGCACCAGGATCAGCAGCACCGCACTCGGCACCCTGGCCAGCAGGCGTTCACGCAGCGTGGTCAGGGTTTGCGCGATGCGCAGCGGCCACTGCGCCGGGCGCAGCTCGACGCCTGCGAGCAGTGCCGGCAGCAGGCATACCGCGCTCAGGTAAGCGCCGAGCAGCCCGGCGGCGGAAAACGCGGCGATCTGGGTCAGCGCCGGGAATGGCGTGAAGGCCAGGGCCAGGTAGCCGATGGCACTGGTGGCCAGGCTCAGGCTCAGCCCCGGCAGGGTCAGGCGCAGGGCCGGCCAGCTGTGCCAGGGCTTGAGGCTCCAGCTCTTGGACAGGTAGTGCAGCGGGTAGTCCACCGCCACGCCGATCAGGCTCGAACCCAGCACCAGGGTCATCACGTGCATCTGCCCGAACAGCGCCACGCACACCACCGCGCCGAACAGCATGCCCACCAGCACCGGCACGAAGGCCAGCAGCACGCGCCAGCGGCGGAAGGCCAGCAGCAACAGCAGCAGGATGCCCAGTGTGGCGCCACCGCCCACCCAGGTGATCTCGCGGCTGGCCTGCTGCTGGCCGGCGGCGGCGTAAAGCAGGCCGCTGGCCGCCAGCAGCCGGGCACCGTGCTGGTCGGCGTCGAGGCGGCTGGTGGCGAGCAGCTCGGCCACCTGCAACGGCAGGTGCATGTCGAAGGCATTGCCCTGGGTGCGTGCCCGCAGCAGCACCCATTGCTGGCCGTCGGCCTCGGCGACCAATGCGCCGCTGGCGGTGTCGAGCTGCACGTTGACCGGCATCGGCTGGCTGTTCTGGATGCGCCCGGTCAGGCCCAGCCAGTCGTCCTGGCTGGGCACCAGGCTGAAGCCGGCGAAGGGGTCGAACAGGCTCTGCACGCGCTGCTCGATGAAAGCCTGGGGCTGCGTGCTCAGCTGCTCGCGGTCCTTCGCCGAGAGCAGGGCCAGGCGGCCTTGCAGCAGTTGCGCGCGCAACGCCGACAGGTCGGTCTGCAGGCTCCATTGCACCTTTTCGAACAGGCCGCTGCCTTGCCATTGCCTGGCCAGGCGCTCGGCCAGGGCCAGGGCCTGCTCACGCTCGGGGTGGCCGACCAGCACCAGCATTTCGCGGTTCAGTGGCTCCTGCATGCGCTGTTCGGCCCGCACGACCTGCGGATCCTGTGCAGCGCCCGGCACCAGGGTCATCAAGTCGGCTGACAGTGGCGCGCCGCGGTGCCACTGCCAGCCGGCGATGGCCAGCATCACCAGCAGCAGCCCGAGGAACAGGCGCGGCAGCAGGCGTTCAGTCGGCAAAATCGCTGCGCTCCGTATCACTCAGGGCCGCTGCCGCCGTGCTGGCGGGCATGCGCAGCACGGTGCTGTCGCCCTGGGTCTCGCTCAGTTCGATGCGCTCCACGTACTGGCTGCCTGCGATGTCGATGCGCGTGAACACCTGCTTGAGCAGCAGCGAGCGGGGTGTCAGGCGCAGCTGCCAATGCCCGGCGTCACCGGACAGGGCCAGTTCGAAGTCGCGTTGCAGGCCGCTGCTGTCGCCCTGCAGCACGGCGAAGAACAGGCGGTTCTGCTCGGCGCCGGCACTACGGCTGGGCAAGGTTTGCCAGCCGTTGGGGTCGCGCCGGGCGATGCCCTGGGCGTCGATGCGGTAGTCCTGGCGCAGCGGGGTGTCCAGCAGCCACAGCAGGCCGTGGTCACGGGCCAGCACGAAACGGCCCTTGCTCAGCAGCGGCTGGGGCAGGGCGCGCAGGTGTTTTTCCTGGATGAACGGGCCCTTGACCACGGCGGGCTGGCTGAGCTGCTTTTGCAGGTCGTCGAGGGTGAAGGCCAGGGTCAGGGGGCTGATGAGCAGCAGCCCGAGCGCGACAAGCAGGCGACTCATGCCAGCACCTTCGCAACTGCATCGAGCATCACTTGCGGCGAGGCCAGCTGCATCTCGCCGCTGTCGATATGCACCGCCACCTGCACGGTGCTGGCGCGGGTCATGCGCTCGCCGGTTTCGGCATCGCTGATCAGGTAGTGGATCTTCAAGCGGTTCTCCCACTCCACCAGGCTGGCGCGCACGGTCAGGCGCTGGCCGAAGGTGGCGCCACGGATGTAGCGCAGCTGCAGGTCGATCACCGGCCAGTGGTAGCCGGAGGCCTGCATGCCTCGGTAATCGTGCTGCAGGCGCTCGAGCAGGGCGCAGCGTGCGACTTCCAGGTACTTGACGTAATGCCCGTGCCAGACGATGTGCATGCTGTCCACGTCGAAGAATGGCACGACGATTTCGCTGTCGACGTGAAACACCCCGGGGTTACGCATGCAGCCTCCAGTGGCGCTGGCCGATACGGCTCAGGCACAGGCGCAGGTCGTGTTCCAGGGCGCGGTCCTCGATCACCGGGGCGAAGTCGGCCAGCAGCGCCTGGTGCATCTGCGCAAGCGCTGGCGGCAATGGCCGGGCGTCGGCCTGGCGGGCGCGCAGCCAGACGCCCTGGTTGGCCGCCAGCAAGGTGGCGGCGGCGACCTGTTCGGTCAGCTCCAGCACCCGCAGGGCATCGCGCGCGGCGATGGTGCCCATGCTCACCTTGTCCTGGTTGTGGCATTCGGTGGAGCGCGAGAACACGCTGGCCGGCATGGTCTGCTTGAGCGCTTCGGCGGTCCAGGCGCTGGCGCCGATCTGCACGGCCTTGAAACCGTGGTTGAGCATGGCCCGTTCGGCCTCGGCGCCGGACAGGTTGCTCGGCAGGCCGTGGTTGTAGCGCACGTCCACCAGCAGCGCGAGCTGGCGGTCGAGCAGGTCGGCGACGTTGGCCACCAGGGTTTTCAGGCTGTCCATGGCGAAGGCGATGTGCCCGCCGTAGAAATGCCCGCCGTGCAGCACGCGCTCGGCGTCGCCGTCGATGATCGGGTTGTCGTTGGCGCTGTTCAGCTCGGTTTCGATAAAGCCGCGCAGCCAGCCCAGGCTGTCGGCCAGCACGCCGAGCACATGGGGCGCGCAGCGCAGCGAGTAGCGGTCCTGCAGGCGGTGCAGCGACGGCAGCGGCGCGTCGATGGCCAGGTCCTGGCGCAGCCAGGCAGCCACCTGGGTCTGGCCTGGGTGCGGCTTGGCGGCGAACAGGCGCTCGTCGAAGTGCTCGGGGTTGCCCTGCAGCGCGATCACGTTGAGCGCGGTGATGCGCGTGGCCAGTTGCAGCAGGTAGTCGGCGCGGGCGAAGGCCAGGCAGGCCAGGCCGGTCATCACTGCGGTGCCATTCATCAGCGCCAGCGCCTCCTTGGGCCGCAGCACCAGCGGTTGCCAGCCCAGTTCGCGGTGAACCTCGGCGCTGCTGCGGCGCTCGCCCCGGTACAGCACCTCGCGCTCGCCGGACAGGGTGGCGGCCACGTAGGACAGTGGCGTCAGGTCGCCGCTGGCGCCCACCGAGCCCTCTTCGGGGATCAGCGGCAGGATGTCGTGTTCGAGGAACAGTTGCAGGCGCTCCAGCAGTTCCATGCGCACCCCGGACACGCCATGGCTCAGCGAGCGCAGGCGCGCCGCCAGCACCGCGCGGGTGGCCGGGGCGTCGAGCAGGCGGCCCAGGCCGCAGCCGTGGAAGGTGTACAGGTGGCGCGGCAGGCTTTCGACATGCTCCAGCGGCACGGCCACCACGCAGGAGTCGCCGTAACCGGTGGTGACCCCGTAGATCACCCCTTCCTGGTCGAGCAGGGTGTCGAGAAAGCGCGCGCCACGGGCGATGCGCGCGCGGTACGCGGCGTCGTCCTGCAGGCGGGTAGCGGCGCGGCGCTCGGCCACGGCCAGCACGTCCTCGATGGCCAGCGGCGCTTCGCCGAAGGTGACAGGCTCATGGGGTTGCATCGTCATCGCTCTTCCAGAAGGGGTAGAAATTGAACCACTGCAGCGGTGCCTGGCGGCAATAGTGGGCCAGGCGCTCGGCGTAGCGTGCCGTCCATTGCTGGATCACCTGGTCGCGTTCGGCACGGCGCCATTGCAACTGTTCGGCGAAGGGCTCCAGGGTGATCTGGTAGCGGCCGTCGAGCTTGAGGCAGAACAGCAGGTTGACCGGGCAGCCGAGCAGCCCGGCCAGCAGCCACGGGCCTTGCGGGAAGGCGGCCGGCTGGCCGAGAAAGTTCACGGTGGCGGTGCGCGCGCCATGCAGCGGCACGCGGTCGCCGGCAATCGCCAGCCACTCGCCGCGCTCCAGGCGCTGGGAGAGCTGCAACATGATCGCCGGGTCCAGCTCGCTGACCTGGATCAGCCGCAGGTGGGTGGCGCCGGCCTCGCCCAGCAGGCGGTTGAACTGCTCGGCATGGCGGGTGTGCACCAGCACGTTCATGGTCACCTGCTCGCCCAGTTCGGCCAGCGCCCGGCACACCTCGAGGTTGCCCAGGTGGGCGCCCACCAGCAGTTGCCCGCGCTCGCCACGCAGCTGCCCGCGCAGTCCGGCCTGGTCGACAATGTCGATGTCTTCAAGGCGCAGGCGGCCGTTCCACACGTCGAGCTTGTCCAGCAGGGCGTCGGCGAAGGCCATGAACTGGCGAAACACCTGCCACTGGCTGGGCGCTGGTGTCTGCCCGGCGCTCCACCGGTGCAGGCGCTGCTGGTACTGCCAGGCGCTGCGCCGGGCGCGGCGGCCGAACAGGAAGAAGTAGGCGACGATCACATGGATCAGCGGGCTGAGCAGGCGGCGCCCGAGCAACCGCGCCAATAGCGCGGTCAGCTGCATCAACCGGAAGCTGCCGCGCTCGCGTTGCGCAGCCCAGTGCTGCTCGCTCATCGGTGCCACCGGCGCCAGAGAATCAGCGGGCTGCGCAGCAGCATGCCGAAGAACAGCTTGGCGTGCATCTTCGAGATCAGCGCGTTGTCGTGCACCAGGCGAAAGTGCGACAGGCCGTCCTGCGGGTAGTGCACCCGGGTCGGCAGCCAGCGCATCGGCTGGTTGCGCCAGGCGAGGCGCACCAGGATCTCGGGGTCGAAGTCCATGCGTTTACCCAGCTTGACGCTGTCGATCAGCGCCAGGGTGGGCGGCAGCGGGTAGACGCGAAAGCCGCACATCGAATCAGGGATGGCCAGCGACAGGCTGTTGATCCACACCCACACGTGGGTGAGGTAGCGGGCGTACAGGCGACCCTTGGGCACACTGGCGTCGTACTGTGGATAACCGCACACCAGCGCCTGTGGATAAACCTGCGACTGGGCCAGGAAGTGGCCGACATCGGCCAGGTCGTGCTGGCCGTCGGCGTCCACCTGCAGGGCGTGGCTGAAGCCCAGCCGCGCGGCCTCGCGCAGGCCGGCCATCACCGCGCCGCCCTTGCCCTGGTTGACCGCCAGGTGCACCAGGTGCACATCCTCGCGCTCGGCCAGCTGGCGCAGCACCTCGGCGCATGGCGCATGGCTGGCGTCATCCACCAGCACGCAAGGCAGGCCGGCGTGTAGCAGGTCGTCGACCACCTTGGGCACGGCCTGCTCGTGGTTGTACACCGGGATCACCGCACAGGGTTTATGCACTGGCCACCTCCAGCAGGATGCGGCCGCTGGCGCAGGGTTGGCCGGCGCGGGTGTAGCCGAAGTACAGCTTGCCGCGTGCCGCCTCGAAGCGCAGGTCCAACTGCAGCAGGTCGCCGGGACGCACCAGTTGCTGGAACTTGAGCACTTCCATACCCGCGAAGCGCAGGTTGGCGGCCAGCAGCGGTGCAGCGAGGGCGATGGCCCAGTCGACCTGGACCACGCCGGGCAATACCGGTGTGTGCGGGAAATGGCCGGGGAAGCAGGGCAGGTCCAGCGGTACGGCCAGTTGCAGTTGCAGCTGGTTGTCTTCACGGGCCTGATCTACGACCTCGGGCGCCTGGCTGCGAGCCGCCAGCAGCAGTGCCGTCACCTCGGCCTGGGGCAGCTTGCCCTGGGCGTTGTACGGCAGCTGGCGCAACAGGCGCCAGCGCCGGGGCAGGGCGATGGCCTCGCAATGTTCGGCCAGGTGCGTACGCAGGCCGTCCACCAGTGCGCGGCGGCCCTGGTTACGCAGCACATGCAGGCCTTCGGCGCTTGGCACCAGCAGGGCACCCAGGAAGGCGCGGCCTTCTTCGATCACCCCCAGGCGCGCCTCGGCGACCCAGGCGTGGGCGCACAGGGCCTGTTCGAGCATGGGCAGGGAGATGCGTTTTTCTTCCAGCTTGACGGTGCGGTCGAGGCGGCCGAGCAGGCGGAAGCGCCCGTCGCTGGCGAACTCGACGGCATCGGCGCTGTGCTCGACGTGGCCGGCAGGCAGGTAGGGCGAGGCGATGCACAGGGCGCCGTCGCCATCCTGGCTGAGCACCACATCGGCGAATGGCTGCCACAGGGCTTCGCCCTGGCGCCAGGCGATGCCGCCGGTTTCGGAACTGCCGAGGATTTCCGTAGGCCACTGGCCGAGGCGCTGTTGCAGGCGTTCGGCGGCTTCGGCGGGCAGTTCGCCGCCGGAGGAGAACACCCGGCGCACCGTGCTCAGCCCGGGCCAGTCGAGGTTGTCGCCCATGCGCTTGAGCAGCGCCGGGCTGGCCACCCAGGCGAACGCCGGGTGTTCGCGGCTGGCCCGTTGCAGGTCTTCGGGGAACGGCTGGGCGTGGCGGGCGAACCCGCGCCCGGCGCACAGTGGCCACAACACGCGGAACAGCAGGCCGTAGATGTGCTGGGTGGCGACACTGCCGAGGATGTGCGCATCGCCCAACGATGCGCCCCACAGCTGCTCCAGGGCGATGACTTCGTTGCCCAGCTGGCGCAGGCATTTGTCGATGCGCTTGGGCTCGCCGCTGGAGCCTGAGGTGCACAGGCTGATGCGGCACTGGTCCGGGTCGAGGTCGGCGCTGGCCAGTGGCTCGCCCAGCAGGTCGTCGAGCTGCGGGTCGCCCGGCTGGTCGCTGAGCCACAAGTCCACCTGGGCCTGCCAGCGGGCGCGGGTCTGCGGTTGCAGGTCGGCGCTCAGCAGTACCTGCGCCCCGGCGCGCCAGGCACCGAGCAGGGCGATGGCCAGCGTCGCGGCGTCGTCCACATGCACCGCCAGGCGGCGCACGCCCCGGGCTTGCAGGCCACCGGCCAGGCGCAGGGCTTGCCGGCACAGCGCGGCGTGGTCCAGGGCCGGCGCCTCGGTCACCGGGCGTGGCAACGCCTGCGGGCGCAACAGGTGTTCGAGGTTGATCCAGTTCATGAGCGTCCTCGCACACGTTGACGTATCAGCCATTCCACGGCGAACAGCAGGCCCATCGCGGCGTAGGCGATCAGGCCGTTGTACAGGGTCCACCAGGCCAGCGGCGCCCACAGTGTCAGGCCCGCGGCGATCAGGCCGTTGACCAGGAAGAACAGGCACCAGGCCTGGGTCACCCGCCGTGTGTAGCGCACCGCCACCGCTGGCAGCTCGGGTTCGCGCAGGCGCGCCAGGCGCTCGGCCACCGGCATGCCCTGCACCAGGCTGGCGCCGAACAGGCCAAGCATGAAGCTGCTGATCAGCACCGGGTACCAGCGCAGCAGTTGCGCGCTGTCGGATAGCGCCAGCAGCGCGCAGAACCCCAGCGCCGCCAGTGCCATCCACAGGCCACCTGGGCGTTGTGGCGCGCTCAGCGCGCGGGCCAGCCACAGGCCGCCGAGCAGCAGGGCGAACTGCCAGGGGGCGAAGTGGCCCAGGCCGTAGTGCACGGCAAACGGATACAGCACGCCGGCCAGCAGCAGGCCGAGGCCGACCAGGCGTTTCATGCCGCGGTGTTGACCAGGCGATACACCGCTTCGACCACATCGTTGACGGTGCGTACCGACTTGAAGTCCTCGGCGCTGATCTTCTTGCCGGTCTTGCGCTTGATGTGGTCGAGCAGGTCGATGGCATCGATGCTGTCGATTTCCAGGTCCTGGTACAGGTGCGATTGCAGGCTGATGCGCTCGGGCTCGAGCTCGAACAGCTCGACCAGGGCGTCACGGAGGGTATTGAAGATGTCTTCGCGGGTTTGCATGGTGCGGTCTCAGGCGGCCTGGCGGGCGGTGATGAACGCCGCGAGGGTGGCGACGTTGGTGAAGTGGCTGCGGGTGTCCTTGGCATCGGCGTCGATCTTGATGCCGTAGCGCTTCTGGATCGCCAAACCCAGTTCGAGGGCGTCCACCGAGTCCAGGCCCAGGCCTTCGCCGAACAGTGTCTGCGCGTCGTCGATGTCCTGCACGCCGATGTCTTCCAGGCCCAGGGCGTCGATGATCAGTTGCTTGATATCACGGTTCAGGTCGTGCTGTGCATCGCTCATCGGTGGCGAGCTCCTTGTTGTAGTACTGGTGCAGGTAATCATTGAGTTTGCGCGACGCCAGGGGCGCCGGGCCAAGGCTGGCGAAGGCCTGGGGGTCGATGTCGGCGCCGACGCGCAGGCTGAAATGCACGCGTCGGCGGGGAATGCGGTACCAGGGTTCGTGCTTGGTCAGGGTGGTGGGGCTGACCTGGATGATCACCGGTGTGATGATTTTCGCACCGCGCAGGGCGATCGCGGCGGCGCCACGATGGAAGGCCGGGGCCTGGCCGGGCGGGGTGCGGGTGCCTTCGGGAAAGATCACCAGCGGCTGGCCCTGTTGCAACGAGGCGGCCGCGCTGTCGAGCATGTCCAGGCTGCCGTCGTTGCCGATGTACTGCGCCTCGCGCACCGGCCCACGGGTGAAGGGGTTGCCGAACAGGCTGTGCTTGACCACGCAGTTGGCCTCGCGCACCCGCCCGAGCAGGAACACCACGTCGATCAATGAAGGGTGGTTGGCGATGATCATCTGCCCGTGCCGGCCCAGGCGTTCGGCACCGCTGATCTCGAAAGTGAGCACCCCAAGGCCGCGCATGATCAGGATGAACCGCCAGAACAGCCAGCCGATGGTGCGCCGGGCGCGTTGGCGATGGCGTTCGGCACTGCCGGGCAGGCAGGCCAAAAGTGGGAACACCAGCAGGCGCAGGCACAGGCCGCCCAGGCCGAACAGCAGGAAGCTCAGCGCGGTGGCCGCCAGGCGCCACAGGTAGGCGTCGCGGGGGCGGTTCATGGCTGACGTTGCCAGTTCCATGTGCGACGGCTCCAGGTGTGTGAAAAGGCCTGCTGGCCGCTGAGCGAGGCGTGCAGCCAGGCCAGGGCATGGGGTAGCTCGGGGGCTGGCGCCGTTTGTGCCGGCCCAAGGCACAACTGCCATTGCTGGCCGGGGGTGAGCAGCAGGGCCACGGCGTAGGCGAACGGCACATCGCTGATGCAGGGCGCGTAGGCGGCCGGGGGTTGTTCCTCGGTGACGATCAGCAGCACCGCCGGCGCACCTTCGGCCAGCAGCGCGGCGGCTTCCACGGCGCCTTGCTCGAAGCCGTCGCCGGCGGCGGCCAGCGCAGTCATCTCGCAGGTTTGCCCGCGCATGATCGACCACAGGCCGATCATTGCGTTGTGCACCGACAGGCTGAACTGGGTGGGCGACAAGGGCTGCTGGCTGGCCAGTTCGCTTAGGATCGAGAAGGTGCGCGGGGTTTCTCCGTGGCGCGAGACGAACACCAGCGGCAGCTGGGCGTGGCCTTCGGCCAAGGGCCAGCCGACGGCGAAGGCCATCCGTGCCATATGGCTCAGGCGGCGGCGTTGCAACGCCGGCAGGAACGCCACGTCCGGCGCCTGCTCGGCACAGGGCACGGGTTCGGCGCCGTCCGCCCAGGCCTGCCAGTCGGCCGCGCTGGTCAGGCCCGGGGCCCAGGCACGCCATTGGCTGATGTCGAAGGTGATCATGATGAGTGTGACGTTCCGCCCTGAGGGAGTTCCTGTCCGTGGGAATGACTCGGAGCACGTGCCGTGCAGGCTCGGCGCACGGGAAGGTGGCGCGCATTATCCCGGTGCACGGGACGTGTATCAATCCACATGATGGCTATCGGACAACATCCATACGCGTCTGCGTCATGTCCGTTTCCATGGCTGCGCAATTTCCGACAGTCGGTTGCCCGCAGTTTGTCGGACGGCTTCCCGTCAACTTGAGCGAACAACGCTGGCCAATGGCGCAGTGTCGCCACATACTCGGGCATTCGTTGATACACGGAGGTCTGACATGCGGCGCGTGGTGTTCAATCAGAAAGGTGGCGTGGGCAAATCGAGCATTGCCTGCAATCTTGCGGCGGTGAGTGCCAGCGAAGGCTACCGGACCCTGCTGATCGACCTGGATGCCCAGGCCAACTCGACCCAGTACCTGACCGGGCTGACCGGTGACGACATCCCCATGGGCATCGCCGACTTTTTCAAGCAGTCGCTGTCCAGCGGCCCGTTCGCCAAGAAGAACAAGGTCGATATCTACGAAACCCCGTTCGACAACCTGCATGTGGTCACCGCCACGGCAGAGCTGGCCGACTTGCAGCCCAAGCTCGAGGCCAAGCACAAGATCAACAAGCTGCGCAAACTGCTCGAAGAGCTGGACGAGGATTACGAGCGGATCTACATCGATACCCCGCCGGCCCTGAACTTCTACGCGGTTTCTGCATTGATCGCCGCTGATCGTGTGCTGATCCCCTTCGACTGCGACAGCTTCTCGCGCCAGGCCCTGTACGGCCTGCTGGCCGAGATCGACGACCTGAAGGAAGACCACAACGACGAGCTGGTGGTCGAAGGCATCGTGGTCAACCAGTTCCAGTCACGCGCCAGCCTGCCGCAGCAGATGCTCGACGAGCTGCTGGCCGAGGGGCTGCCGGTGCTGCCGGTGTACCTGAGCAGCTCGGTGAAGATGCGCGAATCCCACCACGCCAGCCTGCCGCTGATCCACCTGGAGCCACGGCACAAGCTGACCCAGCAGTTCGTTGAGTTGCATGATTTGCTGGAGAGAAGTGCGTGATGGCCCGCAGGGGTTCGCCAAAGGTTATTTGGCGCCTGTGAGATCGAGCGCCGCGCGGGCGGCGCTCGATCTCACAGGCGCTGAAAATCTCTCGCCAACCACCTGCCAGCCCTTACGCAATCCCCTCAAACCCCCTGCCCGCGCAGCCACTCCAGCAACGACTGCAGCGGAAACGCGCCGGCCTGGCGGGTCACTTCGCGGCCATTCCTGAACAGGATCAGGCTGGGGATCGAGCGGATGCCCAGTTGCCCGGCGAGGTTGCGGTTGGCTTCGCTGTCGAGCTTGGCCAGGCGGCAGCGACCGGCCAGCTGGCGGGCGGCCTGTTCGAAGGTCGGGGCGAAGCTCTTGCACGGGCCACACCAGTCGGCCCAGACATCCAGCAGCAGCGGCAGGTCGCCCTTGATCTGGGCGGCGTAGTTGCTTTCGCTCAGCTCGAACGGGGTGCTCAGCAGCACATCCTGTTTGCAGCGGCCGCATTTCGGGGTGTCGCCCAGGCGCTCGGCGGGGATGCGGTTGAGGCCGTTGCAGTGGGGGCAGGGGATTACCAGGGGATCGGACATTTCAGCTCCTTGAGATTTTTGGGGCCGCTTCGCGGCACAAGGCCGCTCCTACAGGGGGTGCGCGATGCCTGTAGGAGCGGCCTTGTGCCGCGATCGAGGGCAAAGCCCTCGCAGGGTTTAACATGCAGCGATCAAATCAGGATGAGCAGCTGATTTCCAGATGCTTGCCCCACTCCGGCGGCCGCTCGGCATAGGCCTGCATCCCGTCCTGCTCATCAAACGGCTTGCTCAACACCTGATGCAACCGCCGCACTTCACTGTAGTCGCCTGCTTCGGCCGCCTCGATGGCCTTCTGCGCCAGGTAGTTGCGCAGTACATAAAGCGGGTTGACCGCATGCATCCGTTCGCGCCGCCCATCGGCATTGCCCGGTTCACGCTGGCAGCGCGCCAGGTAGTCGGCGCCCCAGGCGTCGAAGCCGGCAAGGTCGATGAAGTCGTCGCGTACCGTTTTCAGCGCTTCGGCTACTGGCTGGTCGCCGAGCTTGCGGAAGAACAACGTGTAGTCCACACCACCGCTCTGCATGCGCTGCAGCAGGCGCTCCAGCAACGCCATGTCGTCCTCTTCGGCGGTGGTCAGGCCCAGGCGGCGGCGCATCAGGTCGAGGTAGTGGGCCTGGTACAGCGGCAGGAACAGCGCCAGCACTTCCTTGAGCGGCTCGACCTCGATCACCGTGGTCAGGGCCTGGGCCAGGGCGCTGAGGTTCCAGTGGGCGATCGGCACCTGGTTGGCGTAGCTGTAGCGGCCACGGTCGTCGGAGTGGTTGCAGATGAAGTTGGCGTCGAAGTCGTCGAGGAAGGCGTAGGGGCCGAAGTCGAAGGTGATGCCGAGGATCGACATGTTGTCGGTGTTCATCACCCCGTGGCAGAAGCCATAGGCCTGCCAGCGGGCGATCAGCTCGGCGTTGCGCTCGACGATGGTGCGGAACATGGCCAGGTACGGCAGCTCGGTATCGCGGCATTCGGGGTAGTGCTGCTCCAGCACATGGTCGATCAGCACCCGCTGCTGCTCGGGCTGCTTGGTGTAGTAGAAGTACTCGAAATGGCCGAAGCGCACGTGGCTCTGTGCAAGGCGCAGGAGCATGGCGGCGCTTTCGCGGGTTTCGCGCCACACCGGGGTGCTTGACCCGATCACGCACAAGGCGCGGCTGCTGGGGATGCCCAGGGCGTGCAGGGCTTCGGAGGCAAGGAACTCGCGAATCGACGAACGCAGCACCGCGCGGCCGTCGCCCATGCGCGAGTAGGGGGTCTGGCCGGCGCCCTTGAGGTGCAGGTCCCAGTGCTCGCCAGCGTCGTTGAGCACCTCGCCCAGCAGCAGGCCGCGGCCATCGCCCAGGCGCGGGTTGTACGAGCCGAACTGGTGGCCGGAATAGACCATCGCCCGTGGGTCGGCTTGTTCCCACAGCTTGTGGCCACCGAACAGCTCGGCGAACACCGGCAGTTCGGCCTGGGCCGGGTCGAGGTCGAGCAGGGCCATGGCCGATGTGCTGGCGACGACCAGGCGCGGCTCGGCGATCGGCTCGGGCAGCACCTGGGTGGAGAAGGCGTCGCCGAGCTGGGCGAAGCGGTTGTCGAAGCTGAGGTGGTCGAGGGACTTCACGGGGCCTGCTCCTGGGGATCGGTGCCATTGGGGCCGCCTTGCGGCCCTTTCGCCGGCAAGCCGGCACCCATAGACAACGCTGTTATCTTGTGGGAGCTGGCTTGCCAGCGATCGAGGGCGCAGCCCTCGCCAGCATTCTGGGGGGCATGCCCGTTTGAGTCCACTCAGCTGGACGCAGTGCCATCCGGCTTGGGCTGTTCCATCGGAATCAACTGCTGCTTGCCGCCCTTGGTATCCATCACGAACACCTCCACCTGGCGTACCGAGATCTTGATGTCGTGCGCCTTGAACTCGCGGTTGATGTAGCGGTTGAGCTCGTCCAGCGTCGGGTTGCGGTCGCCCAGGTCGCGCACGTGCATGCGCAGCTCATGGTCCAGCGAGCTCTCGCCGAAGTTGAGGAAGTACACGATCGGCTCCGGGTCCTTGAGCACTCGTGGGTTCTCGTGGGCGCCCTTGAGCAGGATCTCGCGCACCAGGTCCAGGTCCGAGCCGTAGTCGATGCCCAGTTTCAGCGTTACCCGGGTGACCGTGTCGGTCAGCGACCAGTTGATCAGCTGGCCGGTGATGAAGGTCTTGTTGGGGACGATGATGTCCTTGCGGTCGAAGTCGGTGATGGTGGTGGCGCGGATGCGGATCTTGCTCACCGTGCCGGACAGGTTGCCGATGGTGATGGTGTCGCCGATGCGTACCGGGCGCTCGAACAGGATCATGATGCCGGAGATGAAGTTGGCGAAGATCTCCTGCATGCCGAAGCCCAGGCCCACCGACAGCGCCGCCACCAGCCATTGCAGCTTGTCCCAGCTGACCCCGAGGGTCGACAGGGTGCTGACGATGCCGACGCCGACGATGATGTACGACAGCAGCGTGGTGGTGGCGTAGGCGCTGCCCTGGGCCAGGTTCAGCCGCGATAGCACCAGTACTTCGAGCAGGCCCGGCAAGTTGCCGGCCAGGGCGAAGGTGATGCCGACGATCACCAGTGCCCCCAGCAGGTCGCCGAGGCTGATCGGCACCATGCTGGCGGCGGCACCGGTGCCGCTGGTGTATTCGTACAGGGTGAAGTTGTTCAGGTAGGAGAACACCGAAATCAGGTCTGCCCATACCCAGTACAGGCCGGCGATGAAGCCGCCCAGCAGGGCCAGGCGGATCAGGCGCAGGGACTGCTGGTTGACCTGCTCGATGTCCAGGGTCGGCTCTTCCACCGGCACTTCGCCGTCCAGGCCTTCCTTGACCGCCTGGCGTTTGCTCAGGGCGCGCTGGTAGGCCAGGCGCCGCGCCGCCACCGACAGGCCGCGCACGAAGGCGGCTTCGATCACCAACCAGAACAGCAGCAGGTAGAGGGTGTAGATCAGCCGGTCGGTGAGCTTGAGGGCGGTGTAGTAGTAGCCGAAGCATACGGCCACGAACAGGGCGATGGGCAGGGCGGTGAAGGCCACCCCGACTGCGCGGCGGAACAGCGAGGTGTCGCGGTGCGCCGGGCTGCTCAGCAGCAGGCGGCTGAGCAGCCAGGCCATCAAGGCGTAGCAGGCCAGTACCACGCCGATGCCCAGCACGTCGTCGGCCAGGGCCGAGGGCTGGTGCTCGGCCACCGCCACCACGCCCACCAGGGCCAGCACCACGGTACCCAACCGGCGCACCCAGCCACGCAGGAACTCGACCTGCGGCTTGTGCCAGCGGAAGTGGATCTCGGCCACGCCGCCCGGGGCGAGGATGCGGTAGGCGGTGTAGAACACCAGCCAGGCCTGGGCCAGTTGCCAGAGTGCGGCGCCGAGGTTGGCGTTCTGCCCGCGGGCGTCGATCTGCAGGGCGTAGCTGCCCAGGGCCAGGGCCAGGGCCACCGGCATGGCCAGGAGGATGTTGATCAGGATCGCCTGGGGCGTGTGCCACTGGCTGTCACGCTTGAAGTGGCCGATGTCCTGGTGAACCTTGCCCAGGCGCTGGTACAGGTACTTGCGCCGCCACAGCAGGGCGCCGATCACCAGCAGCAGCGGCAGGAACAGCAGCGGGCGCTGGCTGAGGCCGTCGGCCAGCTCCTTGACCCCCGAACCCCAGGGCAGGCTGGCGACCTGATCGGTCAGGCGCTCTGGCACGAAGCGCAGCCACTCCCAGTCCAGCGGCTTGTTGCTGGGGATCCAGAACATCTGCTCATCCAGGGTGGTGCGCAGGTTCTGGGCGGTGCTCAGCAGCTGTTTCTGGTTCAACTGCAGGGTGATCGACTCGTTGAGCAGCGCGGAGAGCTCACGGTTCAGGCGTTCGAGCAGGTCGCCCCGGGTAATCGCCACTTCCAGCAGGGCCTTGCGCAACTGCGGTGTGGCGTCTTCCTGCGGCTGGCTGGCCAGCAGCTTGTCGACATAGCTGGACGGGCTGCTCATCTGCTCGCGTTGCTGGTTGATCTCGAACTGGTACAGGCGGATATCGGCGATCTGGTCGGCCAGGTCGCGGTCGACCTTCAGGTGCGGCAGGGCCTGCTTCTGCTTGTAGAGGATCTTCGACAGCAGCAGGCTGCCCTTGAGCACGTTGATCTGCTCGTCCAGCGCCTGGTCGGCCTGGGTCAGGCTGTCCAGCTGTTGCTTGGTCCTGAGGTTCTGCTGGGTCAGCTCGTTCAGGCGGTCGGTGCTTTTGAGCAGGTAGTCCGACAGCTTGAGGTTGGCGGTGCTCTCGTTGGCCAGCACGGTGCTGCCGCCGGCCTTCTGCGCTTCGATCGACTGCTGGGTGACGGCCTGCTGGGACTGGGCCAGGCGCTTGTCGTTGATCAGCGTCTGCAGGTCCTGGATCTCTTGCTCCAGGCGCGCGGCGCGGGCGATCAGCAGGTCGTGGCGGGCGTTGCCCAGGTCCTGCAGCAGGCTGTTGGCGGCCAGTTCCTGGCGGCGCAGCTGGGTCAGGGCGTTGAGCGAGGCCAGCTCGGCGTTGAGCTGGTTGCGCAGGTCGCTGGTCAGCGGCTTGCCGCCGTCCTTGCCGCTCTTGAGGCTGTTGTTGATCTGTTGGGCGCGGGTCTGGCTGCTGCTGATCTCGGCCTGGGCGCGCTCCGGGCGGGTCTGCGAGTTGATGATCAGGCTGTTGGCTTCGGACAGGGCTTTTTGCAGCTCGCCCTGCTGGGTGCTGCGCTCGCTGAGCATCTGCTCAAGCTGCGGCACCGTGAGGCTGGCGTAGCGCTGGGCCACGGGCAGGGCGCTGGCGCCCTTGAGCTTGATCAGCTCGCGCTGGCTGTCGCGGGTCTCTTGAGGGGCGGTGGCCAGCTGCTGCTTGAGGGCTTCGAGCTTCTTCTCGCTGTCCTCCTTGCTGGCCAGCAGTGCCAGGGTCTGTTCCAGCACCTGCTGCACGGCCTTCTGTTCGGCTTCGGGCAGCTTGCGCTCGGCGATCTTGTCGAGGCTGTTCTGGATGCCCGAGGTGGTCGGGACCTCCGCCGCCGCGGCGGCGAACGAGAGGGTCAGGCACAGCCCCAGCAGGGCTGCGCGGCAATAATGGCGCAGGGACATAGGCAGGATTCTTGTGCGACGGGGCAAATCGGAGTTTAGAGGAACAACCCGGGGCCAGGCCGGGTACCTTCGGGGAATCTGACGCCGACTTTCTGGATCTTGTTCCCGTCCATGACCGCGACGGTCCAGATCGTGCCGTGCCATTCGATCTGGTCGCCTACTACTGGCGCGCCTCCGACCTTCTGTCGGATGAACTGCGCCAGCGGCATTTTCGCGTCCAGGCCGTCGAGTTTCAGGCCATAAAGCGCGGCCACCGCGCCCAGCTCGGCATCGCCCTCGAGGACGAAGTCGCCGAAGAAGCGCAGGTCCAGGCCGCGTTGCGGCGCCTGGCTGAACAGCTTGCCCAGCGCTGGCAGGTTGTGTTCGTGGCCGATCACGCAGAGCATGTCGCCGACCTCAAGCACGGTACTGCCCGAGGGGTGCAGCAGTTGTTCGCTGCGAAACAGCGCGGCGATGCGCGTGCCTTCGGGCATCTTCAGTTCGCGCAGGGCGGCGCCGATGCACCACTTCTCGGCGCCCAGGCGGTAGACGAACAGCTCCCACTCGCTGGTGATGTGCACTTCCAGCGCCGAGCGCGAAATCGGCGCCGGGTCTGGCGGTACCGTGACCTTGAGCAGCTTGGCCATCCACGGCAGGCTGGTGCCTTGCACCAGCAGCGACACCAGCACGATGAAGAACGCCAGGTTGAAGAACAGCTGCGCGTCGGGCAGGCCAGCCATCAGCGGGAACACCGCCAGGATGATCGGTACCGCGCCGCGCAGGCCGACCCAGCTGATGAAACCCTTCTCGCGGCCATGGAAGGCCTTGAACGGCAACAGCGCGGCGACCACCGACAGCGGCCGGGCAACCACGATCATCCACAGCGCCAGGCCCAGTGCCGGCAGGGCGATGGGCAGCAGGTCATGGGGCGTGACCAGAAGGCCCAGCACCAGGAACATGCCGATTTGCGCCAGCCAGGCCATGCCGTCGAGCATGTGCAGGATGCCGTGGCGGCTGCGCACCGGCTTGTTGCCCAGCACCAGGCCGCACAGGTAGACGGCGAGGAAGCCGCTGCCGTGCAGGGCGTTGGTCAGCGAGAACACTGCCAGGCCGCCGGCCACCACCAGGATCGGGTACAGGCCGCCGGCCAGGTTGATGCGGTTGACCAGTTGCAGCATCAGCCAGCCGCCGCCCAGGCCCAGCAGCGTACCGATGCCGAACTCGCGCAGCAGATGGGTGAGCAGGCTCCAGTGCAGGCCGGTCTGGCCGCTGGCGATCATGTCGATCAGGGTGACGGTGAGGAACACCGCCATCGGGTCGTTGCTGCCGGACTCGATTTCCAGGGTGGCCGTGACCCGCTCGTTGAGGCCCTTGCCGCCGAGCAGCGAGAACACCGCCGCAGCGTCGGTGGAGCCTACGATGGCGCCAATCAAAAGGCCCTGGATCATGCTCAGGTTGAACAGCCAGGCGGCGACCATGCCGGTCAGCGCGGTGGTGATCATCACCCCCACCGTGGCCAGCGACAGCGCCGGCCACAAGGCTACGCGAAAGCTCGCCACCCGGGTGCGCAGGCCGCCGTCGAGCAGGATCACCGCCAGTGCCAGGTTGCCCACCAGATACGCGGTCGGGTAGTTGTTGAAGATGATGCCGCCGCCATCCACGCCGGCGACCATGCCGACGGCGAGGATGATGACCAGGATCGGGATGCCCAGGCGCGATGACAGCGAGCTGACCAGGATACTTGCACCCACCAGCAATGCGCCGATCAAGAACAGGCTGTTGATGGTGCTTGCATCCAAAGGCAGGTACTCCGGTACATCGCGGGGGAAGGGACCTGAAGGTGTGAACTAGCAGGTCGCGTGCCAATCGATTCTAACCTGATGAATTGGCAGCATGTAAAGCGTTTCTGCATATGAAAAAAGCACCCTGAGAGGCCATGCCATTCAGGGTGTTCGAGCAGGCAGGGAGGTACTCGCCGAAGATCTAGCCGCGCCTGTCGGATCGAGCGCCGCCCGCACGGCGTTCGATCTGACCATTGCACGGCCTTGAAGCAGATGCCTCCAAGAAGGTGCCTTTCGCAGGCCGCTGCATTGGCCGCAGTGCAGGGCCAAGCCGCTCGGTTTCAGAGCCGCTCGGCGGCGCGGCGCAACAGCGTGCGGGTATCGTCCCAGCCGAGGCAGGCGTCGGTAATGGACACGCCGTAGCGAAGTTGCCTCGAAAGGTCCTGCCGGCCGGGGTTCAGATTGCTCTCCAGCATGACACCGAAGAGGTCATGGTTACCTGCCTGGCGCTGTGCCAGCACTTGCTCCAGTACCTGTGGTTGACGGGTAAAGTCCTTGTTGCTGTTGGCATGGCTGCAATCCACCAGCAAGCGTGGGGCGATACCGGCGGCCATGAGCTGCGCCCGCGCCTGGGCGACGGAGTCGGCGTGATGGTTAGGGCCGTTGCGTCCCCCGCGTAGCACCAGGTGACTATCGCGGTTGCCGGTGCTGCTGATCAGCGCCGGCTGGCCATACAGGTCGGTGCCGAAATAGCGGTGCGGGTGGGCAGCGCTGCTGATGGCGTCGCAGGCCACACCCAGGCCGCCATCGGTGGCGTTCTTGAAACCCGCCGGTACGTCCAGGCTGCTGATCAGCTCGCGATGGATCTGCGATTCACAGGTCCTGGCACCGATCGCGACCCAGCTCAGCAGGTCGCTGAAATACTGTGCGGCCATGGGTTGCAGCATCTCACAGGCTAACGGCAGGCCGAGCCCGACCAGCTCCAGCATCAGCGACCTGGACAACTCCAGGCCGGCCTGCATGTCGTCGCTGCCGTCGAGGTAGGGGTCGTACATCAGGCCTTTCCAACCGACCGTGGTCCGTGGCTTTTCCACATAGGCACGCATGACGATCAGCAGCCGGTCACGCAGTTCGTCGGCGAGCTCGGCCAGTTTTCCTCCATATTCGACGGCAGCCTGGCCATGATGCAGCGAACAAGGGCCGACGATCACGAGCAGGCGCGGGTCGGTGCCATGGATGATGTCGCGAACGTGCTGGCGCTGTCGTTGCACCTGTACTGCCAGGTGTTCGTGAAGTGGCAGCGCAGCCCTCAGCGCTTGGGCGCTGGGCAGTGCCTGGGTAGCGGCATCCATGTCCGTACGGCTGACTGAAGCAAGGGCGGGCGAACGCAAAGTGGCAATGGTGTTCATGTCTGACATCCTGGTTGTCGTTCTGGAGAACAGAGGGCCCGCTGACGGGGGTAAGCAGCACTTTGCCGTCGACGCACAGGCACGAGCCGACGACGCATGCGCGTAGCTGCAAGGCAAAGCAGAATGGTGTCGAGGGGCGGCGGCGGGCCGCGCTAGTCGGGTGGGGCTTCGAACATCGCGATCTCCTGAGTTCAGCGTCCGTGGCAAACCGGCTCATGCCTGGTCTGGCCGCAGGTTCTGTGGGTTCAGAACCTGCGGCGGGCCGTATCAGTGCATCTGGGTGTCCTTGAGCAGCAGTTCGGCGAAGTCATCGACGCTGAGTATGCCGAGGTCCTCGCCGGCACGGCTGCGCACGGCGACTGTGCCGCTGTCTTTCTCGCGGTCGCCGATCACCAGCAGGTAAGGCACGCGCTGCAGGGTGCTTTCGCGGATCTTGTAGCCGATTTTCTCGTTGCGCAGGTCTGCCTCGACTCGCAGCCCACGTTCACACAGCTGCTGGCGAACCAGGTCGGCATAGCCGTTCTGGGCCTCGGTCACGGTCAGCAACATGGCCTGCACAGGTGCCAGCCAGGTTGGGAAAACCCCGGCGTGGTGCTCGATGAGGATGCCGATGAAACGTTCCAGTGAGCCGACGATTGCCCGGTGAAGCATGACCGGGCGGCGCCGCTGTGAGTGTTCGTCGACGTACTCGGCGCCCAGGCGGTCGGGCATGTGGTAGTCGACCTGGATGGTGCCGACCTGCCATTCCCGGCCAATGGCGTCGCGCAGGTGGTACTCGATCTTGGGGCTGTAGAAGGCGCCTTCGCCTGGCAGTTCCTCCCAGCTGACGCCGCAGGCCCGCAGCGCCGAGCGCAGCTGGTTTTCCGCTTTGTCCCAGACATCATCGCTGCCCAGGCGCTTGCTGGGTTCCGGGCGCAAGGCGATCTTGACCGCCACATCCTCGAAGCCGAAGGCCTTGTAGACCTTCTGTGCCTGGTGATGGAAGGTGCGGATCTCCGACTCGATCTGCTGCTCGGTACAGAAGATGTGCCCGTCATCCTGGGTGAAGGCACGCACCCGCATGATGCCGTGCAGGGCCCCTGAAGGTTCATTGCGGTGGCAGCCACCGAACTCGCCGTAACGAATCGGCAGCTCGCGGTGGCTGCGCAGGCCGAATTTGAAGATCTGAATGTGGCCCGGGCAGTTCATGGGCTTGAGCGCGTACTGGCGGTTTTCCGATTCGGTGACGAACATGTTTTCCTTGTAGTTGTCCCAGTGCCCGGATCGGCGCCAGAGCGAGCTGTCCACCACCTGCGGGGAGCGCACTTCCTGATAACCGCTGTCGCGGTACACCTTGCGCATGTACTGCTCTACGGTCTGCCAGATCGCCCAGCCCTTGGGGTGCCAGAACACCATGCCTGGCGCTTCCTCCTGCTGGTGGAACAGGTCGAGCTGCTTGGCCAGCTTGCGGTGGTCGCGCTTCTCCGCTTCTTCCAGCTGCGACAGGTAAGCCTTGAGCTGTTTGTCGTTCAACCAGGCGGTGCCGTAGATGCGGCTGAGCATTGCGTTGCTGGAGTCGCCGCGCCAATAGGCCCCGGCCACCTTCATCAGTTTGAACGCGCCAAGCTTGCCGGTATCCGGCACATGTGGCCCTCGGCACAGGTCGATGAACTCACCTTGTTGATACACCGAGAGGGTTTCGCCTGCCGGGATATCCTCGATGATCTTCACCTTGTACGACTCACCCAGGCTGCTGAACAGCTCGATAGCCTGCGCGCGCGGCAGCTCCCGGCGTTCGATGGCCAGTGCGCTGTCGACGATCCGCTGCATCTCGGCCTCGATCAGTGGCAGGTCGTCCTGGTTGAAAGGGCGTTCGGCCACGAAGTCGTAGTAGAACCCGTTGTCGATCACAGGGCCAATGGTCACCTGGGTGCCCGGGTACAGGCGCTGGACGGCTTGTGCCATCAAGTGCGCGGTGGAGTGGCGGATGATCTCCAGGGCATCTGCGCTTTTGGTGGTGATGATCTCGACCGTGTTATCGCCGGTCAGCAGGTGCGAGGCGTCGACCAGACGCCCGTCGACCTTTGCCGCCAGGGTCGCGGCCGCCAGGCCGCTGCCGATGGTCAGTGCCAGTTGCTGGACGTTGAGTGGCTCCGGGAATTGCTTGCGGCTGCCATCCGGCAGAGCGATAGAGATCATGTTTTTGCTGTCCATGTAGTTTGACGTTGGCACTGTTGTGCCGGTGTAGAGACCCAGCGTGATCCTGTGCAAGGTGTTGCGACGTTATCACCCTTCATATGACCAGGAGCTGTTTTGCAGGTACGGTTTCATCTTGTTGCCGGTTTCCAGCCATTCCCGGTACGGGTCGCTGGCCTTGACGATGCCGCTGCCGGCAAAGATATGCACATGCGCTTCTGTCACCTTGGCGGTCCTGATCGCCAGGGCGAAGTTGCAGCGGCCTTCGAGGGTGAGGTAGCCCAGGCCGCCCGTGAAGAACTCGCGGTCGATGTACTCGAAGCGGCGGATACGTTCGCCGCTCATGGCCAGGGGCTTGCCCCAGATGGTTGCCGGCGGGTAGACAGCGGCCAGGGCATCGAACACGTTCGCTTCGCTGGCCAGTTCACCTTCGATGCGGCTCTTGAGGTGTTGCACATAGCCCAGGTCAATGACATTCCTGGATTCGCGCATGTCCAGTGAACCCGGCCGGCAAACCTGTTGGAGCTGTTCAAGAAACAGCTGGGCAGCGGTTTCGTGTTCTTCCAGCTCCTTGCTGTCCGACAGCAGTTCCTGGCGGTAGCGGTCGCGCTTGAGCGCTTCACTTGAGCCTTTGCGGGTGCCGGCAAGGGGTTCGACGACGACTTTCCTGCCGTCGGTGCGGATCAGGGTTTCCGGTGAAATACCGATCCATGCCGGCCCCTGATCCCAGCGGAACAGGTATTCGTAATGCGGGTTGGGGCGGGGTGCGACCTGGTCGAGCAACTGCAACGGGTCTACTGCTTCGCGCATGCGCAGGCGCACTTCACGCCCGATCACTACCTTGTCCGAATCGCTGGCGGCCATCTCGTTCAAGAGGTCGAGCAGGTTGTCGACGTAATCGGTGCACTGCGGAATGAGTTCGCAGCTGCTGACGCCGGGCAAGGCCGGATAAGTGCGCGGCGCCAGCCGCGCCACGGCCTGCTCTATCTGCGGGTTGTGGGCTGGATCGAAGCTCGCGCCGTGGACACGTCCATGCTCCACCCACAGGAACACGCGGGGCAGGGTCATGATCATCGGCTCGGTCAGGCGCTCGGGGTGGGTCGCACAACGCCAGCCACCCAGCAGAGGCACGTTGCCGGGCAAACCTGCCAGCTCTGGCGAGGTATCGCCCAGGGTTTTCCAGGCGTGTGCCACCCCTTGGAACAGTTGCTCATGAAACGGCCGCTCGTTGTCCAGGTGCAGCGAGTCGCGATGCAGCACGCGCTCTTGGTCCAGCCAGTCGATGCGCAGTGCCTGGGCTTCGCGAGTCACGCGCAGGCGATACTGGCTGCCAAGCCCGACCAGTGAGCGGTCACAGCCATCGGTGTGTTCGCTGAACACGCAGCTGAACTGCCCGGCAAGCTCCGGGAAGACGTTGCTCAGTTCGGCGAGCAGCCCGATGCCGGTATCGTGCACGCCCAGCGCGGGCACGGGGAGGAGAAGGTCAAAGTGGCTGATCATGCGCAAGTTGGCTCCCTCAATACATGGGCCAGATGACTGCAAAGCTGCAGTCCCTTTTCGAAGTCCGTGGGGACGGGTAGCGGTGGCCTGGTCGTTGGGCCGACCCTGCCTTGCCAGTGGTGCACCAGGCCGTGCGGGAGGCTGCGTGGCTGCACCACGTTTCGCAGGGCGTACAGGTTGTCGCGTGGGTCGAACAGCCAGAGGCCGGCGTCGTGTCGTGGCGGCGTATCGCATAGCAGCAGGGCAGGGCCGTGGGGGTTCCCTGGGTTGGCGTCGGCCAGCCGTTGGCTGATTTGTGCCGGGCTGAGCCCATGCGCCTGCAGTGACAGGGGCCGGGCTGTCGCCTGCGGCCAGGCGGGAAGCAGCTGGCCGTCGAGCAGGCTCAACGTGCTTGCGCAGTCGGGGCCGGTGCCCGTGCCGATGGCCAGGTAGGCATCGTTGATACCCTGCAGTTGCCTGGCCTGGGCCGGGGTGACGTGCAGAATCGTCAGTATCGGCCCGGCAATCATCCATTGCAGGTAGCGACGCAGGCGCTGGTTGGTGATCTCGATGGCGTGACGGTCCAGGTCTGCCTCGGTCGGCAGTTCAATCCACTGGATGAAACCTTGGCCACAGAGGGCCTTGTCCAGGAGCTGGCGCACTTGGCCAGGGGAAACCTGAGCACTGCTGGGCGCGTGCCTTGGGAGGGGCGAAACGGTGTTGTTCATTGGAGTCTGCCTCACTCTGTCCTTGATGGGCACTCAGCCGAAGGTGGCGCCGCCGTCCATGACCAGATCCTGCAAGGTGATGTGGTTGGCATCGTCCGACAGCAGGAAAGTAATGCCGGCAGCAATGTCCTGGGGCTCGGCGATCTTGCCCAGCGGGATGCCGATGCGGTGCAGGCCGAGGTCACCCTGGACCATGCGCTGGTCCAAGGTGGCGTCGCTGCCGGCCAGCTGGTGCAGCATGGGGGTACGGGTGGAGCCGGGCGATACCACGTTGCAGCGCACACCCTGCTTGCCGAGCTCCAGGCCCATGCAGCGGGTGAGCATGGCCACCGCGGCTTTCGAGGCGCAGTAGCCGCTCAGGTTGACCCGCGGAGTGCTCGCGGCGTTGGAGGCAACGCTGACGATTGCGCCCCGGCGCCGTTGCACCATGCATCGGGCGACCGACTGGGAAACATGGAAGGTGCCGTGCACGTTGACCTCGAAAAGCTGCAACCAGGCCTGTGCCGTTAGCTGCTCGAAGGGCGCTGACACCATTACCCCGGCGGCGTTGACCAGGCCATCGAGTGAGTAATGCTCGTCGATGCGTTCGACCAGGCTCATGATCTTTTGCCGGTCGGTGATGTCGGCACAGTGAAGCTTGAGGTTGTCCGAGCGCAGGCGTTCGGCGAGCGCCTCCAGGCCCTGACTGTCGCAGTCCAGGGCAATCACCGTGGCGCCTTCGGCCAGCAGGCGCGTGGCTACAGCCGCACCGATACCGCGCGCGGCCCCCGTTACCAGTACGGATTTATCGATGAAGCGCTTCATACCGGGGCTCCCGCGGCTTGCGCTTGCAGGCGCTGGTCGACCAGTTGTACCCAGGCGCGAATGCTGCGGCGCTCGAGCAGTTCGAGGAAAGTCAGCGGCAGCCCGGTTTGCTGCCACTGCTCGAACAGCATCAACAAGCGCACTGAATCCAGACCCAGCTGGACCGGGTCGTCCACCTCCATGACCTGGCTCACGGGAAGCGCCAGGCAGCGTGCGACGTCGCCCGGCAGGTCATGGGCGACGCTCGACGGGGCGAGCGTGTCGAGCAGCTGTTGCGTCGACAGCACAACGCTTGAACAGTGCGCCATCTGCTCCAGCGCCAACTGGTGACGCTCCAGGGAAAAGTCGGCCAGGGCATCGGCGACGACGAACGGCTGGATGTCTGCCATGAAGGCGTCGGTGGCGGTGGCCAGGCACCCGATGTGGGCGTAGACACCGCAGATGATCAGCTGGTCGCGGCCGGCTGCTTGCAGTCGCTCAAGCAGGTCGGAACGGGCGAAGGCACTGTAGCGATGCTTGACCAGCACCACATCACGCTGCGGATCGGGTGCCAGCCCGCTGACGATGTTGGGGCTGAAGCCGTCATCGGCCAACCCCGGGCCCCAGAAGTCGCAGAGCAGGCCACGTGAATCGACGGCCTGGTCACCGGGCTGGGCGGTATAGAACACCGGAATGCCAAGGGCATTGCACGCTTCGCGCAGGGCCTGGATGCGCTGGACCAAGGCATCGACCAGGGCTGGTGAGGCATAGGGCTTGAGAAAGTGGTTCTGCATGTCATGGACCAGCAGGGCCAGCCGCTCAGGCGCAGGCGACCAAGGCAGCGCTGGTCGGTTCAGCGGGGCATGGTCGGGAATCGGGTAGTGCTGAATCTGTGGAATTGCCATCGCAGTATCCTTGAAATCGAAATAGGGCGGTTCACGCCGCGAATTGCTGGCGCAGTACCTTCTTGTCGGTCTTGCCCAACGTGGTCTTGGGCAGGCTGGGCAGCCACTGGAACTGATCGGGAATGCGCTGTGCAGCAACGCCGCGTGCCTGCAAGTGGGCCTTCAGGGTGGCGGTGTCACAGCCCTGGCCAGGGGCGACGACCAGGACGGCACACGTGCGCTCACCCAGATGCGGGTCGGGAACGCCAATCACTGCTGCTTCCAGCACTCCGGGGTGGGCCAGCAGGCGGCCTTCGATCTCTTCTGCAGCAATTTTTTCACCGCCACGGTTGACCTGGTCCTTGTGGCGGCCGGTGACCACCAGGTAGCCGTCCTCGCGCAGGCACACCACATCGCCGGTGCGATAGAAACCGTCAGCGGTAAATGCCCGGGCATTTTGCTGGGGGGCGTCGAGGTAGCCACGGATGGTGTACGGCCCACGTACCAGCAGGTGCCCTGGCTGCCCGACGGCGACCGGCAGATCGTCATCATCGACCACCAGGATTTCGTCCAGCGGGCTCATTGGCCGCCCTTGGGTGTGCAGCAGTTGGTCCAGGTCGCCGTTGAGGTCGGTGTAGCAGACCAGCCCTTCGGACATGCCATAGACCTGTTGCAGGGTGAAGTCGAAGTTTTCGCTCAAGCGTGCCGCCACCTCGTCGCTCAGGCGCGCGCCACCCACTTGCAGGAAACGCAGGCTGCTCAGGTCGTGCTGGCGTGGCGCGTGCAGCCAGGCCTGCGCCAGGCTTGGGACCAGGGCGGTGAAGGTCACCCCTTCCCGGGCGATGCTGGCGAAGCAGGCCGAGCCGCTGGGGTCTGCCTGCATCACGACACGGCCGCCCGCAAGCAGGGTTCCGATGAACCCCGGGGAGCTGAGTGTGAAGTTGTGCCCGGCTGGCAGCACGCACAGGTAGACGCTTTGCGGGCTCAACTGGCAGATGCTGGCGCTGACCCGGATGCTGTACAGATAGTCGTCATGCCGGCGCAGGATCAGCTTGGGCATGGCGGTGCTGCCGCCAGAAAGTGTGATCAGCGCTGGTGCGCGGCTGTCTGTGGCCGGAACGGGAAGGTCGCGGCCATACAGGCTGGCATAGGGTGTGAACTCTGCGGCTTCGCCCAGTACGATCACGTGACGAATCGCATCCGGCAGGGTTTGCAGCTCGCGGGCGATGTCCCGATAGTCGAAGCCCAGGGCGTGATCCTTGATCAGGTACGCGACGGCCTTGCTGGCCTGGACAATGTGGGTGATCTCGTTGCGTCGGTCGGTGGGCAGGGCGAACACCGGGACGACGCCAAGCCGGAACAGCGCGAAGGTGGTCTCTATGAACTCCAGCACGTTGGGCAGTTGCACCACGATACGATCGCCCGGTCGCAGCCCCAGGCGGGCGAATCCGTCGGCCAGTTGGTTGCAGCGGCTGTGCAGTTCGGCGTAGGTAAGGCTGCGCTCCCCGTCAGTCAAGGCGATCCGCTCGGGGGTTTGGCCGGCATGGCGGGCGATACAGGCATCGAGGGTTTCTCCGGTCCAGGCTCCCTGCTGGCGGTAGTAGCGCTCGAAGCGCTCTGGCCAGTAAGGGGCGTCAAGGCCGGGCAGTTGCGGGGCGGCAGGTTGAGCGTGGGCCTCCAGGTGGTCCAGGCACTGCTGGCGCGAAGCCGGGCCGAATGCCACCTGCCAGCCTTGCGGTATCGGGCTGAAGCTCGGCCATAGCGAAGGCTGCAAGGCGCTGTTGCGTAGCAGCAGGAACTGGCCGTGGGGGGCATCGAACGGGTTGTGGAAGTCGCGTAGCACACGCTGCAGGCGCCGAGCCTGGGGCGTGACCAGCGTTGCGTTGTGCCGCAGCAGCACTTGCGCCAGTGTTTCTGGCTGCTCGCTGACGAAGTAGTGGCCGCCACCTTCGATCACGTCCAGCGAAACATCTGCGCTGTAGGCCTGCCAGTCGAGGTAGCGACTGGTGTAGTCCGGGGTCAACGGGTCGGCGCTGCCGACGATGACATGGATGGGCGCGCGCAGCATGCCGCGCTGCCTGGCCTCATTGCTGAAGAATGCAGCGGTCTGGCCGGCATCGTGCTTGGTCATCCTGGCAATGGCGGCCAGGCTGTGCGCATCGGGCACCTCCCTGAACCCGCCCAGCTCACGCAGGAAATCGATGATCTGCTCGCCAGAGCGCTGGGCCACCTGCTGTTCCACCTCTTCAGGCTGCAGGTCAAGCAACATGCCGCCGATGGTCAACCCCCGCAGGTCGGCGCCGGCCTGTTCCAGGCGGCGGCTGATGTCCAGGGCCAGCGCATTGCCGGCACAGTGGCCATAAACCAGCAACGGCCCTTGCACCTTGCTCAGCACTTCGGCGACCACGCCGGCGGCAATGGTTGCGTTGTCTGCGAAGGGTTCATCGGCCTGTACCACATCGTGGCCCGGCAGGCGTACGCACAGGTAGTTGAAGGCGCTGCCAAGCTGCTCTACCAGTTGGCGATAGGCAAACACGTTGCCGCCGGCGAACGGCACCAGCAGCAGCGTGGTGCGGCCTGGCTGGGCACCGGCTCCCATGGCCTGGGTCCAGCCGCTGGCAGCGGCGCTCAGGCCACTGTGGCGCAGGTAGTCGGCGCAGCCGCGGGGCGTAGGTTGCTCGAACAGCTGCAGCACGGGCAGGCCCATGTCCCGGCACAGGCCGATGGCTTTGATCGAGTCGCCGCCGATGCTGAAAAAATCGTCGTCCAGGCCGATGCGCGGTAGATCCAGGTGCGTTGACCAGTGGGCCAGAACCTGTTCATCGAGGCGGTCCCGGGCAGGCTCCAGGTGGCGCGCATGGTTTGCCTCGATCGCGGGCAGGGCACGGCGATCGAGCTTGCCGTTGGCGGTGATGGCAAATGCCTGCTGCACCCCGATAGCCGCTGGCACCATGTAGGCTGGCAAATGTTCACGCAGGTGCTCGCGCAAGGCCTCGCTGTCTACGTCACCCACTGCATAACCCGGTGCCGGCACGACATGGGCGATCAGCTTCGGATCGTTGGCTCGGTCGTTTGTCACCAGGGCTACGGCATTTGAAACCGATGGGTGGGCACGCAGGCAGCTTTCTATTTCCCCAAGTTCGATGCGATAGCCTCGCAGCTTCACCTGCTGGTCGGCGCGGCCGATGTACTCGAGCTCACCGTCGGCCAGGCGGATCGCCACGTCACCGCTGCGGTACATGCGTTGCCCCGAAGCACCGAACGGGTCAGCGACGAAGCGTGCGGCATCCAGTTCGGGGCGGGCCAGGTAACCCTGGGCCAAGCCTTCGCCACGCACATACATTTCACCTTGTTCACCTTCGGGCACTGGCTGCAAGGCGTCATCCAGAACCAGTACGTCCATGTCGGCGTAGGGGCGGCCGATCAGGCTGCCGGCATTTGCCATTACCTGTTCACGGGTGATGAAACGATGGCAGGTGTTGATGGTGGTTTCAGTGATGCCATACAAATTGAGCAATTGCGTGTTCGCCGGGCGCGGCAGGTCGAACCACGGGGCCAGGCGACCCAGGTCGAGGGGCTCGCCACCGAAGCACTGGTAGCGCAGCGTCATGCGTGCGGCCAGTTCGGGGCGGTCGGCTTCGGCCTCCATGAAACGGTAGAACGCCGAGGGGATCTGGCCGAACACCGTGACCTGTTCGTCCACCACCAGCTCCAGCAGGGCATGAGGGTCGCGGGTAATTGCCACTGGCACGATCACCAGGCGCCCGCCGTGCAGCAGTGCTCCCCACATCTCCCACACCGAGGCATCGAACATGTAGGCATGGCAGCCGGTCCAGACGTCACTGTTGCGGTAGTCGAACCAGCTGTGGGTACTGCCGAACAGCCGCACCACGTTATGGTGGCTGACGCACACACCCTTGGGTTTGCCTGTGGAACCTGAGGTATAGATGACGTACGCCAGGTCCTGAGGCTGTGGCCCGCCCGGTGGTACGTGATCTGCGGCCTCCTGCAAGGCCTGCAGTGCGGCCCTGGCGTCGATGCTCAACGGTTGCTTGCCAGGCTGCAGCTCGCACGCCTTGGCCACCGTGGCTTCGCTGCACAGCAAGATATCGGCGTTGCACTCGTCAAGGATGCTGGCCAAGCGCTCATGGGGAGCGTCGGGGTCCAGCGGCACGTAGGCCGCTCCGCACTTGAGCACGGCCAGGATGGCCACCACGGTTTCCAGGGAGCGCTCCAGCAGCAGGGCGATGGTGCGCTGTGGTGACGATGGACGGGGCGACAGGTTGGCTTTGATCAGATGCGCCAGGCGATTGGCCTGGCAATCCAGCTCCCGGTAGCTCAGTGCCCGTTCGCCCAATGTCAGCGCAATGGCGTCTGGCGTGCTGGCAACCCAGCGGGCGAAGCCATCGAGCAGTGTGGCCTGGTGTTGGCTGGTTGGTGCCAGCGGCGGGTTGGGCTGTTGTGGGTGGGCACTGAGTTGGCCGAGCGGGCGCTCGGCGTCGCTGGCGAACGCTTCAACGAAGGCAAGGAAACGCTCGACGTGGCTTGCCAGCGCACCCGCGTCGTAGAGCGCCGGGTTGGCCATGGCGCAGACTTGCAGCCCTTGGCCAGGCAGGGGCATGACCTGCAGTGAAAGGTCGTCGGCGGCGCCGGCGCTGAGCACCTCGACCGCGCAGTGAAGCGAGCCGAACGCCAGCGTGGGCGAATAGATGTCGATGTTGATCTGCGGGCCGGTGAGTCGCCGTCCTTCGCCAACCAGGTTGCAGTCGCGGCGGATATCCTCTGCCCGGTAGCGCTGATGCGCGCGCATGCCGGCCAGGGCGTCGCCGGCCTGGGCTACCAGTTCGCTTACCCGCGTCCATGGGTCTATTCGCGCCTGCAATGGCAGCACGTTGGCCAATGTGCAGGGCACATCGTGCGCCTGGGTATCGAGGCGATTCATCATCGGGATGCCGACGACCACATCGCGCTGGCCGGTGCTACGGCCGATGAAGGCGGCAAAGGCACCTATCAGCGCGTGCACCCAATGGCTCTGCGATTGGCTGGCGCACTGGCGCAGGCGCTGGAACGCCGCTTCGGACAACTGGCCGCGGTGCAGCAGTGCCTGGCTGGTCGGCAGTTTCACCTGTGAGTTGAGGCTGGCCACGGTCAGACTGCTGTCGACCTGCTTGTGCCAGTAGTCACGGTCCTGGGTGAAGGCAGGCGATGCCTGGTAGGCCTGTTCGGCCTCCAGCACCTTGTGAAATGCTCCCAGTGGCGCTGCGTTGTCGCCTTGTCCGCTGTACAGCGCCGCCCAGCGCTTGAGGAACAGGCCGAGGCCTACGCCGTCCAGCGCGATATGGTGGCTCTTCACGTACAGGCAATCGGCGTTTTCGGCGACGCGCACCACGCTGGCCTGCAGCAATGGGCCGTGCTCCAGGTCCACGGGCGTCAACAGGTCAGCGGCCAGCCATTGGCGGGCGAGGCTCTCGTTGGCGAAGGCGTGTTCGGCGATGACGCTTTGCGCCATCGGCAGAATTTGTTGCTGTACCAGGCCTTGTGCTTCGACCATGCGTGCCCGCAGGCAGGTGCTCTCGCTCATCGCCTGGTCCAGCGCAGCCTGCAGGCGCTGTGTGTCCACGCGGCCGTCCAGGTGCAGCAGGCTGGCGATATTGTAGGCGGCGCTCTCGCTGGCGAGCTGCTGGCCCAGCCAGATAGCGTGCTGGGCGGCAGTGAGCGCGAGTGTGGTGACGGCTTCCATTTCAAACGACTCCATTCTGAGGCTGGGGCACTGGTGCTCAGGCTTTAGGCAGATGCTGCTGTTTCTGCACCGCATCGAAGAACCGCTCGCAAAGATAGGAGCGCGAGTCTGGTGCGACGCGCGCGTCGATCAGCACCGGCCGGTTCATGGCCAAGGCTTCGGCAAGCTGTTCGCGAAGCTGCTGCGAGGTGTTGGCAGTGAAACCCTGCACTTTGTGGAAGCGGGCGATATCGATGAACTCAAGGTCCGGCTGCTCGGTCAGCGGGCGGTCCTGCGGCTTGCTCGACAAAGAGGTCCAGCGCTGGTTGTTGAGAATCACGACAATGGGCGTGGTGCCGAAGCGGGCGGCATGCATCAGCTCGTTGCCGGTCATGTGAAACGCGCCGTCCCCCACCAGCACCAGTGGGCGCTTGCCGCTTGCCAGCTGGTAACCGATGGCGCCCGGTACCGCCAGGCCCATGCTCATGTACAAGGAAGAGGCCAGTACGTCGCGCGGGAACATGCCCAGCGACATGAAAAAGGCGTCACCGCAATCGGCAATCAGGTCAAGGTCGGGGTGCTCGCTGAACACCCTGTTGAACTCGACGATGATTTCGAAGGGGGTCAGCGGCGAATCCGCCGCGGGCAGTGCTTCTGGGGTCGCCTTTTGAATGAACGTGGCCTGGTTCGTATCCAGCGGTGCCAAGGCCTGGCCATGCCGGCGGGCAGTCGTGGCCAGACCAAGCAGGGCTCGCAGGAAAGCCTCGGTGCTCAGCTCGAAGCGCTGACGGCCGACCATCACCACGCCGTCGTTGGCGTGAATCAGCCGGCCCCCGGCGATCTGGCTGACGATGCCCATGTTGACGTCGGAGTTAGGCTCGCCCAGCAGCATCAGTACGTCGCAACTGTCGACCAGCGTCTGGGTGAGGCGAGAAGGCGAGGCCGGGCCTGCATAAATGCCTCGGTAATTGGCATGCGCTGTCGGTAGGCCGCCCCGGGACATGGGGGTTTCGACCCAAGGCAGGCCGAGCGCCTCGCTAAGCGCCAAGGCTTCGACGCCGAGGTGCCAGCGCTTGATGTCCAGGCCAGGCACCAGCACCGGCTGGCTGGCCTGGTCGAGCAGTTTCAATGCCTGTTCGGCGGCGCTCAGCGCCTGTTGGTCGAACAACGCCGGTTGACGCCCGAGGGGCGTGCGCCGAGGTGTGTGGCGCACCTTGTGCAGGAACAGGTCGCGGGGGATCTCGATGTACACCGGTCGCGATTCATGCAGGGCGATGGCGATCGCCTCACGCAGCTGTTCCTGGGCCTGGTGCGGGTCTTCGATGCATGCCTGGTGCACGGTGACTTCCTGCATCAGGCGCAGTTGCGTGCCGTGGTCGACGATGGTGTGGTGAGCGAACATCGAACCTTGCCGCTCCTTGTGCCCGGGCGAGCCGGAGATCACCACCAGTGGCAGGCGCTCCACATAGGCCTGGGCAATGCCGTTGATGGCGTTCAGGGCGCCCACGCCGTAGGTGAAACACACCGCGCCGGGGGCTTGACCGCCCAAGGCGTACCCCAGGGCGGTCAGGGTGGTGCTGTATTCGTGGGACATGGTGCGCAAGGTCAGGCCGGGCGTGCCGAGCATTTCCCGCGAAAGCTGCATCGTGAAGTCGCCGGGAATGCAGAACAGGTCGCTGATGTCGCTTTCAACCAGTACATGGCCCACGAGTTGTCCCAGGGTCAGTTCCCGGGAGCCGGTGAACAACCGGGTCAGTACGTTCATCGCTGAATACCCCGCTCGATGAGGTGGCGACATGCCTCGTCGATGTGCCCGTCGAAGGAGAACGCCAGCGGTGCCAATGGGAAGCCAGCCAGCAGCTCCTTGACCCTGGCCGCTACGCGCGCGGGTTCGGTACGTTTGAAGTACAGGTCCGCCACCAGCCCGGCCACCTGGCGGAAATCGTCCTCGCGCATGCCGCGACGGGTCATGGCCTGCACGCCCAGGCGAATGCCGTGAACGCCCGGCTTGCCGGGGATCTCGATATTGGTCGAGCGAATGCCGCCGGCATGCAGGCTGTCCACGCACATGGCCAAGGCTTGTTGCAGCGTACCGACGGCGAAGTGCACCTGGTGGGTTTCGGTGAAGCCGAACGACTCCCCGGAAACCTCCAGGCCAAGCTCGTGCAGTTGGTTGGCCAGGGCCTTGGCGTTGCGCACCATCTGCTGGGCGTAGGCCATGCCGAATACTTCCATTTCCTTGAAGGCCGCCCACATCGATGGCAGCAACTCGGCGTGGCAGTTGCTCTGCAAGTGCGGGCAAACCCACATCGACGTATCGACCAGCAACGGGTGCTGGGCGGACTTGAAGGCGATGTAGCCTTTTTGCGGGCCGGGGATGGTCTTGTGGGTATTGCCATGGACCACGTCGGCGCCGCAGGCCAGGGGCGAATCGAATACGCCGCCGAGTATCAGGCCGCCGTCATGGCTCATGTCGTAGGTCAAGGTGCAGGACTCGGGCAGTACCGCGCGAATCTCTGCCAGTGGCTGCCAGCGCAGTTTGAACGACTGGTCGAGGATGACGATGCGGATGTGCGGGTTGCGGCGCACCAGATCATCGAGCCTGGCAACATCGATCAGCAGGCTGCTCGGGTCGACCGGCAGATGGAATATTTCGATGCCCATCTTGCTCGCCAGCTGTTCCAGCGCGAAGTGCCCGCCGTCGCGATGGGCGAAGTGGACGAAACCTTCGCCTGGCTTGCAGGCCGCCAGCATCAGCGCCTGTTCGGCGGGCGACCCGCCATTGGGCCGCCAGTCGAATGCCTGTGCCCCGAGCATGCGCCGGGCCAGCCCGCGCAGGTCGTCGGCGATCTCGTTCATCTGCCCTGGTTCAGGGAAGTGCCACTCGCCCATGGGTACCGGGAAGGGGAAGGAGCAGTGGTAGAACGCCCCGGCGGTGCTGCCGGAGGTGAGGCGTACCAGTTCGCTCGGGTAGTTCTCGTTGGCGGTCAGGCTGAGGGTGTCCTGACGGTACTGGTAGTCCTGGTCGAGGGTCTGGGCCAGCCACTCGATGAGCGGGCCGGCGTTGTGCTTGTGCTGGTTCATGTTCAGCGGACTCCTGTCTGTGAAAACACTTCCGGTGTGACGGCAAGCAGTGTCTGGCGAGGGCCGCCGATGACGTCGTATTCGATCTGGCAGGACTGCTCGATGATGGCGTGGTAGAGCTGCTCGATCAGTTGCGCCGGCACATTGAGCGTGCGCCCTCGCGCCGTGCAGCGGGCGAGCACCTGGCGAACCCGTTCGGGCTGCATCACGGCGGTGTTGCTGTCGCGCTTGCTGTCGGCAACCTCACGAATGATTTCCAGCCGCTGCGCGATCAGGTCGACGAGCTGATCGTCGATGCGGTCGATGCGTTCACGGTGAGTGCCCAGCACCGGGCTTTTTGCCACGGCGTCGGGCGTGTGCGCCTGCACCACCTCGAACAGCTGTCTGCAGCTGGTCGCCAGTTGAGGCTGGGCCTCCTGCAGGTAATTGCGCAGGCTGGCCATGGCAGCCAGGAATTCGACATGGGCGTCGTTGCGGGCGTGTCCATCCAGGTGTTGCAGGTAGCCAATGGCCTGCTCGCGGGTGGCTCCGGAGGCCGGGTTGCCGGCCTGGATTTCCCAGTACACGTCCGGGTGGTTGGTCATCATGCGGGCCAGCAGGGCAAGCATGACCTTGAATGGCGGTGGCGCCAGCTCGATCAATTGCGCCAAGGGCACGTCGCTGGCTGCCAGGGTGTGGCCAAAGGCGAGCACCATGGAGTGGCCGACGGTCTGCAAAAGCGCCATGGTCTGGTCATGTTGCTGCGCCGTCAGCGTGTACAGGCGCATGCCACGGCTTGTCAGGCGTTCGCGCAGGTCATCGATTGCCGCTCCAGCCTGGTAGGGCACTACCACCACCGGCCTGCCCTCGGGTGCCAGGTCACCCGAGAACATCGGGTTCAGGCCCACTACCGTCTGCGGCAGCGAGACATCGCGAACCAGCGTGGCGAAGGCGTTCTTGATGGACAGTGTTTCGACCAGCAGGCAGTCCAGCGCCAGGTGCGGCAGCAGGGCGGGAAGCGCCTGCAACAGCACGTTCTCCGAGACCGCCAGCACCAGCATGTGTGCATTCGCCAGTTGCTGGCACAGTGCCGTGCCTGGGGCGCGGATGTCGCCTTGGATGACTTCGCAGCCTGCAGGCGCCTGCGTCGGCTCCAGGTCGACGCCCAGCACCTTCAGGCCGGTTGCGCCCAGCTGTTCGCAGAGCATGCGCCCGATCGAGCCGGCGGCGCCGACCACTATCGCTTGCCTGTGGTTCTCGTGGCGGGGCAGGCTCATGCGCTCACCTCGTCAAGCAGGGCGATCGCTTCCACCACGCCGCTAGCCTTGACCACGGTCTCGACGTATTCGCTCTCAGGGTCGGAAAGTGCGGTGATGGCGCCGCCGACACCGAATCGTGCCAGTGCATCGTGCACCGCCACGCTGCGGATGAGAATGCTCAGGTCGCAGGCGCCGCTGAGCGACAGCCAGCCCAGCGAACCGGAGTAAGCCCCCCGGGCGCCTTGCTCCAGCGCGCCGATGATCTGCATGGTGCGCTTTTTCGGGGCGCCGGTCATCGAACCCCCGGGGAAGCTGGCTTTGACGCAGTCGAGGGCCTGCATGCCGGGCTTGAGCTGGCCCTGGATAGTCGACACGAGTTGGTGAGCATGGGAGTAACTCTCCACCACGAACAGACCGGGTACTTTCACTGAGCCGATCTGGCACACCCGGCCCAGGTCGTTGCGCAGCAGGTCGACGATCATCAGGTTTTCGGCAAGGTCTTTTTCGTCCTGGCGCAAATCGTCGAGTTGGCGCTGATCCTCCCGGGGGTCGTTGCTGCGTGGTCGGGTGCCCTTGATCGGCTTGGCTTCAACCTGCCCCAGGCGGTCGACCTTGAGGAAGCGCTCGGGGGAGGAGCTGGCCATTTCGAAACCGGGAATGGCGTAGTACGCAGCGTGGGGCGCGGGGCTGAGTTCGCGCATGATCCGGTAGAGGGCGTAGGCGCAATGCTCGAAAGGTAGTTCCACCAGGTTGGTCAGGCAGACTTCATAGGTTTCGCCGTCGACGATCTGGCGCTGGGCCTCCAGGATTTTCTCGATGTAGTCCGCTTTCGCGTGCCGGGCGTTGGCATGGGCCGCGATCCACTGTTCGACCTGCTCAAGCGACATGCGCCGGGGGCGCCGGGTCAGGGGTTGGGCGGCGGGCAGTGCCTGCAGGCGTGCGCTGGCGTGGTCGAGCCAGGCGTTGGCCGTCGGTTGGTCGTATTCGTCCTTGACCAGGTGCAACAGGTAGCTGCGTTTTTCCTGATGGTCGATCACCAGCATGCGTGTGGCGAGCAAGAAGGTGGCATCAGGGGTTGGCGACGACCAGGCCGGGTCACCCAGGTTGGCTACTTTCAGGTCGTAGCCCAGGACCCCGACATAGCCGAGGTTGAAGTCGAACGGCAGTTCGGCAGGGCAGGGGGTGTACTGGGCAGCCAGGCGTGCGCTGAGCCAGTCAAGGAAGTCCTCTGCCGGCTCGTGCTGCGTGCCCTCGAGTCGGCGCACTTCGACGCTGGCGCTCTGCTGCTGGTAGCGCAGTACTTCGGCCCAACGGCCTTGCGAGTCACCCATGAAGGTAAAGCGAGAGAACCCTTCAATCACCACACTGCTTTCCAGCAGGAAAGAAGCCGGGGACTGGGCGAACTCTTGCTCGAAGGCCGCCAGGGTGTCGGGCACATGATCAAGGGCCCGGAATTCGACACGGTTGTCACTCATCTGGAATCTCCGGAAAGGCTGGCGCGGGCTGTCAGCAACAGGTGCTGCGGTGCTGGTGTGCGAGGTCACGGAAATTGCCTAGCATTTGCAGGCCTGCCTCGGTGCAGATGGATTCGGGGTGGAACTGGATGCCGTGCAGTGGCCGATCCTTGTGGCGGATGCCATGGATCATGCCGTTCTGGTCCCAGGCACTGACGACGAACGGCGATCTGATCTGGCGCACCATCAGCGAGTGATAGCGCACCACGGTCAGTTCGGCAGGCAGCCCGGAAAACACGCCTTGGCCGTCATGGCTGATGCGGCTCAGGCGCCCGTGCATCGGTTCGGGGGCATGCACCACGTCCATTCCGTGCAGGTGGGCCATGCACTGGTGCCCCAGGCAAACGCCCAGTACCGGCACGCGGGCATCGCGTATGACGTCCTCGCTCAGGCCGATGTCGGCCTTGCGCGCTGGGGTGCCTGGGCCGGGGGAAATGATGATGGCGGCGTAACGGTCGAGATCGATGTCCGCTGGCGAGACGTCGTTGGTGAAGACATCAGGTTCCTCACCGCAAACCTGGCCCATGAACTGGAAAAGGTTGTAGGTAAATGAATCGAAGTTATCGACGATCAGGGTTTTCACGGCAGTTGCCCTCCACTCAGGCGCTGACGTAGTCGCGGTCGGCAAATGCTTCCCTGACCTGCGGGAGGTCGAGAATGCCCATTTGCCGCAGCAGGCGGTACAGACGCTGGAGGATCGATTTCTTCATGCGCGCGTGATCGGCATGGAAGGTCGGATCGGACTCGTGGATCACCTGTTCGGCTTGCTCGGGGCTCAGCCCGCAGTGGGCCAGCATGCGGCGCTCGAAGCGTCGTTCAGGATCGACATTCAGGAAATCGTCGAGATAGGCGGGTAGCATCATGCCGAAGCGTTCGCGGGTGCTTTGCGGCAGGGTCGGCCAGCGTTTTTTCATCACGTCGGCGAAGAACCGCGAATGTCGCCCCTCATCACGGACATGGTCGACCATGAGTGTGGTGAACGACTGGCTCAGTTCACGCTCGCGCCCCAGATTGGCCACTTCGTCGGTCAGCACGTTCTCGGCGATGGTCACGGCCAGCAGCTGGAATTCGGTACGCAGCGATTCTGGCAATTGCGCGTAGGCTCGGGCGGTCGCATCCAGCTTCTGGTTGGTATGTGGCACCTCGATGGCCTCGATACCGCTTTTTTCATTCATCTGGGTCAGATAGTCGAGTGCCACATGGGCGTGGTAGCCCTCGTCGATGATTACCGTGAGGGCCTGTAGTTTTTCCACCTCGCCGATACCGGGGAACTTGTCATGCAGCATGTCCAGGCAACACTGGATAATGAACTTTGTTTCTAATAGCCCGACGTTATAGAGAAACTGATAGGCCGCCTGGGTCAATACATAATTTTTTATGCGCTTGCCATGCGCTTGAATGATCGGGTGCTCACACATTGCGCAACGCGAGACGGGATAGATCAGTTGTTCGCCGTCATAGTCCGGCACAATAATTCGCGGTGTACTGCGCACAGTCGCTTTCGCGTACCAATGATCGTTGATCTGGTCGAGGCTCATGGTTATTTCCAATCAGGTGGGGAGGGAACGATGGGCGAACGGTTCGCCGCTCAGTTCACAGTGATCCAGGAGGCATACAAGGGTTGGCCGTATTTGCTGCAGACTTCGCCGGCACGGGAGGCGTCTATGCCCACCTTGCGCAACAGCCGTTCAATACCTGGCGGTGACACGGTGATCAGCTTGCGTGCCCCGTGTTCCGCTGCGCAGCGCAAGGTCGCCTGCATCAGGGCAATTGCATTGGGTGAGGAAATCTGCCGTTCGAGGCAGTCTGACGAGGCGCTGGTGTCGGCGGCGGCGAAGCGCGACAACTCCCAGACCTGCTCGCTGGCCGGCAGTGGCTGGCCGGCCAGCAAGTCCGGAAATACTTCACTGAGCAAATAAGGTGTGGCAGTACTCAATAAGCGCGCCACACCGACCACTTGTTTCTGGCTGTCCCTGGCAAGAATATAAACCGTGTCGTCTCTATCAAACTGATCAAACTCGGAATCTTCTTCGCAATCCAGATCCCATCCCAGTTTTCGGACAAATACCTGATACCGATAGTGCGCCATTGCCGAGCGTATGCTGGCGTCCAGTGTTTCCAGCTTTCCAGTGATGAATTCCATTTCTCGGGCTCCGCAGACTCTCAAGGGCGGAGCTATTAGATACATCAGTAACCAGATGTGTAAGCTACTAAAAAGAGTAGGTTGGCAGTCATACAGTTGTCATGTTGCAGCCATGGGCAGGGGCGTCAGAACAGTAAGCCGAGCATGGCTGCGCGCACTACCGCAGCGGTCTTGTTGGCGGTCTTGAGCTTGCGCACGGCATTTTTGATGTGGAAGTCGACCGTGTTCTTGGACAGCGTCAGCAGGTCGGCGATCTCACTGGCTGATTTGCCATCTGCGGTCCACTTGAGCACTTCTCGCTCACGTTCGGTGAGCTCGGGGGCTTCGGCGTTCCTGTGTCGTCTGTTCAGGATCGAGCTGAGCGAGGCGTGAGAAGTGCTGGCCAACCAACGTAGCTTGTCGCCTTTTTCGTGCAGTTCGCGTTCGCTGATTTGCGAGTCGCTGCGGGCCACCGTGAGCATGGCGCAGCTACCGCCAGCGTTGAGCATTGATTGCGACAGTCCCTTGCGCAAGCCATGCGCGCGGGCTTCCTCCCACAACTCGGGCGTCTGTGCGTAGAGTTGGTCGCTCCAGATGATGGGTCGCTCCGACTGGCGACCAAGGAGGATGGTGGGATCGCTCTCCATGTACCTGGCCGTGCTGTAGCGCTCCTGCCAGGGGACAGGGTAGTTGTTCAGCATGATCGCCTTGGGGCTCGAAAGCGGGTACGGGATCTGCTGGCCATAGGCACAGAAGTTGAATTCCAGCGCGGCGCTGGCCTCCAGAATCAATGCGAAGATGACGTTCTCGTCAACAGCACCTTCCAGTGCATGTAAAAGCTCAATTTGCCAACCGTCCATGATTGTTCTCATTGTCGCTGTGTAGGGTGCCACTAGAGCTGCGCGGGTCTCTTGGGAAACGAAGGATATGGCATTCCTGATTTTGGATCCAATTAATGACAGATGTTTCATCGGTCCCGAAAATCCGATCAACGTCCAACCGGCGCTCTTGGCTGCGCAGTGGAGAATCGGCGGGTTGAGATCTGTGTGGCAGAGGCGGGCACAAGCGAGGCTGCTTGCTGGGTGGCGGGGGGATCAGTTGCCTCTCGGGCATGATCTTGGCCAAGGAAGGCGCAGAGGGCAGGGTTGCCTGGGAACGTATTGTGGGCGGGTTGGCAGCAGCATCTGCCGGGGCAGGTAGCTGCGCTGACACTTGGGTTGGCCAGACCGGCCGGCGACAAGGCCGGCCAGTCCAACCGAGGTGGTAGCAGGGGGTCAGGCCTGCTTAACCTCACGCATCGGCTTGCCCTTCACCGGTGCATCGCCCGCCACGTAGTACTTGGCGGTGCTGCGCGCCAGAGGCTTGCGGCCACGGATCTTGTCGGAGATTTTCTCGGCGATCATGATCGTGGTGGCGTTGAGGTTGCCAGTGATGATCAGCGGCATGATCGACGCGTCGACCACACGCAGGCCCTGCATGCCATGCACGCGGCCTTCGCCATCCACTACCGCCATGTCGTCGGTGCCCATCTTGCACGAGCAGGACGGGTGGAAGGCGGTTTCGGCGTGCTCGCGGATGAACTTGTCCAGCTCTTCATCGGTTTGCACGTGGGCGCCTGGGCTGATCTCGCGGCCACGGTACGGGTCCAGCGCCGGCTGGGCCATGATTTCGCGGGTCAGGCGGATGCCGTCGCGGAATTCCTGCCAGTCCTGCTCGGTGGCCATGTAGTTGAAAAGGATGCTCGGGTGCTGGCGCGGGTTCTTCGACTTGGCCTGGATACGACCACGTGCAGGCGAGCGCATGGAGCCCATGTGCGCCTGGAAGCCGTGCTCTTTAACGCCGTTCGAGCCGTTGTAGTTAATCGCGACCGGCAGGAAGTGGTACTGAATGTTCGGCCACTTGAACTCAGGGCGGGTACGGATGAAACCACCGGCCTCGAACTGGTTGCTGGCGCCGATGCCGGTGCCGTTGAACATCCACTCGGCGCCAATGGCCGGCTGGTTCCACCACAGCAGCGACGGGTACAGTGACACCGGCTGGGTGCAGGCGTACTGCAGGTACAGCTCCAGGTGGTCCTGCAGGTTCTCGCCGACGCCCGGCAGGTCGTGGACCACCGGGATGTCGAGGCTTTCCAGCAGGGCGCGCGGGCCGACGCCGGAGCGCTGCAGCAGTTGCGGCGAAGCGATGGCGCCGGAGCTGACGATGACTTCTTTGCGCGCACGGGCTTCCACGCGCTCTTCGCTGTCACCCACCAGGTAGGTCACGCCAACGGCGCGCTTGCCGTCGAACAGCACGCGGTCGCTCAGGGCGTGGGTGACGATGGTCAGGTTCGGGCGCTTCTTGGCCTGGTCCAGGTAGCCGCGTGCGGTGCTGGAGCGGCGGCCGTTCTTGGTCACCGAACGGTCCATCGGGCCGAAGCCTTCCTGCTGGTAGCCGTTCAGGTCTTCGGTGCGCGGGTAGCCGGCTTGCACGCCGGCTTCGACCATGGCGTGGAACAGCGGGTTGTTGCCGGCTTTAGGCGTGGCAACGCTGACCGGGCCTTCGCCGCCGTGGTAGTCGTTGGGGCCGATGTCGCGGGTTTCCGCTTTGCGGAAGTACGGCAGGCAGTCCAGGTAGGTCCAGTCTTCCAGGCCTGGCAGTTCAGCCCAGCCGTCGAAGTCCATGGCGTTGCCGCGGATGTAGCACATGCCGTTGATCAGCGAAGAACCGCCCAGGCCCTTGCCACGGCCACATTCCATGCGGCGGCCGTCCATGTGCGGCTCCGGGTCGGTCTCGTAGGCCCAGTTGTAGCGGCGACCCTGCAGCGGGAAGGCCAGGGCGGCTGGCATCTGGGTGCGGAAGTCGAAGCGGTAGTCGGGGCCGCCGGCTTCCAGCAGCAGGACGGTGACGCTGGCGTCTTCGGTCAGGCGAGTAGCCAGGGTATTACCGGCCGAACCGGCACCGACGATGATGTAATCGAATTCATGGGACATGAAAGTACCCTCGTGTTGGCGGTGATCAGGGAGCGGGAACGCCCGTGCGCAAGGGCACGGGCGTGGCGGGACAGGGCCTTAGAAGACCGAGTTGTAGCCGCCCAGCTCGACCTGGACCGACTTGATGCGAGTGTATTGAGCCAGCGAGCTGACACCGTTCTCACGGCCGACGCCCGACTGCTTGTAGCCGCCAACCGGCATTTCGGCCGGCGACTCGCCCCAGGCGTTGATCCAGCAGATGCCGGCTTCCAGCTGGTGGATGATGCGGTGGGCGCGGCTGATGTCGTTGGTGCACACGCCGGCGGCCAGGCCGTATTCGGTGTCGTTGGCACGACGGATGACTTCTTCCTCGGTCTCGTAGCTGAGGATGCTCATCACTGGGCCGAAGATCTCTTCCTTGACGATGGTCATGTCGTCGGTGCAGTCGGTGAACACGGTCGGGGCCACGAAGGCGCCCTTGGCGAAATCACCCTCGGTCAGACGCTCGCCGCCGCACAGCACGCGGGCACCTTCTTCCTTGCCCTTGGCGATGTAGCCCAGCACGCTTTCCATGTGGGCGAAGCTGACCAGCGGGCCGAAGTTGGTGTTCTCGTCTTCCGGGTTGCCAACGCGGATGCGGGCAACGCGCTCGGCGATCTTGGCTTCGAAGGCGGCTTTCATCGAGGCTGGGATGAACACGCGGGTGCCGTTGGTGCAGACCTGACCGGAGCTGTAGAAGTTGGCCATCATGGCGATGTCGGCGGCCTTGTCCAGGTCGGCGTCGGCGCAGATGATCAGCGGCGACTTGCCGCCCAGTTCCATGGTGACTTCCTTGAGCGTCGAGCTCGAAGCGCTGGCCATGACTTTCTTGCCGGTGGTGGTGCCGCCGGTGAACGAGACTTTCTCGATGCGTGGGTGTTCGGTCAGCCAGGTGCCGACTTCACGGCCGCTGCCGGTCAGGACGTTGAACACACCGTTCGGCAGGCCGGCTTCGGTGTAGATCTCGGCCAGTTTCAGGGTGGTCAGCGAGGTGACTTCCGATGGCTTGAAGATCATCGCGTTGCCGGCGGCCAGGGCCGGGGCGGATTTCCACAGGGCGATCTGGATCGGGTAGTTCCACGCGCCGATACCGGCGGTCACGCCCAGCGGCTCGCGGCGGGTGTAGACGAAGGACGATTCGCGCAGCGGGATCTGCTCGCCTTCGATGGCCGGTACCAGGCCGGCGTAGTATTCCAGCACGTCGGCGCCGGTGACGATGTCGACGTAGCGGGTTTCGGAGTACGACTTGCCGGTGTCCAGGGTTTCCAGCTGGGCCAGCTCATCGTTGCGCTCGCGCAGGATGTCGACGGCGCGGCGCAGGATGCGCGAACGCTGCATGGCGGTCATGGCGGCCCAGATTTTCTGGCCGCGCTCGGCGCTTTCGACGGCCTTTTCGACGTCGGCCTGGGTGGCGCGCTGCACGTGGGCGAGGACTTCGCCGGTGGCCGGGTTGATGGCTTCGAAGGTGGCATCGCTGCCAGCGTCGACGTAAGCGCCATCAATGTAGAGTTTTTGCGTTCCGAAACGGGCCATAGTGTCCTCGCAAGTGCAGTGTGTGGTTGGCTGCCGCGTCACGCTCCTGCCGGTTGGCCAGTGGCTGTGCGCGGTGGTTCAGCGGCCTGGTCGTTAGTGCCCAGGGTGTGCTGTTTAGCCAGTTGTAGATCCATGTATTCGTAAGCAATCCGTATCGCCTGGTCGGTGTCGAATGCGTCACCCGACAAGGCGCCACGCAACCAGAGGCCGTCGATCAGGGCCGCCAGCCCGCGGGCAGCCTTGCGCGCATGGTAGAGCGGCAGGGCGCGGCGGAACTGGCAGCACAGGTTGGAATACAGGCGGTGATCGTTGATCCGCTGCAACCTGTGCAAAGACGGCTGGTGCATGCTGGAGGCCCAGAAGGCCAGCCAGGTTTTCATTGCCGGGCCATTCACCTGGCTCGCATCGAAGTTGCCTTCGATGATCACCTTCAGGTGAGCGCGCGGGCTGTCGTCTGTCAGGGCCTGGCGACGCGCGGCCACGCCCTCGTTGAGCATGCTCATGATGTAGCCCATCGTCGCTGCGATCAGGCCGTTCTTGTCCTGAAAGTAGTGACTGATGATGCCGTTCGACACGCCGGCCAAACGGGCAATCAGCGCAATGCTGGCGTCACCCAGTCCGACCTGATCGACCGCCTGCAGGGTGGCTTCGATCAACTGCTGGCGGCGGATGGGTTGCATACCGACCTTGGGCATCTTGCTATCTCCTCAGGCCTGCGAGCAGACGACGGGCGGCTGACTCGGCGAAGGCCAGTCTATTTTGTTTTGATTGAACGTTCAATCAATAAAGAATAAGCTCTGCGACAATTTGTGCCATTGACACTTTTCAAGCGCTCAACGGGACACGGATTGACACCCCAGGAAATCGCGCACCCCCCGGAATACAAGGCGTTGACGGGCATGAGCGATGCAAAGACAGATTCTGCCGAGCGGCCACAGGCTGCGCGGTCGGCCCTTGGAGCGGGCCTGGTGGCTGTGGCGAATGCGCGCACTCCCTAGAGGGATAGGCGCATCGGCGACAGGTCACCCGTCTGTTTTCTTGCAACGCTTCTGATCGGGATCACGGTTTCCAGGGTGCCTTTTATAACACCTGACGCAGTGGGGCTATTGCACCAATTGCTCGGGAAAAGACTGATTAGCCTCCACTGCCGCACTGCCCGGAGCATTCGTGCAATGAGTTCTGCCTCCCTAACCAACCCCCCTGCCGAGCGGGTACGGGTCAACCGCGTGGTGTTCTACACCTCGGCGCTGCTGATCCTCGTTCTGACCGCCTTGCTGATCGCTGTACCCGAAACCGCCGGCCAGGTGCTCGGTGTCGCCCAGAAATGGCTGACCCGTACCTTCGGCTGGTACTACATGCTGGTGATCTGCGGTTACCTGCTGTTCGTCGTTTACCTGGCCTTCTCCGACTACGGCAAGCTCAAGCTGGGCGGCAAGGATGACACCCCCGATTTCAGCTACGGCGCCTGGGCCGGCATGCTGTTCTCCTCCGGTATCGGTATCTCGCTGCTGTACTTCGGCGCGTCCGAGCCGCTGGACCACTATTTCAATCCGCCGGAAGGCACGCCTGCCAGCCTCGAGGCCGCGCGCCAGGGCCTGCAACTGACCTTCCTGCACTGGGGCCTGCATGGCTGGGCGATCTACGCCCTGGTGGGCCTGGCCGTGGGTTACTTCGCCTACCGCCACAACCAGCCGCTGGCCCTGCGCTCGGCGCTGTACCCGCTGGTCGGTGAGCGTTGGGTCAAGGGCGGTGCCGGTCATGCCGTGGACATCTTCGGCATGTTCGTCACCCTGCTGGGCCTGGTGACCAACCTGGGCATCGGCTCGATGCAGGTGGCCTCGGGCCTCGAGTACCTGTTCGGCATGGACCACAGCAAGACCAACCTGCTGGCGGTGATCCTGACCATGGCCGGCGTGGCTACCATCGCTGCAGTCTCGGGCGTGGAAAACGGCATTCGCCGCCTGTCCAACCTGAACATCCTGCTGTTCAGCGGCCTGCTGATCTTCGTGCTGCTGGCCGGCAACACCCTGCACCTGTTCAACGGCTTCGTGCAGAACATCGGCGACTACCTCAACGGTATCGTGCTGAAGACCTTCGACCTTTATGTGTATGAAGGCGCGGGTGACAAGTCCGAGCGCTGGCTGGGCCTGTGGACCGTGTTCTACTGGGCCTGGTGGATCTCCTGGGGCCCGTTCGTGGGTATGTTCATTGCCCGTATCTCCAAGGGCCGCACCGTGCGCCAACTGGTCAGCGGCGTGCTGCTGATCCCGCTGGGCTTCACCCTGGCCTGGCTGTCGATCTTCGGCAACACCGCGCTGGACCTGGTGATCAACCAGGGCGCCGTGGAGCTCGGCAAGACCGCGCTCGAACAGCCATCAATGTCGATCTACCAGTTACTCGAATACTTCCCGGCGTCGAAAATCGTCATCGGTGTGGCAGTGTTCGTCGGCTTCGTGCTGTTCCTCACCCCGGCCGACTCCGGCGCGGTGATGATGGCCAACCTGTCGTGCAAAGGCGGCAAGGTCGACGAAGACGCCCCGCACTGGATGGTGGTGTTCTGGTCGGTCGTGATCACCCTGGTGACCATCGGCCTGCTGTTCGCCGGTAACTTCGAGGCCATGCAGACCATGGTGGTGCTGGCCGGCCTGCCGTTCTCGGTGGTGCTGGTGCTGTTCATGTTCGGCCTGATGAAGGCGATGAAGCAGGACGTCGCCGTCGAGAGCGAGCGCGCCGAGCTGGCCGCCCGCGGCCGTCGCGGCTTCAGCGAGCGCCTGAGCCAGCTGGACCTGCAGCCGACCCAGGCCGTGGTACAGCGCTTCATGGACAAGCAGGTCAGCCCGGCGCTCAAAGAAGCCGCCGAGCAACTGCGCACCTTGGGCTTCGAAGTGGAGACCCGTGTTGGCCAATCGCGCAACATGATGGGCCTGCGGGTGATGATGGAAGAGGGTAACCCCTTCGTCTACGAAGCCAGCCTGGACGGTTACCTGGCCGCGCCGAGCGAGGCGCCGGTCGAAGGCGAGCCGGAAGTGCAGCAGCGCTTCTACCGCGCCGAGGTGTACCTGCACGACGGCAGCCAGGAGTACGACCTGATGGGCTTCACCCGCGAGCAGATCGTGCGTGACGTGCTGGATCAGTTCGAAAGCCACCGCCAGTTGCTGGGGCGTGTGTACAGCTGATGTTGAGCTGATGTGAAGCAAGGGCCCGGTTCGCAAGAACCGGGCCCTTGTCGTTTCAGGCGTCTTCGGCCAGCAGCAGGTCGGTGTGGGGTGCCGAGCTTTCCTTGGTGCCATCGATGGCGATGGTGCAGACCTTCAGGGGGAAGGTGTCGGCCTTGAACACGTAGCTCTGGTACGTCAGCCTGCCGTAACCCTTGGCGTCTTCGCAGTCGGTGGTGGTGGCTGGGCCGCGCTTCACCCGGTAGCGGGTGATCTGCGGAGGCTGCAGTTGCCAGCTCAGTTTCACATCGCCGTTGGCCTGGCGTTCTGCGGTCACCTTCGGCAGCGCTACCGCACCGGCTTCCAGCACGCGCACGGGCAGGCTCAGCGCGTTGGCCATCAGCCCGGGCCAGGACAGCGCATCGGCCGACGTGACGCCGACCAGGCACAGGTAATGCCAGCCTGCTTCGGCCGCGATAGGGTCGTCGATCAGCCCGCCGCTGCTGGGGAATGTACCGCTGTAGCCTTCCGGCCCTTCGCAGGCCAGCGGATCACGCGTGACCTTGTAGCGGTAGCGGGGGGTGTCCAGGGTGAAGGCGACGCCCCAGGTAGGTGGCTGGAGGTGGCCTTCGGCATCGACGGTGATCTTGCGGAACTGGCTGAAGTGCAGCGGCGAGGCGAGGCGGAACTGGAAGCCCGGCAGCAACTGGCAGTGTCGCGGGTCGAGGTTGGCATGGCCCTGGGCGAAGCAGCCGAGCAGGCGCTGGACGGGGATGGCGGCCACTGCATCCTGGGTCAGGCTGTTGACCACACTGACGATGCGGTTGCTGGCACGGTCGATCATCGGGCTGCCGGAGGCCCCGTCGGCAACGCCGGGGCAGTCGTTACGCTTGAGGTTGCGCCAGAGCCAGAGCCCTTCCCTGAGGCTTGGCAGGTCGTGCTCGGTACAGGCTGAAAGGCGCAGCCCGGTGCCTGCGCCGGCGGGCTCGCCGACCATCAGCACCTCGCTGCCTGCAGCGACGGGTGCGCCCAGTTTCATCGGCTCAATACCCCGCGCCATCACCTCCTGCAACGTGGCGTCCAGCTCCAGCAGCGCCAGGTCGTTGCCCTGGATACTGCTCCAGATTGCCCGGCGGGTGTTGAACACGCGATGGTCTGCCGCCGTATCACCGAAGTAGTTGAAGCTGATCTGTGCCTTGAGGGGCTGGTCCTGAACGATAACGCCGTTGTGCCGGCTCACGCAGTGCCCGGCAGTGACCACGTAGGCCGGGCCGGGGCTCGCAGGCTCTGCGTCGCGGGTATCGATCAGCGAACCGATGCACTGCTCGCCGTCTTCCCTTCGCAGCCGCCCAATACCGCTCCAGTGATTGCTTTCTCCGTGACTGTTGCTCAGTACCTTCGGCCCGGAAGGCGTGATCATGCCTTGGCCAAGGTCCGTTGCCAGGCAAAGCGCTGACGCGCTGCACAGGGCAAGCCCCAGCAAGGGGGCGTGTAGTGCTTTCATGTTGCGTCTCCTCGAGGTTGGAGCACGCACTGTGGTGTTGCGGGTGGGGTGCAAGGCGGTAACGGGGTAGTGCAGGGGCGCAACGAGCCGATTCGCGCAGTGCAGACTTATTTGCCGCCGCTGCCGGCGCGCCTGGCCCCAGGCTCTTCGCTCATTTCACGAGGAGACCAGCATGAGTACCCATACCGTGCCCGCCAGGGATTTCAGGCAAGCCGTCGCCAGCGAGTTCGCCAGCCGCCCAACGCTGCGCCAAACGTTGAGCACGGGCATCCTGCAGCTGCTCAACACCCATTCACGCCGGTTTCGACGGCTCAGGCTGCCCGACGCCGAGCCCCTGTATCTGCTGGTTCCCGACAGTACCCAGCAGAATCCTGCTTCGCCCCACAGGGGCTGGTCGCAGCGACCGATGCTCGAGGTGATGCTCGATGCCTTGCGACAGAGCGCGACCCTGCGCTCGCTGGGCGATGCGGGTGGCGAGTTCAAGGTTGCGCTGGCGCTGCCCTATACCTTTACCGATGGCAGAGGCGCGCCCGTGCTCGATGGCACGGAGTCCATCCAGGCCGTGCTCGATGAGCTCGAGTCACTGTTGACCGCGCTGGCACAGTACTTCTGCCAGGCGCAGGTCGAATACTGGTCGGCGATGGGTAGCTTGGGGGTAAGCCGCGACCGCTGGTTGCAGCAGTTGTTGAAACAGGCCCTGCTGCAGAACCTGCCGATGCAAGGGTTGGATGCACAGCAGGTGGACTGCGTGCACGGCTTGCTGCAGGGCGGTGCCAGGCAGCCGGCGGTGAGCCTTGTGCAAGTGCGCCTTGTGCGAGGAGACAGCGCCGTCACGCGGCTGCTGCCAAAGCTGCTGGTGCAGGCATCGCTTGATGAACGTGACTTTCTGCTGTGGTGCTCGCCGTCGAGTGTGGTCCGGGTGTTCGACAGCGATGCCAGCTTCGCCCAGGCGCTCCAGGAGGAGCTGGGCTATCGGTTCAGCTTCGACAGCCTGACCTGGAGTCGCCAGGCGCTGGAGGGCGATGTGTTCGCCCAGCAGGTTGCCGCGCTGCTGGAGTATCTGTTGGACGAAGTGATTCGCGCACCCTTCTGGCAATGCCCCGATGTGGTGGCGTTGGAGCGCATGTTCGCAGGATTGAGCGACCCCGCACGGTGGTTCATCGATGGCTACCTGCTTACGCCGACGGCCAGCTTGAACGTGCCCTTGGCGCAGCGGCAGGCGCAGCCGGCGGACAGCTTTGCCGTTCAAGGCGCGCTGTTCGAACTGGCTTTGGCCCAGGCGCAATCGCAAGGGCTGTCGTCGTTGGAGCAGGTCGAGGACCTGCGCAGTTTCACCCGCGAGCGGTTGCGCAAACAGATGCTGGAGGACTATCCCATCGAGGCCAATTACTTCGCCGATGAGCTCGACCTCACACTGACCCGCTCGTTGGGGGTGCCCGGTGGTGCGGGTAGCGGCACCGGTGGCGGTGTGACGCAGACCCGGCAGATGACCTTGACCGAGTTCGCCATCGGCAACCTCGCCTCGCTGGCCGGCTGGACCCTGACGTCGATCAGCCACGGCAGCGGGCAGCTGATCATGGACTGGATGACGCCCGACTACGTGCAGGGCCTGGTGGGGCGCGTCGACATCGGTGGCCACTACCCGGGCTATGTGAAAACCCTGCTCGATGCGCCGGCGACCCGCAGCGAGCGCTGCCTGCGCTTCGCTCGCGAATGGCGCTGCGCGCTGTTGTTCACCGCGATCGACGCAAAGCTCGATGGCAGCTTGAGCGAGAATGGCTTGCAGTGCGTGGTCGACTATTGCCGGGGCCTGGTGGGCAGCGAAGCTTCGGAAATTGTCTGGATGCCGCTGGCGTTTGCCCGCGAGCCGGGAACCAAGTTGCACGACCAGGTGATGGGCATGTATGTCCTGTTCGCCGCGGTACGTGAGACGGTGTTGCTCTACCGCCCGTTGTACCCGGGCGCCGCGTTGCTGGAGTACGCCAACCTGGACGCGATGATGGCCGCCATTCGCACGCAGCAATCCCTGCAGGACAGCATCCTGACGTGGCTCACACCCGATGCGCGCAAGGTCTACGGCAACGGTGGCTTCATCGAGCCGCACCTGGGTCGACCCATTCTGGACACCTTGATCCTGCCAGAGCCGGTGAGGCCGCCTGCGTTCGCCGCGAGCTTCTGGCGCACCGATGTCGATGAGCAGATGTACCTGGCCAACCGTGATCTGCTGGTCGAATTGGCGAACCGTGAGTCGACTTCCACCACCCAGAGCCGCTGGGCGATTCTCAAGGAGGGGGCCTGGCTGCTGTTCCAGGCCTTGACCGTGGTGTTGCGGGGGCCGGTGGCCTCGGTGGCTTGGCTGGTGCAGGGCGTGGCGGCGGTTTCGCAGGATCTGCAGGCGTTCAAGGAAGGCGATGAGTTCGAGCGTAGCGCCGCGGTGGTCGACTTGTTGTTGAACTTCGCCATGGTCCTGATGCATGCCCGTTTGCCGCGTATCGAACCGCCTGCGGCAAACGACATGGCGGCGTTGGCCGGCTTCGGTGGGCTTTTTGCAGCGCGCCCGGCGCCTGATGCGCCATCGCCGAGCATTGGCCTGGGCAGCGTCAGCCTGCCGGGGCCTGTGGCCATGCATGAGGGGGTGTCGCTTGATTTCAGCTGGCGGGGGGCTTCGGGCAACACTGTCCTGGCGCCTGTGCAGCGCCAACAGCTGCAAGCCATGCGCTCGTCGGTCAGCCTGCATGGCCTGGAGCCTGATGCCACCGGCCTGTACCTGCTCGATGGCCAGCACTACGTGACGCTGGGCAGCGATATCTATCCGGTGCTGGTCGGCACAGCAGGCGTGCGCATTGTCGATAGCCAAGGGCAGGCAGGCCCATGGCTCCTCGCCGAGGGCAAGGCATGGCGCATCGATGCCGGCCTGCGCTTGCGCGGCGGCATGCCGAAAAGCCGTATCCAGCAACTCAGAGAGGAAAAAGAGGCCCGGGAACAGCGGGCCAAGCAGCAGGATGCCGAACTTACCATCGCCGCTGTTGAGTTGGGCAAGGTGCTGAGCAAGCACAATGAACTGTTGATGAGCAATTTGCAGGTCGTCGAGCAGCTGGAGGCCGTCAAACCGCTCGATCAGGCGAAACAGAGCGAGCTCGATTCGGCGCAAACCATGGTCAAGCTGCTCAAGCAGAAGGTTGCCGACGACTTGGCCGCGGTGATCGAAAATTACCGGGCGCACAACAGGCTGCTCGCCGAGCTCAAAGCCATCAATCCCTCTGTGCAGATGACCGAAGCAATCAAGGTTCAGCGCAACACTACCCAGCACCAGCTGATCGAATACTATTTTGCCCGCTACAACCACCTGACTGACCTGATCAATACCGAGGGTGTGGGGGCGCAGGCGAGGGATATCCTCATCAATCCGCGCAGCGATGGGGAGAAGGCGGCCTATGCGTCCTTCAGGGGCAGCCTGGAGCGTGTGGCCAGGTGGGAAGAGCAGTTGGTCGAGCTGGCCTGGCCCTTCGATGAGGTGCTGGACGAATGCTTCAAGGATGACGAACTGGTGTTCACCCGTGACGATGGCACACGGATCAACAAGGACGCCTGGCTCAAGAACCTGATCAGGCAGAGGAGTTCGACTGCGATCGACCTGGAGTTCTACCTGCTCGCCGACCTTGGGGAGCTGTGCCTTAATCGGGTGGCCGACACCGACGAACGGACCCTCAGCCGGTACGACCACGACCTGATGAATGAAGAGCTGCGCAGCGCCGGCGCGGCTCACGGGGAGCTGGCCAGGGGCGAGTTGGGCCTCGACGAACGCATCGATGTGCTCAACGGCGTGCTGGATGCCTACGCCGAGGCCGAGGCCGCCGCGGTGCTGCTGACAGAGACCGGGGGCGACATCATCCATTCGGACGTCCTGATCCAGTACCGCAAGATACTTGCGCGCCTGGTCAAGGCGGCGGAGAAAGAGCTGGCAGGTTGCGTCGAGGAAAAGGAGCAGCAGAAGGTCCGCGTTGCGCGCATATCGCTCTATGGTGCGCGGGGCGGCAAGCGCTTCGTGGTCAGGACCTCGCGCGGGCGCAGTGTCGTCGGGGTGGAAACACAGCGTGACGGCAACACGGTGGTGGAGCAGCGCAGCGCCAACCAGGCGAGCGTGCTGAAAACCTTCCGCAAACAGGGTAAGGGTTGGGTCGAGGAGGCGCCGGTCGCGCGGGAGAAAACGCTGCAGTTCGACCTTGGCAAGGAGCGCGTCAATGCCCAGCGGCTGCTGGACAAGGTCGAATCGGTGATTGCGCTGGGTCGGCAGTACCTGCAGAAGGATGAACCGATCGGGCTTTCCAGTGTGATCGAAGGCCATGTTGAAGGTCTTAGGGAAAGCCTGGCAAGGCTGCCGCGCACCGAGAAGGAGCAACCCTTGCTCGGAAAGTTGCAGGAGGCGATAGAGCGCCTGGAGGCGGCGCGCATCGACCTGTTGACCAGCCTATACCTCACCACCAGCCACCCGACTGCGGCCAGCCTCAGGTTCCTCGTCGAACAGGATAAGGTGGTTGTGTCACGTGCCGGGCCGCGCAAGTTGCTGGCGGCGAACGATTACCTGGATGTTTACGAGGTACGGCGTAAACCGGCGGCAGGCAGGGCACAGGGCGCTGGCCTGTGGGAGGCGCATTTCCACTATGGTGCCGCGGATACGCCCGGCCGCTCGTTCAGCAAGGGGCACCTGAAACTCTGGTCGCAGCGCAGCCTTGGCCGTAAGGCCCAGCTCGACGCTGCCAGCAGCCAGGGCCTGCTTTTGGCCATTTATCGCGGCGATCTTCGCCTAGAGCAGGCCGAGGGCCTGATTCCTTTCGATTGAGTGCCCAGCCTTGTGCAGTGCCTGGTATTGCAGGCCAGGTTCTGGGCTCGAGTCTCATTACCCGGAGACTCGACTCATGGAAGACGCAATCCCCTGATCCAGCACCCTCAAGCAAGCTTCCCCTTCGATGGAGGTGTTTCAACGGTTGCGGTACAGGCCATGGCTGCCATGGGCAGGCATGGCCTGGTTGCTGCGCTCGGCGATCATCTGGCGGATCGGGATCAGCTCGATGCCCTGGGCCTTGAGCCGGGGCAGTTCGCTTTCCAGCACTTGCAGCGTTTGTGGGTAGGGGTGGCCAATCAGTACCGCGGAACCCTGCTTGCGGGCCAGGGCGATGCCCTGCTGCAGTTGGGCGCTGATCGCATCGACGGTGCGCTCGTCGTCCAGGAACACATCACGCGATACGTGGGCCAGGTCGATCGCCTGGGCTTTGGCCGCCGCCACGGTGGCGGCGCTGGTACGGCTGTCGACGAAGAACAGGTGACGGCGTTGCAGTTCGCCCATCAACCAGGCCATGGGCTCGGGTTGTGATGTCATGCGGCTGCCCATGTGGTTGTTGATGCCGGCAGCAAAGGGCACCTTGGCCAAGGCCGCGTCCAGGCGCTGCGCCAGTTCCGCTAGCGGCGTGCCGGGGTGCCAGGCATAAGGGCCGGTGGCCGGGTCCATGGGCATGTGCAGGATCACCGTCTTGCCAGCCTTGTGCGCCTGGCGGGCAAACTCGGTGGCGTGAGGGGTATCGGGCATGATCGCCATCGTGATCGGGCCGGGCAGGGCGAGGGTGCGCTGGTCGCGCACATCGCTCTGGCCGAGGTCGTCGATGATGATGCTCAGGTAGGCCTTGGCCGGGGCCGCGTGTGCGGCGCCGGCCAGCAGGCAGAACAGCAGGGACAGCAGGTAACGCATGGGGTGTGCTTATTCGCCCTTGGTGATGTTCAGGCCCTTGAGCAGGCTGAGGGCCTGGCTGAGCTGGAAGTCGTTGTCCTGCGGGCGCTCCTTGCGCTTGGCGCTGCCGGTCGGGCGGTCGGCGCCGCCGTTGCCGTTGCCCAGGTGGCCCTGCAGGTCGGCTTCCTTGAAGTTCTCGGTGTCGGTTTCGGCGGTGAGCTTGGCCGGGCGCACTTCGATGTCCGGGACGATGCCCTGGGCCTGGATCGAGCGGCCGTTGGGGGTGAAGTACAGCGCGGTGGTGAGCTTGAGCGCACGGTCGTTGGCCAGCGGCAGCACGGTTTGCACCGAGCCCTTGCCGAAGCTGTCGGTGCCCATCAGCACGGCGCGTTTCTGGTCCTGCAGGGCGCCGGCGACGATCTCCGACGCCGAGGCGCTGCCGCCGTTGATCAGTACCACCAGCGGTACGCCTTCGCTGGCGTCGGCCGGGTCGGCAGAGAAGCGCAGTTCGGAGTTGGCGATGCGGCCCTTGGTGTAGACGATCAGGCCCTTGGTGAGGAAGTGGTCGGCCACTTCCACCGCGGCCTGCAGCACGCCGCCTGGGTTGTTGCGCAGGTCGAGCACCACGCCGCGCAGCTTCTTGCCGTTGTCCTTGCGCAGCTTGGCCAGGGCCTTGCCCACTTCTTCGCCGGTCTTGACCTGGAACTGGGTGATGCGGATATAGCCGTAGTCGTTCTCCAGCAGCTGGCTCTTCACGCTCTTGACCTGGATCACCGCGCGGGTGAGGGTCACGTCGAACGGCGTGCCGCCGTCGCGCACCAGCGTGAGGACGATCTTCTCACCGACCTTGCCGCGCATCTTGTCGACCGCTTCGGTCATGGTCTGGCCACGGGTCGGGGCGCCGTTGATCTTGACGATCAGGTCGCCGGCCTGCACGCCAGCGCGGGAGGCCGGGGTGTCGTCGATCGGCGAAACGACTTTGATGAAGCCGTCTTCCTGGCCGACTTCGATCCCCAGGCCACCGAATTCGCCACTGGTGCTTTCCTGCAGCTCCTGGAAGTCTTCAGGGCCGAGGTAGGCCGAGTGCGGGTCGAGGTTGCTGAGCATGCCCTTGATGGCGTTCTCCAGCAGGGTCTTGTCGTCGACGGGCTCGACATACGCGGCCTTGATGCGGTCCATGACCTCGGCGAAGGTGCGCAGCTCTTCCAGCGGCAGTGGCGCCTTGGCGGTCACCTCGGTGGCTGGCACCGTGGCCGGCTTGGCGGCAGCGGCAGGCTTGGCCGGCTCGGCGGCGAGAGCCAGGGGCGCGCCGATGACCAGGGCAATGGTCAGGGCCAGCTGGGTGAGGCGAGGCGAGTGCAGCATGTCGAACGAACTCCTGATCCTGTAGGCGCCCCTTGCGGGAGCATCGGCCCGGCGTTTTCACGCGCCGCGCCGTAAAAGTAGTCGGTGCTTAGCCTCGGCACCATTGCGCAGGGTCGGTGGGCCGGCCCTGCTGGCGAATCGCGAAGTACAAACCGGCGCTGTCCTGGCCGCCGCTGTCGCCGACGGTGGAGATGGCTTCGCCGGCCTTGACGATGTCGCCGGCGCTCTTGAGCAGGCTCTGGTTATGGCCATACAGGCTCAGGTAACCATTGCCGTGGTCGAGAATGACCAGAAGCCCGGCGCCACGCAACCAGTCGGCGAACACCACGCGCCCGCCGTGTACGGCGTGCACCTGGGTACCGGCGCTGGCGCTGATCATCACGCCGTCCCACTTGGCCCGGGCATCGCTGCCGCGCATGTCACCGAAGCGTGCCAGTAGTCGACCATTGACTGGCCATGGAAGTTTTCCCCGGGCTGCGGAAAATGCACCGCCGTAGCTGGCGCCGTCGCTGGAAACCACCGGGCCAAGGGTGGTACGGGCCTTTTTCGGGGGCTCTTCCGGTTCCGCTTGCTGGGTGCGGGCCGCGGCGGCCAGGGCCTGCTCCTTGCGGCGCTTTTCTTCTTCCTGCTTGGCGAGCAGCGCGCGCTGGCGGGCTTCTTCGGCTTCGCGGGCCTGGCGGGCGAGGGTTTCCTCGATGGTCTTGAGCACCTTGCCCAGGTCGGCCTGGTCCTGCTCGCGGGACTGCAGCTTCTGGTCGCGCTCTTTCATGTCGCTGTTGAGCTTGGCCAGCACCTGCTGGCGCTTGTCGCGTTCGCCCACCAGCGCCTGGCGGCGGCTGTCGAGGTCGGCGCGCTGGGTGAGCAGTTGTTCCTGCTGGCGGCCGATGTCCTGCTCGACATTGGCCAGCTGGCGCAAGGTCTCGTTGAAGGTGCGCAACTGCTCGGTGCGCGCCTTGCTCAGGTAGTCGTAGTAGGTGAGGGTGCGGGCGAATTTCTCGGGGTTCTGCTGGTTGAGCAGCAGCTTGAGGTATTCCTCGCGGCCGTTGTTCTGGTAGGCCGAACGGGCCTGCACGGCAATCAGGCGTTGTTGTTCAACGCGGGCGCTCTGGAGTTTTTTTTTCTCGTGATCAAGGCGCTCCAGCTCGCCCTCGGTCTTTTTTAGTTCTTGCTGCAGTGCCTCCACCTGTTTTTCCAGGTTGCCGATGTCGGTCTCGGTGGACTTGAGGTCTTTCTGCACGCCGGACTTCTCCTCCTGGAGCTTGCCCAGCATCTTTTTCAGCTCGGCGATGTCCTGGCGGGTGGCGTCCAGCTGTTGCTGGGTCTGTGCGCGCTCGTCGGCGAAGGCCGGGGCGAGCAGGCATGACAGGGCGAGTATGAACAGGGCGCGGAGCATGGGGTTGGGCGTACCAGGGATGGAGACTGGCCTAGTATGCCCGCGCATCGCCGCAAAAAAAACGCCTCGCGGCGTGTGCAGCGAGGCGTTTGTCTGGAATTCATGTGTTCTGGGCCTGCTGCGCAGGCCTTTCGCGGCACAAGGCCGCTCCTGCAGAGGTACGCGATCTCCTGTAGGAGCGGCCTTGTGCCGCGAAAGGGCCGCAAAGCGGCCCCATGAACACCGATCAGTCGTCGAGCAGAATCGACGTCCCGGTCATCTCGGCAGGCTGTTCCAGCCCCAGCAGCTTGAGCATGGTCGGCGCCACGTCGGCCAGCACGCCGCCGTCACGCACCTTGACCTTGCGCTTGCCGACATAGATGAACGGCACTGGCTCGCTGGTATGGGCGGTGTGCGCCTGGCCGGTGCAGGCGTCTTCCATCTGCTCGACGTTACCGTGGTCGGCGGTGATCAGCGCTTCGCCGTCGACCTTTTCCAGTGCCTCGACGATGCGCCCGACGCAGGTGTCCAGGGCCTCGACCGCCTTGACCGCCGCCTCGAACACGCCGGTGTGGCCGACCATGTCGCCGTTGGCATAGTTGACCACGATCACGTCAAAACGCTGCTGCTCGATGGCCTCGACGATGCGGTCGGTCACCTCGGGGGCGTTCATTTCCGGCTGCAGGTCGTAGGTGGCGACCTTGGGCGACGGGATCAGGATGCGCTCTTCGCCTTCGAACGGTTCTTCACGGCCACCGGAGAAGAAGAAGGTGACGTGGGCGTACTTCTCGGTTTCGGCGATGCGCAGCTGGGTCTTGCCGTTCTTCGCCAGGTATTCGCCGAGCACATTGTTCAGGCTGGACGGCGCAAAGGCCGCTGGCGCCGGGATTTTCGCCGAGTACTGGGTCAGGCCGATGTAGGCGGCCAGTTTTGGCAGGCGGGCACGTGGGAATTCGTTGAAGTCCGGCTCGACGAACACCCGCGACAGCTCGCGGGCACGGTCGGCGCGGAAGTTCATGAAGATCACCGCGTCGCCGTCTTCGACCTTGACCGCTTCGCCGATGCGCGTGGCCTTGACGAACTCGTCGCTCTCATCGCGGGCGTAGGCGGCTTCGAGGCCGGCCACGGCACTGTTGGCGGTGTACTGGGCGGTGCTGTCGACGATCAGGTCGTAGGCGGCTTGTACGCGATCCCAGCGGTTGTCGCGGTCCATCGCGTAATAGCGGCCGATCAGGCTGGCGATGCGGCCCTTGCCCAGCTTGGCGAAGGTGGCGTCGAGCAGTTCGATGGACGACTGGGCGCTGCGTGGCGGGGTGTCACGGCCGTCGAGGAAGGCGTGCAGGTAGATCTTCTCGGCGCCGCGCTGGGCAGCCAGCTCGGCCATGGCCACCAGGTGGTCCTGGTGGCTGTGCACGCCGCCGTCGGAGAGCAGGCCGAGGATGTGCACGGCCTTGCCGGCACCGGCGGCCTTGTCCACCGCGCCGGTCAGTACCGGGTTGGTGAAGAATTCACCGTCGCGGATCGCCTTGGTGACCCGGGTGAAGTCCTGGTACACCACACGGCCGGCGCCGAGGTTCATGTGACCGACTTCCGAGTTGCCCATCTGCCCGTCGGGCAGCCCCACGTCCATGCCAGAACCGGAGATCAAGCCATGCGGCTGGGTGGCGCGCAGGCGGTCGTAGACCGGTGTGTTGGCGGCGTAGATGGCGTTGTATTCGGGGCTTTCGCTGTGTCCGAAGCCATCCAGGATAATCAGGACCAGGGGTTTAGGCGTACTCGTCATCAATCAAACTCACGGTTGTTCAAAGATGATAAAGACACGCATTTTAGGGCAAATCCGCCATCGACGGCGAATATTCCTCCCCTTGTCCGACCGGCGCTGCCGGACATGCAGCATGAAGCCGGTTTTGCCGGTGGCCCGCCGGGCTTTGGTGGTCATGGGGGGCTGTGTATACTGGCCGCCATTTTCAATCGCCTGGAACACCCCCGATGGTTGCTCACCTGATTCAATTCGCGACAGATCACTTCATTCTGGTGGCGATCTTCGTCGTTCTGCTGGTCCTGCTGCTGATCAACGAAGTGCGTCGTGGTGGCCAGAGCCTGAGCAACGGCCAGCTGACCGCGCTGGTCAACGCCGACAAGGCGCTGGTCATCGATATTCGCCCTGCCAAGGAGTATTCCGCCGGGCACATCGTCGGTGCGGTGAACATCCCGCAGGACAAGCTGGTCAACCGCATGTCTGAGCTGGAAAAACATAAAGAGAAGACCCTGATCGTCGTCGACGCGATGGGCCAGCAGTCCGGCACCATCTGCCGCGAGCTGCTCAAGGCTGGTTACACCGCGGCCAAGCTCAGCGGTGGCGTGTCCAGCTGGAAAGCCGATAACCTGCCCCTGGTGAAGTGATATGAAGCCCGTCATCGTCTATTCCAGCGACTACTGCCCCTACTGCATGCGCGCCAAGTACCTGCTCGAGAGCAAGGGCGTGGCGTTCGAGGAGATCAAGGTCGACGGCAAACCGCAGCTGCGCGCCGAAATGAGCCAGAAGGCCGGCCGTACTTCGGTGCCGCAGATCTGGATCGGCAGCACGCACGTCGGTGGATGCGATGACCTCTACGCCCTGGAGCGCGCGGGCAAGCTCGACGCGCTGCTGGCGGCCTGACTTTGCACTGCATTCGAAAACATTAGGATAAGGATCTGCCATGACTGACCAACAGACCAACGGCGCGGCTGCAGACAACAGCCCACAGTTCTCCCTGCAGCGCATCTACGTGCGCGATCTGTCGTTCGAGGCCCCGAAAAGCCCGCAGATCTTCCGCCAGCAGTGGGAGCCGAGTGTCTCGCTGGACCTGAACACCCGCCAGAAAGCCCTGGAAGGCGACTTCCATGAAGTGGTGCTGACCCTGTCGGTCACCGTCAAGAACGGTGACGAAGTGGCGTTCATCGCCGAAGTGCAACAGGCCGGTATCTTCCTGATCTCGGGCCTCGACGGGGCTTCGATGAGCCACACCCTCGGCGCGTTCTGCCCGAACATCCTGTTCCCGTACGCCCGTGAAACCCTGGACAGCCTGGTGACCCGTGGCTCGTTCCCGGCGCTGATGCTGTCGCCGGTCAACTTCGACGCCCTGTACGCGCAAGAAATGCAGCGCATGCAGGAAGCGGGTGAAGTGCCGACTGTGCAGTAAGACTGCCGGTAATGGAAAAGCGCCTCTCGGGGCGCTTTTTTGTTGCCTGTGCCGGCCTCTTCGCGGGCAAGTCGCAGCGGCGAACCGCCACTCCCACAGGAACAGCGCTGAACCCGAGGGCAGCGTTAGACCTGTGGGAGCGGGTTTACCCGCGAAGAGGCCTGCCCAGGCTAAAGATCAGCTCCCGGCAAACCCGTTCTGCCGCCAAGCTTCATAAACCGTCACCGCCACGGTATTGGACAGGTTCAGGCTGCGGCACCCCGGCCGCATCGGCAGGCGCAAGCGTTGTTCTGCGGGCAGGCTGTCCAACACCTCGGCGGGCAAGCCACGGCTTTCAGGACCGAACAGGAAGGCGTCCCCCGGCTGGTACGCGACTTCATGGAACGGCTGCGAGCCCTTGGTGGTGAAGGCGAACAGCCGAGGCTGGCCGAGGCTTTCCAGGCATTCGGCCAGGCTTTGATGGCGCTTGAGCGTGGCATACTCGTGGTAGTCCAGCCCCGCCCGGCGCAGGCGCTTGTCGTCCAGTTCGAAGCTGATCGGTTCGATCAGGTGCAGGGCGCAGCCGCTGTTGGCGCACAGGCGGATGATATTGCCGGTATTCGGCGGAATTTCTGGTTGAAAAAGGATGACGTGAAACATGCACGGCTCCAAGCGTGAAGATGACGGGCATTCTACCCCCGAACCGGACCCGCGTTCGAAAGCCTTCCCGCGGATGATCCTGTCCCTGGCCATTGTCGGCTTGATGGTGGGGCTGATGATCGGCCGCCTGACCACGCCAGAAGAGCGGGTGCTGGAGCAGGTCGAAGTGGTACAGGATGGCCTGGACCTGTGGTTCAACGAAGAACCCCAGCTGCATGGCGAGAACGTCGAAGGGACCGTGGCGCTGGTGTTCCAGGCCGAGGGCAAGGCCCAGCGCGGCCAGTTGCTGTTGCAGGGCAAGCCGGTGGGCTGGCGGGTACAGAAGGGCAAGGAAGGCTTGTTGCTGACGCTGATTGCCGCGCGCCCCCTGCAAGGGGAATGGTCGGGTGCAGAGGACGACGGGCGCTGGAAGGTGCAGGTGAGGCTGCACGAATAAAAGAGGGGATGTCCCGGCCTGCCTGTACCGAGGTCCCCAAAGCGGGTTGCTGTGGCGAATAAAAGGGGGATTTCCCGGCCTGCCTGTACCAGGGTCCCCGAAACTGGAGTTGCAATGACTATTGCAGGGGGCGTGCCAGTTTTGAAATGCCCGGGAATACTGGGGTTTTAGGGTTATTTGGCCGGGTTTCGAGGGGATTTGTGCCTTCATCGAGTGCGTGGGGCACAGGATCGGTGCATCAGGGCTGAAATAGCTGGGGCCGCTTTGCGGCCCTTTCGCGGCACTAGGCCGCTCCTACAAGGGAACGCGATCTCTTGTAGGAGCGGCCTAGTGCCGCGAAAGGGCTGCGCAGCAGCCCCAGAAATCTAAAAGGTGACCTGAAAAATCAGTGCTCTTCACCCTCATCGTCATCCCCGCCATCGACCTTCATCCCCAACTCCTTGATCTTGCGCGTCAGGGTATTGCGCCCCCAGCCCAGCAGCACGGCTGCATCACGGCGCCGCCCGGCGGTGTGCTTGAGCGCGGTCTCGATCATGATCCGCTCGAAGCTCGGCACGGCGCTGTCCAGCAGGCTCGACTGGCCGCGGGCCAGGGCCTGGTCGGCCCACTGGCGCAGGGCCTGCTCCCAGTTGGTCACCGGCGCGGCGTCCTGCGGCAGGTTCAGCAGCTCCGGCGGCAGGTCGCCGATCAGCACCTCGCGGCTGGAGGCCATCACGGTGATCCAGCGGCAGGTGTTCTCCAGCTGGCGCACGTTGCCCGGCCACGGCAGGTTGCGGATGAACTCCTCGGTTTCCGGCTTGAGCAGCTTGGGCTCGACCGCCAGCTCCTGGGCGGCGCGGCCGAGGAAGTGGCGGGCCAGGGTCGGGATGTCTTCGCGCCGGTCGGACAGGCGCGGGATATGGATCCGGATCACGTTGAGGCGGTGGAACAGGTCTTCGCGGAACTTGCCGGCCTGCACCAGGGTTTCCAGGTTCTGGTGGGTGGCGGCGATGATGCGCACATCGACCTTCACCGGCACGTGGCCGCCGACCCGGTAGAACTCGCCGTCGGCCAGTACGCGCAGCAGGCGGGTCTGGGTGTCGGCGGGCATGTCGCCGATCTCGTCGAGGAACAGCGTGCCGCCGTCGGCCTGTTCGAAGCGGCCGCGGCGCAGGTTGGCAGCGCCGGTGAACGCGCCTTTTTCATGGCCGAACAGCTCGGACTCCATCAGGTCCTTGGGGATCGCCGCCATGTTCAGGGCGATGAACGGCGCGGCCGCGCGCGGGCTGTGGCGGTGCAGGGCGTGGGCCACCAGCTCCTTGCCGGTACCCGACTCACCGTTGATCAGCACGGTGATGTTGGAGTGGCTGAGGCGGCCGATGGCGCGGAACACCTCCTGCATCGCCGGTGCTTCACCGATGATCTCGGGGGTGCGGGCCAGTGCCTGGGGCACCTCCAGCGCCTGCTGTTCCTGAGCGTGCTGGTTGGCGCGCTTGACCAGTGACACCGCCTCGTCGACGTCGAACGGCTTGGGCAGGTACTCGAAAGCACCGCCCTGGTACGAGGCCACGGCACTGTCCAGGTCGGAATGCGCGGTCATGATGATGACCGGCAGGCCCGGGTGCTGGTCGCGAATCTGTGCCAGCAGGTCGAGGCCGCTGGCACCGGGCATGCGGATATCGGAAATGATCACGTCCGGCTGCTGGCGTGCCAGGCGGCCCATCACGCCGTCGGCGCTGTCGAAGCTCTGGGTGGTCATGCCTTCCTGCTGCAGGGCCTTCTCCAGGACCCAGCGGATGGAGCGATCATCATCGACGATCCAGACGGTTTCACTTCGGCTCATGAGGCGGTGGCTCCTTGTTCCAGGGGCAGGTAGATCGAGAAGGCGGTGTGGCCGGGGTGGCTTTCACACTCGATCAGGCCCTGGTGCTGGCTGATGATGTTCTGGGTGATGGCCAGGCCCAGCCCGGTACCGTCCGGGCGGCCGCTGACCATGGGGTAGAAGAGGGTGTCCTGCAGCTCCGCAGGGATGCCCGGGCCGTTGTCGACGATCTCGACCCGGGCCACCAGGCGATGACGCACGTGGGCGATGGTGAACTGGCGCACGGCGCGGCTGCGCAGGGTGATGCGGCCCAGGCGCAGTTCGTTCTGCCCGCCGATGGCCTGCATGGCATTGCGCACGATGTTGAGCACGGCCTGGATCATCTGCTCGCGGTCGATCAGCACGTCCGGCAGGCTCGGGTCGTAGTCGCGCACCAGGGTGATGCCGCCCTGGCTTTCCGCCTCCACCAGGCTGCACACGCGCTCCAGCACTTCGTGGATGTTGGTCATCGACAGCGACGGCAGCTTGTTCGAGCCGAGCATGCGGTCGACCAGGTTACGCAGGCGGTCGGCCTCTTCGATGATCACGTTGGTGTAGTCGCGCAGGCCGTCGTTGGGCAGCTCGCGGGCCAGCAGCTGCGCCGCGCCGCGAATGCCGCCCAGCGGGTTCTTGATCTCGTGGGCCAGGCCGCGCACCAGCATCTTGGTGGTTTCCTGCTTGCTCAGCTGGGCCTCTTCCTTGGTGATGCGCAGCAGGCGGTCACGCGGGTGCACTTCGAGCAGCAGCAAGGTATTGCCCTGGTGCAGGATCGGTGTGACGGCATAGTCGACGGTGATGCTCTGGCCGGTCAGCGAGGTCAGCTGGGCTTCGCGCTTGGTGAACGGATGCGCCTGCTCCACCGCCTGGCGCAGCGAGTTGAGTGCCTCGGCCGATTCGGTGAACAGCTCGCTGATGAACTGCCCATGGCTGCGCTGGCCACTGACGGCCAGGAGCATTTCCGCGGCCGGGTTCATGTACTCAAGGCGCAGCTCGGCGTTGAGCAGGAGCGTGGCCGTGGTCAGGTTGTCCAGGAGCAGACGGTGCTGTGCATCGCTGATGGTCATAAGGCGTCGTTGACCTCTGTTGGCACTCTTTTGGCGCCCCGGCCAGGCCTGGGGCGCGCACGGATGACGTGCTGGATGCGGTGAAAATGCAAGAACCAAACCAAGGCTCTGAAAAGAAGCGGAAATGGCGGATAAATGCCTGTATTCGCGCTAATTCAGGACATAAAGCCCTGGTTAACCGATTCATGTGACCCAAAGTGGGGTGCATGCTGGGGCGTCAGGCGAAGCGGTGCACCAATATGGAGCATAGGGCGCGCGTCAGCTTTTGCACAGCTGGCTGCTGGCGCGGACCAGGGCAAGGTGGCGCACGGGCTCGCGCGTGCGCCGTTGCAGGGCATCGGCCAGTTGGCCGGGGCAGTCTGCCGGGGCCGTCTGGTCGAAGCGGGCAAGGGCGGCGAGCAGTTGCGCCTGCAGGCGGTCCAGTGCGGGGCGTACATCCTGGGCAAGGTCACGCCGGGGCAGGGCGGGTGCTTGCCGCGCGCGGTGCCAGGTGTCCAGCAGGTGGTATTGAAGCAGTTTGTTGGCTTCGATCTGGTCGGCGAAGAAGGCTTCGGCGCGTGCCGGGTCCAGTGGGTAGGCGGTGGCGGCCTGGCGTGCGCTGGCCAGCACCTGTCGTTCGCGCGCCACGGCCTGCACCGGTTGCCTGCTGTCCCATTTATGCAAGGCGACCGCTTCGGCCAGGTCAAGGCGCTGCTCGATGGCGTCGAGCAGGGTGTCGAGGCCTGACGCAGGAGGGGGTGGTGTGCTGCAGCCGAACAGCGCAAGGCAACAGGTCAGGGCAAGGTGGGCAGTACGCATGACGGACTCCTGGGTTGATGGAGCGTCGAGTGTCGCAGTGTCAGCAGATAGGGCTGTAAGGCTTGTCCGATGATGCTGGCGTAGAAATGAAAACGGCCTCCCGAAGGAGGCCGTCCTGATCATGTCATCGACGCGAGGCGCCGGTCAGATCAGCAGCTGTAGTACAGCTCGTATTCCAGCGGGTGCACGAAGGTACGGACCTTGATCTCTTCTTCCGATTTCAGCTCGATGAAGGCATCGATGAAGTCGTCGGAGAACACGCCGCCCTTGGTCAGGAACGCACGGCCTTTGTCCAGCTCTTCCAGGGCCTCTTTCAGGCTGCCGCAAACCTGCGGGATATCCTTGGCTTCTTCTGGTGGCAGGTCGTACAGGTTCTTGTCGGCAGCATCGCCTGGGTGGATCTTGTTCTGGATGCCGTCCAGGCCAGCCATCAGCAGGGCCGCGAAGGCCAGGTACGGGTTGGCCGATGGATCCGGGAAGCGTGCTTCGATACGGCGGGCTTTCGGGCTGCCGACGTAAGGAATACGGATCGAGGCGGAACGGTTGCGCGCCGAGTAGGCCAGCATCACCGGGGCTTCAAAGCCTGGGACCAGACGCTTGTAGGAGTTGGTCGACGGGTTGGTGAAGCCGTTCAGGGCCTTACCGTGCTTGATGATGCCGCCGATGAAGTACAGGGCGGTATCGGACAGGCCGGCATAGCCTTCGCCGGAGAAGGTGTTCTTGCCTTCTTTCCAGATCGACATGTGCACGTGCATGCCCGAGCCGTTGTCGCCGTACAGTGGCTTGGGCATGAAGGTGGCGGTACGGCCGTAGGCGTCGGCAACGTTGTGCACGACGTACTTCAGGGCCTGTACTTCGTCAGCTTTCTTCACCAGGGTGTTGAACTTGACGCCGATTTCGTTCTGGCCGGCAGTCGCCACTTCGTGGTGGTGAACTTCGACGGTCTGGCCCATTTCTTCCAGTGCGTTGCACATGGCAGTACGGATTTCGTGGTCGTGGTCGAACGGCGGAACCGGGAAATAGCCGCCTTTGACGCCTGGACGGTGGCCTTTGTTGCCGCCTTCCACGTCAGCGCCGGTCATCCACGAGCCTTGCTCGGAGAAGATCTTGAACATCGAACCGGAGATGTCCGACTGGAACTTCACTTCGTCGAAGATGAAGAACTCAGGCTCGGGGCCGGCGAATACGGTGTCACCGATGCCGGTGCTCTTGAGGTACTCTTCGGCGCGCTTGGCGATGGCGCGTGGGTCGCGATCGTAGCCCTGCATGCTCGACGGGTCGACGATGTCGCAGGTGATGATCAGGGTCGGTTCTTCGGTAAACGGGTCCAGCACGGCGGTGTCGTCGACCGGCATCAGGATCATGTCGGATGCTTCGATGCCTTTCCAGCCAGCGATGGAGGAACCGTCGAACATCTTGCCGACTTCGAAGAAGTCTTCGTCCAGGCCATCACGCGCCGGCATGGTCACGTGATGCTGAATGCCTTTGGTGTCCGTGAAACGCAGATCAATCCACTTGACGTCATGATCTTTGATGAGTTGAACCGACTTCGACATGTTGTCCTCCGGATGGTCTAGGGCGCGGTGGGCCGCTGCCCTGGAAAAGGGGTGTTGCCAGGCGCGGATAGTCGGCCAAGCGTACCTGCCTCACAAGAGAGCAAATTGCATGCCAGTGCCCGAAAATGGCGAGGGCGGGATAAAAGGGGGCGTTTGCGGGTAATTGTCGGCCCTGGAGCGCTAAAATATGCACCCTTAGGAAGCAATAATTGGGCACAGAGCACCAAATTGGTGCGCAATATGAGGGGTGTGCTTTCTTCGAGGGCCTTTTCGCGGGTAAACCCGCGAAAGGGCCGGTACAGGCACCGCAAAACCTACCTCCTGCATTAATCTGAAACCTTCTGATCAAAAGTTGCTCAAAACCTGAGCAATTTCCGATATAATTCGCGCCCCTCATTTTCGGCAGGCCTCGCGCGCGCTGTTAAACCAATGAAACTTATCGTCAAAGTCTTCCCAGAGATCACCATCAAGAGCCGGCCGGTGCGCAAGCGCTTCATCCGTCAGCTCAGCAAGAACATCCGCAACGTGCTCAAGGACCTCGATCCTGAGCTCGCGGTCGATGGCGTCTGGGACAACCTCGAAGTGGTCACCCGCATCGAGGACGAGAAGATCCAGCGCGAAATGATCGAGCGCCTGCGCTGCACCCCGGGCATCACCCACTTCCTGCAGGTGCAGGAGTACCCGCTGGGCGACTTCGACGACATCGTCGAGAAGTGCAAGCAGCACTTCGGTCACCTGCTGGCTGGCAAGTACTTCGCTGTGCGCTGCAAGCGTGGCGGCCACCACGACTTCACCTCGATGGACGTCGACCGTTACGTCGGCAGCCAGCTGCGCCAGCAATGCGGCGCGGCCGGCATCGAGCTGAAGAAGCCTGAAGTGCTGGTGCGCATCGAGATCCGCGACCAGCGCCTGTACGTGATCCACAACCAGCACAACGGCATCGGCGGCTACCCGCTGGGTGCCCTGGAGCAGACCCTGGTGTTGATGTCCGGTGGCTTCGACTCCACCGTGGCGGCCTACCAGATGATGCGCCGCGGCCTGATGACCCACTTCTGCTTCTTCAACCTCGGCGGCCGTGCCCACGAGCTGGGTGTGATGGAAGTGGCCCACTACCTGTGGAAGAAGTACGGCAGCAGCCAGCGCGTGCTGTTCATCAGCGTGCCGTTCGAGGAAGTGGTCGGCGAGATCCTCAACAAGGTCGACAACAGCTACATGGGCGTGACCCTCAAGCGCATGATGCTGCGGGGCGCCGCGCACATGGCCGACCGCCTGCAGATCGACGCGCTGGTCACCGGCGAGGCGATTTCCCAGGTATCCAGCCAGACCCTGCCGAACCTGTCGATCATCGACTCGGCCACCGACAAGCTGGTGCTGCGCCCGCTGCTGGCCAGCCACAAGCAGGACATCATCGACCAGGCCAACGAAATCGGCACCGCCGACTTCGCCAAGCACATGCCTGAGTACTGCGGCGTGATTTCGGTGAACCCGACCACCCATGCCAAGCGCCACCGCATGGAGCATGAAGAGAAGCAGTTCGACATGGCCGTGCTGGAGCGCGCCCTGGAACGCGCCAAGTTCATCTCCATCGACCACGTGATCGACGAGCTGGGCAAGGACATCGAAGTCGAAGAAGTCAGCGAGGCGCTGCCTGGCCAGATCGTCATCGACATTCGTCACCCCGACGCCCAGGAAGACGAACCTCTGCTGATCGAGGGCGTCGAAGTCCAGGCCATGCCGTTCTACGCGATCAACAGCAAGTTCAAGCAGCTCGATGGCAACCGCCAGTACCTGCTGTATTGCGACAAGGGTGTGATGAGTCGCCTGCACGCACACCACCTGCTCAGTGAGGGACATGCCAATGTGCGTGTTTATCGTCCGACATAAGACGCCAGGGCTGTATGGCGGCAGCATCCGCCATCGCCCTCCCGACCATCGGGCCCGCTGAGCCTCAAACCGTACATATTCGCCGCCTACACTGGCGGCAACCGAATCCTCTGATCGAGATACAGTTGTGATCGAAAATCTGCGTAACATCGCCATCATCGCCCACGTTGACCATGGTAAAACCACCCTGGTCGACAAACTCCTGCGCCAGTCCGGCACCCTGGAGCGTAACGAGCTCAACGACGAGCGCGTCATGGACTCCAACGACCAGGAAAAAGAGCGCGGCATTACCATTCTGGCGAAGAACACCTCCATCAACTGGAACGGCTACCACATCAACATCGTCGACACCCCCGGCCACGCCGACTTCGGTGGCGAAGTTGAGCGTGTAATGTCGATGGTCGACTCGGTGCTGCTGCTGGTCGACGCCCAGGACGGCCCGATGCCGCAAACCCGCTTCGTAACCAAGAAAGCCTTCGAAGCTGGCCTGAAGCCCATCGTCGTGATCAACAAGGTCGACCGTCCGGGCGCGCGTCCTGACTGGGTTCTGGACCAGATCTTCGACCTGTTCGACAACCTCGGTGCCACCGACGAACAGCTGGACTTCAAAGTCGTCTACGCCTCGGCCCTGAACGGCATCGCCGGTCTGGACCACACCGAAATGGGCGAAGACATGACCGCGCTGTACCAGTCGATCGTCGACAACGTACCGGCGCCGAATGTTGACCGTGACGGTTCGTTCCAGATGCAGATCTCGGCACTGGACTACAACAGCTTCCTCGGCGTTATCGGTGTTGGCCGTATCGCCCGTGGTCGCGTCAAGCCGAACACCCCGGTTGTCGCCATCGACACCAACGGCAAGAAGCGCAACGGCCGTATCCTGAAGCTGATGGGCCACCACGGCCTGCACCGCGTCGACGTCGAAGAAGCCCAGGCTGGCGACATCGTCTGCATCAGCGGTTTCGACGAGCTGTTCATCTCCGACACCCTGTGCGCCCCGGACGCGGTAGAAGCGATGAAGCCGCTGACCGTCGACGAGCCGACCGTTTCGATGACCTTCCAGGTCAACGACTCGCCGTTCTGCGGTAAGGAAGGCAAGTTCGTCACCAGCCGTAACATCAAGGACCGTCTGGACAAAGAGCTGCTGTACAACGTTGCCCTGCGCGTTCAGGAAACCGATTCCCCAGACAAGTTCAAGGTCTCGGGCCGTGGTGAGCTGCACCTGTCGGTTCTGATCGAAACCATGCGTCGTGAAGGCTTCGAGATGGCCGTAGGCCGTCCTGAAGTGATCATCCGCGAAGTCGACGGCGTCAAGCAGGAGCCGTTCGAGAACGTCACCATCGACATCCCTGAAGAATCCCAGGGCAAGGTCATGGAAGAGATGGGCCTGCGTAAAGGCGACCTGACCAACATGGTGCCGGATGGCAAGGGCCGTGTACGTCTGGAGTACAACGTACCTGCTCGCGGTCTGATCGGTTTCCGTAACCAGTTCCTGACCCTGACCAACGGTGCAGGCATCCTGACCTCGATCTTCGATCGCTACGACACCATGAAGCCAGGCCAGATGTCCGGCCGCCTGAACGGTGTACTGGTTTCGGTCGAGACCGGCAAGGCACTGACCTACTCGCTGGAAACCCTGCAGGCGCGCGGCAAGCTGTTCGTCGAGCACGGCCAGGAGATCTACAACGGTCAGATCATCGGCCTGAACAGCCGTGACAACGACCTGGGCGTGAACCCGACCAAAGGCAAGAAGCTCGACAACATGCGTGCTTCGGGCAAAGACGAAGTCATCGCCCTGGTACCGCCGGTTCGCCACACCCTGGAACAGGCCCTGGAGTTCATCCAGGACGACGAGCTGTGCGAAGTCACGCCGAAGTCGATCCGTCTGCGCAAGAAGATCCTGGACGAAGGCGAGCGTACCCGCGCTGCCAAGAAAGCCAAGAACTGAGTTAGCTCAGGCGCAATGAAAACGCCCCCGGTCGAAAGGCCGGGGGCGTTTTTGTTTGCCTGTCTTTTACCGCATGTTGCGCTTGAAGCACTTGCTCACGAAGCAGTTTTGGCAGGGTTTCGCCAGAGCATTAGCCTGACGCCTCGGTGTGTGGTTGAGGTGGAGCATGAAAGGCAAGGGATGGCGTGAGCATCTGTCGGTGGGAGCAATCGAGGTGGCGGGTGAGCCATGGTGCTTGCAGCACCTGCGAGCGCATTCTCATGAAGTGCTACTGCCGGGTTCGGACGTGCAGCCATCCATGGCGGTGACGCTGCACCTTGAGTATTCAAGCCATTGTGTGAGCCGTGGGGCCCAGCAAGGGTTAGCGCTGGATTTCGACAGTATCGGACTGGACAGGTTGGTAATAGATCACCGAGGGATCTACCGAGCGTTCTGCCCGACGCGGCATGGGCTGTCGATGCAACTGCCTGCCATCATGTGCAGTTTGGCCGACCGCCAATGCCTGTTTACCGGGCACAGTAACTGGCTGACGTTGGAGGGCAATCAGTTCGGCTACCCGGAAGGCAGCCGTTACGAGGTGTATTTCAATTTGCGTCGTGAGCCCGCGAGTAGCCTCAGGGTTCATGTCGAGAGTGCCTATGTACGGGATCCGGCCCATCCAGCGAGCAGCCAAAGCCGCTTCAAGCGACATGAAAAGATCAAAGGCTGGTTGCTGATGCTAAAGAAACTGAGGAACGAGCCCGTTCGCAGGCCCATACGCCATTGAGCGATCCCCAGAAATACGAAACCCCCAATGAAGGGGGTCGTATCGCGGATGCCCTTAGGGGTTGACCCCTTCAACCGGCACGGCCGGAACCAGGTGGCGGCGTCTCGACACCTTCCCGAAGGAAAGCTCCGTATATATCCAGACGGATCAGATTCTATGGGGTTGACCGCAGAGCGTCAACGCCCAACCACCTTGGGCTTATAGGCACAATACCCCGGCCGAGGCCCGACCTTGGGGTGGTTGCGGCAGGTGTCCGGGCGCTTGTCGTAGATGGTGCACAGCCGGCTCTTGCGGTCCAGGTACATGCAGTCATCGTTGCTCATCCGGGTCAGGGTGAAGATCCCTGACTTCTGGTTGAAGCGTTCGATGATGCCTTCCTTCTGCAGGCGCTTGGCCACGTTCTTCGGCGGTTCGTCTTTTTCGAACTCGTCCACCACACCGATGCGGATCAGATCCTTGATCTTCACCTCCACCGGCAGGGTGCAACAGGTCGAGTGGCAGCCACCGCACATGTGGCTGGCATAGCGCTGCCAAGTCTCCAGGCGGTCGACTTCGGCGGCGGCGATCAGGGTCGTTTTCATCGTTATGGGGGCGAATCACGGTCTTGGGGCGCGCGATCATACCGGAGTTGTTCAATTTGTGAACAACCTTTTGCCCGATTCCCGCCACGCGCATGAAATCCGCGAACCGTTGCTGTCGCTCTGTGTCAGACCGTCTAGGCTGAACACTTTCCCTGCGCTTTAGCCTACTTGCCCGAGGATGCCGCATGTCCCAGGAAAACAAGGCCCGTGAGGCCAAAGCTCATCACGAGGAGGTGGCGGAGTTTCGCGCCGCCGTGCTGGCCAAGCTGACCTACGCGGTCGGCAAGGACCCGGAACACGCGTTCGATCACGACTGGTTCGAGGCCATCGCCCTGGCGGCCCGCGACCACATGGTCGACCACTGGATGGACCACACCCGGCGTGCTTACCGACGCAGCCAGAAGCGGGTGTATTACCTCTCTCTCGAGTTCCTGATCGGCCGGCTGCTGTACGACAGCCTGAGCAACCTGGGCTACCTGGAAATCGCCCGTGAGGCATTGCAGGGCCTGGACGTGGACCTTGAGCGCATTCGCCTGCTCGAGCCGGATGCGGCGCTGGGCAACGGCGGCCTCGGGCGCCTGGCGGCGTGCTTCATGGAGAGCATGTCGACCCTGGGCATTGCCGCCCATGGCTATGGCATCCGCTATGAGCACGGCCTGTTTCGCCAGGCGCTGGTCGATGGCTGGCAGCAGGAGCAGACCGAAAACTGGCTGGACTTCGGCAACCCCTGGGAGTTCGAGCGCGCCGAGGTGATCTACCCGATCAGCTTTGGCGGCAGCGTCGAAACCGTGCAGGAAGGCACTGGCAAGCAGCGCCAGGTCTGGTGGCCGGGCGAAACGGTACGGGCCGTGGCCTACGACACGCCAGTGGTCGGCTGGCGTGGCTCCAGCGTCAACACCTTGCGCCTGTGGCGGGCCCGGGCGCTGGAAGAGCTGCACCTGGAGCGCTTCAACGCCGGCGATCACCTGGGTGCGGTGGCCGAGGTGGCCCGGGCCGAGAGCATTTCGCGGGTGCTGTACCCGGCCGACAGCACCGAGGCCGGCCAGGAGCTGCGCCTGCGCCAGGAGTACTTCTTCGTCTCCGCCTCGCTGCAGGACCTGCTGCGCCGCCACCTGAACATGCATGACAACCTGCTCAACCTGCCGGATGCGGCGGCGATCCAGCTCAACGACACCCACCCGTCGATTGCCGTGGCCGAGCTGATGCGGCTGTTGGTCGACCAGCACGAGATCCCCTGGGACACCGCCTGGCAGGTGACCGTCGGCACCCTGGCCTACACCAACCACACGCTGTTGCCCGAGGCCCTGGAAACCTGGCCGGTGGCATTGATGGAGCGCATGCTGCCGCGGCACATGCAGATCATCTACCTGATCAACGCCTACCATATCGATAGCCTGCGGGCCAAAGGCCTGCACGACTTCGACGTGCTGCGCGCGGTGTCGCTGATCGAGGAAGACAATGGCCGCCGCGTGCGCATGGGCAACCTGGCGTTCCTCGGCTCGCACAGCGTCAACGGGGTGTCGGCGCTGCACAGCAAGCTGATGAAAAGCACGGTGTTTGCCGAGCTGCACAAGCTCTACCCGCAGCGGATCAACAACAAGACCAACGGCATCACCTTCCGCCGCTGGCTCTACCAGGCCAACCCGCCGCTCACGGCGATGCTGATCGAGGCGCTGGGCGCGGAGGTGCTGGACGATCCGGAAGGCAAGCTCAAGGCCCTGGTGCCCTTTGCCGACAAGGCCGATTTCCGCAAGCAGTTCGCGGCCCAGCGCCTGCACAGCAAGCGTGCCCTGGCCGCCATCATCCAGGACCGCCTGGGGGTGACGGTCAACCCCGAGGCGCTGTTCGACGTGCAGGTCAAGCGCATCCACGAGTACAAGCGCCAACTGCTCAACCTGCTGCACACCGTGGCGCTGTACCAGGCCATGCGCCACGACCCCGGCACCGACTGGGTGCCACGGGTGAAGATCTTCGCCGGCAAGGCGGCCGCCAGCTATCACCAGGCCAAGCTGATCATCAAGCTGGCCAACGATATCGCCCGGGTGGTCAACAACGACCCGACCGTGCGCGGCCTGCTCAAGGTGGTGTTCCTGCCCAACTACAACGTCAGTTTGGCCGAGAGCATCATCCCGGCGGCCGACCTGTCCGAGCAGATCTCCACCGCCGGTTACGAGGCCTCCGGCACCAGCAATATGAAGTTCGGGCTCAACGGTGCGTTGACCATCGGCACGCTGGACGGCGCCAACGTCGAGATGTGCGAGCAGGTCGGGGCCGAGAACATGTTCATCTTCGGCCTGACCGCCCAGCAGGTGGAGGCGCGCAAGCGCAGTGGCGACTTTGGCGCCAGCGCGGCGATTGCCGCGTCGCACCGCTTGGGCGATGTGCTGCAGGCGATTCGCAGCGGGGTGTTCTCGCCGGATGATCCGTCACGTTATACCGGGCTGGTGGATGGCCTGATCGCCTATGACCGCTTCCTGGTGTGCGCCGACTTTGACGCCTACTGGGATGCCCAGCGGCGGGTCGACGAGCTGTGGCATACACCGCAGGAGTGGTGGCGCATGGCGGTGCTCAATACCGCGCGGATGGGCTGGTTCTCGTCCGACCGGACGATCAGGGAGTACGCCACGGAAATCTGGAAAGCCCTGGACTAGAGCGGGCTGTTGCGCGGTCGTTGCAGGAGCGGCCTTGCCGGGGCGCCGGACCGGCCGGAAAGGGCCGCAAGGCGGCCCCAGGGTCCTGGGTAGCACTACAATCCCCTGGGGCTGCTGAGCAGCCCTTTCGCGGCACGAGGCCGCTCCTACAGGTATTGCGAATGGACGGCCGGCCCCGGTAAGCGCTGAACTACCGACCTATTGTGCCGTCTGACAGCCCAGCGAGTCTCTTTGCTCGCTAGCCCGCAACTCTCCCTGTAAACTGCGGGGGTTTTTCTCCCCCTTTCCTTTTCGGAGCCATACATGTCCCGCGTTACCCTGAGTCGCTATCTGATTGAGCAGACCCGCAGCAACAACACCCCTGCCGATCTGCGCTTCCTGATCGAAGTGGTGGCGCGTGCGTGCAAGGAAATCAGCCATCACGTCTCCAAAGGCGCGCTGGGTGGTGTTCTGGGCAGCATGGGCACCGAAAACGTACAGGGCGAAGTGCAGAAGAAGCTCGACGTCATCTCCAACGACATCCTGCTCGAAGCCAACGAGTGGGGCGGCCACCTGGCCGGCATGGCCTCCGAAGAGATGGACAACGCCTACCAGATCCCGGGCAAGTACCCCAAAGGCGCCTACCTGCTGGTTTTCGACCCGCTGGACGGTTCGTCGAACATCGACGTCAACGTTTCGGTCGGCACCATCTTCTCGGTCCTGCGTTGCCCCAACGAGTACCTGAGCCAGAACGAAACCCTCAACGAAAACGCCTTCCTGCAGCCAGGCACCCAGCAGGTCGCCGCCGGTTATGCCATCTATGGCCCGCAGACCATGCTGATCCTCACCCTGGGCAATGGCGTCAAGGGTTTCACCCTGGATCGCGAGCTGGGCAGCTTCGTGCTCACCCACGAGAACATCCGCGTACCGGAAAGCACCGCCGAGTTCGCCATCAACATGTCCAACCAGCGCCACTGGGAAGCGCCGATTCAGCGCTACGTGGGCGAGCTGCTGGCTGGTGAGACCGGCCCGCTGAAGAAGAACTACAACATGCGCTGGATCGCCTCGATGGTGGCCGACGTGCACCGCATCCTGACCCGTGGCGGCCTGTTCATGTACCCGCGCGACGCCCGCGACCCAAGCAAGCCGGGCAAGCTGCGCCTGATGTACGAAGCCAACCCGATGTCGTTCATCATCGAACAGGCCGGCGGCGTGTCCACTGATGGTTATCAGCGCATCCTCGACATCAAGCCAGAGGGCCTGCACCAGCGCGTGTCGGTGATCCTCGGCTCGAAAGAAGAGGTCGAGCGCGTCACCGCGTACCACAAGGAGTAAACCATGCTCGCACCTTGGCAGCCGTTGCTGGAGTGGTGGTTCGGTTGGGGCGTCAGTCCCCAGGCCGTGGCTGACGAGAAGAGCACGCTGTGGTTCGGCAAGCATCACGATGCCGAAGCCCAGGCGCTGTTCGGCGACCTGATGGAGCACGCCCTGGCGGGCGGGCTCGAGGATTGGCAGCAGAGCCCACAAGGCTGGCTCGGTTTGCTGATCCTTTTGGACCAGCTGCCGCGCATGATCCACCGCGACACGCCGCGCGCCTTCGAGGGCGACCGGCGGGCGCAGGTGGTGGCCATGCAGGGTTTGCAGAAGGGCTGGGACTACCAGCTGCTGCCGATCCAGCGGGTGTTCGTGCTGCTGGTGCTGGAGCATGCCGAGGTGCTGGACTGGCAGAACCTGTGTGTGGAGCGCTACCAGACCTTGCTGGATGAACAGCCGGAGGCGCATCGCCGGTTGTTCGAGGGTTTTCTCGACTATGCCGAGCAGCACCAGCGGGTGATTGCCCGGTTCGGGCGCTTCCCGCACCGCAACCTGGTGCTGGAGCGGCCGAGTACCAGTGAAGAGATGGACTTTTTGCTGGAGCCCGGGTCCAGGTTCTGAGCTGCTGGGCCTGCCGTGCAGGCCTTTCGCTGGCAAGCCAGCTCCCACAAGCCCTGTGGGAGCTGGCTTGCCAGCGAAAGGGCCGCTAAGCGGCCCCGGCAATCTCAAATCCTGAAACTGCCCACCAGATGCTTCAACCGCTCCACCTGGTGCTCCAGGTCGGTGCAGGCACGCAAGGTGCTCTGCAGGTTGTGCACCCCTTCCTGATTCAGCGTATTGATCTCGGTGATGTCGACATTGATCGACTCGACCACGGCCGTCTGCTCTTCGGTGGCGGTGGCCACCGACTGGTTCATGCCGTCGATCTCGCCGATGCGCTGGGTCACGCTGCCCAGGCGCTCGCCGGCCTGGTTGGCGATACCCACGCTGCGGTCGCTGTGCTGCTGGCTCTGGTTCATGGTGCTCACGGCCATCTGCGCGCCGGCCTGCAGCTCCTCGATCAGGCGCTGCACCTGCTGCGCCGAATCCTGGGTGCGATGGGCCAGGTTGCGTACCTCGTCGGCCACCACGGCAAAGCCGCGCCCGGCCTCGCCCGCGCGGGCGGCTTCGATGGCGGCGTTGAGCGCCAGCAGGTTGGTCTGCTGCGAGATGCCACTGATCACATCGAGGATCTGGCCGATGTTCACCGTGTGGTTGTTCAGCGTCTCGATGTTGCCGCTGGCGTCGCTGATGCGCGCCGACAGCTGGTTCATCACCTCGATGGTCTCGCCGACCACCTGCTGGCCTTCCTCGGCCAGGCCACGCGCGGCGCTGGAGTGCTGCGAGGCCAGGGCGGCGTTCTGGGCGATTTCCTGGGCGGCGGCGCCGAGCTGGTTGATCGCCGCGGCCACGCTGCTGGTGCGGCTGGACTGCTGGTCGGCATTGTGGATCGAGGCGTTGGAGGCGCTGACCACCTGGCCCGCTACGCTGTTGACCTGGCCGGTGGCCGAGGCCACTTCGCGGATCGATTCGTGGATGCGCTCGACGAAGCGGTTGAACGACTGCGCCAGGCTGCCGAATTCGTCCTGGGCGTGAATCTTCAGGCGGCGGGTCAGGTCGCCTTCGCCTTCGGCGATGTCATGCATGGCGCGGCCCATCACGTGCAGCGGTTCCATCAGCACGCGGATCAACAGGCCGAGCAGGGCGATGATCACCACTACGGCGATCAAGGTCGCCACCACCGCCGAGGTACGCAGTTCGCCAAGCATGGCGAAGGCCGCGTCCTGGTCCAGCACCAGCGCCACGTACCAGTCGGCCGACGGCACGCCGTCGACATGGGTAAAGCTGATGAACTGCTTGCGGCCATCGACCTCGACTTCCTTCAGGCCGCTGCCGATGCGCGGGGTGTTGGCCGGGTAGACGTCGCTCAGTGCCTTGAGCGCCAGCTCGCCCTTGGGGTGGATGAGGATCTTGCCTTCGCCGTTGACGATGAAGGCGTGGCCACGGCCGTCGAAGTCGAGGGTGTTGATCAGGTTGCTGATGGTCTGCAGGTCGGTGTCGACGCCACTCACGCCGATCAGGCGGCCGGCCTGCTGCACCGGGGTGGCCAGGGTGATCACCAGCTTGCCGGCCGAGGCCGAGATATACGGCTCGGTAACGATGGTCTGGCCGGCGGCCGTGGCCGCCTTGTACCAGCCGCGCACGCGCGGGTCGTAGTCGGCGGCGCGGCTGCCCACCGGCACCGACTGCATGCTGCCGTCCTGGCCGCCGAAGTAGCTGAGCATGAAGTTGTTGGCGTACACCGGCAGCGCCAGGCTGCGGTCCAGGCTGGCTTTGCCCGGGCCGTCGACAGCAACCTGCTGGGCCAGGGTGTTGAGCAGCTGGATGCGGCTGTCGAGCCAGTTGCGGATATTACCGGCGGTGAGATTGCCCAGGTCCTGCAGAGTGGCCTCCGTGTCACTGCGCAGGGACTGGCGTTGTCGGTAATCGTTGAACAGCACGAAACAGGTGAAGGCAACGGCCACCACCAGGGCGGCAGCCAGCAGGATCTTGTGGCTGAACTTGAGGTTCTTGGTCATTTTTAGAAAGTCTGCGCACGGGCACGGAGGAGGGCAGGTGCGGCGAAAAGCCACACCGTCGGAAGCTGTGTCGTCAGCGCCTGCAAAAACATTAATCGTTTGCGCAGTTACCGACTGGCGGCGCAGGACGAAAACCTCGAAGGGCAGGGAACCGCAGGCACTTTTTCCCTTCTAAGCTCCCAGCAGGCCTCTCAGAACCTGTGTATCCATCTCCAGGAGTGTCACTTTCATGTCGTTGCGTTCCCTCGCCCTGTTGTCCTTGTGCGTCGTCCTGACTGCCTGCAGCAAGATCAACCAGGAAAACTATTCCAAACTCAAGGCCGGCATGAACAAGGCCGAGGTCGAGCAACTGCTCGGCACGCCCACCGAGTGCTCCGGCGCGCTGGGCATGAGCAGCTGCACCTGGGGTGACGAGAAGAGCTTCATCAGCGTGCAGTACGCCGCGGACAAGGTCCTGATGTATTCCGGGCAGGGCCTCAAATGAGGCGTCTGCACCTGCTGTTGAGTGTGTGCCTGGTGATGTTGCTGGGTGGCTGTGCAACGTCGGCCACCGACCCGCTGGCACCGAAGACCGCAGGTGCGGTGGACCTCAAGCGTTATCAGGGTAAATGGTTCGAGCTGGCGCGCTTGCCGATGAAGTACCAGGACGGCTGCGCCCAGTCCGAGGCCCATTACAACCTCAAGCCCGACGGCACGGTGGGCGTGCTCAACCGCTGCCGTACCCTGGGTGACGAGTGGTTGCGCGCCGAAGGCCATGCCACCGCGCAGCAGCCCGGGCATACCGACAAGCTGTGGGTGGAGTTCGACAACTGGTTCACCCGCCTGGTGCCGGGTGTGGCCAAGGGTGACTACTGGATTCTGTTCGTCGACGAGCGTTACCGCACCGCGATCGTTGGCAGCCCGGACCGCAAGTACCTGTGGATTCTGTCGCGCACGCCGTCGTTGCCGGCGTGGGAGCGCGAGAACCTGCTGGCCAAGGCGCGCCAGCAGGGGTACGACACCCGCCGCTTGATCTGGCGCACGCCGGACAAAGAGATCGTCGCACGGCATTGAGGTCGCGCTGCATGCTTCGCGGGTAAACCCGCTCCCACAGGGTTTGCACGACCCTGTGGGAGCGGGTTTACCCGCGAATGGTCCTCCAATCAGCCCAGTAGCTGGCGCAATACCTCGATGAACGCTACCGCGCTTTCCTCTTCCTGCCCATGCCGCCCCTGGCGTACCACCCACTGCCCGTTGACCATCACATCGCGCACCTGGCGATCACCGCCTGCGAACAGCCAGCGGTTGAGGATGGCATCGCCGTCCGCCACCGCCAGGTAAGGGTCCTGCCCGTCCAGCACCAGCCAGTCTGCGCGCTTGCCCACGGCCAGCTCACCGATAGGTTGCCCCAGCGCCTGGGCACCGCCCACCAGCGCGGCGTCGTACAAGGTGCGCCCGACCATCGGCTGATCGTTGCGGTACAGGCGGTTGCGGCGCTGGTCGCGCAGGCGCTGGCCGTACTCCAGCCAGCGCAGCTCTTCGACCACGCTCAGCGACACATGGCTGTCCGAGCCAATGCCCATGCGCCCGCCCTGGGCCAGGTAGTCCACCGCCGGGAAAATACCGTCGCCCAGGTTCGCCTCGGTGGTCAGGCACAGGCCGGCGATGGCGCCGCTGCGGGCCATGGCGGTGACTTCGCCGGGCTCGGCGTGGGTGGCATGCACCAGGCACCAGCGTGAATCGACCTCGGCGTGCTCGTAGAGCCATTGCAGAGGGCGCAGGCCGCTCCAGGCCAGGCAGTCGTCGACTTCCTTCTGCTGCTCGGCGATATGGATATGGATCGGGCATTGTTTGTCGCTGGCGCCCAGCACCTCGGCGATCTGCCCGGGCGTCACCGCGCGCAGGGAGTGGAAGCACAGCCCCAGCTGTTGCGCCGGTTGCGCGGCCAGCACCGGGGCCAGCTGCTGCTGCAGCGCCAGGTACTGCTCGGTGGAGTTGATGAAGCGCCGCTGCCCGTCGTTGGGCGCTTGCCCACCGAAGCCCGAGTGGCTGTAGAGCACCGGCAGCAGGGTCAGGCCAATGCCGCTGGCTGCGGCTGCGGCGCTGATGCGCCGCGACAGCTCGGCCGGGTCGGCGTAACGCTGGCCGTTCTGGTCATGGTGCACATAGTGGAATTCGGCCACCGAGGTGTAGCCGGCCTTGAGCATCTCGATGTACAGCTGGCGGGCGATGACCTGCAGCTGCCCCGGGGTGATGCGCCCGACCAGGCGGTACATCAGGTCGCGCCAGGTCCAGAAGCTGTCGTTGGGGTTGCCGGCCACTTCCGCCAGCCCCGCCATGGCCCGCTGGAACGCGTGCGAGTGCAGGTTGGGCATGCCCGGCAGCAGCGGGCCGGCCAGGCGCTCGGCGCCCTCGGCGCTGGCATCGGCCTCGATGGACGTCAGCCGGCCATCGGCGGCGACTTCGAGGCGGACATTGCGGGCCCAGCCCGTGGGCAGCAGGGCGCGTTCGGCGAAATAGGCGGACATCGGTGAAATCCTGTTATTGTTTAACTTGTATATACATATACAGCCGTTTGCCTGCCGGGTAAACTCCGGCAAGCTACCGTTCACTCCAACCGTACAAGGATTCAACGCCGTGCCGACACCTCCTGTCTCCGCGCTGGTTGCCCAGATGGGCGAAGGGCCGGCGCCGCTGTATGCCCGGGTCAAGCAGATGATCGCCCAGCAGATCGAAAACGGCAGCTGGCCGCCGCATCACCGGGTGCCGTCGGAGAGCGAGCTGGTCAGCGAGCTGGGGTTCAGCCGCATGACCATCAACCGCGCCCTGCGTGAACTCACCGCCGAAGGGTTGCTGGTGCGCATGCAGGGCGTCGGCACCTTCGTCGCCGAGCCGAAGAGCCGCTCGGCGTTGTTCGAGGTCAACAACATCGCCGACGAGATCGCCGGCCGTGGCCACCAGCACAGCTGCCAGGTGATCACCCTGGCCGAGGAGGCCGCCGGTTCCGAGCGAGCCCTGGCCCTGGACATGCGTGAAGGCCAGCGGGTGTTCCACTCGCTGATCGTGCATTACGAGAACGGCGTGCCGGTGCAGATCGAGGACCGCTACGTCAACGCCGCCATCGCCCCGGACTACCTCAAGCAGGACTTCACCCGGCAGACGCCCTACGCCTACCTGTCGCAGGTGGCACCGCTCACCGAAGGCGAGCACGTGGTCGAGGCCATTCTTGCCGAGCCCGATGAGTGTGAGCTGTTGCAGATCGAGCGCGGCGAGCCCTGCCTGCTGATCCGCCGCCGTACCTGGTCGGGCCGTCAGCCGGTCACCGCCGCGCGCCTGATCCACCCCGGTTCCCGTCATCGCCTGGAAGGACGATTCAGTAAATGAGTGCGTTGCAGCTGTTGCGTGCGCAGGATTACCCGCGCATGCCCTGGAAGAACGGTGGCGGTTTCACCGAAGAGATCACCCGCGATGCCGGCGACGGCCTGGACGGCTTTGGTTGGCGCCTGTCGATCGCCGACATTGAAGCGTCCGGCGGTTTTTCCACCTTCGCCGGTTACCAGCGCATCATCACCGTGCTGCAGGGCGATGGCATGCGCCTGCTGGTCGATGGCCAGGCCAGCCGGCCGCTGCTGCCCTTCGATGCCTTTGCCTTCAGCGGCGAGAGCCAGGTCAGCTGCGAGCTGCTGGGTGGGGCGATCCGGGATTTCAACCTGATCTACGCGCCGCAGCGCTATCACGCGCGGTTGCAGTGGTTCGATGGCACCAGCCGGCTGTTCAGCTCGGCGTCGACGGTGTTGCTGTTTGCCGCGAGCAACCACGTGGAAGTCGGGCTGGCGGGGCAGGAGACCCAGCAGCTGGGTCGGTATGACTGTTTGCGCCTGGAGGGCAACGACGGGTTGCTGGCGCTGGATGTGCAGGGGCGGTTCTGCCTGATCGAGCTGATGCCGCGCTGAATTCGAGCCTGGTGAATTGGGGCTGCTTCGCAGCCCTTTCGCGGCACAAGGCCGCTCCTACAGGGGTATGCGATTCCCTGTAGGAGCGGCCTTGTGCCGCGAAAGGGCCGCGCAGCGGCCCCTTCTGCTTTCTGAAATCTTCCGAGGAACGGTCCGATTATTTTGGTTGTCCATGCTTGTACATACAAGTAAAGATGTGTTTGTATAGCACCACGACACAAACACACGCCGTCGCATGACCGCAGAGGACATCCCCGTGACTGACAACAACAAATACCGTGACGTTGAAATCCGTGCCCCACGTGGCAACAAGCTGACCGCCAAGAGCTGGCTGACCGAAGCGCCGCTGCGCATGCTGATGAACAACCTCGACCCGCAGGTTGCCGAAAACCCGAAAGAGCTGGTGGTGTACGGCGGCATCGGCCGCGCCGCGCGCAACTGGGAGTGCTACGACAAGATCGTCGAGACCCTGACCCGCCTGGAAGACGACGAAACCCTGCTGGTGCAGTCGGGCAAGCCGGTCGGCGTGTTCAAGACCCACAGCAACGCCCCGCGCGTGCTGATCGCCAACTCCAACCTGGTGCCGCACTGGGCCAACTGGGAACACTTCAACGAACTGGATGCCAAGGGCCTGGCCATGTACGGCCAGATGACCGCCGGCAGCTGGATCTACATCGGCAGCCAGGGCATCGTCCAGGGCACCTACGAAACCTTCGTCGAAGCCGGCCGCCAGCACTACAACGGCAGCCTGAAAGGCAAGTGGGTACTGACCGCCGGCCTGGGCGGCATGGGCGGTGCCCAGCCACTGGCCGCCACCCTGGCCGGTGCCTGCTCGCTGAACATCGAATGCCAGCAGAGCCGCATCGATTTCCGCCTGGAAACCCGCTACGTCGATGAGCAGGCCGCCGACCTCGACGACGCCCTGGCCCGCATCGCCAAGTACACCGCCGAAGGCAAGGCCATCTCCATCGCCCTGCACGGCAACGCCGCCGAAATCCTGCCAGAGCTGGTCAAGCGTGGCGTGCGCCCGGACATGGTCACCGACCAGACCAGCGCCCACGACCCGCTCAACGGCTACCTGCCGGCCGGCTGGACCTGGGAAGAGTACCGCGACCGCGCCGTGACCGACCCGGCTGGCGTGGTCAAGGCCGCCAAGCAATCGATGGCCGTGCACGTGCAAGCCATGCTCGACTTCCAGAAGCAGGGCATCCCGACCTTCGACTACGGCAACAACATCCGCCAGATGGCCAAGGAAGAAGGCGTGGCCAACGCGTTCGACTTCCCAGGCTTCGTCCCGGCCTATATCCGCCCGCTGTTCTGCCGCGGTGTCGGCCCGTTCCGCTGGGCGGCACTGTCCGGTGACGCCGAAGACATCTACAAGACCGACGCCAAGGTCAAGGAACTGATCCCTGACGACGCCCACCTGCACCGCTGGCTGGACATGGCCCGCGAGCGCATCAGCTTCCAGGGCCTGCCGGCGCGTATCTGCTGGGTTGGCCTGGGCCTGCGCGCCAAGCTGGGCCTGGCCTTCAACGAAATGGTCCGCAGCGGCGAGCTGTCGGCGCCGGTCGTCATCGGCCGTGACCACCTGGACTCCGGCTCGGTCTCCAGCCCCAACCGTGAAACCGAAGCCATGCGCGACGGCTCCGACGCGGTCTCCGACTGGCCACTGCTCAACGCCCTGCTCAACACCGCGGGCGGCGCCACCTGGGTTTCGCTGCACCACGGCGGTGGCGTGGGCATGGGCTTCTCCCAGCACTCGGGCATGGTCATCGTCTGTGACGGTACCGACGAGGCGGCCGAGCGCATCGCCCGCGTACTGACCAACGACCCGGGCACCGGCGTGATGCGCCATGCCGATGCCGGTTACCAGATCGCCATCGACTGCGCCAAGGAGCAGGGCCTCGACCTGCCCATGATCACCGGCTGATTGCCGCGCTTTGGATCGCACCCCACAAGGGTGATACTGAACAACAAGAAGTGGCTCGCGGGCACCCTGAACACAGGGCCTGCGGCCACAAGCGATTGGAGTAGCGAAGTGACCGAACTGACCCTCAAGCCTGGCACCCTGACCCTGGCCCAGCTGCGCGCCATCCACGACGCGCCCGTGCGCCTGCAACTGGATGCCAGCGCCGCCCCGGCCATCGACGCCAGCGTCGCCTGCGTCGAGCAGATCATTGCCGAAGACCGCACCGCCTACGGCATCAACACCGGTTTCGGCCTGCTGGCCTCGACCCGCATCGCCAGCCATGACCTGGAAAACCTGCAGCGCTCGCTGGTGCTGTCCCACGCCGCCGGTATCGGCGCGCCGCTGGACGACGCGCTGGTGCGCCTGATCATGGTGCTGAAGATCAACAGCCTCAGCCGTGGTTTCTCCGGCATCCGCCGCAAAGTCATCGATGCCCTGATCGGCCTGGTCAACGCCGAAGTCTACCCACACATCCCGCTCAAAGGTTCGGTGGGCGCTTCCGGCGACCTGGCCCCGCTGGCGCACATGTCGCTGGTGCTGCTGGGCGAAGGCAAGGCCCGCTACAAGGGCCAGTGGCTGCCCGCCACCGAAGCCCTGGCCGTTGCCGGCCTGGAGCCACTGACCCTGGCCGCCAAAGAGGGCCTGGCCCTGCTCAACGGCACCCAGGCCTCCACCGCCTACGCCCTGCGCGGCCTGTTCCAGGCCGAAGACCTGTACGCCGCAGCCATCGCCTGCGGTGGCCTGAGCGTTGAAGCGGCACTGGGTTCGCGTTCGCCGTTCGACGCGCGTATCCATGAAGTGCGTGGCCAGCGTGGCCAGATCGACACCGCCGCCTGCTTCCGCGACCTGCTGGGCGATTCCAGCGAAGTGTCGCTGTCGCACAAGAACTGCGACAAGGTCCAGGACCCGTACTCCCTGCGTTGCCAGCCACAGGTCATGGGCGCCTGCCTGACCCAGATCCGCCAGGCCGCCGAAGTGCTGGGCATCGAAGCCAACGCCGTGTCGGACAACCCGCTGGTGTTCGCCGCCGAAGGCGACGTGATTTCCGGTGGCAACTTCCACGCAGAACCCGTGGCCATGGCCGCCGACAACCTGGCCCTGGCCATCGCCGAAATCGGCTCGCTGAGCGAGCGTCGCATTTCGCTGATGATGGACAAGCACATGTCCCAGCTGCCGCCGTTCCTGGTGGAGAACGGTGGGGTCAACTCCGGCTTCATGATCGCCCAGGTCACCGCCGCCGCGCTGGCCAGCGAGAACAAGGCGCTGTCGCACCCGCACAGCGTCGACAGCCTGCCGACCTCGGCCAACCAGGAAGACCACGTGTCGATGGCCCCGGCTGCCGGCAAGCGTCTGTGGGAAATGGCCGAGAACACCCGTGGCGTGCTGGCCATCGAATGGCTGGGCGCCTGCCAGGGCCTGGACCTGCGCAAAGGGCTGAAGACCTCCACGAAGCTTGAGCAGGCGCGTCATGCCCTGCGCCGTGAAGTGCCGCACTATGACCGCGACCGCTTCTTCTCGCCGGATATCGAAGCCGCCGCCGCGCTGCTGGCCCAAGGCACCCTGACCGGCCTGCTGCCGGCTGGCGTCCTGCCAAGCCTGTAATGCCCCAGGGGGCCGCTTTGCGGCCCATCGCCGGCAAGCCGGCTCCCACATCTGCTTGTGTGGGAGCCGGCTTGCCGGCGATTGGGCTGCGCAGCAGACCCCATCCCGATATCACGACCAGAACAACAATAAGGACGTGACATGCAACAAGCTCAAGGCCTCACCCGCGGGCTATCTGCCCGGCATATCCGTTTCATGGCGCTCGGTTCGGCAATCGGTACCGGGCTTTTCTACGGTTCCGCCTCGGCCATCCAGATGGCCGGCCCGGCCGTGCTGCTGGCCTACCTGATCGGTGGCGCCGCTGTATTCATGGTGATGCGCGCCCTCGGCGAGATGGCCGTGCACAACCCGGTGTCCGGCTCCTTCGGCCACTACGCCACCACCTACCTCGGCCCCATGGCCGGCTTCATCCTCGGTTGGACCTACGCCTTCGAGATGGTCATCGTCGCCATCGCCGACGTGACCGCCTTCGGTATCTACATGGGCTTCTGGTTCCCTGAAGTCGCCCGCTGGATCTGGGTGCTGGGCATCGTGTTCCTGATCGGCGGCCTGAACCTGTGCAACGTCAAGGTGTTCGGCGAGATGGAGTTCTGGCTGTCGCTGCTCAAGGTCGGCGCCATCGTTGCGATGATCCTCGCAGGCTTGGGCATCATGGCCTTCGGTTTCAGCCAGGTGGGCAGCGGCCAGGCTGTGGGCGTAAGCAACCTGTTCGAGCATGGCGGCTTCATGCCCAATGGCGTCAGCGGCCTGATCGCCTCGTTCGCCGTGGTGATGTTCGCCTTCGGCGGCATCGAGATCATCGGCGTTACCGCCGGTGAAGCGAAAGACCCGCAACGCGTGATCCCCAAGGCGATCAACGCCGTGCCGCTGCGCATCCTGCTGTTCTATGTGCTGACCCTGTTCGTGCTGATGTGCCTGTACCCCTGGCCGCAGATCGGCAGCCAAGGCAGCCCGTTCGTGCAGATCTTCAGCAACCTGGGGATCGGCTCGGCGGCGGCAGTGCTCAACGTCGTGGTGATTTCGGCAGCCATTTCGGCGATCAACAGCGACATCTTCGGCGCTGGCCGCATGATGTACGGCCTGTCCCAGCACGGCCAGGCTCCACGTGGCTTTGGCAAGCTGTCCAAGCACGGCGTGCCGTGGATGACCGTGGTAGTCATGGGCGCCGCGCTGCTGCTCGGTGTGCTGCTCAACTACCTGATCCCGGAAAACGTGTTCCTGCTGATCGCTTCCATCGCCACCTTCGCCACCGTGTGGGTCTGGCTGATGATCCTGGTCACCCAGGTGGCCATGCGTCGCAGCATGAGCCGCGAGCAGGTGGCACAACTGAAATTCCCGGTACCGTTCTGGCCCTATGGCCCGGCCCTGGCCATCGCCTTCATGGTGTTCATCTTCGGTGTGCTCGGTTACTTCCCCGATACCCAGGCGGCCTTGATCGTCGGCGTGATCTGGGTGGTGTTCCTGGTCGCGTCCTACCTGCTGTGGTGCAAGCCGCGCGCAGGGCAGGGCGGGTCGGCCCAGGCACCGGCCGAGCTGCACCGCTAGTTCAGGAGATTGCAAATGAGAACCCTCTGGCAGCACTGCCATGCAGCAACCATGGCCGAGGGCCGTTACTCGATCATCGAGGACGCGGCCATCGTCACCCACGACGGGCTGATCGAGTGGATCGGCCCACGGGGTGAACTGCCGCCGGTTGCGGCCGAGCGTACGGTGGACCTGGGCAACGCCTGGGTTACCCCCGGCTTGATCGACTGCCACAGCCACGCGGTGTTCGGTGGCAACCGCAGCGGTGAGTTCGAACAGCGCCTGCAGGGCGTGAGCTACGCCGAGATCGCCGCCCAGGGCGGCGGTATCGCCAGCACTGTGCGGGCTACCCGCGCGGCCAGCGAGGACGAGCTGTTCGCCAGCGCCCGGCAGCGGGTGCTGGCGCTGATGCGCGATGGCGTCACCACGCTGGAGATCAAGTCCGGCTACGGCCTGGACCTGGCCAACGAGCGCAAGATGCTGCGCGTGGCCCGGCGCCTGGGCGAGGCGCTGCCACTGACCGTGCGCAGCACTTGCCTGGCGGCCCATGCGCTGCCGCCGGAGTATGCGGGCAGGGCGGACGACTACATCGCCCACATCTGCGACGAAATGCTCCCGGCGCTGGCGGCCGAGGGCCTGGTGGACGCGGTGGATGCGTTCTGCGAACACCTGGCGTTCTCCCCGGCCCAGGTCGAACGCTTGTTCATCAAGGCGCGTGAGCTGGGGTTGCCGGTCAAGCTGCATGCCGAGCAGTTGTCGTCGCTGCATGGTTCGAGCCTGGCGGCGCGTTACCAGGCGCTGTCGGCCGACCACCTGGAGTTCATGACCGAGGAAGACGCCATCGCCATGGCCGAGGCCGGCACCGTTGCCGTGCTGCTGCCGGGGGCCTTCTACTTCCTGCGCGAAACCCAGTTGCCGCCCATGGACGCCCTGCGCCGCCATGGGGTGAAGATCGCCCTGGCCAGCGACCTCAACCCAGGCACGTCGCCAGGGCTGTCGCTGCGCCTGATGCTCAACATGGGCTGCACCTGTTTCCGCATGACCCCGGAAGAGGCGCTGGCCGGCGTCACCGTGCATGCCGCCACGGCGCTGGGCCTGGGCGACAGCCATGGCTCGCTGCAAGCCGGCAAGGTGGCCGATTTCGTCGCCTGGCAGATCGAACGCCCCGCCGACCTCAGCTACTGGCTCGGCGGCGACCTGCCCAAGCGCGTGGTGCGCCTGGGCCACGAGATAACCCACTGAGCGAGGCGACATGGACAAGGTATTGAGTTTCCACCAGGGCCGCCTGCCACTGTTGATCAGCATGCCCCATGCCGGGCTTGGCTTGACCGACGCCGTGCGTGATGGCCTGGTCGACGCGGCGCGCAGCCTGCCCGACACCGATTGGCACATTCCGCAGCTGTACGACTTTGCCCGTGAGCTGGGTGCCAGCGTGGTGGCGGCGGAGTACTCGCGGTTCGTCATCGACCTGAACCGGCCGGATGACGACAAGCCGCTGTATGCCGGCGCTACCACCGGGTTGTATCCGGCGACGCTGTTCGAGGGGGAGCCGTTGTTCAAGGAGGGCAAGGCGCCCAGCCCTGAGCAGCGGGCCGTGTACCTGGAGCAGATCTGGCGGCCGTACCACGACACGATTCGTCGCGAGTTGGCGCGGATGCGCGAAGAATTTGGCTATGCGTTGCTGTGGGATGCGCACTCGATTCGTTCGGTGATCCCGCATCTGTTTGACGGCAAGTTGCCGGATTTCAACCTCGGCACTTTCAATGGCGCCAGTTGCGATCCGGTGTTGGCTGAGCGGCTGCAGGGTGTTTGCGCCGAGTTCCCGGCTTACAGCCATGTGCTTAACGGGCGCTTCAAGGGTGGGCATATCACCCGCCATTACGGGGATCCGGCCGAGCATATCCATGCGGTGCAGTTGGAGCTGGGGCAGTGCACTTATATGAATGAGGTGGAGCCGTTCGGTTATCGCGAGGATTTGGCGAAGCCGACGCAGGCGGTGCTCAAGCGCTTGCTGGAAACGGTGCTGGCGTGGGGGGAGGAGCGCTATCGGTAGGGCGTTCGACCGCATCACGGCTGGCAGGTGCTTGCCACGACCCTTTCGGCGCCTGTGAAATCGAGCGCCGCCCGCGCGGCGCATCGCTGGCAAGCCAGCTCCCACATCTGTTTCGGGCCAGTTACTCCTGCGAAGTCTTCACTGTCCGCCCTGTTGGTTTGACGCGGTATTGATGTAGGCGCCACTGGCGCCTCGCTTGTCTTGAGGCATGCGCCAAGGCGTGCAGCGCTACCCTCACAGACATAATTGGCCCGAAACAAATAATGAAATGGCTACCCCCGCCCCGCTCTGTGTCAGCCCTCTAAGCTTTCACAGGGTGCCTATCGGAGTGTAACGCCATGAACACTGTCGCCATCGTCGCCATCGATCTGGGAAAGCTGAGCTTTC
>NZ_BQHO01000023.1 GCF_021601385.1 Pseudomonas parasichuanensis | reverse complement strand
GGGCCCGGAGGACGCCGGAGCGAAGGGACCCCGGAGCGCAGCGCAGGGGCCGTATGATGGGAGCGAGCGGCTTTGCTTACTTTGGCCAAGACCAAAGTAAGCCGCCGTAAGGGCGGAAAGGTGACTAAGCGTCGACATCACAAATGAATGCGCATACAACTATCAAAACCAACAAAAAAACAACACTCCAAGAAACTTAAAACTTAAAACTTAAAACCTGAAACTTGAAACCTGAAACTTGAAACTTGAAAACATGAAGCAACAGCCACAACAACCTGAATACCCCATCCCCTACTTACGCCGCTGCATCCAAGCCGCCCCCAACCCACTCAAACAAATCACCGAAATCCCCACCAAACTCATCCCATCCGGCACCTGCCCAAACACCACCAACCCCAACAACCCCGCAAACACAATCTGACAATAACTGAACGGCGCCAACAACGCCGGCGCCGCATACCGAAACGCCTGCGTCAGCAGCAAATGCGCCGTCATCCCACACCCCCCCAGCGCCAGCATCAACAACGCATGCGGCCACTGCGGCACCTGCCAGAAAAACGGCACCATCGCACTCAGCACCAAGGTATTGCACAACCCCGCATAGAAGTTGCTGGTAGTCGGACTGTCATGAGCCGCCAGCACCCGCGTCAGCAACTGGTAAGAACAGAATCCCAGCGCCGACCCCAGCGGAAACAGGATCGCCGGGGTAAACATCGCCCCGCCCGGGTGCACCACCACCAGCACCCCGACAAACCCCATCACCACCGCCGCCCATTGGCCCACCGTTACCCGCTCTTTGAGGAGCGGCACCGACAAGGCGGTGACCAGCACCGGGGCCAGGAAGTTGACCGACGTTGCCTCGGCCAACGGCAAATACTGCAAGCCGGCAGTGAACAACAGGCTGGTGCTGAGCAAGCTCAAGGCACGTAACGTCTGCAACAACGGGCGCCGGGTACGCAGCACCGCCATACCGGCCTTGGGCAGGAAGATCCCGGCCATCAGCAGGGTATGCACCAGGTAACGGGCCCACACCACCATGATGATCGGGTAGATACCGCCGAGGAATTTCGACAGCGCGTCGTGGCCGGCGAACAGGAAGGTGGCCACCACCACCAGGGTGATACCGCGCAGCGGCTGGTTGACTCCGGACAGCGGCGTACTGGAACTCATGGGGCTCTCGGGCGGTGGCCCCGGCCTTGCGCCCGGGCATCCGCGGATTCTAGAAGAGATCCAGGGCGATGAACATTGCCCAGGCCAGGGCTTCTGAACTGCCCGGTACATTTCGTTCGCTGATCGACCACTTTTCCTCGGCCCCCACTGCCAGCCTTGAGTTGATGGCCGATCATGGCCTTTCACCTATCAATCCGTACAAGGAGTACCTCCATGCACAGGCTCACCACCCGCCACGGCCTCGACCTGCCCGCCATCGGCCTGGGCACCTGGCCAATGACCGGCGCCGACTGCACCCGCGCCGTGCACCAGGCGCTGGAGCTGGGCTACCGGCACATCGACACCGCCGCGGCCTACGACAACGAAACCGCGGTCGGCCAGGCCCTGCGTGACAGCCGCGTGCCGCGCGAGGCCATTCACCTGACCACCAAGGTCTGGTGGGATCGCCTCGCCCCCCAGGCCATGCGCCAGTCCCTGGAAGACAGCCTGCGCGCCCTGGGCACCGAACAGGTCGACCTGTTCCATATTCACTGGCCGGGCAAGGATTGGGACCTGGCGCGCAGCATCGAAACCCTGGTGGCCCTGCGCGATGAAGGCAAGGCGCGTTGCATCGGCGTGGCCAACTTCCCGCTCGGGTTGCTACGCCAGGTGATCGAAAAGCTGGGCGCCCCGCTGTCGGCAATCCAGGTCGAGTACCACGTGCTGCTCGACCAAACACCGCTGCTCGACTTCGCCCGGCAGCATGGCCTGGCCTTCACTGCCTACACCCCACTGGCACGCGGCGAGGCTGCCGAACAACCGGCCATCCGCGCTATCGCCGACAAGCACGGCGTACTGCCCAGCCAGGTGGCCCTGGCATGGTTGCTGGAGCAGTCCGGCGTGGCAGTGATCCCCAAGGCCAGCAGCCGTGAGAACCAACTGGCCAACCTGGCGGCACTGAACCTGCGACTGGATGATGAGGACCGCGCCCGGATCGGCGCACTGGCGAAGGACCGGCGCCTGGTCAGCCCGGATTTCGCACCGCAGTGGAACAGCTGAACAACCCCCTTCAGATCGCCTGCACCGCCAGCAGCTCGGTGAGCACCTCGGCCAACGCCTTGACCATCACATCGGCCGTGGGCCGGTGCACGATCACGATCTCGTAGCTGTCCACCTCCGGCAGCCCCTGCTCGCCCCCCAGCACGCGGTGCTCGCGGGTGGCCGCCCGCGGTGGCAGCAGGCTGATGCCCATGCCATCGGCCACCGCCGCCTGGATACCGCTGAGGCTGGAGCTGGTGAAGCTGATGCGCCAGCGCCGGCCCATGCCCTCGATGGCGCTGATCATGTCGTCGCGGTACAGGCCCCGGGGTGGGAAGGTCACCAGCGGCACCGGGTCGAGTTCGAAGGCTGGCATGCGGGCGCTGTCGATCCACTGCAGGCGCTCTGGCCAGCAGGCCACCCCTTCGCGGCTGTTGCGCCGCTGCTTGAGCAGCACCAGGTCGAGCTCACCGTTGTCGTAGGCCTGGCTGAGGTCGCGGCACAGCCCACTGGTGACCTCCAGCTTGACCTGCGGGTGGCGCCGGCTGAACGCCGACAGCGCATTGGTGGTGCGCCCGCCAACGAAGTCCTCCGGCACGCCCAGGCGCACGGTCATGCCGACCATGGCCCCGGCCAGCGCTTCGAGCATCTGGTCGTTCAGCGCCAGCATGTGCCGGGCGTAACCCAGCAGGGTCTGGCCGGCATCGGTGGGCAGTACGTCGCGGTTACCGCGCACCAGCAGGCGGTGTCCGACCATCTCTTCGAGGCGACGGACCTTCTGGCTGATGGTCGACTGAGTGGAGTGCAGGCGCGCCGCTGCGGTGGTGAAACTGCCGCAATCGGCCACCACCACAATGGCGCGCAGCAGGTCGAGGTCGAACAGGGCTCTATTCGATTTAACGCTGATGGACATCTGGGTATTCGACTTCTGAATGACAAGCCTGACTTCTATCACGCCCTTCCACCCCCGGCAACCATGCGTAAATCCACTGGTTGGCATCCAGAAAATTCACTTCTGGCACCGCGCGCAGTTACCTAGGATGAACGCTCGTCCTGCCAGGAACCCAGACCATGCGCCTGCCGATTGCCACCCTGCTGCTGGCCCTGCTCACCAGCCTTGCCGCCCACGCCGAGAGCCTGCCCATGAATAACCGCCTGTTCGATGCCGCCCGCCTTGGCGACCTGCCCGCCCTCCGCAAGGCGCTCGCCCTGGGCGCCCCCCTCGACGCCCGTGACGAGCAGGGCCAGACCGCGCTGCTGGTGGCCACCCACGCCAACCAGGTCGCCGCGGCGCAGGTACTGATCGAGGCAGGTGCCGACGTCAACGCCAAGGACAATATCCAGGACAGCCCTTACCTGTACGCCGGTGCCCGTGGGCTGAACGAGATCCTGCGCCTCACCCTCGCCCATGGCGCCGACCTGGGCAGTACCAACCGCTACGGCGGCACCGCGCTGATCCCGGCGGCCGAGCGCGGGCATGTGCAAACCGTGCAGTTGCTGATCGATGCCGGGGTCGATGTGAACCACCTCAACCGCCTGCACTGGACCGCGCTGCTGGAGGCGGTGATCCTCGGCGATGGCGGGCCGCGCCATATGGAGATCGTGCGCCGGCTGCTGGCGGCCGGGGCAGATCCTGCGATTGCCGACAAGGACGGGGTGACGGCGCTGGAGCATGCGCGCCAGCGGGGGTATGGGGAGATGGTGGCATTGCTGGAGCGCTAATTCGCTGGAGGACCCAACTGCCGGCAAGCCGGCTCTCACACAACTGCACATAACCCCATAGATTTGACTAAGACCTGTGGGGTGCGCAGTGCTCAACTCAGCCACCCTGCCCGCACGCCTCGACCTGCGGCACCAGGCGAATGTCGACCCGACGATTCGCCGCCCGCCCCGATGGGGTGCCATTGCTGGCCAGCGGCCGGCTGGCGGCAAGCCCCTGCACGGCGAAGCAGCTGCCCGGAATCTCGCCCATGCGCTGCAGCCAGTCACGCACAACCGTGGCGCGGGCACGTGACAGATCGAGGTTCTGTGCCTCACCACCGCGGCCATCGGCGTGCCCGGCAATCACGATCAGCCACCCAGGGCGAGCCTTGATGTCCACCAACGTCTTGACCAGCTGCCGCGTCGCGTCGGAGCCGAACTGCGTACTACCGGCTTCAAACAGGCTCAGGCTGTCGAGCTGGATCGCTGCGGGCTGTGCCTGGAGAGTTTGCCAATGCTGCCAGGCAACGCCACCGACACCGCCCAGCAGCACCCCGAGCGCCAGCAGCCATGACGAGGCACCGCGGCGCCTGGCGGGCGGCTCAACAGTAAAGGTATAAGCCGGCTGCAAGGGCTCAGGGCTGACAAAGGCCGTTTGCGGCCCAATGTTCCAGGCCTGGACCGGCAGGCTCAAGGCGCGATCGTCAGGCACCCTGCGCAACAGCAGCCCGACCTGCCCGCGCAACGCCTGCAAGGTTGCCGGGCAGGCCTGGCCATAGCGCATCAACTGCTGCTCCAGCCGCGCGAGTTCGCTTGCCAGCACTGGCAATGCCGCCAAACACGCCGGGCTCCACTGTGCAGCCCGCACCAAAGGTTGCAAGCGTGCGCACAGCCCGGCCAGCAGGTCGATGCGCAACGCCACCTGGGTCGGCCACAGGTGAGGCCATTGATCGAGCAGTGCCGTCAGCAACCCCAGCCCTTCGCTCATGCCCATCAGGCCAGCACGCCAGGCTCGCGCCATGACGAAGGCCGCCGCACTTTGCAACTCAATGCCGTTACGCTCGAACAGCGCCACGCAGAGTGCCTCGACGCCCGCCCAGTCCACGTCCGGGCAGGCCGGGTGGCCCAGCTTGGCCAGCTCAGCCTCCAGTGCCTTGTAGGCCTCGAAACCGTGGGGGTCGCCCCCCAGTCGAATACGCCTTTCGAACAACGTTGTCATGGGTGTCTCCCTGCTACCCAGCTCACTATTCGGCCAGTAACCGCTGCCGTTTCAAGTGGCGCACCACTACCCTGCCCTCGCCACCCAGCGTGGCGCCGAAGCTGGCCTGACCGCCCGCCTTGAGCTGCACATCCAGCCTGTAGTCCAGGTGGCCGGGGCAGGATTGCGTCAGCAGTTCGACCTGGATCGCCGCCAGCCGTGGCTCGTATTTGAGCAGCCGTTCGGCCAGGGTCGCGGACAGTCCGTGCGCGCTGGCGGGCAAGCCCTGCAGCAGCGTGCCCATGTCCGGTAGACCGTAATCGGGCAGATGGGCCAAGGCGCCTGCCCGGCAGTTGAGCAGGCGCTGCAGGTTGTCCAGCACCGACAGCAGGTGCTGCTCGTGCTCTGCCACACGGTGCAGTTCCAGCTCGCCGATGAAGTTCTGCAGCAGCGTCGGGGATGCAGTCGATGCGCTGATCCAGCGAGAAGGTCAGCAAGCTGCCGGCCAGCGGTGCAAGCATCTGATACACCTGCTCGGGATGACGGCCCGGATGGGCCTTCAGGTCTACCAGTAGCGGGTGGCAGGAATTCAACGCATTGAGCAGCCAGAACAAGGTCACATCGGCAACGGCGAAGTCGGCCATGCGCTGGTTGCTCTCGCGGCGCATGCCCATCAGCCGCTCGCGCTTGGCCGACAGCTGGGTCAGCAGGTTTTCGAGCATCGCCAGCAGGCCGGGGTGGCCATCGAAGCTGAGCAAGGGCGGGATGAAATTGCTATCCAGCTCCCAACCGCCCTGGGTCGCGCGCACCAACCGCGCCAGCGGGCAGGTCAGGTAGTCGGCGTTGTCGTCACTGTCCAGCCGCAGGCTGAGCGCGTGTTCCAGCACGCCGATCGACTGCACTTCATCGCCATACAGGTCCTGTACTTCACGCCAGACCTGGCGGTAGCGCTGCGGGCGGTCTGCCCTGCCCTCGGCGAACAGGCAGTTGTTGCCATTGGCCTGCTCCAGCGGCAGCGCCAGCAGCACCACCACGCTCTGCACCTCGTCCGCCAGCAAGCGCGACAGTTCAAGGGCGCCGGGCAGTTGATCGAACTGGCCGGTATCGACCGGAGTGCCGTCAGCCAGGCAAAGGCTCAGCCGGGTGGCCTTGAGCTTGCCCAGGCGCAGCGCATCCTGGTCAAAGCCGACCGCCTGCACACCCCAAGGGTGTGCGAGCGTCAGCTGAGCGCAGAAGCGCGTGGCCCACGCCTCATAGCGGCCCTGCTGCTGGAACTGCTGCGGGGACAACAACGCCCCCGCAGCCCACAAGGGGCGGTGAATATTCACGTTCATGACTCCTGCTGCCGCGCTCAGGCCTTGGCCTTGGGCATCTGAGAAACCAACGACAGGTTGATGTCCATGCCCTCGACCTGAAAATGCGGCACGGCGAACAACTTGACGCGGAAGAAGCCCGGGTTGTCGTCGATGTCCTCGACGATGACCTTGGCTTCTCGCAGCGGGTGCGAAGCTTGCAGGTCGTCGCCGGGGTCGGTCATTTCGGTCACCAGGCTGCCGACCCACTTGTTCAGCTCAAGCTCCAGCAGGCGGCGGTCCTTGGTGGTGCCGATGTTTTCGCGCTGGATCAGCTTCAGGTAATGGGCAATGCGCGAGAGCAGGAACACATACGGCAGCCGGGCGTTGATGCGGCTGTTGGCAGTGGCTTCGGCGGTGTCGTAAAGCGCGGGTTTGTGCGCCGAGTTGGCCGAGAAGAAACACGCGTAATCGCGGTTCTTGTAGTAGGAAAGCGGAATCAGACCGAGGTTGGCGAACTCGAATTCACGGGTTTCGGGGATCATCACTTCGGAAGGGATCTTGACCTGGCTGCCGGTGCCCAGGTCGTACAGGTGAATCGGCAGGTCACTGACCGCGCCACCTGACTGCGGCCCACGGATCTGCACGCACCAGCCATTGGCGATGAAACTCTTGACCATGTTGGCGGCGAAGGCAAAGGTTGCGTTGACCCACAGGTACTTGCCGTGGTCCGGGCCTTTGACGTGTTCTTCGTAGTTGAAGCCGCGCACTGGCAGGGTGTCGGGGCCGTACGGCAAGCGGCCGAGCACCCGCGGGGTCAGCAAGCCCACATAGCGGGCGTCGTCGCTGGCCGCAAAGCTGTGCCACTTGATGTATTCGGCGCGGGCCATGTAGTTGCCGATATCCTTGATCGCCGACACCTCTTCCATGGTCTGTTTGCCGAAGAATTGCGGCCCGACAGCGCCTAGGAACGGCATGTGCGCGGCGGCCGCCACTTTCGAGACATTGCGCAGCAGCGCGATATCCTGCGGGCTGCGGTCGAACTCGTAGTTGGAAATGGCCGCGGCGATGGGCTCGCCGCCCGGGGTGTCGTACTCCTGGGTGTATGTATGCAGGTACAGGCCGCTCTGGGCGATTTCCGGCGCATCCTCGAAATCCTGCACCAGATGCGCCTTGCTGATATCGAGCAGTTCTATACGCACGTTCTGGCGGAAATCGGTCTGGTCGATCAGCGACTTGGCCCCGCGCCAGGTCGCCTCCACCCGCTGGAATTCCGGGTGATGCATGACGGCATCGAGTTGCCGGCTGATGCGCGCGTCGAGTGCTGCGATATGCTCATCCAGCAAGGCCCTGTCGAGCCGCTCGATCTTCGGCGCGACACTTTTGAGCAGGTCGAGAAAAACACTGACCGAAGCGGTCACGCGCTCATCGGCGGTGGCCTCCGACAAGACTTCGATACTTTGAAAGGCTTCGATGCCACTCAAGGCTTGCAGGGGGGTGAGGTTGATCTTTTCGAACAGCGCGTGATACACGCCATGGCGTTCTTCAGCCAATACCGTACCGCTGTGCGGTTGCACAGAAGAGTATTCCTGGGACATGGTTAACTTCCTGTAGGCGCAGACGGGAGTGGATCAGTGCTCGTGGTGCGGGGCGAGCGCGGCAAGCTCTCGGCGCAATGCGTCGCTTAACGCTTCATCCTTGAGGATTCGTTCCAGTTCACTGCGGAACGTTGCGTTATCCAGCAAGTTCGCCTTGAGCTCGCGCAGCAGGTTGCGCATCGCCAGCATCGCCCGCAGCTGCGGAAGCTGGCGTGCCACTTGCTCGGGCTCGAAGTCTTTCATGCGCTTGAAGTCGAGCTCGACGCAGGTTTCGCTGCCGTCACTGGCCAAGGTGTCCTCGACGGCGAACTTCAGCTGCGGTGAAAACTCTGCAAGCACACTGTCGAAATTGTTCTTGTTGATATTGACTTTACCGCGCTCAGACAAGGGACGCTGCTCTTTGCCATTGCTGTAATCGCCCATCAACATCAACTTAAGTGGCAGTTCGACGTTGCGCTGAGCGCCTCCAGTGTGCAGGTCAAGTTTTATATTGACACGTGCCTTTGGCACTTCATTCTGAAAACTGTTGGAAGCCATCATTCCTCCTGAAACAGGGCAGCGGCTCGATCGACTTCGACAAGCCACCATTGAGTGCATGGAGAATCCTTTCCGCATATGCCGCGCAACTTTTGCGTAAAAAACTTGGCACTTCTAGCCCAGCTAACAGGTAAAGAACTTTCCTACATTGGAAGGGTAACTTGCCTACCGCACTTCAAAAGGAATAGGTTGTCGATTGGGATTTTTCCGCGCTGAAACTTCCGAATTGCGACTTGCTCAGGGGGAAGGCGACGCTGAAGCATGCGCACCAGCGTGGGTATGGGGAGATGGTGGCATTGCTGGAGCGTTGATTTGCTGAAGGCTCTGCATGCTCTTTTTAGGAGCACCTTGTGCCGCGAAAGGGCCGCGAAGCGGCACCGAGGTTTCAGCAGCGCGACACATGATGCTGGGGCTGCTGTGCAGCCCTTTCGCGGCACAAGGCCGCTCCTACACAGGGCGTGCAAAACCATCTGTAAGCGCAATCGATCTTGTTACTCCACCACCTCGAACGGCAACCCCACATAGTTCTCGGCAATGTTCACCAACCCCGCCTGCGAGCTGAGGAAGTACTCGCGGTCCGCCTCCTGCATCTTGCGGTCCCAGTCATCGTGATGCTCACCAAAATCATGCAGCAACTGGGTCATGAACCAGCTAAAACGCTCGCCCTTCCACACCCGGCGCAAAGCCATCGGTGAATACTGGGCCAGCAGGTCGGTGCGCCCTTCGCGGTACACCTTGACCAGGATCCGGTACAGGTAATTCACGTCCGAGGCTGCAAGATTGAGGCCTTTGGCACCCGTGGGCGGGACGATGTGCGCGGCATCACCGACCAGGAACAACCTTCCATGCTGCATGGGCTCGACCACCAGGCTGCGCAACGGCGCGATGCTCTTCTCCAAGGCTGTGCCGGTGACCAGCCGTTCGGCCACCTCTTCGGGCAGCCGTGCCTTGAGCTCGCCCCAGAAACGCGCATCCGGCCAGTCCTCCACCCGCTCCTGCAACGGCACCTGCAGGTAATAGCGGCTGCGGGTCTGGGAACGCTGGCTGCACAGCACGAAACCGCGCGCGTGGTGGGCATAGATCAGTTCGTGGTTCACCGGCGGCGTATCGGCCAGCAGCCCCAGCCAGCCGAACGGGTAGACCCGCTCGTACGCCTTGAGCACACCATCGGGAATGCTTTGCCGGGCGACCCCGTGGAAGCCGTCGCAGCCGGCGATGTAGTCACAGTCGACGCGGTGCAACTGGCCATCCTTCTCAAACGTCAGGTAGGGCTGCGCGCCGTCGATACCATGGGGCTGCACCTTGCTGGCTGAATAGATGATCGGCGCCCCGCTCTGCTCGCGGGCCTGCATCAGGTCGCGGGTGACCTCGGTCTGGCCGTAGACCATCACCGTCTTGCCACCGGTCAGCGCCTTGAGGTCCAGGCGCTGGCGGCGGCCGCCTACAAGCAGCTCGACGCCTTCGTGGACCAGCCCTTCACGGTCCATCCGCTCGCCGACCCCGGCCTCGCGCAGCAGGTCGACGGTGCCCTGTTCGAGCACGCCGGCGCGAATGCGCCCAAGTACGTAGTCAGGGGTCTGGCGCTCGACGATCAGCGTGTCGATGCCGGCCTTGTGCAGCAGTTGACCCAGCAGCAGGCCGGACGGGCCTGCGCCGATGATTGCAACCTGAGTCTTCATTGTTGTTGTCTCTGTGTGGTGGTACGGTTCTCCCCTGCATTTTTACGAGCGATTCTTGGCAAAAAAGTGTGCTATCCACTGTAAAAACTGCACTTTTACAAAAAACGTTCGATTAACGGACAAGGCCATCCCCATGCCCAGCCCTCTCTCCGGCATTCCGCTGTTCCAGCTCTACGGCGAAAACCACGCCTGGCCCGACACCGACCTGCTGCACTGCGAGTCGATCCCGGCGCGCAGCCGCCTGCACCACTGGGAGATCAAGGCGCACCGCCATGCCGAGCTGTTCCAGCTGCTGTACGTGCAGCGCGGCGAGGCGCAGGTGGAGATCGAGGGTGAGCGCAGCGTGATCCGCCAGGCAGCGATCCAGGTGGTGCCGCCGCTGACCGTGCATGGCTTTCGTTTCAGCGCCGATATCCAGGGCCATGTGCTCACCTTTGGCACGGCGCTGGTGGCCGACCTCGAGCAACGCCTGGGCGCACCATTGAGCGTACTGGCCGCGCCCGGCTGCTACCCGCTGGGTCAGGACCGCCTGCGCCTGCACACCCTGATCGACACGCTGCAACAGGAATACCAGGGCCACGCCCCGGCGCGGGCGGCGCTGCTGCAGGCACTGGTCACCGCGCTGATGGTGTGGATCAGCCGCCAGCAGCACGACCGCGCCCCACGCACCCGCGGCGAGCGCGACCAACAGTTGCTTGGCCGCTATCTGCGCCTGGTCGAGGCGCATTACCGCGAGCACCTGGCCGTGGAAACCTATGCTGCGCGCCTGGGCATCAGCACCCTGCAGCTCAATCAGCTGTGCCGCGCCCTGGCCGGCCAGACCGCACTGCAGCTGGTGCACCAGCGCCTACTGCTCGAAGCCCGGCGTAACCTGCTGTACACACGCATGAGCATCGGTCAGCTGTCCGACAGCCTGGGCTTCAGCGACTCCACCTACTTCGCCCGTTTCTTCAAACGCTTGAGCGGCCAGACACCCAACGCCTACCGCCGCGCCACGCAAAGTGAATAATCATTGCAGCCACGCAAAGAGCCAACTGCGTCGTTAAATATTATTGACCAAGACCCCCGTCAAACCCTTGTCGCCCAAGGCCCCGAGAGCTTCAAACCCCCGAAAAACGGCGCCTAGGCGCCCTGCCACTCGTTTGACATATCGAACGGCTCTGGCAAGCTATCAGTCATGCCCCGACCGGCATCGCCCTCAATGCGAGCCGGCAGTGCTCGGGGCGACAGGCTGCACCCATGGCCCCGGCCGTGCACCTGCACAACAACGACAGGCAAGACCTGTCCCAAGGTGACATATGTCCAACAGCAACATTGGCAACAAGCAACCTTCCCTGCGCAAACCCGTCGTCCTGATGACCATGGGCAGCCAAGAGCGCAAAGGCCATGACTATCAGGTCATGACCCACAAATACATCACCCCGCTGGTCGAGTTCGCAGGTTGCGTCCCGGTGCTGGTCCCTACCTGCTGTGGCAGCGACGACCTCGAGACGTACCTGGACATGGCCGACGGCGTGTACCTGACCGGTGCCGGCAGCAACATCGACCCGGCCCTGTACGGCCAGGAAAACCAGACCCCCGGCAAGGGCCAGGACCAGAACCGCGACCTGTTCGACATCCCGCTGGTCAAGGCGGCGATCAAGCGTGGCCTGCCGATCTTCGGTATCTGCCGTGGCATGCAGGAAATCAACGTGGCCCTGGGCGGCGACATCTACCAGAAGGTCTACGCCGAGCCTGGCTTCAACGACCACCGGGAAAACCCGGAAGATCCGGTCGAGGTGCAATACGCCCAGGTGCACGGGGTGAAGATCAAGCCGGGCAGCTGGCTGCGCGACACCCTGGGCACCGACGAAATCCGCGTCAACTCGCTGCACGGCCAGGGCCTGCGCAAGCTGGGTGCCGGTATCGAGGCGATTGCCCATGCCGAAGACGGCCTGGTCGAGGCGATCCACGCGCCGAGCATTTCGCCCTTCCTGTTCGCGGTGCAGTGGCACCCGGAGTGGCAGGCGGCGAAGAACCCTGACTCGATCAAGATGTTCCAGGCCTTTGGCGACGCGTGCCGCGCCCAGGTCCGCAAGTCCCAGGTCAAGCGCCATCAGGCAGCCTGACCGAGCAAAGCTTCGTTAGCTTTGATCGCGGGGCGGCGCAAGGTCGCCCCCGTTTCCCACGGTCACCCTCTGCTGGTCCCAGAACACTTCCCGTGGAAGCGGGCGGCGGGCTTGTGCCTGTCTCCGCGATCTTTTTTTCCTTCCCCTAAAGAGATACGACAACCTGAAAAGGATCAGTCGTATGGGCTTTCATCCACAATCCCCTGTTTCTGCCAATCGCTGGCAAGCCAGCTCCCACACGGAGCACAGCCCATATCCCTTGTTATGCGCATAACCTGTGGGCGCCGGCTTGCCAGCGATAGCGTCTGACCTGCTCATCCACATCCTGAAATATTTCTGCGCACGGGGACTAGTCATCGTACAAGTTGTACGATAACTTATCTCTCACCTTGGTACACCACCTCCCCCCAAGCGCCACAGGATGCCTACAACAATGACTCCACAAGAACTGCAATCCATCCTTTCCCACGGCCTGCTGTCGTTCCCGGTCACCGACTTCGACGCCCAGGGCGACTTCAACCCTGCCGGCTACGTCAAGCGTCTGGAATGGCTGGCCCCCTATGGCGCCAGCGCACTGTTCGCCGCCGGCGGCACCGGTGAGTTCTTCTCCCTGGCCGCCAGCGAGTACAGCCAGGTGATCAAGACCGCGGTCGATACCTGCGCCACCTCGGTACCGATCCTCGCCGGTGTCGGCGGCTCGACCCGCCAGGCCATCGAATACGCTAAAGAGGCCGAGCGCCTGGGCGCCAAAGGCTTGCTGCTGCTGCCCCACTACCTGACCGAGGCCAGCCAGGACGGCGTTGCCGCCCATGTCGAGGCGGTGTGCAAGGCGGTAAACATCGGCGTGGTGGTCTACAACCGCAACGTCTGCCGCCTGAACGCCGACCTGCTGGAAAAGCTCGCCGAGCGCTGCCCGAACCTGATCGGCTACAAGGACGGCCAGGGCGATATCGAGTTGATGGTGTCGATCCGTCGCCGCCTGGGTGATCGTTTCAGCTACCTGGGTGGCCTGCCCACCGCCGAGGTGTATGCTGCCGCCTACAAGGCCCTCGGTGTGCCGGTGTACTCCTCGGCGGTGTTCAACTTCGTACCCAAGACCGCGATGGACTTCTACCACGCCATCGCCCGTGACGATCACGCCACCGTCGGCAAGCTGATCGACGACTTCTTCCTGCCGTACCTGGACATCCGCAACCGCAAGGCCGGCTACGCCGTGAGCATCGTCAAGGCCGGTGCCAAGCTCGCCGGTTACGACGCAGGCCCGGTGCGCACGCCGCTGACCGACCTGACCGCGCAGGAGTACGAGATGCTCGCCGCGCTGATGGACAAGATGGGGCCACAGACACTGTAAACCCCGATTGCCGGCAAACCGGCTCCCACAGGAGCTGGATTGCCGGCAATGGACCGCAACGCGGTCCAGCGCCCTGCCCTGGCGCCAACACACAATCTGATAGCCCGCACAAAAATAACTAGTGGGAGTACGCAGCATGCAAGCGACGAAAAAGACGCATGTACGCTACCTGATTCTGTTGATGCTGTTCCTGGTGACCACCATCAACTACGCCGACCGCGCCACCATCGCCATTGCCGGCTCCAGCCTGCAAAAAGACCTTGGCATCGACGCGGTCACCCTCGGCTACATCTTCTCCGCCTTCGGCTGGGCCTACGTCGCCGGGCAGATCCCCGGCGGCTGGCTGCTCGACCGCTTCGGTTCGAAGAAGGTCTATGCCTTCAGCATCTTCACCTGGTCACTGTTCACCCTGCTGCAGGGCTTCGTCGGCGGCCTGCCGGTGGCCTGGGCCGTGGTCACGCTGTTCACCCTGCGCTTTTTGGTCGGTTTCGCCGAAGCCCCGTCGTTCCCCGGCAACGCCCGGATCGTCGCGGCCTGGTTCCCTACCCAGGAGCGCGGCACCGCCTCGGCGATCTTCAACTCGGCGCAGTACTTTGCCACCGCCCTGTTCGCGCCGATCATGGGCTGGATCGTGTTCAGCTTCGGCTGGGAGCATGTATTCGTGGTAATGGGTGCGCTGGGCATCGTGTTCAGCGGGGTGTGGATGAAGACCATCTACAACCCGCGCCAGCACCCGCGCATCAGCGCCGATGAGCTGCAGCACATCGAGCAGAACGGCGGCCTGGTGGACATGGACCAGAAGCGCGGCAACGACGGCCCGAAATGGGGCTACATCAAACAGCTGCTGACCAGCCGCATGCTGCTGGGCGTGTACCTGGGCCAGTACTGCATCAACGCCATCACCTACTTTTTCCTCACCTGGTTCCCGGTATACCTGGTGCAGGAACGCGGCATGACCATCCTCAAGGCCGGTTTCATCGCCTCGTTGCCGGCGGTGTGCGGCTTCATCGGTGGCGTGCTCGGCGGGGTGCTGTCGGACTGGCTGCTGCGCCGCGGCAACTCGCTGACCTTCTCGCGCAAGCTGCCGATCGTCTGTGGCCTGTTGCTGTCGACCACCATGGTGTTCTGCAACTACGTCGACGCCGAGTGGATGGTGGTGGGCTTCATGACCCTGGCCTTCTTCGGCAAAGGCATCGGTGCGCTGGGCTGGGCCGTGGTGGCCGACACCTCGCCCAAGCAGATCGCCGGGCTGTCGGGTGGCCTGTTCAACACCTTTGGCAACATCGCCTCGATCACCACGCCGATCGTCATCGGCTACATCATCAGTGCTACCGGTTCGTTCAAGTGGGCGCTGGTGTACGTCGGCGCCAACGCCCTGGTGGCGGTGTTCAGCTACCTGGTGATCGTCGGCCCGATCAAGCGTATCGAGCTCAAGGACGGCCCAAAGCAAGAACCCGCACCAACCGCTGAGCTGGCAGGTTCGCGCCGCTGAGTGAGTGAAAGCCCCGGCGCCCATGCACGCGGCGCCGGCGGCCGTATGAAAGCCTGAGAGAAATAACCAGAAGGGCCTGACCATGCAGTTGATCGAACATTCCGAGTCGCCCCGCTACGTCCGCCTGCACGATGACGACAACGTCGTGGTGGTGGTCAACGACGGCGGCCTGGGCGAAGGCGCCCGCTTCGCCGACGGCCTGACCCTGGTCGAAGGCGTGCCGCAAAGCCACAAGGTGGCCACCGTCGATATCCAACCCGGCGCCCCTGTGCGTCGCTACGGCCAGGTCATCGGCTATGCCCGCGAATTGCTGCAACAAGGCAGCTGGGTCAAGGAAGATCAGCTGGACATGCCGGCCGCGCCCGAGCTCGACAGCCTGCCACGCTGCGATGCCGTGCCCGCCGCCCTGCCGCCGCTCGACGGCTTCACTTTCGAGGGCTATCGCAACGCCGACGGCACCGTCGGCACCCGCAACATCCTCGGCATCACCACCACCGTGCAGTGCGTGACCGGCGTGCTCGACCACGCGGTCAAGCGCATCCGCGCCGAACTGCTGCCCAAGTATCCCAACGTCGATGACGTGGTCGCCCTCACCCACAGCTACGGTTGCGGCGTGGCGATCAACGCCCGCGATGCCTACATCCCGATCCGCACCGTGCGCAACCTGGCGCGCAACCCCAACCTGGGCGGCGAAGCGCTGGTGATCAGCCTGGGCTGCGAAAAACTCCAGACCGGCCAGGTGATGCACGACGGCGACCCGTCGGTGGACCTCAGCGAGCCGTGGCTGTACCGCCTGCAGGATGCCTCGCTCGGTTTCGTCGAGATGATCGAGCAGATCATGCAACTGGCCGAAACCCGCCTGAAAAAACTCGACCAGCGCCGCCGCGAGACCGTGCCGGCCAGCGAGCTGATCCTCGGCATGCAGTGCGGCGGCAGCGACGCGTTTTCCGGCATCACCGCCAACCCGGCACTAGGCTATGCCGCCGACCTGCTGGTGCGCGCCGGGGCCACGGTGCTGTTCTCGGAGGTCACCGAAGTGCGTGACGCCATCTACATGCTCACCTCCCGCGCCGAAACGCCCGAGGTGGCCGAAGCGCTGGTGCGCGAGATGGACTGGTACGACCGCTACCTGCAACAGGGCGCCGCCGACCGCAGCGCCAACACCACGCCGGGCAACAAGAAAGGCGGCTTGTCGAACATCGTCGAAAAGTCCCTGGGCTCGATCGTCAAGTCCGGCAGTGGCGCCATCCAGGGCGTGCTCGGCCCTGGCGAGCGGGTGACGCGCAAGGGCCTGATCTTCTGCGCCACCCCTGCCAGCGATTTCGTCTGCGGCACCCTGCAACTGGCCGCTGGCATGAACCTGCATGTGTTCACCACCGGGCGCGGCACGCCGTACGGCCTGGCCATGGCGCCAGTGGTCAAGGTGTGCACCCGCACCGAGCTGGCCCAGCGCTGGCCCGACCTGATCGACATCGACGCCGGGCGCATCGCCACTGGGCGCTCGAGCATCGAGGAGCTGGGCTGGGAGCTGTTCCGCTATTACCTGGACGTGGCCAGCGGCCGCAACCAGACCTGGGCCGAAAAGCACGGGCTGCACAACGACATCACCCTGTTCAACCCGGCACCGATTACCTGATGCCAAGGGCTGGCCCGGTTTCCCCGTGTATTGCGATCCCTGTGGGAGCGGGTTTACCCGCGAACACCGGCGAAGCCGGTGCCATGCACCGCGTCGCCTGCTTCGCGGGTAAACCCGCTCCCACAGGGGCCGTGTCAACCTTCAGATCACGATCAGTCCTTTTCACCCTGCCAACAGGAGCATCCCATGCCTGAGATCCTCGGCCACAACTTCATCGCAGGCCAGCGCAGCGCCGCCGGCACCCAGCGCCTGCAGAGCCTGGACGCCACCACCGGCGAAGCCCTGCCCTACAGCTTCGCCCAAGCAACCGAAAGCGAAGTCGACCAGGCCGCCCTGGCCGCCGCCGCTGCCTTCGCCGAGTTCCGCCAACTGCCCCCGGCCCGTCGCGCCGAGTTCCTCGACGCCATCGCCGCCGAACTGGATGAGCTGGACGACAGCTTCGTCGCCATCGTCTGCCGTGAAACCGCCCTGCCCACCGCCCGTATCCAGGGCGAACGTGGCCGTACCAGCGGCCAGATGCGCCTGTTCGCCCAGGTGCTGCGCCGCGGTGACTACCTCGGTGCGCGCATCGATACCGCCTTGCCCGAGCGCCAGCCGTTGCCACGGGTGGACCTGCGCCAGATGCGCATCGGCGTCGGCCCGGTAGCCGTGTTCGGTGCCAGCAACTTCCCGCTGGCGTTCTCCACCGCCGGTGGCGACACTGCCGCCGCCCTGGCCGCCGGTTGCCCGGTGGTGTTCAAGGCCCACAGCGGCCACATGGCCACCGCCGACCTGGTCGGCTGCGCCATCGAACGCGCCGCCACGCGCACCGGCATGCCCAAAGGCGTGTTCAACATGGTCTTCGGTGGCGGTGTCGGCGAGTGGCTGGTCAAGCACCCGGCTATCCAGGCCGTGGGCTTCACCGGCTCGCTCAAGGGCGGTGATGCCCTGTGCCGCATGGCCGCCGAGCGCCCGCAGCCAATCCCGGTGTTCGCCGAGATGTCCAGCATCAACCCGGTGATCGTGCTGCCGGGCGCGCTGGCCAAGCGTGGCGAGGCCATCGCCCGTGAACTGGCCGGCTCCGTGTGCCTGGGTGCCGGGCAGTTCTGCACCAACCCGGGGATGGTCATCGGCCTGCAGTCGCCGGCTTTCGACCGGTTGCTCAGCGACCTTGGCCAGCATCTGGACCAGCAGGCCGGGCAAACCCTGCTCAACGCCGGTGGCCTGCGCAGCTACGTAGGCGGCCTGGAGCACCTGCACGCCCACGCCGGCATCCAGCACCTGGCCGGCCAGGCCCAGGCAGGCAGCCAGGCTCGCGCCCAACTGTTCAAGGCCGATGCGCGCCTGCTGGTCGACGCCGACCCGCTGCTGCAAGAGGAAGTGTTCGGCCCAACCACCGTGGCCGTGGAAGTGAGCGACCACGCGCAACTGCGCGCCGCCCTGCTCGGCCTGCGCGGCCAGCTCACTGCCACGCTGATTGGCGAGGCGGAGGACTTCGAAGCCTTCGCCTGGCTGGTGCCGCTGCTGGAAGAGAAAGTCGGGCGCATTCTGGTCAACGGTTACCCGACCGGTGTCGAAGTGTGCGATGCCATGGTCCACGGCGGCCCCTACCCGGCCACCTCCGACGCCCGAGGCACCTCGGTCGGCACCCTGGCCATCGACCGCTTCCTGCGCCCGGTGTGCTACCAGAACTACCCGCAGGCGCTGCTGCCGGCAGCTCTGCGCGACGGCAACCCGCTGGGGCTGCGCCGGCTGGTGAACGGCCAGTGGAGTGATGCGGCGATCTGATTTGCACATGAGTAAAAAGGGGCCGCTCTGCGGCCCATCGCGGGCAAGCCCGCTCCCACAGGTACTGCGCAAGTCCCACGACAAGCGCAAATCCTGTGGGAGCGGGCTTGCCCGCGATGGGCTGCAGAGCAGCCCCATTTGCTAAGAAGGTTTGCCAGCTCTGACGATCAGGCGATCGCCGCATCCACCAATACCTGGGCTTCCTCTACCAGGCGCTTGAGGTGCGCCTCGTCGATGAAGCTTTCGGCGTAGATCTTGTAGATGTCCTCGGTGCCGGACGGCCGCGCGGCGAACCAGCCATTGGCGGTCATCACTTTCAGGCCGCCGATGGCCTGGTTGTTGCCCGGGGCATGGCTAAGGATCTGCTCGATCGGCTCACCGGCAAGCTCCGTGGACTTGACCTGCTCTGGCGCCAGCTTGCTCAGCGCCGCCTTCTGCCGCAGGTCGGCCTTGGCCTCGACACGGGTGGCGTAGGGCTTGCCCAGTTTGGCGGTCAGGTCGGCGTAGATCTGGCTCGGATTACGGCCAGTGCGCGCGGTCATCTCGGCGGCCAAAAGGGCCGGGATCAGGCCGTCCTTGTCGGTAGCCCAGACCGTGCCGTCCTTGCGCAGGAACGACGCACCCGCGCTTTCTTCGCCGCCAAAGCCCAGGGAGCCGTCGAACAGGCCCGGGGCAAAGAACTTGAAGCCCACCGGCACTTCGTACAGCTCGCGGCCCAGCGCGGCCGTCACGCGGTCGATCAGGCCGCTGGACACCACGGTCTTGCCCACAGCGGCGTCGCTGCGCCACTGCGGGCGGTTGCGGTACAGGTAGTCGATGGCCACGGCCAGATAGTTGTTCGGTTGCAGCAGGCCGTCGGCGGTGACGATGCCGTGGCGGTCGTGGTCCGGGTCGCAGGCGAAGGCCACGTCGAAGCGCTCGCGCAGGCCGATCAGGCCCTGCATGGCGTAGGGCGAGGATGGGTCCATGCGGATCTGGCCGTCCCAGTCGACGCACATGAAGCGGAAAGTCGGGTCGACCTCGGTGTTCACCACTTCCAGGTTCAGCTGGTAGCGCTCGGCGATGGCCGACCAGTAGCGCACCCCGGCGCCACCCAGCGGGTCCACGCCCAGGCGCAGGTTGGCGCTACGGATCACGTCGAAGTCGATGACGTTTTCCAGGTCGGCGACATAGCTGCTGACATAGTCATGGCGCTGGGTGGTCGCGGCCTCGAGGGCCTGCTGGTAATCCATGCGCTTGACCCCGGCCAGGTTCGCCGCCAGCAGTTCGTTGGCCTTGGCCTCGATCCACTTGGTCACGTCGCTGTCGGCCGGGCCGCCATTGGGTGGGTTGTACTTGAAGCCGCCGCTCTGCGGCGGGTTGTGCGACGGGGTGATGACGATGCCGTCGGCCAGTTGCCGCTGACGGCCACGGTTGTGGCACAGGATGGCGTGGGACACCGCAGGCGTCGGGGTGTACTCGTCATCCTTGCTCAGCCGTACCTGCACGCCATTGGCGGCCAGCACTTCCAGCGCGCTGGCAGCGGCCGGGGCAGACAATGCATGGGTGTCGGCACCGATGAACAGCGGGCCGTCGATGCCCTTTTCCTGGCGGTACAGGCAGATGGCCTGGGTGATCGCCAGCACGTGATGCTCGTTGAAGCTCAGCTCGAACGAGCTGCCCCGGTGGCCCGAGGTGCCGAAGGCCACGCGCTGGGCCGCCACGGCGGCGTCGGGGCGGCCGGTGTAGTAGGCGGTCAACAGCTTGGGGATATCGACCAGCACGCTGGCCGGAGCCGGCTTGCCTGCCAAAGGACTGAGCGTCATGCAAAACCTCGAAAGCAACAAATGTTGGGGTTGGAACGCGGAGTGTACTGGGAGTTTCAATGCCAGGCGATGGGCGCGTTCAGGCGTATTGCCACCAACTGGGGAACATCTGCCGCACCCGGGGTTCGGCGAAGCGTTCGTCGATCAGCAATAGCACGCCACGGTCCTGGTCGCCACGGATCACCCGGCCGGCGGCCTGGATCACCTTGCGCACGCCGGGGTACAGGTAGGCGTAGTCGAAACCGGCACCGAACTGCCGGCCCAGGCGCTGCTTGAACTGCTCGTTGACCGGGTTGACCTGGGGCAGCCCCAAGGTGGCGACGAACGCGCCGATCAGCCGCGTACCCGGCAGGTCGACGCCCTCGCCGAAGGCACCGCCGAGCACGGCGAAACCGATGCCCTGCCCGTCGGCCACGAACCGCGCCAGAAAGGCCTCGCGCCCGGCCTCGTCCATGCCCGGCGCCTGGCGCCACTGGGGCAGCCCGGGGTGGCGCTCGGCCAACAGTTGAGCGACCTGTTCGAGGTATTCGAAGCTGCTGAAGAACGCCAGGTAATTGCCGGGTTGGCGCGCGTACTGCGCGGCAATCAGCTCGACGATCGGCGCCAGCGACGCCTGGCGCTGCTGGTAGCGGGTGGACACCTCGCTGACGATGCGCACCTCCAGCTGCTCGGCGCGAAACGGCGCGGCCACCTCCAGCCAGGCAGTGTCGGCCGGCATGCCCAACAGGTCGCTGTAGTAGTGCCGGGGGTTGAGCGTGGCGGAGAACAGCGTGACGCTGCGCGCCGCGCTCATCCGTGGCCCCAGCAACCGGGCCGGCACCACATTGCGCAGGCACAGAGTGGCGAGCCGCCGGCCACGCGGGCCATTGCGCTGGCTGATATCGAACAGGAAGTGCTCGTCGAACAGCTCGGCGATACGGCTGAACTGCAACGCCTGGTAGAAGAACTCCAGCACCTTGGGCTCCACCTCGGCGGGCGCCTGGTTCATGCGCTCCTGGATCAGCCCGATGCATTGCTGCAACGCACGCAAAAACGCCTCGGGCAACTGCTCGACGGCCTGGTACGGCGCCACCTGGGCCTTGTACAGCGCATTCCATTGGCGGTTGAGCCGATCCAGCGCACTGGTCAGGCCCGCCGGTTTGGCCTGGCGCAGCGCCTGCAACTGGCCCTGGTCGAGGCTGGCGCTGTACATCTGCCGGCCGCGTTCGACCAGGTTGTGCGCCTCGTCCACCAGCACCGCCGTGCGCCACTGGTTGGCCTGGGCCAGGCCGAACAGCAAGGCATGGGCGTCGAAGTAATAGTTGTAGTCGGCCACCAGCAGGTCGACCCAGCGCGCCATTTCCTGGCCGAGGTAGTACGGGCACACCTGATGCACCAGGGCCACTTCACGCAGGGCCGTGCGGTCGAGCAATGGCACTGCCGCAGCAGCCTCACGGGCGGCAGGCAGGCGGTCGTAGAAGCCCTTGGCCAGCGGGCAGGACTCGCCATGGCAGGCGTTTTCCGGGTACTCGCAGGCCTTGTCACGGGCAATCAGCTCCAGGGTGCGCAGGGCCGGCTGGATGCCGTCAGCGGTGAGCTGGCGCAAGGCATCCAGAGCCAGGGCGCGGCCTGGGGTCTTGGCGGTGAGGAAATACAGCTTGTCCAACTGCTGGGGCACCACGGCCTTGAGCAGCGGGAACAGGGTGCCCAGGGTCTTGCCGATGCCGGTACTGGCCTGGGCCATCAGGCAGCGGCCGGTGCTCACCGCCTTGTACAGGGTTTCAGCCAATTGCCGCTGGCCCTGGCGCAGCTCGGGGTATGGGAACGCCAACGCCTGCAAACCGCGGTTGCGTTCGGCCAGGCGCTGCTCCTGGGCCCTTGCCCAGGCGAGAAAGCGCTGGCACTGGGTTTCGAAGAACTGCTGCAGTTCGGCGGCGCTGTGGCGCTCGTGGATGAGCGTCTGGCTGTCGCTGTCGATATCCAGGTAGACCAGCGCCACCTCGATGTCCGCCAGTTGCCGCGCCTGGCACAGCAACCAGGCATACACCTTGGCCTGGGCCCAATGCAGCTGGCGGTGGTTGTCGGGCTGTCGGGCCAGGTCGCCACGGTGGGTCTTGATCTCCTCCAGGCGGTTGCCCGCCGGGTCGTAGCCATCGGCGCGACCGCGCACGCGCAGGCCCTGGTATTCGCCCTCCAGCGCCACTTCGGCCTCGTAGCCGGCAGCGCGCCGGGCTACCACCCGGCGATGGCCGGCAATGCCTTCCTGGGCGGTCGGTGACGGGGTGAAACGCAGGTCGAGGTCGCCCACCTTGGCGCTGAACTCGCACAGGGCGCGCACCGCTACCGTATAGCTCATGGCGCCGCCTGCCAGCGCACATGGCAGACCACCACCGGCAAGCCATGTTCTTTGCAGAACGCCAGCCAGCGCAGCTGGTTATCCTGTAAGCGGTCGCCCGGCCCCTTGACCTCGACCATGCGATAACGCCCCTCGTCGGGCCAGAACTGGATCAGGTCGGGCATGCCGGCGCGGTTGTTGCGGATGTCCTGCAGCAGACGCACAAAACACGCTTTCAGGTGGGCAGCGGGCAGGCACGCCAGGGCCTGGTCGAGCAGCGGCTCATCGAGCATCTGCCAGAACACGAAAGGTGACTGCAGGCCCTGCTTGGCGCTGAAGCAGGCGCGGATCGCCTGCCCATGGTTGCCATCGTCGAGCCGCCCCAGGCACTGCTCGAACAGCGCCGCACGGCGCTGCTGGAAGTCGCCATCGTGCAGGTCCTGCGGCCCGCTCTGGAACGGGTGGAAGAACGCACCCGGCAACGGGGCGAAGATGGCGTCCCAGCAGAGCAGGCCGAACAGGCTGTTGAACAGCGTGTTCTCGACATAGTGGGCGACCCCGCCGCCCTGCTCCAGGTGCCGGCGCACCGCCTCCTCCACCCCGTACACCGCAAGCTCGGCCGGCAGCTCCAGCTCGATCACCTGTACCGCATCACTGCGCCGACGAGGTTGCGGCGGCCCGCCGAGCTTGCGCGCCAGGCGCGGCAGCATGCGCTCCAGGGCCTGGCACTCCAGCGGGTTGGCCGGCGCCGCCGCCATGCTCGCCGCCAGCGCGTGCGCCTGCGGCCACTGCTCGCTGCGCTCGAACACCCGCACCTGGCGGATACGTGCCTCGGGGTGAGCGCATTCGCCATACACCTGCAGCGCCAGGTCCCAATCCCCCAGGCGCTCGCAGTGCTGCCCGAGGTTGAACAGCAACCGCGCACGCCGCCGCGCCAGCCAGGGGTTGTCGCTGCCCAGCCCGTCGAGGGTCGCCAGCAGCGTGGCGGGCGCCTCGCCCTGCTCCAGGCGCTCGGCGCACTGGTGCAGGGCCATGGCCAGCTCAACTTCGCTGCGCTGGCGCAGGGCCCGGGAGTCTTCGGCAAACGCCACCTGTTCGTAGCGCAGCACGCCCAAGTCGGCGAGGACGAACTCCGACCAGTCCTGATAGAGGTTGCCAAAAAACAGCAGGCGCAGGCGGTCGCACAGCGGCTGCAAGCGCCAGTGGATGATCCGTGCAGGGAAACCGGGGTACCACGTGTCGAGCGAACGCGGGGCCAACTGCAACGCCTGCAACTGCTCCAGCAGCTCGGCCTTGCCGGCTTTGGGCCGGCTGAGTTGCCCGGCAAAACACTGCAGCACTTCCTCCTTGCGCAGCAGTGGCCACAGCTGTTCCAGCGTCAGCGGTGCCTGGGCATCGGCCCAGCCCAGGGCCAGCAAGGGAGCCAGGGCGCTGTCGGTATCGCCGATCTCGTCGTAACTGAGCTTGTCACTGCGAAACAGCTCGCCCTTGCGCATGACCATGCGCACCAACAGCGCCTGGGCAGGCGCCGGCAAGCCGGCGAAGGCGCGGATGAACCCGTGCTCGTGGGCATCGAGCAGGTCGGCGTAACGTTGTTCGACCCAGTTCAGCACCTGGCGGAAGTTGTGCAGGTAGTAGAACGGGTCATCGACGGAATGGGCAATCACGGTGCGGGATCGGGCGCGGGAAATGGACACTGGTTATACATACAGACCCCGCCACCGGGCAAGTGCCGTGGGTCGCGTCGACGGTCATCAGAGCGGGGTTCACTCGGTTGGCTCACCCCCACGGGAATTGATACGGGGTTTCGTGAAGTCCGCTTGATCACGCTTTTTTGAACTCCGCGCACCGCCGTCACCTCCCAATCTTGAGACCCGCGAACCGTCCCGGAGCCCGCCATGGCCAAGCCTCTGCAGGAGTACCAGCGCAAGCGCGACTTCAACGCAACGCCCGAGCCTGCGGGTAAACGCGCCCGCCCACGCTCGGCCCATGCGCTGCAGTACTGCATCCAGAAGCACCACGCCAGCCACCTGCACTACGATTTTCGCCTGGAACTCGATGGCGCCCTCAAGAGCTGGGCAATCCCCAAGGGCCCCTCACTCGACCCCAAGGTGCGGCGCCTGGCGGTGCATGTGGAGGACCACCCGCTGGATTACGCCGATTTCGAGGGCCACATCCCCGAAGGCCACTACGGCGCCGGCGATGTGATCGTCTGGGACCGGGGCGTCTGGGAACCCGAAGGCGATCCGCACCAGGCCTATGCCAAGGGCAAGCTGCGCTTTCGCCTGCAAGGCGAGAAGTTGTCGGGGGTGTGGAACCTGTTCCGCACCCACCTGGCCGGCAAGCAGGAGCAATGGATGCTGGTCAAGTCCGATGACGGCCATGCGCGCAGTGAAACCGACTACAGCATCGTCGAGGCCTTGCCGGACAGCGTGCTGAGCGATCGCACTGTGCTGGCGCGCCGCCCGGCCAAGGTGAGTGCCTCCTCGCGCAAGGCCAAGCCCAAAGCCCTGCCGGACATGCTCCAGCCGCAACTGGCCACCCTGGTCGATTCCCCCCCGAGCGGCGACTGGCGCTACGAAGTCAAGTTCGATGGTTACCGCATCCTGGCGCGCATCGACGGCAACGACGTACGCCTGTTCACCCGCAATGGCCACGACTGGAGCGCGAAGATGCCCCGTCAGGTCAAGGCGCTGAAGGCCTTGGGGCTCGACTCGGCTTGGCTGGATGGGGAGATGGTGGTGGTGGACGACAACGGCGTGGCCGACTTCCAGGCCTTGCAGAATGCCTTCGACACCGAACATGACGAATACATCACCTATTACCTGTTCGATTTGCCCTACCTGGGTGGCGAGGACCTCACTCAGCTACCGCTGCAGGCGCGTCGCAGCACCCTGGCCCGGCTGCTGGAAAATAACGCATCGCAGGTGCTCAGGTACTCCGCCGATTTCGACGAGCCGGTCGATTCGCTGCTCGACAGCGCCTGCCGCTTGGCGCTCGAGGGTTTGATCGGCAAACGTGCCGACAGTCCCTACGTGGGCCGGCGCAGCAGCGACTGGATCAAGCTCAAGTGCAAGCAGCGCCAGGAGTTCGTGATCGTCGGCTACACCGACCCCAAAGGCAGCCGCAACGGCTTCGGTGCCCTGCTGCTGGCCCTGCACGACCCCGACAGCCGCCAGCTGCGCTACGCCGGCAAGGTCGGCACCGGCTTCAGCGCCGCCACCTTGGACAGCCTCCTCGCCCGTTTCAAACCGCTGCAGACTGACACACCGCCCTTGGCCAAGCCGCCCACCGGCGCCGAGGCCCGCGGGGTGCACTGGATCGAGCCGCAGCTGCTGGCGGAGGTCGCCTATGCCCAGATGACCCGCCAAGGCAGTGTGCGCCACGCGGTGTTCCACGGCCTGCGCGACGACAAACCCGCCAGCAGCATCGACCTGGAGCGAGCCATGCCCGGCAAAACCGCAGCCAGGGCGCAGCCCGAGGCCCTGAGCAACCTGCACCTGACCCACCCCGACCGCGTGATCGACGCGACCACCGGCACCACCAAGCGCCAGGTCGCGCACTACTACGCCCAGGTCGCCGAGTGGCTACTGCCGCAGCTCAAGGACCGGCCGGTGGCGCTGGTCCGTGCCCCGGACGGCCTGGGAGGCGAGCTGTTCTTCCAGAAGAACGCCGGCCAGTTGCAGCTTCCCCACGTGCGCAGCTACAGCAAGGCCGAGGCAGGTCAGGCGGCCATGGTGTTCAACCGCGCCGACAGCCTCCTGGGCGCGGTGCAGATGAACATGCTCGAACTGCACACCTGGAACGCCACCGACAAGGACTTCGACCGGCCCGATCGCTTCATCCTCGACCTCGACCCCGATCCGGCGCTGCCGTGGAAGGCCATGGTCGAGGCCACCCAGCTGACCCTCACCCTGCTCGACGAACTGGGCCTGAAGGTGTTCCTCAAGACCAGCGGCGGCAAGGGCATGCACCTGGTCGTGCCGCTGACCCGGCGTGCCGGCTGGGACGAGGTGAAGGCCTTCAGCCATGCCCTGGTCACGCACATGGCCGGGCTGTTCCCTGACCGCCTCAGCGCCGTGTCCGGCCCAAGGAACCGGGTCGGGCGGATCTTCATCGACTACCTGCGCAACGGCAAAGGCGCCACCACCGTCGCGGCCTACTCGCTGCGCGCCCGCGAAGGCCTGCCGGTGTCGGTGCCGATCTGGCGCGAGGAGCTCGGCCAGCTCAAGGGCGCCAACCAATGGCATATCGGCAACCTGCACGAGCGGCTTGGGCAGGTCGACGACCCGTGGTCCGGGATGGCGAGGACCCGCCAGTCGATCACCGTAGGTATGCGAAAACAGCTGGGGATCGACTGATGGCGCCAGTACTGACTCTGCATTCACCCGCCACGGTTCTAGGAGCGCCTCGCCCATGAGCATCATCCAGGACATCGACCTGCCCCACCTTGACCACCTGTTGCGCAGTTTCGCTACGCGACCGCAGGCCATCGACCTCGACACCCTGTTGCCGAAGCTTCTGCAAGCACTGCAGGCCGGCCACCTCGACCTGCTGCCCCTGCCAGGCCAGGGCCACACGCTCGAACGCTGGAAGACCCTGGCCCGAGTGGCCGCCTGCGACCTGAGCCTGGCCAAGCTCTACGAGGGGCACACCGACGCCTTGGCGATCCTGGCCGAATGCGGCGCCGCCCACGTTGCCTGCGCAGGGATCTGGGGGGTGTGGGCCGCCGAGCCACCGGATGCCCGCACCCGCATCGTCGAGCGGGTCGGCCAGCAGGTTCGCCTGCAAGGCCGCAAGGCCTGGTGCTCCGGTGCGTTGCAGATCGACCGCGCGCTGCTGACCGCCTGGGAGGACGACCAGCCTCAACTGGTGGCCATCGAGCTGCCCCATCCCGGCCAGCGCATCCAGGCCGACCACTGGCAGGCCGTCGGCATGGCCGCTACCACCAGTGTCGCCATCGCGTTCGACAACTCGCCGGGGCTGGCCATCGGTGCACCGGGCGAGTACCTCTCTCGCCCAGGCTTCTGGCAAGGCGGCGCAGGCATCGCGGCCTGCTGGTATGGCGCCGCCGAGGCCCTGGCGGGCTACCTGCGCGAACAGTGCCGCAAACCGCGGCCCGACCCGCACGCCGATGCGCACCTGGGCGCGGTCGATGCCGCGTTGTACGGCGCCCGCGCGGCCCTTCGCGAATGCGCCGCGTGGATCGACCGCCACCCGCACGGCGACGCCAGTTTCCAGGTACGGCGCACTCGCGCCCAGGTCGAGCAGGCGGTCGAGCAGGTCATCCAGCATGTCGGCCGGGCGCTGGGCGCCACGCCGTTCTGTCGCAGCAGCCATTTCGCCCGGCTCAGCGCCGACCTGCCGGTGTACCTGCGCCAGAGCCATGCCGAGCGCGACCTGGCCGAGCTCGGCAGGCAACTGACCGGCATGCCGGAGGGAGCATGGCAATTATGAAACCGAACCTGATACAGGCCGCTACGGGAACGCCGTGGAGCGCCTGGCAACAGTCCGCGCACCTGGCCCGTGCCACCTGGCTGACACCAGCACAACTGTGCCCGCCCGGCAGGCGCCTGGTGCTGCTGGCGCCCCATCCGGACGACGAGATCCTCATGGCCGGCGGCTTGTTGGCGAACTTTGCTGGCCGTGAACAGGACCTGGTGCTGATTTCCGCCACCAACGGCGAGGCCAGCCACCCGCACTCCACCCAGTGGACCGAACACCGCCTTCGCCATCAGCGCCCGCTGGAGAGCCGCCATGCCTTGCAACTGCTGGGGCTGGACCTCAACCGGCTCGACTGGCGACGGCTCAACCTCAAGGACGGCGCCCTGCCCCGCGATGAAGCCTTCCTGGTCACCCACCTGGAACAGTTGCTGCAGCCCGACGACCTGCTGCTGACCACCTGGCGCGGCGACGGCCACTGCGATCACGAGGCGGCCGGCCGCGCCAGCGCCCGGGCAGCCCAGTCGCGCCGCGCGCAGCTGGCCGAGGTGCCGGTGTGGGCCTGGCATTGGGCCGCAGCCGACGACCCGCGGCTGCCCTGGCCGCAGGCACATCGCTTGCCGCTCGACGAATCGCGCCTGGCGCGCAAGCGCGAAGCGCTGGCCGCCCATGCCAGCCAGCTGCAGCCCGATGGTGATCGTCCCCCCGTGCTCCCCGAACAGTTGCAGACCTGCCTGCTGCAACCCTTCGAACTGATCTTCCTGTAAATGGAGCCGCCATGAGCCTCGACGCGCAGCATTTCGCCGATCTGTATGCCGAAAGCGATGACCCATGGGCCTTTCGCACGCGCTGGTATGAACGGCGCAAGCGCGACCTGACCCTGGCCTGCCTGCCTCGCCAGCGCTACGAGCGCGTGTTCGAGCCGGCCTGCGCCAATGGCGAGTTGAGCATCGCGCTGGCCGAGCGCTGTGCCGGCCTGCTGTGCCAGGACATCGATGCCACCGCCGTGGCGCTGGCGCGCCAGCGCCTTGCAGGCGTGAGCCATGCCCGCGTCGAACAGGGGCGCCTGCCGGGCCATTGGCCAGGCGGGCAGTTCGACCTGATCGTGCTCAGCGAGATCGGCTACTACCTGGCCCCTACCGACTGGCTGGGGGTGATCGAGCAATCGGTGGCCAGCCTGGCCCATGACGGCGGCCTGCTCGCCTGCCACTGGCGTCATCCCATCGACGGCTGCCCGCAGGATGGCCGCCAGGTGCATGCGCTGTTGGCCCGGCACCTGCCGCTGTACCCACTGCTGCGCCACGAGGAGGCGGACTTCCTGCTCGAATACTGGTCGTGCCAGCCCAATGCCGTGAACCTGGACGAGACCTGCCGATGATTGCCGTCATCATTCCCGCCCATAACGAGGCCCGCCGCCTCGGGCGCTGCCTGGCGGCCGTCAAGGTGGCGGTGGCACGCGCCGAGGCGACGGGCCTGGCGGTCGAGGTGCTGGTGGTGCTCGATCGCTGCGTCGATGCCAGCGCGCGCATCGCCCAACGCCATGGCGTGCATACCCTGGCGCTGCAGGCCGGCAACGTCGGCCTCGCCCGGCGCCTGGGCGCGGCGTGGATGATCGAGCGCGGCGCGCAGTGGCTGGCCTTCACCGATGCCGACAGCCGCGTGCCTGGGCACTGGCTGGTATCGCAGCTGCAGTGGCATGCCGATGCGGTCTGCGGCACGGTGCACATCGAGCGCTGGCAGAGCGCCGCCCTGCGCCAGCTGTACCAAAGCCTATACCAGGCCCGGGAGGGGCACCGGCACATCCATGGCGCCAACCTCGGCGTGTGCGCGAAGGCCTATGAACGGGTCGGCGGATTCCAGCCATTGCCCGCCCATGAAGATGTGCAACTGGTGCTTGCCCTCGAGGCCAGTGGCGCGCAGATCGTCTGGACTGCGGCGCACAGTGTGGCTACCAGCAGCCGGCGGGACAGCCGCGTTCGCCAGGGTTTCGGGGATTACCTGAGGGGGCTGGAGGCGCAGCTACCCTAGCGGTCTGGGGGGCTGGCTATGAGGCCTTGCGCGGCCGCTTGGTCGCCGGTTTCTTCGCCTTGGCCTTGCCGCCGAGGCTACGCTTGAGCAGCTCGGTAAGGTCGATGATGTCCGCGCCCTTCTGCGCCGACGCGCCCTCGCCTTTGTCCACGGTCTCGATCTTGCCCTTGCTGGCCTTTTCCTCCACCAGGTCGAGGATGGTCTGGCGAAACGCATCATGGTATTGCTCGGGCGACCATGGCCCGCTCATGTCCTGCACCAGGCGCCTGGCCATGTCCAGCTCGCGCTTGTCGAGCTTGCAGTCGGTCACGCTCTTGTCCAGCTCCAGCGCATCCAGCCCGCGCACTTCGTCGGGCCAGCGCAAGGTGATCATCACCAGTGCATCCTCCAGGGGGCGCAGCAGCACGAGGTGCTGGCGGGTATGCAGCACCACGGTGGCCAGGGCCACCTTGCCAGTGCTGCGCAGCGTCTCGCGCAACAAGGCGTAGACCTTGCCGCCACGACGGTCGGGGCTCAGGTAGTAAGGGGTGTCGAACTGTTGCAGCGGGATTTCTCCGGCATCGACGAAGGAGAAGATCTCGATGGTCTGGGTCGCCTCAGGCCGGGCCTTGCGAATGTCCTCCTCGCTGATCACCACATAGCGGCCCTTTTCATACTCCACGCCCTTGACGATGTTCTGCTTGTCGATCTCCTGGCCGGTGACCTTGTTCACCCGCTTGTAACCCACCGGCTCCATGCTGCGTTTGTCCAGCCAGTCGAAATCCACGCGCTCGGTGCGCACGGCGGTGTTGAGGGAGACGGGGATGTGTACGAGGCCAAAGCTGATCGCACCTTTCCAGATTGCCCGGGGCATGGTCGGCTCCTACGCGTGCAAAGGTTGGCCGGGCTGGCGGTAACGCAGCGCACCACAGCGTTCGCAGCACTGGCATTGAAGCCCGGCGATTTCACGGGCCAGTTGGCTGCGCCAAACGCAGCCACGCAACAGGCAGACGAGTTTCATCAGCCACCTCCCTGGCCCTGGGTTATCCGGGCCCTTACTCAAACTGACTGCGCGGCGCTGCGAAGGTTTATTCGGGATGCAGCCTGATCCGCGCCCGCCCTCAGGAGCGTTAACAATTTTTAAACAGAACTGTGACATCTATTTTCAGCTTGCTCACCAAGGATCGGGGCGCCTTCACGCCGTGCGCTGCCTTGTGCACGGCCTGCCCAGATTCGATCATGGAGTCGCTAGATGAAGGTTACGGTTTTCGGTACGGGTTACGTTGGCCTCACCCAGGCAGTCTGCCTGGCCCAGGTGGGGCATTCGGTGCTGTGCATGGATGTGGACGCCGAACGGGTCGCCGCCCTGAGCCAGGGGCACTGCCCGCTGTTCGAGCCCGGTCTGCCAGCGCTGCTGGAGAAGAACCTGGCGTGCGGCCGATTGAGCTTTACCACCGACGCCCGCCTGGCGAGCCACTTCGCGCAACTGCAGTTCATCGCGGTCGGCACCCCGCCCCTGGCCGACGGCAGCGCTGACCTGCGGCACGTGTTCGCGGTGGTCGACAACATCCTTGAACATGCCGACGGCCCCAAGGTCATCGTCAACAAGTCCACCGCGCCGGTCGGCACGGTCGACCGCATCAAGGCACGCATCCGCCAGGCGGTCGCCAATGCCGAGCAGTATCGGGTGATCAGCAACCCGGAATTTCTCAAGGAAGGTTCGGCGGTCGACGACTGCATGCGCCCGGAGCGCATCATCATCGGCGGCGCCGGGCCGGCCGAGCTCGAGCTGCTGCGCGAGTTGTACCTGCCATTCAGCCGCAACCGGGAAAAACTCATGGTCATGGATGCGCGCAGCGCCGAGCTGACCAAGTACGCCGCCAACTGCATGCTGGCGACGAAGATCTCCTTCATCAATGAAATGGCCAACCTGGCCGAGCACCTGGGCGCGGATATCGAGATGGTCCGCCGTGGCATCGGCTCGGACCCGCGCATCGGCTACGACTTCATCTACCCTGGCTGCGGCTTTGGCGGCTCGTGCTTCCCCAAGGACCTGCAGGCCCTGAGCAAATGCGCCGAAGCCGAAGGCTTCGAGCCGCAACTGCTGCGCGCGGTCGAGTCGGTGAACGCGCGGCAGAAGAACCGGCTGTTCGCCAAGATCGCCCGGCACTACCCCGATGGCCTGCGCGGCAAGGTCTTCGCGCTGTGGGGGCTGTCGTTCAAACCCAATACCAATGACATTCGCGAGGCCTCCAGCCGGGTCCTGCTCGAAGCCCTGTGGGCCGCAGGTGCCCGGGTGCAGGCCCACGACCCGCAGGCCATGGAGGAAATCCAGCGGCATTACGGCGAGCGGGCCGACCTGCAACTGGTGCCCTGCAAGGACGATGCGCTGCAGGGCGCCGACGCCCTGGTGATCGTCACCGAGTGGCAGGACTACCGGGTGTTGAACCTGGACGAGGTGCCGCAGTTGCTGAGCGACCGGGTGGTGTTCGACGGGCGCAACCTGTTCGAGCCCGAGCACATGGCCGCCGCCGGCCTGACGTACTACGGCATCGGCCGTGGCCAGGTGCAGCCGCCATGCCCGTACTGATCACCGGCGTTGCTGGCTTCATCGGCTTTCACCTGGCTCAGCGTCTGTGCCAGGAAGGGCTGGAGGTTGTCGGCATCGACAACCTCAACGGCTATTACAGCGTCGAGCTCAAGCAGGCGCGCCTGCAACAGCTGGCCCGGTGGCCGAACTTCCGCTTCCAGAGCCTGGACATCGCTGAGCCGGACGCCTTGCTCCAACTGTTTGCCAAGCAGCCCTTCAGCGAGGTGATCCACCTGGCGGCCCAGGCTGGGGTGCGCTATTCGCTGGACAACCCCGGGGCCTATGGCCAGGCGAACCTGGTCGGTTTTCTCAACGTGCTCGAAGCCTGCCGCCGATACCCCACCGGCCACCTGATCTATGCCTCCAGCAGTTCGGTGTATGGCGCCAACGCCAAGCTGCCGTTCAGCGTCGAGGACCCGGTGGAACAACCGGTCTCGCTGTACGCCGCGAGCAAGCGCGCCAATGAGCTGATGGCGCACAGCTACGCGCACCTGTACCGCATCCCCGCCACCGGCCTGCGCTTCTTCACCGTCTATGGCCCCTGGGGCCGCCCGGACATGGCGTTGTTCAAGTTCACCCAGGCCATGCTCGAAGGCCGGCCCATCGAAGTCTACAACCACGGGCGGATGGCACGGGACTTCACCTACATCGACGACATCGTCGAAAGCATCCAGCGCCTGCGCGGCAAACCGCCCCGGCCGGCCGAGGGGCAACCGCCCTGCCAGCTGTTCAACATCGGCCGCGGCCAACCGGTCAGGTTGCTGCACTTCGTCGAGTGCCTGGAGCAGGCTCTGGGCATCCAGGCAACCCGCAATTACCTGCCGTTGCAGGACGGTGATGTGCATGAAACCTGGGCAGACATTGCTTCTTTGGCGCAGTGGATCGATTACACCCCCAGGGTTTCGATCGAACAGGGCGTCAGCCAATTCGTCAGCTGGTACCGGGACTTCTACCGGATCTGATCCACGTACTCACAACAAGAACACAGGTAGGCCCGATGACTGAACAGCTTGACCTTTCGGTACTGATTCCGGCGAAGAACGAAGCCGAAAACCTGCCGGCGCTGCTGGCGGAAATCCGCAACGCGCTGCAAGGCGAGCGCTACGAAGTGCTGGTAGTGGATGACGGCAGCAGCGACCCGACCCTGGTCGTGCTGCAACAGCTGCGTACCCAGGGCTTTGAACAACTGCGCATCCTTCACCATGAACGCTCCCTGGGCCAGAGCACTTCGCTCTGGCACGCCGCCCAGGCGGCCCGTGGCCGCTGGCTGGCCACCCTGGACGGCGATGGCCAGAACGACCCGGCGGATATCCCCGGCATGCTCGCCCTGGTGCGTGCCAGCGAAGACCTGGCCGGCGGCATCAAGCTGGTGGCCGGGCACCGGGTCAATCGCCGCGACACCGCCAGCAAGCGCTGGGCCTCGCGCTTCGCCAACGGCCTGCGCAGCCGCCTGCTCAAGGATGCCACCCCGGACACCGGTTGCGGGCTGAAGCTGATCGAACGCGCCGCCTTCTTGCGCCTGCCCTACTTCGACCACATGCACCGCTACATCCCGGCGCTGATCCTGCGCCACAACGGCCGCATGCTGGTGCACCCGGTGAACCACCGGCCACGCCATGCCGGCACGTCCAAGTACGGCAACCTGGATCGCGCCCTGGTCGGCATTCTCGACCTGGCCGGGGTCTGGTGGCTGATCCGCCGCACCCGCCTGGACACCCGCCCGCAGGAGCTCGAAGGATGACCCGGGAAACCCTCTGGCTGATCGTCGGCTTCGCCGGCCAGGCCGTGTTCACCGGCCGTTTCGTGTTGCAGTGGCTGTACAGCGAGTACAAACGCCGCAGCGTGATCCCGGTGGGCTTCTGGTACCTGAGCATGCTCGGCAGCGCCTTGCTGCTGATCTATGCCATCTACCGCCAGGACCCGGTGTTCATCATCGGCCAGTCCTTCGGTTTCCTGGTCTACCTGCGCAATTTGCAGTTGATCGCCCGGTTCAAAGAGCAGAAGGAATAGCCCTTGCCCAGGTTCACAACCCCCAGAGCCCAATGCCTGGCGCTGGTCGCCCTGTCGCTGCTGCTGGTCGGTGCCGGCATCGGCTGGCGCCAGCCGATGAACGTCGACGAGGAACGCTTTCTCGGCGTCGCACTGGAAATGCTGCAGAGCGGCAACTGGTTCATCCCCCACCGTGCCGCCGAAATCTACGGCGACAAGCCACCCCTGTTCATGTGGACGGTGGCCTTGTTCAGTACCCTGACCGGCTTGCCCAAGGTCGCCCTGTACCTGCCCGGCCTGCTCTCGGCAGCCACCACCACCGCGGTGCTGTATGACCTGGGCCGGCGCCTGTGGAACAAGCGCGTCGGCTGCATCGCCGCCCTGCTGTTCCTGGCCACTTACCAAAGCTACAGCATCCTGCGCACCGGGCAGATCGACAGTTTCCTCGCCCTGTGGGTCGCGCTGGGTTTCTACGGCTTGATTCGCCACCTGCTGCTGGGTCCGGCCTGGGGCTGGTTCTATGCCGGCTGCGCGGCCATGGGCCTGGGCATCATCAGCAAAGGCGTGGGCTTTGTCCCGGCGCTGATGCTGCTGCCCTATGCCTGGGCGGTGCACCGGCGCTGGCGGGGCGTGGTGGCCATGCCCGGCCAGGGCTGGCGCTGGAGCCTGGGGCTGCTGTGGCTGCTGGCCGGTTGCGCGGTGTGGCTGCTGCCCCTGCTGCTGACCATCGCCCAGGGTGGCGGCGCGGCGGAGCTTGCGTACCTGAAAGAAATCCTGCTGCGCCAGACCGCCAACCGCTATGCCAATGCCTGGGACCACCGCGAGCCGTTCTGGTACTTCTTCGCCAAGGTCATCCCCAAGTACTGGCTGCCGCTGGTGCTTGCGCTGCCCTGGCTGGTACCGGCCTGGCGTCGGCAACTGCTCAAGCATGACGGGCGCTTGCTGGTACTGCTCGGCTGGGTGGCACTGGTGCTGTTGTTCTTCAGCCTCAGCAGCGGCAAGCGCAAGCTCTATATCTTCCCGGCGCTGCCCGGCCTGGTGCTGGCCATCGCGCCGCTGCTGCCCTGGCTGCTCAAACGCTGGTTCCAGCGCCGGCCGGCCTGGCGCAAGGTATTCACCGTGGTCGCCATGGTGTGGTTCTGCCTGTGGTTCGTGCGCGGCCTGGTCGAGCCGATCAAGGAGGGCCGCAACCCCCACGAAACCCTGATGGCCGATGCCGCCCGCGCCACCGGCGGCGCCGAACTGGTGCTGGTCAACTGGCGCGAAGGGCACTGGCTGTTCGCCCGCCAGCCGATCGTGCACTTCGGTTTCGGCAGCCACTCCTCTGCCGACAATGCCGCCTACTGGTTGCGCCAGCACCCTGGCGCATTCGCCCTGCTGCCGGCGACCGAGCTGGGCCGCTGCTTCAGTGCCGACAAGGCGCGCAAGCTGGGCGATACCTCGCGCGCCGAGTGGTATGTGGTGGGTGCCGATGCCGACACCGGCCAATGCCAGCCGGCCACCCCCAAACAGGTCTACCAATTTGCCTGGGGCGGTAGGCCCGGGAATCTGCAAGCCGCTCAGGAGAGCCCACGCAAATGACCGCCCAGACCCTGCCACTGCAACGCCGGCATTGGTGGAAACGCTTGAACCGCTGGAGCCAGGTCGGTGGCCTGACGCTGCTGGTGGGCATCAGCCTGACCGGCATCGAGGCCGCCCGTTCGTTCTGGCCCCAGCAGGTCTACGCCCACCTGAGCAACCGCTGGACCGGCGACACCGCACCGGGTAAGAACGTCTGGCTGCCGGCCTACCGGGTGGCGATCGATGCCAAGGTGGTGGAACAGAGCCTGAACAACCTGTCCGGCATCACCTACGACTACGACCGCGACCGGCTGCTGGCCATCACCAACGGTGTGCCCATGGAGCTGCTGGAGCTGAGCAAAAGCGGCGACATCCAGGCCCGTTACCCGTTGCTGGGCTTCCAGGACACCGAAGGCCTCACTTACCTGGGCAATGGCCGCCTGGCGATCGCCGATGAAACCCTGCAACGGCTGGACGTGATCACCCTGCCCGACCACCCACAGCCGATCAACGCCAGCCAAGCCCAGTGGATCACCCTGGACATCAACCCGACCCTGCGCAACAAGGGCTTCGAGGGCGTCACCTATGACGCCGTTCACGACCGCCTGTACGCAATCAAGGAACGTGAGCCGCGCCAACTGTTCGAGGTCACCGGCCTGCTCAAGGCGCTGAACGGCGGACCACTGCAGCTCACCGTCAGCGACCGGCGCAGCTGGGTCAAACGCAGCGTGTTCGCCACCGACCTGTCCGACGGCTACTACGACCCTGTGACCGGCCACCTGCTGGTGCTCAGTGACCAGTCGAAGAACATCACCGAGCTCGACGGCGACGGGGGTTTCGTCAGCATCCGCTCGTTGCGCGCGGCGTTCGGTGGCCTGGCCCACGATGCACCACAGCCGGAGGGCATGACCATGGACAGCGACGGCAACCTGTATGTGGTCAGCGAGCCGAACCTGTTCTACAGGTTCGACAAGCCCTGAGACCGGCTCGCCGCCGGCTCAGAAATCCACCGTGGCAGAGAGTTGCAGGGTGCGCGGGTAACCGGGCGAGATCGCGCCATAGGAGGCGACGCCAGACCAGTACTCGCGGTCGAACACGTTCTGCACCGTTGCCCGGAGGGTGGTCGGGCGACCGTCGATACGGGTGGTGTAGCGGCCGCCGACATCGAACCGAGTCCAGGCGTCGAGTTCCTGGGTGTTGGCCTGGTTGATGTACTGGCTGGCGGTGTAGATCGTGCCACCGGTCAGGGTGAAGCCTTCGATCCATGGGGTATCCCACTCGCCCCACAGGTTGGCCTGCAGTTCAGGCACGCCCACCGGCTTGTTGCCTTTGTTGGCGGCGGTGGCCGAGTCGGTCAGCTTGCCGTCCATCCCAGTCACGCCGCCCATCAGGCGCACACCCGGGCTGACTTCGCCGAACAGGCTCAGCTCGACGCCACGGTTGCGTTGCTCTGCCTGTACCGAGAACTGGTTGCCGGCGCCCAGCTCGCCGCTGGGCTTCTCGATCTGGAACAGCGCCAGTGTGGTCATGAAGCTGTCGCGTTCGAACTTCACCCCCAGCTCATGCTGCTTGCTGGTATAGGGTGCGAAGGCTTCACCGGCGTTGGCCGCGGTAGCGGGCGCGATGTCGCCCTTGCTCAGCCCCTCGACGTAGTTGTAGTAGAGCGAAACGTTTTCCCACGGTTTGACCACTACCCCGACCACTGGTGTGGTGGCGCTGTCGTCATAACGCGACGACACCGCGCCGGCCGCGTTGTAGTTGCGCGATTCGATGTCCTGGCGGCGCACGCCCAGGGTCAGTTGCAGCCGGTCATCCAGCACCGCCAGGGTGTCGGTCACGGCCAGGCCGGTCAGCTCGGACTCGGAAATGCGCAGCACCTTGGGCGCATTGATGTGCTGCTTGGGCACATCGACCGGGTGGTAGATGTTCGACAGGATGGCCGTGCCATTGTTGATGCCGCGGGACATCTCGTCCTGATAACGGGTGGCCATGATCGTCACGGTGTGGTTCACCGGGCCTGTCTCGAACAAACCACGCAGGCCCACATCGGCGGTGGAGCGGTCGACGTTGAACTTGTAGTAACCGGGGATATTGCTGGTATCGCCGGCCTCGTTGAGGATTCTTGGCACCTGGTCGGACATGCGCTTCACATCGGCTTTGCCGCCGCCGGCATGGGCAAAGACCGTCAAGGAATCATTCAGGTCGTATTCGCCGCCGAGCAAAGCGGACTGCTCGCGGGTGCTGGACCAGCCCCAGTCCTGCGGCAGGTTGGTGCGCCCATTGGCAGCCGAAGGCACGTCGATACCTGGGGCTACGGTGAAGGGTCGCGATGCGGCGTCCCATTTTTCTTTCTGGCTGATGAAGTCGAGGTTCAGGCGCAGACGCTCGCCTTTGTAGTCCAGGGCGATGGCACCGATATCCAGGGCGCGCTGCTGGTTGTCGATGGCCGTGTCACCTTGGGCCAGACTGCCGTTGAAGCGCACGCCCCACTGCTTTTCTTCGCCGAAGCGACGGCTGATGTCGAGGTGACCACCGGCCTGGCTGTCCGAGCTGTAGCTGGCAGTGAAGCGCGTCAGGTCCTCGGCCAGGGCGCGCTTGGGCACGATGTTGATCACGCCGCCGACACCGCTGTTGGGCGAGATGCCGTACATCAGTGCACCGGGCCCCTTGAGCACCTCGACCCGCTCGGCGTACTCGGTGAATACCCGGTAGTTGGGCGCAACGCCGTAGACGCCGTCAAAGGCCAGCTCGCCCAGGTTGCCCTCGCCCACCGGAAAGCCACGGATGAAGAACGAGTCGACAATGCCGCCGGTCTGCCCGGTGGAGCGCACCGACGGGTCGCGCTCCAGGGCGTCGGCCACAGTCACCGTCTGCAGGTCGGCGAGGGTCTTGGCGGTGTAGCTGGTGACGCTGAAGGGGGTGTCCATCACGTCCTTGTTGCCCAGCATCCCCAGCCGGCCGCCGCGGGCCACCTGGCCGCCGGCAAAGGCTTCCGGCAAGCTGTCGTGGCGCAGGCTGTTGGCTTCGATGTTGGTGGCGGCGAGCGTCAGGCCATCGCCTTGCTGCGCCAGCTTGACCAGGGTGTAGTTGCCGTTGCCCAGGGCCACCAGCTCAAGGCCGCTGCCGGCCAGCAAGCGGGCGGCGCCATCCTGCAGCGAGTAGCTGCCGTCAAGGCCGGCGCTGTGCAAGCCGTCGGTCAGCGCCGGTTCGAACGACAAGGCGATCCCCGACGCCACGGCAAAGCTGGACAGCACGCGGCCCAGCGGGCCAGGGCTGATGGCATAGGCCTGGGTGGCCACGGCGCTTTCGGCTTGGCCGAGTGCCACCTGGGTGCCTGCGGCGCCGGCCACCAGGGCCAGGCTCAACAGGGCGTTACGGACTGCGGTGGCGAGCGCACGCTCAGCGTGGGGACGGCTTGCAACAGGCATGACAGGAGGGTCCTTGTGACCGGATAAGGAGGGGTTCACTCCTGTTGCCAATCGAGATGGGGAAAAGTATCAGCTTGGGTTTAAAGATTTTCCTGGGGCGGTTTGAAACACATCCCTTTTGTATTTGAGGGCCATGGGCAGGACTGAAGGTTTGCAGCGCTCATGAAATCGAGCGCCGCCCGCGCGGCGCATCGCTGGCAAGCCAGCTCCCACATCTGTTTCGGGCCAATCATGCCTGTGAGGGTACCGCTGCCCGCCTTGGTGCATGTCTTAAGTCAGGTGGGGCGCCAGGGGTGCCCACTTCAATACCGCGTCATGCCAACAAGGCGGACAGTGGAGATAGGCCAGGAGTAACTGGCCCGAAACAAATGTGGGAGCTGGCTTGCCAGCGATGCGCCGCGCGGGCGGCGCTCGATCTCATAGGCGCAGAACATCCAACGTCGAACACCTTGCAGCCCCACCGCCCTACCGCGCAGAAATCAACGTCCAATACCCGCCCATGCGCTCTTCGACCTCCAGCCCATAAGTCGCCTGCAGCATGCCCAATGTGCGGCCCCTGTCACTGATCGGAAACGCACCCGACACCCGCAAGCCGCCGATCTGCCGGTCACAGCGGATGAACCCGCGCTGGTAGCGCGCCAACTCACCCGCCAGCTCGTCCAGGCGCATGTTGTCGGCCAACAGCATGCCTTGGGTCCAGAGCGTGCCGGCGCTGTCCAGCACCTGGCTCGGGCCCACTGCCTGGCCATCGAAATCGGCCTGCTCGCCAGCCGTCACGACCCGGGCCAGCCCCTGCCCGGCGCTGGCCGGCTGCACCCGCACAGCCCCTTCAAGCACCGCAAGATAGGTGCGCCCTGCCCGTTCACGCACGGTGAACCGTGTGCCCAACGCCTGCATCATCCCTTCCCCGGTCCCTACCCGCAGTGGCCGCGGCGGGACGACGATATCCGGCGCGGTCTGCACCAGCATCTCCCCGCGGTACAGGCGGATGAAACGCTCGTTGCCATCAAAACGCACATCAACGGCGGAGTCGGTATTGAGGATCAGCTGAGTGCCGTCGGCGAGTGTGACATCGCGACGCTGGCCAACCGCCGAGCGATAGTCCGCCGCCCATCCCGCCTGCTCGTACATACGCCAACCGGCCCAGCTGGCAGGAGCCAGGGCCAGCAAGACTGCGAGGCGGGTAATTGCCTGGCGCCGGCCCGGATCGCTTGGGCGATCCAGCGCCGACATCGACAGTGCCGGCGGCAGGCCACCCAGCTTACCCATCAGCAATTCGGCACGCGCCCAGGCCTGCTCACGTTCGGCACTGCTGCTGCGCCAGGCCACCCATTCAGCCTTCTGCCCTGGCGTGACTTCGCTGTCGCTCAGGCACATCAGCCACTCGGCAGCCTCCGCCAGTGCTTCGGGGTCAGGCTCGACGCGGGGATGTTCGGCGCTCATTCAGTCAACCAACTTCAGGCACTGGAGAAATGCCTGCTTCATGTAGCGCTTGACGGTAATCAGCGAGACGCCGAGCTGCCCGGCGATGTCCTCGTACTTCATCCCGGCCAGCTGCGACAGCAGGAACGCCCGCCTGACCAGTGCCGGCAAGGTGTCGAGCATCGCATCGATTTCATGCAGGGTTTCCAGGATCACCAAGCGCGTTTCCGGCGACGGCGCCTCGGGGGCTGGCAGCTGCTCCAGCGCGGCCAAGTACGCCCGCTCCAGTGACTTGCGCTTGCACCAGTTGGCGAGGATGCCACCGGCGACGCAATTCAAGTACGCGCGGGGCTCGTTGAACACCGTGACCTTGGACGCCAGGATGCGCGCGAAGGTGTCCTGCGCCAGGTCCGCTGCATCCATCGCGTTGCCCAGGCGCCGCCGCAAGCGGTTGTACAACCATCCGTGATGGTCGATGTACAGCGCTTCGACAGTAGCCAGGTGATGGTTTTGTGCGGGCTGGGCTTCGCGCATTGGGCGATTCTTTTTATGTAACTGAGAATTGTTAGCAATGCTAAGTGACACCCAGACCACAATGCAAGGCCCGAAAACAGAGGCGCCCGATGGTCTACAACCGGGCGCCTTGAGGGTATTGCTGCCAATGCAGCCGAGGTCAGAACCTGAAGTTGGCGGTCAGCTCCGCCGAGCGCCCAGGTGCGACCGTGGCGAACAGGCCGACGTGCGAGGCATCGTAGATGGTCTCGTCGGTCAGGTTGAGTACGTTCAACTGCAGGTCCAGGTTCTTGTTGAGCTTGTAGGCCAGCATCGCGTCGTAGCGCCAGTAGTCATCGATGCTGACGGTGTTGGCATCGTTCATGTAGCGCTGGTCCATGTAGTTGGCCCCCGCGCCCACGGTCCATCGATCATCCAGGTCATAGGACGACCACAGGCTGAAGCTGTTCGGCGCGATGAACTTGGAGCGGTTACCGTCGTTGCTGCCATCGCCGCCCGACTTGACCACTTCGGCATCCAGGTAGGTGTAGCCGCCCCAGACCGCCCAGGCGTCGGTGATGCGGCCGGTCACGCCGAACTCGATGCCGGTCACGCGCTGGTCGCCGTCCAGGGCCACCAGCCCGGTGATCGGGTCGGTCACCCGGGCGTTGGTCTTCTCGGTACGGAACACCGCAGCGGTCAGCGACAGCTGTTCGTTGAACACGTCCCACTTGGTCCCCAGCTCGATGCTGCGCGACTTTTCCGGGTCGAGGTTGGCCTTGTTGCCATTGAGGTTGCCGGCCCCGGCACCGTCGGCGCCGCCGGACTGGGTGTTCTCGCCCGAGGGGTTGGACGAGGTGCCGTAGGACAGGTAGATGCTGCCGTTGGGCATCGGCTTGAACACCACGCCCACCTGGTAGTTCCACAGCTCGCTCGAAGACGAGGCGCCGCCCTCTACCCGGTTCTTGACGTCGTAGTCGTCATAACGCAGCCCCAGGTTCAGGTCCCACTGCTCATGCAGCGCCAGGGTATCGAAGGCGTGCAGCGACTTGACCTCGGTCTGGTACTTGCTGGTCACAAGCCCCGTCCCTGGCAGCAAGGTCCAGCCGCCATCGTGCGGATTGGGGTTGTACAGGTCACCCGGTCGGCCGTTGTTGCCAGCGTGCTTGTCCTTGTCGGTAATGGTCTCGCGGCTGACTTCCAGGCCGGCGGAATAGCTGTGCTTGATGCCGCCGGTATGGAAGCTGCCGAACAGGTCGGTCTGGTTGAGCACCGAGGTGTTGACTACGTTGCGCGGGCGGAAACCCCGGCCTACCAGGCCGTCCTGCTCCTGCGCGACGTTGGCGAACACCGGGCGGCTCATCACGTAGTTCTGCATGCTGCGCCCACCGCGCAGGGTGTTGCGCACGGTCAGCTCTGGGGTGAACTCGTGTTCGATCAGCAGGGTGGCCAGGTCGGCGGAGGTCTTGCGGAAGTCACGGTCAACCAGCCCGTAGAAGTTGTCCCGGTCGACGTTCACAGGCTTGTTGGTGATCAACGAAATCGGGTGGCCCTGGTCGGGAATGTCGTCGGTTTCCTGGTGGTAGTAGCTGGCCGTGACCCGCGTCGGGCCCTGCAGGCCCCAGGTGATGGTCGGGGCGATGCCCCAGCGCTTGACCTCGACGTCATCGCGGCCGGGAGTATCGGCTTCGTGCTTCATGGCGTTCAGGCGAAACGCCAGGTCCTGCTCAGGCAGGTACTGGTTGATGTCCAGGGTATTGCGCCACAGCTGGTCGGTACCCATCGTGACGCTGCCGGCGATGAAATCCTCGGCCTTGGCGGCCTTGCTCACCAGGTTGATCGAGCCCCCGGTGGAGCCCCTGCCGTTGTAGGCCGAGCCCGGCCCCTTGACGATCTCGACCGACTCGACGTTGAACGCCTCGTGGGACATGCGGCCAAGGTCGCGCAGACCGTCGATCTGGATATCGGTACTGGCTTCGAAGCCGCGGATGAACGGCCGGTCGCCCAGTGGCGTACCGCCCTCGCCTGCGCCCAGGGTAATGCCGGGGGTGGTGCGCAACACGTCGGTGAGCGAGGTGGCGCCGCGCTCCTTGATCAGGGCTTCGTTGATGATGGTGATCGACTTGGGCACTTCGCGCAGCGGTGCGGTGAACTTCGGCGACGACATTTCATCCACTTTGAACGTCTCGGCCTGATGCACACCTTTTACATCGGTCGCATCCAGTTCAAGGATCGAGTCCGGCTTGGTTTTGCCGGCCTCGGCGGTTTGCGCCAGGCTCGCGGTCGAGCAGGATGCCAGGGCCAGACCGAGCGCCGTGTAAAGATGTGGAGATTCCGCGCGGCGGGTTGTTGTTGGAGTGCTTGCCATTTGATTGCCATCACCTGAGAAATGATGCGCAATCCTATTTGCGATGCATTATTGAACAAAGTTCATTTACAAAATTTACGCCAAGTAACTTTATATGTCACAAATTAAGTTACATATGTTTAGTTACATATACTGGGTAACACTTAGCGCCCCCCTCAGAACAGTGACGACAAGGCTTTCATGACCTTGCCGCCCGTTCGCAAACCGCCCTAGTGTTCAGCTACCGAACCCAGCGCTGGCAGCTCCCCGGCAAGCTGCCCGGGCTGGCACGGCTGGAACATGTCCAGCGACTGCTGGTAGATCGACGTTTGCACATCCATCAGCCCCAGCACCGAGTGGAACAGGTTGTCATGGGACAATTCAGCCCCGCTGCGCTGCGCCATGCAGCCCATGGACACACCCCGCCTGGCGGCCAGTTGCTGCGACATCCACAGCACCATCGGCACATGCGTCTGCTCCTTGGGCGCCATGGCGTACGGCAGGCCATGCAGGTAAACGCCCTTCTCCCCCAGCGATTCGCCGTGGTCGGACACGTACAGCATCGCGCTGTCGAAGCGGTTGGCGTTGCGCTTGAGCACATCGATCACCTGGCCCAGCACATGGTCGGTGTAGAGCAAGGTGTTGTCGTAGGCGTTGCGGATCGCCTGGTCGTCGCACTGGTCGAGCTGGTTGTCGCGGCACACCGGCGTGAAGCGTTCGAAGGCCGCCGGGTAACGCTTGTAGTAGGCCGGGCCATGGCTGCCCTTCATGTGCAGCACGACCACGGTATTGCCGGTGCGCTCATCGAGGTAGGCCTGCAGGCCCGACAGCAGCACTTCATCGAAGCACTCGCTGGTGTTGCATGCCTGGGCGATGCCGGCATGGGACAGGTCCTCGTTCGGCACGCGATCACAGGCCCCTTTGCAGCCGGAGTTGTTGTCGCGCCACAACACGGAAACGCCTGCACGCTGCAGCACGTCCAGCAGCCCTTCGCGGTGGTTTGCGTACGAGTTCTTCCAGTCCTTGCGCCCCAGGTCCTGGAACATGCAGGGCACGGAAACTGCCGTGGCGGTGCCGCAGGAGCTGACATCGGTGAAACTCAGCACGTCGCGACGGGCCAGTTCAGGGTTGGTGTCCCGCTCATAGCCATTGAGCGAGAAGTTCATGGCCCTGGCGGTTTCGCCCACCACCACGACCAGCAGCTTGTTGCGCCCGCCCACGCCGGCGTCGGCACGCTGATGTGCATCAAGGCCCACCTGAACGAAGGCTTCGGGCTCGTCCAGGGCGTGCTTGGCGTAGCTGTGCACCGCGCCCAGCACATTCGAGGGCACCAGGATCAGGCGCACTTCACGGTTGTTGCGCAGCAGCGAGGCATACGACTGGTACTGGGTTGCCAGGATCACCCCGACCATGGCCAGCACCATCGCCAGGCTGCCCAGGCGCCAGAGGGCCTGCTTGCGCCAGCGCGGCCGGGCCAGCGGCAGACGCCAGAGCACCAGCACCGGCAAGACACCGGTCGCCAGCAGCCAGAACACCAGGCCGGGGCTGAGCAGGTCCATGGCCTCGGCGGTGTCCGTCTGCAGCATGTTCATCAGCATCGAGGCGTCGATGACAATGCCGTAACGGGCGATGAAGTAGCTGGCCGCCGAGGCGACAACGATCAGCACCGCCAGCACCGGGCGCAACAGCCGCCCCCAGCACAGCGCCCACAGAATGATGAAATGCCAGGCGAACACGAACAGCGGCAGGCTGATCAGAAACAGCGGATTACCGTTGTCGAAGCCATCGATCGCCCGCCACACGGTGGACCAGAACACCGCGTTGACCACCACGGTCATCCAGAGTGCGACCAAGGCAATGGCAAACAATGGGTTTACACCCTTTTTTAGCCGCGACAAAACCTGGGAAAGTACACTTTCCTTGTTCATGAACCCACTACTCCAAAACAGCTTGGCACTGTCGATTTAATGATGTGTTGTAAGTTTTTGCCTACAAATAAGTGCATGGCATTTATTGATCAGCACCGTGCCCCACGGAATGACCAGGCCGATGCTGGATAATGCGAACAACAAGGTGTTGCGTTCGGCAAGCCGCATAAAGTCCAGCACCGCGCAGCCCAGCACCAGAGCCAGACCGGTTGCCGCAACCATGCCTGGATTACCAGGGTGTGCACGTGTCAGCGGATGGTGGCGGATATAACCCACCAGCCACAGAAAGACCCAGGTCATGATCGACGCCATGAACAGCATCAGAAACAAAAGGCGGTAACCGAACATAGAATCAGGCACGACACAAATACCCCTAGGGGCGCACGGCCATCGTTATAAAGTTCCCAAGATGAAAAACTTGTTAAAAAAATCTAGTGGGAATATTTATGCCGGGCTCGTTTGCCAAGCAGGTCGGTGGGGGCAATGAGCAATACAGCGCAAGCGGTCATTGCACCGCGAGAACGGTTGGCACGGGGGGGGGGGTTGTAAAAAGCTGAAAGTAGCGAGCATGGGCAGACAGTCCTTGTCCAGGTTTGAGAAAGTGCTATCGATACTCTAGCGGGTCAGTGGCCATCCGCCAGCAACGCGCAGACATTTCTCACACAGGCCAGCGCAAACGTACCTGCCAGCCACGGCGCAGGATGACATCTACGAAACCTACATCGATGGACCCGCCTGTGCGCTGAACGATGGTCCGCACGATGGACAAGCCCAACCCGGAGCCGTCCTCCTGATTGCCCTGACCGCGATAGAACGGATCGAACACCCGCTCCCACTCCTGCGGGGATATGCCGGGGCCATCGTCGCGTACACAAAGCTCAACACCGCCTTGGGTCCTCACCATCTGCACATCGACATGCCCTCCTGGCGGCGCATGGCGAATGGCATTTTCCACAAGGTTCTTGATCACCGCGCGCAGTTCGACTTCGCGGATAGCCAGGTGAACATCCTCGCCTTCTATGCCGATATCCAGGTGCTTGAGCTCTGCCAGCGGCATCAGGTCCTCCAATACCAATCGGCATACCCCGTGCAGCGACACACTGCCGGCAGGTTGCGCACCAAGCTGGGCGCCCGCCAACGCCAATAACTGCTCGACAAGCTTACGGCTCCTGCCAATCCCCCGACGCAGTTGCATCAGCTGGGCCTTGGCACGTACGGACATGGGCTCGGCCTCGAGCCCCTCGGCCTGCAGCGACAGGGCCGTCAGCGGCGTGCGAAGTTCGTGGGCGGCATCGGCGACGAAGCGCTGCTGCCCTTCCAGCGTGCGTGCGACACGCTCGAGCAGACGGTTGATCGCCTGCACGAACGGGCGAATCTCACTGGCCAACGCCTGGTCATCGATCGGGCGCAGGTCCTGGTCTTCCCTGCTGTCGAGCATCGCCGCCAGGGTCGCAACAGGCCTGAACAATTTACGGATCAGGTCGGCAACCACCAGCAACAGGACCGGGAACAGAATGGCGAACGGCAGCAACGCGCGCCAGGCGCTTTCCCGCGCATCACGGTTGCGGCTGCCGATTTCCTGGGCCACGACGAAACGGGCACCGGCGCCATCCTTGCCTACCAGCACACGAAAGGGCTCGTCCCCCACCGCCACGGTCGACAGGCCATCGGCCACCGTGACGGGTATGGGCAACGGCAGCCGGCTGTCATCGCCGTGGCTGGCGCTGTTACCGTCAGCCAGGTACTGAATGACGATACGGGTTTCCTCGTCATCCTCCACCACAGCTGGCTGGCTGCCAGCATAGTGGAACCCCATGCCCTGGCGCAGATACAACGCCGCCACCTGGCGCAGGCTGTTGTCCTGGAACTCCAACGCTTCATCGTAGGCCGAGACGTAGCTGAAAATGCCAGTCAGGGTCGCCACCAGCAGGATCGCCACCGACAGCGCCAGCGACAGGCGCAGTTGCAGCGAATGGCTCAGGCGCCTTTTGAGACCATCCATCCCAACCCCCTGACATTGCGGATCACATCCTTGCCCAACTTGCGCCGCAGGGCGTGGATCAGAAACTCCACGGCGTTGCTCTCGACCTCGTTGCCCCAGCCGTAAAGGCGGTCTTCCAGCTCGGCACGGGAGAGGATCGCCCCAGGCCTGACCAGCAATGCCTGCAGCAAGGTGAATTCGCGGTTGGACAGTTGCACGGCTGGCTGATCGAGCACCCGCGCACATTTTGAGGCGGGGTCCAGGCTGACGGTGCCATTGCCCAGCTCCGGGGCGGCGCGCCCGCCTTTACGGCGCATGACCGCGCGCATCCTGGCCAACAATTCGGCCATCTCGAAGGGTTTTTGCAAAAAATCGTCGGCACCGCCGTCCAGCCCGCGCAAGCGGTCATCCAGCCCGGGGCGGGCGGTGATGATCAGCAGCGGCACCGGGTTGTCCGCGGCGCGCAGGTGCTGCAACAGTTGCAGGCCATCCTGCCCCGGCAGCCCAAGATCGAGCAGGACCTGATCATAAGTTTGCGTGCGCAAGGCCGATTCGGCAGTCAAGCCGTTGTCGACCCAATCAACGGCGTAACCTGCCGCTTCCAGTGCCGAATGCAGCGCCTGCGCGATCATGCTGTCGTCCTCGACCAACAATATTCGCATCGCGATTCCCTAGGTGAGGCGAGTGAGGGAACGATAGCCGTCCCGGTGGCGAACCGGAAGCCTGGCGCTCCCCCACTGGATCAGCCCTGTCGCGGCCCCTGCAGGCTGTCGAAGGTTTTCAACAGGTCTTGCATCGCGGCCTTGCAGTCGGCCTGGGCCGGTTGGCCGGCACGCAAGGCGTCGAGCGAGCGGTCGATGGCCTTGTCCAGCAAGTGCCAGTCACTGGCGGCGCGGGGCTTGATACCGGCCTCGGCATCGTCCCAGGCTTTCTCCAGGTCCTTGATCCGCGCCTTGGCGCCGGGCAGGTCCTGGGCGTCGACCTTGGCTGCGACATCCTGGGCGATGCCACGGAACACGCTCAGGTCGCCCAACTTGCTGGGCGCATGTACCCCGGCGCTGGCCTGTTGCGGATCATCGGCCTTGGAGCAGCCCTGGGTGGCACCCAGTACCGTGGCCAGGCAGGCGATGGCCAGGGTGGTGGACAGCATGCGTTTGCAGATCATGGGAATACCTCGTTTCTAGGGAGCAAGTCGTTTGGACTGGATGGCGCCGAGCTGGGCAACGCCGACCAGGATGAAAATCACGCAGAGGAACATCGCACTGGTCCAGGTGGCGCCCATGCCGAGGCCGCCGTATTCGCGGGACTGGGTCAACAGGTCGCCCAAGGATGCGCCCAGCGGACGGGTCAGGATGTAGGTGATCCAGAACACCAGCACGGTGTTGGCCCCCATGCGCCAGGCCAGCAGGCATACGCCGATCAAGGCACCGAAAATCAGCGTGCCGATACCGAAGCCAAGGCCCAGGGCCTCGGTGGCCAGGTCACCACCGGCCGTGCCCAGGGCGAAGGTGCACAGCACCGTTGTCCAGTAGAACAACTCGCGGCGCGGGGTGACGATCTCGCGAATGGAAAGGTTGCGCTCCATTGCGTACCAAACCGCGAAGTTGCACACCAGCAACAGCGAGAACACCGCCGTGCTGGTGTAGAGGCTGACGTCCAGTACATCGGTCAGGATGTCGGTGATCTGGGTGCCGAGGATGCTCACCAGCACCACGCTCAGCCAGTAGATCCAGGGCTCGTACTCACGCTTGCGCAGTTGCAGGGCCAGCGCGGCGGTCAACAGCAGGGCCATCACCACACTGGTAATGCCCAGCCCCCAGCCGACATCGACGGCGAGAAAGTCGGCGAAGGTTTCGCCAACGGTGGTGGACATGATCTTGATGATCCAGAAGGACAGCGTCACTTCCGGGACTTTGTTGAGCCAACCTGAGCTCGGTGCGTTCATCGCGGCTCCCTCCTCGGATCCGGTTGTGATTTCAGGGAGGGACCTTACGGATGAAAACTTAGGTGGGCCTGAGTACCGGCGCTGGTTGTCGATGGCGGGCTCTGACACACTGCCTCGCACACCCAACTCGTGCGAGAACGCCCTGTGTCATCACGCCCTTCCCCCTCCGAGCACACGCCGGCGCTGGTCGAAGCCAGGCAACTGGGGCGAACGAATGCCACTGGGCAGGCGGCCTTGCTTGCACCTGCCGACTTCAGCCTGTTCGCCGGTGAGCGCGTGGCGCTCAGCGGCAACTCCGGCGCCGGCAAAAGTGTATTCCTGCGTTTGCTGGCGCTGCTCGACGCGCCCAGCAGCGGTGAAATCATCTGGAGGGGCAGCCCCGTCACGGCCCAAACCATGACGCGCTACCGCTCATGCGTGTGCTACCTGGGCCAACGTGCGGCGCTCGTAGACGGTAGCGTCAGGGATAACCTGCAGTTGCCGTTTAACTTGAAAGCCCTGCGCCCGCGCACCTTCGACCTTGAAGCGGCGAATGAGCTTTTGAGCCTGGCCGGCAAGCCGCAAGGCTTCATCGACAAACCGGCCATTGAACTGTCAGGCGGAGAAGCGCAAATCGTTGCCTTGATTCGCGTGCTGCTGATGCAACCGCAGGTCATCCTGTTCGATGAGCCCACGTCCGCTCTCGACCCGCACTCGGCAGCCGCCGTGGAGGCGTTGGTGATGAACTGGTTCAATGCCCAGAGCCAGGCCCGCGCCTACATCTGGGTTTCACACGATCACGCGCAGGCACAAAGGATGAGTAGCCGCCAGCTGACGATGCAACAAGGCACCCTGCTTGCCGGGTACCGCACATGAACTACCAGAGCCTGTCCTATGCCGACCTGGCCATCGCCTCGACGCTGATACTGATCAACGGCGTGCTGTCGCTGCTGTTGAAGCTGCAGTTGGAGCGTCAATTGCTTCTGGCTGCCGTGCGCACCGTGGTGCAGCTGCTGGCCATTGGCTACGTGCTGGGCTGGGTGTTCCGCTTTGCCCAATGGTATGTGGTGCTGCCCTTGGTGCTGGCCATGACCCTGGTGGCAGGGCATGCGGCCGCAGGGCGTGGCGGGCACCGCCATCAGGGCCTGCTCACCGACAGCGTCGTGTCCGTCTGGCTGAGCTCCTGGCTGGTCACGGCCGTCGGCCTGTTCGTGGTGCTGCGGATCCGCCCCTGGTACGAGCCCCAGTACGCCATTCCGATCCTCGGCATGATCCTCGGCAACACCCTGACAGCGGTGTCCCTGGGCATTGACCGCATGACCCGTGAGCTCAGTACCAACCGCGCCGTGGTCGAGATGATCCTGGCCCTGGGCGGCACCCGCTGGGAGGCCGCACGGGCCGCCGCCGCCCAAGCGGTAAAGGCCGGCATGATGCCCACCCTGAACCAGATGACCGTGGTTGGCATCGTCAGCCTCCCGGGCATGATGACCGGCCAGATCCTCGCCGGGCAAAGCCCTGCGGAGGCCGTGCGCTACCAGATCGTGATCATGTTCCTGATCGCCGCGGCATCAGCGTTGGGGACCGTATGCGCGGTGCTACTGACCTTCAATCGGCTGTTCTCGACGGCTCACCAATTCATGCCGCACAAACTCTTGCCCAGGCCATGAACATCGGCGTCATCCTCGGCGGTGGCGCTGCGGGTAAGCCACCTCTTCTATCGGGCGCGGCAGCATCCGCAGCCACAGGTCACGCCGCGCCAACACCTGCGCCTGCAGGTAAACCTGCGGTGGCAACGTACCGGCGTACAGCGCCCGCAGCTGCGCCAACTCCAACCCGCTGACATCCACCAGCCACTGGCTTACCGCAGCCGGGCAAGGGCGCCCCTGCAGTGCTCGGTGCAGGTACGGCAACGCCACCCGCATGCGGGGGTGACAACGCTGTACATAACGCTCAAGGTTGCGCCCCCGCGCCTCGAACGGCGTGAGCAGCAGGCAGACCAGTTGCTCTTCGGTCACCCCATAGGCCTGGGCGAAACTGGCCTGGGCCTGCGAGGCGTATTCCTCTGTCCAGGCCATCTGGCTCTGACCGAGCCTGTGCAACAAACCTTGTACGCCCTCGCGATAGCCAAGCAGGCTTACATACTGCCCACGCAGCCCGTGCAGATGCGCCAGCGCCAGCGGATCAAACAGCCCCGCCGGCCCCTGCAGCTGACACGCCAGCACCTCCCGGCGGCCCAGCATGCGTTCGAGCGAAGCGCCATCGTCCAGCTGCAGCAGGTCGTCAACCGCGACCACACGCAGGGGGCGCGCAGCCTGGGATAGCGGTGCCGCTTCGCCGGGCTGCACAGGGTCGGCCAGCCTGTAGCGCAGTTGTGCCAGTTGCTGCGCCAGCGCACGTGCACACTGCGGCAAGACCGGTGGCGCAGCATCGCGGGCCATGCCCAGGCAGCGCCGGGCCCAGCCCAACAGGCGACGGCGCTGCCTGGCCGGCACCACCGTGACCAGGGCATCGACGCCACCTTCAAGGTCCGCATCGGCCAGTGTCTGGCTCAACCCCTCTGCCAGCCCCAGGTAGGACTGGCCGCCGAGCAAAGCATCGGGCTGCCCACTACACAGATGACCGTACAGCAGCCAGGTCTTGCCGGCCTCGCCTAACTGCCCGACTCCATTGAATTCGCTGGCAACAAAAGGCGCCAGGCGCTGGCCGTCACTTAGCAGCAGCTCGACCCGCGGGTCGTCATGGAGGAACAAGGCACTGAAGCAGCGCTCATGGCTGGCCAGCGTCGCGCGGTCCAACCCGGGCAACCTGGCAACGACTACACGCAGGCGAAAGGTCGCGTGATGGCGAATGGCGATGCTCAATTGCGCCGCGCGCAGGTAGGCCAGTATATGGGCGCTGCGCTGGTCGCCCCCGTGCAACAGCACCAGACGCAGGCCAGCGATCTGTGTATGGCCACCCCCAATCACCAACAATCGCTGCATCAACAGCTGAATCGAAGCGCGCTGCGCCTGGTTCAGATGCTCGAAGATACGTTGCAACACTTGTTGATAAACAAAGTGCATGGCCTGGTCATGGGTATTGTTCATGTGATCACTCCACTTTCCTGATCGAATTCAGATCGAAAAGCAGAGTTTGGCAGATGAATATAACCCCGACTTTGAAGGAAATTTCCTAAAACAACGAAAGATAACGGGACGGTAATATCCCCGTCATTGTCACAGGCCAAGCCACACCCCGCAGCTACCGGGCTCTGCGGCGCAAAATCTACGGTTTTCCGCCAACAAGGTGACAGACCGAAACATAAAAACCATGAATAGCCGCCACAAAGAGCACCTGATTAAAGTTGCATCTGGTTAACGTGCAGAATTATCTGTTATATGAACGAAAAATCTTAAATTCCTGTAGGACGCATCCGAAAAAAAGCCCGAGACAATGCTCGGGCTTTTTAATGATGGCAACAGTCGCTGGCGATCAGTTCACCGCCATGTCCAACACCACACGCCCTCCACAGGGGCACTCGTCCATATGGCGATGGGCCGCGACCACCTGGTCGAACGGATACACCTTGATGATCTGCGGTGTCAGCAGCTGGTCGGCGGTGAACTGGTTGATGTCACGCAACGCACGCTGCAGGGCGACCTGGTCCTGGGCAATGCCCAGCTCAGGCTTGCCGGTGAAGTTGCCGATGCAGTGCACATGGAACTGGATGTTCTTCTGGAACGCCGCGCAAGCCGGGAACGGCGTCTGGTTGCCACCCTGCAGGCCATACAGCACCAGGCTGCCGCGCGGTGCAAGTACGTCGCCGAGCAGCGACATCTGCGGCCCGCCCATGCCGTCGAGGACCATGTCCACGCCGCGGCCATGGGTGTACTTGCCGACCTGCAGGACCAGGTCCTGCTCTTCGGTGACGATCACCTTGTCCGCACCCAGGCTGAGCAGGTATTCACGCTGCTCCGGCTCCTTGGTGGCGGCGAACACCTTGAGCCCCAGGGCCTTGCCCAGTTGCACGAACGCCGGCCCAGCGCAGTGGCTGGCATCGGTGACCAACGCGGTCTGGCCGGCCTTGGCCCGGGCCAGGTCGACGTAGGCGAAATAAGCGATCAACAGCGGCGTGTAGTGCACGCTGGCCTCGATCGGGGTCAGCACGTCGGGGTAACGGGTGATGGCGCTGCGCGGCAGCACGATCACATCGCCATAGACAGGGTGATCATTGGGGCTGGTGGCCGGGAAGCTGGCGACCCGGTCGCCCACCGCAATATCGTCCACCCCTTCGCCAACCGCCATCACCACACCGGCCATCTCGTGGCCGATGCCAGCCGGCAGCCGCGCCTGGGACGGTGCCAGGTTCTGCCGCCAGAGCACGTCGTACCAGCTGATGCCGATCGCCTCGACGCGCACCTGCACTTCGCCTGCGGCCGGGGACGGATCGGCCTGCTCCTCGCAACAGAGCACATCGGCCTGGCCGAACTTGTGGAAACGGATCATGCGGGACATCGCATACCTCGCCTGTGTGAATCTCGTATTACCACGGACTTTATCCGGGCTTTGCGCTTTGGGCCATCAGTGGCCGTTAATAGTCGACATGCCTGTCATTGATTGGGCCCCAGGCAAATCTGCGCATTGGCTCCCACAAATCGGTGCAGGGTAACAGCCTTTGGCCGTAAGATTCACCCCTGCCCCACTGACTGGCGAGCCGCATCGAATGAATCGTAACGACTTGCGTCGCGTAGACCTCAACCTGCTGATCGTGTTCGAAACCCTGATGCACGAACGCAGCGTGACCCGCGCCGCCGAAAAGCTGTTCCTCGGCCAGCCGGCCATCAGCGCCGCCCTGTCGCGCCTGCGCAGCCTGTTCGACGACCCGCTGTTCGTGCGCACCGGCCGCAGCATGGAGCCATCGGCCCGCGCCCACGAGATCTTCGCCCTGCTCTCCCCGGCGCTGGACTCGATCTCCACCGCCGTCAGCCGCGCCGCCGAGTTCGACCCGGCCACCAGCAACGCGGTGTTCCGCATCGGCCTGTCCGACGACGCCGAGTTCGCCCTGCTGCCGCAGCTGCTCAAGCGCATCCGCGCCGAGGCCCCCGGTATCGTGCTGGTGGTACGCCGGGTCAATTACCTGCTCATGCCGACGCTGCTGGCCTCCGGCGAAATCTCGGTGGGCGTGAGCTACACCAGCGACCTGCCTGCCAACGCCAAGCGCAAGGTGCTGCGCCGCAGCATGCCCAAGTTGCTGCGCGCCGACAGCATGCCCGGCAGCATCAGCCTCGACGATTTCTGCGCCCGGCCCCATGCGTTGGTGTCGTTTGCCGGTGACTTGTCTGGGTTCATTGATGAAGCGCTGGACGAAATCGGCCGCAAGCGCCATGTGGTGCTGGCGGTGCCGCAGTTCAACGGGTTGGGGAGTTTGCTGGCGGGGACCGATATCGTCGCCACGGTACCGGACTACACCGCGGATGCGTTGACCGCTGCGGGCGGGTTGCGGGCAGAGGACCTGCCACTGGACGTGCGCAGTTTCGAGTTGCACATGGCCTGGCGGGGTGCGCAGGACAATGACCCGGCGGAGCGGTGGCTGCGGTCGCGGATTCAGATGTTCTTTGGCAGCGATGAAAACATGTAGCCCAACGCTCGGTGTTCACGAGGCGATGCCCGCAACATGGAAGTGCCGCCACTAAACGGCTACTCCAGTTACTGACTGGCTCAGGCAATCGGCAACGACAAAGTGGCAGCCAACCCTCCATGGGGCCTGTTCTGCAGGCGCACCTGCCCACCCAGACGCTCGATGATGGTGGCGACGATGGACAACCCAAGGCCCGCGCCATCGGGGCTGTTGCGGCTATAGAAACGTTCGAAAACGCGCGGGATATCAGCCTCGTCGATACCCGGGCCCTCATCCTCGACAATCAGTTCGAAACGATTGTCCAGACGCCTGAGCAGCACTGTGATGCGCCCCCCGGGGGGCGAATGCACTACCGCATTGGAAACCAGGTTCTGCAGCGCAATCGTCAGCGCACTGGCATCAATGGCCAGATGATGATCACCGTCGCCAATGTCCAGCGAAGGCTCCTGGCCATGGTCCAGTATCCAGGGTGTCAGTTCGGCCAGGGTATCGGTGACCACCTCGGCCAGGTCGACCTGGGCAGTAGCACGCTGCCCCAGCCTAGGTTCGACACGGGCCAGTGTCAGCAACTGGCTCACCACCCGGGTCAGCCGATCGACCCCGCCGATCAGAAAGCCCAATGCCTTCTGCCGTTCGGCCTCGCTGCCCGCTTGCAGGGCATTCTGTGCGTGCAGGCGCAATACCGCCAGGGGCGTGCGCATTTCATGGGCAGCGTCGGCAATAAACCGATGTTCGCGCCGCAACAGTTCGCCGATCTGCGCCAGCAGGCGATTGATGGCCGCCTGCATGGGCTCCAGTTCCGAGGGCAGCGGCACCAGGCGCAAGGGCTCCAGGGAGTCGGCGTGACGTGCGCGGATCACGGCGGCCATGCTCTGCAGCGGACGCAAGCCCCAGCCAATCGCCGCCCAGACCAGCAATGCCAGGGCCAGGCCGCCTAGCAGGAACGGGAACAGGGTATGGCGCACGATGCGGTCGATCAGGTCCAGGCGTACATCGTCGCGCTCCCCCACCCAGATAACCCAGTGCTTCTCCGGCACCGGCAACACGAAGCCACGCCATCGCTTGTCGCCACTCTCGAAATCGGAGAACCCCGGCTTGGCCGCAGGCACGTCAAGACTGGGTGCACTTGGGGTATGCACCAGCAGTACGCCACCCTCCCCCCACACCTGGAATGCCAGTTTGCTCTCGTACGGGTGGCCTGGCCGATGGTGACCGGCCTGGGCCAACGCCTCGTTGAATGCCTGGTACATCGCTTCACGCGAGCCACTTTGCACCGGCAGGCTCATGACGCCCTGCAGCAAGCGAGCGTTCTGGGCCAGATGCGCGTCGTACACCTCGTTAATTTCATGGCGACTGTCGTGGTAGTTATAGAGCGCCAGCAGGCCGGTTCCGAGCAGCAACAGCAGCATCACCCGCCACAGGGTGCGTTGGCGCAGCGAACTCATGCCTTGACCTCGACCAGGTAGCCGATGCCACGTACCGTACGGATCAGGCCGTTGAACAGCTTCTTGCGCAGGTGATAGATATGCACCTCCAGCGTATTGCTTTCGGGCTCCTCGTCCCAGCCATACAGCAGTTGGGTCAGGCGTTCACGGGTGAAAACCTTGCCGGGCTGCGCCAGCAGCTCGTGCAACAACTGATATTCCTTCGGGGTCAGAACGACTTCGGCGCCGAGATAATGCACCTGCTGGGTTGCGGGATCGAGCATGACCCCGGCATGCTCGATCAATACCTTGGCGCGACCGGCGCTACGCCTGAGCAAAGCGCGCAACCGAGCCTTGAGTTCATTCAGGTCGAACGGTTTGACCAGATAATCATCGGCGCCGGCGTCCAGCCCGGCGATACGGTCATCCAGGGCGTCCCGTGCGGTGAGGATCAGCACCGGCAGGCTGTCGCCACCGCCCCTCAGGCGCCGCAGCAGCTCGATCCCGTCCAGGCGCGGCAGGCCAAGGTCCAGGATGGCCAGGTCGAACGCCTCATGCTGCAACGCATGCAAGCCATTCATCCCGTCGCGCAACCAGTCGAGCGTGTAGCCCTCCTGTTGCAGGCCGTCGCAGATCCCCTCCCCCAGCGCAGTATCGTCCTCAACCAGCAGCAGCCGCATGTTCAGTCCTGTTTTTCCTTGATCGCCTTGAGTAAAGCATCGATATCGGCGCGCCGGCCCTGGTCCGCCAGCTCTCGCCCTGGGCGTGGCGCTGCCTGCAAGGCCTTGTGCAAGGCGGCGGTGGCTTCAGGGTAGCGCTTTTGCCGGTACAGATGATCGGCCCAGAAGTAGTTGCTGTCGATCCCGTCAGGGTTGACCTTCAGCGCCTTGCGCAGCAGTTCGTCGGCCTTGTCGGCATCACCGAACCCTATCGGCCAGCCGGGAACCTGGTCGTAGAGCGTTCCGAGGCTGGTATAGGCCGAACCTTGGAGCGCGTTGGGGTCCAGCTTCATGGCCTGCTCCAGGCTGGCCTTGGCCGCCTTGACCTTGCCCAGCGCACCCAGCCCGCCTATGGCGCCCGCCCAGCTGCTGTTGATGATGCCTTGCCAGATCAACGGCTCAGGGGTGCCGGGGTTTTGATGAACGAACGCGGCTGCGTCGCCGGAGAGTTTTTCCAACGCGTCAGCGCGTTGCTCTTTCGGCGTCTGGTACTGGATCTGCGCCCAGCGCTGCTGCAGATCACCCAGGCGTTGACTGGCAGCCTGATCCAGCGCCCAGGCGAAGGGGGTAAACGCCAACAGGCTGACAATCATCAGAGGCTTCATTTGCTCGACTCCTTGGTGTGGCTGCCGGTGTAACGGCGAATCACGGGCAGTTGTTTGCGCAGCGCCCGGTCGACCACCCCGGGGAGCATGCCGTTGATGCGCACGAAGAGCTTTTCCGGCCAGCCCAGGTACAGCTCGCTGCGCTCGGACTGCACCGCCATGAGCACGGCTCGGGCCACATCGGCGGGGTCGTCCATGCCGACCTTCAGGGCCTGGTTGAGTGCAGTTGCCGCACTGCTGTTCATGCCTGTGCGGGTAGCGCGTGGTGCGGCATACAGCACGTTGACCGAGGTATCGGCCAGCTCGCGGCGCAATGCCTCGGAGAACCCGCGCAGCGCGAACTTGCTGGCGCAGTAGCTGGCATAACCGGGGTATCCGATCGAGCCGTAGGTAGAACCCACATTGACGACCAGTGCCCTGGGTTGCTCGCGCAGCAGGGGCAGGCAGGCGCGGGTCAATTGCAGCGGCGCCTTGAGATTGATGTCCAGCAACTCGTCCAGCGCGTGCTCGTCCAGCTGGTCGAGCAAGGCGAAACGGTTCACGCCAGCAGCGTTGATCAGGACATTGACCCCGCCCATTTCACGGGCACGCGCGACCACCTGCTCGCGCCCCTGCTGGCTGCGCAGGTCCGCGGTCTGCCAGCGCAGGCGATCCGGGTAACGGCTCAGCAGGCCGGAAAGCTTGCCCAGGTGGCGGCTCACCGCTAGCACACGGGCACCGGCCGCGCACAATTGCTCGGTCAGCTCCAGCCCGATACCGCCGCTGGCCCCGGTCAGCACCACCACCGATTCAGACAAGCGCATGCTGCACCTGTGCCTGGCCCGCCTGTGGCAGCCCTTCGAACATCGCGGTGTATAGCCGGTACACCACCTTGGCGGCGTGGATCACGGCCTGGTGATCGTCCACATCCTCCAAGCGGTCCATCAAGCCCTTGTAGGTCACCATGTGATCCTGGTCCAGTGCGCCATGGGAGCTCAGGTAGCTGAACGCCGTAGTGGGCAGCCCGAGGCTGCTCTGGATCGAACCGGCGGCCTGGGTGGCCAGGGCGATGCTGGTGCCTTCCAGCACATTGACCATGCCGAACAGCCCCACCGGGTTACCCCGGGCAATCACGTCATAGAGATAGGCGACCATCAGCTCGATTGGCAAGGCGGGACGGCTATCGCGCGCCGCCTCCCAATCACCGCCACAGGCCTTGATATCGTTGAGGATCCACTGTTCATGGCCATATTCCTCCTCGATGTACTCGCACACGGCCCCGCGCAGCCATTCCAGGTGCGCAGGCAGGCGCGCGCCACAGGCCATCATCAGCGGCACGGTGTGCCGCACATGGTGATAGGCCTGGGTGAGGAAGGCGACATAGCGTTCCCGGCTGACCTGGCCGGCCAGTGCCTCACGGATCACGGGCAACGCGAACAGGGCCTCGCGCTCCTGGGTGGTGTGCAACTGAAGGGTGTCGAAGAATGACATGGTGAGCCTCACGACAAGGGATCGGACAAAAGGGTGTGGTAACGCTGCAGGATCGCTTCCCTGCGCGGCCGCCCATTGGCGGTCAAGGTTTGTTCGGCGACCCCCAGGGGGCCGGGAAGGCGCCGCCAGGCATGCACCCTGGCGTAATCAGGCAATGCCGCATTGCTGCGTTGCACGGCCTGTTCGATGACCTCGTCGCTTGCCCCCGGGTCGAGCGGCCAGAGCAAGGCCAGGTTGCGCGGCGCCCCTTCGCCGTGGACGAACGCCTGGGCGATCACGCCGCTCTGGGTCAGTTCGGCCTCCACCCATTCCGGGTTGACGTTGCGCCCGAAGCTGGTGATGAACTGGTGCTTCTTGCGCCCGTTCAGGTACAGGTAGCCGTCATCATCGAAGTAACCCAGGTCGCCCGTGGCCCACCAATTGGGCGCCTGCGCAGCCTCGCCCAGGTAGCCCAGCAGCACGGAGCCCGCGACCAGTACCTCGCCATCCTCGGCGATGCGCACCTGCACATGGGGCAAAGGGCGCCCCACGCTGCCCATGCGCATGGCCCCCGGGCGGTTGAGCGCCACCACCGACGCGCACTCCGACAGGCCATAGCCTTCGAACACCGGCAGGCCGATAGCCTCGGCCCGCGCCAGCAGGCTGGGGGAAACCCGTGCCCCGCCGACCGCGACGAAACGCAGCGGGCCCACCCGGGTCAGCCCTCGCTCGATTGCCGCAACCAGGCCCATCAACAGTTGCGGGACCAGGATCAGGCTCTGCGCACCGCTCAAGGCGATGGCTCCCAGCAAGCGCTTGAAGTCGACCTGGCTGGCGCCGCCCATACCCAATTGCATCTGTGGGTACAGCAGCACACTGGCGCCTGCCATCAGAGCGGCATAAATACCCAGGTTTTCCAGCAACACACCGAAGGGCAGGACCGCCAGGTAGCGCCGTGGCTCGGTGGGCCGGCTGGCCAGCTCCAGCTCATGGGCGACCCGCAGCATGGCATCCGCGCCCAGGCACACGCCTTTCGGGGTGCCCGTACTGCCGGAGGTGTAGGTGATCTTGGCGGTCCCTGCAGGGAGCGTCACGGCTGCTTCGAGCTCGCGCGCCCAGAACCCATCCTGTTCGACGAAGCCCAGCTGGCTGAACGTTTCCTCCCACGACCGCTGGCAAAGCACCAGGCTCGCGCCACATTGCCCGGCGCAGTGCTGCACCTGTGCGGTGCTGAAGAAGGTCGGCACGATCACACACGCGCGCTCCGAGACCAGTGCCGCCAAGTCCCAGAACAACAGTTCAGGGCCGTTATCCAGCGCCAACATCAACACACCGGCCGGGCGTTCGCTCAACGCCTTGGCACGCAACCCTACCTCGGCGAGCAGTTGTCTGTAGGTGAACCGCTCACTGGAGCCCGCCACAGCCAGGGCATCGCCGTGCTCTCGGCCGTGGGCGAACAGCAGTTGCTTGAAGCGCTCCAGTTCATGCGGCATGGCCGGTCTCCTCGTCCAGCGCCGGGAAACCCAGGCGTCGAAACACGCCAGCAGCACTGAGCCGCGCGAAACCCTGCTGAATCTCACCGACGAACACCTGGGGATGCTGATCGTAGTAACTCCCCCACTGCCCGGCAGGTTCCTTGAGCCGCGCAGGGTTGGCCGGCGCCAGCACGGTTGGGGCCAGCCCCAGGCGCTGGAAGCTGTTGATCAACGTGGACGCACCGGTAAACGCCACCCATTCAAGCCCGCGCGTGGCCAGCAACCAGGTGACGGCGATGATCATGATCCGCGCACTGCCGGCGCTGAGGGATGCCAGGTTGCCGACCTCGACCAGGCGATCGCGCCCCAGCGGCGCGCCCGTCAGGCGTGAAATCGTGCTCTCCAGCGGCTCGTCCAGGTAGTGTTCGAGAAACAACCGCCCGGTGCTGGCCGGGCGCATGCCGGCCGCAGCGATCAGTTGCCCATGGCTGTCATGCAGCGCCAGCAACTCGGGCAGATAGTGATGGACATCGGCGTGATGTACTTCGGCAAAACACTGATGGATGAAGTGCTCCAGATCACCACGCCCCGGGTCGTCATTCAGGTGCAAGGACAAATGGCCGTGATGGTCTGGGTGGGTGCCGATGGGCAATGGGAGCAGGTTGCTCCAGAGGGCTTGCGTCATGAATCTCCCCCCGAATGGGTTGGTCAGGGTGAGTATCGGGGGCGAATCTGAAGAGAGTCTGAAGCGGGATGAAAACCGTCGCAGAGGCTGCAGCTGCCTTCCTGCGGTGGCATGAAGTCGACCTGGCTGCTACCCCATTCAGCGCCGTGATGCTTTCACCGCATTGACCAGCAGCATGCCAGCAAGCATCGCTGCCACGAACAGCCTGGATTGCCAAGATCCACCGGGCAGCAGCAGCGACAGTGCGCAAGCATCGTCGGCATCCACCTGCATGTCGCGGCGCAGGATATCGTCGAATGCCATTTCAGCCCTTCGAGGCGCTGTTCTGCCTCGAAGTGAGGCCCATGGTCGACGCGCCGATCCCCTGTGACTCAACTGGCAGGCACAGGTCTGATGGCCAGGATACTGCACGGCGCATGGCTCACGAGTCGTTCGGTGGTATCGCCGATCAACCTGGCCCAGCCTCTGGCCTGCACCACGCCGACCACCACCACATCGATCTTCAACTTGACGATATGCGACTTGATCACCCGCATTGGCGCCCCTTCGCTGAAATAGCGGTGCGAGAGGGGGATGCCATGGGCATCGGCGAGGGCGTCGAACGGTAACTGCAGCGACTCGCGTACTTCGTCAGCCCAGGGGCCGGCAAGATCAGGATTGGCCAGCATGGCGACCGGCAGGTCGTAAACCGAGAGCACGTGAAGTTGCCCCCGGCATTGAGCAGCCAGCTGTTGCCCCGCCGCGAGCAATTCATGGTTGAGGGAGTCCTTCTGCGGCGTCAGGCTGGCGACATCCACCGCCACCAGCACACTGCCAGGCAAAGCCGGGGCGTCAGCCGGCACGAACATCAACGGTGCCGCGCTTGCATGCAACAACGCCTGGTCGAGCGAGGTCTGTGCCACCTGATCGAACAGGGCGCAGCCTGGACAGTCCTTGATCACCAGGTCAGGTGCGTAGCGGGCAATGTAACCTGAAACCAGATCACGCGGGCTGGAGGTTTCCATGGCCTCGAAGCCTGGGCGCAGGCCAACGGCTGGCTGTTCATCAATCAACGCCTTGAGCCCTGAGACGAAGTGCGTGAACGTGGCAGAGGGCAAGGCAGGCTCCTGCAAGGCATGACGCAGCCGCAGCTCGGCAGACTCGTGGATGCCCAGCACATGCAAGCAAGCACCGGAGGCCGCAGACAGTGCCATGGCCCGGGACAACGCGGCACTGGCCCGGACCTCGGTCATGATCAGCAGGATCCGGCGATACGGGCTCATCGGTCACCTCCCGGCGCAGCAGCGCGGTTGTCTGCGAGTGTCATTATCGAAGCCCGTGCTGGTCGGTACTTGATAAAAATCAAGGCCCCCGGGCGCCATCGCGCCACCCTTGGCCTGAACCGGTATGCCGCCAGCGAGGCGGCCATCGCCGTGGAGGCCACCATGAACGCCCTGACGCGACTGTTATTGATCTGCCACCCGGATCTGCACCCCTCGCCCGCCCTGGCGCGCGCGCAAGCGTTGGCCAAGGCGACGGGCGCCACGTTGCACCTGGTGCTGCTGAACCGCCTGCCTTCACGCCTGGCCACACTTGACCAGATACTGCGCAGCAACGCGCGCAAGCAGGACGAGGAACACCGCAAGGCGTGGTTGCACGAGCAGGTGAAGGCGCTTGGCGAGCAGGGCCTCACTGCCTATGCCGAAACACTGGAAGACGAAGACCCGCTCAAGGACCTGATCCGCTTGGCACAAGTGCACCGGGTGGCAATGCTGATTAAAGACATTCGCCACGAAACCCTCGTCAGCCGTGCCCTGCTCACGCCACTGGACTGGCAATTGCTGCGTCGCTGCCCTGTCCCGCTGCACCTGGTGGCCCAGGCAGATGCCTCACTGCCAGCGCAGATCCTGGTCGCCGTGGACCTGGTCGAACATGATCCGGCCATCCGCAAACTCAACGAACGTATCCTGCAAGCCGCGCAACTGCTGGCGCGCGCCTGCAGGGCGCAATTGCATCTGCTGCAGGCCTGGGAGCCCAGCGCCAGTTTCGTCGCCTATGCCGCCGCACCCGTCGCCTGGACTGATGAACGGATCGAGGACGTGACCGGCCGGGCGCGGGAGCGCTTGAGCGCATTCGCCAGCCACTGCGGCATCAAGCCGGATCACCTGCACGTGCTGCGAGGCGCGGCTCGCACCGTTGTCAGTGAATACGCCAACCAGCATGGCTTCGAGGTGGTCGTCATGGGCACGCTTTACCACGCAGGGCAGGCCAAGGTGATCGGCAGTACCACCGAACAGACCTTGTACAAGGTGCATTCCAGCATCCTGGCGATCCATGGTTGATCCGCCGCCTGCGGCTGCTACTTGCGCCTGGCCTGCTGCCGCAGTTGCTGCACCTGGTCCTGAGCCTGGGTTGCCCGGCGCAGGGCCTCATTGGCGGTCTGCTCGACCAGATCGATTCGGGAGCACACCTGATCGGCGCGCAAGCGGGCGGTGGCAGCATTGTTCTCTGCCGACTCCAGACGCGCGTCGTATTCCGCGGTGCGCCACGGGCTGCAACCTGAAGCGCCTAGCAGCAACAGGCTCGCCCACCCCAACAGCAGATAACGTTGCATGTAGAGACCCTCGTGGGTGCCAAGACACCCTGAGTATCGGTCGCGGCACCCGCAGCGGCCTGACATTTGTCAACCACGTAGCGTCAGTTCGCCGAGTTTGACCTTTATCAATCGCCTCGCCCGATGCAGGGGTAAAAACAGCGAAGGGCACCCCTGCCCCTTCGGTCTGCCAACGGAGCCCATCATGAACGACCTTGATTTGCGAGACCTTGTGCTCGAGGAGCACCTGCTGTGCGTGCGCAAAGTGGTGGAGCGTAAGGCCTGGTCGGCGCCAGGCGTGAGCAAGGTCAAAGACTGCCTGTTGATCGCCTAGCCCACGCAAACAGAAGGAGGGATGGCCATGAACAACGAGCAGCCCTGGAAGCTGTACTTCCTGGCAGTCGGGCTGGCCGTGCTGGCTGCCGCGCAGTTCGGCCTGTTCAGCCGGCCGGCCGTGCAGGCCATCCCTTACAGCCAGTTCCTGCAGTTGCTGGAGCAGCAGAAGGTCAGCGACCTGCATGTCGAACGCGAACGCATCCTGGGCCGCTTGCAAGAGCCCATCGACGGGCACACGGTGTTTTCCACTGTACGTGTCGACCCGGCACTGAGCGAGCAACTGGGGCGCTCGGGCGTGGCATTCAGTGGTGTCGCGGAGGACAGCACCCTGGCGACCGTGGTCGGCTGGTTCATGCCAGTGCTGATGATGCTGGTGCTGTGGTACTTCCTCTTTCACGGCCTGGGGCAGAAACAAGGCCTGGGCGGTTTGATGGGCGTTGGCAAGTCACGGGCGCGGGTGTATGTCGAGAACGATATCAAGGTCACTTTCGCCGATGTTGCGGGCATCGATGAGGTCAAGGATGAGCTGACGGAAATCGTCGCTTTTCTCAAGAACAAAGCCTGGTACGCACGCCTTGGCGCGCATGTGCCCAAAGGCACGTTGCTGGTCGGCCCACCCGGCACTGGCAAGACCTTGGTCGCCAAAGCCATTGCCGGGGAAGCGGCAGTGCCGTTTTTCTCGATCTCAGGTTCGGAGTTCGTCGAGATGTTCGTGGGCGTGGGCGCTGCGCGGGTCCGTGACCTGTTCGATCAGGCCCGCCAGGCAGCACCTTGCATCATCTTCATCGATGAACTGGATGCCCTGGGCAAGATGCGCGGCATCGGCAACTTGGGCGGCAATGACGAGAAAGAACAGACCCTCAATCAACTGCTGGCCGAACTGGACGGCTTCGACCCGCGCGAAGGCGTGGTGCTGCTGGCAGCGACCAACCGGCCCGAAGTGCTGGACCCGGCACTGCTGCGCGCCGGACGCTTCGACCGGCAGATCCTCATCGATAGGCCCGACCGCAAGGGCCGGCTGGCGATCCTGAAGGTGCACCTGCACAAGATCGTCTACAAGAACGACCTTGATTGCGAGCGCATTGCCGAACTCACGCCGGGCCTGACAGGCGCCGATCTGGCCAACCTGGTCAATGAAGCCGCCATCGTCGCCACCCGGCGGGCCAGCCAGTGGGTCGAGCTGAAGGATTTCACTGCAGCGATCGAACGGCTGATGGCCGGTGTCGAGCGCAAAGGCAACGTGCTGCGCAGCGACGAGCGGCAGGTGGTGGCATACCACGAAATGGGCCACGCGCTGGCCGCCAGCAGCCTGCCGGCGATGGACCCGGTACACAAGGTGTCGATCATCCCCCGTGCCGCTGGCTCGCTGGGCTACACCCTGCAACGGCCCACCGATGACCGCTATCTGATCAGCACGCAAATGCTGCGCGACCGGCTCGTCGTGCTGATGGCCGGGCGCGCCGCCGAAAACCTGGTGTTCGGTCAGATTTCCACGGGCGCCGCCGACGATCTGGGGCGCGCCACCGATATCGCCCGACAGCTGATTACCCGCTTCGGCATGAGCGCAGCGCTGGGCCAGGCGGTGCTGGAGCGCCAGCAGGCCAGTTACCTCGGTGACTCGCTGCTGCACCAGGCGCGCAAGGACTATTCGGAGCAGACCGCCCGCGAGATCGACCTCGGCATCCGTGGCCTGCTGGAAGAGGCCTACGGCCGTGCCCGCACTTTGCTCGAGCAGCGGCGCGCAGACCTGGATGCCGGTGCGCACCTGTTGCTGGCCAAGGAAAGCATCACCCCGGAAGAGTTCCCGGCGCTGCTGCCGCGGGTCCTTGACCCCGCCACCTATACCTTGATCGCCAGCAAGCAGTGACCCTGCAACCGCGTCCCGAGTAACGACGATGCTCACTGTCACGCTGATCAACATGCTGATCGTGATCCTGGTGGTGGTCATTCATTACGAATGCCTGCTGCGCCTGAATGACTGGCTACCGCGCCTCAGGCTGTGGAGCAGGTTCCGTATCGTCGCGGGGGTATTCGGCGCGTTGCTGGCCCATGCCGTGGAAGTCTGGTGCTTTGCCCTGGCTTATTACCTGATGGCCCATGCCGAGGGCTGGGGAAGGCTCAGCGGCAATTTCGACGGGAGCTTTCTGGACTGCGTGTATTTTTCCTTCACCACCTACACCACCATAGGCTTCGGCGACATCGCCCCCACCGGCCACCTCAAGTACCTCACCGGCCTGCAAGCGCTGACCGGCCTGGTGCTGATCACCTGGACCGCCTCGTTCCTGTTTCTGGAGATGCAGAAGTACTGGAAAGCCAAGTGAACATCGAATGGTCACGAGCCCACGATCACGCTCGCCGGCCGGTTTGATCGCGATCAAGGTGCTGCACCAGACCGGGCCCAGGCTGAACTCAGATGGGTCACAACTACAGTGAGGCCGCAATGGGCCGGGATTTCAGCGCACGCGTCCACTTACTCGAATTGCCGCACGGGCCTGGCAATCAGCAGTACCTGCGCCTGGCCCTTTGCGGCCGGCAACCTGACGAGGCGATGCCAGGTCAGTACTGCCTGCTCGGCAGGCACACCGAGTCCTGGCCCTGCAGTTATGTGAGCCTGCCTGGGGTGGCCGGGCGATTCCTTGTTACCACCCACGCCTCGACGCGATTGGGCAAAGTGGGGGATCTGCTCGACTATTCGGGGCCGCTCGGCAGCGCCTGGCCACTGCCCCTGCAAAGCGCGAGGCTACTGGCAATCAGCCGCGGCGAGGGCCTGCTGCCGTTGCTGGGTGCGCTGGATGAAATTCGCTGCTGGCTACCCGGGGTACAAATACGGCTGTCGCACGAAGGTATTTCGGCCCATAGGCTGCCGGAAGACTGTCAAGCCTGGGTTTCGACGCTGCTGCCGCAGCTACGCGACAGCAGTAGCGGCTGGTTGCATCTCAGGCAACTGCTGGACGCCTTTCTGCCGGACACGGTGTATTGTTGCGCCGCGCCTCAGGTGGCTCGACAGGCTGCCCGCCTTTGCTGGCAAAAAGGCGTCGCCGCGCAGCGCATCTGGTTACGCACGGACCATTTGCTCGGCCCGGCCTGGGCTGCCTCCTCCGGGCAAGGGTGGCCCGTGCAACGGTACGACAGGCTCCTGGCCACCCTCAAGTGGATCCCTCCAGGCGGCTGAGATTGATCAGGCCTTGCTCATCGACAAGCCTGACTTCCCGCCCGGCACATTGCACCAAGCCTTCATCAATGAAACGGCCGAACACCCGGCTGACGGTTTCCAAGGTGAGGTCCAGGTAGTTCGCGATATCCCCCCGGGACATGGGCAGGTTGAACAGATCGGCGCTCAAGCCTCGGGCCTGGTAACGCGCGGCCATACCCAGCAGAAAGATCGAAAGCCGTTGGTCGGCCCGCCCGTGGCAGCAGCGCAGGTGCTCGTCCTTGCCCTGGATCCCCAGGCTGAGCATGTGCAGCAGTTGATAGCGCAGCCCCGGGATCTGGCCCGACAGATCCACCAGTTGATTCAGCCTGATGGAGCAGACCAGCGAAACCTCCAGCGCCACCGCAAAACTGCGGTAGTGGCTGGCACCGATAGCATCCAGACCGAGCATTTCCCCGGGCAGAACAAAGCCTGTGACCCGCTCGTTACCATCGGCATCGAGCAGAAAACTCTTGACCGCCCCCGAACGCAGAGCGAACACATGCTCCATCGGCTGGTTGGCCTTGAACAGGTACTCGCCCCGCTTCAATGGGCGATTTCGGCGCACGATGCGCTCCAGCTGTTCCACTTCGTCGGCACTAAGGCTGGCAGGCAGACAAAGCCGACTCAATGAGCAGGCAAGGCACTTCACATGTTGTGTTGCACCACTTTGCGCAGCGCCAGACATGACGATGCCTCCGCTTTGTTCCTGCAGGCATGTATTCAAGTTAGCTGGGCTGCAAAAGGTTTGCGCCATGGCCGACCAAGGGTCGATAACACCCGCCTGGGCTTGCTGCAGATGAATCCACGCCAGCTGCCAATCCTTTGACAACTGTCAAGTCAACTCGCAGTCAAGCGCCGACACTGGCCTTCCCTGGTTCAATCAATGCCGAGGATATGCCATGACCCCCGCCGAACGTTCAAAGCAACCCTCCAAACCGCCCTTTCCGACACCCGCAGGCGAGCACTGGATCGAAGCCCTCGATAACGGCACCCATGTGCTCGTCAGGCCGTTGCAAGCCAAGGACCGAGAGCGGGAAAAGGCCTTCATCGAACGCCTTTCGCCCGAGTCGCGGCATTTTCGCTTCCTTTGCCAGGTCAAGGAGCCCGGCAAGGCCATGCTCGACCAGCTGATGCAGGTCGACCAGGACCGACAGGCGGCTTTCGTCGCCCTCGCCCACGTGGATGGCGAACTGCAGGAGGTGGGTATTTCCCGCTACGCAGCCGCTGTCGGCAATGACACCTGCGAGTGTGCCGTGACGGTTCTCGACAGCTGGCAACATCATGGGCTGGGCAGATTGTTGCTCAGGCACCTGATTGATCATGCCAAGGCCAAGGGCTTGCGGCAGATGTACTCGATCGACTCGGCAGCCAACCAGCCCATGCGCGACCTGGCCAAGGCGGCAGGCTTCACCACAGCTGCCGATCCGGATGACCTGAGCCAGGTTATCCACCGGCTCAACCTGAGTTGATCGCTGGCCGCCGCGCAAGGCCCCAAGGCGCGGCGGCCTACCTGCGCAGGCGTGCCCAGGGTGGCAACCGCCCGCTTTCAGGGCGTGCTTGCACTGCCTTGCTCGGGTAACAGATCGAACTGCGCGAGGCAGCGCTGCTCATCCGCCGGAGTAAGCGCCTGCAGGCCGCTCACTTCCTGGAGCGGCGTTTCGAACAACGCCAGGCGGATCACCCCATTGCGCTGCAGGAAGGTTTGCGCCAGGCAGGTGCACACGGGCTTGCCGACCACCGCCGCAAGCTGCTCATCTTCAGGCACCTGCACCTGTGCCTGCAGGTTGGCCGAGCAGTTTTCCACGATCTGCGCCACGGAGCGCCCGGCCGACCATAGGGTGGCGCTGCCCAGTACTGCCAGAAGCAACAGCGTGCCCATCAGCACGTTCGATTCCCGGGTAATCGAGCGCAGGAAGGCGAGCCTTGCCTGCCAGCCCGTCTCCTGACCGTTGAAGATGGCTTTGCCGACCGTGCGTTTCACGCCGCGCTGCACCGCCCAGCCCAGCGCCACACTCAATGCCAGCAGGCTCAGGAGCACGGCCGGATCACGCATGGGCATGCGCCAGCTCGGGCTCACGGCGCGATAGACAGATGCCGCGACAAGCAACGCGGCGATCGCCGCGATCCAGCCCAGGCTTCCCTTGGGGCGGTGTATCCAGGCCCGCAGTTTCGCTCGTGCTTGCGTGTTCATGACTACCTCCCGCGCCGGGTTCAGCGCACAGGGTCGATGGCAACGGTTTGCTGATACTCCGGCACGCATACCTGCCAGCCCAGCTCCAGGCTGATTCGCCGTCGCAAGGTATCGGCGGCGTGTGGCTCGCCATGGATGACGTAGGTCTGCCGAGGTGGCCGGGTGAAACCGCGCAACCACTCCATGATTTCGTCGGCGTCGGCGTGGGCGGAGAGATTTTCCATGGCGTGCACCTGCGCCCGGATGGGCACGTCTTCGCCCTGCAGGCGTACGCTGTGGGCACCAGCGACGATATCGGCGCCGCGCGTGCCTCCTGCCTGAAAACCAGAGAAGAGGATGCTGTTGCGCGGATTGGGCGCCAGCGCCTTCAGGTGGTGCAGCACCCGCCCACCGGTGGCCATGCCGCTGGCAGCAATGATCACCGCCGGCTCGCGCAACTGGTCCAGGTGACGGGATTCATCGACCGTGCGGATGATCCGTGTGCCCTTGCACATCGCGGCGCACTCCGCCGCCGGTAGCCGATGCTCATTGCGAAATTGCTGATACAGGGCGGTGGCATCGGTGGCCATCGGGCTGTTGAGGTACACCGGGATATCCGGAATCAGCCGGTCACGCTTGAGCTTGTAGAGGTAATACATCAGCAACTGGGCGCGCCCGACTGCGAATGAAGGAACCAGGACGATGCCATGGCGCAGGAGTGTCTGGTTGATCACCTGGGCCAGATACTGCTCGGTCGATTCTGCCGGGTGCAGGCGGTCACCGTAGGTGGACTCCACCAGCAGCACATCCGCCGCCTGGATCAGCTCCGGCGCCCGCATGATCGGGTCTTGCGGCCTGCCCAGGTCACCCGAGAAGACCAAGGTCTGCCCCTCGGCGCTGATCTGCACCGTCGCCGCACCCAGGATATGGCCGGCCGTGCGCAGCAGCAGCTCCACGCCCTCGGCGATCGTCGTTGCCTGATGCAGCTCCACCGGGCGCAACAGTGCCAGCGCCTGCTTCGCATCCTTTTCGGTATAAAGCGGCCGCGCCGGCGTGTGTTTGGAATAACCGTGGCGATTGGCATGTTCGGCCTGCTCTTCCTGCAGCCGCGCGCTGTCGAGCAAAAGCACTTCAGCCAGGGCGCAGGTTGCCGGGGTGGCATAGATCGGCCCGCTATAGCCTTCCCTGGCCAGCACTGGCAGGTAGCCGCTATGGTCGAGATGGGCGTGGGTCAGCACGACCGCATCGAGCGCCCGCAGTGCCGCTGGCAAAGGCTCCCAGTTGCGCAGGCGCAATTGCTTGTAGCCCTGGAACAGCCCGCAGTCGACCAGTATCCGTGTGCGGTTGTGGGTCAACAGGAATTTGCTGCCGGTCACCGTCCCGGTGCCGCCGAGAAAGGTCAGTTGCATGGCCAAGGCTCCTGGGTTTCGAACACATGGGGATGAACCGCGAGCACGCTGCACGGTGGGTGGCCGACGATGCGTTCAGTGGTGTCGCCCAGCAACTTGTCCAGCCCTTTGGGCTGCACCACGCCCATCACCACGGCGTCGACCTCCAGGGCCGCGACCTGTTCGCGGATCACCTGCACCGGGCCGCCCTCCATGAAGTGCCGACGGTCCGCCGCCACCCCTTCGGCCTCGGCCAAGGCATTGAAGGGTTCCTGGAGTGCTTCGCGCATCTCCTCGACCCATGCCTGGGTGACGTTCATATCCGCCGCGAACACTCCGGCCATGTTGTAGGCAGACAGCAGGTGCAACTGGGCATCGCACTGCAGCGCCAAGGCCTGGGCGACACGAATGAGCCCTCGATTGAACCGTTCCTGCGCGCCAGGCGTCTCGCTGAAGCGGGTGTCCACGGCCACCAGAACGCGCCGGGGCAAGGAGACGGCCGCCATCGGCACGAACTGGGTGAGCCCCGTGAAGCCGCGCATCAGCGCACAGTCCAACGGGGTGCCGAACAGCCGCGTCATGGCCGACGCGGCTTCACTGTCCTTGATGACCATGTCCGGTTGCAGCTCGCTGATGTAGGCAATGGCCTCACTGCGGATATCGCCGTCGGCGAGGCTGTCGACCGTCAGAGCCACACCGCTCCCGCGGTGCCGCTCGACCAGCACTCGCAATTGCTCGCGATAGTGATCGTACTGGCGCTTGATATCGGCCTCATTCAGCCGCTCTTCGCGCAGCAAATGTGCCTCGCTCGGCTCGAATGCCCCCAGCACGTGCACACGGGCCCCGCTGGCATGCGCCAGCGCCAGCCCCCTACGCAGCGCGGCTGAGTGCGGGTCGACGTCGGTAAGCAGCACCAGCAATTGTCGATATTGACTCATGGTGGACCTCCGGGCTTACGCCCCTGGGGTGTGATGCAAGGGATTTTCCAGGGGGGCGCGCGCTGGCGCTTGATGCAGATCAGAAACCCGTGATCGGGCCCGAAATTGACGATTGTCAGAACCGCAGCGGCCGGCCAGGTTACAACGGCTTCAGGCATCTATCCGGGTGATGGGAGGCAACATGAATACGCAGCAGTCTGAACAGCCGGGCGCCTGCGAGCACTGGGTCGAAAAACTGGATGACGGCACGCCCGTGCTCATCCGGCCGCTGCGCGAGGAAGACCACGACCGCGACCGGCGCTTCCTCAGCTCGATCACCCATGAGGCCCGGCGCTTGCGCTGTATCGCCGGGATCCACAGCGTCCTGCCCAGCCTGGACCACCCGCAAGGGATGCCCGTCGAGCATCATCAGCGCATGGCCTATGTCGCGCTGGCTCACGTCGACGGCTGCCTGCAGCAGATTGGTGTCAGCCGCTACGCCGGGGTAGCGGGCAGCCCGCGCTGCGAGTGTGCAGTGGCGGTGCGGGAGGACTGGCAGCGTAGAGGCCTGGGCAAGCGCCTGCTGCTGCACCTGATCGAAGCGGCGCGGCGCAATGGCTATGCGTGGATGATGTCCAGGGACCCGGCGAACAATTACGCCATGCACCGGCTGACCAAGGCGCAGGGATTCACCTCACGTTACCTGGGCGGCGATGTCAGCGAGATCCTTCACGAACTTGACCTGCGAGCCTGAAAACAAGGCCCTTGCGGGCCTTGTACCCTACCCCTGGGAACGCTCGGGAGAAATCACCAGCACACTGCTGGACAAGCGATGCAGTACCCGTTCCGCGGTACTGCCGATGAACCAGCCGATGCCGTGGTGGTGATAACTGCCCATCACCAGCACATCGATATCATTGTTGTCCATGAACAGGGCCAGAACCTTGGCCGGGTCGCCTATGCGCATGTGGCGGTGCTCGACGGCGATGCCATTGCGCTCGGCAAGGGCCTGGAAGGCATCGCTCTGGGCTTCGTGAAGCGTCTGGGCGAGGTTGGAATCGAACAGGAACGAATGCTCCCGGCTGCCGTTGGCGTCCAGGTACATCGAACCCAGATCATAGGCATACAGCAGTTCGATCTGCGCGTTGCACTGCAGGGCCAGTTTCAACGCTTCGCTGATGATCTGGTCGTTGAAGCCTTCGAACTGATCCTCGGGCCTGGACAGGTCCACCGCCGCGAGGATCCGGCGCGGCAGCGCATGGCTGGCCTTGTGCACCAGGTGCAGCGGGATGCAGGTTTCGCGCAGCAGCTGGATATCCAGGGAGGTGAACATGGCACGCGTCCACCAGGGCTCATGCTCGAATTCCTTGATAAGCAGGGCGAACGGCTGTTCGCGCAGATGCACCAGGACCTCGTTCAAGGGATGCTGCACCCACACCACTTCGGTGGTGACCGTGACACCGTTGCGCCGCATCGGTAGCGCCTGGCTTTCCAGCCACTCGCGGTGTTGCTGTACGTAGCCTTCGCGCATCACTGCCAGGGCCTGGTCATTGACCAGGCCCGCCGTGGCAAGCCCTTCCACGTAATCGAACGCCACGATATGCAGCGCCATGCCCTTGGCCTTGGCCAAGGCTGCGGCGCGGTCGTAGACGGGGGTTCGGCGCATCAGGGGTGATGCGATCAACAGCAGTCTTTGCGGGGTTTCCATGGCACACCTCGGCGGTTGCGGTACGTACCCGAAGCATCGTTTACCCGTGGTTCGCAGACTTGACGTTTGTCAATTGGCGCCCCTACGGACAAACGGTATTTCCCGCTGCACACAAACTTGACGAGGATCAACGTATCGCCGGTTGCCGGGCGCACGCTACGTGCCATATCAACAACAATCTCCAGCCCCGGAGGCGTGCCATGGCCCTCATGAAAGCAGCGGTGTTCGTCGAAAAGGACCGTATCGTGCTGGACGAAAAACCCATACCCGACATCGGCCCCCTGGACGCCTTGCTGCGCATCACCACCACCACGATCTGTGGCACCGACGTGCACATCCTGCGCGGCGAATACCCCGTGGCCAAAGGGTTGACCGTCGGTCATGAGCCGGTGGGTGTGATCGAAAAGCTCGGCGCGCAGGTGCAGGGGTTCCATGAAGGCCAGCGCGTCATCGCCGGCGCCATTACCCCCAGCGGTCACAGCAACGCCTGCCTGTGTGGCTGCGGCTCGCAGGACGGTGTAGGCACCGCCCATGGCTTCAAAGCCATCGGTGGCTGGAAGTTCGGCAACATCATCGACGGCTGCCAGGCCGAATACGTGCGTGTGCCGGACGCCATGGCCAACCTTTCCCCCATTCCCGATCAGCTGAGCGACGAGCAGGTACTGATGTGCCCGGACATCATGTCCACCGGGTTTTCCGGGGCCGAACGCGGTGGCGTGACCCTGGGCGACAGCGTGGCTGTGTTCGCCCTGGGGCCGATCGGCCTGTGCGCGGTCGCCGGGGCCCGGCTGCTCGGTGCGACCACCATCATTGGCGTCGATACCGTGGCCGAGCGTATCGGCGTCGCCCGCCGCATGGGTGCCGACCACATCGTCGATTTCAGACAGGGCAATGTGGTCGAGCAGATCATGGCGCTCACCGGCGGACGCGGCGTGGATGTGGCGATCGAAGCACTGGGCACGCAAGCCACCTTCGAGGCGGCGCTGCGGGTGCTGCGGCCGGGCGGCACCTTGTCCAGCCTGGGTGTGTACAGCACCGACCTGCACATACCACTGGGCCCGTTCGCTGCCGGCCTGGGTGATTACCGCATCATCACCACCCTGTGCCCCGGCGGCAAGGAACGCATGCGCAGGTTGATGGCGGTTGTCGCCAGTGGCCGGGTCGACGTTTCACCGTTGGTCACACACCGCATGCGCCTCGATGACATCGAAGCCGCCTACGAACTGTTCGCCCACCAGCGCGATGGCGTGATGAAAGTGGCGATAACGCCTTGAACCCAGGAGCTGGACGGCAGGGACGCCTTCGCTTCGCATAGTTGTGCAGTTGTCCTGCCCATGCATGCTCCGGAGGCACCTATGAACATCCACGTCGAGTGCAACACCGAACAGAACCGCTGGTGGGTCCGCATGGACGACTGGCGGGTAGGTTTCAACACGGCCGCTGAAGCCGAACAGTTTGTCGAGCGGCTCAATGCCCGCCTCAACGCCCCCCATTCGCTGGCCATGCTGGCGGATCGTTCGCCCCGCCCCGGGGTGACGGCCCGGGCGGATCTGCGATGCGCGAAGGAGGCCTGAGCATGTCTGGCCAACTGAAAGTCACGCTGCTCGAGCAACCTGCTCCGCCGCGCACATCCCCTCCGGTTCATCTGAAACCGCTGGTCACGCTGTGCCGCGATTGTCGGGTCAGTGGCCTGTGCCTGCCCACCGGTCTGCCTCTGCATGACAACAGCTGCCTGGGCGCGCTGATCGGGCCACGCATGCGCATCCGCAAAGGCACGGCGCTGTTCAATGCCAATGATTCCTTGACCACGCTCTACGCCGTGCGCTGCGGCAGTTTCAAGACCAGCCTGAACAGCGCCGAAGGCCAGGGTGTGGTGATCAACTTCTGGATGCCGGGTGACGTGCTCGGCCTGGACGCCATCGCCACCGACCACCATGTCTGCGACGCGATTGCCCTGGAAGACAGCGAAGTCTGCCCAGTGCCGTATCGTCGCCTGCAAGCGCTGGCACGTGACTTTCCAGTATTGCAGCAAAGCCTGAACCGCTTGATGAGCCGGGAGATCGTGCGTGAGCACCAGCGCGTGCTGATGCTGTGCAACCTCACCGCCGAGCAGCGCCTGGCCAGTTTTCTGATCGGGCTGTCCAGGCGCTTCGTCAACCGTGGTTACTCCGCCCATGGTTTCATGTTGCGCATGTCGCGCGAGGACATGGCTTCTTACCTGGGCCTGCGCCTGGAGACCGTATGCCGATCGGTCGCCCGCCTGCGAGCACAAGGCATCGTCAGCCTGCGCGGCAGGCTGGTGGAAATACTCGACATGCCCGCATTGATGGCGCTCGAGCAAGGCGCCCCCGACAGCGAACGCAAGCAAAACCTGAAGGCGCCATGCTCGACACGCTGAATGTTGGCCACGGCGCTGTGGCGCTGGGCATCGGCATGCTGGTAGGCCTTGAACGCGAACGCAAGAAACGTCGCGACGAAGAACCTGCCGCAGCCGGGCTGCGAACCTTCGCCATTACAGCCCTGCTGGGCTACGTCAGCATGCTGCTGGCAGGGCCTGTGCTGGTCGGGACAACGGCTCTGGGCCTGGTCCTGCTGCTCTGCCTGCAGTACCGCCACTCGCCCAGGAAGACGCCGGATGTGACCGGCGAGATCGCCCTCTTGCTGGTGCTTGTCCTGGGCGCGCTGAGCGTCGCCGAGCCTGAGCTCGGCGCTGCCGCAGGTGTGGTCACGACCGTACTGCTGGCCCTGCGCCGCGAGCTGCATCATTTCGTGCTGCAGCAACTGAGCGAACAGGAATTGCGCGATGGCCTGACGTTGCTGACGGTTGCCCTGGTGGTATTGCCACTTACACCGGACCGTTTTCTGGGCCCTTACAACGTGCTCAATCCACGCACCATCTGTACCCTGGTCGTCCTGCTGATGACGGTGACGGCGTTGGGCCATATCGCCATACGCCTCATGGGCCCGCGCTATGGCCTGCCCTTGAGCGCCATCGCCTCAGGCTTTGCTTCCGGTTCGGCGACCATTGCCCTGCTGGCCCATGAAGCCCGGCGTCAAGGCGCAGCGGTACGCCCCTTCGCGGCGGCGGCGGTGTTGTCCAACCTGGCTACCATCACCCAGTTCGCCCTGGTGCTGAGTATCATCGACCGGCACCTGCTCAGCCCTTTCCTGCCTGCAGTCGGCCTCGGCGCGCTGGTTACCGCGATCTATGGCGTGATACTGCTCGCGCCCTGGCGCGCGGTAGCGAACAGTTCGGCGGTGCATCCGGGCGATGATGCCTTCAACCTGTGGACAGCCCTCATCATCACCCTCGCCCTGACCGGTATCGCTCTGCTCTCGGCGTTTCTGCTCGAACACCTGGGACACAACGGTGCCAGCATCGCAGCGTTCATCAGCGGCCTGGGCGATGCCCACGCGGCAACGGCATCGGCAGCCGCGCTGGTGGTTGCAGGCCGGCTGCCAATGGCCGAGCTGGTGGTACCGGGCATGATGGCTTTGACGGGGAACACGCTGACCAAATGTGTGTTGGCGTTCAGCAATGGTGGCTACGATTTTGCGCGGTACCTGGTGCCGGCGCAGCTCATCATTCTCGGGGCGATGTGGCTGGGAATGCTGGCGTAACGCCCCAGTGGCGCAAGCGATCATCAACGGGCGCTCCCGATCTCAGCTGTCGTGCGAACGCAGATACCGATGCAAACCCTCACCCTGCACGTCGAACGCTGCAACGACCCGATTGAGTTTGCGTAAGTCACGATGCATCGCGATCCAGACATCGACCTCAAAGCCGAAGCTGTCTGGCAACAGATGTACCAGTCCGTGCCTCCTGGCCATACATGTAAGGCGTCGCGTACGAACCGTGGCTTGAGCACCCTTTTACCGAGGGCAGTTACAGGACAGACGCCAATCGACCGTTAGGTTATGTACGAAGGAGCGGTTTGGGCCGGAAGTGGTCAACCGCGGCCGGCCGCTTTTGACCCAAAGCAGTCACTCTCCTTCATGAAAGTTCAGCTAACCTGTTTGCGTCTAATGCGAGTTCTCCTTCAAACCCTGCAGCCATTTCAGGAGATGGACATGAGAGCAGCCTGCTTCAGCCTTGTTCTTGTGGGAAGTCTTGTCTCCAGCGCCAACGCACAAGAACTACCTACCAACGGAACGATCGACACACCACTGGGCAAACTTGAACTGATCAATGGATTCCCGAGCAACGAGAGCGTCGATAAAGTCTACGATGCGCTGGACTTCCAAAGGGCATGCCAGGCCTACCTCTGGGCTCTGCCCTATATGGCCATGACTGAGTGGCAGCGCTGGACACGGGAGGAGTTCAAGGCCGGCAATCTTGGCTATGTCGACTATCTCGACTTCAAGGACAAGCTCGGTATTCTCACTGCCAATGCCACCACTCCTTACGCCCAAGCCTTCCCCAACCTGGCCGAGACTGGCCCGCTGGTTCTGGAGTTCCCCGCAGGTGCCATCGCCGGCGGCATCCTAGATTTCTGGGAGCGGCCAATCACCGATACGGGCCAGACGGGGCCAGACAAGGGCAAGGGCGGTAAATATCTGATCCTTGGTCCTGGTCAACCGGACCTGAACCCCGAGGGCTATTTCGTCTTTCGTTCTCCGACCAACAATATCTGGTCTGGTCAACGCGGCCTGGATGCGGACCCAGCCAAGGCCAAAGCCGCCCTGGCCGGTATGAACATCTATCCCTACGCGGACCGGGCCAACCCGCCACCGCCCAAACATGTCACGCCGGGTGCCCGCCAGTGGCTGGCTGCCCAGCCACGTGGACTGGCGTATTGGGAAGGCTTATCGAAAACCATCAACGCCGAACCGGCGCTCGAACGTGATCGCATCATGCTTGCGATGCTGGTGCCGCTGGGCATCGAGAAAGGCAAACCGTTCAACCCCGACGAACGACAGAAAAAGATCCTCGAACAAGGTGCCTTGGTCGGTGAAGTGATGGCACGTGCAAATGGTTACGCCAAGCGCTTCCCAGGTTCGGTCGTGTGGCCAGGCAAGCGCTGGGAGTACTCCCTGTTCCTGACCGAAACCAATCAGGAAAAGCCCAACTACACCCAGCTCGATGAACGGGCCTCTTGGTTCTATGAAGCGGTGGGCGTGACAGTTGGGATGATGGGACGTACCGTCGGTGCCGGTCAGGTCTATCTGGAGTCGCAAAAAGACGGTAGCGGTGCATGGCTCGATGGTGGCAAGGCTTACTCGCTGCATATCCCCCCCGAGGCACCCGTTGCACAGTTCTGGTCGTTCACCGTTTACGACAATGAGACGCGTGCGTTGGTGGATAGCGGCTCCGTGCCTGATCGCTCCTCACGCGACGACATCGTGAAAAACGCTGATGGCTCCGTGGACCTTTATTTCGGCCCCGAGCAACCGCAAGGTAAACCTAAGCAGAACTGGATCAAGACGCTGCCGAACAAAGGGTGGTTCACCTACTTCCGCTTGTATGGTCCGACCCAGGCCTACTTCGACAAGTCGTGGGCGCTGCCTGACATTCAGTTGGAGAGGTGATTGGGCTCGACCACTGAACGAGTGCGCTGCCGGGCACTGTACGAAAAGTTTTGTGGGAGCGGCGATGCGCCGCTCCCACAACCATGGGTGACCATACTTTTCGTACAGAACCTAAGCGCCCCGCACGGTTCGCAACAGCCAGTCGCCTCCCCTGTCACAGCAACTCGGGGAAGGCCGCGCCAAGCAGGCCGGGATCTTTGAGAATCGCTGCACTGCTGGCAATATCCGGGGCCAGCCAACGGTCCTGGGCATAGGCCGGGACCCGCTCGCGCAACAACCGCCAGGCAACGTGGGTACCTGCGCCAAAGCGCTGCTCCTTGAGGAACTCGAAGGCCTGGGCCGCCAACAGGTATTCGATGGCGAGGATCTGCGTGCAGTTCTCCAGGGCGCGGTGCAGCTTCAACCCGGCATTGGTGCCCATGCTCAGGTGATCCTCCTGCAGGCCGGAGGTCACGTAGTTGTCGATGACGGCCGGTTGTGCCAATTGCCGGTTTTCGGCACAGAGTGAAGCGGCCACGTACTGGACGATCATCATCCCCGAGTTCACACCCGGCTGACTGACCAGGAAGGCCGGCAAGCCGCTGACCAACGGGTTGATCAGGCGATCGAGACGACGCTCGGCAATCGCCCCGATCTCGGCCACCGCGATGGCCAGCAGGTCAGCCGCCATGGCCACGGACTGGCCGTGTGGATTGGCCTGGGAAACCACCCGATAGGACTCGGGCGTACCCAGCAACATCGGGTTGTCGGTCGTGGAGTTGAGTTCGGTTTCGATCTGCCGCGCGGCGTGTTCCAGCTGATCGCGCGCGGCGCCATGAACCTGCGGGATCGAGCGAATGCTCAAGGCGTCCTGGGTTCGAATCCCATGGCTGCTGGCAATGATTTCACTCCCCTCGAGCAGGCGACGCAAATTGCTGCCCACGCGTTGCATGCCGGGGTGCGGTTTCAGCGCGATGATTTCAGGGTCGAAGGCATCGAGCTGGCCGCGCAGGGCCTCGAAGCTCATGGCACTGATCACGTCCGCCCATTGGCTCAGCCGAGTGGCGTCGTCCAAAGACAGGCAGCTCAGGCCGGTCATGCAGGGGGTACCGTTGACCAGGCACAGGCCATCCTTGGCCCCCAGCTTGACCGGCGCCAGGCCGACTTCGGCCAAGGCTTGCTGCGCCGGCACGATCTGGCCGCGATAGCTGACCTGGCCGACGCCCAGCAAGCTGATGCTGATATGGGCCATGTGGGTCAGGTACCCCACCGACCCCTGTTTCGGCACCTGCGGGGTGATGTGCTGGTTGAGCAGGGTCAGCAGCGCCTCGACCACCTTGCGCTGGAGGCCAGAGCGGCCCTGGCAGAAGTTGATGATCGCCGCACACATGATCGCCCGGGTCTGTTCGTCCGCCAGCGCGCTACCCACGCCACAGGCATGGCTGAGCAAGGTGTTGTGCGACAGCTGGCTGAGTTGTTCGTCCTGCAGCGAGACATTGCACAAGGCGCCAAGGCCAGTGTTGACGCCATAGGCGCGGTCACCGCTGGAAACGATGCGCTGCACAATCGCCTGGGCGTTCTCGATCCGCGCCCAGGCCGATGGGGCCAGCTCAAGCTGCGCGCCATGCCGGGCCACAGCCACCACGTCCTGCCAGCGAACGGGCGCATCGGCGATGATGATTTTTTCGGCAAACGACATACACGCGGTTCCTTAAAGCGAAGCTACGCGACGCTGCACGAAACGATCGACGTATTCGTCCGCAGGCTGGTAGAGGATTTCTTTCGGCGTGCCGACCTGGATCAGCCGGCCGTCCTTGAGAATGGCAATTCGGTTGCCGATGCGCACCGCTTCGTCCAGGTCGTGGGTGATGAAGACGATGGTCTTGTGCAGGGTCTTCTGCAGTTCCAGCAACTGGTCCTGCATTTCGGCGCGAATCAGCGGGTCGAGCGCACTGAAGGCTTCGTCCATCAGGATGATGTCGGTGTCGGCCGCCAAGGCACGCGCCAGGCCCACGCGTTGGCGCATGCCGCCCGACAGCTGGTGCGGGTAGGATTTTTCGTAACCCTTCAGGCCCACGGTGTTGATCCAGTGCAGGGCACGCTCCGTGCACAGGGCTTTGCTCTCGCCACGCACTTTCAGGCCGTAGGCGACGTTGTCCAGCACGCTGCGGTGCGGCAACAGGCCGAAGCTCTGGAACACCATGCTGATCTTGCGCCGGCGGAATTCGCGCAGGCCCTGCATGTCGTACTGCAAGATGTCTTCGCCATCGACCAGGATCTGGCCGCTGGTGGGGTCGATCAGGCGGTTGAAGTGGCGCACCAGGGTCGACTTGCCCGAGCCCGACAACCCCATGATCACGAAGATCTCGCCGCTGCCGATGGACAACGACAGATCGTTGACCCCGACCACACAGCCGGTTTCGGCCAGGACCTGCTCTTTGCTTTTGCTCTGGCGGATCAGTTTCAGGGCATCTTCGGCACGCGCACCGAAAATCTTGAAGACGTTTTTGACTTCGATCTTGTTCATCGTCTGCTTGGCGCTCATTTGCCCACCCCATGCCGTGGCCGGCCGTAGGCCTGGGTAATGCGGTCGATCACAACCGCCAGAATCACAATGGCCAGGCCCGCTTCCAGGCCGCGGCCCACGTTCAGGGTCTGGATACCGACCAGGACGTCTTCACCCAAGCCACGGGCACCGATCATCGAGGCGATGACCACCATCGACAGGGCCATCATGGTGGTCTGGTTGATACCGGCCATGATGCTCGGCAACGCCAGTGGCAGCTGCACGCCGAACAGTTGTTGCAGGCGATTGGCACCGAACGCATTGATCGCCTCCATGACCTCGCCATCCACCTGGCGAATGCCCAGGTCGGTCAGGCGAATCAGCGGCGGCGCGGCATAGATGACGGTGGCAAAGATCGCCGGCACCTTGCCCAGGCCGAACAGCATCAGTACCGGGATCAGGTACACGAAGCTGGGCATGGTTTGCATGATGTCGAGCAGCGGCATCAACACCGCCCGCAGGCGATCGTTGCGCGCCGACAGGATACCCAGCGGAATGCCGACCAAAACCGAGATCAGCGTGGCCACCAGCATCAGCGCCAGGGTTTGCATCAGCTTGTCCCACAGCCCTACCGCACCGACCAGGAACAGCAAGCCGACGATCACCGCAGTGGGTACGATTCTGCGGGTGGCGTGCCAGGCAATACCGCCGACGATGGCCAGCATCAGCCACCAGGGTGTTGCGCGCAGCAAACCTTCGAGGTTGACGATGGCCCACAGCAGGGTGTCGGAAATGTGCCTGAACACGTCACCGTAGTTGGTGACCAGCGCATCGACCCAGCCATTGACCCAGTCGGCAATGGAAAACGTGAAGTTTTTGGGAAACATGGAGTTCTCTCGAGCAAGTGCGTGAAGCGGACTGCTGTGTGGCCTGCCCGGCAGGCGCCGGACCGGCCCACACCCTTCAGAGTGCCGCGTCTACCTTTTTGGCTGCGTCTTCGCTGACCCAGCTGTGCCAGACTTCGGGGTGCTCCTTGAGGAACACCTTCGCCAGTTCCGCCGACTCGATACGGTCCCTGGTCATGCGTGCCAGGTTCTGGTTCAGCAGGTCGATCGGCAGGTTGACCTTTTCCAGCACCGCCACCAGTTCCGGCGCCTGCTCGTGGAAGGTCTTCGACACGCCCACCTTGATGGTCACGGATTTATCCACGCCTGGCTTTTCGTCCAGCTTGACCAGGTCGGCCTGGCCCATCAGCGGGGTGGGCGACCAGTAGTAGAAGAGGATCGGCTCGCCACGCTTGTAGCTCGACAGCACGGCGGCATCCAGTGCCGGGCCGGTGCCCGGGCGGAAGTTGGTGTAGGTGTTTTCCAGGCCATAGCTTTTGAGCATCTGGCTGTTGTCGAGCTCGCAGGTCCAGCCGGCCGGGCAGTTGTAGAAGCGCCCCTTGTCCGGTTCTTCCGGGTCCTTGAATACCTGGGCGTATTGCCCCAGGTCGGCAATGCTCTTGAGGTTCGGTGCCTTGGCTTCGAGTTTGCGCTTGGCATCGCCTTCGATCACATAACGCGGCACATACCAGCCTTCGACCGCGCCAACCACCGGCGAACCGACACCGACGACCTTGCCGGCCGCCGCCGCCTTGTTCCAGACCTCGCTGCGCCCTACCCACTCCTCGGCGAACACCTGGATATCGTTGCTGCTCAGGGCGTTTTCCATGGAGATGGAGTTACCCGGCAGGCTGTCGGTGTCACAGCCATAGCCATTTTTCAGCACGAACTGCATCACCTCAGTGAGCAGCATCCCGCTTTCCCAGTTCAAACCGGCGAATTTCACCGGCTTGCCAGACTCGCACCAACCGGCCGCCTGGCTGGCGCCAGCGCACGCCAAGAGCCCTAAGGAAAGTGTCGTGGTCAGCAGAGCCTTTGTAATTGTCATTGTGACGCTCCCAAACATGATGATCACTGCGCAGGAGAAATATTTCATAACAATAAAAAAGGATAAAATAATAAGTCCTGATGCATCACCACGGAAAAAGCTATGAAGTTCACCCTCAGGCAGCTTCGCTACGCGCTCGCAGCGGCCAAGCATGGAAACCTGACCACGGCCGCCATGGAGCTTCATGTTTCACAGCCTTCCATCTCGGCGGCCATCACCGAACTTGAGGAGGTGCTGGGCCAAGCGATCTTCATCCGCCAACGAGGCCTGGGCATCTCGCTGACCCCCTTCGGCCGTACCGTCATGGTCCAGGCCCGTCGCGTGCTGGCAGAGGCCCAGACCTTTGCCGAGATCAATGCCAATGCTGGCGAGTGCGTTGGCGAACTGGTGGTCGGTTGTTTTGAAGACCTGGCGCCCTATTGCCTGCCACAAATCGTGCGACGGATGCAGGAGTCCTGCCCAAGGGTCACGGTCGACATGCGCGATGGCAGCTTCGATTACGTGGGCAAACGCCTCAGTGAGGGGGCGATAGAGCTGGCCATCACCTACGACCTGGGTTTACCGCCGAACACCCATTGCACCCAGCTGTGCCAGCTGACCGCCCAAGTGTTGCTGTCGGCCGATCACCCGTTGGCCAAGCAGTCGCGGGTCAGCCTCAAAGCGCTGGCCGAATACACCCTGGTGGTCACCGATCAGGTCCACAGTTGGCAGCATGTGCTGGACCTGTTCAGTTTTTACGACCTGTCACCCGCCGTGGTGCACCGTGTGCGCACCTTCGAGTTGCAGCGCAGCCTTGTCGCCAATGGCTTTGGCGTGGCGCTGATCTATACCCGGCCATTCGGTGACCGTAGTTACGATGGCCAAGCGCTGGTGTGTCGGCCGACCCAGGAGAAACTGCCAACCCATAGCATCGTACTGGCGCATGATCAGCGCTACCCGCTGACGCCTTCGGCCGAGGCATTCAAGGAGCTGGCGGTGGCATGGTTTGCCGAGCGACCGTCGTTTGCATCCGAATGAACACCAGCTATGGCTGCTCACGCTGCGGGCAACATTGCCAGCGCGTACTTACAGGCACTACGCAACGCCGCCGCCGGCACACCATCGCGCGCCTGCACGGAGATACCGTGCAGGAACGTGGCATAAAAGTGCCCCAGCGCCTCAACGTCCATATCGGCCGGTAACTGGCCGTCCTCCCGGGCCTTGTGCAGGCGCGCGATGATCGACTCGGTGCGCTGCCGACGGTGCCCGCACAGCCACGCGAGTACCCCGGCGTTCTCTGGCGCGACACCACTGGCCGCGCTCACCACCAGACAGCCGCGAGGTTCGTCGGCCCGGGTATAGGTGCCGATGGCTTCATCGAGCATCTGCGCCAGCGCCTGGCGAATATCCGGCACGTCCAGGGCGCGGTCGGCGAAGCCTCCTTCGGCGGACTCGTACAGCGCCACGGCCTCTTCGAACAGCTGCTGCTTGCTGCCAAAAGCTGAATAGATACGTGCCGAAGCGATGCTCAGCGCGGATACCAGCATCGACATCGAAGTGCCTTCATAGCCGTGTTCCCAGAACAACCGCATCGCCTTGCGCAACGCTTCCTGTTTGTCGAACTCCCGGGGACGTCCTGCCATCACCTGCCTGCCTTGAATGGGTTGAACGACCATTCTATCCAACCCAGGGTTGACGGCCAGCACTGATCGATCCTATTGTTTGTTGATCGACAAACAATAGGATCGATCGTATGAAAACCCTCAAAGGACCCAGCCTCCATCTCGCCCAGTTCAGTACGGACCGTCCCCCGTTCAACAGCCTGGACAGCATCGCCGACTGGGCCAGCGGCCTGGGCTTCAAAGCCCTGCAGGTACCGGCCTGGGACGCGCGTCTGTTCGACGTCGCGCTGGCGGCGCAAAGCCTTGGCTACTGTGAAGAAATCAAGGGCAGGCTGGCGGAGCGCGGCTTGCAGATCAGCGAACTTAGCACCCACATGTTCGGCCAGTTGGTCGCGGTCCATCCGGCCTACGATTCGATGTGCGATGCCTTTGCCCCCGAGGCATTGCGCGGCCGACCTGCGCAGCGCACCGCCTGGGCCATCGAGCAGGTGAAGCTGGCAGCGCGTGCCAGCCGCAACCTCGGCCTGGAAGACATGGGGACCTTTTCCGGCGCGCTGGCCTGGCCGTATCTGTTTCCGTTTCCACAACGCCCCGCAGGGCTCATCGAGACGGCGTTCGAGGAGCTGGCGCGGCGCTGGCGGCCGATCCTGGACGTGTGTGACGAGCAAGGCGTCAACCTGTGCTACGAGATTCACCCCGCCGAAGACCTGCACGACGGCACCAGCTTCGAACGCTTCCACGCCCTGGTGGGTGAGCACGAGCGCTGTCGGATTCTCTTCGACCCCAGCCACTTCGTGCTCCAGCAACTCGACTACCTCGGCTATCTGGACCTCTATCACCCGTTCATCCGCATGTTTCATGTCAAGGATGCCGAGTTCTATCCCAGCGCCCGTCAGGGGGTTTATGGCGGATACAGCGGTTGGGCCGATCGTGCCGGGCGGTTCCGCTCGCTGGGCGATGGCCAGGTGGATTTCAAACGCATCTTTTCCAAGCTCGCGCAGTACGACTATGCCGGCTGGGCGACGCTTGAGTGGGAGTGCTGCCTGAAAGACCAGGAGGACGGCGCCCGCGAAGGCGCGGCGTTCATCAACAACCACATTATCCGGGTGACTGACCAGGTGTTCGACGACTTTGCCGGTGCGCCGCTCGATGCAGGACAGATGCACCGGATGCTTGGCGTCCACTCGCAGGAGGCTTGCGCATGACGACGTCTCTCGATGCTTCGGTGAATGCATTCACCCACACCTATGCGCAGGTGGACGGCCTGCGTATCCATTGTGTGGTGGCTGGCGAAGGCGAGCCGGTGCTGCTGGTGCCGGGCTGGCCACAGACCTGGTATGCATGGCGCCATGTGATGCAGGCGCTGGCCGGGCATGGCTTCATGGCCATTGCCGTCGACCCACCGGGCCTGGGTGATTCCGATCGTCCGGCCCAGGGCTACGACACCGGTAACATCGCCCGGCTGCTGCACCAGGCCATGGCCCAGCTCGGGCATGCGCGCTACCACCTGGTCGGCCATGACGTGGGCATGTGGGTGGCGTATGCGCTGGCCAGCGACCAGCCGCAGGCGGTGAAGACCCTGGCGGTGGCCGAGGCCGTTATTCCGGGCTTGGCAGCGGCGCCACCGATTTTCGTTACACCGCAGCAGAACATCTTCCTCTGGCATTTCCTGTTCAACCAGGTGCGCGACTTGCCGGAGTTCCTTATTGCGGGCCGTGAGGAGGGGTACCTGAACTTCATGTTCGATCGTTGGGCCGTGCGGCGTCATGCGGTGGCGTCGGACGTCTACATCCGTGCCTACTCGACACCCGGCGGGCTGCGAGGTGGCTTCGAGTACTACCGGGCGATCCCCGAAACCATCCGCCAGAACACCGAGCGGGCCCGGCGTGAACTGGACATGCCGGTGCTGGCGATCGGGGCGCAGCATGCCACGGGCGACGCCCCCTTGCAGACACTGAAGGCGCATGCCCGATCGCTGCGTGGGGTGGTCATCCCCGGGTGCGGGCACTTCGTGATGGAGGAGGCGCCGCAGGCGTTCAACGAGCATTTGTTGGCGTTTCTGCAGGAAGTGCAAGCCGGGTCGGCGGCCTGATTTCAACAGTCCGCACGACTGCGCCCGTTTTCGCGGGCTCCCACAGGGTTCGCACGAACGCTGTGGGAGCAACTGTCTTGTGCTGCTTTTCTGTAGGAGCGGCCTTGTGCCGCGAAAGGGCCGCAAAGCGGCCCCGCGAGCTATGTGGCGCCGCCAATATCGGCGGGCTGTTGCGCAGCCCTTTCCGGCCGGTCCGGCGCTCCGGCAAGGCCGCTCCTACAAGGGGGCGAGCAAGCCCATGATGTGGGAGCAGCCTTGCCGGGGGGGCCCCTACAACAGTGGACTGCCCTCCTCCCCAGCATGTCCCTGACAACCACGGAGCCAACCGAGCAAACCTCAGCTGTTCAAGCCCTCATCAAGCGGCGTACTCCAGATCACCAGTTCAAGCGCTGCGGCAATCTGTATGCGGTGGTCGGCAAACGGCACAGGCAACAGGTCCTGTGCACGCTCCAGCCTGCGCAGCAGGGTGTTGCGGTGGGTGCCCAGCACCTCGGCGGTCTGGGTGATATTGCAGCCATTGGCCAGGAAGGCGTGCAACGACTGCTGGAGCACTTTCGATTCCGTCGCCAAACGCCCCAAGGTGCTCACAACAAATTGCCTGGCCGCACGGTCATCCTGGGTCATCAGCGACACCATCCTGACCTGGTCGATCGTGGCCACGGCAGGCGACCCGGCAAGGCGACCCATGAGCCGCTGGGTGGTCAACGCCTCCAGGTGCGAGCGCCGAAAGCCGTTCACCCCCGCCGCCGGCGAGCCGATTGCCGCGCGAATGCCTGGGAACTTTGCACCCACGCCTTGCAGCATGATCAGGTCAAGCGGCCTCGCCGCGCTACACCAGCCCCACAAAGTTGCAGGGCCTGCGAAAACAACAAGGGGGGCTGATAGGCCGTTGAGCTGGGCCAGGCCGCCTGCCATGCGCTCCAGCAAGCGGATCTCCACGTCTGGGGTTTCGCTCCACACCACGAAAGCCTGGTGTTTCTGAACCAGGTTGTAGTTCAGCCGCCTGCCAAAATGCTCGCTGTCCACCTCCCTGCCGTCGAGCAGCCGACTGACCAGGCTGCGTTTGTCGATGTGCTCGTCATGCGCGACCGCTTCCTTTTCCCGCAGGATGATCTGGGTGATCACCCGCATGTTGCCGTCGATGAATTCCGAGATCGAGCGCGACGAGACGGCCAGGAACTCCTCGAGCACCAGGGGATCCTGGGTCAGGCTGAACGCCATCTTCATCCACAGCTCCCAGGCTGTGTTCTGTGTCGACCTGGCGATATTCACCAGCAGTTCCGACAAGCCTCTGCGGGCAAGCTCCCGGGCCGTGTCCACCATGTCGGCGGACACATAGGGCTCCACCGGTTCGCCAGGGCGCTGCAGGTTCGCATTCGCCCAGTGCAGCAACTCCGCCCGGTTGGCGCGCCGGCACGCCGCCAGGATCACCGGGTCCTCCAGCAGCCGTGCATCTTCCGGGGAAGCAAACAGCGATTGATTCAGGCGCTCGATCCATTCCGCTGGCAAAGCCTGAGCCCGCTCGGCGCCTTTGCGCATGAGCTCGCGAACGGTTTCCGATGGGCGTGGCCAGAGGGGCGCAGGACTGGTCATAAGGCGTGCGAACTACTCAAAAAACGAACCCGTTAATGGAGCGGTTTGTCACTAAACCAGGCTTCGCTCGGTGACACCTGGTTAGAGGACAAATTGCGTGTGGAGCTTCACAGCATTCTAGTCCGGGTCGAGCACTACCCCGCGTCGTGAGAACAGCACAGGCGCCGCGTCGGCATCGAGCAGCGCCGCAGTCAGCGACAGCCCATCGGCGGCCTGGTTTTCCTGGAAGCTTTGCCCGCCATCGTTGCTGAGCACCCTCATCCCATCCAGCCCGACCACCAGCACCCGCGCGCCCGATACCGCCATGGCAGTAACAGAGCCTTTGCCTTGGGTCGGTACTCGGCGAAAGTCCTTTCCGGCCGCATCGCCGTGCAACAGGGTACCCCGCTGCCCGCCCACCAGCAGGCTGCCATCGGCCAGCACCGCACCGGCCCAAAGCGTGCCTTCGTAGCCAGTATCCAGGTAGCGCCAGCTTTTGCCCTGGTCCTCGGAGCGCAACACCTGCCCATGCTCGGCCGTGGCGTAGAGCGAGCCGTGGCTGCCGGCAAACAGCCCCATCAGGTTGAGGTCGGCCTTCTTGGCGCCTGGCGGTGCCTGCAACTGCTGCTGCGTCCAGGTCTGGCCACCATCCTCGGTGGTCAGCAGCAATGCCCAGAGCCCCACCGCAACGCCCTGCCGGGCATTGAAGAAGTGCACGGCAAACAGCGGCCGATCTTCTTCGCTGGACAAGCGCTGGACCTGCCAGGACTCACCGCCATCGGTAGTGGCCAGGATCGCCCCCCAATGGCCGACCGCCCAGCCGTGCCTGGCATCGACGAACGACACCCCGGTCAGCTGTGTGGACAGCGGCACCGAGCGCGCCTGGCGAAAGTGCTTGCCGTGATCGTCGGACAACAACACCACGCCGTGGTCGCCGACAGCCACCAGGCGCTCTGCCGCCCAAACAGCATCCAGCATGGTGGCTTGCGTGGCATTGCCTGCCTGGGCCGCCGGCACGGCCTGCAAGGGCTCGGCGTGGACGGGCAGCAGCGGCAACGCGGCGGCGAACAGGGTCGCCATCAATGAATACTTCAATCCCATGACACTCTCCTCAGTGCAGCAACGCGCCGATCAAGCGCACGGGGCGCTTGCGCGGGAACACCCGCTCCAGCCACACGGCAAAGGCCGGCAGCACGGTCATGGCCATGACCATGTTGACGATGAACATGAAGGCCAGCAGCTTGCCCATGTCGGCCTGGAACTTGAGGTCCGAGAACGCCCAGGTGGCCACGCCCACGGCCAGGGTGATGGCGGTGAAGATCGTGGCGACGCCCACCTCGAGCAACGCGTGCTCGACCGCCTTGGTGATCGGCTGGCCGTGGGCCAGGTGCAATTGCAGGCGGTTGTAGATGTAGAAGGCATAGTCGACCCCAATGCCCACGGCCAGCACCATCACCGGCAAGGTGGCGATGGTCAGGCCGATCTGCAGTTCCTTCATGAACCAGTAGCCGATGAAGGTGCCGATGGTCAAAGGCAGGCAGCACACCAGCACCGCCCGCAGGTCGCGGTAGACGGCGAACACCAGCAGCGCGATCGCGGCATAAACATAGAGCAGCATGGGGGTTTCGCTCTTCTCCACTTCCTCGTTGATGGCGGCCAGCACGCCGGCGTTACCCGAGGCGAGGCGGATCGTAATGCCAGGCAGCGGATACTCGCTGCGGAATGCCTTGGCGGCTTCCACCACCCTGTTGATGGTCGTGGCCTTGTGGTCGGCCAGATACAGGTGCACGGCGGACATGCTGCAGTCGGTGCGCACCAGCCCGGGCGTACGCGCCACCTCGGTGGCCAGCGCCGCGTAGTTCATCGGGTCGATGGGCACCGCGGCCATCTTCGGATTGCCCTCGTTGTAGCCCTCGTTGAACTGGCGCATGTTGCTGGAGAACGAGGCCACCGACAGCACACCGGGCACCCCCTGCATGGCCCAGACGAAACGATCCTGGTACTGCCCCGCCGCCACATCCTCGCAGGCCGTCGCCCCGCCTTCACCAGCGCCCTGCGGGCTGGCTTCGAAAACCACACTGAGCCAGTCCAGGCCGATGTCATAGTTGCCGGCGATAGAGACGGCATCGCGATTGAAGCGCGAGTCCTCACGCAACTCCGGGGCCCCAGCCTGCAACGAGCCGACGACCCGGTCATGGCTTTGCCAGATCGCCACCAGGAACACCACCAGGGCCACGCCCAGCACCCATTGTGCGTTACGCCACTCGGCGAGCCGGGACAGGCCGCGCAACCAGCGGGTACGGCGCTGCCGGGAAACTTCCTGGGCCGCCGCATAGCGATCGTCGACCCGCAGCATGGACGCCAGCAATGGCAGCATCAACAGGTTGGTGATGATCTTGAACGCCACGCCCAGCGAGGCCGTGATGGCCAGCTCCCGCACCATCGGGATAGGGATCAGCAGCAGCGTCACGAAGGACACCAGCGCAGTCACCAGCGCCAGTGTTCCCGGGATCAGCAAGCCGGTGAAGCTCGAACGCGCTGCCGCTTCTGCGCTCTTGCCGACCGCGATCTCGCGGACGATGAAGTTGATCTGCTGCACACCATGGGACACCCCGATGGCGAACACCAGGAAGGGCACCAGCACCGCCAGCGGATCGAGGCCGTAGCCCAGCAAGCGCAGGCTGCCGAACTGCCAGACCAGCGAGGCCAGCGAACACACCAGCGCCAACAGCGTGAAACGCAGCGAGTGGCAATACCAATAAACCGCAGCGGCGGTCAGCAACAGTGCCAGCAAACAGAACTCCAGCACGGCTGAAGCGCCCTCGGCAATGTCGCCGATCTGCTTGGCAAAACCGATGATCTGGATTTCGAAGTCGCCATCCTCGAACTGCTGACGGATCTCTTGCTCCAGCCGGTGGTTGAACGCCACGTAGTCCAGGTGACTGCCATCGGCTTCGTACTCGTTGAGCTCCGCCGTGATCATCGCGCTGCGCTGGTCACGGGACACCAGCGTGCCGATGAAGCCCCCCTGCGCGGTGGAGCTGGCGATCTTGGCGATGACCTCATCGTTCAAGTGCTCGGGAGAAACCGTTCCCGGCACCAGCGGATCGGCGCGAAAGCCTTCCTCGGTGATCTCGTTGACGAAGGCATTGGGCGTCCACAACGAACGCACACTGCTGCGGGAAACCCCGGGCAGGAAGCTGACCGCCTGAGTCACGTCATACAGCCGCTTCAGGCCGGGGGCGCTCCAGATATCGCCTGTGCGCGACCTGACCACGAGGGTCAGGCGGTTGGCGCCCATCAGGTCATTGCGGTAGGTCTGGAATGTCTCGATGTATTCATGGCCGACCGGCAGCTGCTTTTCGAAGCCGGCATCCATGCGCAGCTGCACGGCGAACCACGCCATGACCAGCGTGAACACGGCCAGGCTCGCCAGCACCAGCCGACGATGCCCGAACAGGACACGCTCGACGCGTGGCAGCACGCCACGCGCCTGGATTTCAGTGAGTTTCACGGAACCGTTCACGGCAGGCCTCACAAGGTGCGGGAGATCGCGACGCCGACATAATCGCGGTCACGGTACAGCTGGTCGTAAGGCGTATCGCCGCCCATGAACTTGGCGTAGTTGAGGGAAATCTGCCAACTGGCCGGGTTGCGCACGAAGTTCAGGTACAGGTTCATGCTGCTCGCACCTTCGGTGAAGGTGGCCGTGAGGTTAGGCGTGCGCCCGCCCAGCGATCGTGCATAGAAGATACCCGGCGTGACCTGCCAGCCCGGCAACACCGTGCCGTCGTAGGTCATGCTGAAGTCCAGGTTGATACCCGATGAAGTCTTGTCGCCTCGGGACTTGGGCGCGGTTGCTGGGTCCAGCTGCCAGGTATTGAGCCCCGCAGCCAGTGGTTCGCCATTCACTTCGTCATGCAGCCCCGGGTACCGGATGACCACCAGCTCGGTCAGCAAGGTGCCCGAGCTGGCCCCGGTGAAATCGAGCAGCGTCGGCGAGTTGGACGGTGTGAAGCTGTACAGGCCGGTCAGGTGCCACTGGAACTTCTTCTCGTCCTTCCAGCACTTGCCGCCATTGCCTGTACACAGGTCGACGACCGGATTGAGCATGACCGAATCCTTCGGCCGGTACGAAAGCTCCGTCCCCACCGCCCAGTCGCCGATCGGCATGTTGGCGCTGATGCCGTACATCATCCGGTCTTCCTGGTAGTGCCAGGTCGGTGCCGCCGCGAAGGTGTCCGGGTCAAGAATGTCCACCCGCAGCGACGGCAACTTGTCGTGATAGCGCATCACGTAGAAGCCATAGTTGACGTCGCTGTCCTCCGGTTGCCAACGCAGCGAGAGCCCCCACTGGCCGCTGTCCCGGGCTTTTTTCTCAGAGTACCCGTAGTCTCCCCTGCCCTCGCCGAGGGCGTTGGTGGTGGACCAGTAGCTGCCCACCGGCGGCAGCTCGCTCTTGTTCCAGCGGAACTGGTAGTAGGCCTCGACATTGACGCCGGCGCCCAGGCCCGAGGCAACACTGAGCATCGGTGCCGGCAGCACGGCCTCCTTGAGCTGCACGCCGGGGCGCGCCAGGGCCTGATAGTCGTAGGCGTTGGTGTTGTTGATACCACCGGCCACGAACAGGCTCTCACCCCAGTTGATCACCTGGTTGCCCAGGCGCGCTCGCACCCGCTGCCCGCCCACGTCGAAGCCCTTGCTCACCCACAGGTCCAGCAGCCGCGCCTTGAAGGCGAGGTCGTCGCGGGCGTCGTCGCTGAGCCCGTTGCTGCCGACACTCTCGGGGGTGTTGAACGACAGCGTGCCGGTGGTATCGGTGGCGGCAAAGTCGCGGATCCAGGTGCCACGCGCCATGAAGGTGACGTCCTCGGGCATCTTCAGCAGCAGCTCGTGGGTACCCTTGAGGTAGTTGGTGAACATATCGCCGCGGTCATAGTTCAGGTCGCCCTGGTCCGCCACGCCTGAGCTCTGCGCCAGGCAGCCAGAGGGCACGTTGTGCCCGGTCGGCCCCTGGTTGATCAGGTTGCAGCCGCGCGACTCGGTACGCAGGCCCATGCCTGCGGTGATGGTGGAGTCGAACGAGCCATGAAGGGTTTCGGTTTCGAAGGTGAACCCCATTGCCAGGGGAGTCATGCACGCAATAGCAAGGCCTGAAGCTTTTGTGATTGTTGTTTTCATATCGGCGCTCGGAAAGGTGAAGGATCAACGTTCGCTGATGGCTCGCAGGTTGTCGGAGGTGAAGAAATCGCGTTTCAGGCGCGGGCTGCTGCCTTCCTCGGTGAGCCAGCGGATATCGTTCTTGCCCGCGCCGATCGAGGTCATGTCGAACAGGTAACGGCCATCGATCAGGTTGTACTGGACCTGCGCCTGCACATCACAGGTACCGGTCTCGTACACCGGGATCGAGAAACCTTCACGCACCTTCCAGATCTGTCCTTGCTTGTCGTAGTCGACGGCCAGCAGCGGGTTCCAGCTGTCCTCGTCGATGTAGAACATGCGCTTGGGGGCCTGGTGGCGCATGCCTTGGCGCACGTTCGCCTCGACCACCCACACGCGGTGCAGCTCGTAGCGGCGCGACTGCGGCGCGATCGAATCGTTGCCGGCAAACGTCTCTACCTTGGCGGCGGTGTCATAGGCGCCGAAGGCGTTGTACGGCACCAGCAGTTCCTGCTTGCCGACCAGCTTCCAGTCGAAGCGGTCCATGGTGCCGAAGAACACGTTCGCCTCATCGACGGTGTACTGGTTATCCAGCCCGATCTGCGGCGCGTCGTAGGAGTACGATGGCATGCGCCGTACCCGCCGCTGGCCGGGGAAGTAGTAGAAGGTCGTGGCCTGCTCACCGGCCACGGCCGTCTGCACCGCTGACTGGCCGGCCAGCGCGGCGGGCTCCAGGTAATTGAAGAAGGTGGCGTTTTCCAGGCGGCCGACGGACGAGAACAGCGCACTGCCCTTCTTGCCCCAAGGCGTATAGAAGAAGGTGTCGGTGGATTGGCGCAACCACTCCCCGCCCTTGCGCGGCGAAATGCCCGAGATGGTTTTCGGGATTTCGACGCCGACGCCGCGGTAACGCATCTTCATGTTCCACATCACCTCTGCACCGGTCGTGGGCAGGGGGAACGGGATGCCCGGCACATGGGCTTCTTCGAGGGCAACGCCGCTGGCGTCGAGCTTGGCGAAGCCAACGTTCTGCCGGGTGTTCTCAGCCACGAAGTTCGGCGCATCACAGGTACGGCGGGTCGGGAAGACATCCATGCGATAGCCCGGAATCTTCTTGAACAGCTCAAGCTGGGCGGGCGACAGCTTGCTCGCGTGTTGCGCCACATTGCTCGAGTCGATGCTGTACAGGGGCTTGTCGCCCTTGAACTTCCAATACTCCCCGCGCACCTGGCCATAACTCCAGCCAGCCCCCTGCGGCCCTGGGGCGGCCCAGGCCGGGATATCCCCGTTTGAACTGGCGGCGCTTTCGCCGCCCAGCGGCGTCAACTTCGAGCCCAGCGCCTCGGCCCCCTGGGGCGCAGCCTGTACCGAACAGATCGCGGTCGAGGCCGCGAGGGTAACCAGCAGCTGCCTGAAAATACGGCGGGCGGATACGACACCTTCCGACCGTGCAGTGACTTCTTTCATAGGAGGATCCTCAAACAAAGGGCTTGGACCGGCTGCTCGACCCATCGGTGGAAAAATCGGCGCCTGCTACATCCTGATCAAGCGACATGATCAATTGACCATGTCGCACGATCAACACGCAAGCCACATGCCAGAATGCCTGATACGCGGATTACATTAGATAAATCAGCTGGTTGGACTTATTTATCGCTTAATACGCGACTGGCGCCTGCACCTTATTGGGAAGTAAGGAAACATGTGTTACCAAAAGAGGCTTGTTAATAGTGCGCCACATGAACAAATTGCCACTGATCGCGCCGAACCGCATATAGCGCTCGCTTATCCAACCCCATTATCGAAGCGAATGATTCGGCCATAAAAAAACCGCCCCGAGGGGCGGTAAAAAAAGCAGGCTTTCGCCCGCCATGGAGTAATGACAGCCATTCAATAAATTACCCAACCAGCAATTGAGCCCTACCCCACAACTTAGCTGGGATTGAGCACGGCATGCGAGGACACTTTCCGTGAACGCTGAAGTGCCCCATAGGCATAAAACAACTGCACAATCGAATAGGACCAGGTCAGGAAGGCGCAGGTCATGAAGATCATCTTCGTGTCATCCCCCGGGATCGGGAAGAAGTCATACCGCAGCGCGATCGTCAGCCCCGCCGCCCCTCCCAGCAAGGTGGCCAGCGCGTGCAGAGACTCGCCGGCACGTGCCAGCCGCCAGATAAAGTAAACCAGGAACAACGTGTAGAACGACCACGTCAATATATAGAAATAGGGCAGCCACTCTTTAAAACCCGTCGACAGGTAGTAAAAAGCCGTCGCCGCAAAAGCGGCCAAAAACAATATCACGTCCTTCGCCGGCGACGGCTTGTAATTGTGCGTCACGGCCATCAACCCGAGCGTTGCAATAACCGGCACGCCAACCCCGCGGGAAAATGCATCCAGAAAGATGGCGACATTGTAATTGGCTTGCCACCCCGTCGCGATGAACGTCGTAAAGTTCGTTGCGGAAATACCTACAATCAAGAACTCCACGCCCAGCAGGTAATTCTTACGCCTAATAAACGCAACACCATAACCCAAGCCACTCACCACCAGCAGCACGCATGCGATCAACGCAAATAAATCTATGAGTTCCACGATAACAGCCTCTGTTATAAGGGTCGCGCCGTAGTTCTACAGTCACGGGCATAGAACAAGCACATCAATTGCAATCAGCCCTTCCTGGCCTTGTCTTTGCGCACTTTTCTATCGGTCCAGTCATCCAGCACCTTGGCCGCCGCAAAGGCAGCGTGAACGGCGCACCATTGCAAGGGTTCAGGCAGCAAGGACGGCGTCTTGTGTTGCAGTGCCGCCAGCAGTTCAGGCGCCTTGCCGTCGATTTGTTCGGCAAACAGCTTGCCGATCAACGACTGGGTGCCCAGCCCGTGGCCCGAGCAGCCGGCTGAGTAGTAAATGTTCTGTTTCGCGCCCATGGCACCGATTACCGGCAGGAAGTCGTAGGCGCCGCTGACGTAACCACTCCAGCAGTGCTTGACGCCAAGGCCCTGCAACGCCGGATAGCGCTCGCGCAGTACCTGTGCCAATGCCGCGTAGGCGTCGTGGTCGGGGATATTGGGCGTCTTCGAACCGTAGGCATACCCTAGTTTCTTGACAGTCAACACCATGGTGCCGTGCGCCGTCAGGCGGTGGCTCTCCATGGTGTAGTGCGGCGTGATGATCCCTTCCCGCCCTTGCCAGCCGAGAGTTGCCAACTGCTGCGGCGACAGCGGTTGGGTTTCGATTGCCGACACGCGAATGGCCGCGACCTTGTTGCGCAACACCCCCAGCTGCGGGGTATAGGCGTTGGTGGCCAACACCATCACCGGGGCGCTTGCACTGCCATGCGCGGTCGTGCAGGTAATGACCGGCCCTTCGCTGAAGGACAGCAACGGCGTGCGCTCGTAGAGTTTCACCCCCGCCTCGATGGCCGCGCGCCGCAGGCCGCCGATGTATTTCCCTGGGTTCAGGGTGCCGCCACACTGCTCGGCGGCAAACAGAAAGGCCGAGGGGATGCCCCGCTTACGCATCTCGGCACCGTCCACGAAGCGGCTCGCCGCCCCCAGCTTCTGACCCAGCGCCATGTTTTCCCGCAAGCGCTTCTCCTGGCTGGGATGAACACCGGCCCGGAGCACGCCCGAAGGGTTGTAGTCACAGTCGATGCCCAGTGTTTTGAATCGACCTTCCACATAGGGCACCGCCTCGTCATAGAACCTGACGAACTGCGTGGCCTGCGCCATGCCCACGCGCTTGACGAACATATCGTATTCGATGCCCATGCTGCCCAGCAGGTAGCCGGCATTGCGGCCACTGGCACCGAAGCCGGCGAAATCCTGCTCCAGCAGGATGACATCCGCCCCGCGCGCCCTCAGCTCCAGCGCCGTCGACAGGCCGGCAAAACCGGCACCGACCACGATGACATCGGCCTGCACCTGTGCTTCGAGCGTTGGCTGCAGATCACCCGGCCGCTCCACCCATCCACCCAGGCTACGAAACTTCAACGGCGCTGCATCACCGAGGGCTGCTTTGTTCAACGCATTCATTTACGTGGCTCCTGGAAAATCGACTGTGGCTTGCACCCTGGGCCGCCCCATGGCGGCCCAGGCGCGTCAGAACCCTTTGCCCGGCTCGGCGAAGTCCGCCATGCCCAGCAGCTCTTGCGGGTCGCGCATCTGGCCATCGATTTCTACCCAGCCCAGCAGCGTGGAGCTGGCACTCCAGCCCAGCAGGCGTTGCATCTCTGCAGGCAGCTGGCGAACGCGTTCGACGGGAATGGACAGGAAGTGATTCTCTTCAAGGCGCAGGAACGCCAGGTCATAGGCCATGGTCAGGCCGGTGCGAGGCGCGTCGGACCTGTTGGCGCCGCCGCCGTGGTACACCGACCCCATCCACAGCAGCGCCGAGCCTGCCTTCATCTGTGCGGCGACCGTCTCTTCCTGGGTCGGCATGCGCTCGTCATCCCACAGATGACTACCAGGGATGACCCGCGTCGCACCGTTCTCATCGGTGAAATCCGAGATGGCCAGCATCATCTGCAGGCGGGCCTCACGCCCGTACTGGGGATGGCGCCACAGCGACGTGGCATCGTCACGGTGCAACGGCTGCAGGCCCTGGCCCGGCCCGATCTGGATGGCCTGGGTGATGCTGAGTTGAATATCGGGCGCGACCTCGATGCGGTCGCTCCCGACCCAGACATGGGTGGGTGTTTGCAGGATCTGCCTGGCTGTATCAATGAACAGCGGATTCAGCGCCACCTCCACCGCCGTGTCGCTGCGCCCGATGATACGGGCGACACGCCGGGTCTGCGTGCCTGCGAAATAAGGGTCGACGCCGCAAGGTGTGGCCTTCAAGTAGGTGTCCAGCTCTTCGGTGAGGGCCTTCAGCGTGGCTGGCGAGACGAAGTCACTAATGATGACCCCACCGTCACGCCGGATGATCTCCACCACTTGCTCGACCGAGGCATCGCTGCCGACCGTCGAGAGTTCTCGTGTATCCATCTGTGTTCTACCTGTCTGGTTTTGTCGTTGTTCTGTCCAGTGAGCCTCGGCAACCCGGCTCAGCCCACCCGGTGCCAACCACAGTGTTCGCGACCGTCGTCCAGCGATGACACGGTGGAGAACTCATCATTACCGAACATGGTCACATGATCAAGTCGTTTGATTAAACTAATTTCCGTGCTGTGCTATCTCCAGGGCATGGGATTGCATCGACTCATGGATCCAGGCATGACCTTGCGATAGCATTCGTCACCGCCAACGCCCGACCACAGGGCTGGCGGCACCACCGAATAGGGAGAACTCAATGGCTCGGATTGGCGCGGAAGAGCGCAGGCAGGACTTCATCGAGGCCACCGTGAAGGTGATCGCGGAACATGGCGTGGCCAACGCCACCACCCGGCGTATCGCCGCGGCGGCAGACTCGCCCCTGGCGTCGTTGCACTACGTCTTCCACACCAAGGACGAGTTGTTCTATGCGGTCTACGAGTCCTTGATCAACATGCCGCAACAATCGTTGCAACACGTGCCGACAGGCGCCACGGCCGCGGAATCGGTGGGGGAAATGTTGCGCCAGCTGGTCAACTGGTTCACCGCCCACCCGGAAATGGCCACCACCCAGTTCGAACTGTTCTGCTGGAACCTGCGCAACAACCCGCAGATGGCGACCAAGATCTATGCCGTGTCCCTCGAAGCGGCCCAGCAGGCCATCGTGAAGGTCACCGACGGCGCGCTGGACCAGACCGCACTGACCACCATCAGCCGCCTGCTGATCAACCTGTTCGACGGCTTGATGCTCGCCTGGTCCGCCCACGGCGACCGCGCGCGCCTGGAGGCCGAGACCGACACGGCCTGCCAGGCGGTCAAGCTGCTGGTGGCCAGTTACTGAGGCACCCTGTCGGATGCGCTGTGCTGCCATGTAGCGCGGCGCATCCGGGCGGTTTGTGACAAGTCACCCACGAGTGATTCAACGAGGTCGCTGTGGGAGCGGCTTTAGCCGCGAACACCGGCAGAGCCGGTGCCATCCACCGCGTCGCCTGCTGCGCGGCTAAAGCCCACCTGGCGGCTAGCATGCCGCTCCTACAGAAGAACTGCGCAAGGCATGGCGCAAATCAGCATCCCGCCACCCTTCAAGGTGCAAATCATCCTAAAACGATAGCGACCTGGTGCATTTTGCACCTTGTCCAGCACCGTTGGCCGCCCTATTCTGGTCAGGTGATCAAGTCATAAGATCAGTCTCTATAACACAATAATCAGGAGGCGAGATGTCCTCTCACACTGCTCTTCCGGTTGAACCGCTCGATATTTTAATCATTGGGGCCGGTGTGTCTGGCATCGGCGCGGCGGCCTACCTGCGACGCAATCAACCGAACAAGACCTTCGCCATCCTCGAATCCCGCGAGCGCATGGGGGGTACCTGGGACCTGTTCCGTTACCCCGGCATCCGCTCCGACTCGGACCTGTACACCTTCGGTTTCGACTTCAAGCCCTGGACCAAGGCCAAGTCGCTGGCGGACGCCGCGGACATTCTCGAGTACCTGGGCGAAGCCATCGACGAGCACCAGCTGGCCCCCTTCATCCAGTACCAGCAGAAAGTCATCTCGGCCAACTGGCAAAGCGAAAGGGGCCTGTGGGCGGTACGCATCGAGGACGGCCAAACGGCGCAGGTGCGCACCCTCGAATGCCGCTGGCTGTTCAGCGCAGGTGGCTACTATCGCTACGACCAGGGCTTCACCCCGCGCTTCGAGGGCACCGAGCAGTTCAAGGGCCAGATCATCCATCCGCAGCACTGGCCAGAAAACCTCGACTACAGCGGCAAGCGCGTCGTGGTCATCGGCAGTGGCGCAACCGCGGTCACCCTGATTCCGGGGTTTGGGGAGCAATGGAACCAAAAACCAACGTAAGCCCTACCAACGCTTTTCGGTGTCTTCTTCCCAGGCGCCCATCTCGACAAAACAGTTGCGCATGTCGGCCTCCTGGCTGATCTCGGTCAGCAGGTCATGCACGCTCTTGTCCAGCTCATCGTCGCTCCGATACGGAATGGTCAACTCATAGTGGCCGGCATCCAGCCGCTTCATGCCATAGGGCTCCAGGCAGTAGCGCTCAATGTTCTCCGTGGCCCGCTTCCGGCCGCGCACGAACTTGCTGTTATTCACCACCGCGAGGCGCAGGGTGACGGTGGCCACCCGCTCGGCGGCGGGCGGCTCTGCCGGCGACGCGGCCGAAGGCTGCTGGTCGCGTGACCTGGCGCTCTTCTGGTACGCGCCGATCTCGACACCACGGTGGCGCAGGTAGCTGTACAGCGTGCTCTTGGAGATGTGCAGCTTCTCGCCGATCGCGCTGACGCTCAGGCGACCTTCGCGGTAGAGGGTTTCGGCCGCCATGGCGGTGGCCTCAGCCTTGGCTGGCAGGCCCTTGGGACGGCCACCGATCCGGCCACGCGCCCGTGCGGCCGACAGACCCGCCTGAGTCCGCTCGCGGATCAGCTCGCGCTCGAACTCCGCCAGCGAGGCGAACAGGTTGAACACCAGGCGGCCTTGGGCGTGGGTGGTGTCGATGGGGTCATTCAGGCTCTGTAAGCCGACCTTGCGCTCTGCCAGCTCGCCGACCAACTCGACCAGGTGCTTGAGGGAACGCCCAAGGCGATCCAGCTTCCAGATCACCACGGCATCACCCGGCCGCACGTTGGCCAGCAGTTTGTCCAACTCCGGCCGGGCGCTTTTCGCGCCGCTGGCGATGTCTTGGTAGATGCGTTCGCACCCGGCCTGTTTCAGGGCATCGACTTGTAGGTCGGCTTTCTGATCCCGAGTGCTCACTCGCGCATAACCGATCTTCATCAAAAGTACTGTTTACTCGACTACGTTAGTAATAGTTGAACTTTGATTAAGCGTACCAGTTATTTGAACCGTAGCGCGGGGAGCTTAACGAACCGAGCCATTCCTCGATAGAGTTCGGCAAAACCTTCGTTTTGTCGAACCATTGCATCGCCCTTTGTGATTGGCGTATAAACACACAAACACCTATTAGCGGAGAACGCTATGAATACCATTCGCTGGAATGTCGCCGTCTCGGCCGACACCGACCAGTCGCTTCGGATGTTTCTGGCCAGCCAGGGCGGCGGCCGTAAGGGCGACCTGTCGCGCTTCATCGAAGAAGCGGTACGGGCACACATCCTGGAGCTGAGCGCTGAGCAGGCCAAGGCCGCTAACGCCCATCTGAGTGAGGCAGAATTGACCAACGCGGTTGACGAAGCGCTCGACTGGGCACGTAAGCGCTGATGCGGGTCGTGTTGGATACCAACATCCTGTTCAGCGCCCTGATCTCGCCACATGGCGCGCCCGATGCGATCTACCGTGCCTGGCGGGCGGCGCGTTTCGAGGTGGTGACCTCGCGGATGCAACTCGATGAAATTCGTCGAGCCAGCCGCTATCCCAAGCTTCAGGCCATCCTACAGCCCGCCAAGGTGGGCGCCATGATCAATAACCTGCAACGGGCTGTGGTACTGGAGCGCCTGACCATCGAGGTCGAAGCCGATGATCCGGATGACTCGTTTTTGCTGGCCATGGCCTTGGCGGGCGATGCGGACTACCTGGTAACCGGTGATCGCCGCGCCGGCCTGCTGCAACGCGGGCACATCGAACGCACGCGGATCGTCACGCCCGCCGTGTTCTGCGTCGAGGTGCTGTGATCAATGCCGGTCGGTTTTCTGACTCAAGAGCAACGCGACGGTTTTGGCCGCTATGTTGATTCGCCCAGCCGTGAAGAGCTGGAACGTTACTTCCACCTGAGCGATGAAGACCGTGAAGCCATCCAGGTGCTGCGGGGTAACCATAACCGTCTGGGTTATGCCGTTCTGCTGACCACC
>NZ_BQHO01000022.1 GCF_021601385.1 Pseudomonas parasichuanensis | reverse complement strand
TGTATCCGACGCGAATCGAGGTGGTGGCTGACGACGCGCTGATCGCCAGCCATGTCCGCTTGCTGGATCGCGACCAGGTCAGCTATGACTGGCAGCACTACCTCCCGCTGATCGAACGCAAGCCCGGTGCGCTGCGCAACGGCGCGCCCTTTGCTGATCTGCCGGCGCCGCTGCGTCAGCTTAAGCACGGTCTGGGGCGTCATGCCGGCGGTGACCGGATCATGGCGCAAGTTCTGGCTGCCGTACCGGTCGCCGGGCTCGATGCGGTGCTGGTGGCTGTTGAGCTGGTACTGGAAAGCGGCAGCCTGAGCGCCGAACACATCCTCAATGTCGTGGCGCGCCTGGCCGCGACCGAACCACCACCCAGCGTCGAAACCCACTTGTCGCTCAAGGAAGCCCCCGTCGCTAACACGGCGCGCTACGACCGCCTGCGTGGCCAGACCGAGGAGATCGGTCATGCGTGATTTGATGGCGGAACTCAAGGAGCTGCGCCTGCACGGCATGGCCACGGCCTGGGCGGAGTTGACTGCGCAGGGTGAGTCGAACACAGCCTCGTCCAAGTGGCTGCTCGAACACCTGCTGGAACAAGAGCACACAGATCGCGCCATGCGCTCGGTGAGCCACCAGATGAACATGGCCAAGCTGCCGATGCACCGCGACCTGGCCGGCTTCGACTTCAGCGCCTCCAGCGCAGACGCTCGTTTGATCAGCGAACTGGCCAGTCTGGCCTTTACCGACACCGCGCAGAACGTGGTGCTGATCGGTGGGCCTGGCACCGGTAAAACCCACCTGGCCACTGCGCTGGCCGTGTCCGGCATCACCCGGCACGGCAAGCGCGTGCGCTTCTACTCCACGGTCGATCTGGTCAATCTGCTGGAGCGCGAAAAGCACGACGGCAAAGCCGGGCGGATCGCCCAAGCTCTGCTGCGCATGGATCTGGTCATCCTCGACGAACTGGGTTATCTGCCCTTCAGCCAGGCCGGCGGTGCGTTGCTGTTTCACCTGCTATCCAAGCTGTACGAACACACCAGCGTGGTGATCACCACCAACCTGAGCTTCGCCGAATGGTCGAGCGTGTTCGGCGACGCCAAGATGACCACCGCCCTGCTGGATCGGCTGACCCACCACTGCCACATCGTCGAAACCGGTAACGAGTCCTATCGCCTGCAACACAGTAGCTTGGCGGCCCAGGCCAAGATCAAATCACGGGAGCGAAAGCGTAAGGGCGGCCAGGAACCGGAGGACGATGAGCCGTTCTGATTTCATGGCGACGACGGCCTGCTACATGGCTGCGTGTGGCAGGTCTTAAACAACTGAACTGGGCTAGCGAAGGAGTGGGGGCAACAGCAGCTGCGCTGGTAGACTTATCCACAGTTGCTGGTAACAAAATCAGCAATCCGCCCTGGGTCAAATTTCAATCGGCAGGGTGGGTCAATTTTCCATCAGCGCCAACACTGGAGGAGAAGAAGTCGAGCCGCAAGCCATACCCAATGTCGTGGGAGGAGCAATCGATTCTATTTAATGAGCTTCCAGGGCACCTGCAGACGATGGCTTTGTTCAAGGTGAACACTGGCTGCCGCGAGCAGGAGGTGTGCAAGCTGAGGTGGGATTGGGAGATTTCGGTGCCGGAACTTGGAACCAGTGTTTTCCTGATCCCCGCTGACTTCGGCGGGAGACACGCCCGGTCAGGCGTAAAGAATGGCGACGAGCGCCTGGTGGTATTGAACAGCGTCGCCAAGTCGATCATCGAGCGGCAGCGCGGGGCCAGCAAGGAATGGGTCTTCCCATACAACGGGACCGCGATGCACCGGATGAACGACTCAGCTTGGCGCAAGGCAAGGTTGAGGGCAGCAAAGAAATGGCAAGAGGAGAACTTGAGGCCTGCGCATCCTGGATTCGCTTCATTCAGGGTTCACGACCTCAAGATGACCTTCGGGCGAAGGCTGCGGGCAGCAGGCGTAAGCCATGAAGATCGTCAGTCACTGCTTGGGCACAAGAGCGGTAACGTGACAACCCACTATTCTGGCGCAGAGCTTAAGCAACTGATTGATGCGGCCAACCTTGTCGCCAATGTTGGAAGAAGCACGCCAACACTAACGATCCTGAGGCACAGAGCATGACAGAAAACTACGCAGTGATCGACATAGGGACTTCGGCGTACCCCGGCGCAGAATGCAAGATCGACCAGGCAGACCTAGAGCTTGTCTCGAGATACAAATGGGGGATCGCCTACATGGGCGGCGTAGGCTACAAGCTGGCCTACGCGAGGACGCGAATCGGCGGACGGAAAAACGCGAGCTACATTCGCATGCATCGCCTGATAATGGGTGCTGCGCCAGGCGTCGAGGTTGACCATATCAACGGTGACACCCTGGACAACCGTCGCTGCAATCTTCGAGTTGCTACTCGACTAGAGCAAAGTCGAAACACGGGGATGAGGAAGAACAACTCCACTGGGTTCAAGGGAGTCAGTTACATCGAGAAATTGAGAAAATTCATGGCCTACATCGTGGTGAATCGGAAGCAGATTCATCTTGGCCTTTTTGTGAAAGCTGAGGATGCAGCCGCCGCATATGAGAAATCTGCATCTGAGCTTTTTGGGGAGTTTCATAGGAAAATCGGATGATGTCCCGAAAAAGTCCCCACACGCAGAAATGAAAAAGCCACCCTAAGGTGGCTAAGTCATTGGGATTATTGGTCGGGACGGAGTGATTCGAACACTCGACCCCTTGCACCCCATGCAAGTGCGCTACCGGGCTGCGCTACGCCCCGACATCATTCTCGATACCGCTGAGAACGTTGAAGAATTTAACCTAAGCTTTTGAATAATGGAAGCTTTTTTTCAAAAAACTTTCCGTTCGTCGCCAACCAGATCACTTCTTCAAAACCACCAACACATCCTCCAACTCGGCAATCATCTGCCGAATCAGCTGTTTGTACTGGCTGGATTCGTCCTTGACCTCATCACTGGAGAGCCGCAAGCGCGCCCCGCCAATGGTAAAGCCCTGGTCATACAGCAAAGCGCGGATCTGGCGGATCATCAGCACGTCCTGGCGCTGGTAATACCGCCGGTTGCCACGGCGCTTCACTGGGTTGAGCTGCGGAAACTCCTGCTCCCAGTAGCGCAGCACGTGCGGTTTTACCGCACAGAGCTCGCTGACTTCACCAATGGTGAAGTAGCGTTTGCCCGGGATGGGGGGCAGCTCGTCGTTATGGCTTGGTTCCAGCATAGGCCTCTACCCGGGCTTTCAGCTTCTGCCCTGGACGAAAGGTGACGACGCGGCGCGCGGTGATCGGGATCTCTTCCCCTGTCTTGGGGTTGCGGCCCGGCCGCTGGCGTTTGTCGCGAAGGTCGAAGTTGCCGAAACCGGACAACTTGACCTGCTCGTTGTCTTCAAGCGCGTGCCGAATTTCTTCGAAAAACAGCTCGACCAGCTCCTTGGCCTCTCGCTTGTTGAGCCCCAGCTCCTCGTACAGCCTTTCGGCCATCTCAGCTTTCGTCAGAGCACCCATGCCGTTATTTCCTTAACGTGGTGTTCAACCTTTGTTCGAGCGAGGTGAGGATATTTTGCAGGGTTTCGTTCACCTCATCGTCGTTAAGAGTGCGCGATGGATGTTGCCAGGTCAAGCCGACGGCCAGGCTTTTTCTATCAGGATCAATGCCTTTACCCTGGTAGACGTCAAACAGCCTGAGGTCTGTGAGCCATTCGCCAGCATTGTCACGAATTACTTCAAGCACCGAACTGGCAGCCACATCACGGCCTGCGATCAAGGCCAGGTCACGGCGGGTTTCCGGGAACTTGGACAGTTCGCTGAACTTCGGCAGGCGGCCTTCCACTACATTGCCGAGCACCAGCTCGAAGACGTAGACCGGGCGGTCGAGGCCGAGGGTCTTGGCCAGCTCCGGGTGGATGGCGCCGAGGTAGCCGACTTCCTTGCCGTCGCGCTCGATCCGGGCGGTTTGGCCTGGGTGCAGGGCTGGGTGCTTGCCGGCGACGAAGCTGAAGTCGCTCAGGGCGCCCGAGTAACCCAGCAGGGCTTCCACGTCGGCTTTAACGTCGAAGAAGTCGATGCCGTCACGGCCGTTGGCCCAGCCTTCGGGCAGGCGGCTGCCGGTGACGATGCCGGCGATCATCGGTTGCTGCTTGAGGTCGCCCAGCTGGCCGACGAAGCGCAGGCCGCTTTCGAACATCCGCACGCGGTCTTGCTGGCGGTTGAGGTTGTGCTGCATCGCCTTGACCAGGCCCGGCCACAGCGAGGCGCGCATGGCGGCCATGTCGTTGGAGATCGGGTTGGCCAGCAGCAGCGGCTCGACGCCAGGGGTGAACAGCTCGAACAGTTTCGGGTCGATGAAGCTGTAGGTGATGGCTTCCTGGTAGCCGCGGGCAACCAGCAGGCGACGCAGGTTCGGCAGCTCGCCGCGGGTCTCTGGCTTGCCTTGGGGCGCCAGGCGCGCCTGCGGGTAGCGGACCGGCAGGTTGTTGTAGCCGTACAGGCGGGCCAGCTCTTCGATCAGGTCGACTTCCAGGCTGATGTCGAAGCGGTGGCTTGGGACGTTCACGGTCCACTGCCCTGCCCCGTTGGCGCTGGTTTTCAGCTCCAGGGCGTTGAGCAGCTGCTCGACCTGGGTAGCGTCCATCTGCAGGCCGAGCATCTGGGTGATGCGTTCGTCGCGCAGGGTGATCGGTGCGATGTTCGGCAGGTGCTGTTCGCTAACGGCTTCAACGATCGGACCGGCTTCACCGCCGACGATCTCCAGCAGCAGCGCGGTGGCGCGCTCCATGGCTTCGCGGGCCAGTTGCGAATCCACGCCACGCTCGTAGCGGTGCGAGGCGTCGGTGTGCAGGCCGTAGGAACGGGCCTTGCCGGCGACAGAGATCGGCTCGAAGAAGGCGCTTTCCAGGAACAGGTCGCGGGTCTTCTCGGTGTTGACGCCGCTGTGCTCGCCACCCATCACGCCGGCAATAGCCAGGGCGCGGGTGTGGTCGGCGATCACCAGGGTGTCGGCGCGCAGGGCAACTTCCTGGCCGTCCAGCAGGACGAGCTTCTCGCCCTCCTCGGCCATACGCACGCGGATGCCGCCATTGATTTCGGCGAGGTCGAAAGCGTGCATCGGCTGGCCGAGTTCGAGCATCACGTAGTTGGTGATGTCGACGGCGGCGTCGATGCTGCGCACGTCGCTGCGGCGCAGGCGCTCGACCATCCACAGCGGGGTCGGCTTGCTCAGGTCGACGTTGCGGATAACGCGGCCCAGGTAACGCGGGCAGGCAGCCGGGGCGCTGACTTCGACCGGGCGCACTTCGTCATGGGCAGCGGGGACGGCCGGCACTACCGGGCGGGTGACCGGGACGTCGTACAGGGCGCTGACGTCGCGGGCCAGGCCGGCCAGGGACAGGCAGTCGCCACGGTTCGGGGTCAGGCCGATTTCGATGCTGGCGTCATCGAGGTTCAGGTACTGGCGAATGTCCTGGCCAACCGGGGCGTCACCCGCCAGTTCCAGCAGGCCGTCGCTCTCTTCGCTGATCTGCAGCTCGGAAGCCGAGCACAGCATGCCGAAGGACTCGACGCCGCGCAGCTTGGCTTTCTTGATCCTGAAGTCGCCCGGCAGTTCGGCGCCGATCATGGCGAACGGGATCTTGATGCCTGGACGGGCGTTGGGGGCGCCGCAAACCACCTGGAAGGTTTCTGCGCCGTTGCTGACCTGGCACACGCGCAGTTTGTCGGCGTCCGGGTGTTGTTCGGTGGTGAGGATCTCGCCCACCACGATGCCGCTGAACTGGCCGGCAGCGGGGGTCACGCTGTCGACTTCAAGGCCGGCCATGGACAGGCGGGCGACCAGTTCGTCACGGGAGACTTGCGGGTTTACCCAACCGCGCAGCCACTGTTCACTGAATTTCATGCTGTTCTCCTAGAATTTGCGTCGATTGGGCCTAGCGGAATTGCGCCAGGAACCGCAGGTCGTTGTCGAAGAACAGACGCAAATCGTTGACGCCATAGCGCAGCATGGCCAGGCGCTCTGCGCCCATGCCGAAGGCGAAGCCCTGGAACTCTTCCGGGTCGATGCCAGACATACGCAGCACGCTCGGGTGGACCATGCCGCAGCCCATCACTTCCAGCCAGCCGGTCTGCTTGCACACGCGGCAGCCTTTGCCGGAGCACATCACGCACTGGATATCCACTTCGGCGCTCGGCTCGGTGAAGGGGAAGAACGACGGGCGGAAGCGCACGGCCAGTTCTTTCTCGAAGAACACCCGCAGGAACTCTTCGATGGTGCCCTTGAGGTCGGCAAAGTTGATATCGCGGTCGATCAGCAGGCCTTCGACCTGGTGGAACATCGGCGAATGGGTGATATCCGAGTCGCAGCGGTAGACGCGGCCCGGGCAGACAATGCGGATCGGCGGCTGGCTCGATTCCATGGTACGCACCTGCACCGGCGAGGTGTGGGTACGCAGCAGCATGTTGGCATTGAAATAGAAGGTGTCGTGCATCGCCCGGGCCGGGTGGTGGCCGGGGATGTTGAGCGCTTCGAAGTTGTGGTAGTCGTCTTCGACCTCAGGGCCTTCGGCGATGCCGTAGCCGATGTGGGTGAAGAACTGCTCGATGCGCTCGAGGGTACGGGTGATCGGGTGCAGCCCGCCGGTGGTCTGGCCACGGCCTGGCAGGGTCACGTCGATGCATTCGGCGGCCAGGCGAGCGTTGAGCTCGGCCTCTTCAAAGGCGGCCTTGCGTGCGTTGAGCACGTCGGTGACGCGCTCCTTGGCGTCGTTGATCAGCGCGCCAACCTTGGGGCGCTCTTCGGCTGGCAGGTTGCCCAGGGTCTTCATCACCTGGGTCAGCTCGCCTTTCTTGCCGAGGAATTGGACCCGGATCTGTTCCAGGGTTGTGATGTCTTCAGCGCGTTCCACGGCCTCAAGGGCTTGGGCAACCAGCGCGTCCAGGTTTTCCATGTACAGACTCCAGATACGAAAATAGGGGAAGAGCTTTTGAAGGCTCTTCCCCTATCGATGACGTTTTACACCCGACGGCGCAGGGCGCCGACGGATGATTGTCGTGGGTACTTAGGCCAGAACGGCTTTAGCTTTCTCGACAATTGCAGCAAACGCCGCTTTTTCGTTCACTGCCAGGTCAGCCAGAACCTTGCGGTCGATTTCGATCGACGCTTTTTTCAGGCCAGCAATCAGACGGCTGTAGGACAGGCCGTTGGTGCGTGCACCGGCGTTGATACGAGCGATCCACAGAGCGCGGAACTGACGCTTCTTCTGGCGACGGTCGCGGTAGGCGTATTGGCCTGCCTTGATGACAGCCTGCTTGGCAACACGGAATACGCGCGAACGTGCACCGTAGTAGCCTTTAGCCAGTTTCAGAATTTTCTTGTGACGCTTACGAGCGATGACGCCACGCTTTACACGAGCCATGAGTAACTTCCTCTATCTTTGACCGAAATTAACGTACGCGCAGCATGCGCTCGACTTTTGCAACGTCAGACGGGTGCAGCAAGCTGGCACCGCGCAGTTGACGCTTACGCTTGGTCGACATTTTGGTCAGGATGTGGCTTTTGAAAGCGTGCTTGTGCTTGAAGCCGGAAGCGGTTTTCAGGAAACGCTTCGCAGCACCGCTCTTGGTTTTCATTTTTGGCATGTTGGAACTCCGCATTCGATAAAATTACACATAATCATCAGGCCTGCCGTGCCCGGGAGATTACTTCTTTTTCTTGGGGGCGATGACCATCATAAGCTGGCGTCCTTCCATCTTCGGATGCTGCTCAACGGTGCCGTATTCGGCGAGGTCAGCTTCAACCCGCTTCAACAGCTCCATGCCCAGCTCCTGGTGGGCCATCTCACGGCCACGGAATCTCAGAGAGATCTTGGCCTTGTCCCCATCGGTAAGGAAACGTACCAGGTTGCGTAGTTTTACCTGGTAATCCCCATCCTCCGTCCCTGGACGAAACTTGATTTCTTTAATCTGAATCTGCTTCTGGTTTTTCTTGGCTTCGTTGGCCTGCTTCTTCTTCTCGAAGAGGTGCTTGCCGTAGTCCATGACCTTGCAGACAGGCGGGACCGCGTCTGCAGAGATCTCTACCAGATCCAGCTTCGCTTCATCAGCGATACGAAGCGCTTCATCAATCGAGACGATGCCAACCTGCTCGCCGTCAGCGCCAATTAACCGAACCTCGCGGGCCGAGATATTCTCGTTGATCGGGGCTTTCGGTACAGCACGCTTATCGTTTCTCATTTCACGCTTAATAGTCATTACTCCGATTCTTGGCGACCACGCCGGGAAACCGCCTGATTCAGCAGCTCAGCGAACTGGGCGACGGGCATGGAGCCCAGGTCAGCACCTTCGCGAGTACGCACTGCGACGGTTTGCGTTTCGACTTCGCGATCCCCTATAACCAAAAGGTACGGGACCTTGAGCAAAGTATGCTCGCGGATTTTAAAGCCGATCTTCTCATTTCTCAAGTCCGACTTGGCACGGAAACCGCTACCGTTCAGAGATTTCTCGACCTCGAGGGCGAAATCGGCCTGCTTGTCGGTGATGTTCATGATCACGGCTTGGGTCGGTGCCAGCCACGCCGGGAACACGCCAGCATAGTGCTCGATCAGCATGCCGATGAAGCGCTCGAACGAACCAAGGATGGCGCGGTGCAGCATCACTGGGCGAACGCGGCTGTTATCTTCGGCGATGTAGCTGGCATCCAGACGCTCGGGCAGGTTCGGGTCGTACTGCAGGGTGCCGCACTGCCAGTTACGGCCGAGGCAGTCACGCAGGGTGAACTCGATCTTCGGGCCGTAGAAGGCGCCCTCGCCCGGCTGGTATTCCCACTCCAGGCCCGAGTCATTCAGGGCGTCGGCCAGGGCGCCTTCGGCGCGATCCCACAGCTCTTCGGAGCCCACACGCTTGGCCGGGCGGGTCGACAGCTTCATGGCGACGTCGGTAAAGCCGAAGTCCTTGTACACGTCCAGGGTCAGCTTGATGAAGTCGGCGGCTTCTTTCTTCACCTGGTCTTCGGTGCAGAAGATGTGCGCGTCGTCCTGCACGAAGCCACGCACGCGCATGATGCCGTGCAGCGCGCCGGACGGCTCGTTGCGGTGGCACGCGCCGAACTCGGCCAGGCGCAGCGGCAGGTCACGGTAGGATTTGAGGCCCTGGTTGAAGACCTGCACGTGGCACGGGCAGTTCATCGGTTTTACCGCGTAGTCGCGGCTTTCCGAGGCCGTGGTGAACATGTTCTCGGCGTAGTTGGTCCAGTGCCCGGAGCGCTCCCAGAGAATACGGTCGACCACTTGCGGGGTCTTGATTTCCTGGTAGCCGTTCTCGCGCTGCACCTTGCGCATGTACTGCTCGAGCACCTGGTACACGGTCCAGCCGTTGGCGTGCCAGAACACCATGCCCGGTGCTTCTTCCTGCAGGTGGAACAGGTCGAGCTGCTTGCCGATCTTGCGGTGGTCGCGTTTTTCGGCTTCTTCGATGCGCTGGATGTAGGCTGCCAGCTGCTTCTTGTCGGCCCAGGCGGTGCCGTACACGCGCTGCAGCTGCTCATTCTTGGCATCGCCGCGCCAGTAGGCGCCGCTCAGCTTGGTCAGCTTGAAGGCTTTGAGGAAGCGGGTGTTCGGCACATGCGGGCCGCGGCACATGTCGACGTATTCTTCGTGGTAGTACAGGCCCATGGCCTGTTCATCCGGCATGTCTTCGACCAGGCGCAGCTTGTAGTCTTCGCCACGGCTGGTGAACACATCGATGACTTCCGCACGCGGGGTCATTTTCTTGACCACGTCGTAGTCGGTGTCGATCAGCTGCTGCATGCGCTTCTCGATCGCCGCGAGGTCGTCCGGGGTGAAGGGACGCTCGTAGGCGATGTCGTAATAGAAGCCTTCATCGATCACCGGGCCGATCACCATCTTGGCGGTCGGGTACAGCTGCTTCACGGCGTGGCCGATCAGGTGGGCACACGAGTGACGGATGATCTCCAGTCCCTCTGCATCTTTAGGGGTGATGATCTGCAGGGTGGCGTCGTGGTCGATCTTGTCGCAGGCATCGACGAGCTTGCCGTCGACCTTGCCGGCCAAGGTGGCCTTGGCCAGGCCGGCGCCGATCGAGGCGGCGACTTCGGCTACGGATACCGGCTGGTCGAACGTACGTTGACTGCCATCGGGAAGAGTAATAACGGGCATGGCGCCTCCTCTCCTAGTGGTGACCCCTACCAAAGGTCACGTGGGTTGGGATGAGCCAGTACAAGATCCGCCCTGCCTTTCCCGCGGGAAAGCCTGCCTCACAGTGGCAGAGACCTTTCGGCCGGTCAGGGGCGAACCAGAGTGACTGGAGGTGTAAAAAGAAATGCGGCTGCCACAGGCATACCGCAAGGGAGGCATGCTAGCACGGGGCTAGAGGGGTCGGCAGAAAATTTTGGGAAGCGTGCCTGCCAGGTGAACTTGTACGGAAAATTTCCTATCAGACCTTCTGAGGCAACCTACTCTTGATGAGACCTTAACCCAAGGAGTATCCGGTTATGCGACTTCCCTCCCTTCTGGCCGCCTGCGCCGTTAGCGCCCTGCTGCTGCCCTTGGCTGCCACTGCGGGCAACTTCCCGGCGGGCAAGGAGACAAACTACATGGCCCAGTGCCAGGAAACGGCCAAGGCGCAGGGCGTCGACGCCGCGACGGCGACCAAGCACTGCACCTGCGGCGCCCAGGCCATCAAAAAGAATTTTACCGACGAGGAGATCAAGGACCTCGACAGCTCGGACGGTGTCGACGCCAAGCTGATGCACCGTGCCCAGGCCACCGTACAGGCCGCCTGCAAGCCTAAATAGCGGCTTTTTTTGCGACCAGGAGCCGCTGCATTCGCGCTTTATCGAGATACTGCGAAGGTAATAGGCGCTTGATTCGCAGAATTAGACTATGATGTTCCCGGTGCACCTGTAGCCTTGGCCGCATCGCACCTCGAAAAAAAATCATGTTTCTGGAGATTCATCCCATGTCCAATCGCCAAACCGGCACCGTCAAATGGTTCAATGATGAGAAAGGCTTCGGCTTCATCACCCCACAAGGCGGCGGCGACGACCTGTTCGTACACTTCAAGGCCATCGAAACCGACGGTTTCAAGAGCCTGAAAGAAGGTCAGACTGTTTCCTTCGTCGCCGAGCGCGGCCAGAAGGGCATGCAGGCTGCACAGGTTCGTCCGGAGTAATTCGGATAGCTGTAAAAAACCCGCCACTTGTGGCGGGTTTTTTATTGGGCGCGAAAAGGCGTCATCGCCTTTGCAGCCCCACATCGCGGGGTAAGCCCTCCCACCGGGTGGCTTGCCCCGCGCTTGTCATCAGCCGCAGTTGACGCGAGTGACCACACCTTTGTCATCGACATTCAGGTTCAGGCGCTCGGAGCGATACTCCAGGGTGATCATGTCGTGGGGTTTGAGGATGCGCGCCATCTGCGAGCCACTGGCCTTGCGCGCTTGCTCGAGCAACTCCGCGGTAGCCGGCTTGCCGACGGTGAAATCGGCGCCACTGGCTTCGCAGCGGCCATCGTTGCCGGCCGGAGTGGCAGGGGCGGCAGTGCCACCCGTGGTGCCACCGGTGCTGCAGCCTGCGAGAACGGTAGCCAGCAACAGGGTCACCAGGGAAGCGCGGGTACGGAACATGAATCCTCCTAATCGATCGTGGGAACTGTCCAGTACGACAGCCCCTAAAACTGATTGTTGCAAAACTGCAAGATTCTGCCTGAACCCGGCCGTAGACGCGAAGGGCAATCGTGACGGGATTTTGCACCGAACCACTGGTTCGGCCTGAAGCGCCCCTTATGCCTAAGTCGCAGGGCCATCGTGGCCAAGGCATGATTTACTGCTAGAAGTGGAGCGCGCAACGCCTCCCCCTCGAACGCCAGGACCCGGTATTCGACCCTCAAGCCCAGGCCCTAGCGAGAACGCTACATGAGCAACCACAGCATCGATGCCGACATCAAGGTCAAATGGGATGAAGGCCAGAGCGCCTATAGCCCGGGTTCGCCCGAAGAACTGGTACTGATTGCCATCGACCTGCTGGTGCGCGACCGCGGCGGCGAAGCGGCGCGCAGCTTCATCGAGCAGGTACTGGAGCGCCACGCGCCCCAGGCGGCTATTTCAATCGAGCCAGGCGTGCGCTGAGCAGGTCAAAGAAGCCCTGTGCGTCGCCCTCCTCTACCCAGGTGACATTGGCGGGCTGTTTGAGCACGCCGTACCAGTCGGCGATGGTCTGGCCAAAGGTCGGGCCCTCACGGCTGTCGACCACCATGTGGATGTCACGCCCCTTGAACAGCTCGGGCTTGAGCAGGTAGGCGATCACGCTGGCATCGTGCACGGGGCCGCCAGGCATGCCGTAGGTGTCCATGTCGAACTTGATGTAGGCGTTGAGGATATTCACCACTAGCTTGCTGGCCTGATTGTTCACCGCCGCCAGTTGCTTGAGGCGCGCCTCGCTGGTGAGCAGCTTGTGGGTGACGTCCAGCGGCAGGTACGTGAGCTTGACGCCACTGGCCAGCACCACCTCGGCGGCGTGCGGGTCGGCATACAGGTTGAACTCGGCCGCCGGGGTGATGTTGCCGCCATTGAAGTGGGCGCCGCCCATCACCACCACCTCCTTGATGCCCTTGGCGATGTCCGGCTGCTGGATCAGCGCCAGGGCCAGGTTGGTCTGCGGGCCGAGCATGGCGACGGTGATGCTGTGGGGCTCGGCGGCGCCCAGGGTGTCGACCAGGTACTGCACGGCGTTGCCCTTGGCCATGGGCTTGCCCGGCTCATGCACCTGCACGCCGGTCAGCCCTTCTTCACCATGCACATTGGCGGCGTAGATTGGCGGGCGCACCAACGGCCGCCCTGCCCCGGCATACACCGGAATATCTTCACGACCACCCCATTCACGGGCCAGGCGGGCGTTGCGCGAGGTCTTGTCCAGGCGCACGTTGCCGGCGACCGTGGTGATGGCGCGGATCTTCAGCTCGTCAGGGGATGCCATGGCCAGCAGCAGGCGACCACGTCGTCGGCGCCGGGGTCGGTGTCGATGATCAGGTCGCGTGGGGCGGCCATCAGCGTGGCAGCGGTTAGCGTAGACATGAGCACGGCTCCTTGGAGCAGGCGTTTGAGAGACATTCAACACTCCTTGTTGCTTGGGGGGATTCAGAAATGGGGCCGCCCTGCGGCCCTTTCGCCGGCAAGCCGGCTCCCACAGGTGCAGCCGTCGCGCATCGATTTCAGAAGGTAACGCCGGCCACCAGGGCGATATTGCTGTAAGGCTTGCACTCACCCGTGCGCACCACAGCCCGGGCTTTCTGGCATAGCACCTTGAAATCCGCATGGCTCAGTTGCTGGCACGGGCCGATCAGCCCCTCGTCACGCAAACGTTCAACCTCAACCAATGCCGGCGGCGCAGCCTGGTAGATCTCCTCGGCCAGCACATGCCGCTCCACCTGCATCTCGCTCAACACCACCCGCAGCACACTGGCGAAGTCGGGAATCCCCGACGTCAGCGCCAGATCGATCAGTTCTACCCCTGGCGGCACCGGCAAACCGGCATCACCGATCACCACAATGTCGCCATGGCCCAGCCCGGCAATAAGCCGTGACAGGGCGATGTTCAGCAGCGGCGTCTTCTTCATGGCGCCAGCTCCTTCAAATAGGGAATCGAAGGCTGAGCCCCCACGCGGGTGACCGACAACGCTGCGGCACGCTGCCCGAAAACGATTGCGTCTTCGCGCGAAAGGCCACGGGCCAGGCCGGCGGCGAAGCCACCGATAAAGGTGTCTCCGGCCGCCGTGGTGTCCACCGCTTTGACCGGCGCGACGGGGAAATGCCTGTCGCCCTGCCCGTCGACAAACAATGCACCCTGGGCACCCAGGGTGACGATCACCTTCCTTGCCCCCAGCTGTATCAACTGTTCGCCGGCACGGCGAGCACTGTCGAGGTCGGTCACCGCTACCCCGGTCAGCGCCTCGGCCTCGCTCTCGTTGGGGGTCAGGTAGTCGATATCGGCGTACCAGCCCGCCGGCAGCGGGCCGGTGGCCGGCGCCGGGTTGAGGATCACGGTCTTGCCCAGCTCGCGCCCGCGCGCCAGGGTCCAGGCCACAGTCTCGGTGGGCACTTCAAGCTGGCAGATGATCACCTCGGCATGCTGCAGCAACGCGTCGAAGCGCTGCACCGACTCAGGGGTGAGCAAGCCGTTGCCACCCGGAATGATGACGATGGCGTTCTGGCTGGCGGCATCCACCACGATCAGCGCCACGCCACTGGAAACCCCCGGGCAAATGCTGACGCCCTGGCAGTCGACACCTTCCACTTCCAGCGCCTTGCGCAGCTGCTGGCCGTAGGCATCGTCACCCACATTGCCGACCATCGCCACGCTGGCGCCCAGCCGGGCAACGGCCACGGCCTGGTTGGCGCCCTTGCCGCCGGGCACGGTGAAGAAGCTGTCACCGGCCAGGGTTTCACCGCCGCGGGGCAGGCGCTGGGCACGGGCCACCAGGTCCATGTTGAGGCTGCCGACCACTACCACCTTGGCATCCATGGGCATTCCTTAACGGTAATCGTTGAACAGGTCCGGGCGCGGCCCGGTGGATTCGCGCAGGACGATGCGCGGCGCGACGATACGCTGCTCCACCGCCCCCCGGCTCGGTGCGCCGATGCGCGACAGCAGCAGCGCCGCCGCGCTGTCGCCCAGCTCGCGGATCGACTGGCCGACGGTGGTCAGCGCCGGGTACACATAGCGGCTCAGCTCGATGTCGTCGAAGCCGATCACCGACAGCTCGCCCGGCACGTTGATATTGCGTTCGGCGGCGGCGCGCAGCACACCGAAGCCGATCATGTCGTTGCCGGCAAAGATCGCCGTCGGCCGCTGGCCATCGAGCAGGCGCGCCGCGGCGGCATGGCCCCCGGGGCTGGTGAAATCGCTGTGCAGTACATGGCCGGCGGCAATGCGCAGCCCGGCCTCGGCCATGGCCCGGCGGAAACCGGCCAGGCGCAGCTGGCTGACACCGGTGTCCACCGGGCCGGCGATGGTGGCGATGTCGCGATGGCCCAGCTCCAGCAGATGGCGGGTGGCCAAGTAGGCGCCGTGCTCGTGATCGATGCGCACCAGGTCGGCCTCGACGCCATCCAGCGCGCGGTCGACGATGACCATCGGCGTGCGCACGCAGGCCAGGCTGTCGAGCAAGTCGCGCTCCTCGCCCACCGAGGCAACGATCAGGCCGTCGATGCGTTTTTCCAGCAGCACGCGCAGGTAGCTGCGCTGTTTCTGTGGGTCATCGTCGGAGTTGCACAGGATCACGCAGTAACCGTTGCGCTCGCAGGCATCCTCGATGCCCCGGGCCAGCTCGGCGAAGTACGGGTTGACGCTGTTGGGTACCAGCAGGCCGATGGTGGCGGTGCTGCGGGCTTTCAGCGAGCGGGCCACGGCGCTGGGCACGTAGTCGAGTTCGGCGATCGCCGCCTCGACTTTCAAGCGCACGTGCTCGCTGACCGGGCGAGTCTTGTTCAGTACATGGGACACGGTGGTGTAGGAAATACCCGCCAGTGCCGCGACATCTTTGATGGTTGCCATGTTTTATCGGTTCCGCCGGTTCGCACGCCGGCTACGGTAAGTGTCGAGCACCACGGCGATGACGATGACCGCCCCGGTGATGATGCGTTTGGTGGGTTCCGAGGCGCCGATCTGCGCAAGGCCGGCGGCCAGCACAGAGATGATCAGCACCCCGAAGAACGTACTGATGACCGAGCCACGCCCGCCCATCAGGCTGGTGCCGCCGATCACCACGGCAGCGATCACCTGCAACTCCAGGCCGGCCCCGGCGTTGGGGTCGGCGGCCTCCAGGCGGGAAATCTGGAACAGCGCGGCCAGGCCTGCAAGAACGCCCATCAGGGCGAATACCAGGATCTTGTATGGGCGCGGGTCGATACCGGCCAGGCGCACCGCCTCTTCGTTGGTGCCGATGCCGATCAGGTAGCGGCCGAACACCGTGCGGGTCAGCACCAGCTGGGCCAGCACGATCACCAGCAGGCCAATGATGAAGGCCGGCGAGATGCCGAAGGCGATAGGGTTGGAGAACCAGGCGAAGGCATCGCCGATGTAGGCGGTGCGCGAGTCGGTGAACTGGTAGGCCAGCCCCCGGGCCATCTCCAGCACGCCCAGCGAAACGATGAACGACGGGATGCGCCAGGCCACGGTAATGCTGCCGGTGATGCTGCCGGCCAGCGCCGCCACGGCCATGCCGAGCAAGGCGGCGGGCAGCACGCCCCAGCCCCAGCCGAGGATTGCCACGCTGACCGTGGAGGCGGCCAGCGCCAGCACCGAGCCCACCGACAGGTCGATGCCGCCGATGATCAACACGAAGGTCATGCCCACCGCCAGCACCATCAGGTCGGGGATCTGGTTGGCCAGGGTGCTGAAGGTGGCGTAGGAGAGGAAGTGGCTGCTGAGCAACGAGAACAGCAGGATCATCGCCAGCAAGGCGCCGGCCAGGCCCAGGTAGGTGCCCAGGCCATAATAGTTGCCGCTGCGGCGGGCGGGCACGGCGCCCGGGGTGTCGAGGGTGGTGGTTTTCATGCGTCCATCCTGGGAGCTGCGTCGTGCAGCAGGGCATCACGTTTCTGGTAGCCGGCAAAGGCGGCGGCAAGCAGCTGGTCCTGGCTCCAGCGGTCACGGTCGAAGGTGTCGATCAGGCGCCCGGCGGACAGCACTGCGATGCGGTCGCAGATCAGCATCAGCTCGCGCAGGTCGCTGGACACCACCACCAGGGCCTTGCCCTGGCGAGCGAGTTCGGCGAGCAGGCCATAGATGTCGAACTTGGCACCTACGTCGATCCCGCGGGTGGGCTCGTCGAACAGCAGCACCTGGCAGTCACGCTCCAGCCAACGGCCGATCACCACCTTCTGCTGGTTGCCGCCGGACAGCTCGCCCACTGCCTGCGCCGGGCTGGCGCTGCGAATGCGCATGGCGCTGATCTGCCGCTCGGCCAGGCTGCGCTCGGCGTCGCGGTCGAGCACACCGGCACGGGACACGGCGCCCAGGTTGCCCAAGGCGATGTTGGCGCTGATCGACTGGGTCAGCAGCAGGCCTTCGCCCTTGCGGTCCTCGGTGATCAGGGCGATGCCAGCGGCCACGGCGGCCTTGGGCGAGTCGATGCTCACCGGCTGCGGCGGCAGGCCAAGGGCGACCTGGCCGCTGTCGGCACGGTCGGCGCCGTAGATCAGGCGCAGCAGCTCGGTGCGCCCGGCACCGATCAGCCCGGAGATGCCGAAGATCTCCCCTGCCCTGACTTCAAACGATACTTCGCGCACTTTGTCGCCACGGCTGAGCTTGTCGACCTTGAGCAACGGCGCGCCGATCTGGCGGCGGCCAAGGTCGATGTGCTCGCCCAGCTCACGGCCGACCATCAGGTTGACCAGCTCGTTGCTGCTGTAGCGCTGGATCGGTTCGGCGCACACCAGCTTGCCGTCGCGCAGCACGGCGATGCGCTGGGCCACGCGCTGCAGCTCTTCGAGGCGGTGCGAGATATAGACGATGGCCACGCCACGCTGGCGCAGGCGCTCGATCTGGGTGAACAGCAGTTCCACCTCACGGCTGGTGAGCATGGCCGTGGGCTCGTCAAAGATCAGCACATGGCAATCGCCGATCAGGTTACGGGCGATCTCTACCATCTGCTGATGGCCGATCCCCAGCTCGCCGACCGGGGTGTCCGGGTCGATGGCCTCCAGGCCCACCTGGGCCATGGCTGCCGTGGCCAGCTGGCGCAGGCGCTTCTGGCTGATCCAGCCGAAGCGGCTGGGCAGGTTGTCGAGGAACAGGTTCTCGGCCACGGTCAGGGTCGGCAGCAGGTTGAGCTCCTGCATCACCATACGCACGCCAAGGCGCTCAGCTTCGGCGCGGCTGCCGGGGTTGTAGGGCTGGCCGCGGTAGTGCATTTGCCCGGTAGTGGGAATTTCCAGGCCGCTGATCAGCTTGGACAGGGTCGACTTGCCCGCACCGTTTTCACCGGTCAGCGCCAGCACCTCGCCGCCGCGCAGCTCGAGGGTGACATCGCCGAGCACCGGCTGGGCGTAGGTCTTGCCCAGGCCACTGACGGCCAGCATGGTTTCATTGGCCGTTACTGACATGGCCACCTCTCCCAACATGTTCAATTAGCACGCCCCCTGTGGGAGCTGGCTTGCCAGCGAAACAAGCGACTTGGTGCCTGGCACCGGCTTCGCCGGTGATCGCTGGCAAGCCAGCTCCCACAGGGGCACTTCCCGGCCAATTACTTCGTGATCAATTCCACTGGCGTCTGGATCACATTGTCGGCATCTACGTCTGGCTTCTCACCCTTGAGCATTTTCAGCGCCGCCTGGATGCCAAACACCGCCTGCTGGCTGGCGGCCTGGTCGAGGGTGGCGAGCACGCGGCCATCCTTGAGCATCGGCTTGATGGCCTTGATGTTGTCGTAGCCGATCACCTGTACCTGGCCAGCCTTACCCGCGGCGCGCACCGCCGAGACCGCGCCCAGCGCCATGCTGTCGTTGCCGGCCAGCAGCGCCTTGAGGTCGGGGTATTCGTTGAGCATCGAGGCGGCCACGGCATTGCCCTTGTCGATCTCCCAGTTGCCGGACTGCACCGAGACGATCTTCATCTGCGCGGCCTCCATGGCGTCCTTGAAGCCGGCGGTGCGCTGCTGGGCGTTGGTGGTGGTCGGCACGCCTTCGATGATGCCGACCTGGTCACCGGCCTTGAGCTTCTGTTTAGCGAGGTAATCGCCGACGAGGCGCGCGCCCTTGCGGTTGTCGGGGCCGACGAAGGGCACGCTGATGCCCTTGCTCTTGAGCAGCTCGGGGTCAAGGCGGTTGTCGATGTTGATCACCACCACGCCTTTGTCCATGGCCTTCTTCACCGCCGCGACCAGCGCCTTGGAGTCGGCTGGCGCGATGACCAGGGCCTTGGCGCCTGAGTTGACCATCTGCTCGACGATGCGGATCTGCTCGCCGGTATCGGTTTCATTCTTGATGCCGTTGGCGATCAGCTCGAAATCCTGGGGGTGGGCTTTCTGGTAGTCCTTGGCGCCGTCTTCCATGGTGCGGAAGAACTCGTTGGCCAAGGATTTCATCACCAGCGCGACCTTGGGCGCGTCCTCGGCATGGGCGGCAGACAACGGCAGGGCGAACATCAGCGAAGAGAGCACAGCGACGGCCAGCGGACGACCGGAGAACGGCAGCTTCATGGAAATGACTCCGAATTTTGTGATTTTTATCGGATGCAAACGTTTGCGGTGACTCACTATGGAAACAGCCCCCGCGTTTGTCAAATCCAGTGCGTAGGCAAAGCGCCAGCACGCACGCCAGATTATCCGCAATTTATCCGAAAAACCGAACACTTTTCCTACACCTGTTCGGGATGCCGAACGACGGCAGCCCGCGCAGGCTCACGCATTCAGGTTACACATGATGAATATCAACGGCTTACAGATGAAAAACGACGAACGGTAAGGTCTGGTACGAAATCTGCCTGATAGGCGTGCGACACAGCGAACATCTCATTAGGAAGAGAGAAGAAGAACTATGATCAATATCGCACTCAAGGCCTTCACCCCGGGCGCCCTGGCCCTGCTGCTGGCCCTGCCGACCACCGTTTCTGCCAAGGAGGCCGAGCAACAACAGAAGCTCGCCAACGTGGTGATCCTCGCCACCGGCGGCACCATCGCCGGTGCCGGCGCCAGCGCCGCCAACAGCGCCACCTACCAGGCCGCCAAGCTCGGCATCGACAAGCTGATCGCCGGCGTGCCGGAACTGGCTGATATCGCCAACGTGCGCGGCGAGCAGGTCATGCAGATCGCCTCCGAGAGCATCAGCAACGACGACCTGCTCAAGCTGGGCAAGCGCGTCGCCGAGCTGGCCGACAGCAAGGACGTCGACGGCATCGTCATCACCCACGGCACCGACACCCTGGAAGAGACCGCCTACTTCCTCAACCTGGTGGAGAAAACCGACAAGCCAATCGTGGTGGTCGGCTCCATGCGCCCAGGCACTGCCATGTCTGCCGACGGCATGCTCAACCTGTACAACGCCGTGGCCGTGGCCAGCGACAAGCAGAACCGTGGCAAGGGCGTGCTGGTGACCATGAACGACGAGATCCAGTCCGGCCGCGACGTAAGCAAGTCGGTCAACATCAAGACCGAGGCCTTCAAGAGCGCCTGGGGCCCGATGGGCATGGTCGTGGAAGGCAAGTCCTACTGGTTCCGCCTGCCGGCCAAGCGCCACACGGTCAACTCCGAGTTCGACATCAAGACCATCAGCAGCCTGCCTGCCGTGGACATCGCCTACGGCTACGGCAACGTCACCGACACCGCCTACAAGGCCCTGGCCCAGGGTGGCGCCAAGGCGATCATCCATGCCGGCACCGGCAACGGTTCGGTATCGTCGCGCGTCGTCCCTGCCCTGCAGGAACTGCGCAAGAACGGCGTGCAGATCATCCGTTCGTCCCACGTCAACCAGGGCGGTTTCGTGCTGCGCAACGCAGAGCAGCCTGACGACAAGAACGACTGGGTCGTGGCCCACGACCTGAACCCGCAGAAAGCCCGCATCCTGGCCATGGTCGCCATGACCAAGACCCAGGACAGCAAGGAACTGCAGCGTATCTTCTGGGAATACTGATCCCGGCCTGAACCCGCCGCGGCGCCCGGCCGCGACGGGTTCACTCCATCAAGCGATGACGATCTGGCCGTCCGCCAGGCCCTGCCCGGCAATGCCCACCAGTGTCACGCTGTCCTTGCCGAAGGTCAGCACCAGGTCATCGCCCACCTGGCTCAGGTGATCGCGAAAATCCCCTGACGCCGTGCCACCGTCCACGCCCATGAACACCAGGCGGTCCTGGCTGCTGAAGTCCAGCACCCGGTCCTGGCCGAAATGGCCGTCGAACAGGAAGGTGTCGCGCCCTGCCCCGCCGCTGAGCAGGTCGTTGCCGGCACCGCCCACCAGCACATCATTGCCCGCACCGCCCAACAGGCGGTCGTCGCCGTCCAGGCCGAACAACCACTGGCCCTGCTTGCCGGCCACCAGCGTGTCGCCCGCCTGGCTGCCGCTTTGCGAGGCGGCGTAGAGGTTGAGTTTACCGCTGGAGAGCAAGCCATCGGCGCCCACCGTGTGGCTGACTTCCTTGCTGAAGAACACCAGGTTGGTCTCCTTGCTCACCAGGCTCTCCACGTTGCGCACCAGGCTGATGCCGCCCTCGGCGTCGCGCACGTACAGCGTCCCTTGCCCATCCCGGGCAATGTTCAGGTTGGCCAGCGCGTCGCCGAGTTTCAAGGTGTCGTGGCCGCTGCCACCGTCGATCAGGTTGAAACCGCCGTCGTCGCGGAAGGTGTCGTTGCCGCCGCGCCCTTCCAGGTAGTCGTTGCCGCGCCCACCCTGGATAAGATCGGCCTGCTCGCTGCCGATGATGAAGGTGCTGCCCTTGTGCGCCTCGGCGTTGCGGTTGAGGTCCTGTACCCAGGTCGAGCCCCGGGTGACGTCGGACAGATTGCTGACCACGATGGTCGAGTCGCGGCTGGTCCATTGATAGAAGCCGGAATCCAGTACCCGGCCAAGGCCGTCGGTATAGGCCGCCGGCAGGTGCGACAGCCAGGTGGCGATGTTGCCGATGGAGTACGGCAGCAGGTTCCAGGCGTCCGAGGCGTAGTGGTCGTTGAAGTTGACGATGTTGTCGGTGGCCGAGGCCTTGGCACCGTCATGCACACCCAGGGTGCCCCAGGTGACCGAGGTGCCATCGAGCGCACGGAACACCGGGTCGTTTTCGTAGCCGATGTTCAGTACTTTGTCGGGTTTGGCGGCCTGGGTGGGCGAGGCGAAGGCCACATAGCGAGCATCCTCGTAGAAGCCACCCCAGCGCGTGCCGCTCAAGTCGGCCAGGCTGTTGACCGCCAGCCCGCCCAGGCTGTGGCCGCTGACGGTAATGTCGGCGCCGTTCAGGCCGTGGGCCTTGGCGAAGGCCGCGACGTTACCGAGCAGGCCATCGAAGGCGTTGGCCGCGTAGTCGCGGGCATAGCCGGCCGGCCCCAGCGCCGCCAACAGGTCGTTCACCGCATCGCCCAGGGTGTCTCCCAGCAGGTTCTCGCGGGGCCCGCTGGTGCCACGGAAGCCAATGCCGATCCCGGTCAGTTGGCCATTGCTGTCGTAGCGCCCGAGGATTTCCACCTGGGCACTGGTGTAGCCCGGCGTTTCCCCGTGAAAGGTGCCGCGGGCGTCGGTGTGGCCGTTGTAGCCCAACTGCTCGGCGCTGATCGGCGTCCAGCCGGCGGCTTTCACCTGGGCCAACGCCTTGGCTTCGGAATCGGGGTTCCACGGGATGCCGGGGATCACCCCCTGGCTGTCGCTGCCGCCGATCAGCGCCTTGACCAGCGTCGCCGGCAGGCCCAGGCCAAAGCCATGCTGCTGGTAGCCGGCGGCGAAGCCGTCGTCGATGCCATGGTAGGCGTACATGGCCAGGGCCATGGCGTCCTGGTAAAGCGCGCCGGAGGCGGCGCTGTCGAGCTGCTTGTAATCGAATACGGGCATTAGTTGACGTCCTTGTTGCAGGTAGGAAAAACGCCCCAGCGACATCGTCCACTGACACAACTGACGGGCGAAGGGCCAAGTTCGCACGGGGCTCGTCCCCAGGTCCAACCTTGTGCCTGGGGCTACCCTGCCAAAGGTGCGGGCATAAAACCTGTACATGCATACAGATAAAACTTGCCTGCCCGCCCTGCCTTGCGCATCCTAGTGCCCTGTCTCCAACGATGAAGCGTTGCCGGCCATGCGCCTCTTTCTCTGCGAAAAACCCTCCCAGGCAAAAGACATCGCCAAGGTGCTCGGCGCCCAGCGCCGTGGCGATGGCTGCTGGCAAGGCACCGACGTATGCGTCACCTGGTGCATCGGCCACCTGCTGGAAACCGCGCCACCCGACAGCTACGACGAACGCTACAAACGGTGGTCCCTCGACGACCTGCCGATCATCCCCGAAAAATGGAAGATGACGGTCAAGCCCAAGACCGCCAGCCAGTTCAAGGCAGTCAAGCGCCTGCTGGGCGAGGCCCGCGAGCTGGTGATCGCCACCGACGCCGACCGCGAGGGCGAGATGATCGCCCGCGAGCTGGTGGAGCACTGCCGCTACCGTGGCCCCATCCAGCGCCTGTGGCTGTCGGCCCTGGACGATGCCTCGATCCGCAAGGCCCTGGGGCGCCTGTTGCCTGGCCAGGAAACCTTCAGCCTGTACCATTCGGCCCTGGGCCGCTCGCGTGCCGACTGGCTGATCGGCATGAACATGAGCCGCCTGTTCACCCTGCTCGGCCGCCAGTCAGGCTACCAGGGCGTACTGCCAGTGGGCCGGGTACAAACCCCGACGCTGCGCCTGGTGGTGGACCGCGACCGCAGCATCGCCGATTTCGTGCCGGTGCCGTTCTGGGCCATCGACGTGCAACTGGAAAGCGCAGGCCAGGTGTTCAATGCCCAGTGGCGCGCGCCGGAAGACGCCTGCGACGACCAGGGCCGCTGCCTGCAACAGCCGTTGGCGCAGCAGGCCGCCGCCGCCATGCAGGCCGCCGGCACGGCACGGGTGCTCAAGATCGCCACCGAGCGCGTACGCGAAGCGGCGCCGCTGCCCTTCGACCTGGGCACGCTGCAGGAGCTGTGTTCGAAGAAGTTCGGCCTGGGCGCCCAGGAGACCCTGGACATCGCCCAGGCCCTGTACGAAACCCACAAGCTGATCACCTACCCGCGCAGCGACAGCGGCTACCTGCCGCTCAGCCAGCACGGCGAGGCACCGGCCATTCTCGCCGCCCTGCAGCGCGCCGACGCCAGCCTCGCGCCGCTGCAAGCGCACCTCGAACCCCAGCGCCGCTCGCGGGCATGGAACGACCAGAAGGTCAGCGCCCACCACGGCATCATCCCCACCGCCGCCGCCAGCGACCCGGCGCGCCTGCCGCCCAAGTACAAGGCGGTCTACATGCTGATCCGCGCCCGCTACCTGGCGCAGTTCCTGCCCAACCACGAATACGACCGCACCCAGGCCGACTTCGACTGCGCCGGCCAGGCGCTGCGCGCGGTGGGCAAGCAGATCGTCGAACCAGGCTGGCGCCGTGCGCTGCCCGAAGCACTCACCCCGGCCAAAGGCCGCGAAGCCCCCCCGGCCCAGGTGCTGCCCGCCCTGCGCGAAGGGCAGGACTGCGCGCTGCATGACCTGCACCTTAAACACCTGTGGACCCAGCCACCCAAGCCCTTCACCGAGGGCGACCTGATCAAGGCGATGAAGAACGTCGCCAAGCTGGTGGATGACCCGCTACTTAAACAGAAGCTCAAGGAAACCACCGGCATCGGCACCGAGGCCACCCGTGCCAGCATCATCCAGGGCCTGCTCGATCGTGGTTATCTGGTGAAGAATGGCAAGGCGCTGTCGGCCACGCCGGCGGCGTTCAGCCTGATCGATGCCGTGCCCCGCGCCATCGCCGACCCCGGCACCACGGCCATCTGGGAGCAAGCGCTGGACATGGTGCAAAGCGGTGAGATGAGCCTTGAAGAATTCGTCGCACGGCAGTCAGCCTGGATGGGCAAGCTGGTACAACGCTGCGCGGGGATGCGCCTGAACATCAGCGGCCCGCCCTTGGCCCCTGGGGGCAGGGGTGCGCCGTGGAAGAAGAAGCGTGGGGGTGGGGGCAAGCGCAAAGTGGCTGAGGGAGCGGCCAAGGCCAAAGCCCCGCGCCAGCGCAAAACTACCGGCAAGCCATGAATGATCACGGGGCAGGTCGCATCGGTGCGTCGATGCAACCTGCCCCGCGAAAGGTTGGCGAAACTACCTCAACCCTCAGCAGCCTCGCGCTTCAACCGCGCCCGGCGGGCCATGATGTTGAGCATCTCGATCACCGTCGAGAAGGCCATGGCGGCATACACGTAGCCTTTCGGTACATGGGCGCCGAAGCCTTCGGCGATCAGGGTCATGCCGATCATGATCAGGAAGCCCAGGGCCAGCATCACCACGGTCGGGTTGTCGTTGATGAACTTGGCCAGCGGGTCGGCGGCCACCAGCATCACGATCACGGCGCTGATCACGGCGATGATCATGATCGGCAGGTGCTCGGTCATGCCCACGGCGGTGATGATGCTGTCGATCGAGAAGACGATGTCCAGCAGCAGGATCTGGAAGATCGCCGCGGTGAAACCGATGGTCACGGTGCTGCCGAGCTTGGACTCTTCCTTGGCACCATGGGGGTCGACACTTTCATGGATCTCCTTGGTCGCCTTCCACAGCAGGAACAGGCCACCGGCGATGAGGATCATGTCCTTCCACGAGAAGGCGTGGCCGAACACGTCGATCACAGGCTCGGTCAACTGGACGATCCAGGCCACGGTGCTGAGCAGCGCCAGGCGCATGATCAATGCCATGCTGATACCGATGCGGCGCGCCTTCGAGCGGTATTGCTCAGGCAGCTTGTTGGTCAGGATCGAGATGAAGATCAGGTTGTCGATGCCAAGCACGACTTCCATGGCCACCAGGGTGGCAAGGGCAACCCAGGCGGTGGGGCTAGCGGCGAGTTCCAGCAAATATTCCATTGGTCAGTCCTGCTTCGGGGTCCGGTGGGTCAGATGTCTTGGGTGTCTTTCTTGTCGTCTTCGGCCTTGGCCTTCTCGCCATCGCTGCCAATGGCGTCGCTCAGCGCCTGCTGGGCGGCGTCATTGGTCTTGTCGATGGCCTGTTTGGCCGTTTCGGCGGCCTGGTCGAGCATCTGCTGGGCGGACTTCTCGGCCTGGTCGCAGCCACTCATGGCGAACAACGCCAGGGCCAGTACCAGGGGCGTACCGATGGATTTGAGTTGCAACATGGGGTCCTCGCTTGTCGATATCCGTGCGGCGCGCGGGGCGCCTGATGGGGTCGCATTCTAGAGGGGCTGAAACATCCGGAAAATTCGTATTTTCAGCTGATATACTTCGGTTTTTACGAATCCGGAAACGCCATGCTCAACTACCGCCAGCTTCATTACTTCTGGGCTGTAGCAAAGACCGGGAGTATCGCCCGCGCCAGCGAGCAGCTGAATCTTACCCCGCAGACGATCAGCGGGCAGATCAGCCTGTTCGAGCAGACCTGGAACCTGGAGCTGTTCCAGCGCGTCGGTCGCCAACTGGAGCTGACGGAAACCGGCCGCCAGGCGCTCACCTATGCCGAGCAGATGTTTCAGATCGGTGGCGAGCTGGAGGCAATGCTGCGCGCCGGGCCGCAGGAACAGATCCTGTTCCGCGTGGGGGTGGCCGACGTGGTGCCCAAGTCCATCGTCTACCGCCTGTTGGCGCCGACCATGGAACTGGACGAGGTACTGCGCATCAGCTGCCGCGAAGACAAGCTCGAGCGCCTGCTCGCAGACCTGGCGATCCAGCGCCTGGACCTGGTGATTTCCGACAGCCCCATGCCCAACCACCTGGACATCAAGGGTTACAGCCAGAAGCTGGGTGAATGTGGCCTGAGCTTCTTTGCCACCCACGCGCTGGCCGCAAAACTCGACAAACCCTTCCCCGCCTGCCTGGACGATGCGCCGCTGTTGATTCCCGGCCAGGAAACCGTGGTGCGCAGCCGCCTGCTGCGCTGGCTGGCCGAGCAGCAGGTGCAGCCGCGCATTGTCGGTGAGTTCGACGACAGCGCACTGATGCAGGCCTTCGGCCAGTCCGGCAGCGGCATCTTCGTCGCCCCCAGCGTGATCGCCGAAGAAGTGTGCCACCAGTACGGGGTGCGTCTGATCGGCCAGACCGAGGCAGTGAACGAGTCGTTCTATGCCATCTCGGTGGAGCGCAAGGTCAAGCACCCAGGTATCGTGGCGATCACCGAGGGCGCGCGGCGGGAGTTGTTTCACTGGTAGTCCAGGCAACGTGGCTCCTGTAGGAGCGGCCTTGTGCCGCGAACGGGCCGCAAAGCGGCCACGACCATCGTGCATGTGGCATAGATCGTCGGGGCTGCTTCGCAGCCATTTCGCGACACAAGGCCGCTCCTACAAGGGGCAGTGCTGGCTGCGGGGTATGGTAAAGTCGCGCCCTTTCACGTAACTGGATTACGCTGCACATGACCCCCGTTCTTCGCCTCATCAACCGCACCGGCCTGGTGACGCAGATCTGCATCGGCCTGGTGGCCGGCATCGCGCTGGCCCTGCTCGCCCCCTCCGTGGCCCGCGACCTCGGCTTCCTTGGCAAAGTGTTCGTAAGCGCCCTGAAAGCAGTAGCCCCTGTGCTGGTGTTCATCCTGGTGATGGCCTCGATCGCCAACCACCGCCACGGCCAGGAAACCCATATCCGCCCGATCCTCTGGCTGTACCTGCTGGGCACCTTTGCCGCGGCGGTGGTGGCCGTGGCCGCCAGCCTGCTGTTCCCCTCGCAGCTGGTGCTCAACACCAGTGAAGCCACGCTCAGCGCCCCCGGCGGCATCACCGAAGTGATGCAGAACCTGCTGCTGAGCGCCGTCGACAACCCGATCAATGCGCTGCTCAATGCCAACTTCATCGGCGTACTGACCTGGGCCATCGGCCTGGGCATTGCGCTGCGCCACGCCAATGACACCACCCGCACCGTGGTCGAGGACCTGTCCAACGGCGTCACCCTGATCGTGCGCGTGGTCATTCGCTTCGCCCCGCTGGGCATTTTCGGCCTGGTCAGCTCGACGCTGGCGCAATCGGGCCTGGAAGCCCTGCTGGGCTACCTGCACCTGCTGGGCGTGCTGATCGGCTGCATGCTGTTCGTGGCACTGGTGATGAACCCGCTGATCGTGTTCTGGAAAATCCGCCGCAACCCCTACCCGCTGACCCTGCTGTGCCTGCGCGAAAGCGGCATCACCGCGTTCTTCACCCGCAGCTCCGCGGCCAACATCCCGGTCAACCTGGCATTGTCGGAAAAGCTCGGCCTGCACGAGGACACCTACTCGGTGTCGATCCCCCTGGGCGCGACCATCAACATGGCCGGCGCGGCGATCACCATCACCGTGCTGACCCTGGCGGCCGCGCACACCCTGGGCATCCCGGTCGATTTGCCCACCGCCGTGCTGCTCAGCCTGGTGGCGGCGGTCTGTGCCTGCGGCGCCTCGGGCGTGGCCGGGGGGTCGCTGCTGCTGATCCCGCTGGCCTGCAGCCTGTTCGGTATCCCCAGCGAAATCGCCATGCAGGTGGTGGCGGTCGGGTTCATCATCGGCGTGCTGCAGGATTCGGCCGAGACGGCGCTCAATTCGTCCACTGATGTGCTGTTCACGGCCGCCGCGTGCCAGGCCATGGAGCAGCGCAGCGCCTGATGCTGCCGGGGCCGCGCTGCGGCCCTTTCCGGCCTTGCCGGCGCCCCGGCAAGGCCGCTGCTACGGAAAAGCTGCACAAGACAGTTGCTCACACAGGTACAGCGCAACCATCGATTGCTTAAGCAGAGCGCTTTACCTAGGCTAGTGGCCTTTTCCTCGCAATGAGACAGGGCCATGTCTGAACACGAAAACACCGGCGAAGGCCGCTTCAACAGCACCGAAATCCGCGTCCTCGGTTCGTTGATCGAAAAGCAGGCCAGCAGCCCGGAAACCTACCCCCTGACCCTCAATGCCCTGGTCCTGGCCTGCAACCAGAAAACCAGCCGCGAACCCGTCATGAACCTCTCCCCCGGCCAAGTTGGCCAGGCCCTGCGCGCCCTCGAAGGGCAGAACATGGCCCGCCTGCAGATGGGCAGTCGTGCAGACCGCTGGGAACAGCGCGTGGACAAGGCGCTGGAGCTGGTACCGGCACAACTGGTGCTGATGGGCCTGATGTTCCTGCGCGGCCCGCAAACCCTGAACGAGCTGCTGACCCGCAGCAACCGCCTGCATGATTTCGAAGACGTCGACCAGGTCCAGCACCAGTTGGAGCGCCTGATCTCCCGTGGCCTGGCCCTGCACCTGCCGCGCCAGGCCGGCCAGCGAGAGGACCGCTACACCCACGCCCTGGGCGACCCGGCGGAAATCGAGGCGATACTCGCCGCACGTCAGCAGGAAGGTGGGGCACGCAGCAGTGCCGGCAGTGTCTCGCAGGAGCGCATCGAAGCGCTGGAAGCGCGGGTCGCCGCGCTGGAGGAGCGCCTGGCCCAGCTCGAAGGCTGATGTCAGGGTTTTAGTGCTTCGGGGAAGTTGCGACAGCTCTTGCGCTCGGCCATTTCGCGCTCGCTGGGGCGCTGGTCGACGAATACGGTACGGCCGTCGGCGTAGATTTCCAGGTAGCCCCAGTGCAGGTCCTGCTCTTTCTGCCCGGGCTGGGGTGGCACGAGCCACCAGGGTTCGCGGCTGATCAGGGTCATGGAAGGCCTCGATGTCTTGGCGTCTTCTCCACTATAGACAGTCGCGCCTTGGGGCTGCTCTGCAGCCCATTCGCGGCACAAGGCCGCTCCTACAAATACAACGCGGTACCTGTAGGAGCGGCCTTGTGCCGCGAATGGGCCGCAGAGCGGCCCCAGTATCTTCAGGCCGGTGCCGAAGTGCGGATCAGGTGATCGAACGCCGCCAGCGAAGCCTTGGCGCCCTCGCCCACGGCGATGACGATCTGCTTGTACGGCACCGTGGTCACGTCACCAGCAGCGAACACGCCGGGGATGCTGGTCTGGCCCTTGGCATCGACGATGATCTCGCCACGCGGCGACAACTCGACCGTGCCCTTCAACCAGTCAGTGTTCGGCAGCAGCCCGATCTGCACGAAGATGCCTTCCAGCGCCAGCTCATGCACTTCATCGGTGCTGCGGTCCTTGTAACGCAGGCCGGTCACCTTCTCGCCATTGCCGATCACTTCGGTGGTCAGCGCACGGGTGATCACCGTGACGTTCGGCAGGCTGTGCAACTTGCGCTGCAGCACTGCGTCGGCGCGCAGCTGGCTGTCGAACTCGATCAGCGTCACCTGGGCGACGATACCGGCGAGGTCGATGGCCGCTTCCACACCGGAGTTGCCACCGCCGATCACCGCCACACGCTTGCCCTTGAACAGCGGGCCGTCGCAGTGCGGGCAGTAGGCCACGCCACGGGCGCGGTACTCCTGCTCGCCCGGCACGTTCATTTCGCGCCAGCGGGCCCCGGTGGCCAGGATCACGGTCTTGGCCTTGAGCGAGGCGCCGCCGGCCAGGCGTACTTCGTGCAGGCCGCCGTCGGTGGCCGGGATGAGTGCTTCGCCGCGCTGCAGGTTCATGATGTCGACATCGTACTGCTTGACGTGTTCTTCCAACGCCGTGGCCAGTTTCGGCCCTTCGGTTTCCTGCACCGAGATGAAGTTCTCGATGGCCAGGGTATCGAGCACCTGGCCGCCGAAACGCTCGGCGGCAACCCCGGTACGGATGCCTTTGCGTGCGGCATAGATGGCCGCCGCCGCACCGGCCGGGCCACCACCGACCACCAGCACGTCGAAGGCGTCCTTGGCGTTGATCTTCTCGGCCTGACGGGCGCCGGCACTGGTGTCGATCTTGCCGAGGATCTCCTCCAGGCCCATGCGGCCCTGGCCAAACACTTCGCCGTTCAGGTAGATACTCGGGACAGCCATGACCTTGCGGCTTTCAACTTCATCCTGGAACAGCGCGCCGTCGATGGCGACGTGGCGCACGTTGGGGTTGAGCACCGCCATCAGGTTCAGCGCCTGGACCACGTCCGGGCAGTTCTGGCACGACAGCGAGAAGTAGGTCTCGAAGCTGAACTCACCCTGCAAGCCCTGGATCTGCTCGATCACTTCGGCGCTGGCCTTGGAGGGGTGGCCGCCGACTTGCAGCAGCGCCAGCACCAGGGAGGTGAATTCGTGGCCCATGGGGATGCCGGCAAAGCGCAGGCTAATGTCCGCCCCTGGGCGATTCAGCGAAAACGAAGGACGACGGGCGTCGCTGCCGTCCGCGCTGAAGGTAATGAGGTTCGACAGGCCGGCGATTTCCACCAGCAGGTCGTGCAGTTCGCGGGACTTCGCGCCGTCGTCGAGGGAGGCGACGATCTCGATCGGCTGGGTGACCCGCTCCAGGTAGGTTTTCAGTTGCGATTTAAGCGTGGCGTCCAACATACGGGCGATTCCTTTTTCAAACTTCGGATACAAAAACGCCCAGGCGAAGTCGCCCGGGCGTTTTTACGGGGCGGTAACTGCTTCAGCTTTGGCGGCTGTCAACCGCCCGCGAGGTGCACATCGACTTAGATCTTGCCGACCAGGTCCAGCGACGGCGCCAGGGTGGCTTCGCCTTCTTTCCACTTGGCCGGGCAGACTTCACCCGGGTGGGCGGCGACGTACTGGGCAGCTTTGACTTTACGCAGCAGCTCGGCAGCATCACGGCCTACACCACCGTCGTTCAGTTCGACGATCTTGATCTGGCCTTGCGGGTTGATCACGAAGGTACCGCGATCGGCCAGGCCGGCTTCTTCGATCAGCACGTCGAAGTTGCGCGAGATGATGTGGGTCGGGTCACCGATCAGCGGGTACTGGATCTTGCCGATGGTGTCCGAGGTGTCGTGCCAGGCTTTGTGGGTGAAGTGGGTGTCGGTGGACACGCCGTAGATCTCGACGCCCAGCTTCTGGAACTCGGCGTAGTTGTCGGCCAGGTCGCCCAGCTCGGTCGGGCAGACGAAAGTGAAGTCGGCCGGGTAGAAGAACACGACGGACCATTTGCCTTTCAGGTCGGCTTCGCTGACCTGGACGAACTCGCCCTTGTGGTAGGCGGTGGCGGTGAACGGTTTGACCTGGCTGTTGATGATTGGCATGAGAGACGCTCCTTCATGGGGTTGGAATCAGTTGATGGAGTGAATCCTACCGACTGGCCCGGCTGAAGGCTCATTGGCAAAGCTCATGCTTGTGATTGGTTTTGGCTATAAGGTGGGTTTATTAATAGAAGGGATTGAGCTGAGCAAAGGATTGCGGGGGGCCTGCGCACAATGTGTAGGAGCGCCCCGGCAAGGCCGCTCCTACAGCAATGGCGCCAGCAGCGGATCAGCGCGTAACGGTACGCATGGTCACGAACTCTTCGGCAGCCGTCGGGTGCACGCCGATGGTCTCGTCGAACTGCAGCTTGGTCGCCCCGGCCTTGAGCGCGACGCCCAGGCCCTGGATGATCTCGCCGGCATCCGGCCCGACCATGTGGCAGCCCAGCACCTTGTCGGTGTCGGCGTCCACCACCAGCTTCATCAGGGTCTTTTCCTGGATATCGGTGAGGGTCAGCTTCATCGCCCGGAAGCGGCTCTCGAAGATCTGCACCTTGTGCCCGGCCTGCAGCGCCTGCTCTTCGGTCAGGCCCACGGTACCGATCGGCGGCTGGCTGAACACGGCGGTGGGGATGTTCTGGTAATCCACCGGGCGGTACTGCTCGGGCTTGAACAAGCGACGGGCCACGGCCATGCCTTCGGCCAGCGCCACCGGCGTGAGCTGCACGCGGCCAATCACATCGCCAATGGCCAGGATGGACGGCGCGGTGGTCTGGTACTGCTCATCGACACGGATGAAGCCGCGCTCGTCCAGTTCTACGCCGGTGTTTTCCAGGCCCAGGTTGTCCAGCATCGGCCGGCGCCCGGTGGCGTAGAACACACAGTCGGCGACCAGCTCGCGGCCGTCCTTGAGGGTGGCCTTGAGGCTGCCATCTTCAAGCTTGTCGATGCGCTGGATGTCGGCGTTGAATTGCAAGTTCATGCCGCGTTTTTCCAGCTCTTCCTTCAGGTGTGTGCGCACCGAGCCATCAAAGCCGCGCAGGAACAGGTCGCCACGGTACAGCAGCGTGGTATCGGCCCCCAGGCCTTGGAAGATACCGGCGAACTCGACGGCGATGTAGCCGCCACCGACCACCAGCACCCGGCGCGGCAGGTCCTTGAGGTAGAACGCCTCGTTGGAGGTGATCGCCAGTTCCTTGCCCGGGATGTCCGGCACCTGCGGCCAGCCGCCGGTGGCGATCAGGATGTGCTCGGCGCTGTAGCGCTGGCCCTCCACTTCCACCTCGTTGGCGCCGGTGATGCGCGCGTGGCCGGTCAACAAGGTCACGCCGCTGTTGACCAGCAGGTTGCGGTAGATGCCGTTGAGGCGCTCGATCTCGCGGTTCTTGTTGGCGATCAGGGTGCCCCAGTCGAAGTGACCTTCTTCCAGGGTCCAGCCGAAGCCGGCGGCCTGCTCCAGCTCGTCGGCGACATGGGCACCGTACACCAGCAGTTTTTTCGGCACGCAGCCGACGTTGACGCAAGTACCGCCCAGGTAGCGGCTCTCGGCAACGGCCACCTTGGCGCCGAAGCCCGCGGCGAAACGCGCCGCACGTACACCGCCGGAACCGGCGCCAATCACGAACAGATCAAAATCGTAGGCCATGTAATCAGTCTCCTTGGCAGGCGCCCAGCATAGCGCCGTTGCCTGCCACAAACAAAAAAGCCACCCCGAAGGGTGGCTCCTGGACCTGCCGGGCGAACTCAGTACGCCTTGCCAGTCTTGTAGAAGTTTTCGAAGCAGAAGTTGGTCGCCTCGATGTAGCCTTCGGCGCCACCGCAGTCGAAACGCTTGCCCTTGAACTTGTAGGCGATCACGTTGCCTTCGGCGGCCTGTTTCATCAGCGCGTCGGTGATCTGGATCTCGCCGCCCTTGCCCGGCTCGGTCTGTTCGATCTTCTCGAAGATATCCGGGGTCAGGATGTAACGGCCGATGATGGCCAGGTTCGACGGTGCGTCTTCCGGCTTCGGCTTCTCGACCATGGAGTCCACACGGAAGATGCCGTCCTTGATCTCTTCACCGGCGATAACGCCGTACTTGTTGGTTTCCTGTGGGTCGACTTCCTGGATGGCAACGATCGAGCAGCGGTACTTCTTGTACAGCGCGACCATTTGCGCGAGCACGCCGTCACCGTCGAGGTTGACGCACAGGTCGTCAGCCAGTACCACGGCGAACGGCTCGTCACCGATCAGCGGGCGGCCGGTGAGGATGGCGTGGCCCAGGCCTTTCATCTCGGTCTGGCGGGTGTAGGCGAACGAGCACTCGTCCAGCAGACGACGGATGCCGACCAGGTATTTTTCCTTGTCGGTGCCCTTGATCTGGTTTTCCAGCTCGTAGCTGATGTCGAAGTGGTCTTCCAGGGCGCGCTTGCCGCGGCCGGTGACGATGGAGATTTCATTCAGGCCGGCGTCCAGTGCTTCTTCAACGCCATACTGGATCAGTGGCTTGTTGACCACCGGCAGCATTTCCTTGGGCATGGCTTTGGTAGCGGGCAGGAAACGAGTGCCGTAACCGGCTGCCGGGAACAAGCATTTCTTGATCATATACGTCCTTAACGTAGGGCTTTGCGTACGAATTCGGCGCAGTCTAATCAGGCGGAGGTCACCTTACAATGCCCCCCCTGCTGTCTGCCGACGCCATCATAGAGACATCTCAGTGTAGTAAGTTCCGGCGCAACGTGACAATTACGACCAACTACCTGTTCAAAGGCGCAAGGACACACCGGTTTTACGCGTGTCTCCCCTCCCCTGGACATGAAAAAACCACTCACTCATGACTTCAGGTCAAAGGACCTTGGCTGCTCGACACCTTAATCAAAACCCGTGAGTGCCGCACACTGCCGCCTATCTGAACGATGCCGCTGCACACAACCCCGGCATCCCACCACAGGAGCAGCCCCATGAGCATTCCATCCTTCGGCCTCGGCACCTTCCGCCTGACTGGCCAGGCCGTCATCGACTCGGTCAAGTCGGCATTGCAGCTGGGCTACCGCGCCATCGACACCGCGCAGATCTACAAGAACGAAGCCGAAGTCGGCCAGGCCATCGCCGAAAGTGGCGTGCCCCGCAGCGAACTGTTCATCACCACCAAGATCTGGGTCGACAACTACGCAGCCGACAAGCTGCTGCCGAGCCTGCGCGACAGCCTGGCCAAGCTGCGTACCGACTACGTCGACCTGCTGCTGATCCACTGGCCGGCGCCGGGCAACGGCGTGGAACTGGCCGAATACATGCAAGCCCTGGCGACGGCCAAACAAGCCGGGCTGACCCGCCAGATCGGCGTCTCCAACTTCAACATCGAACTGACCCGCCAGGCCATCGCCGTGGTCGGCGCGGGCGAGATCGCCACCAACCAGATCGAGCTCAGCCCTTACCTGCAGAATCGCACCCTGACCACATTCCTCAACGAACAAGGCATCACCACCACCTCCTACATGACCCTGGCTTACGGCAAGGTGCTGAAGGACCCGGTACTCGCCCGAATCGCTGCCAAACACAAGGCCACCGTCGCCCAGGTGGCACTGGCCTGGGCCCTGCAGCTGGGTTACGCGGTGATCCCGTCGTCGACCAAGCGCGAAAACCTGGCCAGCAACCTGCTTGCCCGCAGCCTGCAGCTGGATGCCGACGACATGGCGCTGATTGCCACGCTGGAACGCAACGGCCGCGAAGTCAGCCCCGATGGCCTGGCGCCTGCCTGGGACTGATCATCAGCGTCAGAACCTCAGCCCCACATTGACCATCCCCGCCGCCGCGCCCAGCACCACGAACTCTGCGCCCACCGGCCCCCAGTGGGCGCCAAAGGACGGGATGAGCACCGGTGCCACGCCAAGGTGATTGAGCGGGATCTTGTCCTGGTAGTCGCCCTTGTAGCCCTCCAGCAGACCACCGCTGAGCTTGATGTAGACCGGGTAGCGCTCGTGCTCCCAGACCTTGCCCAGGTAGGCGTAGTAGGAGCGCTGGTAGAACGAGTTCTTGAACGTCGCCGCGCCCCACAGCAGCCCATCGGTGTAGACGCGCTCCAGCCCCACCAGCTCCTGGTGGTTGTTGTGCTCGGGATCGTGGCTCCAGTGCCGGGTGTAGGCGCTGGTCTGGATATACCAGTAGTCCCCCTGGCGCTCGCCATCGGCGGCACCGGCAGCGTGACTGAAGAGAATAAGCAGCGCCATGGCCGCTTTGGGTTTGCTGATCATGCGTTGCATACCGTGCAGATGACCCAGTGACCCTAGCTGCACCGGGTCAGAATGCAATTGTTCCGCCGCCTGCAATTGTGAAGTGAGCAGGGCACGGATTTCCCCGCAGAGCCGACAGGGCTAGCCTTCAACCCGTGCACAGCATTCCGCTGACCACTTCAAGCTGAGGAACCGCCCCATGTCCCGCCCTCCACTTCCGCCCTTCACCCGCGAAAGCGCCATCGAGAAAGTCCGCCTGGCCGAGGACGGCTGGAACAGCCGTGACCCGGCCAAGGTCGCCCTCGCCTACACCCTCGATACGCACTGGCGCAATCGCGCCGAGTTTTGCCACAACCGTGAAGAGGCCCAGGCCTTCCTCACCCGCAAGTGGAACCGCGAACTCGAATACCGCCTGATCAAGGAGCTGTGGGCCTTCACCGGCAACCGCATCGCCGTGCGCTACGCCTACGAGTACCGCGACGACAGCGGCCAGTGGTACCGCGCCTACGGCAACGAGAACTGGGAGTTCGCCGAGGACGGCCTGATGTGCAACCGCCACGCCAGCATCAACGAACAACCCATCACCGAAGCCGAGCGCAAGTTCCGCTGGCCGCTGGGGCGGCGCCCGGACGATCATCCGGGGCTGAGTGACTTCGGGTTCTGAAACCCAGGCCACACGCTACAGCGGATACCGCGCCAGGGCCTCCTGGGTCAGCGTCTCGAACAGGTTGGCCTGCGCGGTATCACGCCTCAGTGCAATACGCTCCACCTCAGCCAGGTAATCGCCTTCAGGCAGGCTGGTGAGCCTCGCATCAAGCGCTTCCAACTCAAGGTAAAACGGCTGGTCGAGCGCCTCGAAACGCACACTGTACGTCTGCCGCAGATGGTCCCGCCAGAATGACCGCGCGGCTACAGACTGCGCCAATTGCGTGCGCTCGGCCGTGAGCACCTGGCCACGTACCTGCAGCAACCGCGCTCCGGACACTTGCGCAACCACCGGATAACGCATGGTCGTCGGCTGCCCCGGCAACCCGAGGGTTTCGGCCAGGCGCACGCGATAGGCCAGGCGCACCTCGACCTCATCCACATCGTCCCGGGCCTGAATACGCTGCTCGATATCCTCGCCCGCAGCACGGTCCACGGCATCAAGACGGAACAGCGAGCGCCCCAGACGCAGCAACTCAGGTTCGGCCACCTGCCCGCTCAACCCCGCCGTCCGCAGGTACACCCAGCTTTGTACTTCCAGCAGGCTGAAGGTAAGCGCGATGCTGTCGGCGCAGGACGTTGGCTGCATGGCCATGTCGAACAGGCGTTCGCGCAGTTCGCTGTTCTGTGCACACGCTTCGATCACCTCCCACACCCTGCGACTCATCTCGTCACGCTGTAGTCGATAGTCCTCGGTATCGTGCAAGTCGGCCAGCAGCTGGAAGAAATCTTCGCTCCCGGCCTCGCTGGCCAGGCGGCTCCACAGCTGGCGCCTTGGCAATTGCAGGTCACTGTCCAGGCGTACCAGCCAGCTCTCACGGTTGACTTCACCGGCCGGGGAGTGGCGGTTAAGTGTCGCTACACGCTCATCAGCCGCGCTTTGGAAGCTCGCCTGATCGCCTGCACATCGAACAATCGCCTCTCTCCCGTACGATCCGCGACCTGGAGCACGATCTGGGCGTTACCTTGTTTGCCCGCGGCGCCGGCATCGGAACACATCTCACACCCGCCGGTGTGGCACTGGCGGAAGCAGCCCCGCGCGTCTTTACCCTAATCGATCAGGCACGCAGTAGCACTTTGGCGGCCGCCGCCGGTTCGCTGGCGACATTACGCATTGCGCTGTCCGACGGCATCCTACCCAAGCGCCTAGCGGCGCTATTGGCCTGCTGTCGTGAAGAAGAACCCGACATCAACCTGCAGCTGTTCGAGGTGCCGCTCGCCGAACAGCTCAAAGGCCTGCAGCACAACCTGTTCGATGTCGGCTTTGCCTGCGCACCCGGCGAGCCCCATGGCCTGTCCAGCGAACCGCTGTGGCAGACCGAACTGGTGGTCGCCCTACCGCCCCGGCATCCCTTGCTGGCCTATAAGCGCGTGCCGCTTGCCGATTTGTCAGCCTGCCCACTGGTGCTGTTCCATCCCGAACTGCAACGCGGGCTGCATCAGCAGGTTTCGTCGCTGTTGGCCAGTGCAGAGGCTTCGCTCACCGTGGCAGCGCAGGCCAGCAGCCAGGAGATGCTGATTTCACTGGTGGCCGCTGGGTACGCGGTTGGGGTGAGCTGCGCAGCGCAGTTGAAGGCGCACAACATCGAGGACATCGTGCTACGCCCTCTCGCCGGCGAGGCTGTGTGTATCTCGACGCATCTTCTCTACGCCGCGTACGAACCCGACACGCCCTTGGCGCGCTTTGTCCAGCGAACGCTGCGGATAGCCGCTGCCTCACACTGAGCTGTTGCAGTCTTCAGACACGTTCGGTCTGCTGTGGACGGGCTTGGTATCGTCAATGAAACCGTTTGCGACAACTGCACGCAGGGCGTTGCAGACGTGGCCTTTGAACAGGGGCTGTGCCGCTTAGATTCTTTGCATCTGATTCAGACACGTTGCATCTGATCGTTGCACCGCTGCTACGCGGTGTATCGGCCAAACCGTTTTTGTCTTGCGGGCCGCTGGCTGGCGAGCGCTCGATAGGCGTTCGTCGCTGGGTTGCGGCGCCTTCTTGCCAAAAGACTACAGGGTTAGTTGTAGGGGATTTCTGCTTAACGCCTTGTGAGCACGGCGCGGTCATCAATCCGGTGAGTGCGTGTTCCGCATTACTTGCTGCGTGAGGGGTACAGCAAGCGCTGAATGCCGAGCACATCCTCAATCGACGTCAACGGACGTCCAGGAGCGTCAATGATGACCCAGCCCATCCAAGCATTGGTGCTCGACACCGAGCACCGCATCCTTCGCCGTCCCGACGTAGAGCGTAAAACCGGCTTCAAGCGGGCGCATATCTACGCGCTGATCGCCCAGGGCAAGTTCCCCAAGCCCATCAAGCTTGGCGTGCGTGCGGTCGGCTGGGATTCGCTGGAGGTCGAGCGCTGGCTGATCGACCGTATTTCGCCGCGCGATTGAGGGCCGCTGTCATGCATGTGACCGCGATCGTCTCGACCAAAGGCGGGGTGGGCAAGACTACGACCGCCGCCAATCTCGGTGGTTTGGCCGCCGATGCTGGGTTGCGGGTTCTGCTGCTGGACCTGGATGTGCAGCCTACCCTATCCAGCTACTACACCCTGCCCCATCGAGCGCCGGCTGGGCGCTATGAGCTATTGGCCTACAACGAATCCAGCCGCTCACAGCTGATCTGCCGCACCGCCATCGAGGGCTTGGATCTGGTGGTGTCGAATGACGCGCAAGGCCAGTTGAACACGCTGCTCCTGCATGCGCCGGATCGGCGCTTGCGCTTGCGTAATCTGCTGCAGTTGTTCCGCCCGCATTACGACCTGTTGTTGATCGACACCCAAGGCGCGCGCAGCGTCCTGCTGGAGATGGCGATTCTGGCGTCCGACCTGCTGGTGTCGCCGGTCACCCCGGAAATTCTCGGCGGTGGTAATCGCCTTACGCCGCTCAATCTTGCGCAAGACTTCCAGCACATGCTGACGAGACACCTCGACGATCGGCAGGTCACCCAGCCAGGGCAGGATGTCCTTGGTAAAGTGCCGCTCGATCTGCTCCAGCGTACTTTGCCGCCCCCGCTTGAGGCTCAACGCCCTGAAGGCGCACCAGCCGTCAAAGACGGCATGAAAGGAGTTTTCGGACTGAGAACAGGCAGCAATTGGCGCGGGGATCAATACCCTGTGCGACCAGTGCACGCGCCTGGTCCCGAGCCTCCCTGCCCTCCTTGAGGCTGACGGCCGGGTAGACCCCCATCGAGATGCGAGCCTGCTTGCCCAAACAGTAGAAACGGAAGTGCCACTGCTTGGCGCCCTTGGCACCGACGAACAGTGCAAGGCCAGCGGAGTCTTTGAGGGTGTAGTTCTTGCCGGTCGGCTTCGCCTGGCGGACGGCAGTGTCGGTCAATGGCATGTGTACATCTCCCGGTCTCGTAAAGTCGAGGAGATGTATATCGATGCCGTAGCCCCAGCTCAGCCATCAATCCGCTACGCCAACTACCCGGAATCGCTGTACTTAAAATTCGTGGCGGGTGGTGGATTCAGGCAGACCGTACTGGAACGAAAAAAGACGCCTAAGCGTCTATTTTCAAGGACTTACAGACTTCTATGGAACTCTGTAGATCGATAATTGGAGCGGGAAACGAGACTCGAACTCGCGACCCCGACCTTGGCAAGGTCGTGCTCTACCAACTGAGCTATTCCCGCGTCGTGATGGGGGCCATTCTAACGATTTGCCGAACGGCGTCAACCCCTTGATTCAAAAAAGTTTTATTTCTGCTCAGAACCTTCGCGCAGGTGCGGCCAGGCGGCGACCAGGTAGTGCACCATCGACCACAGGGTCAGGCCGGCGGCCACCAGCAGCAGGCCGTAGCCCAGCGCCACCCAGAAGGTCATGGCCGGTGGGTTGGCCAGCAGGATCACCAGCGCCAGCATCTGCGCGGCGGTTTTCCATTTGCCCAGGCTGGACACCGCCACATGCGCCCTCGCCCCCAGCTCGGCCATCCACTCGCGCAGCGCCGAAACCACGATCTCGCGGCCGATGATCACCGCTGCCGGCAGCGTGAGCCAGAAGTTGGCGTGTACCTGCACCAGCAGCACCAGCGCCACAGCGACCATCAGCTTGTCCGCCACCGGGTCGAGGAAGGCGCCGAACGGCGTGCTCTGCTGCAGGCGACGGGCCAGGTAGCCGTCCAACCAGTCGGTGGCGGCAGCAATGGCAAACACCGTGCTGGCGGCCATGTAGCTCCAGTGATAGGGCACATAGAACAGCAGGATGAAGATCGGAATGAGCAGGACGCGTAGAACGGTGAGCAGGTTTGGAATATTCATCGGTACGACTGGCTGCGAGTTGAGCCCGGCATTCTACTCGCTATGCAGGCTGGCATAAATCGACTCTGCAAGCTTTTTACTGATGCCCGGCGCCTTGGCGATCTCGTCGATACTGGCGCGGTTGAGCTCCTGCAGGCCGCCGAAATGTTTCAGCAGCTCGCGCCTGCGCTTGGGCCCTACCCCGGCCACGTCTTCCAGGCTGGAGGTGCGCCGCGCCTTGCCGCGCCGGGCGCGGTGGCCGGTGATGGCAAAACGGTGGGCTTCGTCGCGGATCTGCTGGATCAGGTGCAGCGCCGGGTTGTCGCCCTTGAGGGTGAACTCGTGGGCCACGTCGTTCAGGTACAGGGTTTCGAAACCGGCCTTGCGGGTGACGCCCTTGGCCACACCGAGCAGGGTGAGGTCGGCAAAACCCAGCTCCTGCATCACGTCGCGGGCCATGTTCAACTGGCCCTTGCCGCCGTCCACCAGCAGCACGTCGGGCAGCTTGCCCTCGCCATCCTTGATACGCCCGTAGCGGCGCATCAGGGCCTGGTGCATGGCAGCGTAGTCGTCGCCGGCCGTGACGCCTTCGATGTTGAAGCGGCGGTAGTCGGACTTGAGCGGGCCTTCGGGGCCGAACACCACGCACGAGGCCACGGTGGCCTCGCCGCTGGAATGGCTGATGTCGTAGCACTCCAGGCGCTGCGGCACTTCGTCCAGGTCCAGCACCTGAGCCAAGGCCTCGAAGCGTGCGGCCATGTGCTGGCGGTTGGCCAGGCGGGCATTGAGCGCCTGCTCGGCGTTGGTCACCGCCAACTGCTGCCAGCGCGCGCGGGTACCGCGCACCCGGTGGCTGATGCTTAGCTCGCGGCCACGCAGTGTCTGCAAGGCTTCACTGATTGCCGCGAAATCCTCGTGCACCACGTTGACGATCAGCTCGCCCGGCAACTCGCGCTCGGCATTGCCCAGGTAGTACTGGGACAGGAACGCAGCCATGACCTCCGCCACCTCCTCCTCGATGCCCACCTGGGGGAAGAAGTTCTTGCTGCCCAGCACCCGCCCGCCGCGCACGCTGATCAGGTGCACACAGGCGCCGCCGGGGTTGACGAAGGCCGCCACCACGTCCACGTCGCCAGAGCCACCTTCCATGTACTGCTGGTCCTGGACCCGACGCAACAGCGCGATCTGGTCACGCAGCTCGGCGGCCTTTTCGAAATTCAGGACCATGGCAGCCTTTTCCATCTCGGCGTTGAGCTCGTTGCCCAACTGCTGGCTGCGCCCTTCCAGGAACATCACCGAGTGCCGCACGTCCTCGGCGTACTCAGCCGGCTCCACCAGCCCCACACACGGCCCCTTGCAGCGCTTGATCTGGTACTGCAGGCACGGCCGGGTGCGGTTGGCGTAATAACTGTCCTCGCACTGGCGTACCGAGAAGGCCTTCTGCAACAGGCTCAGGCTTTCGCGGATCGCCCCGGCGCTGGGGTAAGGGCCAAAGTAGCGGCCCTTGGCTTTCTTGGCGCCACGGTGAATGCCAAGGCGTGGGAATTCACCGTCGGACAGGAACACATAGGGGTAGGACTTATCGTCGCGCAACAGGATGTTGTAGGGCGGCCGCCATTCCTTGATCAGCGTCTGCTCGAGCAGCAGCGCCTCGGTCTCATTGGCGGTGATGGTAGTCTCGACCTGGGCGATGCGCCCCACCAGTGCGGCGGTCTTGGGCGCCAGGCCAGTCTTGCGGAAATAGCTGGCCAAACGCTTCTTGAGGTTCTTGGCCTTGCCCACGTAGAGCAGCCGCGCCTCGGCGTCGAACATCTGGTAGACGCCCGGGCGACCACTGCAGGTCGCCAGGAACGCACTGGCATCAAAAGCTTGGGACATGGGTGTGTTTACAGACTTGCGTCGACCATACCGTGGCGGACGGCCAGCAAGGTCAATTCGACATCGCTGGTAACCGAGAGTTTTTCGAAGATCCGATAACGGTAAGTATTGACGGTCTTGGGGGACAGACACAACTTGTCGGAGATGATCTGCACCTTCTGGCAACCGACGATCATCAGGGCAATCTGGATTTCCCGCTCCGACAGCGTATCGAACGGCGAGCCCTGGGGCTGGAACGACTTGAGCGCCAGTTGCTGGGCAATCTGCGGGCTGATATAGCGCTGGCCGGCGAACGCCAGGCGGATGGCCTGGACCATTTCGTCGAGCCCGGCGCCTTTGGTCAGGTAGCCCGCGGCACCCGCCTGCATGAGGCGGGTGGGGAACGGGTCTTCCTCGCACACGGTTACCGCCACCACCTTGGTGTCCGGCTGGCTGCGCAACAGTTTGCGGGTTGCTTCAAGGCCGCCGATCCCTGGCATTTTCACGTCCATCAGAACCACGTCCGGCTTGAGCTCGCGGGCAAGCTTGAGGGCGGACTCACCCGAGTCCGCCTCCCCCACCACTTGCAGGCCATCGATGTCGGCCAGCATGCGCGTAATGCCGGTACGCACCAGATCGTGATCGTCGACCACCAGGACCCTAATCAAGCAGACACCTCATTAGTGGGGCGATTGGATCCCGCCACCTTAACAAAATTTTTCACAAGCAACCTAGCGCAAACCGTCCTGGAAAAACGCCTGGTATTCCGGGCGGCGCATTTGCACCCGCTCAACGCCACCCACCTCGCCCGCCAACCGGTGCAACAGGTGCCAGACGGCAGCCTGATCTGCCACGGGCAAACGCCGGAAAGCCCCCAACAGACGGTCTTCGTCAGCGGTCAGGCAGTCCAGCGGTGCGGGGGTGTGCACGCCGGTGAGCACATACAAGGCATCGACACCCTTGGCCGCCACGGCAGCGAGGTAGTCCATGCGCGGAGTGCGCTCGCCGCTTTCATATTTGCCCTGGGCATTGGGCTCGACGCCGCCAATGTCACCAAACACGCGCTGGGTCAGCCCCAGGCGTTCGCGCTCTTCTCTGAGTCGCGGGCCGAATCCGTTCATCCAGTTGCCTCCTGTGCATCATTCCAGAACAGGTGCGTCCCGCACCCGAGTGAATGCGTAGGCATTCGCCCGGCACTATGCCAATTGGATCCAATCATGGCAAGCCGCCAGTGCCGGCTATTTCGTGCACGCCCACTAAAAGCGCCTGTTGGCGCTGTTGCACGCACAATAAAAAGTTCAACAAAGGCATGAAACTACGCAAGAAGAAACAGTAGAAGGGAGCCCAGAAAACAGCATTGAACACACTAAAAACGCTAATATTGGCGCCATTTTATCGACACAAACAGTATGATCATTTTTTTGACGCCCAACTTATAACAAACTTTAATTTGTTGATTATTAACGGTTTTTTAACTTTCACGCAGAAGTTTTAGATTATTTAAAAACAACAAGTCATCAACGCTTGCCGAGCCAGTAAAAATATCTTTAGGATATTAATAGACCACCAAGAAACAACCAGCTTCGCCTCCTTTGAGCGCAGCGTATTTCTGCGCGTCTGCCACGTACGACAACTTAATGAACGGTGTATCTCGGCCGGCCTTGCGCCGTGCCTGGAGAGAGGGATCTATGAACATCAGCATCTTCGGATTGGGTTATGTGGGAGCAGTGTGCGCCGGGTGCCTTTCGGCCCGCGGGCACCATGTACTGGGCGTCGACATTGCCCAAACAAAGATCGACATGATCAACCAGGGCCGCTCGCCGATCGTCGAGCCAGGCCTGGAACAACTGCTGCTCGACGGCGTGCGCCACGGCCGCCTGCGGGGTACCACCGACGTGCAGGCGGCGATCCTTGCAACCGACCTGTCGCTGCTGTGCGTGGGCACCCCGAGCAAGGCCAACGGCGACCTGGACCTTACTTACATGGAAGCGGTCTGCCAGGAAATCGGCACCGCCCTGCGCGACAAGGGCAGCCGCCATACCGTGGTGGTACGCAGCACGGTGCTGCCCGGCACACTGAAGAACCTGGTCATCCCAACCCTGGAAAAAGCCTCGGGCAAACAGGCCGGGGTCGACTTCGGCGTGGCGGTGAACCCTGAGTTCCTGCGCGAGAGCACCGCCATCAAGGATTACGACTTCCCGGCCATGACCGTGATCGGCGAGCTCGACCGCCAGTCCGGCGACCTGCTCGAGTCGCTGTACCAGGGCCTCGACGCCCCGGTGATCCGCAAGTCGATCGAGGTCGCCGAGCTGATCAAGTACACCTGCAATGTCTGGCACGCGACCAAGGTCAGCTTCGCCAACGAGATCGGCAACATCGCCAAGGCCTCGGATGTCGATGGCCGCGAGGTGATGGATGTGGTCTGCCAGGACTACAAGCTCAACCTGTCGCGCTACTACCTGCGCCCAGGCTTCGCCTTCGGTGGTTCGTGCCTGCCCAAGGATGTGCGCGCCCTCACCTACCGCGCCGGCCAGCTGGATATCGAGCACCCGCTGCTGGCCTCGCTCATGGCCAGCAACCGCCAGCAGGTGGCGCGGGCCTTCGACCTGGTGACACGCCACGGCAAGCGCAGGATCGCCCTGCTCGGGCTGGCCTTCAAGGCCGGCAGCGACGACCTGCGCGAAAGCCCGCTGGTGACCCTGGCCGAACAGCTGATCGGCAAGGGCTACAGCCTGAGCATCTTCGACGCCAACGTCGACTATGCCCGCTGCTTCGGTGCCAACCGCCAGTACATCGAGCAGCAGATCCCGCATATCAGCACCCTGCTGCACAGCGACCTTGACCAGGTGATCGACGAGGCCGAGGTGATCGTGCTGGGCAACAACGACGAGCGCTTTGCCCGGGCCCTGGAAGCAGGCCACGGCAAGCAGGTGGTGGACCTGGTCGGGTTCATGGCCGGCACCAGCAATGCCCGGCACCAAGGCATTTGCTGGTAACCCCGTCAGCCCGCTGCCGCGCTTGCTTGGCGCCGGCGGCGGCCCCCCGTACACAGGAGCTACAGCGACATGGAACGACAGCAACAGCGGCCCTTCGCGGCCCCGGGGTACCTGCGCGCGGCCGCCAGCTTCTGCGCCTGGGCGCTGCTTGCCGGGCTGATCGCGCTGGCCTCGCAGATGGTCGCGCCGCAGTACCTTGACCCCAACCACCACCTGTTCATTTTCATCATCGGCACCCTGGGCATGTGGCGCTACGGCAACGCCATCCTCCACTACCTGCGCGGCATGTGGTTCCTGCACCTGGTGTTCCCGCGCCTGCGCCGCCAGGTCGAGCGCATGGGCGATGCCGCGCTGCCCTCGCACATGTTCATGGTGGTCACCAGCTTTCGCATCCCCACCCACACCACCTTCAAGGTGTACCAGTCGGTGTTCCAGGAGGTGCAACGGCTGAACGTGCCCTGCACGGTGATCGCCTCGATCGTCGAGAAAGGCGACGAGCAGTTCATCAAGGACATCATGCGCAACGAAGTGCAGGGCCGCGACGACATCGGCCTGGTGATCGTGCGCGCCCGCGGCACCGGCAAACGCGACGGCCTGGCCCATGCCTTCCGCGCGCTGTCCCGGCAGATGCCGCTGGAGGACGCGGTGGTCGGCGTGGTCGACGGCGACACCATGATGCTGCCCGGCTGCGTCGAGCGCGCGGTCAAGCTGTTCGCCCTGCTGCCCAATGTCGGCGGGCTGACCACCAACGAATTCTGCGAGGTCGAAGGCAGCCGCTGGATGCGCCTGTGGCACTCGATGCGCTTCGTCCAGCGGCACATCAACATGTGCTCGATGGCCCTGTCGCACCGGGTGCTGACCCTCACCGGGCGGCTGTCGTTCTTCCGCGCCAGCGTGATGACCGACCCCGCGTTCATCCGCGATGTCGAAGCGGACTTTCTCGAACACTGGCGCCTGGGCCGCTTCCAGTTCCTCACCGGCGATGACAAGTCGAGCTGGCTGAGCCTGATGCGCGCCGGCTGGGACACCTTCTACGTGCCCGACAGCCACACACTGACCGTCGAGCACCCGCCCAGCGACAGCTTCTGGGTCGCCACCCGCCAGCTGATGTTCCGCTGGTACGGCAACTCGCTGCGGCAGAACTTCCGCGCCACCGCCCTGCTCGGCCGCGCGCGCCTGGGGCTGTTCACCCTGTACGTGCTGCTCGACCAGCGCGTGTCGATGTGGACTTGCCTGATGGGCCTGACCGCCTCGCTGGTGGCCGGCCTGGTGTTCGGCATCCAGTACCTGCTGGTGTACCTGTTCTGGGTGCTGCTCTCGCGCAGCCTGGTGACGGTGCTGTTCGTTTTCGCCGGGCACCCGGTCAGCCCGATGTACCCCTTCGTTCTCTATTACAACCAGATCGTCGGCTCGCTGATGAAGGTCTACGCGATGTTCCACATGGACCAGCAAAGCTGGACGCGGCAGAAGACCACCCTGGCCACCGGCAGCGTCGGCTTCGACGCCCGCCTCAACCGCTGGTCCTCGAAGGCGATGCTGTGCTCCTCCATCGCCATTTTCTTCGGGGTCATCACCATTCTGCTTGAACTCACGCAACGTTAAGGAAAGGCGCCTGCACATGAGTAGCTCGAATACCCCCACGGCCCCGGCCAACATCGTCCACGAAGCGATCGACGAACGTCAGTACGTGCGCACCCGCATGAACGCCCGGGTGCGTCTGGCCGGCAGCGGCCGCGAGCCGTTCGAGGCACAACTTGCCGACATCTCGCTGGGCGGCATCGGCCTGCTGCACGAGGCGCCGCTGAGCATCGGCGCGCTGTACGACGCGTCGATCCAGTTGCGCCTGAACCAGGTCGACCTGTCGATCGACGGCAAGGTGCGCATCGTCTCCCAGCGCGGCAAGGAGGTGGGTGCCCAGTTCGTCGACCTCGACGCACAGAAGCGTGACATCCTGCGCTACCTGATCAGCGCCTACCTGTCGGGGGAAATCGCCGACATCAACGGCTTGTTCAACGTGATGCAGCGCGAGAACTACATCAAGGAGCGCAAGCACAAGCAGGCCAGCGCGCGCACGGCGGGCGACCGCCTCAAGGCGCTGGCCGGCACCGCGCTGTTCACCGCCGCCGGCATCGCCGCGCTGGGCTTCGTCGCCTACAAGGGTTACCTGCTGTTCTTCCGCGTGCCGGCGGTGCAGGCCACGGTGGCCAGCAACGCCCAGCTGATCAGCATGCCGGACAACGGCTACGTCAAATACCTGCTGCCCACCGGCACCACCGAGGTGCAGGCCGGCCAGCCGCTGGCGAGCATCTCCACCCAGCTGGCCACCAGCTTCACCAGCCCGGCCGACATGAAAGCCCTGGCCGATCTCGCCCCGGGCGATCTGCAGGCGCTGCTTGGCCGCGCCACCATCGAGACGGTGATCAACAGCCCCTGCGACTGCCTGGTCTGGTACCCGACGCAACCGCTCGACGGTTATGGCTACAAGGCCGCGCCGATGATGCACCTGCTGCCCAAGGACCAGGGCCTGTTCGTGCGCGCCAACGTGCCGTTCGACAAGCTCGCCGATGTCAGCCGCGTGCGCTCGGTGGACATGCAGGTGTTCGGCCTCGACCAGCACTTCAGCGGCAAGGTGGTGGACGCCCGCTCCGACGAAGTGAACCGCAACCTGGCACTGACCATCCTGCCGGACAGCCCGCTGCCGGCCGCGGCCTACCAGAAGGCGGTGGCGGTGGACCTGTACCTCGGCCTGCCGTTCGGCAGCGCCAACTGAGGGCCGGCCATGAACGCCAAGAACGCCCCGCGCCTGCTGCTGGCAGGCCTCGGCCTCGCCTGGCTGGGCGCCGCCAGCGCCGGGCAGAGCCTGGAGCAGGTGCGCTACGCGCTGTACAAGGACCCGAGCGCCGACGTCACCGCCGACCTGCGCGCGCTCGCCGCACGCGGCGACCTTGCCTCCAAGCAACTGCTCGGTGACGTGCTGGCCGGCAACGACGCAGGCAACCGCCAGGAGATCATCCGCCTGTACCAGGAGGCCTTCGCCGATGGCCAGGGCCAGGTGCCGGCGCTGGCCTCGCTGGCACGCCTGCTCGACCGCACGCCGAACCTGCAACGCAGCCAGCAGGACTGGATGCGCCAGGCCCTCACCCGCTACCCCAACGACCTCGACCCGCGCAGCACCAGCACCAGCCTGGAAGTGTTCCTGGTGTACCCGCAGCTGTTCCCCGGCGAGCGTGCCGCGCAGCTGCTGGGGCTGTACGAACAGAGCTGCCTGCTCAACTGCCGGCCCGAGCTGTACCGCGCCGTGGTGGCCGAGCGCCAGGGCGACCTGGCCGCAGCCGAGCGCTGGTACCAGCAGGCGGCGCGCATCGACCCGCGCGCCATCGACCGCTACTACCGCTTCCTCGGCGAACGCCAGGACCCGGCCTTCCTCGCCTTCGCCCGTAGCCTGGAGCCACAGATGGCCAGCCTGCCGGTGGAGGTGGTGCAACGCATCGGCGCGCTGCTGGACAACATCCACGGCGTGCAGCGCGCCGAGCTGGACGCCGAGCGCGAGCAACGCCTGGGCACGGCCATGGGGCCCAAGGTGGAACCCACGCCCGAACAGCAGGCCCGTGACAAGGCCAACGACCAGGTACGCGCCGCCGGCATCGCCGAAGTGCAGCGCTGGATGGACAACGCCGTTGCTCGTGGCTACCTGCCGGCGCTGATCTCCAAGGCCAACTTCATGATCTCCAACCCCACCGAGCACAACGCCGAAGAAGTGCAGGCGCTGATCGGCCAGGTGCGCGCCAAGGACCCGACCCGGGCCAAGGCGCTGGATGCCGCGCTGTACATGGTCAACAACTGGCTGACCCTCGACCCGCAAAAGGCCCAGGTGCTGATCGACGAACTGATCGCCGTCAACTACCGCGACGCCCGCCTGCTGCAGGGCGACCTGTACAGCAAGGGCGGCCTCGACCAGCCCGACCAGGAGCGCGCCCTCGCCGTCTGGCATGCCCAGGCCGAGCAGGGTTCGACCGCCGCCTGGTACCGCATGGCTACCGTCTATTCGCGCGGCCGGGCCATCTGCCACGACCCGGTCAAGGCCTACACCTATGCGCGCATCGCCCTGGACCTGGGCGAAACCCGTGCCCGCGGCCTGCTGCGCCGGCTGGACAAGACCCTGCCCAAGGATGAAATCGAACGCGCCCTGGCCGCGCGCAACGACCTGTTGAAGGAGGCAACCCTGTGAAAGCCCATCACCCCCTGCTCGGCGCCCTGCTGGCCCTGGCACCGCTGCCGGCGGCCCTGGCGCTGGAAGAGATCACCGGCCCCGAGGCCGACAGCAACGCGTCGGTGCGCGTGGCCAGCGCCGATGGCAGCGAACCGGTGATCACCTCGGAAGTGTTCAACAAGCTCACCGTGCAGACCGGCTACGGCCCGGAGGACTCGCAGGTCGGCCGTGACCGCGAGACGTTCTACAGCCTGCGCTACGAGCCGTCGTTCGCCTGGTACTCGCCGGAAAAACGCTGGGCCAAGTGGATGGTCTATGGCCGCGTGTGGCTGAACTACGACTCCAGCCAGTCGAGCAACATCGCCAACGAATCGAGCAACGACAACGAACGCGAGCAGCCCGAAGGCTGGTACGCCGAACTGCGCGAGCTGTACGTCAAGCGCGACCTGATCGGCGATGACCCGCGCCTGTCCATGTCGTTCGGCCGTCAGCGCTTCTATGACGACTACGGCCTGTGGTGGGACGACAGCCTGGAGTCGCTGCGCTTCAACTACCAGGACAGCTTCACCGATGTCTTCATCGCGGTGGGGCAGAAGTTCCACAACTACAACACCGACGTCAATTCGCTGGCCGCCAGTGAAGAGCGCACGCTGTACCTGATGGGCCAGTACGCCTACCGCTGGAGCACCCACAACCAGGCCGGCGTGCGCCTGATGCAGGAGAACGACCGCAGCGGCCACGACCGTGACGACCGCTACGACTTCAAGGGCTGGCGCTACGGCCTGTTTTTCAAGGGCGACAAGTTGCCCTGGTCGACCGACTACCACCTGGAGCTGGCGGCACTCGAGGGCAGCATGGACAACACCGACAGCAACGGCCAGACCACCACCGGGCACGCCAGCCGTGGGTGGGCCGCACTGGGTGAAGTGGGCAAGCGTTTCGACGACCTGCCGTGGACCCCGCGGGTGGCCTTGCGTGGTGGCCTGACCGACAAACCCAGCGATGAAAACGACGGTTTTCGCCTGAACCCGATCCAGTCCGACCGCATCACCCGCCAGGGTTCCTACAGCACCCGCCTGACCAGTTCGTTCGTCGCCCTCGACCTGCGCAACCTCAGCTACTACGGCATCGCCCTGGAAACCCGCCCCACCCCGCGCAGCGCCCTCGACCTGCGCGTGACCCAGCTCAACCTGCGCAACGAAAACGGCGAGCTGCCGATCCGCATGGCCGCCGACGCCCGCGCGCAACGCCGGCAACTGCAAGGCGCCGACCTGTACGGCAAGGGTGACAACGTCGGGCAGATGGTCGACCTCAACTACTACTGGAAGATGTTCCCCGTGGCCCTCGACGGCAAGCACCTGGACGTCAACACCCTGGTCAGCGCCAGCTACCTCAACGCCGGCAGCGCACTGAAGACCGGTGACGACTACCAGCTGAGCGTCGGCGTGGTGATCAGCTACTAACCCGAGGGCCAGGCCATGATCTTCGCTTCCAACGTGTTCCTGTTCCTGTACCTGCCACTGTTCCTGGCCATCTACTACCTGGCCCGGCCGCAGTGGCGCTCGCTGGTGATCGTCGCCGCCAGCTACATCTTCTACGCCTGGTGGCGCCCGGACTTCTTGCTGCTGTTCGTCGCCATCACCTACTGGAACTACTGGTTCGGGCTGCGTATCAAGGCGCGCCTGGATGCCGGCGACAAGCGCCTGGCCCTGCGCCTGCTGTGGCTGGGCGTGGCCGGCAACCTGGCCACCCTGGGCTACTTCAAGTACGCCAATTTCGGCGCCGAGGTGCTGGCCCTGCTGCTGGCGCCGCTGGGCATCAACACCTGGACCCTGGAGAACATCTTCCTGCCGCTGGGCATCTCGTTCTACGTGTTCCATGCCCTGAGCTACATCGTCGACATCTACCGCAAGGACGCCACCCCCACGCGCAACTTCATCGACTTCGCCGCCTTCGTCGCGCTGTTCCCGCACCTGGTGGCCGGGCCGATCCTGCGCTACAGCCAGCTGGCGCCGCAGCTGCGCCAGCGCACCCACTCGCTGGAGCTGTTCTCGCTGGGCGTGTGCCGCTTCATGCTCGGCTTCATCATGAAAGTGCTGATCGCCGATCGCCTGGCGCCGATCAATGTGCTGTTCGTCGGCGAAGGCACGCTGCAGTTCGCCGATGCCTGGTTCGGCCTGGTGGTGTCGACCCTGCAGCTGTACTTCGACTTCGCCGGCTACAGCCACATGGCCCTGGGCCTGGCGCTGATGATGGGCTTCCGTTTCCCGGAAAACTTCAACCAGCCCTATGTGTCGCAGAGCATCACCGAGTTCTGGTCGCGCTGGCACATGACCCTGGCGCATTTTCTGCGCGACTACGTGTACCTGCCGCTGGTGCGCAAGCGCGTGGCCGGCGCCCTGCCGGCGCTGGTCTGGACCATGCTGCTGTCGGGCCTGTGGCATGGCGCGAGCTTTGCCTTCATCTGCTGGGGGCTGTTCTTCGGCATCGGCATGGTGCTGGAGCGCAAGTACAACCTGGCGACCAAGGTCAGCACGCCCTACCACCTGGGGCGCAACCTGCGCACCGCGGTGCTGATCGTGCTGAGCATGCCACTGTTCTTCACCATGGACCTGCGCCACAGCCTAGCCATCTACCAGGCCCTGCTGGGCTTCAACGGCTTCGGCTCGCTGGAGCTGTACGTGCTCGGCGCCTCGCAGATGGCCATGGCCTTTGCCCTGGTGGCGTTCGCCTGGCTGATCCTGGCCGGGATCAACAACGTGCGCTTCTACGCCGGCAACAAGGACGGCTACTTCATGCGCCACGTCGGGGTGTTGCACAGCCTGCTGCTGTGGGCCGGTTTTTTGCTGGCGCTGAGCAGCCTGGCCGCCAACTCGTTCTCGCCCTTTTTGTATTTCCAGTTCTAGGAGCCCGCCATGTATCCGGTGATGAATTCGGCGAGCAAGGCCAATGGCATTGTCTTCGCCCTGGTGCTGGCAGCGATGTTCGTCTACTCGCTACCGCCGGTGCTGAGTTTTGCCCGCACCCAGACCGACAGCTGGAACCTGTTCGTCGACGGCAAGCTGCTGCGCAAGTTCGAGCGGAGCTACGACAAGCGCTTCTTCCTGCGCGACCCGTCGGTGCAGCTGTGGGCCGATGCCCAGTTCCAGCTGTTCGGCGAAGGCACCAAGGGCGTGGTGCTGGGCAACGACGGCTGGCTGTACAGCAACCAGGAATACCGCGTGCCCAATGACCTCGACACCCACCTGGCGAGCCAGTTGGCGCTAATCAGCAAGGTCGAGCAGCAACTGGCCGAGCACGGCAAGCACCTGGTGTTGCTGCCGCTGCCGATGAAGCTGGACATCTATGCCGAGCACGCCGAACGCGCTTTCGACCCACGGGTGACCGGCCTCTACGACCGCTTTGTCGGCGACCTGCAGGCGCGCCAGCTGGACGTGGTGCCCCTGCGCGCGGCGTACCTGCGCAACCTCGCCGGGCCCGGCCTGTTCCTCAAGTCCGACACCCACTGGAGCCCGGACGGCGCCCGGCTCTCGGCCTACGAACTGGCGCGCCAGCGCCCGCAGCTACTGGGCGACCAGGTGTATGTCTCGCACCAGACCGCCGAAAAAAGCATCAAGGGCGACCTGATGAACTACCTGCAGTTCGACCATGCGCGCCTGGCCCCGCAGTTCGGCGCCAGCACCATCGCGCTGTACGAAACCCTCAAGGCCGCCCAGAGCAGCGACGACCTGTTCGCCGAGCAGGACCAGGGCCTGCTGCTGGTGGGCACCAGCTACAGCAAGATCGACGACTGGAACTTCGTCGGCTTCCTCAAGGAGGCGCTCAACCGTGACCTGCTGTCCATCGCCGTGGAGGCCCGCGGGCCGTTCGAGGCGATGAACCAGTTTTTGGCCAGTGACCAACTGAACAACCCGCAGATCGACACCGTGGTTTGGGAATTCCCCCTGCGTACCCTGCTTGCCCACCGCCCCGGCGCGCTCAGCCGCAGCGCCCAGCCCACGCATTTCTGACGTTTCAAGGAGAACCTGATGAAGCTTTCGCCGCTGTTTACCGCCCTTGCCCTGGCCGTTGCCAGCCATGCCACTTTCGCCGCCGAAGGCAATGCCGACCTGTACGACGCCGTGGCCCCGGCCGACTCTGCGTTCGTGCGCGTGCTCAACCTGTCCGCCAGCAGTGTCGACGTGACCCTGAGCGGCAAGGTCAACCCGCAGAAAGTCGCCCCGGGCCAGCTCAGCGGTTACCGCTTCGTGCCCGCCGGCGCCCACCGGATCGGCATCGGCGCCAAGGCCATCGAACCGACCCTGGTGGCCAATGCCGCCAGCACCGTGGTGTATGACGGTCAGCAACTGAAGCTGATCGCCGACCAGTACGTCAACGAACCCAAGAAAGCCCAGGTGGCGTTCTACAACCTCACCCCGGCGCAGGCCATGCTGCGCACCGCCGACGGCAAGCACGAGGTGGTCAAGCCGCTGGGCAACGGCCAGACCGGCACGCGCATGGTCAACGAGATCAAGATCGACTTCGCCGCCTACGTGGCCGACAAGCAGGTGGCCAGCTTCGACGAGCTGTTCCTCAAGAAAGGCCGCTCGTACAGCTATGTGCTGCTGCCGGGCAACCGCAGCCTGAGCCTGGCCAACAGCATCGACCCCACCGAGTGACGCAGCGCCACACGCAAGGATGACTGGCCCATGAACACCCTCCTCCCCCTTGGCCTGGCGGCCGCCTTCACCCTGCTGAGCCTGCCCGGCCAGGCCGCCGAACCAGCCGCCAAGCCCGCCTGCGAGAACCTGCAGTGCATGGCCTGCCCGGCCCTGGCCGACCCGCAGCACTATGCCGAAGGGCGCATGAAGCTGATGCGCCAGATCGTTCCCGGCAAGGAGCGCTGGCTGTTCCGCTCGGTGGTCGATTTGACCAACGACTTCGGCATACCCGCGCCCATGCGCCCGGAGTTCGCCCGGCTGATGCAGGCCTTTCACAAGCAGGGCATCCAGGTGGCCATGGCCATCCAGCCGACCCGCGGCCTGATGCACCGCGACAAGCTGCAAGGCGACCAGCTGCACGGCTTCGACTACAACCGCGCCAGCGCCAACCTTGCTGCCTACCTGGGGCAACTGCGCCAGGCCGGCGCGGTGGTGGCGCCGATGATGCAGCTGGTGCAACAGCCACCCCGGGAGGAGTACTTCTTCCGCCGCGACCACCACTGGACCCCGGCCGGCGCCGAGGCCACGGCCAGGCTGATGGCCGAGGAAGTCCGCCGCCAGCCGTTCTATGCCGGGCTCGCCAAGAAGCAGTACCGCACCGAGCCAGGGGTGATGGTGCCCAAGGACGGCACCCTGAACCTGGCGATGAGCTATATCTGCGGCAACAACTACGGTTTCCAGTATGTGCGCGGCTACCAGACCATTCCCCAGGCCGCCAGCAGCGACGCACTGTTCGACGAAGCCCCCGACCCCGAGGTGATCCTGGTTGGCGACAGCAACGCCGCCGCCCGTGAAGACGAGAGCAAGCAGTTCAACTTCGACGGTTACCTCAAGCAGTACCTGGGCGTGGACATCCTCAACTACGCCCTGCCCGGCGTGGGCGAGGACGGCTCGTTGCTGGAGTACCTGCTGTCGGCCGACTACAAGGCCGAAGCGCCGCCCAAGCTGATCGTCTGGGAATTGCCGGCCAACTACCGGCTGGACTCGCCGCTGATGTACCGCCAGCTGGTGCCGGCGGTGCAAGGGGGCTGCAAGGCGTCGAAGGAAGTGCTGGGCTCGAAACTGCAGCGCCCGGCGCTGAAGGTGGGCGAGCGCATCGAGCTGCTGAGCAATGCCGGCAGCACGCGCCAGGCGCTGAGCGGTGCGCAGGGTTTCCTGGATATCCGCCTGAGCGACAAGAACGTGCGCGACTTCTACATCATCGTCTATTACGACAACGGCGCCCGCGACAAGGTGTGGTTGCGCCGTGAGGCGGCGGTGAGTGGCGGCCAGTACTACCTGGAGCTGAGCAAGGCGCCCGAGTTTGCCGGTGCCAACCTGTTGTCGGTGTTCCTTGAGCCGACCAAGGCGGGTACGGCGGCGACCGATGTGGAGACGCGCCTGTGTCTGTGATGGCCGCAATTGGGGCTGCTTTGCAGCCCATCGCTGGCAAGCCAGCTCCCACAGGGAGCAGGGTGTGCGCGGATACTGTGGGAGCTGGCTTGCCAGCGATGGGCCGCAAAGCGGCCCCGGGGATCTCGCTTCTGCTCATTTTTGTCCTTCTACCACTCCACACCCACGCCGCCCAGTCGATCTGGCCCCCCCGCGCTACCGCGCAAGCGGCCATGATCGCCGACTACCGCACCCTCGAATGCAGCAAGGCGCCGCCACCGCCCTACACCGGCAGCCTGCACCTGCAAAGCAAGTACGACCAGCGCGACGCCAGCAAGTCCACCCTGCGCGCCAGCCCCGACGCCGACAGCGAACGCATCGCCAAGCAGGTCAAGCAGTTCATCGGCGGGCTGATCCATGCCGGCAAGCGCTTCCAGAACGCCAAGAAGCCGCAGGACGCCAACATGGCCCTGGCCTGCCAGGACCAATGGCTGGAGCAATGGGCCAAGGCCGGCGCATTGCTCGACCCCGACGCCAGCAGTACCGGCATGGCCGCGCGCAAATGGGCGCTGGCGGCCATGGCCGGCGCCGTTCTGCTGACCCAGGCCGCAGCCGACGGCAAGGTGCAACTGACGCCCGCGCAACGGCACTGGTTCGGCCAGCTGGGCGAACAGGTGATCCGCGAGTACGACCCACGGCGCACGGCCACCGGCGTGTACTTCAACAACCACGATTACTGGGCCGCCTGGGCCGTGGCCGCCGCCGGCATGCTGGTGGGCCGCGACGACTTCATCCGGTGGGCCGACGGCAACCTGCGCCGTGGCCTGGCCCAGGCCGTGCCAGGCGCTGACGGCAGCTACGCCTACCTGCCGCTGGAGGTGGCCCGCGCCAAGCTGGCCGCCAACTACAGCCAGTACGCCCTGGTGCCGCTGGTGCTGCTCAGCGAGTCGGCCCGCAGCCATGGCCTGGCCTGGAGCCGTGCCGACCAGCAGACCCTCGACCAGTTGGCCAGCTTTGCCGCGCGCAGCGTGTTGGCGCCGGACACCCTGCCCGAGCTCAAGGGCCAGGGCCAGGCCGAGGTGGCGCCCTACAAGCTCGCCTGGCTGATCCCGTTCCTCGCCCGCGAGCCCGGCCACCGCCTGGCCCGCCAGCTGTATGACAGCGAGGACGGCGATGTGGACAACTACAGCCAGATCGGTGGCCCGCTGAAACCGGCCTACCCCAACCTGCCCTGAACAAGGATGCGTCCCATGGCACCGTTCACCCGTATATCCCTCAGCTGCCTGGCCGCCCTGCTGCTGGCCGCTGGCGCCCAGGCCGCCAACCAGGCACTGCCCGCCAACCCGGTGCTGGACACCCTGAGCCCACAGCAACATCAGGCACAGCTGACCCAGCTGCGCCAGCAGGCCCGCCAGGCGGTGAGCTTCGAACAGGCCCGCCACGCGCCGCCCGCCGGCCGCGCCAGCGTCAGCCTGCAACCGATGTTTTCCGCCCAGGCCGGCAGCTGGCCGTTCGAACCCTTCGTCAACAATGGCCTGTTCCGCGCCATCGCCGGCTACCAGGCGCACCACCCCCAGGCCGTGGTGCTGCGCGGTGGCAGCATCACCCTGGCGCAGCTGGAGGCGGCCCTGGGCGATGCGCGCATCCTCAAGCGCTACAAGGACGGTTACCTGCTCAGCTACCCGTTGATGATCGGCAACGATGCCGGGCTGCAGCTCGAAGGCACCAGCCTGTACCTGTACAGCTACTCCGGCACCGCGCTGATCAATCAGGGCTGGCTGGGGCTGAACCAGTCAACGCTGGAAAGCGTCGCCGGCGACAAGGCCGGCAACACCGACCGCGCCTGGCGGCCGTTCGTGGTGGCCTGGGCCGGCAGCCATACCCAGGTGATCGGCTCCACCCTCAACCGCCTGGGCTACAACGCCAACCTGTCCCGTGGCCTGACCACCGCCCTGAGCGCCCAGCAAGCTGCCGGCACCCGTCCGGCCACGCTGCTGATCGAGGGCAGCCGCTTCAGCGAGTTGTCCACGGCGGTGGAGCTGCAACACAGCCAGGCGACCATCGCCAACAGCCAGTTCGAACGCACCCAGCAGTACGCCATTGATGCCCGCGACAGCCAGCTCGACCTGCACGGCAACCAGCTGCGCGGCATCGACAACAACAGCGGCGTGCGCCTGCGCGGGCAGACCCGCGCGCTGATCGAAGACAACCTGATCCTCGGCGCCGCCAAGGCCGCCATCGAGGTCAGCGACCAGCGCGGCGCCGTGCTGGTGGCCGGCAACCGCATCGGCGCCAGCCGCGGCAATGGCATCCAGTTGCGCAACCTCGCGCCGACGCCGGCTACCCCCTTGCTGATCGACGACAACCTGCTGGCCAGCAGCCAGGGCAGCGCGGTGGATGCCAGCGAGGTCGGTGCCCTGGCGCTGGTCGGCAACCGCATCGGCAATACCCCCGAGTACGCCGTGAGCCTGCGCAATGCCACGCCGCTGCCGGGACCCCTGCTGATCAGCGGCAACCGCCTGGGGCAAGTGGGCAAGGCGGTGGTGCGGGTGGAAGGGATTCGCGACGTCGAGATCGGTGGCAACAGCTTCGACGGCAAGGCGTTGTTGCAGAACCTGCTGATCGGGGATCTGCTGCCATTGCAGGGGCAGGTGCTGGAGGCGACGGTGGCACAGGGGCGGATGGTGCGGGTGCGGCTTAACAACTAACGATTGTTGGGCTTGCACGCCCGTTGCAGGAGCGGCCTTGTGTCGCGAAAGGGCCGCAAAGCGGCCCCAGCAATCTATGCGTCGCCACTTGAATCCTGGGGCTGCTGCGCAGCCCTTTCGCGGCGCAAGGCCGCTCCTACAGATGGGTAGCGTCAGGCTACGGGCCGCTGCATCCGCACGAAACACTCATCCTCGCCCATCTCGACAAACCCCCGGCGCAGGTACAGCTGGCGCGCCGGGTTGCTGCGAAACACCATCAGCCGCAGCAGCGGCAGGCGCCGCTGCGCAGCCCAGCCGGCCAGTGTCTCCAGCACCCAACCACCCACGCCGCGCCCGCGATGCTCGGGCAGCAGGTGCAGCTCGCGGATAAACAGGGCCTGGCGGTCCTGGCTGAGGCTGCAAAAACCCAGCACCTTACTGTCTTCAACCACCCGCCATTGCTCGCGCCAGCCCCAGGCTTCGTCGAAGGCTTGCTCGATCCACAGCAGGTCGAATTCGCGGTAGTACGGCAGCATCGCCCGGCGCGTGAGGTCGCGGGCGAAGGTCAGGTCATTGTCGGTAGCGGCGATCAGTTCAAGGGGCATAGCACACCGGCGAACTCCCAGGCCCGCGCCGCTCCAGTTCGTCCTCCAGCCAGTCGGCGAGCACCCGGGCATTGTTGTGCTCGGTATCCTTGCCGGCGTACAGCAGGGTCAGCTCGCCCTTGCCCGCCAGGTCCAGCAGCGGGTACCAGTGCTCGGGGTGCGCGGCCAGTTCCTGCTGGTAACGCTGGGTGAATCCAGGGTAATCCAGCGTACCGGCGTGGAACGCCTTGCGCAGTTCGTCGGAAGGTGCCGCCTCACGCAGCCACTGACCGTGCAGGTCTTCCTTGCGTGTGTTGCGCGGCCATAGGCGATCGACCAGCACACGCTGGCCATCGCTGGCTTCAAAGGGGTCGTACACACGCTTGCAGCGGATCATTCTGGGCTCGCTTGGCAATTCGCCGATGCCTCCTAGACTAGAAGTTCCTTTGATCGAGGTCACTCCCGGGTAACAGATTGTTTCTAGGATGGGATACCTCGCCTCGTGCCGCAAAGCACCCCGGAGCTCCCATGACAACCCCCTCAATGGCCAGCCAGGACGCGCTGGTCAAGCTCGATTCCCGCCCGCAGCTGTCCCACCGCCCTGGCCGCGCCACCCTGGTACTGTTCTTCGGCCTGCTGCTGGCCGGCCTGGCCTATACCTTCTGGAGCCTCAAGCAAGACGTCAGCGCCAGTGGCACGGTGATCACCACGGTCACGCCGTTCCTGTTGCTGGGCCTGGCCTTGCTGATTGCCCTGGGCTTCGAATTCGTCAACGGTTTCCACGACACCGCCAACGCCGTAGCCACGGTGATCTACACCCATTCGCTGCCAGCGCCGGTGGCGGTGGTGTGGTCGGGGCTGTGCAATTTTCTCGGGGTGTTGCTGTCCAGCGGCGCGGTGGCCTTCGGCATCATCGCCCTGCTGCCGGTGGAGCTGATCCTGCAGGTGGGTTCGGGCGCCGGCTTCGCCATGGTCTTCGCCCTGCTGCTGGCGGCGATCATCTGGAACCTCGGCACCTGGTGGCTGGGCCTGCCGGCCTCGTCCTCGCACACGCTGATCGGCTCGATCATCGGGGTGGGCGTGGCCAACGCGCTGATGCATGGGCGCGACGGCACCAGCGGTGTGGACTGGGGCCAGGCGAGCAAAGTCGGTTATGCCCTGCTGTTTTCCCCGCTGATCGGTTTCGCCTGCGCCGCCCTGCTGCTGCTGGCATTGCGCGCGCTGGTCAAGCGTAAGGAGCTTTATCAGGCGCCCGAGGGCCAGACTCCACCACCCTGGTGGATCCGCGGTGTACTCATCCTAACCTGCACCGGCGTGTCGTTCGCCCATGGCTCCAACGACGGGCAGAAAGGCATGGGCCTGATCATGCTGATCCTGGTCGGCACCCTGCCGATGGCCTACGCGCTGAACAAGACCATGCCCAGCGAACAGGCCCTGCAGTTCTCGGCAGTGGCCGAGGTGACCCGCCAGGCCCTGGTGCGCAGCGCCCCGCAAGCGGCCCCGGCCGACCCACGGCACACCCTGACCGCCTTCATTAGCCAGCCCAAGCCCACCCCCGAACTGGTCCCGGCCCTGGCCGCGCTGACCGGCATGATCGGCGAAGAGGTCAAGGGCTATGGCTCGCTCAACCGCGTACCGGCCGAGGCCATGGCCAACGTGCGCAACGACATGTACCTGACCAGTGAAGCCATCCGCCTGATCGACAAGAACGCCCTGGTGGCGTTCGACGCCGACACTGCCCGCCATGTGCAACTGTTCAAGCGTCAACTGGACGACGCCACCCGCTACATCCCGCTGTGGGTCAAGGTGGCGGTGGCCATCGCCCTGGGCCTGGGCACCATGGTCGGCTGGCGGCGCATCGTGGTGACGGTGGGCGAAAAGATCGGCAAGACCCACCTGAGCTATGCCCAGGGGGCGTCGGCGGAGGTGGTGGCAATGTGCACCATTGGCGCGGCAGACATGTTCGGGCTGCCGGTGTCGACCACCCATGTGCTGAGTTCGGGGGTGGCCGGGACCATGGTGGCCAATGGGTCGGGGATCCAGAAACGTACGCTCATCAACCTGCTGATGGCCTGGGTGTTGACGCTACCTGCGGCGATGGTGTTGGCGGGGAGCCTTTACTGGGTTCTCAATCAGTTTCTCTAAAGGCGCCCCCCGATACGAGCCCGGAAGACTGCGCCCAAACGAGCCAACACTGAGCGTGACACCTAGCATTTCTATCAGTTGTCGGCGCATAGATTCAGGTATTAATTAACTGCTCACTCAATGAATCGAGGAGCAACAATATGGCTAAGCACAGCTACATCCAGTCCGGCTCGGCAAGGGGGCATTACACCTACGACGGCAAAGAAGAGGAATTCAACACCCAGAGCGCTGGTTTTTTTAACCCGAAGACCTTCACCTTCACGTTCAAGCCCGATGGCCTGTCAGCCGTAACGGTTTTCATCAGGTGGACAACCGATCCAAGCTCCGACCTACCCGAGACCTATCTTTTCAGATCACCCAATGATCCTGCGCTCGGTTTGAAAGCAGAAGCCCTTGTTGAAGGCGGAGGTCTACCTGAAGAAACCGAGTCAGGGCAAATCACTTTCAACACCTTTGCCGGAGGAGCAGCCCCACGTGTCAACGCTGATTTAGAGGATTTGAAGTTCACGTTCAACGGCAAAACCTTGAGCTTGCGCGACGTTCACATTCAAGCACCTTGATAACTTGACTGCAGATCAACCTGCCTGCCGCCTCACCGCACAGCAGGCTGGTTGATCTGGCTATCTACATTTCAACCAGGGATGAACAATCCCCGTTGCACCGCAGGCCGCTTCAGGAAGGCCGCCAGTACCCTCCCGACTTCGGAAAACTCATCGAACCCTACCAGTTCACGAGCGTTATACCGCTCCACCAGGTTGCGCACCCAGGGGAAGATGGCGATGTCGGCGATGCTGTATTCGTCGACCATCCACTCGCGGCCTTGCAGGTGCCGGTCCAGCACACCCAGCAAACGCCTGGACTCGTTGACGTAACGGTCGCGCGGGCGCTTGTCCTCGTAGTCCTTGCCGGCAAAGAAGTGGAAGAACCCCACCTGGCCGAACATCGGCCCGATGCCGCCCATCTGGAACATCAGCCACTGGATCGTCTGGTAGCGCTGGGCCGGGTCCTGGCTGAGCAATCGGCCGCTCTTTTCGGCCAGGTACTGCAGGATCGCGCCGGATTCGAACAACGGCAGCGGTTTGCCGCCGGGGCCGTTGGGGTCGAGGATCGCCGGGATCTTGTTGTTGGCCGAGAGGGAGATGAATTCGGGGCTGAGCTGGTCCTCGCTGTCGAAGCTGACCTTGTGCGCCTCATAGGGCAGGCCGATCTCTTCGAGCATGATCGACACCTTGACCCCGTTGGGCGTGGGCAGCGAATACAGTTGCAGGCGCTCGGGGTGCTGCGCCGGCCATTTGTGGGTAATGGGGAATGCAAAGAGATCGGTCATGTGCGTGCCTTGGATGGGGAGTGTGATCAATCTAGAGACCGTCGGGCGACCTGACCATCACCCAGTCACGGTGCCGCTCGTCGCCGCACGGGAAGATCGCCTCGCCGACCTTGCGAAAACCGTTGCGCTGGTAAAAGCGAATGGCTCGGGCGTTGCCTTCGTTGACGGTCAGGCGCACCGCGCCGCGGGTGTGCGCCAGGGTCGCGTCCAGCAGCAGTTGCGCCGCACCCTGGCCGTGCGCTTCAGGCAGCACGTAGCAGCGGGAGATTTCCACCAGGCGCTCGGCGGCGGCGATATCCAGCCGGCCCGGCGCCAGGTCGAGCATGCTGTAGCCCAGGGCATGGCCTGCCTGCTCGACGATCAGCAGCCGCTTGTGCGGGTGTTGCAGGTGCAGCTGGAAATGCTCGGGCTGCAGGTTGTGCGTGATGTAGTGCTGCAGCGCACCAGGCGCGCTGTCGGGTGGGCTGGCCAGGGCGAAGGTGGCCTGGCCGATGTGGCTCAGGGCCTCACAGTCATCGCTGCGGGCCGGGCGAATCTGGTAAGGCATGGCAACATCCTGTCGGGCAGCCGGATCATGCCCGACAATGCCAGCCCTGCCCGGTCACTGTCCACCGTGTGCCTGCTGCTTGAGCTTCGCGGTATCCACCCGCACGAACACCGAATCGGCGGTGACGGTCAGCACATCACCGGCCCAGACTTCGCAGATCACCCGGGTCTTGCGCCCTACCTCGCCTTCTACCCGCGCCTTGAGCAGCAGCTCGACGCCCATGGGTGTGGGCTTCAGGTACGTCAGGCCGAGCTGGCCGGTGACGCAGTCGATGCGCGGCAGGCTGCCGGGCTCGCGGCCTTCGGCGCGGTAGTGGTGGGCCATTGCGGTCCAGTTGGAGTGGCAGTCGACCAGCATCGCCAGCAGCCCGCCGTAAACCAGGCCGGGCCAGCCGATGAAGGTTTCGTCGGGAGAGTGCCGGCACAGCAGGTGGATGCCGTCCTCGCCCCAGTAGCTGTTCAGGTGCAGGCCACTGGGATGGCTGCAGCCACAGCCGAAACAGGTGCCTTCGGGGGCGGCGAGTTGCTGCAGGGAAGGGGCTTGCTCGTTCATACGCATCCTTTGCTTGTTGGTGTTGGGAAGGAAGCAGGCCTCGGATAGTAACGCCCGAGCAGACCTGGGCCAATGAAAAAGCCCATGACGGTGAGGCCATGGGCTTGCGTGCTAGCGAGCGAAGGTCAAGCGGTTTGCGCCTGCTCGGCCTTGGCCCGCCGCTGGGTGAGTGACACCAGCAGGATGAACAGGGTCACCCCGGCGGTCATCAGCGTCTCGTAGCGATAAGCGTCACTGAACAGCATGTAGCCCAGCACCATGACGATGGTGCCGATCACCAGCCAGGTGAGCCACGGGAACAGCCACATCTTCAGCTCCAGCGCCCGGCCTTCACGCTCGGCGCGGGCCCGCATGCGCAGCTGCGACACGGCGATCACCAGGTACACCAGCAGGGCGATGGCGCCGGTGGTGGACAGCAGGAAGCCGAACACCTTGCCGGGGAACACGTAGTTGACCAGGCAACCGGCAAAACCTGCCAGGGTGGAAAGGATGACCGCCACGGTCGGCACGCCGGCCCCGGAGATGCGCTTGGTCATGCTCAGCGCCTGGCCACGGGCGCCCAGGGAATAGAGCATGCGCGAGGCGGTGTACAGGCCCGAGTTCATGCAGCTGGTGACCGCCACCAGCACCACCAGGTCGACCAGCAACTTGGCCCCGGGCACGTTGAGCACCTCCAGCACGCGTTGGAACGAACCGACCGCCTTGAGCTGCGGGTCGTTCCAGGCCACCAGCGACACCACCAGGAAAATCGACGCCAGGTAGAAGATCGCGATGCGGTACACCACAAGGTTGGTGGCGCGGCGGATCTTGTCCTTCGGGTTGGCGGTCTCGTCGGCGGCGATGGTGACGATCTCGGCGCCGAAGAACGAGAAGATGGTGATCAGCACGCCACCGAGCACGGTGCCGAAGCCGTTGGGCATGAAGCCACCGTTGTCCCACAGGCGGCTGACGCCGGAAACCTCGGCCAGCGGCCAGAAGCCGAACACCGCCAGGCTGCAGACCACGATGAAGGCAATGATCGCCACCACTTTCACCAGCGCGAACCAGTACTCGAAGGCACCGAAGTTCTTCACGCTGACCAGGTTGGTGCCCGACAGCACGACCATGATCAGGAAGGCGAACAGCCAGGAGGGCACTCCAGGGAAGTAGGCGTGCAGGATGTCGGCGCCGGCGATGGCCTCGACCGGGATGATCAGCACCCAGAACCACCAGTACAGCCAGCCGATGGTAAAGCCGGCCCATGGGCCGATGGCTTCGCTGGCATAGGTGGAGAACGAACCGCTGTTGGGGTTGGCGATGGCCATTTCGCCGAGCATACGCATCACCAGCAGCACCAGCAGACCGGTCATGGCGTAGGAGATGAGAATGGCCGGGCCGGCGGTGGCGATGGCGTTGGAGGAGCCGATGAACAGCCCGGCGCCGATGATGCCGGCGATGGAAATCATCGACACCTGGCGGGAGGTCAGGCCGTGTTGCAGGGAACGCTGTTTCTTGTTGTTGGGCGATGCCATGGGGAACCCTCGAATGGGTCGGCCGTTGCAAGGACGGCTGAAAGTTGGAGCAGAATTCAGTAAGTCGCTGGTGCTCGTTGTTGTTCTTGTCAAACGCCGGTCGTGTTTTTGCCCTCCTCTTCACACCACCGGTTGTCATCATTGATTCAGGTCAGTATTAATTTATAGGAACGGGTCAACAAGCGACCTTTTCGAAGCACATCATTCTATTACGGAATGAATTCCTTCCTTTTTTGCCGGGTAGCACCTTCGCCATGTCCAGACGCCTGATGCCTTCCACCACCGCCCTGCAGTGCTTCGAGGCCGCCGCCCGCCACCTGAGCTTCACCCGTGCGGCGCAGGAGCTGCACCTGACCCAGAGCGCGGTCAGCAAGCAGGTGGCGCAGCTCGAGGACATGCTCGCCCACCCGCTGTTCCAGCGCATTCGCCGGCGCCTGCACCTCACCCCGGCGGGGGCGCTGTACCTGACCGAAGTGAACAAGATCCTCACCCAGATCGACATTTCCAGCCGCTACATCCTCAGCTACGGCGACGAGACCGAGGTGCTGCGCATCGCCACCCAGCCAACCTTCGGTGCGCGCTGGCTGGTCCCTCGGCTCAAGGGCTTCGGTGAGCGGCACCCACGCATCCACCTGGACATCCGTAACGAACTGGAGCCGTTCGACCTGGTGCAGGCCAAGGCCGACGTGGCTTTTTTCTTTGGCCAGGGCACCTGGCCGGGGGCGACCTGCATCGAGCTGTTCAGCGAAGCCGTGGTACCGGTGTGCGCGCCGGCGCTGCTGACCCGGCAGCGCATAGCCTGCGCCGAGGCACTGACCGAACACCGCCTGCTGCAATGCGCGTCGCGTCCGGAGGCCTGGCACGAATGGTTCCTGGGGCTTGGGCTGCACAGCCAGAACAGCTACCACGGGCCGCGCTTCGACACGTTCTACCTGTGCATTCGCGCCGCCATCGCCGGCTGCGGCGTCGCCCTGATCCCGCGCTACCTGGTGGCCGAGGAGCTGAGCGAGGGCAAGCTGGTGGTGGCCTGGGACCACCCGGTGGCCAGCAATGGCCGGCACTTCATGGCCCATGCCGAGCATGCGGCGGAGGTGCCCAAGGTACGGGCCTTCGTGCAGTGGATTCGCGAGCGGGTGGCTGAGGGAGATTGACGCTGCCTGTCATGGCCTCTTCGCGGGCAAGCCCGCGAAGAGGCCGGCAACAGCAGCACAAACTTCAGCAAGATCACGAATCCATGGAATGATCGCAATCCGATAATTCGTTTGCGGAATATATCCCCGACGCGTTTGCATAGTAAGTAATTCGAACAACAGGCCGCGTGCACATGAACCAGGAAAGTATCAGCCAGTCCATCGCCATCGTTCACCCGATTACACTTTCCCATGGCCGCAATGCCGAAGTCTGGGATACCGCCGGCAAACGTTATATCGACTTCGTTGGCGGCATTGGCGTACTCAACCTGGGCCATTGCAACCCGGCGGTGGTCGAGGCGATCCAGCTGCAGGCCACGCGCTTGACCCACTATGCATTCAACGCCGCCCCCCATGGCCCGTACCTGGAGCTGATGGAGCGCCTGCGCCAGTTCGTGCCGGTCGGCTACCCCTTGGCGGGCATGCTCACCAACAGCGGTGCGGAGGCTGCGGAAAACGCCCTCAAGGTAGCCCGTGGCGCCACCGGCAAGCGCGCCATCATTGCGTTTGACGGCGGCTTCCATGGCCGCACCCTGGCAACCCTCAACCTCAACGGCAAGGTCGCGCCCTACAAGCAGCGCGTGGGCGAACTGCCCGGCCCGGTCTACCACCTGCCCTACCCCAGTGCCGACACCGGGGTGACCTGCGAGCAGGCGCTCAAGGCCATGGAACGGCTGTTCAGCGTTGAGCTGGCGGTGGAGGACGTGGCGGCATTCATTTTCGAGCCGGTGCAGGGCGAAGGCGGCTTCCTCGCCCTGGACCCGGCGTTCGCCCAAGCGTTGCGGCGTTTCTGCGACGAGCACAGGATCCTGATCATCATCGACGAGATCCAGTCGGGCTTCGGCCGCACCGGGCAGCGCTTTGCCTTCCCGCGCCTTGGGATCGAACCGGACCTGCTGCTGCTGGCCAAGAGCATCGCCGGCGGCATGCCGCTGGGCGCGGTGGTCGGCCGGCGGGAAATCATCGATGCGCTACCCAAGGGCGGCTTGGGCGGCACCTACTCGGGCAACCCGATCGCCTGCGCAGCGGCGCTGGCGAGCCTGGCGCAGATGACCGACGCCAACCTCGCCACCTGGGGCGAACGCCAGGAACAGGCCATCGTCGCGCGCCATGCGCACTGGAAAGCTAAAGGCTTGTGCGCCTCGCTCGGGCGCCTGACCGGCACCGGCGCCATGCGCGGCATCGAACTGGTCAATGCCGACGGCAGCCCGGCGCCCGCGGTGCTGGCCAAGGTGCTGGAAGCGGCGCGCAACAAGGGGCTGCTGCTGATGCCCAGCGGCAAGGCGCGGCACATCATCCGCCTGCTGGCACCGCTGACCATCGAGCCGCATGTGCTCGAGGAAGGGCTGGATATCCTCGAGCAGTGCCTGGCGGAACTGGGCTAAGGGTTACAGACCCAGTTCTTCGGGGGTAGGCATGTCGCATTCGAAGGCGATCCAGCCGCCTTCGAGCTCGGCGTGGCCGTTGACGATCAGGCCGTAGTAGCTCAGGCCGTTCTCCAGGGTGACGCAGATGTGCGTGGCGCCTTTTTCGGGGGCCGCGAGCGTGCCGACGAAATGCACTTTCTTCAGCACCTCGGTTACCGCCTCAAGGCCCACGCGCATGTTGGTGTTCTCCGAGGCCTCGGTGTCGCCCCCACGGTCTTCGGCGCTGACGGTCACGGTGGCGATGTAGGGGTACTTGGTGCTCAAGCAGTATTACCTCATTCAAAAAGGGTCAGCGCCAAGGCGCAAGGGGCTGCAAGCGTACGCCAGCTGCGCAGCCGAGGCGAGCGAATCCTGAGCCGGCTCGCGGCGAACACCAGGATGGTTTTCCTTATGGTGACCAGCGCCAGCACAGCGCACAGTCAGGCTCCCCGCTAAGGAGCATCGCCCAATGAAGAAACCGCCCTCGACTACTACGCTCACCGAGTTCGACACACTCGGTAGCGATGATTTGCGCCCTGAGCCTGCCAAAAGCGAGGCACCACCCATCGCTGGCTGTGCCTGCCAGTGCCCCCTGCCAAGACTGCGGTACGCCGGTTTTCGCCGAGCCGCCGCCAACGACCCTATCTGGATCACCCTTCATTGAGCCGCCACTGAGGCGCAAATACACCAGCCCAACGGCAGGATCTGTTAGGGTGCCCGCCAAATACCGCCACACATCTACGAGGATCGCCCGTGAGCGCCGAACAACCCCTGATCGCCGACCTGTTCGAGGTCGACAAACGCCTGACCCTCAAGCCCGTCGTGGACTTCAACAGCTACCTGCGCAACGCCTTCGCCGACGGCGCCTGCCGCTGCCATCGCTGCGTCGAGGGCAACGGCGACGAAAGCAGCTACAGCCACCGCCACACCTTCGAACTGGAAGGCCGCACGCTGAATCGCCGCTTCGCCAATACCGCCGGCAGTGACGTGCTGTTGGTGCTGAAGAAGGCCTGGCTGTCCTACACCAAGAACGACCTGGTCACCGTCGGCGCGCTGGACATGACTACCCTCAAGTCATTCACCGACGCCAGCCTGCACGCCCGCCTGCTGGCCCTGCTGCCGGCCAGCGGCCTGGCCCGGGAAGTCGACGGCCAGTGGCAGTTGCAAGTGCTCGCCGACTGACGGCCTGCCACGGCAGGATTCTCCCGCTCTGCTAAGTTGGGAGTACCCTCACCCGCAGGTGACCCGCCATGGCCCGCACGACCCCCATCGAGCTGTACCGCAATATCGGCATCGTCGCCCACGTCGATGCCGGCAAGACCACCACCACCGAGCGGATCCTGTTCTACACCGGGGTCAACCACAAGATGGGTGAGGTGCACGACGGCGCCGCGACCATGGACTGGATGGCCCAGGAGCAGGAGCGCGGCATCACCATTACCTCCGCAGCCACCACCGCGTTCTGGCAAGGCTCGACCAAGCAGTTCGCGCACAAGTACCGCTTCAACATCATCGACACCCCCGGCCACGTCGACTTCACCATCGAGGTGGAGCGCTCGTTGCGCGTGCTCGATGGCGCGGTGGTGGTGTTCAGCGGTGCCGATGGCGTAGAGCCGCAGTCAGAGACCGTCTGGCGCCAGGCCAACAAGTACCACGTACCGCGCCTGGCCTATATCAACAAGATGGACCGCCAGGGCGCGGACTTTCTGCGGGTGGTGAAGCAGATCGACCAGCGTTTGGGCCACCACCCTGTGCCGATCCAGCTGGCCATCGGCAGCGAGGAGAACTTCATCGGCCAGATCGACCTGGTGAAGATGAAGGCCATCTACTGGAACGACGCCGACCACGGCACCAGTTACCGCGAAGAAGAGATCCCCGCCGAACTGCAGGCACTGGCGGACGAATGGCGTGCGCACATGATCGAAGCGGCCGCCGAAGCCAATGACGAACTGACCATGAAGTTCCTCGAAGGCGAGGAGCTGACCGTCGAGGAGATCAAGGCGGCCCTGCGCCAGCGCACCATCGCCAACGAAATCGTCCCGACCATCCTCGGCTCGTCGTTCAAGAACAAGGGCGTGCCGCTGATGCTCGACGCGGTGATCGACTACCTGCCCGCCCCGTCCGAAATCCCGGCGATCAAGGGCACCGACCCGGACGATGAAGAGAAACACCTGGAACGCCACGCCGACGACAAGGAACCGTTCTCGGCCCTGGCCTTCAAGATCGCCACCGACCCGTTCGTCGGCACCCTGACCTTCGCCCGGGTGTATTCGGGTGTGCTCAGCTCGGGCAATGCAGTGCTCAATTCAGTCAAGGGCAAGAAGGAACGCATCGGCCGCATGGTGCAGATGCACGCCAACCAGCGCGCCGAAATCAAGGACGTGTGCGCCGGCGACATCGCCGCACTGATCGGCATGAAGGACGTGACCACCGGCGACACCCTGTGCGACATGGACAAGCCGATCATCCTCGAACGCATGGACTTCCCTGACCCGGTGATCTCTCAGGCGGTCGAACCCAAGACCAAGGGCGACCAGGAGAAAATGGGCATCGCCCTCAGCAAGCTGGCCCAGGAAGACCCGTCGTTTCGGGTCAAGACCGATGAGGAAACCGGGCAGACCATCATCTCCGGCATGGGCGAGCTGCACCTGGACATCATCATCGACAGGATGCGCCGCGAGTTCAACGTCGAGGCCAACATCGGCAAGCCGCAGGTGGCCTACCGCGAGAAGATCCGCAACACCTGCGAGATCGAAGGCCGTTTCGTGCGCCAGTCCGGTGGCCGTGGCCAGTACGGCCATTGCTGGATCCGCTTCGCCCCGGGTGACGAGGGCAAGGAGGGGCTGGAATTCGTCAACGAGATTGTCGGTGGCGTGGTGCCCCGCGAGTACATCCCGGCGATCCAGAAAGGCATCGAGGAGCAGATGAAGAACGGCGTGCTGGCCGGCTACCCGCTGATCAACCTCAAAGCCGCAGTGTTCGACGGCTCGTACCACGACGTCGACTCCAACGAGATGGCCTACAAGATCGCGGCATCGATGGCCACCAAGCAGCTGTCGCAGAAAGGCGGCGCAGTGCTGCTGGAGCCGGTGATGAAGGTCGAAGTGGTGACGCCGGATGAATACCAGGGCGACATCCTCGGCGACCTGAGCCGCCGCCGGGGGATGATCCAGGATGGCGACGAGACCCCGGCCGGCAAGGTGATCCGCGCCGAGGTGCCGTTGGGCGAGATGTTCGGCTACGCCACCTCGATGCGCTCGATGACCCAGGGGCGGGCCAGCTTCTCGATGGAGTTCACCCGCTATGCCGAGGCCCCGGCGAGCATTGCCGACACCATCGTGAAGAAGAACCGCGGGGAGTAAGCCTTTCTCCTATAACGGCCCTATCGCCGGCAAGCCGGCTCCCACAGGTACTGCACAGTTCTTGAGTGCAGTGACAATCCTGTGGGAGCCGGCTTGCCGGCGATAGGGCCGGTGCAGGCGACCATTGCCTTCAATGCTGCTCCCCTGCCCGCTTCAACAGCTTCTTGCAGCGCTCGGAAAGATGCACCACCCGCAACTGCTTCCCCGCCTTGGCATAGCGCTCGCGCAAGGTCTTCAACGCCGCGATCGCCGAATAATCGACAAAGCTCAAATGCTGGCAATCCAGGGTCACCTGGGCCGGATCACCGACCGGGTCGAACTGGTTCAAAAACGGTGTGGTCGAGGCAAAGAACAGCGTGCCGTGCACCTGGTAATGCTTGTCGCCCGCTGCATCCACATGGCTGTCGGCGTACAGTTCACGGGCATGCTGCCAGGCGAAGTTGATCGCGGCGATGACAATGCCGAACATCACCGCCATGGCCAGGTCGGTAAATACCGTCACCACCGTCACCGCAATGATCGCCAGCACATCGCTCAACGGCACCTTGCGCAGCACCCGCAACGAGGCCCAGGCGAAGGTCTGCTGGGCCACCACGAACATCACCCCGACCAGCGCCGCCAGCGGAATACGTTCGATCAGCGGCGACAGGAACAACACGAACAGCAGGATCATCACCCCGGCCACCACCCCCGACAGCCGCCCACGGCCGTTGGAGCTGAGGTTGATCACGGTCTGGCCGATCATCGCGCAGCCGCCCATGCCGCCGCACAGGCCCGAGACCATGTTGGCAGCGCCCAAGGCCACGCACTCGCGGTCCGGATAGCCACGGCTCTCGGTGACTTCGTCGGTGAGGTTGAGGGTGAGCAGGGTTTCCAGCAGGCCGACCATGGCCATCAGCAGCGCATAGGGCGCGATGATCTTCAGCGTCTCGAGGTTCCACGGCACGTCCGGCAGGGCCAGTTGCGGCAGGCCACCGGCGATGTGCGCCATGTCGCCGAGGGTGCGGGTGGGCAGGCCGAGCAGGTACACCAGCAGGCCGACGCCGAGGATCGCCACCAGCGCCGGCGGCACTGCACGGGTCAGCCTGGGCAGTACGTAGACCACCAGCATGGTCAGGGCCACCAGGCCGATCATCAGGTACAGCGGCGTGCCACTGAGCCAGCGTTCGCCCTCTTTGAAATGCTCCAGCTGGGCCAGGGCAATGACGATGGCCAGGCCGTTGACGAAGCCGAGCATCACCGGGTACGGCACCAGGCGCACCAGCTTGCCCAGGCGCAGCACGCCAAACAGGATCATCACCACCCCGCCCAGCAGCACCGTGGCCAGCAGGTATTGGGCGCCGTGCTGCACCACCAGGGCGACGATCACCACCGCCATCGAGCCGGCGGCACCGGAGATCATCCCCGGGCGACCACCGAACAGCGCGGTCAGGGTGCAGATGATGAACGCGCCGTACAGGCCCATCAGCGGGTTGAGGTGGGCCACCAGGGCAAAAGCGATGCACTCGGGCACCAGGGCGAACGAGGTGGTGAGGCCGGCGAGCAGGTCGGCGCGTAGGCGAGCGGGTTTCATGGGGGTCCTATGACAGGATGCGCAGGCAACCCAGGCCCTGTGGGAGCGGGCTTGCCCGCGAATGCGTCCGAACCGGCAGCAGTGTCGCCCTGGCCGACGCCTTCGCGGGCAAGCCCGCTCCCACAGGATCTGCGTGATCTTCGCAGGCATGGCTGAAATCGAGGGCCGCGATGTTACGGAATTTGCCTTGCAGCGGCCACCACGCATTCATTCACGGCCGTGTGATCCACACCCGGCAAGATGCCGACAAATTTGCCATCATGTTCACTCCACCCGCGGAGATCATGGACATGCCGCTACGCCCCCTCCTCGCCTCGCTGCTGCTGGCCGCCAGCCTCACCGCCCAGGCCGCCACCGAGGTCATCCCCCTGCAACACCGCAGCAGCGCCGAGCTGCTGCCCGCCGCCCAGTCGTTTCTGGGCAAGGACGGCAGCGTCAGCACCTTCGAGGACAAGCTGATCGTCAATGCCAGCCAGGAACGCATCGACGACCTGCGCACCCTGCTGCAACAACTGGACACCGCGCCCAAGCGCCTGCTGATCAGCGTCGACAACACCGACAGCAACTTCCAGGACAACCGTGGCAATGCCCGGGTGATCCACTACGGCACCACCAACCGCGAGGGTGGCCTGCAACAGATCCAGGCCAGCGAAGGGCAACCGGCGTTGATCCAGGTGGGCCAGAGCATCCCCATCACCAGCACCTCCACCGACGGCTACGGGCGCATCCAGAGCGACACCCAATACCGCAATGTCACCCAGGGTTTCTACGTCACCCCACGCCTGACCGGTGACACCGTACGCCTGCAAATCAGCACCAATAATGACCGAGTCAGCCAGGAACGTGCCGATGTAGTGAAAGTGCAAAGTACCGACACGACGATCACCGGCAGGCTGGGCGAGTGGATCACCCTGGCGGGCTACAACCAGGACAGCCAGGCCGAGCGCAGTGCGTCAAGCCTCAGCTACAGCACCCAGCGCGGGGAAAATATGACTTTGCGTGTCAAAGTCGACCTTCTTGACTGATCCCAGGCAATTCAAGGCCTCGACCAAAGGCCTTGAAACTGACCAGCAAGTCGCATTAGACCAAAGATGTAGTAACCAGAAAAAAGCACTACAAAATCGTTGACAGGCACTTTTTGGCAAAGGCATGATGGCCTCGCTCCCGCTAATCAGAGGCCCTGGCAAGGGTCTTCGGAGCGCCCTGCACACCACCTGCGCAGGCGCTTCGTGTCCATACGGCCCACAAGGCGGTTCGACGGGATTGCGACTGCAACGAAGAAGTTGTCCCGAGGGACGGAAGCGCATCACCGCAGTCACCAGCAATCGCATTGCACCGCAGCACGGCATCCACGAGCCAACCTGCAGCGCACGCCTTCGCCCGGCCTGCACACCCTTCCCCCCCTTCGAGCCTTTTGCGTTCGCCGCCGCACTCCCCCGGACAGGACAGCCGCCCGGCCCTCTGACCCGCGTTTGTCGAGCATCAGCACAATTACACTCAAGATCGATGCGACGAGGTTTATTTCCATGGCACTGACACGCGAACAGCAAATTGCAGCCCTCGAGAAAGACTGGGCCGAAAACCCGCGCTGGAAAGGCGTGACCCGTACCTACACCGCCGCTGATGTCGTTCGCCTGCGTGGCTCGCTGCAACCGGAGCACACCCTGGCTCGCCAGGGCGCAGAAAAACTGTGGAAGCTGGTCACCCAGGGTGCCCACCCGTCCTTCCGCCCAGAAAAAGATTTCGTCAACTGCATGGGCGCCCTGACCGGCGGCCAGGCAGTGCAGCAGGTCAAGGCCGGCATCCAGGCCATCTACCTGTCCGGCTGGCAGGTTGCCGCCGACAACAACTCGGCCGAATCGATGTACCCCGACCAATCGCTGTACCCGGTCGACTCGGTACCGACCGTGGTCAAGCGCATCAACAACTCGTTCCGTCGCGCCGACCAGATCCAGTGGAAAGCCGGCAAGAACCCAGGCGACGAAGGCTACATCGACTACTTCGCCCCGATCGTAGCTGACGCCGAAGCCGGTTTCGGCGGCGTACTGAACGCCTACGAGCTGATGAAGAACATGATCGAAGCGGGCGCCGCCGGCGTGCACTTCGAAGACCAGCTGGCCTCGGTGAAAAAATGCGGCCACATGGGTGGCAAGGTACTGGTACCGACCCAGGAAGCCGTACAGAAGCTGGTGGCTGCCCGCCTGGCCGCCGACGTTGCCGGTGTACCGACCATCATCCTGGCCCGTACCGACGCCAACGCCGCCGACCTGCTGACCAGCGACTGCGACCCGTACGACCAGCCGTTCGTGATCGGCGACCGTACCCGTGAAGGCTTCTACAAAGTTCGCGCCGGCCTCGACCAGGCCATCTCCCGCGGCCTGGCCTACGCGCCGTATGCCGACCTGATCTGGTGCGAAACCGCCAAGCCGGACCTGGACGAAGCCCGTCGCTTCGCCGAAGCGATCAAGAAGGAATACCCGGACCAGCTGCTGTCGTACAACTGCTCGCCTTCCTTCAACTGGAAGAAGAACCTGGACGACGCCACCATTGCCAAGTTCCAGCGCGAACTGTCGGCCATGGGCTACAAGCACCAGTTCATCACCCTGGCCGGCATCCACAACATGTGGCACGGCATGTTCAACCTGGCGCACGACTACGCCCGCAACGACATGACCGCCTACGTGAAGCTGCAGGAGCAGGAATTCGCCGACGCCAGCAAAGGCTACACCTTCGTGGCGCACCAGCAGGAAGTGGGTACTGGCTACTTCGACGACATGACCACCGTGATCCAGGGTGGCGCTTCGTCGGTGACCGCACTGACCGGCTCGACCGAGGAAGAGCAGTTCCACTGATAGTGGGTTGCCGCTGAAGAAAGGCCCGGGGCTTGCGAGAGCCCCGGGCCTTTCTTTTTCCTGTTCCGGCCTCTTCGCGGGCAAGCCCGCTCCCACAGGATTACCTCAGCCCCCGAACTATGCGCAGTACCTGTGGGAGCGGGCTTGCCCGCGAAAGGGCCGGCACAGGCCGACGCAAAACCCAGGATCAGGTCTATCCTTGAGGCTACCCAGCAGCAAGGACCGCCCATGCCCCGTCCAAGCCACCTGATCCTGATCGCCGTCGCAGCCGCCGCCCTCTATATATATGCATTGGCCAGCGACAACGCCCTGCTCGGCCTGCTGAGCAAGCCCATCCCGGTACTCGCCCTCATCGCCTGGCTGAGCACCACGCCCGCCACACCCTACCGTCGCTGGATCATGATCGGCCTGGCCTTCTCGGTACTCGGGGACATCCTCCTGGCCATCCCCCAGGACCTGTTCGTGTTCGGCCTGGCAGCCTTCCTCTGCGCCCACCTCGCCTACCTGCGCGGTTACTGCAGCCTGACCCAGCGCCCAGCCTATCCCTCACTGGCACTCGCACTGCTGGTAGGCGGATCGCTGTTCGGCCTGCTCGCCAGCCACGGCCTGGGTCCACTGCTGATCCCGGTGGCGCTGTATGCCCTGGCGATCGGCTGCATGCTCTGGCGCGCCCTGGCCTGCGGTGGCGTTGCGGCACTGGGCGCCTGCGCTTTCGTATTCTCCGACAGCCTGATCGGCATCGACCGCTTCGTCAGCCCGTTCGCCGCCGCGCAGTACCTGATCATCCTGCTCTACTGGCTTGGCCAGTGGCTGATCGCCGCCTCGGTGATGCGCACGGCAACTGCAGAACCATTGACCCAGAGCGGTACACGCCAGCTTGGAAGCTGCTAGAACGAGCGTTTTTCGCATTTGCAAGTGGCGGGGTTGCCCAATGAACTTTGCAAGGCTCAGAACTGCTAAATCAATACAGCCCAACCCAAATGATATTAATTATCATTACATAACTAAGCGGTCATTACGCCGAGTAAGAAACATAATTAACAAAACCGCACGCAATGCCCGAAACTCAAGGGTTTCAGCCAGTTACGAACGGTTTTTGTTCTTAAACCTACGAATAAATTTGCAACGGAAATTTTACTTGCACCGGGTTTACCCATAAAATCAGCGCGATTGATTCAGCTGCGACATTTGGTCACTGCGCCTGCGACACCGCGTCGCCGCTCTACTTATTTCAGACTTCAGAGCTGGGTCTCTGTATAAGGATTTCTAGCATGTCCGATTCGGCAGGACTCATGGCCCACAACTGGGGCTTTGCCATCTTCCTCCTGGGTGTCGTCGGCCTGTGTGCCTTCATGCTCGGCCTGTCCAGCCTGCTCGGTAGCAAGGCCTGGGGTCGCGCCAAGAACGAACCCTTCGAATCCGGCATGCTGCCCGTCGGTAGCGCCCGCCTGCGCCTGTCCGCCAAATTCTATCTGGTCGCGATGCTGTTCGTGATCTTCGATATCGAAGCCCTCTTCCTGTATGCATGGTCTGTGTCCGTCCGCGAAAGCGGCTGGACCGGATTCGTCGAAGCACTCGTTTTCATAGCAATTCTGTTGGCAGGTCTTGTCTACCTATGGCGCGTCGGAGCTCTTGACTGGGCACCCGAAGGTCGCCGCAAGCGGCAAGCGAAGCTGAAACAATGAGGCTTTGGCATGCAATACAATCTCACCAGAATCGATCCGGATGCGCCCAACGAGCAGTACCCGGTTGGTGAACGGGAAACCGTCACCGATCAACTGCTAGAGGACCAGGTCCACAAGAACATCTACATGGGGAAACTCGAAGATGTGCTGCGTGGCGCGGTCAACTGGGGTCGCAAGAACTCCCTCTGGCCGTACAACTTCGGCCTGTCCTGCTGCTACGTGGAAATGACCACGGCCTTCACGGCGCCCCACGACATCGCCCGCTTCGGCGCCGAAGTCATCCGGGCATCGCCGCGCCAGGCCGACTTCATGGTCATCGCCGGTACCTGCTTCGTGAAGATGGCGCCGATCATCCAGCGCCTGTACGAGCAGATGCTCGAGCCCAAGTGGGTCATCTCCATGGGTTCGTGCGCCAACTCCGGCGGCATGTACGACATCTACTCGGTCGTTCAAGGGGTCGACAAGTTCCTCCCCGTGGACGTGTACGTGCCTGGCTGCCCGCCGCGCCCCGAGGCGTTCCTGCAAGGCTTGATGCTGCTGCAGGAGTCGATCGGCCAGGAGCGACGCCCGCTTTCCTGGGTAGTCGGTGATCAAGGCATTTACCGTGCCGAGATGCCCGCCCAGAAAGACCTGCGTCGCGAACAGCGTATCGCGGTAACCAACCTGCGCAGCCCCGACGAAGTCTGATCCAGCGACCTGCCGCCCGCTCCTCCAGGAGCCGGCGGCCTGGCTTCATTCTTAACGTTGACCCAAAGCGACCGAGACCATGACAGCGGACAACGCTATTTATATTCCGCCTTACAAGGCTGACGACCAGGATGTGGTCGTCGAACTGCACAACCGATTCGGCGCCGACGCTTTCGTCGCCCAGGAAACCCGCACCGGCATGCCGGTACTGTGGGTAAAGCGTGCCCAGCTCAAAGAAATCCTCAGCTTCCTGCGCAACGTCGCCAAGCCGTACAGCATGCTGTACGACCTGCACGGCGTCGACGAGCGCCTGCGCACCCAGCGCCGTGGCCTGCCGGCAGCCGACTTCAGCGTGTTCTACCACCTGCTGTCGGTCGAGCGTAACAGCGACGTGATGATCAAGGTGTCGCTGAGCGAAGGCGACCTCAACCTGCCCACCGTCACCGGTATCTGGCCCAACGCCAACTGGTACGAGCGTGAAGTGTGGGACATGTTCGGCATCGACTTCGCCGGCCACCCGCACCTCAGCCGCATCATGATGCCCCCCACCTGGGAAGGTCACCCGCTGCGCAAGGACTATCCGGCCCGTGCCACAGAGTTCGACCCCTACAGCCTGACCCTGGCCAAGCAGCAGCTCGAAGAAGAGTCGGCGCGTTTCAACCCCGAGGCCTGGGGCATGAAGCGTTCGGGCGCCAACGAGGACTACATGTTCCTCAACCTGGGCCCGAACCACCCGTCTGCCCACGGTGCCTTCCGTATCGTCCTGCAGCTGGACGGCGAAGAGATCGTCGACTGCGTCCCGGACATCGGCTACCACCACCGTGGCGCCGAGAAGATGGCCGAGCGTCAGTCGTGGCACAGCTTCATCCCCTACACCGACCGTATCGACTACCTCGGCGGCGTGATGAACAACCTGCCGTACGTACTCGCGGTGGAAAAGCTGGCCGGTATCAAGGTGCCGCAGAAAGTCGACGTGATCCGTATCATGCTCGCCGAGTTCTTCCGCATCACCAGCCACCTGCTGTTCCTGGGTACCTACATCCAGGACGTCGGCGCCATGACCCCGGTGTTCTTCACCTTCACCGACCGCCAACGCGCCTACACCGTGATCGAAGCGATCACCGGTTTCCGCCTGCACCCGGCCTGGTACCGCATCGGTGGTGTCGCCCACGACCTGCCGCGCGGCTGGGACAAGCTGGTCAAGGACTTCGTCGAATGGCTGCCCAAGCGCCTGGACGAATACACCAAGGCCGCCCTGCAGAACAGCATCCTCAAAGGCCGTACCATCGGCGTCGCGGCCTACAACACCAAAGAGGCCCTGGAATGGGGCACTACCGGTGCCGGCCTGCGTTCCACCGGTTGCGACTTCGACCTGCGTAAAGCCCGCCCCTACTCCGGCTACGAGAACTTCGAGTTCGAAGTGCCGCTGGCCCACAACGGCGATGCCTACGATCGCTGCATGGTCCGCGTCGAGGAGATGCGCCAGAGTATCCGCATCATCGACCAGTGCCTGCGCAACATGCCGGAAGGCCCGTACAAGGCGGATCACCCGCTGACCACGCCGCCGCCGAAAGAGCGCACCCTGCAGCACATCGAGACCTTGATCACCCACTTCCTGCAAGTCTCGTGGGGCCCGGTCATGCCGGCCAACGAGTCGTTCCAGATGATCGAGGCGACCAAGGGCATCAACAGTTACTACCTGACGAGCGATGGCGGCACCATGAGCTACCGCACCCGGATCCGTACCCCGAGCTACCCGCACCTGCAGCAGATCCCTTCGGTGATCAAAGGCAGCATGGTCGCGGACTTGATCGCGTACCTGGGCAGTATCGACTTCGTTATGGCTGACGTGGACCGCTAAGCATGAACAGCACGCTTATCCAAACCGACCGTTTCGCCCTGAGCGAAACCGAGCGCTCGGCCATCGAGCACGAGATGCACCACTACGAGGACCCGCGCGCGGCGTCCATCGAAGCCCTGAAGATCGTGCAGAAAGAGCGCGGCTGGGTGCCGGACGGCGCCATCTACGCCATCGGCGAAGTGCTGGGCATCCCCGCCAGCGACGTCGAGGGTGTGGCCACCTTCTACAGCCAGATCTTCCGCCAGCCGGTTGGCCGCCACATCATCCGTGTGTGCGACAGCATGGTCTGCTACATCGGCGGCCACGAGTCGGTGGTCAGCCAGATCCAGAGCGAGCTGGGCATCGGCCTCGGCCAGACCACCGCCGACGGCCGCTTCACCCTGCTGCCGGTGTGCTGCCTGGGTAACTGCGACAAGGCCCCGGCGCTGATGATCGACGACGACACCTTTGGCGACGTGCAACCTGCCGGCGTCAGCAAGCTGCTGGAGGGTTACGTATGACCATCACTTCCTTCGGCCCGGCCAACCGCATTGCGCGCAGCGCCGAAACCCACCCGCTGACCTGGCGCCTGCGTGACGACGGCGAGCCGGTCTGGCTGGCCGAATACGAGTCCAAGAACGGCTATGCCGCCGCGCGCAAGGCGCTGGCCGACATGTCCGCCGACGACATCGTGCAAAGCGTCAAGGACTCCGGCCTCAAGGGCCGTGGCGGCGCAGGCTTCCCCACTGGCGTGAAGTGGGGCCTGATGCCCAAAGACGAATCCATGAACATCCGCTACCTGCTGTGCAACGCGGATGAAATGGAGCCCAACACCTGGAAAGACCGCATGCTGATGGAGCAACAGCCCCATCTGCTGGTCGAAGGCATGCTGATCAGCGCCCGCGCGCTGAAGGCCTACCGCGGCTACATCTTCCTGCGTGGCGAGTACACCACCGCGGCGAAGAACCTCAACCGCGCCATCGACGAAGCCAAGGCCGCGGGCCTGCTGGGCAAGAACATCCTCGGTTCGGGCTTCGACTTCGAGCTGTTCGTGCACACCGGCGCCGGGCGTTACATCTGCGGTGAAGAAACCGCACTGATCAACTCCCTCGAAGGCCGCCGCGCCAACCCGCGCTCCAAGCCGCCCTTCCCTGCCGCCGTAGGCGTGTGGGGCAAGCCGACGTGCGTGAACAACGTCGAGACCCTGTGCAACGTGCCGGCCATCGTCGCCAACGGCAACGACTGGTACAAATCGCTGGCCCGCGAAGGCAGCGAAGACCACGGCACCAAGCTGATGGGCTTCTCCGGCAAGGTGAAGAACCCAGGCCTGTGGGAACTGCCGTTCGGCGTGACCGCCCGCGAGCTGTTCGAAGACTACGCCGGCGGCATGCGCGATGGCTTCAAGCTCAAGTGCTGGCAGCCAGGCGGCGCCGGCACCGGTTTCCTGCTGCCCGAGCACCTCGACGCGCAGATGTACGCCGGTGGCATCGCCAAGGTCGGCACCCGTATGGGTACGGGCCTGGCCATGGCGGTGGACGACAGCGTCAACATGGTCTCCCTGCTGCGCAACATGGAAGAGTTCTTCGCCCGCGAATCGTGCGGCTGGTGCACCCCGTGCCGTGACGGCCTGCCGTGGAGCGTGAAGATGCTGCGCGCCCTGGAGAACGGCCAGGGCCGCGCCGAAGACATCGAGACCCTGCTGGGTCTGGTCAACTTCCTCGGCCCAGGCCGCACCTTCTGTGCTCACGCACCGGGTGCCGTCGAGCCATTGGGCAGTGCCATCAAGTACTTCCGCTCGGAGTTCGAGGCCGGTGTGGCGCCAGAAAGCGCTGGCACCCTGCGCCCGAACCTGGCGAAGCCGATTGTGGTCGGCGCATAAAAAGACAGAACGCGGGTGGTCCGTGCCACCCGCCGGCCTTGCCGGCTCGCCGTAAAGATTGGCGCTGAGCCGCAGGCCCACCGATTTCCATTAGCCACGCCCGCTCACGCGGGCCAACGAAGAACTTTGAACCATGGCCACTATCCACGTAGACGGCAAAGCGCTCGAAGTCAACGGTGCGGACAACCTGTTACAGGCGTGTCTGTCACTCGGCCTCGACATCCCTTATTTCTGCTGGCACCCGGCGCTCGGTAGCGTCGGCGCCTGCCGGCAGTGCGCGGTCAAGCAGTACACCGACGAGAACGACACCCGTGGTCGTATCGTCATGTCCTGCATGACCCCGGCCTCCGACGGCACCTGGATCTCCATCGAAGACGAAGAGTCCAAGGCGTTCCGCGCCAGCGTCGTCGAATGGCTGATGACCAACCACCCGCACGACTGCCCGGTGTGCGAGGAAGGCGGTCACTGCCACCTGCAAGACATGACGGTCATGACCGGCCACAACGAGCGCCGCTACCGTTTCACCAAGCGTACCCACCAGAACCAGGACCTCGGCCCGTTCATCGCCCACGAGATGAACCGCTGCATCGCCTGCTACCGCTGCGTGCGCTACTACAAGGACTACGCCGGCGGCACTGACCTGGGCGTGTACGGCGCCCACGACAACGTGTACTTCGGTCGCGTTGAAGACGGCGTGCTGGAAAGCGAGTTCTCCGGCAACCTCACCGAGGTCTGCCCGACCGGTGTGTTCACCGACAAGACCCACTCCGAGCGCTACAACCGCAAATGGGACATGCAGTTCGCCCCGAGCATCTGCCATGGCTGCTCCAGCGGTTGCAACATCAGCCCGGGTGAGCGCTACGGCGAACTGCGCCGCATCGAGAACCGCTTCAACGGCTCGGTGAACCAGTACTTCCTGTGCGACCGTGGCCGTTTCGGCTATGGCTACGTCAACCGCAAGGACCGCCCACGCCAGCCGCTGCTGGCCGATGGCAGCAAGCTGAGCCTGGACGCCGCCCTGGACAAGGCCGCCGACCTGCTGCGCGGCCGCACCATCGTCGGTATCGGTTCGCCACGCGCCAGCCTCGAAAGCAACTACGGCCTGCGCGAGCTGGTCGGCGCCGAGTACTTCTACTCGGGTATGGAAGCCGGTGAGCTGGCCCGTGTGCGCCTGGCGCTGAACGTGCTGAACAACAGCCCGCTGCCCGTCCCTACCCTGCGCGACATCGAAGACCACGACGCCGTGTTCGTGCTCGGCGAAGACCTGACGCAAACTGCCGCCCGTGTCGCCCTGGCCGTACGCCAGGCCACCAAGGGCAAGGCCGAGGCCATGGCCGACGCCATGCGCGTACAGCCTTGGCTGGACGCTGCGGTGAAGAACATCGGCCAGCACGCGCTGTACCCGCTGTTCATCGCTTCGCTGGCGCAAACCAAGCTGGACGACGTGGCCGAAGAGTGTGTGCACGCCGCGCCTGCGGACCTGGCCCGTATCGGATTCGCCGTGGCCCACGCCATCGACCCGAGCGCCCCTGCCGTCGAAGGCCTGGACACTGAAGCCAAGGCCCTGGCCCAGCGCATCGCCGACGCCCTGGTCGCGGCCCAGCGCCCACTGGTCGTCGCCGGTACTTCGCTGGCCGACCCGGCGCTGATCGAAGCCGCCGCCAACATCGCCAAGGCCCTCAAGCTGCGCGAGAAGAACGGCTCGCTGAGCCTGGTCGTGCCTGAGGCCAACAGCCTGGGCATGGCGATGATGGGCGGTGAGTCCGTCGACGCTGCGCTGGACGCGGTGATCAGCGGCAAGGCCGACGCCATCGTCGTGCTGGAAAACGACCTGTACGCCCGCGTACCGGCCGCCAAGGTCGACGCCGCCCTGGCCGCCGCCAAGGTGGTGATCGTTGCCGACCACTCGAAAACCCCGACTGTCGACCGCGCCCACCTGGTGCTGCCGGCCGCCTCGTTCGCCGAAGGCGACGGCACCCTGGTCAGCCAGGAAGGCCGTGCCCAGCGCTTCTTCCAGGTGTTCGACCCGCAATACCTGGACAGCAGCATCCAGATCCACGAAGGCTGGCGCTGGATGCACGCCCTGCGTGCCACCCTGCTCAACAAGCCGGTGGACTGGACCCAGCTGGACCACGTCACCAGCGCCTGCGCCGAAGCCGCCCCGCAACTGGCCGGCATCGTCAACGCAGCGCCTTCCGCCGCGTTCCGCATCAAGGGCATGAAGCTGGCGCGCGAGCCGCTGCGCTACTCCGGCCGTACCGCCATGCGCGCCAACATCAGCGTGCACGAGCCGCGTACCCCGCAGGACAAGGACACCGCGTTCGCCTTCTCCATGGAAGGCTACTCGGGTTCGGCCGAACCGCGTCAGCAGGTGCCGTTCGCCTGGTCGCCGGGCTGGAACTCGCCGCAAGCCTGGAACAAGTTCCAGGATGAGGTGGGTGGCCACCTGCGTGCCGGTGACCCGGGCGTGCGCCTGATCGAAACCCAAGGCGACCGCCTGAGCTGGTTCACCGCCATCCCCGGCGCGTTCAACCCGGCTCGTGGCACCTGGACCGCGGTACCGTTCTTCCACCTGTTCGGCAGCGAAGAGTCCTCCTCGCGCGCCGCCCCGGTGCAGGAACGCATCCCGGCCGCCTACGTCGGCCTGGCCAAGTCCGAAGCCGATCGCCTGGGCGTCAACGACGGTGCGATGCTGAGCCTGAACGTGGCCGGCGTGGCGCTGCGTCTGCCGCTGCGTATCAATGAAGAGCTGGGCGCTGGCCTGGTTGCGTTGCCCAAAGGCCTGGCCGGCATCCCGCCCGCCATCTTCGGTGCATCCGTCGAAGGCCTGCAGGAGGCAGCACAATGAGCTGGTTCACCCCCGAAGTGATCGATGTGATCATTCAGGTCGTCAAGGCCATCGTGGTGCTGCTGGCCGTGGTGGTCTGCGGCGCCCTGCTCAGCTTCGTCGAGCGTCGCCTGCTGGGCTGGTGGCAGGACCGCTACGGCCCGAACCGTGTCGGCCCGTTCGGCATGTTCCAGATCGCCGCCGACATGCTGAAGATGTTCTTCAAGGAAGACTGGAACCCGCCCTTCGTCGACAAGATGATCTTCACCCTGGCGCCGGTCGTGGCCATGAGCGCCCTGCTGATCGGCTTCTCGATCATCCCGATCACCCCGGGCTGGGGCGTGGCCGACCTGAACATCGGCCTGCTGTTCTTCTTCGCCATGGCCGGCCTGTCGGTGTACGCCGTGCTGTTCGCCGGCTGGTCGTCGAACAACAAGTACGCCCTGCTGGGCAGCTTGCGTGCTTCGGCGCAGACCGTGTCGTACGAGGTGTTCCTGGGCCTGGCGCTGATGGGCGTGGTGGTGCAGGTGGGTTCGTTCAACATGCGCGACATCGTTGAATACCAGGCCCAGAACCTGTGGTTCATCATTCCGCAGTTCTTCGGCTTCTGCACCTTCTTCATCGCTGGCGTCGCCGTGACTCACCGTCACCCGTTCGACCAGCCCGAAGCGGAACAGGAACTGGCCGACGGCTACCACATCGAATACGCCGGCATGAAATGGGGCATGTTCTTCGTTGGTGAATACATCGGCATCATCCTGATCTCGGCGCTGCTGGTCACCCTGTTCTTCGGTGGCTGGCACGGTCCGTTCGACCTGCTGCCGCAGCTGCCGTTCTTCTGGTTCGCCCTGAAGACCGCGTTCTTCATCATGCTGTTCATCCTGCTGCGCGCCTCGATCCCGCGCCCACGCTATGACCAGGTGATGGACTTCAGCTGGAAGTTCTGCCTGCCGCTGACCCTGATCAATTTGCTGGTGACCGCTGCGATCGTGCTCTACAACACGCCAGCCGTCGCGGCCCAGTGAGGATTTGACCCATGTTCAAGTATATCGGCGACATCGTTAAGGGCACCGGCACTCAGCTGCGCAGCCTGGTGATGGTGTTCTCCCACGGGTTCCGCAAGCGCGACACCCTGCAGTACCCCGAAGAACCCGTGTACCTGCCGCCGCGCTATCGCGGGCGCATCGTCCTCACCCGCGACCCCGACGGCGAGGAGCGCTGCGTGGCGTGCAACCTCTGCGCGGTGGCCTGCCCGGTCGGCTGCATCTCGCTGCAGAAAGCCGAGACCGAGGACGGTCGTTGGTACCCCGAGTTCTTCCGCATCAACTTCTCGCGTTGCATCTTCTGCGGCCTGTGTGAAGAAGCGTGCCCGACCACCGCGATCCAGCTCACCCCGGATTTCGAAATGGCCGAGTTCAAGCGTCAGGACCTGGTGTACGAGAAAGAAGATCTGCTGATCTCCGGCCCCGGCAAGAACCCTGACTACAACTTCTACCGTGTTGCCGGTATGGCCATCGCTGGCAAGCCGAAAGGCTCTGCACAGAACGAAGCCGAGCCGATCAACGTGAAGAGCTTGCTCCCATAAGGACAGAAAGATGGAATTCGCTTTCTACTTCGCATCCGGTGTCGCCGTTGTCTCCACGCTGCGCGTGGTGACCGGCACCAACCCGGTGCACGCCCTGCTCTACCTGATCATCTCGCTGATTTCCGTGGCGATGATCTTCTTCTCCCTCGGTGCGCCGTTCGCCGGCGCCCTGGAAGTGATCGCCTACGCCGGCGCCATCATGGTGCTGTTCGTGTTCGTGGTGATGATGCTCAACCTCGGGCCGGCCTCGGTCGCCCAGGAGCGCGGCTGGCTCAAGCCCGGCATCTGGGCGGGGCCGGTGATCCTCGCCGCCCTGCTGCTGCTGGAGCTCTTGTACGTGCTGTTCGTCACCCCGTCTGGGGCTGCCATCAGCGGTACCACCGTCAGCGCCAAAGAGGTCGGCATCAGCCTGTTCGGGCCGTACCTGCTGGTGGTCGAACTGGCCTCGATGCTGCTGCTCGCGGCAGCCGTCACCGCCTTCCACCTGGGCCGCAACGAGGCGAAGGAGTAAATCATGGGTGCTATCCCTCTCGAGCATGGTCTGGCGGTCGCCGGCATCCTGTTCTGCTTAGGTCTGGTTGGCCTGATGGTCCGCCGCAACATCCTCTTCGTGCTCATGAGCCTGGAAGTCATGATGAACGCCTCTGCCCTGGCGTTCATCGTCGCCGGTGCCCGTTGGGTCCAGCCCGACGGCCAGGTGATGTTCATTCTGGTGATCAGCCTGGCAGCCGCCGAGGCCAGCATTGGCCTGGCGATCCTGCTGCAGCTGTATCGCCGCTTCCACACTCTCGACATCGATGCTGCCAGTGAGATGCGCGGATGAACCTTATCTTCCTGACGTTCGTATTCCCCCTGATCGGCTTCCTGCTGCTGTCGTTCTCGCGCGGTCGCTGGTCCGAGAACCTGTCCGCGCTGATCGGCGTCGGCTCGGTCGGCCTGTCGGCGGCCACTGCCGCCTACGTGATCTGGCAGTTCAACGTCGCCCCGCCTGAGGGCGGCGCGTACAGCCAGCTGCTGTGGCAGTGGATGTCGGTGGACGGCTTCGCGCCGAACTTCACCCTGTACGTGGATGGCCTGTCGGTCACCATGCTGGGCGTGGTCACCGGCGTGGGCTTCCTGATCCACCTGTTCGCCTCCTGGTACATGCGTGGCGAAGCCGGTTACTCGCGCTTCTTCTCGTACACCAACCTGTTCATCGCCAGCATGCTGTTCCTGGTACTGGGCGATAACCTGCTGTTCATCTACTTTGGCTGGGAAGGCGTGGGCCTGTGCTCGTACCTGTTGATCGGTTTCTACTACAGCAACCGCAACAACGGTAACGCGGCGCTCAAGGCCTTCATCGTCACCCGCATCGGCGACGTGTTCATGGCCATCGGCCTGTTCATCCTGTTCGCCCAGCTGGGCACGCTGAACGTGCAGGAGCTGCTGGTGCTGGCACCGCAGAAGTTCCAGGCCGGTGACACCTGGATGGTCCTGGCCACCCTGATGCTGCTGGGTGGCGCGGTCGGTAAATCGGCCCAGCTGCCGCTGCAGACCTGGCTGGCCGACGCGATGGCGGGCCCGACCCCGGTTTCGGCACTGATCCACGCGGCAACCATGGTGACCGCGGGCGTGTACCTGATCGCCCGTACCAACGGCCTGTTCCTGCTGGCGCCGGACGTCCTGCACCTGGTAGGTGTTGTCGGTGGCGTGACCCTGGTGCTGGCCGGCTTCGCCGCGCTGGTACAGACCGACATCAAGCGTATCCTCGCCTACTCGACCATGAGCCAGATCGGCTACATGTTCCTTGCCCTGGGCGTGGGTGCCTGGGATGCGGCGATCTTCCACCTGATGACCCACGCCTTCTTCAAGGCCCTGCTGTTCCTTGCCTCCGGTGCGGTGATCGTCGCCTGCCACCACGAGCAGGACATCTTCAAGATGGGCGGCCTGTGGAAGAAGCTGCCGCTGGCCTATGCCAGCTTCGTGGTCGGTGGTGCTGCACTGGCCGCCCTGCCGATCCTGACCGTGGGCTTCTACTCCAAGGACGAAATCCTCTGGGAAGCCTTCGCCAGCGGCAACACCGGCCTGCTGTACGCCGGCCTGGTCGGCGCGTTCATGACCTCGCTGTACACCTTCCGCCTGATCTTCATCGCCTTCCACGGCGAAGCCAAGACCGAAGCCCACGCCGGCCACGGCATCAGCCACTGGCTGCCGCTGGGCGTGCTGATCGTGCTGTCGACCTTCATCGGCGCCTGGATCCACCCGCCACTGGCAGGCGTGCTGCCTGAAAGCGCCGGCCACGCCGGTGGCGAAGCCAAGCACTCGCTGGAGATCGCCTCGGGCGCCATCGCCATCGCCGGTATCCTGCTGTCGGCCCTGCTGTTCCTGGGCAAGCGCCGCTTCGTCAGCAGCATCGCCAACAGTGGTATCGGTCGCGTCCTGTCGGCCTGGTGGTTCGCCGCCTGGGGCTTCGACTGGATCTACGACAAGCTGTTCGTCAAACCTTACCTGCTGATCTGCCACATCCTGCGCAAGGACCCGGTGGACCGCAGCATCGGCCTGATCCCACGGATGGCTCGCGGCGGCAACGTCGCCATGAGCAAGACCGAGACCGGCCAGCTGCGTTGGTACACCGCCTCGATCGCCGTCGGCGCCGTGCTGGTGCTGGGCGCCGTGGTAGTGGCTGCGGTATGACTATGAAGAACCTTGCGACTTTGCCAAAGGAAACCAACCCGTCATGATTTTGCCTTGGCTGATCCTGATCCCCTTCATCGGCGGCCTCCTGTGCTGGCTGGGTGAGCGCTTCGGCGCCACCCTGCCCCGCTGGATCGCGCTGCTGACCATGTCCCTGCTGCTCGGCATCGGCCTGTGGCTGTGGGCTAACGGCGACTACACCCTGGCCCCGGCGCCGGGCGCCGAACCGCACTGGGCCCTCGAATACAAGTTCGAGTGGATCAAGCGCTTCGGCATCAGCGTGCACCTGGCCCTCGACGGCCTGTCGCTGCTGATGATCCTGCTGACCGGCCTGCTCGGCGTGCTGTCGGTGCTGTGCTCGTGGAAAGAGATCCAGCGCCACGTCGGCTTCTTCCACCTCAACCTGATGTGGATCCTGGGCGGTGTGGTCGGTGTGTTCCTGGCCCTGGACCTGTTCCTGTTCTTCTTCTTCTGGGAAATGATGCTGGTGCCGATGTACTTCCTCATCGCGCTCTGGGGTCACAGTTCGTCGGACGGCAAGAAGACCCGGATCTACGCGGCGACCAAGTTCTTCATCTTCACCCAGGCCAGCGGCCTGATCATGCTGGTGGCGATCCTGGGCCTGGTGCTGGTCAACTACAACACCACCGGTGTGCTGACCTTCAACTACAGCGACCTGCTCAAGGCCGAACTGCCGGCTGGCGTGGAATACGTGCTGATGCTGGGCTTCTTCATCGCCTTCGCGGTGAAACTCCCGGTAGTACCGTTCCACTCCTGGCTGCCTGACGCTCACGCCCAGGCACCAACCGCAGGTTCCGTGGACCTGGCGGGCATCCTGCTGAAGACCGCGGCCTACGGCCTGCTGCGCTTCGCCCTGCCGCTGTTCCCGAACGCCTCGGCCGAGTTTGCGCCGATCGCCATGACCCTGGGCCTGATCGGTATCTTCTACGGTGCCTTCCTGGCCTTCGCGCAAACCGACATCAAGCGCCTGATCGCCTTCTCCAGCGTCTCGCACATGGGCTTCGTGCTGATCGGCATCTACTCCGGCAGCCAGCAGGCCCTGCAAGGCGCGGTGATCCAGATGCTGGCCCACGGCCTGTCGGCCGCCGCGCTGTTCATCCTGTCCGGCCAGCTGTACGAGCGTCTGCACACCCGTGACATGCGCCAGATGGGTGGCCTGTGGCACCGCATCGCGTACCTGCCGGCCATCAGCCTGTTCTTCGCCGCCGCGTCGCTGGGCCTGCCAGGCACCGGCAACTTCGTCGGTGAGTTCCTGATCCTGATCGGCAGCTTCGCCCATGTGCCATGGATCACCGTGATCGCCACCACCGGCCTTGTGTTCGGTTCGGTCTACTCGCTGATCATGATCCACCGTGCCTACTTCGGACCAAGCAAGGCCGACACCGTACTGGCCGGCATGGACACCCGCGAGATGGTCATGGTGCTGGGCCTGGCTGGCCTCTTGATCCTGCTGGGCGTGTATCCGCAGCCGTTCCTCGACACCTCTGCCGCCACCATGAGCGGTGTGCAGCAGTGGCTCGGTTCCGCTTTCACTCAACTCGCTTCGGCCCGGTAAGAGCGCTATGGAATTCACCACTCAACACTTCATCGCATTGGCGCCGATGCTGATCACCACCATCACCACGGTGGTGGTGATGCTGGCGATCGCCTGGAAGCGCAACCACTCGCAGACCTTCCTGCTGTCCACCGTGGGCCTGAACCTGGCCCTGCTGTCGATCCTGCCGGCACTCAAGGTTGCACCGCTGGCGGTCACCTCGCTGGTGACCATCGACAAGTTCGCCTGCCTGTACATGGCCATCGTGCTGGTGGCGACACTGGCCTGCGTGACCCTCGCCCACGCTTACCTGGGCGAAGGCTCCAAGGGCTTCCCGGGCAACCGTGAAGAGCTTTACCTGCTGCTGCTGATGTCGGCACTGGGCGGCCTGGTGCTGGTCAGCGCCAACCACCTGGCCGGCCTGTTCATCGGCCTGGAGCTGCTGTCGGTGCCGGTCTACGGCCTGGTGGCGTATGCGTTCTTCAACAAGCGCTCGCTGGAAGCCGGCATCAAGTACATGGTGCTGTCGGCCGCCGGTTCCGCCTTCCTGCTGTTCGGCATGGCCCTGCTGTACGCCGATGCCGGCAGCCTGACCTTCGACCAGCTGGGCAAAGCCCTGGCCGCCACCAGCATGCCAAGCCTGCTGGCCCAACTGGGCCTGGGCATGATGCTGGTGGGCCTGGCGTTCAAGCTGTCGCTGGTACCCTTCCACCTGTGGACCCCGGACGTATACGAAGGCGCCCCGGCGCCAGTGGCCGCGTTCCTGGCCACCGCCAGCAAGGTCGCGGTGTTCGCCGTGGTCGTGCGCCTGTTCATGCTCTCCCCTGCCGCCAGCAGCGGCGTGCTGAGCACCGTACTGGCGGTCATCGCCGTGGCCTCGATCCTGATCGGCAACCTGCTGGCGCTGACCCAGAGCAACCTCAAGCGCCTGCTCGGTTACTCGTCCATCGCCCACTTCGGCTACCTGGTCATCGCCCTGGTCGCCAGCAAGGGCCTGGCCATGGAAGCCATGGGCGTGTACCTGGTCACCTACGTGATCACCAGCCTCGGCGCCTTCGGCGTGATCACCCTGATGTCCTCGCCGTACGCCGGCCGTGACGCCGACGCGCTGTACGAGTACCGCGGCCTGTTCTGGCGCCGTCCGTACCTGACCGCGGTACTGACCGTGATGATGCTGTCGCTGGCCGGTATCCCGCTGACCGCCGGCTTCATCGGCAAGTTCTACATCATCGCCACCGGCGTCGAGTCGCAGCTGTGGTGGCTGGTCGGCGCCCTGGTGCTGGGCAGCGCCATCGGCGTTTACTACTACCTGCGCGTCATGGTCACCCTGTACCTGGTCGAGCCGAACCTGCGTCGCCACGACGCCCCGCTGAAGTGGGAACAGCGCACCGGCGGCGTGATGCTGCTGGCGATCGCGATCCTGGCCTTCGTGCTGGGTGTGTACCCGCAGCCACTGCTGGAAATGGTGCAACAAGCCGGGCTGCAACTGATCGGTTGATCGGTACGGCTCACACAAAACACCCCGCCTATGCGGGGTGTTTTTTTATCTGTACCTTGCAGCCGTTCATTCCCCTGCGCTGTGCTGGTCCGCCCTGGGCAGTGCCGCCCTGCGCAGTTCGCCATTGGCCGGCGGCAAATAGACTTCTGGGTTGGGCATGCCGCTGGGGGACAGTTCATGGGTCATCTCGAACTCGGCGCGCACTGACCAGCCACAGGCCTCGGTGGTGCACTGCAAATAGGCAACCCGCAAAAACACATGGTGACCTTCGCTGGTGCGTATGCGCATGCGACTCTGGCAATGGGGGCAAACCAGCTTGTATGTACTCACGGCAAATACCTGCAAACAGCGCGCTCACTAGTTGTCTGTAAGCCTGCTCGCCGAGCAGTATCAGTATTGTCTGTACAAAGGGGTGTATTCTTCACTTCAGTGTTTCTCATCGCAGAAATGCTCCTTGAATGTGCAGGGCTGTATTCGTAACGAGTAGTTTAAGCCCATGGAATATCGTTAAACCAGACATGGATATTTGTTATGAGTACTCACATGCTTGCTGCCGTGCTGACCCGCATGAAGTATCTGACCGCGGCACAAACCGATGCCGACCTGTCCAGGGCGCTGTCGATCAGTGCGCAAACCCTGAGCAGCTGGAAAGTCCGCGACAGCATTCCGTACGCATTATGCGTAGAACTAGCACGGCAACACGGGTGCTCGCTGGATTGGCTGTTGCTCGGTGAGCCGCCCGTGAGCGCCGCGGCCCCGGACGACTCGAGCTGGGAGTCCGATGTACTGCAGCGGTTGCGCACCTTGCCGCACACCGACCGCCAGGCCATCCTGCTGTACGTTCAGGACAAGCAGCGCATCCAGCAACTGGAACAGCAAGTGCGCGAACTGTCCCGCCAGCTGCCCGCTACCCCTTGCGCCGCCAGCGCTGGATGATTTCGCGCGCATCCAGGGTGTCCAGCCAGATCATCACCTTGAGGCTGATCGGAATCACCACCACGGCAGCGACGAAACCGGCCATGCCGGGGGACAGCATAGGCATCAGCGAGGACACCAGCGGCTCGAACAAATGGCCCACGCCCACGGTCACGAAGACCAGCAGCAGTTTCTTGGCCATTGTCAGCGGCTGGGACTTGTCGGTGATCAGCCGGTCACGCGCCGCACTGACCAGCAGTGCCCCCAACAACGCTGCAAACAGTACCCCACCGTTTTGGCTCAGCCAGTCGAGCATCAGTGGGTAGAGGGCGTCGAACGCGGTGCCTTCATGCATGCACGGCACTCCTGCGCGGCAGGGCGCCAACCCCCCCCAGGTTGCGCATTACCGCCGCTTCGACAAAGCGCAGGTAGCACACCCGCAACGCACGCCCGTGGTCATGGCCGCAGACCTCTTCGAGGCGCTTGTAACCACGCCGGCGCAGCGCCGCACGCCATTGCGCGAACTCCTCTGCTGCGGCGATGCAGGCACAACGTGCGGCCACGTCCAGCGCCAACTCGCTGACTGGCTCCGTCAGCATTAGCCGGTCCCGCAGCTGGGACAGTTCGACACGCGGCCAGAACGGGTCATGGCACTCGACAAAACGTGCAGCCATAGGCTCGGTGCTCATTCAATCCCCCTCACTGCTCGGTCAGCATGCCGTAACGAATGGCCTTGATGACCGCGGCCACGCGGGTAGGTACATCGAACTTGCGCAGCAGGTTGGATACATGAAAGTTCACCGTCGACTCCTTGCAGTCCAGGATCTGGCCAATCTCCCACGAGCTTTTGCCATAGGAGCACCACAGCAGGACTTGCCGCTCACGCGGGGTCAGGTGAATCGGAACGTCCGCGGGGGGATGCAGCGCTTGTCGCGTGTTGTCAGTCATGTAGGACTCCACAGGTGATTGAGAGAGGCATCGATGCCGATCGCCAATCACCTTACGAAGCACGTGCTCATGCCTCCACCGCTGCCGCCTGTAAAGAAACCTCTTACAAAAGCGTCTGACGAAGGCTGCACGACATTTACTGAAATTCTTCGTGCTCCAAGCGGCCTTTCGCTCGTCTCAACGCCGTTGTCCATCCGTCTTTCGCCTGGAGTCCTACAATGCGTTGCGCTTTGCCCCTGTCGTCATGCCTTGGTCTGCTGGCGGCCATGAGTGCCCAGCAACCCGCCCTGGCCGCCACGCCGGTCGAGCTGGGCCAGGTGCTGATCTCAGGCGACGGCCGCGACGAGCTGACAGCCGCCAGCGAGCGCCTGCGGGAAATACCCGGCGCCAGCAACCTGGTGGACATGGACAAGGTCGGCCAGGGCCGAGTGGCCAGCAACCAGGACGTCCTCGCCTACCAGCCCGGGGTGTTCGCCCAGTCGGCGGGCAATGACGGCATCAAGCTGTCGATTCGCGGTTCGGGCATCAACCGGGCGCCGGGCGCCCACGGCTCTGGCGTGTACACGATGTTCGACGGCTTGCCGCTGACCGGCCCGGGCGGTACGCCCTATGAGCTGTTCGAGCCGCTGTGGCTGAGCCGCGCCGAAGTGCTGCGCGGCGCCAACGGCTTCGACCAGGGCTCGCTGGCCCTGGGTGGCGCCATCAACTACGTCACCCACACCGGCTACGACGCCGCACCTTTGCAGGTGCGCTACGAGGTCGGCAGCCGTGGCTACCAGCACCGCCATGTGAGCAGCGGCCAGGTACTGGGCAACCTCGACTACTACGTGGCCCTGACCGACTCGGAATACGACGGCTACCAGGACCACAGCAGTGGCAGCGCCAAGGGCATTGCCGCCAACGTCGGCTACCGCTTCAACCCGAACCTGGAAACACGCTTCTACCTGCGCTACCGCGAAACCGAAAACGAGCTGGCCGGGCGCCTGACCAAGGACCAGATCAAGCACCATCCGCGTGCCGCCAACCCGGCCTACCTGGCCCGCGACGACAGCCGCCCGCAGCCAGGCAGCACCTGGGTGGGCAACAAGACCACCTTCTTCCTCGACGACGACTCACGCCTGGAAGCGGGGCTGGTCTATCACGACTACCCGATGGACCTGCGCGAAGGCCCGATGCGCCTGAAGGTCGCCTACACCGATGTCAGCGGCACCCTCAACTATTTCCGCCGCGACACCCTGTTCGGCCACGAGAGCAAGACCACCGTCGGCTGGCGCACCACCAAGCACCTGCCCAACAGCGGCGCCTCGCAGTTCGCCCGCAGCGGCGGCGACAACTTCGGCGCCCGCAGCCGCGACTTCAGCTACCAGGGCTCGGATACCGTGCTGCATATGGGCAATGACCTGGAGCTGATCCCCGACCTGTGGCTGACCACGGGCCTGGCAATGATCTACACCCGCCGCGAGAGCGACGTGAGCTACCCCGCCAATGGCGGCAAGGTCAGCCAACACGACTGGGACTACGCGCCACGCGTGGGCCTGCGCTACGACATCCGCCCGGACCTGCAGGTGTACGGCAACCTCAGCCGCTCGGTCGAGCCGCCGCACCCGTGGTCGCTGGTATGGAGTGCGCCGGTCAACAACCAGCCAATGAAGATGCAGAACCAGACCGCTACAACCCTGGAGCTGGGCGCCCGTGGCGATTCGGCGCTGGGGCACTGGGACCTTGCCTGGTACTACGCCCAGGTACGCCATGAACTGCTGAATACGGAAGTTGTGCAGGGCTTGCCGTTCAAGGAGTTCAACGCCAGCCCCACGGTGCACCAGGGCGTCGAGGCCGGCCTGGACAGCGTGTTGTGGGAGCAACCCGGCACCGGCAAGCTGAGCCTGCGCCAGGCCTACACCTTCAGTGACTTCCACTACCGCGATGACGACCGCTTCGGCGACAACCGCCTGCCCGGCATCCCCATGCACTACTACCAGGCCGAGTTGCGTTACGACTGGCCGGCGGGTTTCTACGCCGGCGTGAATACGCAGATGGCCTCCAAGGTGCAGGTGGACTATGCCAACAGCTACTGCGCCGATGCCTACGCCCTGCTCGGCGCGCGGTTGGGCTGGGATTCGCCGAAACGCGACTGGCAGACCTGGCTGGACCTGCGCAACCTGACCAACAAGCGCTATGCGGCGACGGTGACGCCGGGGTATGACGATGGCGGCAAGGACGTGGCCCGTTCTACGCCGGGGGAAGGGTTTGGGGTGTATGCGGGGGTTTCGTACAGCTTCCGTTGACCGTGAACGCCGAGCCCACAGATCCATCACCCCCCCCCTGTAGGAGCGGCCTTGTGCCGCGAAAGGGCTGCAGAGCAGCCCCGGCGATTGATGTCATGACACTGCATCTGGGCCCGCTCCTACAGGGGGTTGTGCAGGCCTCAGGGGGTCGCTATGAAGGCAGCTGCACCTGCGGCTTGGTCGAGGCGAAGATCGCCCAGCTGGACACGAACAACGCCGCGATCAGCGGCCCGATCACAAAGCCATTGAGCCCGAACACCGCCAGCCCGCCCAACGTCGACACCAGCACCAGGTAATCCGGCATGCGCGTGTCCTTGCCCACCAGGATCGGCCGTAGCAGGTTGTCCACCAGCCCGATCACCAGTACCCCGAAGGCGGTCAGCACGATGCCCTGCCAGGTCGCCCCGGTCAGGATGAAATAGGCCGCCACCGGCGCCCAGACGATCCCCGCGCCCACCGCCGGCAGCAGCGACAAGAACGCCATCAGCACCGCCCAGATCAGTGCACTGGGGATATCCAGCACCCAGAAGATGAAGCCGCCCAACGCGCCCTGGGTAATCGCCACCAGCAAGTTGCCCTTGACCGTGGCCCGTACCACCCGCTTGAACTTCAGCTGCAAGCGGCGCTTCTGCTGCTCGGGCAGCGGCACGGCCTGGCGCACCTTGCGCGCCACTTCCGCGCCCTCGCGCAGGAAGAAGTACAGGAGGTAGAGCATGATGCCGAAACTCACCAGGAACTCGAATGTGCCCTGCCCAAAGCTGAACGCCTGGCCCGCGAGGAACTGGCTGCCCTGGGTGGCCCACTTGGTGATCTTGTCGCGCAGGCCGTCCAGGTTGCCCATGCCCATGCGGTCCAGGGCATGCTGGGCGTAGCCCGGGAGCATGTCCTTGCCGCGCTCGATATAGCCGGCGATGTCCAATTGACCGCTCTCAACGCGCTGGTACAGCGCCGCGCCTTCCTGTACCAGCAGCATGCTGATGATGATCACCGGCAACACCGCGACCAGCAGGCAGACCGCCAGCGCCAGTGACGTGGCCAGGTTGCGCCGACCGCCCAGGCGCCACAGCAGGCGACGTTGCAACGGCGCGAAGAGGATACCCAGCACCACCGCCCAGAAGATCGCGCCGAAATACGGCAGGAGAATCCAGATGAAGGCAATGGTCACCAGCGCCAGCAGCGCAGTCAGGGCCTTGTTCTGCAGCACGGTCTCGTTCATGGGCATTCCTCTGGGGCTCAACCCTTTAGTGCGCGCCACAACGGCAAAAGTGCCGTTGACCCAGATCAATACCGGCACGGCGCCGCCGACCTAGCATCCGTGCCTTTTGCCCCTGGTGCGCACCCATGACCCCACACGCCAAGCCCGAACTGCTCGCCCCCGCCGGCACCCTGAAGACCATGCGCTATGCCTTCGCCTATGGCGCCGACGCGGTGTACGCCGGCCAGCCGCGCTACAGCCTGCGGGTGCGCAACAACGAATTCGACCACGCCAACCTGGCACGCGGCATCCAGGAGGCTCAGGCCCAGGGCAAGCGCTTCTACGTGGTGGTCAACATCGCCCCGCACAATGCCAAGCTCAAGACCTTCCTCAAGGACCTGGCGCCGGTGATCGCAATGGGCCCGGACGCGCTGATCATGTCCGACCCGGGGCTGATCATGCTGGTGCGCCAGCACTTCCCGCAGATGGCCATCCACCTGTCGGTGCAGGCCAACACTGTGAACTGGGCCAGCGTGCAGTTCTGGCAGCAGATGGGGCTGACGCGGGTGATCCTGTCGCGCGAGCTCTCGCTGGAAGAGATCGAGGAGATCCGCCAGCAAGTACCGCAGATGGAGCTGGAAGTGTTCGTCCACGGCGCGTTGTGCATGGCGTACTCCGGGCGTTGCCTGCTGTCGGGCTACCTGAACAAGCGCGACGCCAACCAGGGCAGTTGCACCAACGCCTGCCGCTGGAAGTACCAGGCCACCCCGGCCACCGAGAACGCCACCGGCGATATCGTGCGTGAATGCGAGCCGACCCTGGGGCTGGGTGCGCCCACCGACCAGGTGTTCCTGCTGCAAGAGAGCAACCGCCCGGGCGAAGAGATGCCGGCCTTCGAGGACGAGCACGGCACCTACATCATGAACGCCAAGGACCTGCGCGCCATCCAGCATGTCGAGCGCTTGGCGCAGATGGGTGTGCACTCGCTGAAGATCGAGGGCCGTACCAAGTCGCACTTCTACTGCGCCCGGGCGGTGCAGTCCTACCGCCAGGCCATCGACGACGCGGTGGCCGGCAGGCCGTTCGACCGGGGCCTGATGGGCAACCTCGAATCCCTCGCCCAGCGTGGCTACACCGAGGGTTTCCTGCGCCGCCACGTGCACGACGAGTACCAGAACTACCAGCGTGGTAATTCGGTGTCCGAGCGCCAGCAGTTCGTTGGCGAGCTGACGGGCGTGCGGGTTGACGGCCTGGCCGAAGTGAAAGTGAAGAACCGCTTCGCCGTGGGCGACCACCTGGAGCTGATGACCCCGCGCGGCAACTACCACTTCGACCTGCACCGCCTGCACGACCGCCAGCAGCAGGCGATCGAGGTGGCACCCGGGGACGGCCATGTGGTGTACCTGCCGATCCCCGAGCAGGTGTCGCTGGAATTCGGCCTGCTGATGCGTGACCTGGACACCGCCGAGTTACCTGCCTGACAAATCTGTAATGCACGCCTCAGGTGGCTGACAGGCGCTGGCGGCGAGGATCGTGGCACCTTCGCCGCGAGACCACACCATGCCACCTACCCCCACCCGCCGCACCTTCGTCAAGGGCCTGGGCGCCGCCACCGCCCTGGCCGGCCTCGGCCTGTGGCGCCCGCTGGCCCAGGCCGCCGAGGGCCGCTTGCCACTGCACGACCTCAGCGGCCAGCACTTCGAACTGTTCATCGGCCAGACCCCGGTCAACATCACCGGCCAGCCACGCACCGCACTGACCATCAACGGCAGCCTGCCCGGCCCGCAATTGCGCTGGCGCGAAGGCGACACCGTGACCCTGCGGGTGCGCAACCGCCTGGACCAGGACACCTCGATCCACTGGCACGGCATTATCCTGCCGGCCAACATGGACGGTGTGCCGGGCCTGAGCTTCGCCGGCATCGAACCGGGCGGCGACTACCTGTACCAGTTCACCCTGAAGCAGAGTGGCACCTACTGGTACCACAGCCATTCCGGGCTGCAGGAACAGGCCGGGGTGTACGGTGCCATCGTCATCGAACCGCGCGAGCCCGAGCCACACACCTATCAGCGCGACCATGTGCTGCTGCTCAGCGACTGGTCGGACCAGGCACCGCAGGACCTGATGGCGACGCTGAAGAAGCAGTCCGACGCCTTCAACTACAACAAGCGCACGGTTGGCGACTTTATCGATGATGTGGCCGACAAGGGCTTCTCCAACGCGGTCGACAATCGCTGGGCCTGGGCCAAAATGCGCATGAGCCCCACCGATCTCGCCGACATCAGCGCCGCCAGCTACACCTACCTGCTCAACGGCCAGCCACCGGACGGCAACTTCACTTGCCTGTTCCAGCCCGGGGAGACAGTGCGCCTGCGCCTGATCAACGCCTCGGCGATGACCTACTTCGACTTCCGCATCCCTGGTTTGAAACTGACGGTGATTGCCGCCGACGGCCTGCCGGTGACACCGGTAACCGTGGACGAGCTGCGCATTGCCGTGGCCGAGACCTATGACGTGCTGGTGACTGTGGGCGACCTGCCGGCCTACACCCTGTTCGCCCAGAGCATGGACCGCACCGGCTACGCCCGCGGCACCCTGGCCCGCGCCGCCGGGCTGCAGGCACCAGTGCCCGCGCCCGATCCGCGCCCAGTATTGACCATGGATGACATGGGCCATGGCGGGATGGGCGGGATGGACCACGGCAGCATGGCCGGCATGGACCATTCGAACATGGCCACGATGGACCACGGCAACATGGCAGGCATGGACCAAACAGCCATGGCGGGCATGCAACAGCACCCTGCCAGCGAAACCGACAACCCGCTGGTGGACATGCAGACCATGGCCCCGCGGCCCAACCTTTCCGACCCAGGCCTGGGCCTGCGCGACAACGGCCGCCGGGTGCTGACCTACGCCGACCTGCGCAGCCCCTACCCCGACCCGGATGGCCGTGAGCCGTCGCGGGACATCGAGCTGCACTTGACTGGGCACATGGAGCGCTTCGCCTGGTCGTTCGACGGCATCAAGTTCAGCGACGCCGAACCCTTGCGCCTGAAATACGGCGAGCGGGTGCGCATCACCCTGGTCAACGACACCATGATGACCCACCCCATCCACCTGCACGGCATGTGGAGCGACCTGGAGGATGAACAGGGGCGCTTCCTGGTGCGCAAGCACACCCTCGACATACCGCCGGGCAGCCGGCGCAGCTACCGCGTCACCGCCGATGCCCTGGGCCGCTGGGCCTACCACTGCCACCTGCTCTACCACATGGAGACCGGCATGTTCCGCGAGGTACGCGTCGATGAATGAGATGACCAACCGCCGCATCGCCACCGGCGTCGCCCTGTTCGCCCTGCTGGCCAGCGAGCGGGCGCTGGCCGCCGGGATGGAGCACATGAACCACGGTGCGATGCCCATGGACCACGGGCAAATGAACCACGGTGCCATGACCATGGACCACGGCAAGATGGACCATGGCCAGATGAATCACGGCGCGCCTGCCGCCACCCAACCCCGTACCCCCTTGCCCGTGATCACCGACGCCGACCGCCGCGCCGCCTTCCCGCCACTGCCAGGCCACCAGGTACATGACCGCGCCATCAACTGGGCAGTGATCGTCGACCAACTGGAGTACCAGAACTTCGAGAGCAGCAGCGCGCTGAACTGGAACGCCACGGCCTGGGTGGGGGGTGATATCGACCGCCTGTGGCTGCGCACCGAAGGCGAGCGTGAACAAGGCAAGACCCACAAAGCCGAGCTGCAGGCTCTCTGGGGCCACGCCATCAGCCCTTGGTGGGAGCTGGTCGGCGGCGTGCGCCAGGACTTCAAGCCTGCCAGCGGCCAGAGCTGGGCAGCCTTCGGCATCCAGGGCACGCCGCTGTACGGCCTGGAACTGGAGGCCACCGCCTACGCCGGCGAGCGGCAGCAGACCGCACTGCGCCTGGAGGCCGGTTACGCTATGCTGCTGACCAATCGCTGGGTCCTCGAACCGACCGTCGAAGCCAACTTCTTCGGGCGCAACGACGCAGGCCGCGAACAGGGCTCAGGCCTTGCAGAAAGCGAAGTGGGCCTGCGCCTGCGCTATGAAATCACCCGCGGCTTTGCGCCCTACGTCGGGGTCAGCTTCAACCGCCTGCACGGCAACCTCGCCGATCAGGCCCGGGAGGATGGCGAAGACATTGGCCAGACCCGGTTGGTCGCAGGGGTTCGTCTGCGCTTCTAGCGCAAAGCAAGAGACCTTGTGGGAGCGGGTTCACCCGCGAATGCGTCGATACGGCCACTGCAGCGTTCGCGGGTGAACCCGCTCCCACACGCCCGCGCTATTCATAAGTCATGTTTTTGTTCCACAGGAGTTTCACCATGCTGCGCAAACACCTGCTCACTTTCGGCCTGCTGGCCATCACCGGCCTGGCCCAGGCCGCTGAAACCATCGACGTGTACCGCGACCCCAACTGTGGCTGCTGCAAGGAATGGATCAAGCACCTGAGCGACAACGGCTTCACCGTCAATGACCATGTCGAACCGAACATGAGCGCGGTCAAGCAGCGCCTGGGTGTTGAACCGCGCCTGGCCTCGTGCCATACCGGCGTGATCAACGGCAAGTTCGTCGAAGGCCATGTTCCGGCCGAACAGGTGCGCCTGCTGGCCAAGCGCGACGACCTCAAGGGCCTCGCCGTCCCCGGCATGCCGATGGGCTCGCCGGGCATGGAAATGGGTGACCACAAGGATGCCTACCAGGTCATCGGGGTCACCCGCGACGGCCAGGACACCGTGGTCGCCAGCTACTGATGCTCAGCCTCTGGGCGCTGTTCTTCAGCGCCTTCGGCGCCGCCACGCTGCTGCCGCTGCAATCGGAAGCCGTGCTGGTCGGTTTGCTGCTGCGCCAGCCCGAGGCCTGGGCCACCCTGCTGCTGGTCGCCACCCTGGGCAATGTGCTGGGCTCTGTCGTCAACTGGCTGCTGGGCCGGGCCATCGAGCGCCTGCGCGACAAGCGCTGGTTCCCGTTCAGCGCCAGCCAGCTCGAGCGTGCGCAGCAGCGTTACCAGCGCTGGGGGCAGTGGTCGCTGCTACTGAGCTGGATGCCGGTGATCGGCGACCCGCTCACGCTGATCGCGGGCATCATGCGTGAACCTTTCTGGCGCTTCCTGCTGCTGGTCACCCTGGCCAAGGGCGGGCGCTACATCGTGGTGGCGATGATTACCCTGGGCTGGTTTCACAGCGGGTAAAGACGACGCAGGGGAAGGACAAGAAACCGGGGCCGCTCTGCAGCCCCGGTTCATTTCGGCCAGACCTGCTCTTCGCTCCAGCCCAGCTCGGCGAAGTCATCCGCCCGCAAGCCAGCCTCCTCCTCGCAGAAAAACTCATCCAGCTGCGGCGGCTTCACCGTCGTGTCGCTGAGCATGGCATGCACCTGCCCGCGGTGATGGATCTGGTGCTCGAACAGGTGCGCCAACACCCGCAGACGCTGCTCACGCTGCACCCGCTCAGGGCGCACGATGCTCACATAACGCGCCAGTTGGTCATCGCTCAGCTGCCGGCAATAGCTGATCAGCCGCTGGTCGGCCTGGGCCTGTTGCGCCTGCAGGTCGCTGCAGGTGACGAAGGGTTGCTCGGGCTGGAAGAAGCGCTCGCCGTCCGGGTCGGGCGCCTCGCCGCGCTGCTCGCACTCCAGCGCATCGAGGTAGAACCAGTCCACCGTCAGCAGGTGGTTGAGGGTGGCCTTGATCGAGGGGAAGAAACTGCACCGCGGGGCGACGAACTCGTCGTGGCTCAGTTGCAGGCAGGCCTTGTACAAACGGTGGTTGGCCCAGCCATTGTTGTAGGCCTGGGTCAGCAAGTGCTGCGACAGTGGCTGCATGGTCGGCTCCTTCAGGCGAAGCGTTGCAGTTGCATCTCCCGTAGCCGGCTCAGGGTCCGTTGGTACGGGAACGCCAGATACCCTTGAGTGTAGAGCGCTTCCAGTGGAACCTGTGCCTCCAGGTACAGCGCCACCCGCCGGTCATAGCATTCGTCCACCAGGGCGATGAAGCGGCGCACGCTGTCATCCTTGGGCGCCAGGGTCGGCAGCACGCGATCACCGGCCTCGACCCGCGCGGCGCCATCTTCGGTGCCGCGGGCAATGCGCCCGGCCTGCTGGACGCCGCCGAGGGCCGGGATGCCACTGACCAGGATCGCCGGGAAGCGGTCGCACAGGGCCATGAAATCCATCGCCGCCAGGGGCTGCTCGCACAGGTCGCTGAAGTGGCACCAGAGCGCGTGCTGGCTATGGCGCAGCGTGCGGATCTGCCGGGAGCCGACCTGCAACGGCTGATCGCTGCCAGGCGCCAGCGGGCTCAACTGGCCAAACACGGCTTCGAGTGCGCTTGGCTGCCCGGGTTCGGCAACCCAGTAACGCTGGCGCTGGGCGCCCGGGTGCAGGCGGTGGTCCTGCTCGCCGGCTACCGCCAATACCTGCATATGCCGTTCGATGGCGGCGATGGCCGGCAGGAAGCGCTCGCGGTTGAAGCCATCGCGGTAGAGCTGCGCCGGCGGCTGGTTGGAGGTGGCGACGATGACCACGCCGTGGTCGAACAACACCTGGAACAGGCGGCCGAGAATGATCGCATCGCCAATATCGCTGACGAACAGCTCGTCGAAGCACAGCACCCGGATTTCTTCGGCCAGGCCGCTGGCCAGGGCCCTGAGTGGGTCGGCAGTGCCATTGAGCTGGAACAGCCGCTGGTGGACCCAGGCCATGAAATGGTGGAAATGCTGGCGCCTGGCCGGCACCTCGAGGCAACGGTGGAACAGGTCCATCAGCCAGGTCTTGCCGCGGCCGACCGGGCCCCAGAGGTACAGGCCCTGGCTGGGGCGGCGCTGGTGCAGGGCTTCGAAGCAGGCTTGCAACGCGTTGACTGCCGCCGCCTGGGCGGGGTCGGGGACGAAGCCGCGGTCGTTGAGGGCCTGTTGGTAGAGGGATTCGGGGGTCATGCCGGGCATGGTACGACAGTTTCGGGCCAATCGCTGGCAAGCCACCCACCTGGGTTGCACGGACGCTGCAGGAGCGGTCTTGTGCCGCGAAAGGGCTGCAAAGCAGCCCCAGGATTTATGGATGGCGCAAGATTGCTGGGGCTGCTTTGCAGCCCTTTCGCGGCACGAGGCCGCTCCTACAGAGAAAGCTGCGCGAGGCAGTGGCTCCCACAAGCGCGCAGGCGCGATCAACCTTCCTTCAGCCCCACCTTCAACACCGCGCCATCCTTGTCATCGGTCAGTACATACAGGTAGCCATCCGGCCCCAGCCGCACATCGCGGATGCGTGCCTTCAGTTCACCCAGCAAGCGCTCTTCATGCACCACCTTGTCCCCCTTGAGCTGCAAGCGGATCAGCTCCTGGGTGGCCAACGCGCCGATGAACAGGTTGTGGTCCCAGGCCTTGAACGTCGGGCTGTCGTAGAACGCCATGCCACTGATACCCGGCGACTTCTCCCACACATGGTGCGGGTCGACCATGCCATCGACATGCTTGCCCTTGGCCTCGGGGATCGGCAACAGCGAGTAGTTGATGCCATGGGTGGCGAGCGGCCAGCCGTAGTTCTTGCCGGGCTCTGGGATGTTGATCTCGTCGCCGCCGCGCGGGCCATGCTCGTGGGTCCACAGCTTGCCGGTCCAGGGGTTGAGCGCCGCGCCTTGCTGGTTGCGGTGGCCCAGCGACCAGATTTCCGGGCGCACCTTGTCGCGACCGACAAAGGGGTTGTCCTTGGGCACTTCGCCGTCGGGGAGGATGCGCACAATCTTGCCTTGCAGCTTGTCCAGGTCTTGCGCGGTGGGGCGCTGGTTGTTCTCGCCCAGAGCGATGAACAGATAGCCTTCGCGATCGAACACCAGGCGCGAGCCGAAGTGGTTGCCCACGGACAGCTTGGGCTGCTGGCGGAAGATCACCGTGAAATTCTCCAGCCGCGCCCTGTCCGGCGACAGCTGGCCACGGCCCACCGCCGTGCCGGCCTTGCCGTCGGCGCCCTCCTCGGCGAACGACAGGTAAATCGTATGGTCCTTGGCAAAGTCAGGCGACAACACCACATCCAGCAGCCCGCCCTGCCCCTCGGCCCAGACCTTGGGCACCCCGGACAGTGGCGGGCCGACCTTGCCTTCGGCGCTCACGATACGCAGGTTGCCGGGGCGCTCGGTCACCAGCATGTCCTTGCCACCCGGCAGGAAGGCCAGGGCCCAGGGGTTGCGCAGGCCGTCGGCCACGGTGCTGACGGTCAGCTGGCCTTGTTCACTGGGAAACTGTTGCTCCGAGGCGGCGTGGCTCAGCAGGGGAAACAGGCTGGCGGCGGCCAGGGTGGTCAACCAGGTGCGTGGCGTCATGCTCGGTTCCTTCGAGGGGGCTCAGGGCACGCGCAGCGAATCGCGCGGTGGCCGGGTGGGTTCCAGGTTGGGCGCCTGTTGCTCGCGGCGCAGGTTGTCGCCGTTACCGATACCACGGTTATCGAGGGTCGGCGGGCGCGGGTTGGGCT
>NZ_BQHO01000021.1 GCF_021601385.1 Pseudomonas parasichuanensis | reverse complement strand
GGGGACGAGTTTTTTCATGACGAATCTCCGTATGCGTAGTCAGAACTGCCGTCCTCCTCGTCTCACGGATTTGGGTGGCAGTCGTGCACGGGTTGAGACCCGGGGCATACGGAAAACCCGGCCAGGCATAGCCTGCCCGCGCACGACCACCATCAAGCGGTGCTTCCGTTTGCCTGCCGGGTGTCTCACGCCCGGTCGCCTGAAATAGCGACCCGAGGAAGTTATTCCTGAGGGATTCCACCGACAACATCGAAGCTTCCGCAAGCCGCGTAGGATACGTCCCAAGCTATGCGGAGCTGTAGGATTTGGTTTCAGTTTCGGAAATGTCGTACGGGGTTCTGGCAAGTCGCAAAAATGCTTGAGGCTGGGAAGGTCTGGCGCTGGACCGCATCACGGCCACCAGGTGTTCGCCGGTGTTTTTGCAGCGCTCTTGAGATCGAGCGCCGCCCGCGCGGCGCATCGCTGGCAAGCCAGCTCCCACATCTGTTTCGGGCCAGTTACTCCTGCAAGGTCATCACTGTCCGTCTTGTTGGTACGACGCGGTTTCAGCATGGGCGTTGCCGCCGCCCCGCATGACTCAAGGCATGCACCAAGGCAGGCGCCGGTACTTCCACAGGAATAACTGGCCCGAAACAAACTGTGGGAGCTGGCTTGCCAGCGATGCGCCGCGCGGGCGGCGCTCGATCTCATAGGCGCTGCAAGAGTTGTGGCAAGCACCTGCATGCCCCGATGCAATCAACAGCCAGGCACCTGGCAACCCTGATGCGATATCGGCCCTGGCGAGGGCCGCGCCCTCGACCTGGGTGTTAATTACCAGGCACCAGCCGCAGCGTGCTCTGCGCCGGAATCACCCCCATCCGCGCCTTGTGGTAGCGCCCCTCGATGTAATCCTCTGCCTGGTCGCCATAGTGCTTGTCGAACGGCACGCCGCTCTGCCCGACCGGGTTGATGGTCAGCGCAGCGCCGGCGTCGGCGAAGTCGATCACGCGGCGGGTGGACGGGCCGTAGGTGACTGGCCAGGGTGCCGGGCCGATCTTCGCCGAAAGGTTGTTCGGCACCTCATGGGTGCCCGGGGCGGCGAACGGGCCGACGTTGAACAGCAGGTTCAGCGGCTTTTTCACCCCCAGCGGGTGGTTGTGGGTGAGGGTGTGGGCCTTGCCCCATTGCCAGCTGGCCGGGTCCTTGCCGAAGTTCTCGCCCAGATGCTTGAGGCTGCGCTGCCAGGCCAGCCGTACGATGGCGCTGCGGTCGGTGTGTTCATTGCCGCCGCGCAGGTTCCACCAGGGGGACGCCGGGTCGGCGGCCAGGCGCGGCAGGGCCGCGTCGATGGCGCGGGTGCTGATCAGGATCGGGAACCAGGTATCGCCCAGCTCGTCATGCAGCGCAGCGAAGGCCAACTCGTAGAGAAACTGGTTGAACAGCGTGGCGCTGGTGGAATCCAGCGGGTAGTCGCCGCGCCAGGCGGCCAGCTGTTCGACCAGCTCTTTCTCTTCGTCGCCCTGGGCCACGCTGCGCAAGGTGCCCAGCAGCGGCGCCAGGGTGCGTGGGCCGTAGTCGTTGCTGGTGTCCAGCTGCAGGGCCTGGGTGTTCTGGGTGTCCCACTTGATGTCCGGGTTGTTCAGGTGGCGGTCCAGTTGGCGGCCACGGTCGGCCAGGTTGTAGTAGCCGGGCACCGGCACCACCGCCGGTGGCTGGTAGTTGGCCGAGACGATGTAGCCGCTGGCCGGGTTCTCCTGCTGTGGGTTGACGCTGAACGGGTAGAACCCTGGCTTGTCGGCCTGGCCGCTGCTGCCGTCGAGGATGAACGCCGGGTTGACCCCATCCGGGCGGATCGGCAGGCGCGCCGCCGCCCACCAGCCAATATCGCCACGGGCGTTGGCCCAGACCAGGTTCAGCCCTGGCGCCTGCACCTTGGCTGCCGCTTCACGCATCTTGCCCAGGGTGTCGGCACGGTTGATCTGGTAGAAGCCTTCGAGGATCGGGTTGTCGGTTTCCAGGAACGCCCACCACATGGCGATGGGCGCGGCGCCGGCACTGTTGCCCAGCACGCTGTTGACGATCGGGCCGTGGGGCGAACGGCGCAGGGTGAGGGGCACCGGCTGCTCGCCTTTGACGGCGATCTGCTGCTCGGTTTTTTCCAGGGCCTGCCAGCGGCCATCGACCATCACCTGCTCGGGGTTGGCCGGGTTGGTCTTTTCGGCGATCAGGTCGACGTCGTCGTTCTGGAACATGGTCAGGCTCCAGCCGAAGTCGCGGTTGTGGCCCAGCAGGGCGAACGGGTTGAGCGCCTGGAAGTAGCCGTACAGGTTGAAGCCCGGCGCCGACAGCTCGGCCTCGTACCACACCGCCGGCACGGCGAAACTGATGTGCGGGTCGCCTGCCAGCAACGGGCGGCCGCTGCGGGTGCGGCTGCCAGCCACGGCCCAGGCGTTGCTGCCTTCGAACTGGGGGATTCCGGCATCGCCCAAGGCCTCGTGGCTGAGCCGGGCCAGTTGCTCCAGGCTGCGCCAGTCGGCGGCGGCCAGCGGCGTGGCGATGGCGCCGTCGGGCTGCCAGTCGAGGTCGAAGATCTTCAGGTAATCGGCGCCGAGCTGGTCGCGGATGTAGGTGAGCGCAGGCTCGGTGCGAAACGCGGCGGCGAAGCTGTAGGCCAGGTAGCCAGCGATGCTCAGGGTGTCTTCGGCGGTGAACGGGCGCGGGGTGATGCCGAGCAGGTCGAACTCCATCGGCTTGGGGTGGCTGGCCTGCCACCGGTTCACCCCGTCGAGGTAAGCCTGCAAGGCAATCCAGGCCGGGCCCTGGCGGTCCTGGCGCTGCACCATCAGTGCGGCTTGCTCGCGGATGCGCAGGCTGCGGAACAGGGTGTCGGTGGCCAGCAGTTTGTCGCCCAGCACCTCGGCCAGCTCGCCCCGGGCCAGGCGGCGCATGATCTCCATCTGGAACAAGCGATCCTGGGCATGCACGTAGCCCAGGGCGCGGTACAGGTCCTGCTCGTTCTGCGCCTGCAGGTGCGGCACGCCGCGTGCGTCATAACGGGCGGTGACCGGCGCCTGCAGCCCGCTGAGGGCCAGTTCGCCATCGCGCTGGGGCTGCTTGCCCTGCACATACCAGTAACCGGTGCCGGCGGCGGCCACGGCAATCACCACGGCCAGCAGGGTCAGGCTGCGCTTCATCGAGACTCCTTGTGCACTCGAGCGAAAAATGTGGTCCGATCATCGGCGGATTCGCGCACTGAGCATAGCCCCAACAAGGAGTTTCCATGTCCCTCAGCGAAAAACAGAAGATGCTGCAAGGCCAGCTCTACCACGCTGGCTGCCCGGAACTGCAGGCCGAGCAGATCGCCAACAAGCACTGGATGCACCGCTACAACGCCAGTGTCGAGCTGCTTAACGAGGCGCGCCACGGGCTGCTGGTCGAGCACTTCGGCAGCGTCGGCGACGGTGTGGTGATCCGCCCGCCGTTTTATTGCGACTACGGCTACAACCTCAGCGTTGGCGCCAATACCTTCATGAACTTCAACTGCGTGATCCTCGACGTGCTGCCGGTGCGCATCGGCGCCGACTGCCAGATCGGCCCGGCGGTGCAGATCTACACCGCCGACCACCCGCTCGACCCCGAGCTTCGCCGTAGTGGCCTGGAAAGCGGGCGGCCGGTGACCATCGGTGACAACGTGTGGATCGGCGGCGGGGCGATCATCCTGCCGGGGGTGACCATCGGCGATAACGCCGTGGTCGGTGCCGGCAGCGTGGTCACCCGCGATGTGCCGGCGGGGGCGGTGGTGGTGGGTAACCCGGCGCGGGTGCGTCAGCCGGCCCAGGGGCAGTAGCAGCCCACGGCAAGGGTGTTGCTGGCCTGCACTCGACGCCCTTCATTCAGGGCCTTGAGGATGGGTTCGATGAAGCTGTTGCTCGAATTGCACACCGCGCCTTCGCTGTAGGGGCCGAAGTAGGCCAGGTCGCCATTGCGGTCCCAGATCGCCACGGCGGGCGTGGCTGGCAGGTGTTCGCTGCCGGGCAGCCCGGCCAAGGGTTTGAGCACAGCGAGGTTGGCGGGTAGCTGGCCGTGGCTGCCGGGCCGCTGCACGACGTGGAAGCTGACCCCCTGCGGGGCGAAGTGCTCGACCAGCTCACCCAGGTGCTGCTGGTTGCCGACGTTGCACGGGCAGGCCGGGTCCCAGAAGTGCACCACGCGGATCGGGCCGGGGCCGGCCAGTTCGGGCGGCAGGCGCAGCAGGCTGCCGTCGAACAGCGTGGCCTGGTTGTCGAAGGGGCGCAGGTAGCGGGCCTGGAAGCTGTCGTAGGCCCACCACAGGGCGGCGGCGCAGAGCAGGGCGGCGAGGGCGCCGAGCAATGACTGGGTGATTCGGATTGGCATGGGCAGTCTGCAGAGCCTGTGAGCGGCGCATGCCCCTGTGGGAGCGGGTTCACCCGCGAAGGCGGTAGTGGCAGCACCCTCGCATTCGCGGGTGAACCCGCTCCCACAGGGTCGGCGTGCCGCCCGTTGAGTGGGGTTGCAGCTTGCCATGTCATCGCCCAGACCTGAATATCCCAGATCAATACTCGCTTCGTTGTGGATGTACCGATGCCTGCCGCTTTCCAGCCCGACCTGTTGCGCGCCAGCCTGGCGCCGCTTGCCGAACGTCAACCGCTGTCTGCTCAAGCCCGCGACTACCAGCGCTTCTACGGCCTGGACCTGGGCGTGCCCAGCTGGCTTGGCGGCTTTCGTGCGGCGGGCTTCGAGCTGGTGGGCCAGGTCTGGTTGCCCGCGCAGCCGGTGGCGACGCTGTTCCTGCTGCACGGCTACTACGACCACATGGGGCTGTACCGGCATGTGATCGAGTGGGCGCTGGGGCAAGGCTATGCGGTGATCAGCTGTGACCTGCCGGGGCACGGGCTGTCCAGCGGCGAACGGGCCAGCATCGACGATTTCGCCGTCTACCAGCAGGCCCTCGATGCGCTGTTCGAGCAGGCACGCCGGCTTGAGCTGCCACATCCCTGGCACTTGTGCGGGCAAAGCACGGGCGGTGCGATCGTGGTCGATCACCTGTTGCACTGCGCCGGGCAGAGCCCCGCCGACGGCGAGGTCATCCTGCTGGCGCCGCTGGTGCGCCCCCGCGCCTGGGGCTGGTCGAAGCTGAGCTACCGGGTGCTGCGCCATTTCGTCAACGGCATCGAGCGGCGCTTCAGCGAAAACACCAACGACCCGGCGTTCTTGCCGTTCCTGGAGGCCGACCCGCTGCAGCCACGGCGCCTGCCAACCGCCTGGGTCGGGGCCTTGATGAAGTGGGTAAGGCGCATCGAGGCCGCGCCGCAGAGCGCGCGGCGGCCATTGATCGTACAGGGGGAAGCGGACGCGACGGTGGACTGGCCGTATAACCTCAAGGTGCTCAAGGCCAAGTTCGCCGAGCCGCAGATCCTGATGCTGCCCGAGGCCCGGCACCACCTGGCCAACGAGCTGCCGGGCATCCGCCGGCGCTACTTCGACTTCATTGGCCAGCGCCTGGGCTGATCAGTTCAGGTCGTTGGCGTTCTGGCCCACTGCAAGGGCGGCGCGCACTGCGCTTACCGCCGCCTTGTAGTAGGCCTGGCCGTCCGGCGATTCGGCGAAGGTGGAGAACTGTTCCAGCTCGGCGTCCGACAGGTCGCGATAGACATACAGCAGGGTGTTGTCGAGGTCTTCGCCGACCTGGTTCATCAGGCGCTGGCGCTGGCCGTCGAGCAGGCTCTGGGTCTGGCCGCCACCGAACAGGCCGGGGATCATCGAGCTGAGGCTGTCGGCGGCCACCCCGGCGATGGCCAGGCTGACTTCCGCACCGGCCTCGCGCGCGGGCAGTGCCTGTGCCAGGTGGCCGATGATCAGCTGGCGATTGTCGCTGGCCTGGATCTTCGGCAGGCCCTTGGCGTTCTTGGCCAACTGGTCCTTGCGCGTGGCCAACAGCTCGGCGGCCACCACCTTGCGCCCCAGCGGCGACTGGAAGAAGGCCAGGGCCGGTGCCGGGTTCTTGAGGGTGCTGCGCAACTGCGCCTGGGCGCGGCGGTCCATGGCCTGGGCCTGGAAGCGCTGGTTGCTGTTGTTGACCAGCGCCTGGTAAACCGCAGGCGGCAGGCTGTTGCGGTAGCGCTGCTGGGCGGCGCTCACGGCATCGTTGAAATGGGCGCGCTGGTCGGGCCAGCCGGCGGCCTTGTACAGCTGATCGAGGTTGTCTGCCCAGACAGGCATGGTGCAGATCATCAGCAGAAGCAGGGAAAACAGACGGCGCATTCAGGACTCCTGTCGTCAGGCCGCCATTGTCCTTGGCATGGCGGGGCTTTGTCGAGTCGCCGGGGGCGCTTCCTGACCAAGTGGCGCTGTGCGCGGGCAGGCCGAATGGCTATGATGCGCCATGCACAATCCTTGCGAACATCCCATGCTGTCGGCAATCGTCGACGACCTGGCCACCCGTGGCTGGTCGCAGCAAACCCTCTTTCTCCCCGACGAGCTGTCGCGTGAGCTCGCGCTCGAGTGCCGGCGCCGTTATGCCGAAGGCGAACTCAACCCTGCCGGGGTGGGGCGTGGCGCCGCGCAGGAAGTGCGCGAAGCCATTCGTGGCGACCAGATCCAGTGGATCGACCCTGGCGAATCCGAGGCCTGCGACCGTTACCTGGGGGCCATGGACAACCTGCGCCAGGCCATCAACCAGGGGTTGTTCCTCGGGCTCGAGGATTTCGAGTGTCACTTTGCCCTGTACCCGCCGGGGGCCTTCTACCGCCGCCATCTGGATCGCTTCCGCGACGACGACCGGCGCACCGTGTCTGCCGTGTTCTATCTCAATGAAGGCTGGCAGCCGGACGATGGCGGGCAGCTGCGCATGTTCCTCGACGGCGATGTCGAGCATGACGTGCAGCCGGTTGCCGGCAGCCTGGTGGTGTTCCTGTCTGGTGCCATTCCCCATGAAGTCCTGCCGGCCGGGCGCGAGCGCCTGTCGCTGACGGGCTGGTTCCGCCGCCGTGGCAATGACCCGTTCTGAGTGGCCGAAAGTCCTGGTCAGCGCCTGCCTGCTGGGCCAGCCGGTGCGCTACGACGGGCGCGCCAGCGGCCACCCCGACCTGCTGCAGCGCTGGCAGGCCGAGGGCCGAGTGGTGCCGTTGTGCCCGGAGGTGGCCGGAGGCCTGCCGACACCTCGCCCCGCAGCGGAGATCCCGGGCGGGCAGGGTGGCCAAGTGTTGGACGGGCAGGCCCAGGTACTGACGGCCAGCGGCGAGGATGTCAGCGCGGCGTTCATGGCCGGGGCGCAGTTGGCGCTGGCACTGGTGCGCCGGCATGGCATCCGGGTGGCGGTGCTCAAGTCCGGCAGCCCGTCGTGTGGTAACCGGCAGACTTACGACGGCACTTTCACAGGGGTGAAAGTGCCGGGGGAGGGTGTCACCACGGCGTTGTTGCGCCGTGAAGGGGTGCAGGTGTTCAGCGAGCTGGAACTGGACGACGCCGAGCGGGCGCTGGCAAGTCTGTTGTAGGCACCAGCGTCAGCAGGTACTCATTTCTGCGCTTCGCTCTGCAGCCATTTCTTTTCAAGCGCTGCCAGCCGGCCATCGCTCTCGATCCGCTTCAGGGCATTGTTCACGGCGCTCTCGAAGGCTGGGTTGCCTTTCTGGAAGGGGATCACCAGGTGCGGGTCACTGAAGGGCTGGCTGGTTACCAGTTCAGGGTCCAGTGCCTGTTCGGGTTGAGGCTTGTTGAAGGCAATGTCGTACTTGCCGCTGACCACACCCGGCAATACCTCCTCAGCCGTGGCCTCGACGAACTCGGCGCGCACATCCAGTTCTTTGGCCAGGACCTGGCCCAATTCGATTTCGAAGCCGGTCAGGTGCTCGTCTTCTTTTAGTACGTAGGGCGGTGTATCGCTCAGCACGGCAATGCGCAGTTCGCCACGGTCGTTGATTTCGTCGATCAATTCGGCCTGGGCCAATGGGCAGAACAGTACTGCGAGCAGTACGCCAATGGTCAAACGCATGAGAGCCCCTTACTTGTATGGCAGATGAATGTCATTCGCCGCAGCTTGTTCCTCGCCCGGTCGAACGCAGCCTATGACCCCAGGACTTGGGTAATGTTTAACGCCATTGCAACTATTTCTGTGGCGTTTTTCTGAACCTTCCCCGACGCAGATGAACTATGGTGAATAACCGCTTTGCTTCGTTTTAGTGATAGCGGTCAATTGAAGTGAATGACAGGAGAAGTGAATGAAAAGCCTATTTTCGCGTGCTGCCGTTGCCGGTCTGCTGATGGGGGCGTCGGTGTTCGCCAGTGCCGCGGATGCACTCAAGAGCGAGCAGCCACCGGAAGGCGCCAAGGTCTTCATCGTTTCCCCCGCCGACGGCGCCACGGTCGACAAGACCTTCACCGTCAAGTTCGGTATCGAGGGTATTGCCCTCAAGCCTGCCGGTGATCAGACCGCGCACAGCGGCCATCACCACCTGCTGGTGGATGTCGACAAGGCACCGGTGGCCGACATGCCGCTGCCCACCAGCCTGATGCCCGAGAACAATGCCCCGTTGCCGGCCGGCCCGCAGGTACTGCACTTCGGCAAGGCGCAGACCGAGGCGACCATTACCCTCACGCCGGGCAAGCACACCCTGCAACTGGTGCTGGGCGACAAGTACCACGTGCCGTTCAAGCCGAGCGTCGAGTCGCAGAAGATTACCGTCAACGTCAAGTAAGGCCGCTCCTACAGAAAAAACTGCGCAAGACAGTTGCTCCCACAGGATTGGGTTCAAATCGCCAATAAAAAAGGGAGGCCACCAGGGCCTCCCTTTTTCATGCAGCCAGCAAACTTAGAACAGTACGCGCGAGCGGATAGTGCCTTTGACGTGCTGCAGTTTTTCCTGGGCCAGGTCCGAGTATTCGGCGTCGACGTCGATGACCACGTAACCCACATTCTCGTCGGTCTGCAGGAACTGACCGGAGATGTTGATACCGTTCTCGGCGAATACTTTGTTGATTTCGCTGAGCACGCCCGGGATGTTTTCGTGGATGTGCAGCAGGCGGTGCTTGCCTGGGTGGGCCGGCAGGGCCACTTCAGGGAAGTTGACCGACGACACGGAGGTGCCGTTGTCGCTGTACTTGACCAGCTTCTCGGCCACTTCCAGGCCGATGTTGGCCTGGGCTTCGGCGGTGGAGCCACCGATGTGCGGGGTCAGGATCACGTTGTCCAGGCCACGCAGCGGGCTTTCGAATTCTTCGTCGTTGGAGCGCGGCTCGACCGGGAACACGTCGATGGCGGCGCCGATCAGGTGCTTGTCCTTGATCGCGGCGGCCAGGTGGTCCAGCTCGACCACGGTGCCACGGGCGGCGTTGATCAGGATCGCGCCCTTCTTCATCGCGCGGATTTCCTTCTCGCCGATCATCCACTGGGTGGATGGCAGCTCGGGAACGTGCAGCGAGACGATGTCGGCCAGCCCCAGCAGCTCGTTCAGGCTGGTGATCTGGGTGGCGTTGCCCAGCGGCAGCTTGGTCAGCGGGTCATAGAAGTAGACCTGCATGCCCAGACTCTCGGCCAGTACCGACAGCTGGGTGCCGATCGAGCCATAGCCGACGATGCCCAGCTTCTTGCCACGGATCTCGAAGGAGTTGGCCGCGCTCTTGATCCAGCCACCACGGTGGCAGGAAGCGTTCTTCTCGGGGATGCCGCGCAGCAGCAGGATGGCTTCGGCCAGCACCAGCTCGGCGACCGAACGGGTGTTGGAGTAGGGCGCATTGAATACTGCGATGCCGCGGTTGCGGGCCGCACTCAGGTCGACCTGGTTGGTGCCGATGCAGAAGCAGCCGACCGCGACCAGTTTCTTCGCACAGTCAAAGACCTCTTCGGTCAGTTGGGTGCGCGAGCGGATGCCGATGAAGTGGGCATCAGCGATCTTTTCCTTCAGCTCTGCGTCCGGCAGCGAGCCGGTGAGGTATTCGATGTTGCTATACCCGGCAGCCTTGAGGGTATCCACCGCATTCTGGTGGACGCCTTCAAGAAGAAGGAACCTGATCTTGCTCTTGTCGAGAGAAGTCTTGCTCATCTGCGTAAACCTGTATCCCGGAGAAAAATGGCGAGGGGGGTTGAAGCGGCGCGGCGTCGGCCTTAGCACGAACAGCGGGAGGGCTATGCTAGCATACGCGACTCGGTCTGAGCTTATCCCGACAGGTGAAGAGTACTCAGGGTGACTATGAATAAGTCGAGGGTTCCGGCGATGACCCAGTCTGCAGTAATCGATGAGCTGATGACCCTGGTCGACCCTGGCAAGGTCCTCACCGACCCGGCCTCGCTCGAGGCCTATGGCAAGGACTGGACCAAGCATTATCCGCCCGCGCCGAGCGCCATCGTTTTCCCCAAGACCACCGAGCAGGTCCAGGCCATCGTCGCCTGGGCCAACCGGCACAAGGTCGCCCTGGTGCCATCTGGCGGGCGCACTGGCCTGTCAGGCGCCGCAGTCGCTGCCAATGGCGAAGTGGTGGTGGCCTTCGACAACATGAACCAGATCCTCGCCTTCAATGAGTTCGACCGCACCGTGGTCTGCCAGCCAGGCGTGATCACCCGCCAGTTGCAGCAGTTCGCCGAGGACCAGGGCCTGTACTACCCGGTGGACTTCGCCTCCAGCGGCTCCAGCCAGATCGGCGGCAATATCGGCACCAATGCCGGCGGGATCAAGGTCATTCGCTACGGCATGACCCGCAACTGGGTCGCCGGGCTGAAGGTGGTCACCGGCAAGGGCGAGCTGCTCGAACTCAATAAAGACTTGATCAAGAACGCCACCGGCTATGACCTGCGCCAGCTGTTCATTGGCGCCGAGGGCACCCTGGGCTTCGTGGTCGAGGCGACCATGCGCCTGGACCGCGCGCCGCGCAACCTCACCGCAATGGTGCTGGGCACGCCGGATTTCGACGCGATCATGCCGGTGTTGCACGCCTTCCAGGGCAAGCTCGACCTCACCGCTTTCGAGTTTTTCTCCGATAAAGGCCTGGCCAAGATCATGGGCCGTGGCGATGTGCCCGCGCCCTTCGCCACCGACTGCCCGTTCTATGCCCTGCTGGAGTTCGAAGCCAGCACCGAAGAGGTGGCCAACGAAGCGCTCGCCACCTTCGAGCACTGCGTCGAGCAGGGCTGGGTGCTGGACGGGGTGATGAGCCAGAGCGAGACGCAGCTGAAGAACCTGTGGAAGCTGCGCGAATACCTGTCCGAGACCATCTCCCACTGGACCCCGTACAAGAACGACATCTCGGTCACCGTGTCCAAGGTGCCGGCGTTCCTGCGTGATATCGACGCCATCGTCGCCCAACACTACCCGGACTACGAAGTGGTCTGGTACGGCCATATCGGCGACGGCAACCTGCACCTGAACATCCTCAAGCCTGACCACATGAGCAAGGACGACTTCTTCGCCTCGTGTACCAAGGTCAACAAGTGGGTGTTCGAGATCGTCCAGCGCTACAACGGTTCGATCTCTGCCGAGCACGGCGTGGGCATGACCAAGCGTGATTACCTGGGCTACAGCCGCTCCCCGGATGAAATTGCCTGCATGAAGGCGATCAAGGCGGTGTTCGACCCGAACGGCATCATGAATCCGGGTAAGATCTTTGCTCCCGAATAAAAAGCAGTGTTCACAGGAGTCGGCCATGAGTTACCAGCACCAGTACGTAGACGGCACGCGCATCCACTTCCCGCTGGGCAAGGTGGTGTGCATCGGCCGCAACTACGCCGAGCATGCCAAGGAACTGGACAACCCAATCCCCAGCGAGCCGCTGCTGTTCATCAAGCCGGGCAGTTGCGTGGTGCCACTTGAGGGTGGTTTCAAGATCCCGACCGAGCGCGGTTCGGTGCACTACGAGGCCGAGATTGCCGTGTTGTTGGGCAAGTCGCTGTCGCCCCACCCCACCGAAGAAGAAGTGCTCGACGCCATTTCCGGCTTCGCCCCCGCGTTGGACCTGACCCTGCGCGACCTGCAGAGCAAGCTCAAGGAAAAAGGCCTGCCGTGGGAGCTGTGCAAGAGCTTCGACGGCGCTTGTGTACTGCCGCCGTTCGTTTCGGCCAGCACGTTCGAGGACCTCACCGACATCGGCATCCGCCTGACCATCAATGGCGAAGTGCGCCAGGATGGCAACAGCGCGATGATGCTCAACCCGATCGTGCCGATGATCCAGCACATGGCGGCGATGTTCTCGTTGCAGGCGGGCGACGTGATTCTCACCGGCACCCCGGCGGGCGTGGGGCCGTTCAATGTCGGTGACGAGCTGGTGCTGGAACTTCCGGGCGTCAGCCGGTTCGAAGGCCGCGTGCTCTGACTCCGCAGGTGCGACGGTAGCCCTGCTGCCGTCGTGTGGCCATTACCTGATGGCAATTTGTCGTTTTTTTCACAAACGATCCGGATAATGCGCAGTTTCATGTTCATTCGCCGACGTTAAGGAAGACATCACGGCCCATCATCAGGACTTTGCAAATGGCTATCCCGTCCACCGCTCCTGTTCCGCCCACCCGTAAACGTCACGCGCTGCTGCGTTGGCCGGCCTGGCTCGCCGCACTGGTGCTGATCGGCTATGGCCTGGCCGTGGCCATGCACTGGGACGATCGCGGGATGCTGTGGATAAAAGAGCGCTTCGAGACCCAGGCTGAACGCCAGGAGAGCATCTGGCTGCCGGACTACGTGGTAGACATCGACGCCAAGCCACTGCCAGGCATGGAAAAGGACGAAGCCTCCGACCTGGCCTACAGCCCTCACACCCGCACCCTGTTCGCGGTGATGGGCAAGCACCCGTTCCTGGTCGAGCTCACCTTGGAAGGCGATGTGCTGCGCAAGATACCGCTGGTGGGCTGGTCCAACCCGGAAGGGGTGGCAGTGTTGGAGGATGGCCTGATCGCCATCGTCGACGAACGCAACCATGATCTGACCCTGGTAAAGGTGGATGCCAGTACCACAACGCTGAACCGCGCCGACTTCCACAGTTATGGCCTGGGAGATGCAGGCAATGGCAACAAGGGCTTCGAAGCGGTGGTCTGGGACCCGATGCGCCAGCGCCTGGTGATTGGCGAAGAGCGCCCGCCACAGCTGTATACCTGGAGCACCGATGGGCGCGGCCCGCTCAAGGGCGACAAACAGTCGCTGCCCAGCGACGAACTCGACCTGCGCAACCTCTCGGCACTGGGTGTCGACCCCCGCACCGGCCACCTGTTGTTGTTGTCGGCGGACTCGAACCTGCTGCTGGAGCTGGATGAAAAAGGTGAGCAGGTCAGCTTCATGACCCTGCTCGGCGGTTTCAATGGCCTCAATAGCCGGATTCCCCGCGCAGAGGGCGTGGCCATGGACGACCAGGGCAACCTCTATGTGGTCAGCGAGCCCAACCTGTTCTATCGCTTCAAGAAGAACTGATTGGCGTTCAGAAAAGTCCTACGGTGGCATTAAGCTTAACTTCAGTTGCTGATGGTTAGATTCGCGCTCACTTTGCCGAGTTTGCCCCAATGCGCCGTCACCACCGCCTGATCTCTGCTGTCACCCTGATTGTTCTACTGCTGCTGGCCGGCGCGGCGGGGCAAGAGTTCCGCCTGTTCGAGCGCGGCTGGTTCAACCTCAAGGCCTGGTGGCAGCCCGCGCAGCAGAGCATGGGCCTGGACCGTTACCAGGTGGTGCTCGAGGCGCAGCCCGTGATCGGGCTGGACGACGATATCTCGGCGCTGACCTACGACCCCGACCGCAAGAGCCTGTTCACCGTTACCAATGCCAAGTCCGAGCTGGTCGAGTTGTCACTGGACGGACGGATTCTGCGCCGGGTGCCGCTGACCGGCTTCGGCGACCCCGAAGCGGTGGAGTATGTGGGCCCCAACACCTATGTGATCACCGATGAGCGCCAACAGCGCTTGATTCGTGTGCGCCTGGACGACGATACCCTGTTCCTCGATGCCAACGATGCCGAGCAGCTCAGCCTGGGGATTGGCCTCAATGGCAACAAGGGGTTCGAAGGGCTGGCCTACGACTCGACCGGCAAGCGCCTGTTCGTGGCCAAGGAGCGCGACCCGATGGTGATCTACGAGGTGCATGGCTTCCCCCATGACAACCCCGACAAACCCTACGCGGTGCATGTGGTACAGGATCGCAAGCGTGACCGGCGGTTGTTCGTGAGGGACCTGTCGAGCCTGCAGTACGACGAGCGCAGCGGGCATCTGCTGGCGTTGTCGGACGAGTCGCGGCTGGTGCTGGAGCTGGACGTGAAGGGCAGGCCGCTGAGCACGATGTCATTGCGCAAAGGCTTCCAGGGCTTGCAGAAGGCCGTGCCGCAGGCGGAGGGGATCGCCATGGATGACGCCGGGACGCTCTACCTGGTCAGCGAGCCGAACCTGTTCTATGTGTTCAAGCAGCCGGCCAACTGAATGCCTTGACGGCCTCATCGCTGGCAAGCCAGCTCCCACAAGGGCTGTTACATACCCTGTGGGAGCTGGCTTGCCAGCGATACGAGGGCGCAGCCCTCGCGAGCTTTACTCGGCCTTGAGGGTTTTCACGCCTTCGGCGGTACCCAGCAACAGCACATCCGCCGGGCGCGCCGCGAACAGGCCGTTGGTGACCACACCGACGATGGCGTTGATCTGGCTTTCCAGCGCCACCGGGTCGGTGATCTGCAGGTTGTGCACATCGAGGATGACGTTGCCGTTGTCGGTCAGCACGCCCTCGCGGTACACCGGGTCGCCGCCCAGCTTGACCAGCTGGCGCGCCACATGGCTGCGGGCCATGGGGATGACTTCGACCGGCAGCGGGAAGGCGCCCAGTACCGGTACCAGCTTGCTGGCGTCGGCGATGCAGATGAAGGTCTTGGCCACGGCCGCAACGATCTTCTCGCGGGTCAGGGCCGCGCCGCCGCCCTTGATCAGGTTGAGGTGGGCGTCGCTTTCGTCGGCGCCGTCCACGTAGAACTCCAGCTCGCTGACACTGTTCAGCTCGTAGACCGGGATGCCATGGCCCTTCAGGCGCTGCGCGGTGGCCTCGGAGCTGGCGACGGCGCCATCGAAGGCGGTCTTGTGCTGGGCCAGGGCATCGATGAAGAAGTTGGCGGTAGAGCCGGTGCCGACACCGACGACGCTCTTTTCATCCAGTTTCGGCAGGATGAGGTCGACGGCGGCCTGGGCAACGGCCTGTTTGAGTTGGTCCTGGGTCATGCGGGCTCCGGGAGGGGCTGGGCGGAAATCGAAAGGGGCCTAGTATAACGGCTTGCACGGCTTTGCTGTGGTCGCCCGACGTAGCGCTGCGGTAGACTCCCAGGCCTTGTCCCGCGGCCCAGTGATGCTTTCCCGATGCTCGAACAGTACGTCAAGAAGATCCTCACCTCGCGCGTCTACGACGTTGCCGTCGAAACCCCCCTGCACAGCGCCGGGCAGCTGAGCAAGCGCCTGGGCAACACGGTGCTGCTCAAGCGCGAGGACCTGCAGCCGGTGTTCTCGTTCAAGATCCGTGGGGCGTACAACAAGCTGGCGCAATTGAGCGCGGAAGAACTGGCCCGTGGCGTGGTCACCGCCTCGGCCGGCAACCACGCCCAGGGCGTGGCCCTGGCCGCCCGCGAGCTGGGCATCAAGGCCACCATCGTGATGCCCAAGACCACCCCGGAGATCAAGATCGAGGGCGTGCGCTCGCGCGGCGGCAAAGTGGTGCTGCATGGCGATTCCTTCCCCGAGGCGCTGGCCTATTCGCTGAAGCTGGTCGAAGAGAAGGGCTTCGTCTATATCCACCCCTATGACGACCCGCACACCATCGCCGGCCAAGGCACGGTAGCCATGGAGATCCTGCGCCAGCACCCGGGCCAGCTCGATGCGATCTTCGTGCCGGTCGGCGGCGGCGGCCTGATCGCCGGCATCGCCGCCTACGTGAAGTACCTGCGCCCGGAGATCAAGGTGATCGGCGTCGAGCCGGACGATTCCAACTGCCTGCAGGCCGCCATGGCCGCCGGCGAGCGCGTGGTGCTGCCGCAGGTCGGGCTGTTCGCCGACGGTGTGGCGGTGGCGCAGATCGGCCAGCACACCTTCGACATCTGCCGGCACCACGTGGATGAGGTGATCACTGTCAGCACCGACGAGATCTGTGCGGCGATCAAGGATATTTACGACGATACCCGCTCGATCACCGAACCTGCCGGCGCACTGGGCGTGGCCGGGATCAAAAAGTACGTCGAGCTCAAGGGCGTGAGCGGGCAGACCCTGGTGGCCATCGACTCCGGCGCCAACGTCAATTTCGACCGCCTGCGCCATGTTGCCGAGCGCGCCGAACTGGGCGAGAAGCGCGAAGCGATCATCGCCGTGACCATCCCCGAGCGCCCGGGCAGCTTCAAGGCCTTCTGCGAGGCCATCGGCAAGCGCCAGATCACCGAATTCAACTACCGCAAGCACACCTCGGACGAGGCGCACATCTTCGTTGGCGTGCAGACCCATCCCGATACCGACCCGCGTGCGGCGCTGGTGCAGCAGTTGACCGAGCAAGGCTTCCCGGTCACCGACCTGACCGACAACGAGCTGGCCAAGCTGCATATCCGCCACATGGTCGGCGGCCATTCGGCCGGGGCCAGCGACGAAATCGTGCTGCGCTTCGAGTTCCCCGAGCGGCCGGGGGCGCTGTTCAATTTCCTCAACAAGCTGGGCGGGCGCTGGAACATCTCGATGTTCCACTACCGCAACCACGGCGCCGCCGATGGCCGCGTGGTGGCGGGGCTGCAGGTGCCGGAAGACGAGCGTCACCTGGTGCCGGCGGCGCTGGCCAAGATCGGCTACCCGTACTGGGACGAGACCGAGAACCCGGCGTACCGGCTGTTCTTGGGTTAACTGGCTAAGCTGGGCGTAGGAGCCTTTCGCGGGTAAACCCGCTCCCACAGGCTCAGCGCGATCCCTGTGGGAGCGGGTTTACCCGCGAAGAGGGGAGCGCAAAAAGGCCTGCTGAAGGACACTTTCAAAATGGAACACCTGACCACCCTCAAAACCCTGCACATTCTCGCCACCGCGCTGCTGTTGCTGGGCGCCCTGGGCCTGGCGATCTGGACCGGCTACGCCCGCCGCAAAGGCGATGCCGAGGCTTACGCCAAACTGCTGCGCCGGCCGCTGGTATTCGTCTGGCTGCTGATGGGCCTGTGCCTGGTGAGCATGCCGTTCACCGGCTGGTGGCTGGTGCACCTGGTGGGTTGGCCGCTGGGGCAGACCTGGGTGCTGGCGTCCAGCGTCATCTATACGGTTGGCGCGTTTGCCGTGTGGTGGCTGCTGGTGCGGTTGAACCGGCTGCGCAAGGCCGAGGTGGTGGGGTTGAAGTTCACCCTGGCGCTGGCGGTGTTCAGCGGCGTGTGCTTCCTGTCCATCGCCGGGCTGATGGGTGCTAAACCCGTCTAAGGCAAGGGGAGGGCTGCGCCCTCCATCGCGGCACAAGGCCGCTCCTACAAGGCAATGCGTTCATCTGTAGGAGCGGCCTTGCCGGGGCGCCGGACCGGCCGGAAAGGGCCGCAAAGCGGCCCCGGCTATCTCAATCGCGCAACGAAACGACCGGCCACCCCCGCGTCTGGGCCTCGGCGCGCAGCTTCGGGTCCGGGTCCACCGCCACTGCATGGCTCACCTGTTCCAATAGCGGCACATCGTTGAGCGAATCGCTATAGAAGTAGCTGTCTTCCAGGTCGAAGCCGTTCTCCAGCATCCAGCGGTTCAGCCGCGTCACCTTGCCTTCACGGAAACAGGGTATATCGGTACTGCGCCCGGTATAGCGCCCGTCCTGCGTTTCGCACTCGGTCGCCAGCAGCACGCGCACGCCCAGGCGGCGGGCAATGGGCGCGGTGACGAAGCGGTTGGTGGCGGTGATGATCACCAGCTGATCGCCGGCCTCGCGGTGCTGCTGCAGCAGCGCCAGGGCCTTGGGCAGGATCATCGGCTCGATGCAGTCGCGCATGAACTCGCGGTGCCATTGATCCAGCTGTGCAGGTTCGGTGGCGGCCAGGATCTCCATGGAGAAGGCCAGGTAGGCCTGCAGGTCCAGGCTGCCGCTGAGGTAGTCCTGGTAGAAGGCATCGTTGCGTGCCTTGTACGCGACCGGGTCGAGGATGCCCCGTTCGCACAGGTAGTCACCCCAGGCGTGGTCGCTGTCGCCACCGAGGAGGGTATTGTCCAGATCGAATAAAGCCAGGCGCATGGGGGTGTCTCGCAAAAGCCCTCGGGAAGCCCCGCACAATACGGAGTTTTCACCTCGCTGCACATAAGCTTGTGGGGCGCGTTGCTGCGCTCGCAAGCTTTGTGGAACAATGCCGCGACATGCGTTTGCGAGGTTGCTGCCGTGATCGACCCGGATGGTTTTCGCCCCAATGTCGGGATCATTCTTACGAATGATGCCGGGCAGGTGCTATGGGCTCGGCGGATCAACCAGGATGCCTGGCAGTTTCCCCAGGGTGGCATCAACCCTGACGAGACGCCGGAAGATGCCCTGTACCGCGAGTTGAATGAAGAAGTCGGCCTTGAGCGCGACGATGTTGAAATTCTTGCCTGCACCCGTGGCTGGTTGCGTTATCGTTTACCCCAGCGCCTGGTGCGCACCCACAGCCAGCCGCTGTGCATCGGTCAGAAGCAAAAGTGGTTCCTGCTGCGCCTTGTGAGCAATGAGCAACGGGTGCGCATGGACCTGACTGGCAAACCGGAATTCGACGGCTGGCGTTGGGTCAGCTACTGGTATCCGCTGGGCCAGGTGGTGACATTCAAGCGCGAGGTCTACCGACGCGCCCTGAAAGAGCTAGCCCCGCGCCTGCTGACGCGCGACTGACGACGGAGTCCGACCCCGAGCCATGCTCAATACGCTGCGCAAGATCGTCCAGGAAGTGAACTCCGCCAAAGATCTCAAGACGGCGTTGGGTATCATTGTCTTGCGCGTCAAGGAAGCCATGGGCAGCCAGGTCTGCTCGGTGTACCTGCTCGATCCTGAGACCAACCGCTTCGTGCTGATGGCCAGCGAAGGCTTGAACAAGCGTTCCATCGGCAAGGTCAGCATGGCCCCCAACGAAGGCCTGGTCGGGTTGGTCGGCACCCGGGAAGAGCCGCTGAACCTGGAAAACGCCGCCGACCACCCCCGCTATCGCTACTTCGCCGAGACCGGCGAAGAAAAATTCGCCTCCTTCCTGGGTGCCCCCATCATCCACCACCGCCGCGTGGTCGGGGTGTTGGTCATCCAGCAGAAGGAACGCCGCCAGTTCGATGAAGGCGAGGAAGCCTTCCTGGTCACCATGAGCGCCCAGCTCGCCGGGGTTATCGCCCATGCCGAGGCCACCGGCTCGATCCGCGGCCTGGGCCGCCAGGGCAAGGGCATCCAGGAGGCGCGCTTCGTCGGTGTGCCGGGCTCGCCAGGGGCGGCGGTAGGCCGCGCCGTGGTGATGCTGCCGCCGGCCGACCTGGAAGTGGTGCCGGACAAGACCGTCGAAGACATCGACAACGAACTCAAACTGTTCAACAACGCCCTCGAAGGCGTGCGCGAAGACATGCGCAAGCTGTCGGCCAAGCTGGCCACCCAGCTGCGCCCGGAAGAGCGCGCGCTGTTCGACGTGTACCTGATGATGCTCGAAGACGCCGCCCTCGGTGGCGAGGTGACCGAGGTCATCAAGACCGGCCAGTGGGCCCAGGGCGCCTTGCGCCAGGTGGTGGGCGAGCACGTCAACCGCTTCGAACTGATGGACGACGACTACCTGCGCGAGCGCGCCTCCGACGTCAAGGACCTTGGCCGCCGCCTGCTCGCCTACCTGCAGGAAGCCCGCTCGCAGTCGCTGGTGTACCAGGACAACACCATCCTGGTCAGCGAAGAGCTGACCCCCGCCATGCTCGGCGAGGTGCCGGAAGGCAAGCTGGTCGGCCTGGTCTCGGTGCTCGGCTCGGGCAACTCCCATGTGGCGATTCTCGCCCGGGCCATGGGCATCCCCACGGTCATGGGCCTGGTCGACCTGCCGTATTCGAAAGTCGACGGCATCGAGCTGATCGTCGACGGCTACAAGGGCGAGGTGTACACCAACCCCGGCGAAGTGCTGCGCAAGCAGTACCGCGACGTGGTCGAGGAGGAGCGCCAGCTGGCCCAGGGGCTCGACGCCCTGCGCGAGCTGCCGTGCATCACCCCGGACGGCCACCGCATGCCGCTGTGGGTCAACACCGGGCTGCTCGCCGACGTGGCGCGCGCCCAGCAGCGTGGCGCCGAGGGTGTCGGCCTGTACCGCACCGAAGTGCCGTTCATGATCAACCAGCGCTTCCCCAGCGAGAAGGAACAGCTGGCGATCTACCGCGAGCAGCTGCAGGCGTTCCACCCGCTGCCGGTAACCATGCGCACCCTCGACATCGGTGGCGACAAGGCGCTGTCGTACTTCCCGATCAAGGAAGAGAACCCGTTCCTCGGCTGGCGCGGTATCCGCGTCACCCTCGACCACCCGGAAATCTTCCTGGTGCAGACCCGCGCCATGCTCAAGGCCAGCGAGGGCCTGAACAACCTGCGTATCCTGCTGCCGATGATTTCCGGCATCCACGAACTGGAAGAGGCGCTGCACCTCATTCACCGGGCCTGGGGCGAAGTCCGCGACGAGGGCACCGACGTGCCGATGCCGCCGGTGGGCGTGATGGTGGAAATCCCCGCAGCGGTGTACCAGACCAAAGAGCTGGCGCGGCAGGTGGACTTCCTGTCGGTCGGTTCCAACGACCTTACCCAGTACCTGCTGGCGGTCGACCGCAACAACCCGCGGGTCGCCGACCTTTACGACTACCTGCACCCGGCCGTGCTGCAAGCCTTGAACACCGTGGTGCGCGATGCCCATGGCGAAGGCAAGCCGGTGAGCATCTGCGGCGAGATGGCGGGTGACCCGGCCGCGGCGATCCTGTTGATGGCCATGGGCTTCGACAGCCTGTCGATGAACGCCACCAACTTGCCGAAAGTGAAATGGATGCTGCGTCAGATCAACATGAGCAAGGCCAGGGAACTGCTGGTCGATGCCATGAGCCATGACAACCCGCAAGTTATCCACAGCTCGCTGCAGCTGGCGCTGAAGAATTTGGGGCTGGCGCGGATGATCGGGCCTGGGGCCAATAAAACCCTCTGAATTTGAAGTTGCCTGTACCGGCCTCATCGCCGGCAAGCCGGCTCCCACAAGGATCACACCAAACCTGTGGGAGCCGGCTTGCCGGCGATGAGGCCGGTACAGGCTGCACTCAAACCTCCAGGCTCACTTCGCTCAAATGCCCCCCAAACGGCCCGAAACTACGCTCCACCATCCGCCGCCGCCCCTGGTCATCCACAATCAGCACCGTACTCGCCCGCGTCCCGTAGTTCTGGCTGGCAATGAACACGCTCGACAGCAACCGCTCGGTGGCCAGCCCCACGCCGGTTTCCGGCAGTTCGCTGTCCGCAGCCGGTTCACCGTCGGCCAGCAAGTCCAATAGCTGATCCGGCTGCGCTGATTCGAGCAGCGCCGCAAGCCCGCTACGCGCCTTGACCAGCTTGGGCCAAGGCGTATCCAAGCCGGCATTCGACAACCCGTAGACGCCCGGCCCCAGCAAGCGCGGCGCCGCCTCCCGGGCATGCAGGTAGCCCAGCTGCCCGGCATCCCCGACCAGCAAGTTGAACCCGGAATACTGCCCGCTGCGGCTGGCGACCTGATCCAGGTACGCTTCTACCCCCAGTTCACCCTGCAGAAACGCCGCCACCAGCTCGCCCCGCGAGCGTGGCCCCAGCGCCTGGCGCGGGTCGCGGATATTGGTCAGCGCGGCGAAGCGCCCCTGGGGCCCTATTCCAAGCCAGGTGCCACCGGCCTCCAGGTCGCGCCCGGCGTACACCCCCGGCGCATCCTCCCAGGCCGCCAGGGCCTGGGTCGGGCGGGCATGGAATTCGTCACGGTTGGCCGCGACGATCAGCGGCCGAGCGGCCCCCGGCCGCCAGGCGAATACGATCAGGCACATAGGTTGTCCCCTGTGTTTTCGCCACTCTACCCGCGCCGGAGGTGGTGATCCATCACCTGACACAGACTTCACTAGAGCGCCGGGCTTGGCTTCCGTTACCATGCCGGATTGTTTTCCACAGGGGCCACGAATGGAATTCGTACTCTATCTGCTGTTGGGGGCCTGCGCCGGCGTGCTGGCCGGGCTGTTCGGCGTGGGGGGCGGCATCATCATCGTGCCGGTGCTGGTGTTCAGCTTCACCTTGCAGGGCTTCGACCCTGCGGTGCTCACCCACCTGGCGGTCGGTACCTCGCTGGCCACCATCGTCTTCACCTCGATCAATGCCGTGCTCGAGCACCAGCGCAAAGGCGCGGTGCAGTGGCCGATCTTCACCTGGATGGCCGTTGGCATCCTGCTCGGTGCGCTGGTGGGGGCCAAGACCGCCTCGCTGATCCAGGGCCCGATGCTGCAGAAGATCATCGGCGTGTTCGCCCTGGTGATCGCCGTGCAGATGGCCCTGGACCTCAAACCCAAGGCCAGCCGTGGCATCCCTGGCAAGCCGGGCCTGATCGGCGCTGGCGGTGTGATCGGCTGGGCTTCGGCGATCTTCGGTATCGGCGGCGGCTCGCTGACCGTGCCGTTCCTGACCTGGCGCAGCCTGCCCATGCAGAAGGCCGTGGCCACCTCGTCGGCCTGTGGCCTGCCGATCGCCCTGGCCAGTGCGCTGAGCTTCATGTGGCTCGGCTGGCACGAAGAACACCTGCCGGCCCATAGCGTGGGTTACGTCTACCTGCCCGCGCTGGTCGGCATCGCCGTGACCAGCATGTTCTTTGCCCGCTTTGGCGCGCGCCTGGCGCACAAGCTGTCGCCGCGCCTGCTCAAACGCCTGTTCGCCGCGCTGCTGTTCTGCGTTGGCTTAAGCTTTTTGATTTGAACCAAGAGGAAAATCCATGCTGCCTTACCCGCAGATAGATCCCGTGGCCGTGGCCCTCGGGCCGCTGAAAATCCACTGGTACGGCCTGATGTACCTGATCGGCATCGGCGGCGCCTGGCTGCTGGCCTCGCGCCGGCTCAACCGTTTCGACCCCACCTGGTCCCGCGAGAAGCTGTCCGACCTGGTGTTCTGGCTGTCGATGGGGGTGATCGTCGGCGGGCGCCTGGGCTACGTGCTGTTCTACGACCTGCACCAGTACCTGGCCAACCCCACGCTGATCTTCGAAGTGTGGAAGGGCGGCATGTCGTTCCACGGCGGCTTCATCGGCGTGATGCTGGCGGCGCTGTGGTTCGGCAAGCGCAACAACAAGTCGTTCTTCGAGCTGATGGATTTCGTCGCGCCGCTGGTGCCGATCGGCCTGGGCGCCGGGCGCATCGGCAACTTCATCAACGCCGAACTCTGGGGCAAGGCCACCGACGTGCCGTGGGCCATGGTGTTCCCGCCGTTCAGCGACCCGGCGCAACTGCCGCGTCACCCGTCGCAGCTGTACCAGTTCGCCCTGGAAGGTGTGGCATTATTCCTCATCCTCTGGCTCTACTCGCGCAAGCCGCGCCCGACCATGGCCGTTTCCGGCATGTTCGCGCTGTTCTACGGCATCTTCCGCTTCATCGTGGAATTCGTGCGGGTGCCGGACGCCCAGCTGGGCTACATTGCCTTCGGCTGGTTGACCATGGGTCAGTTGCTCTGCGTGCCGATGATCGTCGGCGGCATCTTCCTGATCTGGTGGGCCTACAACCGTAAACCTACGGCCAAGGCCGCCGTCTGATTCCCACGGCAGGGGCGATCCCCCTGCCGTTCTTGTTACAGGTAAGCCATGAAACAGTATCTAGATCTGGTCCGTGACGTCATCGACAACGGCACGCTGCAGGAAAACCGCACCGGCACCCGCACCATCAGCCTGCCGGGCGCCATGCTGCGTTTCGACCTGCAAAAAGGCTTCCCGGCCATCACCACGCGCCGGCTTGCGTTCAAGTCGGCGATCGGCGAGATGGTGGGCTTTCTGCGTGGCGTGAAGAACGCCGGCGAGTTCCGCGAACTGGGCTGCAAGGTCTGGGACCAGAACGCCAACGAAAACGCCCAGTGGCTGGCCAACCCGTTCCGCCAGGGCCAGGACGATCTTGGCGAAATCTACGGCGTGCAATGGCGCCAGTGGCCGGGCTACAAGCGCATTGCGCTGAGCAACCCGGCCGCCATCGCAATGGCCGAAAAAGCGGGCTTCCGCCAGATCGCCCAGGACGAGGAAGACGGCCAGGCGTTCGTCATCCTGTACAAGGCCATCGACCAGGTGCGCCAGTGCCTGGACACCATCGCCAACGACCCGGGCAGCCGCCGCATCCTGTTCCACGGCTGGAACTGCGCCCAGCTCGACGAGATGGCCCTGCCGCCGTGCCACCTGCTGTACCAGTTCCACCCGAATGTCGAGACCCGGGAAATCTCCCTGACCCTCTACATCCGCTCCAACGACCTGGGCCTGGGCACGCCGTTCAACCTCACCGAAGGCGCGGCGCTGCTGTCGCTGTTCGGCCGCCTGACCGGCTACACCCCGCGCTGGTTCACCTACTTCATCGGCGATGCCCATGTGTACGAGAACCATTTGGACATGCTCAACGAGCAGATGAAGCGCGAGCCGCTGGCGGCGCCGAAGCTGGTGATCAGTGACCGGGTGCCGGCGTTTGCCGAGACCGGCAAGTACGAGCCGGAGTGGCTGGAGAAGATCGAACCGAGTGATTTCTGGCTGGAAGGCTATGAGCACCATGCGCCGATGACGGCGCCGATGGCGGTTTGATTCAAGAGAGTCGGGGCTGCTTCGCAGCCCATCGCCGGCAAGCCGGCTCCCACAAGGGGGACGCGTGACTCTGTGGGAGCCGGCTTGCCGGCGATGGGCCGCAAAGCGGCCCCAAGTCTCTAATGCCCGTGACTACGCCCCACATGCGAATGCTCGGTCTCCGGCACCGTCACCGCCCCGTTGGTCTCCAGCTGCTGCAAGATCGCGCACTCCGCCCCCTGCGCATTGCATTGCTGCCTCAGCTCCACCAGCTGCGCCTGCAGCGCCAGCAACCCATCGATCCTCGCCTGCACATGCTCGATATGCTCGTCGATCAGCGCATTGACGCTGCCGCACGAGCCTTCCGGGCTGTCGCGCAGGCGCAATAAGCTGCGGATCTCATCCAGGGTCATGTCCAGCGTCCGGCAATTGCGGATGAACGTCAGCCGCTCCACGTGGGCCTGGGTGTACAGCCGATAGTTGCCATCGGTGCGGGCAGGCTCGGGCAACAATTGCTCGCGCTCGTAGTAGCGAATGGTCTCCACGGCGCAATCGGTCGCCTTGGCCAGTTCTCCGATCTTCATGGCAAATCTCCTGCAGAGGGCTTGACCCTATAGTGGCTACAGGGTGTTCACTTGGCAACAGGCTCCCTTTAAGGACAAACCCATGAACCAGCCTGTCAGCCCCGAACACAAGCATGACCACGCCCATGACCACGCTCATGGTGACAAAGGCCATTGCCACGACACCCATGCCCACAGCTGCTGCGCCGCCAGTGCCGCGCCGGCCCTGGTGCAACTGACCGAAAAGGCCAGCGCCGGGGCGCAGCTCAGCCGCTTCCGCATCCAGGCCATGGACTGCCCGACCGAGCAGACCCTGATCCAGGACAAGCTGGGCAAGATGGCCGGCATCGAGCAGCTGGAATTCAACCTGATCAACCGCGTGCTGGGCGTGCGCCACACCCTCGACGGCACCGCCGAGATCGAGCGCGCCATCGACAGCCTGGGCATGCAGGCCGAGCCGCTGAGCGGTGAAGACGACACCAGCGCTGCGCCTGTCGCCAAGACCCGCTGGTGGCCGTTGGCGCTGTCGGGTGTGGCGGCGATCGCCGCCGAAATCGTGCACTTCTCCGCCCTTGCCCCAGAGTGGGTGGTCGCCGCGCTGGCGCTGGCCGCCATCCTCGGCTGCGGCCTGGGCACCTACAAGAAGGGCTGGATCGCCCTGAAGAACCGCAACCTCAACATCAACGCGCTGATGAGCATCGCCGTGACCGGAGCCGTGCTGATCGGCCAATGGCCGGAAGCGGCCATGGTGATGGTGCTGTTCACTATCGCCGAACTGATCGAGGCCCGCTCGCTGGACCGTGCGCGCAACGCTATCAGCGGCCTGATGCAACTCACCCCGGACACCGCCACCGTGCTGCAGGGCGATGGCCAGTGGCGCGAAGTCGAGGTGCGCGAGGTGGCCATCGGTGCCCAGGTGCGGGTACGCCCCGGCGAGCGCATCGGCCTGGATGGCGAGGTGGTGAGTGGGCAATCCAGCGTCGATCAGGCGCCGATCACCGGCGAAAGCCTGCCGGTCGAGAAGGGCGTGGGCGACAAACTGTTCGCCGGCACCATCAACCAGGCCGGCGCCCTGGAGTACCGCGTCACCGCCGCCGCCGGCCAGTCGACCCTGGCACGGATCATCAAGGCCGTCGAACAGGCCCAGGGCGCCCGTGCGCCGACCCAGCGCTTCGTCGACCAGTTCTCGCGCATCTACACCCCGGTGGTGTTCGCCCTGGCACTGGCGGTCGCGCTGATCCCGCCGCTGTTCATGGGCGGTGCCTGGTTCGACTGGGTCTACCGCGCCCTGGTGCTGCTGGTGGTGGCCTGCCCGTGCGCACTGGTTATCTCCACCCCGGTGACCATCGTCAGCGGCCTGGCTGCCGCGGCGCGCAAGGGCATCCTGATCAAGGGCGGGGTGTACCTCGAAGGCGGGCGCAAGCTGGACTTCCTGGCCCTGGACAAGACCGGCACCATCACCCACGGCAAGCCGGTGCAGACCGACAGCAAAGTCCTCGAGCCGCTGTTCGAAGGCCGCGCCCAGGCCCTGGCCGCCAGCCTCGCCGCGCGCTCCGACCACCCGGTATCCGGCGCCATCGCCCAGTTTGCCCAAGGGCAGAACCTGCCCTTGAGCGAGGTCAGCGAATTCGCCGCCCTGGCCGGCCGTGGTGTGCGCGGTAGCATCGACGGCGAAACCTACCACCTGGGCAACCACCGCCTGGTGGAGGAGCTGGGCCTGTGCTCGCCCGAGTTGGAAGCGCAACTGGATGTGCTGGAGCGCCAGGGCAAGACCGTGGTGCTGCTGCTCGACCGCAGCGGCCCGCTGGCGCTGTTCGCCGTGGCCGACACGGTCAAGGACAGCAGCCGCCAGGCCATCGCCGAACTGCATGAGCTGGGTATCAAGACTGTCATGCTGACCGGCGACAATCCCCACACCGCCCAGGCCATCGCCGCGCAGGTGGGCATCGACCGCGCCGAGGGCAACCTGTTGCCGGCCGACAAGCTCAACACCATCGAAGCCCTGTATGCCCAGGGCCACCGCGTCGGCATGGTCGGCGACGGCATCAACGATGCGCCGGCCCTGGCCCGTGCCGAGATCGGCTTCGCCATGGCCGCCGCCGGTACCGACACCGCCATCGAGACCGCCGACGTGGCGTTGATGGACGACGACTTGCGCAAAATCCCGGCCTTCGTCAGGCTGTCGCGCCAAAGTGCGGCGATCCTCACCCAGAACATCGTGCTGGCCCTGGGGATCAAGGCGATCTTCCTGGCGATCACCTTTGCCGGCATGGCCACCCTGTGGATGGCGGTGTTCGCCGACATGGGCGTGAGTCTGCTGGTGGTGTTCAACGGCTTGCGCCTGCTGCGCAAATAGCGCCACCGGCGACGCGGTCATTGTGGGAGCGGCTTTAGCCGCGAAGCAGGCAACGCGGTGGATGGCACCGGCTCTGCCGGTGTTCGCGGCTGAAGCCGCTCCCACAGGGGGCGTGTTGGGTCCCCGGTCATGTCTGTTCCACAAGAGGTTATCCACAATGCTCAGTGCCGAGCTCAAGGCCTTCTACATGGTGGCCCGCCAGGGCAGCATCACCCTGGCGGCGAAGAAGCTCGGGCTCAGCCAGCCCACGGTGACCACGCAGATCCGCAACCTTGAAAGCCAGTACAACGTCGAGCTGTTCTACCGTGGCGGCCGGCGCCTGGTACTCAGCGAAGAGGGCGTGCGCCTGCTGCCGATGGTCAAGGCACTGCTGCAGCAGGAGGCGGACATCGAGTTCGAACTGCGCAACAGCGGCCAGGCCCAGGGCAGCCTGCGCATCGCCGCCACCGCGCCGTACTACATCCTCGACCTGGTGAAGATCTTCCGCGAGCGCCTGCCCCAGGTGGAAGTGGCGGTGGAGATCGGCAACTCGCAGCAGGTGCTGGAAATGCTCGAGGACTACCGGGTGGATATCGCCGCTTCGTCGCAACTGCTCGAAGACGCACGCCTGGTGCGCCGGGTGCTGGGCACCGACCCGCTGGTGCTGGCGGTGCACCGCAACCACCCGCTGGCCCAGCGCCAGGCGGTGTCGATCGAGGGGGTGGCCGGGCATTGCCTGCTGATGCGCGAGAAGGGCTCGACCACCCGCAAGCTCACCGAGCAGATGATGCAGGACGCCGGGGTGAAGGCCGGGGCGCTGCTGGAGATCGGCAGCCGTGAGTCGATCCGCGAGGCGGTGCTGCGCAATATCGGCATCAGCATCATTGCCCGCCATGAGGTGCCGCACAACCCCGAGCTGCGGGTGCTGGCGCTGGACGATGCGCCGGTGATGCATGAGTACCTGTACTGCCTGAAAGAGCGGCGCCAGGCGCGGTTACCGGCGGCGTTCCTGGGGGTGGCGCAGGAAGTGGTGGGTTCGCAATTCTGACAGTTCTCGACTGGTTGCACCGGCCTCATCGCCGGCAAGCCGGCTCCCACAGGGCTAGCGCCGACCTGCTTTTGTGGGAGCTGGCTTGCCAGCGATAGGGCCCTCAAGGCCACTACAAAATCTGCCTATACCACTATCACCGGCTTTTGCCCCAACGCCACAGAACCTTCGCACAGCCTGCCTAGCATGGCCCCCATCGCTTCGATGAGGACCTGCCATGAACCACGTCACCCCGGGCGCACAGATGAAAGTGCGCGGCATCCACAAACGCTTCGGCGCCTTCACCGCGCTCAACGACGTGTCCCTGGACATCGCCGCCGGCGAGCTGGTGTGCCTGCTCGGCCCCTCGGGCTGCGGCAAGACCACCCTGCTGCGCTGCATCGCAGGGCTCGAGCGCCAGGACCGCGGCACCCTGTACATCGGCGAGCGCGACATTTCCGAGCTGCCGCCCCAGGCCCGTGACTACGGCATCCTGTTCCAGTCCTATGCGCTGTTCCCCAACCTCACCGTCGAAGCCAACATCGCCTACGGCCTGACCGCCAGCAGCCGGGACCAGGTGCGCGAGCGTGTCAGCGAGATGCTCGAACTGGTCGGCCTGTCGGGCAGCGAAAAGAAGTACCCCGGCCAACTTTCCGGCGGCCAGCAGCAACGGGTGGCCCTGGCCCGCGCCCTGGCGCCCAAGCCTTCGCTGCTGTTGCTCGACGAGCCGATGTCGGCACTCGATGCCCGCGTGCGCGAGCACCTGTGCACCGAGCTGCGCCAGCTGCAACGCCAACTGGGCATCACCACGCTGATGGTCACCCACAACCAGGACGAGGCCATGCTGATGGCCGACCGCATCGCCGTGATGAACAACGGCCAGGTCGAGCAGTACGCCACCCCGCAGGAAATCTACGACCAGCCGGCCACGCCGTTCGTCGCCGAATTCGTCGGCCAGGGCAACTGGCTGCCGTTCCAGCGCAGCGGCGACAGCCATGCCCAGGTCGGCGGCATGAACATGCGCCTGGCGGCCAACGCCGGCAGTGCCAGCAGTGGCCGGTTGTTCTGCCGCCCCGAGGCGATCACCGTCAACCCGGTGGTGCATGAAGAGAACCTGTTCCCGGCCAAGGTCCGCGAGATCACTTTCCTCGGCAACCGCTGCCGCATGAGCTTCGAGCTCAAGGCCCTGCCGGGCCATGCGCTGCTCGCCGAGCTGGCCCCGGAAGCCATGCCCCGCCTGGGCTCGCAGGACATCTGGGTGGCCCTGCCACCGCAGAGCCTGCAGGTGTTTGCCTGAGATGGCCGCGCCCATGACCCTGCCCCTGAACACCGCCAAGGCCGCGCCGCGCAGTGGCGTCGCCTTCGGTGACCGCCTGTTTGTCGTCGGTGGCAAGAGCCTGCTGCTGCTCCTGTTGGTGCTGGCGGTGCTGATGCCGCTGCTGGCGATCTTCTGGAAAGGCTTCAGTGCCGATGCCGGCCAGGGCGGTGGCCTGGTGGCGGCCCGCGAGCTGTTCGCCAGCGCCAACTTCCACTGGCTGCTCGGCAACAGCCTGTCGGTGGCCTTCACCGTCGCAGCCATCGTGGTGCCGCTGGCCTACCTGTTCGCCTATGCCCTGCAACGCACGCTGATCCCGGCCAAGGGCCTGTGGCGCGGCATCTCGCTGCTGCCGCTGCTGGCACCGTCGATGCTGCCGGCCATCGCCCTGGTGTACCTGTTCGGCAACCAGGGCCTGCTGCGCGGGCTGCTCAGCGACAACATCTACGGCTTCTGGGGCATCGTGCTCGGCGAGGCCATCTACACCTTCCCCCACGCCCTGATGATCCTGCTCTCGGCGCTGTCGCTGGCCGATGCGCGGCTGTTCGACGCCGCGTCGAGCATGGGCGCCGGGCCAACCCGGGCCTTCTTCAGCATTACCTGGCCGGCCACGCGCCAGGCGGTGTTCGCCGCGTTCTGCCTGGTGTTCACCCTGACCATCACCGACTTCGGCGTGCCCGTGGTGGTCGGCGGTGATTACCAGGTGCTGGCGCTGGAAGCCTACAAGGCGGTGGTCGGCCAACAACAATTTGGCCGTGGCGCGTTGATCGGCATGGTGCTGCTGGTGCCGGCCTTGCTCAGCTTTGCGGTCGATGCCTGGCTGCGCCGCCGCCAGGGCGATGCCATGAGCGGCCGGGCCCAGGTGTTCGAGCCCAAGCCTTCCAGGCTGCGCGATGCCTGCTTCCTGGCCATCGTGGTGCTGGTGTGTGCGGCGCTGCTGGCGGTGATCGGCATGGCGGTGTACTCGTCGCTGGTCAAGTTCTGGCCCTACAACCTGTCGCTGTCGCTGAACCACTACCAGTTCGATGACACCGCCGGTGGCGGCTGGCTGGCCTACCGCAACAGCGTGACCATGGCCCTGTGCACGGCGCTGATCGGCAGCGTGGTGATCTTCAGCGGCGCCTACCTGATGGAGAAGACCCAGGGCCAACGCCTGCTCAATCAGGCCCTGCGCCTGCTCAGCTTCATCCCCATGGCCGTGCCCGGCCTGGTACTCGGCCTGGGCTACGTGTTCTTCTTCAACCTCAACGGCAACCCGCTGCATGTGTTCTACGGCAGCATGGCGCTGCTGGTGGTGTGCACCATCGCCCACTACCTGACCACCGCGCAGATGACCGCCACCACCGCCCTGCGCCAGCTCGACGGCGAGTTCGAAGCCGCCGCGCTGTCGCTCAAGGCGCCGCTGTACAAGCACTTCATGCGCGTCACCGTACCGATCTGCCTGCCGGCGCTGCTGGACATCATCCGCTACCTGTTCGTCTCGGGCATGACCACCGTGTCGGCGGCGATCTTCCTCTACAGCCCCGACACCATCCTGGCTGCCGTCGCCGTGCTGAACATGGATGACGCCGGCAACGTCGGCGGCGCCGCCGCCATGTCCACCCTGATCCTGCTCACCAGTGCCGCCGCCTCGCTGCTGCTGGCCGGTGCTTCACGCGGCCTGCTGCGCCGCTCCCAGGCCTGGCGCCAACGCGCCCCCGGCCATTGACCGACTGCCCACAACGATAGGAACCGCACCATGTTCAAGCCCCTCGCACTTGCCGCTGCCGTATCCGCCGTGTTCAGCCTGCAGGCCTCGGCTGCCGCCACCCAGCTGACCGTCTACACCGCCCTTGAGGCCGAGCAGCTCAAGAGCTACAAGCAGGCCTTCGAGAAGGCCAACCCGGACATCGAGATCAAGTGGGTGCGTGACTCCACCGGCATCATCACCGCCAAGCTGCTGGCCGAAAAAGACCGCCCGCAGGCCGACGCGGTGTGGGGCCTGGCCGCGTCCAGCCTGGCCATCCTCGACCAGAACGGCATGCTCGACGCCTATGCGCCGAAGGACCTGGGCAAGATCTCGCCCAACTACCGCGACGCCGCCAACCCGCCGGCCTGGGTGGGCATGGACGTGTGGGCTGCGACCATCTGCTTCAACACCGTCGAAGCCGAGAAACAGGGCCTGAGCAAGCCGCTGAGCTGGCAGGACCTGACCAAGCCTGAGTACAAGGGCAAGATCGTCATGCCCAACCCGGCCTCGTCCGGCACTGGCTTCCTGGATGTCAGCGCCTGGCTGCAGACCTTTGGCGAGCCCCAGGGCTGGGCCTACATGGACGCCCTGCACCAGAACATCGGGCAGTACGTTCATTCCGGCTCCAAGCCGTGCAAGCTCGCTGCCGCTGGCGAGTTCCCGATCGGCATCTCGTTCGAATACCCCGCCGTGCAGCTCAAGCGCCAGGGCGCGCCGCTGGACATCGTGCTGCCGAAGGAAGGCTTGGGCTGGGAGATCGAGGCCACTGCAGTGATCAAGGGCTCGCCGAAGGCCGATGCGGCCAAGCGCCTGGCAGATTTCTCCGCCAGCCCCGCCGCGATGGAGCTATACAAAGAGAACTTCGCCGTGCTCGCTGCTCCGGGCATCGCCAAGCCACAGACCGAGTTGCCGGCCGACTACGAGCAGCGCCTGATCAAGAACGACTTCGCCTGGGCCTCGAAGAACCGCGACGAGATCCTCAGCGAATGGCGCAAGCGCTATGACGGCAAGTCGGAGAAAGTCGCCCAGCAGTAACAGCGGCTGGTCTTCTGCGAGGCCTGCGGCCTCGAATCGCCGGCAAGCCGGCTCCCACAGGGTCGGCGTAACGCTGCTCTTTGTGGGAGCCGGTTTGCCGGCGATTGGCCTTACCGATTTATCCAGGAGTGAATCCATGCTCACTGCAGTCCAGGTCATCGACAACACCTTCGCCCTGTACCAACACCACGGCAGTGCCGACTACATCGGCGAAGCCATCACCCAGCTCGAGCACATGTCCCAGGCCGCCCAGTTGGCCATGGCCGAAGGCTACGACGACGAAGTGGTGCTGGCCGCGTTCTTCCACGACATCGGCCACTTGCTGGGGGAAGGCCAAGGCAGCATGGGCGGCTTTGGTGTGGTCAGCCATGAGCGCCTCGGCGCCGACTACCTGCGCCGTTGCGGTTTCGGCGAGCGCATGGCGCGGCTGGTGCAGTACCACGTCGAGGCCAAGCGCTACCTGACCCTGCGCCAGCCGGGGTACTACGACCGGTTGAGCGAGGCGAGCCGACGCACGCTGGGGTATCAGGGTGGGGTGATGAGTGAGGCCGAGGCGGATACGTTCGAGGGCGATCCGTTGTTTGCGGTGAGCCTGCGGATGCGGGAGTGGGATGAGCAGGCCAAGGAAGTGGGTGTGGCATTGCTGGACCTGGAGGTCCTCAAGGCCAAGGCACTGGCTTTGATCTGATGGTGACTGTACTGGCCTCTTCGCGGGTAAACCCGCTCCCACAGGTTATTTGGAGATCCTGTGGGAGCGGGCTTGCCCGCGAAAGGGCCGGGCCTGCTGACTCAGATCTGTAAAACCAACGCCTCCAACTGCTCCTGGCGCTCAGCCTGGTTCACCTTGGCCCCCGGATTGAGCGTGGACCACTGCGGGTGCGCCCGCGCCTTGTTCAGCGCCTCGGGCAGCTTGCCTTCGCGCCAGGCCTTCTCGTCCAGTGCGCCGAGGCGAATGCTGTCCTGCGCCGCATGCCCGCGGCTATCCAACGCCACCATCAACTGCTGCTGACGCAGTGCCAGCAGGCGCAGCACAGTGTCATCCACCGTCAACTCTCGCTGGCCCTTCAACTTGCCCATCAACCGCGAACCATAGTTGCGTGCAGTCTGCAGCGCACCGCCGGCAATGGCGCCAGCCAATGCGGCAGCGCCCAGGGTCAGGCCGCCAACCAGCAGATCGACACCGGCACCCGCCGCCGCACCTGCCGCCACCCCACTGCCCAGGCGCACACCCAGCAGCTTCAGGGTTTCCGGGTTGAACAGGTCATCGCCCCAACGGCCATCCAGCAACGGCAGGTCACCGGCCTCGGCATCTTCACGGCGAAAGGCATAGAGCTTGAGCAGCGCCTCGACGCAGCGCTGCTCGCGCTGGCGCACGTCGCGGCGCAGGGCCTCGATGGCCTTGGCTTCGTCGGCGGGCTCGACACTGCGCCGGCAGGCGGCGCAATCGAGCAGCAATTCGGCGATCAGGCGCTTGCCGCTGTGCTGGCGGGCCAGGCGCTGGGCCTGCTGGTCGTCGATCAGCCGTTGCAGGGCCGGGCGGGCCTCTTCCAGCAACAGGGCGAGGCTTTCGTAGAGGCGCCGTTCGCCATCTTCGGGCGGGGCCACGCTGTCAAACCGCACAAGGGCGTGCAACCCCAGCCGCGCCAGGGCTTCGCGCCATTCCGGCTCGCGGTGCTGGTGGCTGGCGACGAAGTTGAGCACTGGCAGCAGTGGCTTGCCGCAACCGGCCAGTACCTCCAGCTCGTCGCGGTACTTGGCCAGCACCGGCTCGCGGGCGTCGATCACGTACAGCCCGGCGTTGCTCGCCAGCAACTGGCGCAGCACCTTGGCTTCCTGTTCAAAGCGTTGGCGCGCCTCGCTGCCCTGAAGAAAACGCTCCAGCCGGGCCGGGCCGTCCAGCCGCTCGCCCGGGCGTTCCAGGCGTTCGAGGTAGTCGAGCAGGGCGATGGCGTCTTCCAGGCCGGGGGTGTCGTACAGCTCCAGCAGCGGCTCACCGTCCACCGACAGCCGCACGCCTTCGACATGGCGGGTGGTGCTGGGGCGGTGCGAGACCTCGCCAAAGCCGACATCACGGGTGAGGGTGCGCAGCAGCGAGGTCTTGCCGACGTTGGTGTGGCCGACCACGGCCAGTTTCAGGGGCTCAGTCATGGCCATGCTCCAGCCAGGTCAGCGGCGAGGTATCGGCGTGGCGCAGGCCCAGGCGGTCGAGGGCGTCGTGCCAGTCGCCCAGGCGTGCAGCGTCCAGCGCCTGGCCGGGTTGCGGCTGGAGCAACCAGATGCGCGTGGCGCCGGCATTGCGTGCAAGTTCTGCGAGCAGCGCCAGGCTGCCACGGTCCGGCGAGCGGCGTGGATCGCAGGCAATGGCCAGGCGCGCCGGGGGGAAGCGGCCGAGTTGTTCGAGCAGTTTGTTGCGGGACTCGCGGCTGTCGAGCACGCCGGCGTTGGTCACGTTTTTCGCCAGCGCCGGTGGCCAGGGATGCTGATCGTCCAGCTCCAGGCCCACCAGCAGGGCGCCGCTGCTGCCGCTGTCCAGTTGCCCGGCCTCGAACTGCGGCAGTGCTTCGGGAGCTGCGTCCTGCACGCCGATCCGTTCGCTGCGTGGCATCAGCGCCTCGCGCAACTGCGCATAGCCGGGCAGGTTGAGGTCCAGCGCCAGCCGCCCACGGCCCTGGCGCCAGCGCCACAGGCACAGCGCGGCCAGCACCAGGCGCGGCAGCAGGCCGTACACCAGCACCACGCCGAGCAGCCAGCTGGCCCAGGCCTGGCGGGCCAGGTCGAGGGCCGGCAGGGTGTCGCCGCTGGCGCGGATCATCGCCTCGTCCGGCACGGCGAAGCCGAGCAGCGCTGGCAGGGCGCCGAGGGCGTGGGTGAGGGCGATGAAGGGTTCGGCGGCGAGCAGGGTGGTTTCCCAGACGAAGCCATAGCGCCGGGTCGCCAGCAACGCCAGCAGCATGCCCAGCGCTGCCAGCATCGCCAGCAGCCACAGGCCATGCACCAGGGCGCCGAGCAGCCAGCGGTTCAGGCGTTGGCGTTGCAGCAGCACCAGCAGCGCCGGGGCCAGTTGCGCAGCCTTGGCGTCACGGGCCAGGCGTTCGCTCAGCCACAACCACAGGCGGCCCAGCGTTGCGCCTTGTTCGCCTGCGTAGCAGAAGCCGATGGCCCAGCCGGCCAACAACAGAACGTTGAGCCCGAGCAGGCTGCCCAGGGCCCAGAACACGTTCACCGGGCGCTGGCCATCGCCCAGTGCCGCCAGGCCCAGCCCGGCGCCGCTGAACACGGCCAGCACCATCAGCGCCATCAGTGCCAGGCGGGCGCCTTGCTTCCAGTGGCGCAGCGCATCGGCCATGCCGTCGCGTTCGGCCAGCCACAGGGCGCGGGCCTCGATGCGCGTGGCCAGGTCGCCGCCCTGCTGGCGGGCGCGGCGGTTGGCTTCCTGGTCCTCCAGGGGGCCGGCGTGTTCTTCGCGCAGGCGCACCGCTTCGGTGAGCCAGCGCTTGTCCAGTTCAGTCAGTGCAGTCACAAGCTCGTCCATTGCACAGGTCAGGGCGCAAGCATAACCCACGTGCCCGGTGCTATCCTCGCCGCCATGACTACCTCACTTCCCCTCAGCCTGATCGCGGCCCTCGCCGAGAACCGTGTGATCGGCATCGACAACACCATGCCCTGGCACCTGCCGGGGGACTTCAAGTACTTCAAGGCCACCACCCTGGGCAAGCCGATCATCATGGGTCGCAAGACCTGGGATTCGCTGGGCCGGCCGCTACCGGGGCGGTTGAACATCGTCGTCAGTCGCCAACCGGGCCTGCAGTTGGCCGGTGCCGAAGTGTTCGCTTCGCTGGAAGACGCCGTGGTGCGCGCCGAGCAGTGGGCGCGGGAGCAGGGTGTCGAGGAACTGATGTTGATCGGCGGGGCGCAGCTGTACGGGCAGGCGCTGGAGAAGGGCTTGGTGAGCCGGATGTACCTGACTCGGGTGGAGCTGTCGCCGGAGGGCGATGCGTGGTTCCCGGTGTTCGACAAGGGGCAGTGGCGGCTGGCGTCGAGTGCGGCGCAGGCTGAGGACGGCAAGCCTGCGTATCACTTCGAGGTTTGGGACAAGGCTTGATATTGCCGGGGCTGCTTCGCAGCCCACTCGCGACACAAGGCCGCTCCTACAGGAGGATGCGATTTCCTGCAGGAGCGGCCTTGCCGGGGGCGCCGGACCGGCCGGAAAGGGACGCACAGCGCCCCCAGCAATCTCTCAGGAATGACTCAATTCGGCATGCTCATCCCCACCCAGCACCTGCTGGTCGGTCTGCTTGAGCAACTGGCTGGTCACCACGCCCGCCGTCATCGAGCCATTGACGTTCAATGCCGTGCGGCCCATGTCGATCAGCGGCTCCACCGAGATCAGCAGTGCCACCAGTTCCACCGGCAGGCCCATGGCCGGCAGCACGATCAGCGCGGCGAAGGTTGCACCACCGCCCACGCCGGCCACACCGGCCGAGCTCAGGGTGACGATGGCCACCAGGGTGGCGATCCACAGCGGGTCGAAGGTGTCGATGCCCACCGCCGGGGCGACCATCACCGCGAGCATCGCCGGGTACAGGCCGGCGCAGCCGTTCTGGCCGATGGTGGCGCCGAACGAGGCGCTGAAGCTGGCGATCGACTGCGGCACGCCCAGGCGCTGGGTTTGCGCCTCGATGTTCAGCGGGATGCTGGCGGCGCTGGAGCGGCTGGTGAAGGCGAAGGTCAGCACCGGCCACACTTTGCGGAAGAAACGCAGCGGGCTGACGCCGGTCAGCGCCAGGATCACCCCGTGCACCACGAACATCAGGCCCAGGCCGATGTACGACACCACCACGAAGCTGCCCAGCTTGAGGATGTCGTCGAGGTTGGAGCTGGCCACCACCTTGGTCATCAGCGCCAGCACGCCATAGGGGGTGAGCTTCATCACCAGGCGCACCAGGCGCATCACCCAGGCTTGCAGCACATCGATGGCCGAGAGCGCGCGTTCGCCCTTGTCCTTGTCGTCCTTGATCAGTTGCAGGGCAGCCAGGCCCAGGAACACGGCGAAGATCACCACGCTGATGATCGAGGTCGGTTTGGCCCGCGCCAGGTCGGCCACCGGGTTGGTGGGAACGAACGACAGCAGCAGCTGCGGGATGTTGAGGTCGGCGACCTTGCCCGCGTAGTCGCTGTGGATCGCCTGCAGCCGCGCGCTTTCCTGCACGCCGGCCACCAGGCCCTCGGCGCTGAGGCCGAACAGGTTGGTCAGGGCGATGCCGATCAGCGCGGCGATGGCGGTGGTCAGCAGCAGGGTGCCGATGCTCAGCACGCTGATGCGGCCCAGCGCGGATGCATTGTGCAGGCGGGCCACGGCGCTGAGGATCGAGGCGAAGATCAGCGGCATGACGATCATCTGCAACAGGCCGACATAGCCGTTGCCGACCAGGTCGAGCCAGGCAATGGTGGCTTTGAGCACCGGGTGACCGGCGCCGTAGACCGTGTGCAGGACCAGGCCGAAGCCCACGCCCAGGGCCAGGCCCAACAGCACTTTCTTGGCCAGGCTCCAGTCGGTGCGGCGGGTTTGCGCCAGGCCCAGCAGCAGGGCCAGGAACGCCAGCAGGTTGAGAGACAGCGGCAGGTTCATTGAAGCTCCAGAAAAAGCAGAAGAGGCATCGCCTCTGATGAGCGATTGCGAACCGAAATGCTAACAGCCTGAAAACAAACGAATTTATACCTAAAAGGAATGTGCATAGTCGTTTATGGAATAACGCCATGTCGCAATTGGCAATCCACATGGCGTTTGCGGCTGCGTCGGGGTCGGTCGCGAGCGTCTGGGTGTCACAAAACGGGTCTAGGGTTGAGCGGCCACGTCTTTGGGAGAACTGCACATGATGTCTGCTCCGAAACTGCTTGCCGGCAGTCTGGCCTTGTTGCTCAGCGCCAGCAGCTGGGCGGCCACCGAGCTCAAACACTGGCCCGCCGAAGCGGCCAGCAAACTCGACGCAATGATCGCCGCCAATGCCAACAAGGGTAACTACGCGGTGTTCGACATGGACAACACCAGTTACCGCTTCGACCTCGAAGAGTCGCTGTTGCCGTACATGGAGAACAAGGGCCTGCTGACCCGCGACAAGCTCGACCCCTCGCTCAAGCTGATCCCGTTCAAAGACACCGCCGAGCACAAGGAGAGCCTGTTCAGCTACTACTACCGCCTGTGCGAGATCGACGACATGGTCTGCTACCCCTGGGTGGCCCAGGTGTTCTCGGGCTTCACCCTCAAGGAGCTGAAGCAGCAGGTCGACGAGTTGATGGCCTCGGGCAAGCCGATCCCCAGCACCTATTACGAAGGGGACCAGGTCAAGACCATCGAAGTGCAGCCGCCCAAGGTCTTCACCGGCCAGGCCGAGCTGTACAACAAGCTGATGGAGAATGGCATCGAGGTGTACGTGATTTCGGCGGCGTCGGAAGAGCTGGTGCGCATGGTCGCCGCCGACCCCAAGTACGGCTACAACGTCAAACCCGAGAACGTGATTGGTGTGAGCCTGTTGCTCAAGGACCGCGCCACGGGCCAGTTGACCACCGCGCGCAAGCAGATCACGGCCGGGCACTATGACCCCAAGGCCAACGAAGGCCTGGAGCTGACCCCTTACCTGTGGACCCCGGCGACCTGGATGGCTGGCAAGCAGGCAGCGATCCTGACCTATATCGACGAGTGGAAGAAACCGGTGCTGGTGGGTGGCGACACGCCAACCAGCGATGGCTACATGCAGTTCCACAGCGTCGACGTGGGCAAGGGCGGCATCCACCTGTGGATAAACCGCAAGGCCAAGTACATGGACCAGTTGAACGGCATGATCGCCAAGCATGCGGCGGCCCAGGCCAAGGAGGGGTTGCCGGTGACGGCGGACAAGAACTGGGTGATCGTGACGCCGGAGCAGATTCAGTAACAGCTGGGTTGCCTGTACCGGCCCCATCGCCGGCAAGCCGGCTCCCACAGGGTTGTCACAGGCCTTGCAATCACGCTGTACCTGTGGGAGCCGGCTTGCCGGCGATAGGGCCATCACAGGCATAAAAAACCGGCGCTCAGGGCGCCGGTTCTTCTTTCAGCCAGTCAGAGCCTCACAGCCCTTCAAGCATCGCCTTGTTACGCACCGCACCCTTGTCGGCACTGGTGGCCAGCAGGGCGTAGGCCTTCAGCGCGGTGGTCACCTTGCGTGGGCGTACTTCGGCCGGCTTCCAGCCCTTCTTGTCCTGCTCGGCACGGCGTGCAGCCAGCTCTTCATCGCTGACCAGCAGGTTGATCGACCGATTGGGGATGTCGATCAGCACCTTGTCACCGTCCTGCACCAGGCCGATGGCACCGCCCGCGGCGGCTTCCGGCGAGGCGTGGCCGATCGACAGGCCCGAAGTACCGCCGGAGAAGCGGCCGTCGGTGAGCAGGGCGCAGGCTTTGCCCAGGCCTTTGGATTTCAGGTACGAGGTCGGGTACAGCATTTCCTGCATGCCCGGGCCGCCTTTCGGGCCTTCGTAGCGAATGATCACGATGTCGCCGGCCTTCACTTCGTCGGCAAGGATGCCGCGCACGGCGCTGTCCTGGCTTTCGAAGATCTTCGCGTTGCCTTCGAACACATGGATCGACTCATCCACGCCGGCGGTCTTCACCACGCAGCCGTCCAGGGCGATGTTGCCGTACAGCACGGCCAGGCCGCCTTCTTGCGAGTAGGCGTGCTCGAAGCTGCGGATACAGCCGTTCTCGCGGTCGTCGTCCAGGGTTTCCCAGCGGGTCGACTGGCTGAACGCGGTCTGCGTCGGGATGCCGGCCGGGCCTGCCTTGAAGAAGGTGTGCACGGCTTCGTCATCGGTCTGGGTGATGTCCCACTTGGCGATGGCTTCCTCCATGCTGGCGCTGTGCACGGTCGGCAGGTCGGTGTGCAGCAGGCCGCCACGGGCCAGCGAGCCGAGGATGCTGAAGATGCCGCCGGCGCGGTGCACGTCTTCCATGTGGTACTTCTGGATGTTCGGCGCCACCTTGCACAGCTGCGGCACCTTGCGCGACAGGCGATCGATGTCGCGCAGGTCGAAGTCCACCTCGCCTTCCTGGGCCGCGGCCAGCAGGTGCAGGATGGTGTTGGTCGAGCCGCCCATGGCGATGTCGAGCATCATGGCGTTCTCGAACGCCTTGAAGTTGGCGATGCTGCGCGGCAGCACCGAGGTGTCGTTGTCGCCGTAGTAGCGCTTGCACAGCTCGACGATGGTGCGCCCGGCAGTGAGGAACAGCTGCTCGCGGTCCGAGTGGGTGGCCAGGGTCGAACCGTTACCCGGCAGGGCCAGGCCGAGGGCTTCGGTCAGGCAGTTCATCGAGTTGGCGGTGAACATGCCGGAGCACGAACCGCAGGTCGGGCAGGCGCTGCGCTCGTATTCGGCGACTTTCTCGTCGGAGGCGCTGGAATCGGCGGCGATGACCATGGCGTCGACCAGGTCCAGGCCGTGGCTGGCCAGCTTGGTCTTGCCGGCTTCCATCGGGCCGCCGGAGACGAAGATCACCGGGATGTTCAGGCGCAGGGCGGCCATCAGCATGCCGGGGGTGATCTTGTCGCAGTTGGAGATGCAGACGATGGCGTCGGCGCAGTGGGCGTTGACCATGTACTCGACGGCGTCGGCGATGATCTCGCGGCTGGGCAGCGAATAGAGCATGCCGTCGTGGCCCATGGCGATGCCGTCATCCACCGCGATGGTGTTGAACTCCTTGGCCACGCCACCGGCGCGTTCGATCTCGCGGGCGACCAGCTGGCCCAGGTCCTTCAGGTGCACGTGCCCCGGGACGAACTGGGTGAACGAGTTGGCGATGGCGATGATCGGTTTCTTGAAATCGTCGTCCTTCATCCCGGTGGCGCGCCACAGGGCGCGGGCGCCGGCCATGTTGCGGCCGTGGGTGGAGGTCTTGGAACGGTAATCAGGCATGGAGCGCTCCTGGCGGCAAATCACGTCACGTAAATAGGGAGTGAGCTTCTCTTGTCCTGAAACGCCGAAGGCCGGTCGCCGCTGGCAAGGATGGGGGCCGAAGACCGCGCGGGATCGCCGCAGGCTCGACCAGAGCTCATAAACCCGCCGGGGATGTCTGGCGATGAATAGGCCCGATTCTACACCGCCGCGCCTGCGAGGGAATGCCGTTGTGATAATTGGCAGTCGGCCCAGCCCGCACGGTAAAGCCCTTGGCATCGGTTGCGCAGGGTTCGGTAAACTCACGCGCTTCGTACCCCACTGGCCAAAAGGATTTGCCATGCCGGCGCCTACTCGCTCGTTGTTGTATTACGTTGTCATCGGCCTGCTCCAGGGCCTGGTATTGCTCACCACCGTGCTGGGGCACGGTGAAGTGCTCGGCTTCGGCCTGTCGGTCGCCGTGTGCGTCGCGGTAGTGGTGGCGGGCCTCAACCTGCAGTTGCTCGGCAGCGCCGTGCGCCAGCGTGGCACGGGATGGCTGGTGCTGGGCCTCACCTTGTTGATCAGCGGGATCAGCGCCTGGGTGTTTGCCGCCGAGCCCATGGGCTGGCTGCAGCAGACCTGGTGCCTGGCCGCGGTGGTGCTGGGCTATATCGGCACCGCGTTCATCCTTGCCTGGCCGACCCGCGAGGGGCTGCGGCCGCGCTACGAAGACTTGTTCCGCCATGCCTGGAACAACGTGTTCATCCTGTTCCTGGCGCAGATGCTGACAGGCCTGTTCTGGCAACTGCTGTGGCTGTGTGCGCTGCTGTTCAAGATGCTGGGTATCCCGCAGGTGACGGATGCGGTGGAGTCGCCGTTGTTTCTCTGGCTGGTGCTGCCGGTGGTGTTTTCCTTGGGTGTGCGCATGGGCCGGGAGAACGAGAAGGTCATCGGCCTGCTGCGCGGCATCCTGCTGACGCTGTGCCGCTTCCTGCTGCCGCTCGGTGCACTGATTACCGTGCTGTTCACCCTGACGCTGCCGTTCACCGGGCTGCAGCCGGTGTGGGACACAGGCTATTCCACGACCCTGCTGCTGGTGCTGGCGATCATCAATCTGTTCCTGGTCAATGGTGTGTTCCAGGAGGGGCATCAGGGCAGCGTCTACCCCGTTGCGCTCAAGCGCCTGGTAAACGCCAGCCTGCTGTGCCTGCCGGTGCTGGTGAGCCTGGCCGCCTACGCCAGCTGGATGCGCATCGATCAGTACGGGCTGACGCCATCGCGCATCCTGGCGCTGTTGCTGGTGGGGGTGATGCTGGCCCACGGCCTGGCGGCGGCCTGGGCGGTGCTGGCGTCGCGCGAAGGCTGGTTGTACAGCCTGCGGGTGAGCAACCCGTGGATCGCTCTGCTGAGCGCGGTGCTGGTAGTGGTGTTCTACACGCCGTTGCTCGCGCCACAGGCGCTGAGTGCGAAAAACCAGGTCGAGCGCCTGGTCAGTGGGCGCACGCCGGTCGGCGAGTTCGATGCGCGCAACCTGTATCACGAGCTAGGCCAGCCGGGGCGTGACGCCTTCGAACAGCTTGAGAAACGGCTGCAAACGGATGAGTTGCTCGATGCGCCAGGGCGTGCGCAACTGCTGGCGACGCTGGAGGAAGTGCGCAAGCCGGAGGTGGCCGTGGAGCGCGGGCCAAAACTGGAGTGGCTGGGGCCGGTGCAGTCCAGCAGCGAAGCCCTGGCCGACTCGACCCTGGCCGACAGCCAGTGCGGTGGCAAAGGGTGCTATCTGTGGGCGGTGGACCTGGACGGCGACGGGCACAACGAAGTGCTGATGATCCCCCGGCACACCTATGCATCGCGCCTGTTCGTGCTCACCTGGGATAACCAGGGATGGCGTGAAGTGGGGAGTTTGAGCGGCAACATGGACAACCTGGAGGGGTTGGCCAACGGCATTCGCGAAGGGGCGGTGAAGCTGGTCACGCCGCGCTACAAGACCTTGAGCATTGGCGGGCAGGAGCTGATGCAGGATTTCAGGCGGTAACGGGCCTGCCCTGCAGCCCATCGCGTGTGTGCACACGCCCACTGTAGGAGCGGCCTTGCCGGGCCGCTCCTACAGAAAGGCTGAGCAAGACAGTTGTCCCACCTCGCCCATGCTGTCAGGCCGCCGCGCCTAGCTGTTGGGCAGCAAGCGGCAGGTAATGCTCTTGATGTAACGGGTCTCGCTGATCGCCGGGTGCACCGGGTGGTCCGGGCCCTGGCCGCCGCGTTCGAGCAGTTGCAGGTTGCGGTCCAGGTGGCGGGCGCTGGTCAGCAGGATGTTGTTCAGGTCGTCCTCGGGCAGGTGCATCGAGCACGAAGCGCTGACCAGGATGCCGTCCTTGTTGAGCATGCGCATGGCCTGTTCGTTGAGACGGCGGTAAGCGGCCTCGCCGTTTTTCAGGTCTTTCTTGCGCTTGATGAAGGCGGGCGGGTCGGCAACGATCACGTCGAAGCGCTCTTCGGCGGCTTTCAGTTCGCGCAGGGCCTCGAACACATCGCCTTCGATGCAGGTCACCTTCTCGCTGATGCCGTTCAGCGCGGCGTTGCGCTCGACGCCGTCCAGGGCGAAGCCCGAGGCATCCACGCAGAACACTTCGCTGGCGCCGAACGCGCCGGCCTGCACACCCCAGCCACCGATGTAGCTGAACAGGTCGAGTACGCGCTTGCCCTTGACGTAGGGCGCCAGGCGCGCGCGGTTCATGCGGTGGTCGTAGAACCAGCCGGTCTTCTGCCCTTCACGTACCGGGGCTTCGAACTTGACGCCGTTCTCTTCCAGGGCGACCCAGTCCGGCACTTCGCCGTAGACGGTGTCGACATAGCGCTCGAGGCCTTCGGCATCACGGGCGGCGGAGTCGTTCTTGAACAGGATGCCGCTGGGCTTGAGCACCTGGATCAGGGCGGCGATCACTTCGTCCTTGTGCGCTTCCATGGTGGCCGAGGCCAGCTGCACCACGAGGATGTCGAAGAAACGGTCGACCACCAGGCCCGGCAGCAGGTCGGAGTCGCCGTACACCAGGCGGTAGCAGGGCTTGTCGAACAGGCGCTCGCGCAGTGACAGGGCCACGTTCAGGCGGTGCACCAGCAGCGACTTGTCCAGCGGCAGCTTGGCGTCGCGCGACAGCAGGCGGGCGCAGATCAGGTTGTTCGGGCTCATGGCCACCACACCCAGCGGCTTGCCGTTGGCGGCTTCGAGGATGGCCTGCTGGCCGGCCTTCAGGCCCTGCAGCGGGGTGGCGGCAACGTCGACTTCATTGCTGTAGACCCACAGGTGGCCGGCGCGCAGGCGGCGGTCGGCATTGGCTTTGAGACGAAGGCTGGGCAGGGACATGACGTCGCTCCGGGAAAAAAGAGCGGGAGTATACCGCGTCGGCCCTGAATTCGCTGGTAGCTGCGACCAAGTGGCGAGCGTGTGAGCCACTGCCCTACGCAGCTCTACTGTAGGAGCGGCCTTGTGCCGCGAAAGGGCTGCGCAGCAGCCCCAGGATTTCAGCGTGCATGCAGAAATCGCCGGGGCCGCTGCGCAGCCCTTTCGCGGCACGAGGCCGCTCCTACAGCTAAAGAAATTCCTGAACCCAACGATCCACTAATTGGTGCCCTGCCGGCGTACAGGGTTAGAATTCCCCGTCCCCAGCGAGAGAGTGCGCATGTCCCAGGAACTTACCGCCGAACAGATCCAGCAAGCCTTGCAAGGCATCACCATTCCGCCGCAGCCGCAGATCATGGTCGACCTGCAGTTCGAGCAGTACATGCCCGACCCGGACCTGGAGACCATCGCCAAGCTGATCGCGCAGGACCCAGGGCTGTCGGGGGCCTTGCTCAAGCTGGTCAATTCGCCGCATTTCGGCCTGTCGAACAAGATCGGTTCGATCCAGCGCGCGGTGAACCTGCTGGGCAGCCGCTCGATCATCAACCTGATCAACGCCCAGTCGATCAAGGGCGAGATGAGCGATGAGACCATCGTCACCCTCAACCGCTTCTGGGACACCGCCCAGGACGTGGCCATGACTTGCCTCACCCTGGCCAAGCGCACCGGCATCCAGTCGGCGGACGAGGCCTATACCCTGGGGCTGTTCCACGACTGTGGCGTGCCGCTGATGCTCAAGCGTTTCCCCAACTACATGGATGTCCTGGTAGACGCCTATGCCAAGGCGGATTCAGAAACCCGTGTGGTCGACACCGAGAACCGCGCGTTCAACACCAACCACTCGGTGGTCGGCCTGTTTACCGCCAAGTCCTGGCGCCTGCCGGAGCACATCAGCGCGGCCATCGCCAACCACCACAATGCCCTGGCGGTGTTCCGCGACGAGTCCTCGTGCAACACCAAGACCCAGCTGAAGAACCTGCTGGCGGTGCTGAAGATGTCCGAACACATCTGCGCCTCGTACCGGGTGCTGGGCAACCAGAGCGTCGACCATGAGTGGAACGTGGTCGGCCCGCTGGTGCTGGAATACATCGGGCTGTCGGAATACGACTTCGAACAGCTCAAGCAGGATATCCGCGAACTGGGCGGGCACTGAACCATGCCGGAATTGCCAGAGGTCGAAACCACCCGGCGCGGTATCGCGCCGCACCTGGTGGGCCAGCGAGTCAGCCGCGTGGTGGTGCGTGACCGGCGCCTGCGCTGGCCGGTCCCGGAAGACCTCGACGTGCGCCTGTCGGGGCAGCGCATCGTCAGCGTCGAGCGCCGCGCCAAGTACCTGTTGATCAACGCCGAGGTGGGCACGCTGATCAGCCACCTGGGCATGTCGGGCAACCTGCGCCTGGTCGAGCTGGGCCTGCCGGCGGCCAAGCATGAGCATGTGGACATCGAGCTGGAGTCGGGGCTGATGCTGCGCTACACCGACCCCCGGCGCTTTGGCGCCATGCTCTGGAGCCTCGACCCGCTCAACCACGAACTGCTGCTACGCCTGGGGCCGGAGCCCTTGACCGACCTGTTCGATGGCGAGCGGCTGTTCCAGCTGTCCCGTGGCCGCTCGATGGCGGTCAAGCCGTTCATCATGGACAACGCGGTGGTGGTCGGGGTGGGCAACATCTACGCGACCGAAGCGTTGTTTGCCGCCGGCATCGACCCGCGCCGCGAGGCGGGCGGGATTTCCCGGGCGCGCTATCTGCGGCTGGCGATCGAGATCAAGCGGGTACTGGCGGCGGCCATCGAGCAAGGTGGCACGACCTTGCGCGATTTCATCGGTGGTGACGGGCAGCCGGGGTATTTCCAGCAGGAGCTGTTCGTTTATGGGCGCGGTGGGCAGCCGTGCAAGGTGTGCGGCACTGAATTGCGTGAGGTGAAGCTGGGGCAGCGGGCGAGCGTGTTTTGCCCGAAATGCCAGCGTTGAACTCGGGAGGGGCCGCTGAGCGGCCCTATCGCCGGCAAGCCGGCTCCCACAGGGGGCTGCGCTGTAAAGTGTGGGAGCCGGCTTGCCGGCGATAGGGCCGGTGCAGGTGACAGCAGTTCAGTTGACTATCACTGCCTCGCCTACACCCCGCGGATCACTGGCCGCCTCGACCGTCCCGCCAGCCTTGTCCCAATACAGCACCTGCTGGTTGCCGTAGTTACGCCCCACATCCTTCAACCGATACCCGCGCGCCTGCAGCTCGGCTTTTTGTGCGTCGCTGAACGTCCCCGGCTCATGCTCCACCACATCCGACAGGTACTGGTGGTGGTAGCGCGGCGTCGCCGGCCATTCGGCCACGGGGCGGCCCTCCAGGAACCCCAGCACCGACAGCAACACCATGCTCGGGATCCGGCTGCCGCCCGGCGTGCCGAAACTGGCGAACTGGCTCGGGCTTTCGATGAAGGTCGGGCTCATGCTCGACAGTGGCCGCTTGCCGGCCGCGACCGCGTTGGCCTGGCTACCGGCCAGGCCGTAGCTGTTGCTGCCGCTGGGGTCGGCGGCGAAGTCGTCCATCTCGTTGTTCAGCACCACGCCCGTGCCGGGCACGCTGAACGCCGCGCCGAACGGCAGGTTGACCGACAGCGTGGCGGACACCGCGTTGCCGTCGGCGTCGATCACCGCGAAGTGAGTGGTGTGGTCGCCTTCACGCCAGGCCGGTGACGGCGGCAGGGCGCTGCTGGGCGTGGCCTGGTGCACGTCGATGCTGTCCGCCAGGCCGGTAAGGTAGTGGCGCGCCAGCAGGCGGTTGACCGGGTTGGCGACGTAGTCCGGGTCGCCCAGCAGGCCACGGTCGCGGTACGCCCGGCGCAGCACCTCGATCACGTAGTGGCTGCGCTGTACCGGCTCGGCGCTTTGCCAGGGCAGGCGCTGGAGCATCGCCAGGCTTTGGGCCAGGGCGATGCCCCCTGCCGAAGGCGGTGGGCTGCTGATCAGTTCCCGTTGTTCTGCCAACTGGTAGCGCAGCGGCTCGCGCCAGGCGGTGTGGTAATCGGCCAGGTCGTCGAGGCTCCAGAGGCCGCCGGCCTGACGCACGCCATCGACCAGGCGCTGGGCGGTGGGGCCACGGTAGAAACCGTCGCGGCCATGCGCGGCGAGGGTTTGCAGGGTGGCGGCCAGTTCGGGCTGGCGAATCACCGTGCCGAGGGCCGGTACGTCGTTGGCGCTGAGAAACAGCCGGGCGCTTTCTGGGTCATCACGCAGCGCCGTCAGGCGCATGGTGGCGCGGTCACGGTAGATGCGGTCGACGGCAAAGCCCTGGTTGGCCAGGCGGATCGCCGGTGCCAGGCTGTCCTTGAGCGGCAGTTTGCCGTGGCGGGCGGCGAGGTCGGCCAAGGCCTGGGGCAGGCCGGGGATGGCCGCCGCCAGCGGGCCGTTGATCGACAGGCCGGGCTGGACCTTGCCGTCCTTGAGGTACATGTCGGCGCGGGCGGCGGCAGGTGCGCGCTCTCGGGCATCGAGGAAGGCGTAGCGTGGGCTGGCGGCCTGTTCGCGCAGCAGGAAGAAACCACCGCCGCCCAGGCCCGAGCCGTAGGGCTCGACCACCGCCAGGGCAGCGCTGATGGCCACGGCGGCATCGAAGGCGTTACCGCCTTGCTCGAGCACCTGCCGGGCAGCGGCGGTGGCTTCGGCGTGCGGGCTGGCGATGGCGGCGCGGCCCGGGCCGTCGGCCTGGGCGGCCGTGGCCAGCAGCGCCAGGGCAGCGCCAAGCGCGGCGCGGCGTATCGCGGCGACGAACGGCATCAGGCCTTGCCGGTGATCCGGCGGTATTTGGCCATCAGCTCGTCTTCGGTTTCCGGGTGGGCTTCATCCAGCGGGATGCAGTCGACCGGGCAGACTTGCTGGCATTGCGGCTCGTCGTAGTGGCCCACGCACTGGGTGCACAGGTTCGGGTCGATCACGTAGATCTCTTCGCCTTGCGAGATGGCAGCGTTCGGGCACTCGGGTTCGCAGACGTCGCAGTTGATGCAATCGTCGGTGATGATCAGGGACATGGGGACTCCGGCCGGGGCGGTGGGCCCGGGCATGTTTCAATGCGATAGGCGCAATTGTGCCGGATTCGCGCCCGCAGTGCACGCGGGCGCGTCAGCGGGACGCGCCCCGGGCACGAAAGTTACTTGCGAAAGCGCTCGGTCAGCGCGTCGGCCACCGCCGGGTGGACGAACTTGGCGATATCACCGCCCAACGCGGCGATTTCCCGGACCAGCGTCGAGGAAATGAACGAATAACGCTCCGAAGGCGTGAGGAACAGGCTCTCGACGTCCGGGGCCAGCTGGCGGTTCATGTTGGCCAGCTGGAACTCGTATTCGAAGTCCGAGACCGCGCGCAGGCCCCGCAGGAACACATTGGCGTTCTGTTCCTTGGCGAAGTGCGCCAGCAGCGAGGAGAAGCCGATGACTTCGACATTGGGCAGGTGCTTGGTGACCTCGCGGGCCAGCTCTACCCGTTGCTCCAGCGGGAACAGCGGGTTTTTCTTCGGGCTGGCGGCCACGGCGATGATCACGTGATCGAACAGTCGCGAGGCGCGCTCGACCAGGTCGCCATGGCCTTTGGTAATGGGGTCGAAAGTACCCGGGTACAACACTCGGTTCATCGCGTCATCCTGGCTGGAGTGCGTTGGGGAGTCGGATGGTAGCGCAGCGACCGCGCCTGGCCAAGCCGCGCGGCTGGCTGATGGCACTATAGACATTGTGTGTATCGGCTGTCATGCGGTCTGTGTCAGGCGGCCAACCAGTGCCTCGCTGAGCCGCGCGGCCAGGGCGTATACCGACAGCTGCGGGTTGGCGCCGATGCTGGTGGGGAACAGCGAGCCGTCGTGGATCGACAGGTTTTCCAGCTGATGATGCCGGCCCAGGCTGTCGCACACCGCCTGGCGCGGGTCTTCGCCGAGGGCGCAGCCGCCCATGACGTGGGCGCTGCCCAGGCGCATGCGGAACAGCTCCAGGGGCAGGCCGTCGATCATCTCGGTCGCTTGCGCGGGGGTGCTGATGTAGCGGGCATCGCCATGCACGGGCATGACCTGGCGGGCCCCGGCGGCGAACTGGATCTGCGCCATGCTGTGCCAGGCCCGGCGCAAGCCATCGCGCAGGTAGTCGGTGACGGGGTAGTCGAGCACTGGCGAGCCATCGCCGCGCAGTTCCACCTGGCCGCCCGGGCTGTCCGGGTGGAAACCGTCGCGCAGCAGCGCCAGCATCACATGGGTGTGCGGCAACTCGGCCATGCGCAGGGCGTTGTCCTGGCCCTGGCCACCGAGCAGGGTGCTGGCCAGGGCCGGGTGCAGCGGTGGCACTTCGAGTTTGTAGCCGACCGGCCCGTCGACGCCGCCCTGCCACTGGAACTGGTCGCTGTAGATCGACTGTGGCGCGCCGTAGTACGGGTCGATCTTGTCGGCAAACTGCGCGGCGCTGAAATTGACCAGGTGCAGGAAGGTGCGTTTGCCCAGGCGTTGGTGCGGGTCGGGGGCCTCGGAGCGCAGCAGCAGGGCCGGGCTGTTGATGCCGCCGCCGGCCAGCACGTAGTGGCGGGCGCGCACCTGGACCTGCCGGCCGGTGGGGTGTACGCCCCGGGCATCCAGGGCCTGGCATTGCAGGTGGTCGATGCGTTGGCCGTCATGGCTGAAGCGTTCGGCGCGGGCCAGGTAGAGCAACGTGCCGCCCTTTTCCAGCAGGGCCGGGATGCTGGTGACCAGCATCGACTGCTTGGCGTTGACCGGGCAGCCCATGCCGCAGTAGCCCAGGTTCCAGCAGCCGCGCACGTTGCGCGGGATCACCGCCCAGCGGTGGCCGAGCGCCTCGCAGCCACGGCGCAGCACGTCGTTGTTGGCGTTGGGTGGCAGCGCCCAGGGGGTGATGCCCAGGCGCTGCTCCATGCGCTCGAACCAGGGGGCCAGGGTGGCACTGTCCAGGCCTTTGACGGCGTGTTCCCGGGCCCAGTGCTCAAGGGTTTGCGACGGGGTGCGAAAGCTCGAGGTCCAGTTGACCAGGGTGGTGCCGCCCACTGCGCGGCCCTGGAGGATGGTGATGGCGCCCTCTTTGCTCAGCCGGCCCAGGCCCTCCTGATAAAGATCGGCGTAGGCTTCGTGCTCCAGCAGGTGGAAGTCGCTGCTGGTTTTCAGCGGGCCTTCCTCGATCAGCAGCACGTTCAGGCCGGCGGCACTCAGTGCCTCGGCCGTGGTGGCACCGCCTGCGCCGCTGCCGATCACGGCGACATCGGCCTCAAACGTCAGGTCCTGCTCCAGGCGCGAGGCATCGTGGGTGATCCAGCCTTGTTCGAGGCCTTGGCGAAACGGGTCGGGGGCGGGCATGGGCGCGGCCTTTGTTGTTGGGTTTGGTGCTGCTGGGGCCGCTTTGCGGCCCTTTCCGGCCGGTCCGGCGCTCCGGCCGGAAAGGGCTGCAAAGCAGCCCCGACAAGCTCGAACGTATCCCTAAAGCTCAAATCTTCGGTGGCCCCGGGTAACCACACGCAGCCCAGGCTTCCGGCCGCTCATACCAGGCCATCGACAACAGTTGCAGCAATGACGCATGCCCCTGGCGCAGCAGGTTCAGCGAACTGCCACCCCAGCGGGCGAGAAAGGCCTCCACCTTGGCACTGCCGGCCTCATTCCAGCTGCCCCAGACGCCCGTCAGCGGCCCCCGGGTCAACGGCAGGGTGAGCACGTCGAACAACTGCCGGGTGAGCTTGAGCATGGCCGGCGACAGTGCCGCCAGCTTGCCGTCGAGGCTGTGCAGCACCAGCGCTTCAGTGGCCTGGGTGCCGGCCAGCACGACGGGGATCAGGGCCCGCAACAGCGGCAGATCGTCATCGCGCAGCACCTGGTAACCCGCTGAGGGCGCCTGTTTCGAGCAGCCAATCAGGCTGGCGGTGCCGAGGAACACGCTGGCGCCCAGGCTGAACCTGAGCAGGTCGCGACGGTGCATGCGCAGCCTTCCTCGCTTAGCGGATGAACAGTTTGTAGACCAGGCGCTGCAAGGCTTTGCCATAGGGCGGGTAGATCAGCCGGGCAGCGTTCAGGCGTTGCTTGGCCAGTACCCCTTTGGCCTTGCTGAAGGTCTGGAACCCTTCATGGCCATGGTAGTGGCCCATGCCGGACGGGCCGACGCCGCCGAATGGCAGGTCGTCCTGGGCCACGTGCAGCAGGGTGTCGTTGAGGCACACGCCGCCGGAGTGGGTGTCGCGCAGCACCCGGGCTTGCTGGCCACGGTCATAACCGAAGTAGTACAGCGCCAACGGGCGCGGGCGCTGGTTGATATAGGCCAGGGCCTGGTCCAGGTGGTCGTAGGGCACCAGCGGGAGCAAGGGGCCGAAGATCTCGTCCTGCATCACTTGCATGCTGTCGTTCACCTCCAGCAGCAGGTGCGGCGGCAGGCGGCGGCCCTGGCGCGGCTCGTCGGGGTAGAGGTCGCGCACCTGAGCGCCCTGTGCCCGGGCATCGGCCAGCAGGCGCTCCAGGCGGTCGAGCTGGCGCGGGTTGATGATCGCGCTGTAGTCGGGGTTGTCGGCGATGCGCGGGTAGAGCCTGCGCACCGCGCGCTGGTAGGCGTCGGCAAAGGCATCCAGGCGTTCGCGCGGCACCAGCACGTAGTCGGGCGCGACGCAGGTTTGCCCGGCGTTGAGGGTCTTGCCAAAGGCGATGCGCTCGGCGGCAGTGTCCAGCGGTACATCTGCCGAGACGATGGCGGGCGATTTGCCGCCCAACTCCAGCGTGACCGGGGTGAGGTTGTGCGCCGCCGCCAGCATCACCTGGCGGCCGATGCTGGTGGCGCCGGTGAACAACAGGTGGTCGAAGGGCAGGCGGGCGAAGGCCTGGCCGACTTCCACCTCGCCCAGCACCACGCTGACCAGGTCGTCGGGGAACACCCGTTCCAGCAGCGCCTTGAGCACCTGCCCCGTGGCCGGCGTGGCTTCGCTGAGCTTGAGCATCACCCGGTTACCGGCCGCCAGGGCGCAGGTCAGCGGCCCGATGGCAAGGAACAGCGGGTAGTTCCACGGCACGATGATCCCCACCACGCCCAGCGGCTGGTAGTGCACCTTGGCGCTGGCGGGCTGGAAGGCCAGGCCGACGCGCCGGCGCGACGGCCGCATCCAGCGTTGCAGGTGGCGTTCGGCATGGCGCAGGCCCTGCACCGAGGGCAGCAGTTCGGCGAGCAGGGTTTCGTCACGGCTACGCCCGGCAAAGTCGCTGTCGATGGCCGCGATCAAGGCCTCCTGCTCGTCAAGCAGTGCTTCGCGCAGGCTTTTCAGCCACTGCCGGCGCTGTGCTGCCGGTGGCATGGGGTTGCCGGAAAATGCCTGGCGCTGGGCGGCGAACATCGCCTCCAGCGTGCTGTTGCAAGTAACGGGGGGTGAGGTGATGATCGACGTCATGGCGCGGGCACCCGTGGGAAAGAGTGAGTAGAGCCTATACTCTAATTCCTGCCGGGGTGAGTGATTTATCTGCCAGATCAGCGGACATTTGCGCTGCTCTGCCCTGACGTCGCGGGGCGATAGCCCGTAAGATGCCCCATCACTTGAACGCACGGAGACTGGAGCTGAGCATGGCCCCGCGCATGAACACCCGAGAACGCATCGTGCAGAACAGCCTGGAGCTGTTCAACCAGCAGGGCGAGCGCAGCGTCAGCACCAACCACATTGCCGCGCACATGGAAATCTCGCCCGGCAACCTGTACTACCACTTCCCCAACAAGCAGGCGATCATCGCCGTGCTGTTCAGCCAGTACGAAGAACTGGTCGACAGCTTCCTGCGCCCGCCCCAGGGCCGCGTCGCCACGGTTGAGGACAAACGCTTCTACCTCAAGGCGCTGCTGGCGGCGATGTGGAACTACCGCTTCCTGCACCGCGACCTCGAGCACCTGCTCGAAAGCGACCCGGAGCTGGCCGCCCGCTACCGGCGCTTTTCCCAGCGCTGCCTGCAGCAGGGCCAGGCGATCTACCGCGGTTTCGTCGAGGCCGGCATCCTGGCCATGGATGCCGCGCAGATCGAATCACTGACCATCAATGCCTGGATCGTGCTGACCTCGTGGGTGCGTTTTCTCAGCACCACCCGCGAACATTCCGCGCATTTGGGTGAAGAAGCCTTCAAGCGCGGCGTCTATCAGGTGCTGGTGCTGGAACTGGGCTTCGTCACGCCCGGCTCGCGCGCCGTTGTCGACACCTTGTGCAACGAATTCCATGTACCGTTCAACCAGGCCCTGGAGCACTGAACCAGCGCCTTCGAGCCCTTCATCAGGAGACTGTCATGCCCCTTGCGCAACTGATCACCCCGCAGCAGCTGGCCGAGCAACTGGACGCGCCCGGCCTGGTGATCCTCGACTGCCGCTTTGCCCTTGAAGATGTCGATTACGGCCAACGCAGCTACGCCCAGGGGCATATCGCCGGGGCGCATTTCGCTGATCTTGAGCATCACCTGAGTGGGCCGGTGGTCAAGGGCCGCACCGGTCGCCATCCACTGCCGGAGCCACAGCAGCTGGTCGAGCGCCTGCGCGAGTGGGGTGTGGACGATGACAGCCGCGTGGTGCTGTACGACGACGGCCCGGGCATGTTTGCCGCGCGGGCCTGGTGGTTGCTGGCCTGGTTGGGCAAGCGCGACGCGGTGTCCATCCTGGATGGCGGCCTCAAGGCCTGGCATGCGGCGGGCCTGCCATTGAGCCTGGATCCGCCGGTCAAGCGCGAGGGTAACTTCAGCGGTGAGCCGGACATGAAGTTGCTGATCGATGCCGGGCACCTGCTCAAGCGCCTGGGTGATCCTGAACTGACCCTGATCGATGCCCGGGGTTTGCCGCGGTTTCGCGGTGAAGTGGAGCCGATCGACCCGGTGGCCGGGCATATCCCGGGCGCCCAGTGCGCGGCGTTCACCGACAACCTCGGGGCGGATGGGCGTTTCTTGCCGGCCGAGCAGCTCAAGCAGCGGTTTGCCGAGAAGCTCGGTGGGCGCTCCCCGGAACAGCTGGTGGCGTATTGTGGTTCTGGGGTGACGGCGTGCCACAACCTGTTCGCGTTGGCGCTGGCGGGATATCCGTTGGGGCGCTTGTATGCGGGGTCTTGGAGTGAGTGGATCAACGATCCGCAGCGTGGGGTGGCGACTGGCGATTGAGCTGCCCTGTACCTGTGGGAGCCGCGGTTCTGGCCTTGAGGGTGGCGCGATCGATGGGGAGCAACTGTCTTTGTAGGAGCAAGCCGACCAGGTTTACCGCCCGTCCACCAACCACTGCGGAATCCGCCGCTCCAGGTAGTACCCCGGATTGCGCAGGCTGCCGTCGACAAACCCCACATGGCCACCCCGGCTGTGCAGCTCGAACTGTGTCTGCGGCGCCAACTGCTCGGCGCTCGGCAAGCTGTGGCCGAACACGAACGGGTCGTCGCTGGACTGGATGATCAGCGTCGGCGTGCAGTTCTCCCGCAGGTAGTAGCCGCTGGAAGCGCGCCGGTAGTAGTCGTGCACATCGCGAAAACCGTTGAGCGGCGCAGTCACCTTGCCGTCGAAATCCCAGAAGGTGCGCAGGTTGCGCAATGAGCCCAGGCGTTCGATTTCGGCCAGCCGGTCATGGTGGCCCTTGTCGCGAAAGTGCTGCTGCTTGCTCTGCACATAAGCCAGCATCTCGCGCATGAAGTGCGCCTGGTAGACCTTGGAGAACCCCAGGCCGATGCGGTCGGCGCACTGGTCCAGGCGAAACGGCACCGACACCGCTACCGCCGCTTCCAGCAGGCTGTCTGCGCCGTGCTCGCCCAGGTACTTGAGCAGCACATTACCCCCCAGCGAGTAACCGACCGCATACAGCGGCGCCAGTGGCCGCCGGGCACGCAGGTGACGCAAGGTTTCGGCGAGGTCTTCGCTGGCGCCGGAATGGTAGCTGCGCGCCAGCAGGTTGGGTTCCCCCGAACAGCCGCGCCAGTTGAGCGCCACGCTGGCCCAGCCGCGTGCTTGCAGCGCCTGCTGCAGGCCTTTGACGTAAGGCGAGCTGGACGAGCCGGTCAGCCCGTGCAGCACCAGCACCAGCGGCGCATCGGCCTGGTGCGGGCCATACCAGTCGAGGTCCAGGAAGTCGCCGTCGGCCAGCCACAGGCGCTCGCGTTCGCGGGGCAGCTCGGGGAGCTTGCGCCACAGCGGGCCCCAGAGCGTCTGCAGGTGCGGATTGGCCAGGCCGGTAGCCGGGCGGAACGTGGCGGTGAGGTCGGGCATGCTGGGCGACTCATGATGTGCCCGACTAGAGTGCCATGAAACACCGCCACTGTATTTGCGCTATTGGTCGGCTGTGGGCAACAGAGGCAGGGCTTTCTGTTCGATGCGCGGGCCGACGCTGATGGATACGCAGCGCTCAATGGCGAGCAAGCCCCTGGCCGCGGCTTGTACGTCGGCTGGGGACAGTTGCGCCAACTGTTGCAGGCAGGCCGCGGGATGGTCCGTGGCAACTGCTTCGGGCCCGAGGTCGGCCAGCTCTTTTGCCAGCGTTTTGTTGTCGGCAAATGAGCGCAGCAAACCGCCCCCCCGTTGGTTGACGGCAAGTTCCAGTTCATCCTGGCTTGGCCCGTGTTCGATGAAGCACTGGATGACCTGCTTCACCAGATCCACAGAGGCATCAAGGTAGGCGGGGTCGATGTCCCAACTGATGTACAGGAAGGTGGCTGCCCGGTAGGTGCGCAAATGGCTGCTGATACTGTAGGTCAGGTTGCGGCGCTCACGGAGCTCGGTAACCAGGCGCGACTCGAAGCCGGCGCCGAGTAGCTCGTGGGTTACGACCATGGCCGTGTACTCGGCGTCAGAGCGCGCCACGTCCAGGGGCAGGGCCAGGGTCACCTCGCAATTGCTGCCTGTTTGCTCCAGGTGGACGGCGATGGCCCTGTCTAGTGGGGTCACGGGTTGTGGTGACGGGAGCGCGGGGCGGTTGCCTGGCAGCGCCAGGGTCAGCGTGTCAAGCATTTGCCTGGCCTCTGTCTGGCTCAGGTTACCCACCAATGTGATCTCCAGGTTTGCGGCGGTATAGGCGCGTTGATGGAATGCCTTGACGTTGTCCACGTCGATATCGGCGACGCTGACGCTGGTGCCTGCATAGTCGCTGCCATAGGCATGCTGCGGGAACAGGCGGCTGAGCACTTCCACGTCGATGCGTTGTGCTGGGCTGCTTTCGCGCCGCTGCAGGTACCGGAGCATTCGCGTCTTGATGCCGGAATATGCGTCTGCTCTCAGGGCTGGCCGGGCAACCATCGCGGTGAACAGTTCGAGCGCCGCTTCGCGTAGCGGCGCCGAGCAGTGTGCGCTCAGATCGATTCGCGCATGGTCGTGGCTGATGTCTCTTTGCACGCTTGCCCCGAGGCCGCTGAGCCCAGCCGCGAAGCCTTGGGCGTCCAGGGTTTCGATACCTTGATCAAGCGAATACAGCGTAAGCGCCGCAAGGCCCGGGGTGTCGCCGTCCTGGCAGGCGCCAGCATTGAAGCGCAGGCTCAGTTCGAACAATGGTGAACCCTGTGTGGCGACGAAGACGACGCGGCTGCCATTGGCGGTGTCCCAGGTCTGGACTGACTGGGCCGGAGGAAGCAGCTGATGGGTGTCGATGCTGGCAGCTGACTGCAGTTTGGAGAAATCGGCCGCTGCAAGGCTGCCGGCAAGATCCGCGCAGGTCATTGGCAGGTGTTCGCTTTCTTCCGGATTTGGGTCATGCGCTGCGAGCATGTGGGTAACCGCCATGCGGTCGTCGGCGAGGAACCGCTGTGCGGCCAACTGGATATCTTCAGGCGTGAGTGCAATCAGTGCCTGCAGGACCTGATCATGCACCTCGGGCTGCAACCCGCTGAGGGCATGCGAGGCGATGGATTCGGCCTGTCTTTGCGCTGTACCCCTGGTGATGAGCCGCGCGGTAAGCAGCCGGAACTTGAGGGCGTCGAGTGTCTGAGCCCTGGGGGGAGCCTGTCGGACTGCATCGATGATGTGTCGTATCTGCTCGATGGCCTGTTGTGGCGTGCTCTTGTCGGGATTGCTGTAGGCATGCAGCGTCAGCAACGTGTCGCCGCGGGTCAGGTGGTCATAGAAGGCTTCGATTCTTGTGAGCACTTGCCGATCACGGACCAGGCTGGCGTACAGCATCGAAGCGGCACCATTGGCCAGCAGTTCCGGTAGCAGCATCAAGGCCGCTGCTGTGGCGGTTGAGTCGGCAGTCGCCAGGCTCGGTACATTGAAGGACAGGTAAAGGCCATCGCGCAGCCCAGGCAGCGTGATGGCTTGCTGACGTGGCTGATGCTCTACCGTCTGCTCCGGAACGGGCTGTTGAGGCAGCACTGCTGCACCCCAAGGACCGAAGTAGCGCTCGACCCAGCCCTGCAAACGCAACCGATCGACGTTGCCAACCACCACCAGTGACGCGTTGTTGGGGTGGTACCACGTGCGGTACCAGGTGCGTACGGTGTCGGGCTTCATGTATTGAAGGTCCACGGCGTCACCGAAACTGCGGGCGGCGTAGGGGCTGCTGCCGTGGGCCAGGCGTTTATGGTGTTCGAACGCCTGTTGTTCAGGGTTGTTGTCGAGTTTCAGCCGGCGCTCGTCGTTGACTGCCTTGACGGCGCGCTCGAAACCGTCTGATGTGAGGTTGGCGTTGGCCATGGTGTCACCCAGGATCTCCAGTGCGACTTCCAGGCGCGCAGCTGGAAGTGTCACTTCGTAGACGGTGCCATCTTCCAGGGTCGAGGCATTGGTCTCGCCACCCAGTCGGCTGATGACTCTGGAAAACTGTCCGGGTGCGAGCTTGGCGCTACCCTCGAACACCATATGTTCGAGCAGGTGGGTCAGATTGGTATGCCCCAAGGGATCGTGGCTGGCGCCAACGTGATAACAGAGTTGGACACAGGCCAGGGGGCTGCGCAGGTCTTCTTGCAGATAAACGTTCAAGCCATTGTCGAGAACGAAATGTTGCAGCGGCGGTTCTGCCACAGGGATCAGTGAAGAAAGGTTGACTGTCGGGGGGAGGGCCATGCTCGAAGTGCTCCGTCGCAAGTGATGATCGGAGCAGCTTCGGGCACTTCAGCTGGTGGGCGGTGCTACTTAAATCTTGATGCGCTGCCAGAGCGCGTAATGCACCTGCCCGGTTTTCTTTTCCCGGTGCAGGCGCCAGTTGCCGGGCATCGGCAGGCTCGACGGCGCGGCCTCGCTTTCGGTGTAGACCCACGCCTGCTCGCGCAGCCACTGGCCCTGTTCCAGCAGGTTGCAGGTGTTGGCCAGCAGGTCCTGGTGGAACGGCGGGTCGAGGAACACCAGGTCGAACTGCTGCTTGGCCGGGCCTTGCAGGTAGCGCAGGGCGTCGGTTTGCAGGATCTGCCCGCGTGGGCAGCGCAGCAGTTCGAGGTTGTGCTTGAGGTTGGCAATGGCGGCCGGGTTGCTGTCCAGCGCCACGGCGTCTTGCGCACCGCGCGAAAGGGCTTCGAGCACCAGCGCACCGCTGCCGGTGAAGGCATCCAGCACGCGGGCGCCCTCGATGTACGGCGCCAGCCAGTTGAACAGGGTTTCGCGCACGCGGTCGGGGGTGGGGCGCAGGCCGTCGCCTTCCGGCACCGCCAGGCGGCGGCTGCGCCACTCGCCGGCAATGATGCGCAGTTGGCCCGGGCCTTTGCTGGCGCCTGGTGTGTTGGGTCTTGCCATTAGTGCTCCGGTACGCCGAGCGGTTGCTCGGCGGGTTTGTCAGTGGGGGCCGGCAGCGGCTGTTGCGGCACGCTCGGGCCGACGGTGACGATCACCAGCTTGTCTGCCGCCAGGTGCTTGTTCATGGCGGCCTTGACCTGCTCAACGGTCAGCGCCTGGGACTGCTGCATGAAGTCTTCCAGCCAGCTCAGCGGCAGGTTGTAGAAGCCGATCGCGCCCAGCTGGCCGACGATGCTGGCGTTGCTGGCATTGGACAGCGGGAAGCTGCCGGCCAGTTCGCGCTTGGCGTCGTCCAGTTCCTGTTGCGTCGGGCCGTTCTTGAGGTAGTCGGCCAACAGGTCCTGAACCAGCTTGAGCGTGCCTTCGCTGAGTTCGGCGCGGGTTTGCAGGTTGATCATGAACGGGCCGCGCACCTGCATCGGGCTGAACACCGAGTACACGCCGTAGGTGAGGCCGCGCTTCTCGCGCACTTCGCTCATCAGCCGGGTACCGAAGGCGCCGCCGCCGAGGATCTGGTTGCCCAGCGACAGCGCGGGCCAGTCCGGGTCGTTACGGTCGATGCCAAGTTCGGCCAGCATCAGGTGGGTCTGCTTGGACGCGAAGTCGATGTGGGTCAGGCCTGGCTTGGGTTCGGCGGGTTGCTCGGGCTTGGCCAGGGCCGGGCCCTTGGGCAGGCCGGCCGATACCTGGGCGGCGATGGCCTCGGCTTCGCTGCGGCTGAGGTCGCCGACCAGCGCGATCACCGCGTTGCCGGCGGCATAGGCCTTGCCGTGGTAAGCGCGCAGCTGATCGAGGGTGATGGCGGTGACCGACTGGGCCGTGCCGTCGCTGGGGTGGGCGTAGGGGTGGTTGCCGTAGAGGTTGGCAAACAGCGCCTTGCCAGCGATCTTGCCGGGATTCTGCTTTTCGTACTCGAAGCCGGCCAGCATCTGGTTCTTGATGCGCTTGAGGGCGTCCTCCGGGAAGGTCGGCTTGCCCACCACTTCGGTGAACAGCTTCAAGGCCGGGTCGCGCTTGTCGGCGGCGCTGAGGCTGCGCAGCGAAGCCACGGCCATGTCGCGGTAGGAGCCGTTGCCGAAGTCGGCGCCCAGGCCCTCGAAGCCTTCGGCGATGGCGGTGACGTCCTTGCCGGCCACGCCCTCGTTGAGCATGGCGTTGGTCAGCGTGGCCACGCCCGGCGTCGCGCCGTCCTGGCTGCTGCCGGCGGCGAAGGTCAGGCGCAGGTCGAACATCGGCAGCTCGCGGGCTTCGACGAACAACACGCGGGTGCCTTCGGCGGTGGTCCAGTGCTGGATGTTCAGCTGGCGGCGGCTGGGGGCCTTGCCGTCCAGTTCGGCCAGCGATTGCAGTGAGTTGGCCGGGCGGGCCGCGGTAGCCGGCTGGCTGGCGCTGTCGGATTGGGCCGGACGGGCCAGCAGCAGGGCGATGGCCACCACCAGCACGATGATGCCTAGGCCCAGCAGGGTGTAGCGGGGTGCGCTGCGGTCACTCATGAGCGGACTCCTCGGGCAGTACATGGGCAACGCTCAGGCGTTCGCGGGTGAAATAGGTGCGGGCAGCGGCCTGGATGTCTTGCGGGGTCACACGCTTGAGGTCGTCGAGTTCGCTGTCGATCAGTTTCCAGGACAGGCCGACGGTTTCCAACTGGCCGATGGTGGTGGCCTGGCTGCTGATGGAGTCGCGGTCGTAGACCAGGCCGGCGATCACCTGGGCACGCACGCGTTCCAGTTCTTCGGCGGTCGGCGGCGTGGTTTTGAGCTCGTCAAGCAGTTGCCAGACGCCTTTCTCGACCTCGGCCAGGGTCTTTTTCTTCTGCACGTTGGGGGTGGCCGAGATCAGGAACAGGCTGTCGCCCCGGGTGAAGGCGTTATAGCTGGACGAAGCCCCGGCCACCAGCTCCTGGCCGCGCTCCAGGCGCGCCGGCATGCGGGCGCTGTAGCCGCCGTCGAGCAGAGCGGAGATCAGCCGCAGCGCGTTGACCGTGCGCGGGTCCTTGGCGGTGGCCAGCGCCGGCACATTGAAGCCGTAGATCAGGCTCGGCAACTGCGTCTGCACATGCAGGGTCAGCTTGCGCAGGCCCGGCTCGGCCAGCTCCAGCGGCAGCTTGCTGGGGGGCACGGCGCGCTTGGGGATGGGGCCGAAGTATTTCTGGGCGAGGGTTTTGACTTCGTCGGGGGTGACGTCGCCGACCACCACCAGGGTGGCGTTGTTCGGCGCGTACCAGGACTCGTACCAGTGGCGCAGTTCCTCGACCTTCATGCGTTCGAGGTCGGCCATCCAGCCGATGGTCGGGGTGTGGTAGCCGCTGGCCGGGTAGGCCATGGCACGGAACAGCTCGAAGGCCTTGGAGGTGGGCTGGTCGTCGGTGCGCAGGCGGCGCTCTTCCTTGATCACCTCGATCTCGCGGCTGAACTCGTCGGCCGGCAGGCGCAGGCTGGCCAGGCGGTCGGCTTCAAGTTCCAGGGCCACCGGCAGGCGGTCGCGGGCCAGCACCTGGTAATAGGCGGTGTAGTCGTCGCTGGTAAAGGCGTTTTCTTCGGCGCCCAGGTCACGCAGGATGCGCGAGGCTTCGCCAGGGCCGAGCTTGGCGCTGCCCTTGAACATCATGTGCTCCAGGGCGTGGGACAGGCCTGTCTGGCCCGGGGTTTCGTAGCTGGAACCGACCTTGTACCAGATCTGCGAAACCACCACCGGGGCGCGGTGGTCCTCGCGCACGACCACTTTAAGGCCGTTGTCGAGGATGAATTCGTGGGTGGGTTGCACATCGGCGGCGAAGGCCGCAAGCGGCAGGCACAGCGTGCCGAGCAACAGGCCAGCGGCGCGGCGGGCTAGAGCATTCATACGGTGTTTAACCTGTTCTGCGGCCCGCTTGGGTTTAGCGTCGGCGGGCCAGGAGGTGCTAGGATACTGATCCGGTTGCCTGGCGACCATGCCTGTCGCCGTTCTGGCCCGCAGGCCCTAAAGACAAAACGTTGCGCATGAACCAGTCGGTTACAAAATAGTCTGTTCTGCGTGACTCAAGAATTCCCGATGCGCCACTGCTGGCGCATCGCTACCCTGAGATAGCCGTCTTCCATGTTTGGTTCCAACGACGACAAAAAAGCGCCGGCTGCGGCTGGCGAGAAGAAAGGCCTGTTCAGCTGGTTCCGCAAGAAGCCGGAACAACCTGTCGCCGAACAGCCGCAAACCCCAGAACCGCAGGCCACAGAGCCGGCCGCACTGCAGGCGCCTGCTGCCGAGCCGCTGCCGGCGGCAGTGCCCGAGCCCGTAGTCGTCGCGCCTTTGCCTGAGCCGGTAGTTGTTGCGCCGCAGCCAGAGCCTGTGCCAGAGCCGGTGGTGGTCACGCCGCAACCTGCTCCTGTCGCCGCTGTAGTTGCTCAGCCAGTGGTTGCGGCCCCTGCTGTGCAACCAGCGGTAGAAGTGCCTGCGGCCCCGGTCAGTAACCTGGTACTGCCTGTCGCCGAAGAGCCGGTGGCCCTGGTCGAGAACCTGGAACCCAAGGCGCCGCCTGCCATTCCTGCCCGCCCGTTCGCCGAGCCGGCTGCCGTTGTCGCCCCGGCCCCTGCGCCGGTTGTCGAAGCCCAACCGGTCATCGTGCCGACTCCGGTCGAACCTGAACCCGTTGTCGTGGCCGCCGCCGAACCGTCCAAGCCCGGTTTCTTCGCCCGCCTCAAGCAGGGCCTGTCGAAGACCAGCGCCAGCATCGGCGAGGGCATGGCCAGCCTGTTCATGGGCAAGAAGGTCATCGATGACGACCTGCTCGACGAAATCGAGACCCGCCTGCTGACCGCCGACGTCGGCGTCGAGGCCACCTCGGCCATCGTCCAGAACCTCACCCAGAAAGTCGCCCGCAAGCAGTTGGCCGACGCCGACGCGCTGTACAAGTCGCTGCAGGAAGAGCTGGCCGCGCTGCTGCGCCCGGTCGAGCAGCCATTGAAGATCGAGGCGAAGAACAAGCCCTACGTAATCCTGGTGGTCGGCGTGAACGGCGCCGGCAAGACCACCACCATCGGCAAGCTGGCGAAAAAACTGCAGCTTGAAGGCAAGAAGGTCATGCTCGCCGCCGGTGACACCTTCCGTGCCGCCGCCGTGGAGCAGTTGCAGGTGTGGGGCGAGCGCAACCAGATCCCGGTGATCGCCCAGCACACCGGCGCCGACTCGGCCTCGGTGATCTTCGACGCCGTGCAGGCCGCCAAGGCGCGCAACGTCGATGTGCTGATCGCCGACACCGCCGGGCGCCTGCACACCAAGGACAACCTGATGGAAGAGCTGAAGAAGGTCCGTCGGGTGATCGGCAAGCTCGACGCCGAGGCGCCCCACGAGGTGCTGCTGGTGCTCGACGCCGGTACCGGGCAGAACGCCATCAGCCAGGCCAAGTACTTCAACCAGAGCGTGGAGCTGACCGGCCTGGCCCTGACCAAGCTCGACGGCACCGCCAAGGGTGGGGTGATCTTCGCCCTGGCCAAGCAGTTCAACATTCCGATCCGCTTCATTGGTGTGGGCGAGGGTATCGACGACCTGCGCACTTTCGAAGCTGAACCTTTCGTCAAGGCGCTGTTTGCCGAGCGGGAACCTGCATGATCCGATTCGAACAGGTCGCCAAACGCTACCCCAACGGCCATGTCGGCCTGCACGAGCTGAGCTTCCGGGCGCGGCGTGGCGAGTTCCTGTTCGTCACCGGCCACTCCGGCGCCGGCAAGAGCACCTTGCTGCGCCTGTTGTTGGCCATGGAACGCCCGACCAGCGGCAAGCTGCTGCTGGCGGGGCAGGACCTGGGGCAGATCAGCAATGCGCAGATCCCGTTCCTGCGCCGGCAGATCGGCGTGGTGTTCCAGAACCACCAGTTGCTGTTCGACCGTACCGTCTTCAACAACATCGCCCTGCCGCTGCAGATTCTCGGGCTGTCCAAGGCCGAGATCGCCAAGCGCGTCGACTCGGCGCTGGAGCGCGTGTCGTTGAGTGACAAGGGCGAGCTGTTCCCGGCCGACCTGTCCACCGGCCAGCAACAGCGCGTGGGTATCGCCCGGGCGATCGTCCACCAGCCGGCATTGCTGCTGGCGGACGAGCCCACCGGTAACCTCGACCCGCGCCTGGCCGCCGAGATCATGGGCGTGTTCGAAGACATCAACCGCCTGGGCACCACCGTCTTGATCGCCAGCCACGACCTGGCGCTGATCGCGCGCATGCGCCACCGCATGTTGACGCTGCAACGCGGCCGCTTGATCGGCGATGGGGAGGCCGGGCAATGAGCACCACACGTACACCAAAGGTTTCCGAGCGGGTCGCGCCCAAGCCTGCCGACCCAAAACCCGCGAAGAAAAAGCGCGGTGACCACGACGATGATGGCCCGGACTTCAGCACCTTGCTGCACGCCTGGCTGGAAAGCCACCGCGCCAGCCTGGCCGACAGCCTGCGCCGCCTGGCCAAGCAGCCGATCGGCAGCTTTTTCACCTGCCTGGTGATGGCCGTGGCGCTGAGCATGCCCATGGGCCTGTCGCTGCTGCTCAAGAACGTCGAGAAGCTGGGCGGTTCGTGGCAGCGCGCGGCGCAGATTTCGCTGTATCTCAAGCTCGACGCCAGCAGCCGTGACGGTGAAGCCTTGCGTGACGAGATCAAGGGCATGCCGGGCGTTGCCGAGGCCCAGTACGTCAGCCGTGAGCAGGCGCTGGAAGAGTTCCAGCAGCAGTCTGGCCTGGGCGAAGCCCTGCGCGAGCTGCCGGACAACCCGCTGCCCGGCGTGGTGGTGGTGACCCCGAGCGAAGTCGACAAGCCGGCCCTGGAAGCGCTGCGCCAGCGCCTGGCAGAGCTGCCGCGGGTAGAAGCGGCGCAGCTGGACCTGGTCTGGGTCGAGCGCCTGGCGGCGATTCTCAAGCTGGGTGACCGTTTTGTCTTCGGCCTGGCGGTGATGCTTATTTCTGCCTTGCTGTTAGTAATCGGTAACACAATTCGTCTACATATCGAGAACCGCCGCGTCGAGATCGAAGTGATCAAGCTGGTGGGCGGTACCGACAGCTACGTGCGCCGGCCATTCCTCTATATGGGGGCGCTGTATGGCCTGGGTGCCGGGGTGCTGGCCTGGGGGATCCTGGCGTTCGGCCTGAACTGGCTCAACGACGCGGTCGTCGGGCTTTCCGGCCTGTATGGCAGCGATTTCGCCCTGGGCGGGGTACCGGCTGCCGATGGTCTTTCCCTCTTGATCGGCGCGGTGCTGTTGGGGTATATCGGTGCATGGATCGCGGTGGCCCGGCATCTGAACGAGCTGGCACCACGATAATGTTTCATCGCCAGCATTGACTTTTTTTCATCCAGGAACTTGTCTCGCGGTTCCGGGTCTATGCTGGCAGTGCCCACAAGGCACGAGTCTGTAAGTCGGAGGTACTTGAATGACCACATCGTTGCAACCTGCCTATGCCCTGGTACCTGGTGCAAACCTGGAAGCCTACGTGCACACGGTCAACAGCATCCCGCTGCTGACGGTCGAGCAGGAGCGTGATCTGGGCGAGCGTCTCTATTACGAACAGGATGTCGAGGCCGCCCGGCAAATGGTGATGGCCCACCTGCGTTTCGTTGTTCATATCGCCCGTAGCTATGCTGGCTATGGTCTGGCCCAGGCCGACCTGATCCAGGAAGGCAACGTTGGCCTTATGAAGGCGGTAAAGCGTTTCAACCCGGAAATGGGCGTACGTCTGGTGTCCTTCGCGGTGCACTGGATCAAGGCCGAGATCCACGAGTTCATCCTGCGTAACTGGCGCATCGTCAAGGTGGCTACCACCAAGGCCCAGCGCAAGCTGTTCTTCAACCTGCGCAGCCAGAAGAAGCGTCTGGCCTGGCTGAACAATGACGAAGTGCATCGCGTGGCAGAGAGCCTGGGCGTGGAGCCCCGCGAAGTGCGCGAGATGGAAAGCCGCCTGAGCGGCCAGGACATGGCCTTCGACCCGGCAGCCGAAGCCGATGACGACAGTGCCTTCCAGTCGCCCGCGCATTACCTGGAAGACCACCGCTACGACCCGGCCGTGCAGCTGGAAGACGCTGACTGGAGCGACAACTCCACCAGCAACCTGCATGAAGCCCTGCAAGGCCTGGACGACCGCAGCCGTGACATTCTCTACCAGCGCTGGCTGGCTGAAGAGAAGGCCACGCTGCATGAACTGGCGGACAAGTACAGCGTTTCGGCCGAGCGTATTCGCCAGCTGGAGAAGAACGCAATGAACAAGGTCAAGGCATTGATCGCGATCTGATCGGCGCCCTGGCTGGATTGAAAAAAGCCGCTGTTCTCGCAAGAGGCAGCGGCTTTTTCATTGGGCATGTGGCTGCGCGCATCCTGACGGATCGCAGGCCCCTGTGGGAGCGGCTTTAGCCGCGAACACCAGCGAACGCGTTGCCTTTTTCGTGGCTAAAGCCACTCCCACAGGTTACGTGATGGCCTTGTGGGCGCAGCTTAGAGCCTGCGCGACGCATCCAGCTGCATCAGGTAGCTTGGCCCACCCAACTGGCTCATCTGCCGGCGAATCCACCCCGCGCGGCTGGCGACATAGGTGCTTGGGCGGCTGGCACTCCATTTGATCGGGCTCGGCAGCACTGCGGCGAGCAGTGCGGCCTGTTGTCGCGTGAGGCGGCTGGCGTCCACACCAAAGTGATAGCGCGCCGCCGCCTGGGCACCGAACACGCCCTTGCCCCATTCAGCGCTGTTCAGATACACCTCGAGGATCCGTTCCTTCGACCAGAACAACTCGATCAGCGCGGTGAACCAGGCCTCCAGGCCCTTGCGCAGCCAGCTGCGGCCAGACCACAGGAACATGTTCTTGGCCACCTGCTGAGTCAGGGTGCTGGCACCACGAACCTTGCCGCCCCGTTCGTTGTAGGCCAGCGCCGCCTGGATGGCCGGGATGTCGAACCCCCAGTGGCTGGCGAACTTCTGGTCCTCACCGGCGATGACCGCCACCTTGAGCTCGTCTGAGATCTCTTCCCAGGGCGTCCAGTCGCGCTGCAGGTCGATCGGCTCGCCACTGAACCATGACTCCACCTTACGCTCGACCATCAGCGCCGTGCCAGGCGGCGGTACCCAGCGCAGTACCAGCACCACGGCAATGCTTGCGGCAGCGAACCAGAGCAGGCCGCGGGTGAAGTGGCGCAGGAAGGATGACAGCATGGTGATGGCTTGGCCGGACCGTTGGAACGGGCCATTATACAGACCCCTTTCGAGGAGTCCTCCCATGCTTCGCAGCTTCCTGATGCTCGCTGCCTTCTTCGGTTTCACCGGCGTCGCGCTCGGCGCCTTCGCCGCCCATGGCCTGAAGAGCCGCCTCAGTGCCGATTACCTGGCGGTCTTCCACACCGGTGTCACCTACCAACTGGTGCATGCCCTGGCGATCCTCGCCGTGGCCGTGCTCTCGGTGCACCTGCCTGGGCGCTTGGTGGGCTGGGCCGGCGGTTTGTTCGCGCTGGGCATCGTGCTGTTTTCCGGCAGCCTCTACGTGCTCACGCTGACGGGGCTGGGCAAGCTCGGCATGATCACCCCCCTGGGTGGACTGTGCTTCCTCGCCGGCTGGTTGTGCCTGGGCCTGGCCGCCTGGCGCCTGGGCTGACCGAGTGGTCCACAATCGCGACTAATGGCGCGTGCCACCCTTGGGTTGCAAGGCTGATCGGGGCTAGAATGCCTGCCCCAACGAACAATGGTGGCCGTGCGCATGCGCATTCAACTGAACGGTGAACCTTACGAACTGCCCGCGAGCGAGAGCGTCGCGGCCCTGCTCGGCCGGCTCGAGCTGGCCGGCCGCCGGGTGGCGGTGGAACTGAACCTGGACATCGTGCCGCGCAGCCAGCACGAGAGCACGATGCTGAGCGAAGGCGACCAGGTCGAAGTGGTCCACGCCATCGGCGGCGGTTGAGCAAGCCCGGCGATTCACCCGTAAGCCCCGTAACCTTTCCTGAGGAACATCGATGAGCAACGTTCGCAGCGACAAGCCCTTCATCCTGGCCGGGCGCACTTTCCAGTCGCGCCTGCTGGTCGGCACCGGCAAGTACCGTGACATGGAAGAAACCCGCCTGGCCACCGAGGCCTCGGGTGCCGAGATCGTCACCGTCGCCGTGCGCCGCACCAACCTGGGCCAGAATGCGGGCGAGCCGAACCTGCTCGACGTGCTGTCGCCAGACAAGTACACCATCCTGCCGAACACCGCAGGCTGCTTCGATGCGGTGGAAGCCGTGCGCACCTGCCGCCTGGCCCGTGAACTGCTCGATGGCCGCAAGTCCCACGAGTCCCGCACGCTGGTCAAGCTGGAAGTGCTGGCTGACCAGAAGACCCTGTTCCCCAACGTCATCGAAACCCTCAAGGCCGCCGAAGTGCTGGTCAAGGAAGGTTTCGACGTGATGGTGTACACCAGCGATGACCCGATCATTGCCCGTCAGCTGGCCGAAGCCGGCTGCATCGCCGTGATGCCCCTGGCGGGTCTGATCGGCACCGGCCTGGGGATCTGCAACCCCTACAACCTGCAGATCATCCTGGAAGAATCCAAGGTGCCAGTGCTGGTCGATGCCGGCGTAGGCACAGCCTCCGACGCCACTATCGCCATGGAGATGGGCTGCGAGGCGGTGCTGATGAACTCGGCGATCGCCCACGCCCAGCAGCCGGTGCTGATGGCCGAAGCGATGAAGCACGCCATCCTCGCCGGCCGCATGGCCTACCTGGCCGGCCGCATGCCCAAGAAACTCTATGCCAGCGCCTCTTCGCCGCTGGATGGTCTGATCAAGTAAGAGCCCCAGATGACTGAATCGCAAGAAACGCCGATCCCCGCCGACGGCGAAGAGCGCCCACACCGCCGCATCAAGAGTTTCGTGATGCGCGCCGGGCGCATGACCGAAGGCCAGCAGCGCGGCCTGGAGCAGGGCGGCCCGCTGTTCGTCCTGCCGCTGGCCGACAGCCCGGTGGACTACGACCAGGTGTTCGGCCGTTCGGCGCCGCGTACCCTGGAGATCGGCTTCGGCATGGGCCACTCGCTGCTGGAAATGGCCGCCGCCTCGCCCGAGCTGGACTTCATCGGTGTCGAAGTGCACCGTCCAGGCGTTGGTGCGCTGCTCAACGGTGTGCTCACCCAAGGCCTGAAGAACCTGCGGGTCTACGACTGCGATGCCATCGAAGTGCTCAACCGCTGCGTGGCCGACAACAGCCTCGACCGCCTGATGCTGTTCTTCCCCGACCCTTGGCACAAGGCGCGTCACCACAAGCGCCGCATCGTCCAGCTGGAGTTCGCCGAGCTGGTGCGCCGCAAGCTCAAGGCTGGTGGCGTGTTCCATATGGCAACCGACTGGGAGCCCTATGCCGAATACATGCTGGAAGTGATGAGCGCAGCACCCGGCTATCGCAACCAGGCGGCTGACGGCGCCTATGTGCCACGCCCCGAAGAGCGCCCGATCACCAAGTTCGAGCGTCGCGGTGAGCGCCTCGGCCATGGGGTGTGGGACTTGAAGTTCGAGAAGGTGGACTGAGCGGCATTCGTTCAGGGTCATGCTTCGAAGCCTGCGTAACTGCAGGCGCAAAAAAACCGCCTTGCGAAGGGCGGTTTTTTTATGCGGGCTTCGGGTTACGAATCCTGAGCCTGCGTACTTCACTGGAGACAACCACAGCTGGATCTTAGGGCGGCCCGCAAAACGCGTCAATCGAGGAAATATCCGGCATTACGTGTGACAACGCTGGAAACAGCCATGGGTGATTGGCTCACGTAAGCTCGCTGGGCTCCCTTGTGATCTATCCAGTGACGGGCCGGGAACTGCAACGGTTTCTCGGCCCCTTCGACGCGGCCTACGACCCGTGCCGGTGATGTTCATCGAAGGGCCATCAACCTGGCCACTTCACTGGAGACAACCACAGGGTCTCTGAAGGTGTCGAAGTACCGGTTAGATACTGGAAGATTGGCTCAGCCAGTACGGAGGCCAAGGCATATGAAACATCTGCTGAAAATGCTGAGCCGCACCTGGAAGCTCGTCCGGGTCTTGATCCTGTTCAAGACTGCAAGGGACTTGCTGCGCGATCACTTTGATGATGTCCGCTAAGGGCTAGTTGGGTGAGGAGCCGCCCTGGTTCGCCAGGGTGGCTTTTAGCTGCCGCTCAACCACGCCGATCAGCCACCACCCCGATCAACACCAGCACCACCAGCAACACCGGTGCCAGCGCATAGTTGTTGAACTGCCCCAACCCCTTCACGACCCACGGCGTGGCATAGATCAATGCCGCGCCACTGCCGATCATCACCAGCAGCGCCATGAACGGCACGCGCAGGGCGCCGGCCAGGCCGCCCAGGCGCCCTTCGACCCAGCCCTTGATATCGGTGCCGAACAGCACCAGCAGGCAGCCCACCAGGGCCAGCGAGATCTCCGACAGGTTGCTGCGGCTCCAGCGGGAGACGGTCGAGAGCAGGTCAAGTACCAGGTCCATGGGTCATCCTTAATTCAAGAAGTACTGCAGCAGGTCATTGAGGAACAGCTGGCCGCGCGGCGTAGCCGCCAGTCGATCCGGTTCGACCTGCAGAAGGCCCTTTTGTTCGGCGCTGCGGCGGGCTTCGGTGAGCTGCTCCAGGGGCAACCCTGTGCGCTGTGTGAATAGCTCGGCTTCCACGCCCTGGGTCAGGCGCAGTGCGTTCATCAGGAACTCGAAAGGCAACTCATCGGCCGGCAGCAATTTCTCGCCAGCCTTGAACGGCTTGGCCGGGTTCAGGTAGTCCTTGGGCAGGCGGGTCTTCCAGGTGCGCAGGATGCGCCCGTCGGGGAACGACAGCTTGCCGTGGGCACCGGCACCGATACCGATGAAGTCGCCAAAGCGCCAGTAATTGAGGTTGTGCCGTGCGGCGCGCCCCGCCTGGGCGTAGGCCGACACTTCGTATTGCTGGTAGCCATGTTCGGCCATCAGCGCCTGGCCGGCTTCCTGGATATCCCAGAGGATGTCGTCCTCGGGCAGCTCGGGCGGCTGGTTCCAGAACACCGTGTTGGGCTCGACCGTCAGCTGGTACCAGGACAGGTGCGTCGGCGCCAGTTCGATGGCCTGGCGCAAGTCGCCCAGGGCGTCGTCGAGCGACTGGTCCGGCAGGCCGTGCATCAGGTCCATGTTGAAATTGTCGAAGCCCGCCGCGCGGGCCATGTCGGCGGCACGCACCGCTTCGGCGCCGTTGTGGATGCGCCCGAGTTTCTCAAGCTTGGCCGGCTGGAAGCTCTGCACGCCGATGGACAGCCGGTTGATGCCGGTCTGCCGGTAGGCCTTGAACTTTTCCTGCTCGAACGTGCCCGGGTTGGCTTCGAGGGTGATCTCGATGTCCGCGGCAAACGGGATGCGCTGCTCGACGCCACGCAGCAGGCGGCCAAGCGCAGCCGCGCTGAACAGGCTGGGGGTGCCGCCACCGAAGAAGATGGTACTGATCGGCCGGCCCTGCACGGCATGCATGTCCTGGTCTAGGTCGGCCAGCAGGGCGTCGATGTAGTCGTCTTCGGGCAGCGTGGGCCCGGCCTGATGCGAGTTGAAGTCGCAATAAGGGCATTTGCGCACGCACCAGGGGATATGGATGTACAGCGACAGCGGCGGGAGTTCGGGAAGGATCAGGCCCGCCGGTTGTACCAACAGCTTTTCGCTCATGCCAGGCCCAGACGCTGACGCAGCAGGGCCATGGCGCGGGCACGGTGGCTGAGCTGGTTCTTGTCGACGGGGGCCAGGTCGGCGCTGGAGCATTTGCGCTCGGGCACCCAGAACAGCGGGTCGTAGCCGAAACCGTGCTCACCGCTGGCTTCGAACAGGATGCTGCCGTGCCACAGGCCTTCGCAGAGGATCGGCAGCGGGTCATCGGCATGGCGCACCAGCGCCAGCACACAGACGAACTGCGCACCACGCTGCTCCTGCGGTACATCCTTCAGCGCTTCGAGCAGCTTGGCGTTGTTCGCCGCATCGCCCTTGCCGTCGGCGTAGCGCGCCGAATAGATGCCCGGCGCGCCACCGAGGAAGTCCACCGCCAGGCCCGAGTCGTCGGCCAGGGCCGGCAGGCCGGAAATGCGTGCGGCGTTGCGCGCCTTGAGGATGGCGTTCTCGACGAACGACAGGCCGGTTTCTTCCGGCTCCACCTGGCTGAATTCACCGATCGAACGCAGTTGCACGGACTGGCCGAGCATGGCCTGCAGTTCCTTGAGCTTGCCGGCGTTATGGCTGGCCAATACGAGTTGCTGGAAATTCATCATTCGCCTGGGAACACTTCCTGGTTGAAGCTGAGTTGATTGCTGATGCCGCCGGTTTCGACATTCAGGTCGAAGGTCAGGGTCTCAGCCTGGTCGATCTTGAACTGGGCGATGTAGTACACCGCACCCTGGTCGGTGATCTGCTTGAATGACAGCGGGCTGCTGCGCCCGGTCAGGTCCTTGACCGTGCCGCTGACCACCGAAGTGGCCGGTTTGCCACCCTTGAGCACGGCGATATTGAGCACGCCCTGGTTTTTGCTGCGGGTAAGGCCGGTGGCGGCGGCGATGTCCGGCTGCAGCATGCTCGAAGTGAAGGCGCTGTAGTGGACCGTCACGTCGCCAAACACTTCCTTGCGCTCAGGTTTGGCGGCATCGGCAGCCAGCACCGGCAAGGCCAGGCACAGGCTGATCAGAAACAGTGCTAGTCGACGCATGATCCCATTCCTCCGTTCGCGAGCGTCAGACTGCGAGCTGGTGCTCCTGCAAGCCCGGGCTGCTGACGCGATAAATACCGATTTCACCTAGAAGATTAGGCCAAAGCCGGCCGCCCAACCCATTACGGTGCAGGTGGTCGACGGCCAGGCGGTCGAGCACCTTGGCGTGGCGCTCGTGGCACAGGTTCTCGAAGTCTTCGAAGGTGCAGAAGTGAATGTTAGGCGTGTTGTACCAGGTGTAGGGCATGAAGTCCGACACCGGCATGCGGCCTTTGGTCGCCAGGTACCAGCGGCAGCGCCAGTGGCCGAAGTTGGGGAAGGTGATGATGCACTGACGGCCCACCCGCAGCATTTCGTCGAGAATCCGGTCGGGGTACTCCACAGCCTGCAGGGCCTGGGTCATGACCACCACGTCGAAGCTGTTGCTGGCGAAGTTGCCCAGGCCCTTGTCCAGGTCCTGCTCGATCACGTTGACGCCCTTGGCCACGCACGCGGCGATGTTGTCGGCGTCGATCTCCAGGCCGTAGCCGGTGACGTTCTTGCGCTCGCGCAGCGAGGCCAGCAGTTCGCCGTTGCCGCAGCCCAGGTCGAGCACCCGGCTGCCGGCGGGGATCCAGTCTTGGATGATTTCCAGGTCGGCTCTCATGGGGTCCTCACAGGGTGATGCGGTTCATGTAGTTGGCGAAACCCTGCATGTAGCGAGGCGTGGGGATCAGGAAGGCGTCGTGGCCGTAGGGCGAGTCGATGTCCAGGTAGCAGACGTTCTTGCGTGCGGCCATCAGGGCATCGACGATCTCCCGCGAGCGGGCCGGCGAGAAGCGCCAGTCAGTGGTGAACGACATGATGCAGAAGTCTGCCGTGACATGGGCCAGGGTCGCCGCCAGGTCGCCGTCGTGGGCTGCCGCCGGGTCGTAGTAGTCCAGCGCCTTGGTCATCAGCAGGTAGGTGTTGGCGTCGAAACGCCCGGAGAACTCCTCGCCTTGGTAGCGCAGGTAGCTTTCGACCTGGAACTCGACGCTGTGGAAGTCGTAGTTGAGCTTGTCGCTCTTGAGCTCGCGGCCGAATTTCTCGCCCATCGAGTCATCGGACAGGTAGGTGATATGGCCGACCATCCGCGCCAGCATGAGGCCGCGCTTGGGGATCACGCCCTGGTCCTGGAACGAACCGCCGTGGAATTCGGGGTCGGTGAGGATGGCCTGGCGCGCCACTTCGTTGAAGGCGATGTTCTGCGCCGACAGCTTGGGGGCCGAGGCGATGTCGACGCAGTGACGCACGCGGTCCGGGTAGGTGATGGTCCACTGCAACGCCTGCATGCCGCCCAGGCTGCCGCCGACGATGGCCGCCCAGGTGTGGATGCCGAGGCGATCGGCCAGGCGCGCCTGGCTGTGCACCCAGTCTTCCACGGTCAGCACCGGGAAGTCGGCGCCATAGGGCTTGCCGGTGGCCGGGTTGATGCTGCTGGGGCCGGTGCTGCCATTGCAGCCGCCGAGGTTGTTCAGGCTGACCACGAAGAAGCGGTTGGTGTCGATCGGCTTGCCGGGGCCGATGCAGCTGTCCCACCAGCCCGGCTTGCGGTCGGTGGCGGCGTGGTAGCCGGCGGCATGGTGGTGGCCGGACAGCGCGTGGCAAATGAGCACGGCGTTGCTGGCGCTGCTGTTGAGCTCGCCATAGGTTTCGTAGATGAGTTCGTACGAGGCCAGGGCGCGGCCACAGGCCAGGGCCAAGGGTTCATCGAACCGGGCGATCTGCGGTGTTACCAGACCGACGGAATCTTCGGGAAAGACAGTGGACATCGACCCTGCTCACGCTTGACGGAGGCGTAAGTCTAAAGAGCGCTACCCCCAGCGGCAAGCAATGGCTTGCCGCAGGAGATATCGCGGGTCAGATCATCCGCCACAGCTCTTGTGGCATGCCGGCGTAGGCTGCCAGCTGGGGCATGAGGAACGACTGGATCACCTGGATGGCGATGAAGGCGAAGATCGGCGAGATGTCCATGCCGCCCAGGTTCGGCACCAGGCGACGGAACGGTGCCAGCACCGGCTCGCTGATCTGGTAGGCCAGCTCCGCAGCAGGGTTGTGGCTGTTGGGCGCAACCCACGAGACGATCACCATGACGATCATCGCCACCCAGAAAATCTTCAGGAACAGCGAGGTGATGCCGATGATCGCCCACATCAGCAGGTGCAGGACGTCGCCGAAGGTGCCGTAGGTAACCATCAGCACGAAGGCCATCAGCAGCGCCTGGATCAAAACCGACAGCAGCAGCGACGAGGTATCCAGGCCGGCGATACTGGGGATCACCCGGCGCAGCGGCTTGAGCAGTGGCTGGGTGGCGCGCACGGCGAACTGGCTGAGCGGGTTGTAGAAGTCGGCCTTGACCAGTTGCAGCACGAAGCGCAGCAGGACGATCGCCAGGTACAGGCTGACCAGGGTTTGCACCACGAAAATCGCGGCGCCGGACAGTGCATTCATTGAGAAAGGCTCCTTATTTGCCCAGTTGTTCGGCCAGTTCCGCGGAACGCTTGGCCGCGGCTTCCAGTGCCTGCTCGACGATGGCCTCGAAGCCATTGGCCTGGAACGACTTGATCGCCGCTTCGGTGGTGCCGGCAGGCGAGGTGACCCGGCGGCGCAGTTCGGCGGCATCGACGTCGCTGGCCACGGCCATGCGTGCGGCGCCCAGGGCCGTTTGCAGGGTCAGTTGCGAGGCGGTTTCACGCGGCAGCCCGAGCTTCTCGCCCGCGGCGGTCATGGCTTCGATCAGCAGGAAGAAGTACGCCGGGCCGCTGCCGGAAACAGCGGTGACGGCATCCAGTTGCTGCTCCTGGTCCAGCCACAGGGCGGTACCGACAGCGGACAGCAACTGTTCGGCCTGCGCGCGCTGTTCGGCTGACACCTGCTGGGTGGCGTACAGGCCGCTGACGCCCTGGCGCAGCAGTGCCGGGGTGTTGGGCATGCAGCGCACCACCGGGATCGCGCCCAGCCAGGCTTGCAGGCTGGCGCAGGTGATGCCGGCGGCGATGGACACGACCAACTGGCCGGGCTTGAGGTTCGGCTTCAGGGTTTCGCAGACGGCTTTCATCACCTGCGGCTTGACCGCCAGGACGATCACGTCGACGCCGTCGATGGCCTGGGCGTTGTCGGCGAACGCTTCGATGCCATGCTCGGCCTGGATGCGCGCGCGGGTGTCGGCACCCGGGTCGCTGGCGCGGATCTGCGAGGCGTCCAGGCCCTGGGCGCGCAGGCCGCCGATCAGGCTGGCGGCCATGTTGCCGGCGCCGATAAAGGCAATACGAGTCTTGCTCATGTCAGGTCCTTGAGGGAAAGAGTGAGTTTAAGCATGGATTCAGGGCTGGCCGTAGTCGCGGGCACCGAACAGGGCGGTGCCGATACGGACCCAGGTCGCACCTTGGGCAATGGCGGCTTCCAGGTCGTGGCTCATGCCCATCGAAAGCGTGTCCAGGCCCAGGCCGAGTTGCGCTTGCAGCTCGCGCAGGGTGGCGAAGGCGGCCTCTTGTTCTGCACGGTCTTCGGTCGGTTCCGGGATCGCCATCAGCCCGCGCAGGCGCAGGCCGGGGAGGGTGCTGACGGCCTGGGCCAACGCCGGCAGGTCGGCGGGCGCGCAGCCGGACTTGCTGTCTTCACCGCTGACGTTCACCTGCAGGCAGATGTTCAGCGGCGGCAGGTTGCCCGGGCGTTGCTCGGACAGGCGTTGGGCGATCTTCAGGCGGTCCACGGAATGTACCCAGTCGAAGTGCTCGGCGATGGCTTTGGTCTTGTTCGACTGAATGGGGCCGATGAAGTGCCAGATCAAGGGCAGGTCGGAAAGTGCCTGTTGTTTTGTCAGGGCCTCCTGAAGGTAGTTCTCGCCCACATCGCGCAGGCCGGCCGCAAAGGCCTCGCGAACGGCGCTGGCGGGCTTGGTCTTGCTGACCGCGAGCAACTGGACGCTGGCCGGGTCGCGTCCGGCGGCCCTGGCCGCGCTGTCGATACGGCTGGCGATGGCGGAAATGTTGTCTGCTAGGGTGGACATGGATCGTCGCCGGCGGTTGTGAGGTCTGCGGCATTCTACCTGCTTGATGGCCATTGGGGAGTCTCATGGATGTGACCGACCTGCTGGACCGGGCTGTGGCTGCGGGCGCCAGTGACCTGCACCTGGCCACGGGCGAGCCACCGTTGTTGCGCCTGGATGGCGAGTTGCAGCGCATGGCGCTGCCGGTGTTGAGCTGCGCGGCGCTGGAACAGGGAATGGCCGGCCTGCTCGATGACGGGCAGCGGCGGCAATGGGTGAGCGGTGATGAACTGGACCTGGCGCTGAGCGTGCCCGGCGTGGGGCGCCTGCGCTTGAACCTGTTTCGCCAGCGCAATGGGCTGGGCGCAAGCGTGCGGCTGATCCCGGCGCGGGCCCCAAGCCTCGACGAACTTGACCTGAACGATGTGTATCAAGCCGTTGCGCAATGCCAGGATGGCCTGGTGCTGGTGGGTGGGCCGACGGGCAGCGGCAAGTCCAGCACCTTGGCGGCGCTGCTCGATCAGCTCAATCGCGAACGCGCGCTGCAGGTCATCACCCTTGAAGACCCCATCGAATTTATCCACAGCGGCCAGGGCTGCCTGGTCAATCAGCGGGAGATCGGCGTGCACAGCCGTGACTTCGCCCAAGGGTTGCGCAGCGCCTTGCGCCAGGACCCGGATGTGATCATGGTTGGCGAATTACGCGATCTGGAGAGTATCCGCCTGGCGTTGCGCGCAGCTGAAACCGGGCATCTGGTGCTGGCGACGGTGCACACCCGTTCGGCGCTGAACAGTATCGACCGGCTGGTGGAGGTGTTCGCGGCCGAGGAGAAGCCGCTGGTGCGGATGATGCTGGCCGAGTCGCTGCGCCTGGTGGTGGCTCAGGTGCTGGTCAGGCGGGTAGGCGGTGGCAGGGTGGCGGCAAGGGAGGTGCTGGTGGCGACGCCAGCGGTGCGCAACTTGATTCGCGAGGGGCGCATGGCGCAGCTGCAGTCGGTGATGCAGGCGGGGGCGGCGCAGGGGATGCGAACGATGGAGGGGGCGATGCAGGCGCTCAAGCAGATGGGGCTGGTTGACTAGCGTTGTTGCCTGTTCGAGCGAAATCGCGGGGCAAGCCCCGCGATTGACGGTTTAGCGCTTGGCCAGGGCCAACGCCTGCTGGTCCTTGGGCAGGACGCGCTTGGCCACGACGTAGTGCTTCTGCCAGTAAGGCTTCTCCAGGCTGTCGATGCTCACCCGCTTGCCGGTGCGCGGCGCGTGGATGAAGCGGTCGTTACCCAGGTAGATGGCCACATGGTTGACCCGGCGGCTCTTGATGTTGAAGAAAATCAGGTCGCCCGGCTTGAGGTCGCTCTTGGCCACCTTCACGCCCTGGCCCTGGGCCATGGCGTTGGAGGTGCGCGGCAGGTCGACGTCAGCCACGTCGTTGAAGGCGTACTTGACCAGGCCGCTGCAGTCGAAGCCCTTCTTCGGGCTGCTGCCGCCCCAGCGGTACGGCGTGCCGAGCACGTTCACGGCGCGGCTGAGCACTTCGCTGCTCTGCTTGGGCGACATGGCCACGGCCTGCAGCGCCTGGCGCTGGTTGGCATTGTTCGGGCGGGCGCTGAGGGTGGCCTTGCGGTACTGCACAGGCGCGCGTTTCACCGAGCTGTCGGCATTGCTCGTGTAGCCGGTGAAACCGCTTGGAAGACGTTGCTCACGATTGGTGGCGTGGGCGGCCAGGGGTAATAAAAGGCAGAGGGTCAGCCATGTCTTGATGAAAGGCGGCATAGTTGATGCTCTTATAAGGTGTTGGCGCGCAACTTTATAACAGCTTTTTGATCAAATTCTGATCCGTTGGTCGATTGGCCACGTACCATATGTCGGGTCAACACGGAAAAGTCACATTTTCCGTTAGAAAATTTTCGGCTAACCCACGAGGGCTTCGAATGAATGGTTATCAACAGGGTGCGCCCGCGCACGACACCCACAGCAAGGTCCTCGGCTACCTGTTGTGGATTTTCGGCTTCACCGGCGCGCACCGTTTCTACTACGGTAAGCCGATCACCGGGACGATCTGGTTCTTCACCCTGGGGCTGCTGGGGATTGGCTGGCTGATCGACCTGTTCCTGATCCCGTCGATGGACCGAGAGGCCGATCTGCGCTTCGAGTCCGGCGGTGTGGACTACAACCTGGCGTGGATCTTCCTGACCTTCCTGGGCGTGTTCGGTGTGCACCGCCTGTATCAGGGCAAATGGATCAGTGCGCTGATCTACCTGTTCACCGGCGGGCTGTTCCTGCTGGGCGTGCTGTACGATTTCTGGACCCTGAACAGCCAGATCTCCCAGGTCAACGCCGAGCGTCGCCGGGTATGAAAAAAGGCCTTGTCGCGGCGAGCGGCAAGGCCTTTTTCGTTACTGGCGTCGTTGCTGCAACAGCAGGTTGCTGAAGCCTGCCCCGGCCAGTTGCTTCTGCGCCACGGTGAGCTGCTCGCGGTTGCTGAACGGCCCGACCATCACGCGGTACCAGGTTTCTTCTTTCACCGTCCCCGACTCCACCTTGACCGCCTGGCCGAGCAGGATGATCTGTGCGCGGACCTTGTCGGCATCTGCCTGCTTGCGGAACGAGCCGGCCTGCAGGAAGAACTGGGTGGTCGGTGCCGGCTTGATCACCGGTGGTGCCGGAGGTGGCGTTTGCCCCAGCAGCGCGGCCTGGGCGCGGGCGGTGTCGATTTTCGCCGCTTCCGCTGGGGTGACCGGGGTGGTGGGCACGGCCGGCACCGGCGGGGTCTTCTCGGGCACCGCTTCCGGCGGCACGATCACTTCCGATTCCGGCAGCAGGGTGTAGAAGTCGTACTTCGGCTTCACCGGTTGCTGCGGCGTAGGCGTGGTGGTCTTGCTCGCCTCGGCGACTTTCTCCGGCTTCTGCTGTTCGGGCTTGGTGCGCTTGATGTCACCGCCCCCCGGCTCCAGCTTCATCAGGAAGACGATGAACGCGCCGACAGTCAGGCCGACCGCCAGCCATACCCAGCCTGGGATCGGCTGTTTGGCGGCGGGCTGGTGGCGGCTGGCGCCGCGCTTGGGCGCGGGCTTTTTCTTTGCAGCAGCCAAGTTACATACGCTCCAGGGTTTCCAGGCCGAGCAGCTCCAGGCCCTGCTTGAGGGTGCGGCCGGTCAGGGCTGCCAGGCGCAGGCGGCTCTGTTGCTGCTCCGGGGTCTCGGCGGTGAGGATCGGGCAGTTCTCGTAGAAGCTGGAGAACAGGCCGGCGAGGTCGTACAGGTAGCTGCACAGTACGTGCGGGGTGCCTTTGTCGGCGACGTTGTTGAGAATTTCGCCGAACTGCGCCAGGCGCGCGGCCAGGTCCTGCTCATGGGCGGCTTGCAGCACGATCTTGCCGTCCACCTCGTCGAAGCCCTTGCCGAGCTTGCGGAACACGCCGGCCACACGGGTGTAGGCGTACAGCAGGTAGGGCGCGGTGTTGCCTTCGAAGTTGAGCATCAGCTCGAAGTTGAAGCTGTAGTCGCTGGTGCGGTGCTTGGACAGGTCGGCGTACTTGACCGCGCCGATGCCTACCACTTCACCGATCTTGCGCAGCTCGTCCTCGGCCAGGCTCGGGTTCTTCTCCTTGACCAGCGCATAGGCGCGCTCCTTGGCCTCGTTGAGCAGGTCGATCAGCTTGACGGTGCCGCCATCGCGGGTCTTGAACGGGCGGCCGTCGGCGCCGTTCATGGTGCCGAAGCCCATGTGTTCCATCTGCATCGGGTGGCCGACGAAGCCTGCGCGGCGGGCCACTTCGAACACCTGGTTGAAGTGCAGGGCCTGGCGCTGGTCGACGAAGTACAGGGCGCGGTCAGCTTGAAGTTTGTTGCTGCGGTAGCGCACGGCGGCCAGGTCGGTGGTGGCGTACAGGTAGCCGCCGTCGGCCTTCTGCACGATCACCGGCAGCGGGTCGCCCTCGGCGTTCTTGAATTCGTCGAGGAACACGCACTGGGCGCCCTGGTTCTCCACCAGCAGGCCCTTGGCCTTGAGATCGGCGACCACCTGGGCCAGGTCGTCGTTGTAGGCGCTCTCGCCCATCACGTCGGCCATGGTCAGTTTGACGTTGAGCAGCTCGTAGGTCTTCTGGCAGTGGGACAGCGAGATGTCCTTGAAGCGCGTCCACAGTGCCAGGCACTCGGGGTCGCCGGCCTGCAGCTTGACCACCAGGCCGCGGGCGCGGGTGGCGAATTCTTCGGACTCGTCGAAGCGCTTCTTCGCCGCGCGGTAGAAGTTCTCCAGGTCCGACAGCTCGTCGCTGGTGATCGGGTTTTCCTGCAGGTAGGCCATCAGCATGCCGAACTGGGTGCCCCAGTCGCCGACGTGGTTCTGGCGGATGACGTTGTCGCCGAGGAACTCCAGCACGCGGGCGACGCTGTCGCCGATGATGGTCGAGCGCAGATGGCCAACGTGCATCTCCTTGGCCAGGTTCGGCGCCGACATGTCGATCACGACTTTCTCCAGCGGGCCGGCCTTGCGCACCCCCAGGTGGTCGTCGGCCAGGGCGGCGTCGAGGCGATTGGCCAGGGCGTCGGTGTTCTGGAAGAAGTTCAGAAAGCCGGGGCCTGCGATCTCGGCCTTGCTGATGTCGGCGCTGGCCGGCAGGGCGGCAATGATTTTCTCAGCCAGGTCACGCGGCTTCATGCCGGCCGGTTTGGCCAGCATCATGGCGATGTTGCTGGCGAAGTCGCCGTGGGTCTTGTCCCGGGCGTTTTCCACCTGGATCGCCGGCGTCAGCCCTTCAGGCAGCACACCGTCGGTGACGAGTTGGGTGAGGGCTTGCTGGATCAGCTGGCGAATGGTGTCTTTCATGGGGATCTCTTTTCGACCGCAAGCGCGGTGGGGCGCTTCGATGCGCAGGTGGAAAAACTGGGCATTATCCGTTGCCAGGGGCGGGTTGCCAACCTTTCGACGGCAGCTGCAAGCGCCAAGCTGCAAGCAGCAAGCAAAAAAAACCTGCGCAATACCGCTCTTTCTTGCTGCTTGAAGCTTGCAACTTGTCGCTCAGTAAAGGTCGACCGGGTCGACATCCAGCGACCAGCGCACCTGCCGCCCGGACGGCATCTGCTCCAACACTAGCAACCAGGCACTGATCAGTCGATGCAACTGAGCCCGGGCATTGGCCTGGAGCAACAGTTGCGCGCGGAATCGCCCCGCCCGTCGCTCCATGGGCGCGGGCACCGGGCCCAGCAGCTCGATGCCATGCAGGCCCTGTTCGGCCAGCACGCGCTCGGCGGCGGCGCAGGCTTCATCGAGGAAACCTTCGGCCTGGCCGGGCTTGTGCGCATCGGCGCGCAGCAGGGCCAGGTGGGCGAACGGCGGCAGGCCGGCGGCGCGGCGCTCGCTCAATGCCTGCTCGGCGAAGGCGAAGTAGCCCTGTTCGGTCAGTTGCACCAGCAGCGGGTGGTCGGCCAGGTGGGTCTGCACGATGACCTTGCCCGGTTCTTCGGCGCGCCCGGCGCGGCCCGCCACCTGCACGATCAGCTGGGCCATGCGCTCGCTGGCGCGGAAGTCGCCGGAGAACAGCCCGCCGTCAGCATCGAGGATCGCCACCAGGGTCACCCGCGGGAAGTGGTGCCCCTTGGCCAGCATCTGGGTGCCGACCAGGATGCTCGGCTGGCCGCGCTGGATGGTGGTGAACAGGTTGTGCATGGCGTCCTTGCGCGAGGTGCTGTCGCGGTCCACGCGCAGGATCGGGTAATCGGGGAACAGCACTTTCAGGCGTTCTTCGGCGCGTTCGGTGCCGGCGCCGACCGGGCGCAGGTCGACGTGGGCGCATTGCGGGCACTGCAACGGCAGGCGTTCGTCGTAACCGCAGTGGTGGCAGCGCAGCACGGCCGAGCGCTGGTGCACGGTCATGCGTGCGTCGCACCGCGGGCACTCCGAAAGCCAGCCGCAGTCGTGGCACAGCAGGGTTGGGGCGAAGCCGCGGCGGTTGAGGAACACCAGCACCTGTTGGCCGGCTTCCAGGGTCTGGCGTATGGCTTGCTGCAGCGGGCCGCTGATGCCGCTGTCCAGTGGCAGGCTGCGCACGTCCAGGCGCAGGAAACGTGGCGCGCGGGCGCCGCCGGCGCGCTGGTTCATGCGCAGCAGGCCATAGCGACCGCTGTGGGCGTTGTGCAGGCTCTCCAGCGACGGGGTGGCCGAACCCAGCAGGATCGGGATGTTCTCCTGGTGCGCCCGCACCACCGCCAGGTCGCGGGCGTGGTAGCGCAGGCCTTCCTGCTGTTTATAGGAGCCGTCGTGCTCCTCGTCGATGATGATCAACCCCGGGTTCTTCATCGGCGTGAACAGTGCCGAGCGGGTGCCGATGATGATGTCCGCCTCGCCATCACGGGCTGCCAGCCAGGCGTCCAGGCGTTCGCGGTCGCCCACTGCCGAGTGCAGCAGGGCGATGCGTGCGTTGAAGCGTTGCTCGAAGCGCTGCAAGGTCTGCGGGCCGAGGTTGATCTCGGGGATCAGGATCAGCGCCTGTTTGCCTGCCTCCAGGGTTTCGCGGATCAGCTGCAGGTACACCTCGGTCTTGCCGCTGCCGGTGACGCCCGCCAGCAGGAAGGCGTGGAAGGCGCCGAAACCTGAGCGCACGGCCTCGAAGGCGGCGCGCTGTTCTTCGTTGAGCGGCAGCTCCGGCTGGGCCAGCCAGTGCTCGTGACGGGCGGGTGGCAGATGGCGGCGGGTCTCCACCTCGACCAGGTCCTTGGCCAGCAGCAGGTCGAGGCTGTCCTTGTTCAGGCCGAGCTTGCTCAGCAGGCTGTGGGCCACACCGTGCGGGTGCTGCGAAAGCGTCTTCAGGGCCTCGCGCTGGCGCGGCGCGCGGGCAATGCGCGGGTCTTCCAGGCGTGCCCCGGCGGCGACATGCCAGAAGCGCTCCTGGCGCGCTTCGGCCAGCTCGCCCTGGCGCAACAGGGTGGGCAGCGCCCAGTTCAGGGTGTCGCCCAGGCTGTGCTGGTAGTACTGCGCCGTCCACAGGCACAGCTTGAACAGCGCTGGCGGCAGGGGCGAGACCGGGTCGAGCAGGGCGCTGGCGGGTTTGAGCTTGTCCGCTGGCACTTCGCTTTTGTCGGCCACCTCCACCAGCACGCCGATCATTTCCCTGCGGCCGAACGGCACGCGAAAGCGCATGCCGGGGGTCAGCGTCTGGCGCGCCATGCTCGCGGTGGCCCGGTAGTCGAACAGGCGACGCAGGGGCGAGGGCAGGGCAAGGCGCAGGATGACGTCGGACACGCGGAAGGTCTCTGGAGGGCGTTTCACAAATCAGGCGAGCCTAGCAGACGACGGTCGGTGCAAGCGACAACTTGCGCTGGCGTCGCGCTCTGGTATTATTCGCCGCCTAATTACGTGCGGTATTCAACAATAGGTGTTGGGTGGCGGCACGCAGCTCGAGGAAGTGACCATGAAAGCAGATATTCATCCGAACTACGAAGTAGTTGCAGTCACCTGCAGCTGCGGCAACAAATTCGAGACCCGTTCGACCCTGGCCAAGCCGCTGGCGATCGACGTGTGCTCGCAGTGCCACCCGTTCTACACCGGTAAGCAGAAAGTCCTGGACACCGGTGGTCGCGTACAGAAGTTCGCCGATCGCTTCGGCATGTTCGGTGCCAAGAAGTAAGATGCGCACGGCGAAGCCTTCGGGGTTCGCACTGTTGCAGAAGAAGGCGTCCCTTGTGGGCGCCTTTTTTGTGGGCGCGATTTGGCATTTCCCGGCCCTGGCCTTCTGCCCGTTGCCCGACAGGCCGCAGCAGGTGGCGGTGCGTTACGTGGTCGATGGCGATACCGTTCGCCTGGTTGATGGCCGCAGTGTTCGCCTGATTGGTATCAATGCCCCGGAAGTTGCAGGGAAAGGGCGCCCCAGCGAACCCTATGCCGAAGCGGCCAAGCGCCGCCTGCAGGCATTGATCAAGGCCAGCGATGGCCGGGTCGGGTTGGTGCCTGGGGTTGAGAGCAAGGACAAGTACGGGCGCACCCTGGCGCATATCTACAGCCGTTCTGGCAACAATCTGGAAGCACAACTGCTCAGCGAGGGCTTGGCCTACCGCATCGCTTTTGCGCCGAACGTGCGGCTTGCCGGGTGTCAGCAGCAGGCCGAACAGGTGGCGCGCAAGGCGCGGCTCGGGCTCTGGCGGCAATCGCCGGTGCTGCGTGCGCGGGATGTGCGGCAATCCGGTTTTGCGCTGATCACCGGCAAAATCAATGGCATCGAGCGCAATAGCGGCGGTGTCTGGCTGGAGTTGGACAACAGTGTGGTGGTGCGGATTCCCGCTCGTCTGCAGCGCAACTTCCCTGCCAGCTTCTTCGCTAACCTCAAGGGACGCCAGGTCGAAGTGCGTGGCTGGGTGCTGGATCGTTCCCGCAAGGGAGGGCTCAAGCCCGGGCAACGACGCTGGGTGGTGCCATTGACCGATCCGAGTATGTTGCAGCCCGCTTCTGGCTAAATAGTTGTAGACAGTTTGCTATTAGATTGTACACACTGGGCTTTCGTAAGCCCCGTGGGTTATAGCGTAAAGTCGTAGGCCAAAGGCCTTGACACTAGTGACCGGGCAGTCTTGTCGCCCCCCGGCACTTTGCGTATCCTCGGCGGTCCGTCAGAACAGTAAATAGCGGAATGCCCATCATGTCAGACCTGAAAACCGCCGCTCTCGAATACCACGCCCAGCCCCGTCCGGGGAAACTGAGCGTCGAGCTCTCCAAGCCCACCGCCACTGCCCGTGACCTCGCCCTGGCCTACAGCCCAGGCGTCGCCGAACCGGTGCGCGAGATTGGTCGTGATCCAGAGCTGGCCTACAAATACACCGGCAAGGGCAACCTGGTTGCGGTGATTTCCGACGGTACCGCGATCCTCGGTCTGGGTGACCTGGGCCCGCTGGCCTCGAAGCCGGTCATGGAAGGCAAGGGTGTTCTGTTCAAGCGTTTCGCCGGTATCGACGTGTTCGACATCGAAGTCGAATCGGAAAGCCCACAGGCCTTCATCGACACCGTACGCCGCATTTCCATCACCTTCGGCGGCATCAACCTCGAAGACATCAAGGCACCTGAGTGCTTCGAGATCGAGCGCACCCTGATCGAGCAGTGCGACATCCCGGTGTTCCACGATGACCAGCACGGTACCGCCATCGTGACCGCGGCCGGCATGATCAACGCCCTGGAAATCGCCGGCAAAAAGCTCGAAGACGCCAAGATCGTCTGCCTGGGCGCTGGCGCTGCCGCCATCTCCTGCATGAAGCTGCTGGTCAGCATGGGCGCCAAGGTCGAGAACATCTTCATGATCGACCGCAGCGGCGTGATCCACGCCGGCCGCGACGACCTGAACCAGTACAAGGCCCAGTTCGCCCACGCCACCGACAAACGCACCCTGGCTGACGCCCTGAACGGTGCCGACGTGTTCGTTGGCCTGTCCGGCCCGAACCTGCTGAGCGCCGAAGGCCTGAAGTCGATGGCTGCCAACCCGATCGTGTTCGCCTGCTCGAACCCGGACCCTGAGATCTCCCCGGAGCTGGCGCACGCCACCCGTAGCGACGTGATCATGGCCACCGGTCGTTCCGACTACCCGAACCAGGTCAACAACGTACTGGGCTTCCCGTTCATCTTCCGCGGTGCCCTGGACGTTCGCGCCAAGCGCATCAACGAAGAAATGAAGATCGCCGCCGCCGTCGCCCTGAAGGACCTGGCCAAGCTGCCGGTGCCGAAGGAAGTCTGCGACGCCTACGGCGTACAGGCACTGGAGTTCGGTCGTGAGTACATCATCCCGAAACCACTGGATGCACGCCTGATCACCGTCGTTTCCGATGCCGTGGCCAAGGCCGCCATCGAGTCCGGCGTGGCGACCCTGCCGTATCCGAAGCACTACCCGCTGAAAAGCGTGGATGACGTGTTCAACGGTTAAAGCAGAACGCAAAAAAGAACCGGCTCATATGAGCCGGTTTTTTTTGCTTTGAGTTTCAAGCTCCAAGCGACAAGCCGTTCGATGTTTGTCGTAGGGCTGCGCCAGTAGATACTGGCGCGTTTGATCTTGCCGCTTGTAGCTTGAAGCTAGCTACTTAGAAAAGATCCATCGGCGCCGCTTCATCCGCCGGCAGCGGGCTGCCAGGCGCTGCGCCATTGCCCAGCTCATCCACCGACGGCGGCGAGTCCTCGGCCTTGAACAGCTCGAAATAGGCGTTCGGCGTGCTCGGGGTGGCGGCGCGGCCGCTGACCGGGTCGACACGCAGGCTGAGAATGCCTTCCGGCTCGGCCGGGGTGTGTTCGGGCTTGCCCTTGAGCGCCGGGCCCATGAAGCCCATCCAGATCGGCAGCGCCACGGTGCCGCCATACTCGCGCCGGCCCAGGGTTTCCGGTTGGTCGAAGCCTACCCACACGGTGGTGACGTAGTCGCCGTTGTAGCCCGAGAACCACGCGTCCTTGGATTCGTTGGTGGTGCCGGTCTTGCCCGCCAGGTCGCCGCGGCCCAGGGCCAGGGCGCGGCGGCCGGTACCGCGCTTGATCACGTCCTGCAGCATGCTGGTGAGGATGTAGGTGGTGCGGCCGTCGATGATGCGCTCGGCAACTGCCGGGGTTTGCGGTGTCGCCGCTACCTGGCCAAAGGCGGAAGGGGCCTCGCCGGGCATGGCGGTCACGCTGATCGGCTGTTCGGGTGCGGCAAGGCCGGCCTGGTCTTCGTTGCCTTGCGGCACGCGCGGCGGGTTGGCAGTGAACAGCGTTTCGCCGCTGCGGCTGTCGATGCGCTCGATCAGGTACGGGCTGATCTTGTAGCCGCCGTTGGCGAAGGTACTCCAACCGGTGGCGATTTCCATCGGGGTCAGGGTGGCGGTGCCCAGTGCCAGCGACAGGTTGCGCGGCAGGTCCTGCTTGTTGAAGCCGAACTTGGCGATGTAGTCGATGGTGCGGTCCACGCCCATGGCCTGCAGCAGGCGGATCGACACCAGGTTGCGCGACTTGTACAGCGCCTCGCGCATGCGGATCGGGCCGAGGAAGGTGTTGGTGTCGTTCTTGGGTCGCCAGACCTTGTCCAGGTATTCGTCGACGAACACGATCGGCGCGTCGTTGACCAGGCTGGCGGCGGTGTAGCCGCTGTCCAGCGCGGCGCTGTAGACGAACGGCTTGAAGCTCGAGCCCGGCTGGCGCTTGGCCTGCATGGCGCGGTTGTAGTTGCTCTGCTCGAACGAGAAACCGCCTACCAGGGCGCGGATTGCGCCGTTATAAGGGTCGAGGGTCACCAATGCGCTCTGGGCGCCTGGTACCTGGCTGAACTTGAGCTTGCCGTGTTCCAGGCGTTGCAGGCGCACCAGGTCGCCCACCTGCGCGACATCCGCCGGCGATTGCGGCGAGCGGCCCTGGGCGTTGCTGTTGAGGTACGGGCGGGCCCACTTCATGGTGTCCCAGGCCACATCTTCCTCCAGGCCGCTACGGGTCATCACCTTCAGGCCGTTCTTCTCGACCTGGGTAACGATGGCCGGCTCAAGCCCACCCAGCGTGCGCTGTTTGCCAAGCTCCTGCAGCCAGGCGGTGCGGGTCTTGCCCGGGAAGCGTGCCTCGGGGCCGCGGTAGCCGTGGCGTTCATCGTACTCGGAGAGGCCGTTGAGCACCGCGCTGTTGGCCATCTGCTGCATGTCGCTCGGCACCGTGGTGGTGACGCGGAAGCCTTCGGTATAGGCATCGCTGCCGTAGCGGCCAACCATTTCGGCGCGGGCCATTTCGGCGACGTACGGGGCATTCACCTCAGGCGTAGGCACGTGGTAGCTGGCGTTGAGGGGCTCGGCCAGGGCGGCCTGGTAGCTGGCCTCGTCGATCTTGCCAAGCTTGTACATGCGCCCGAGGATCCAGTCGCGGCGTTCCTTGGCGCGCACCGGGTTGGCCAGCGGGTTGAAGCGTGACGGCGCCTTGGGCAGGCCGGCGATCATGGCCATCTGCGCCAGGCTGACGTCGCGGATCGACTTGCCGTAGTACACCTGCGCGGCGGCATCGATGCCGTAGGCGCGGTTGCCCAGGTAGATCTTGTTGACGTACAGCTCGAGGATTTCGTCCTTGGTCAGCTCGCGTTCGATCTGCAGGGCCAGCAGGATTTCATTGGTCTTGCGCGAGAAGCTGCGTTCGCTGCTGAGGAAGAAGTTCTTCGCCACCTGCATGGTGATGGTGCTGCCACCGCTCTGGATGTGCCCGGACTTGACCAGCTGCGTGGCCGCGCGCATCAGGCTGCTGGGGTCGACGCCGTAGTGGTTGAGGAAATTATCGTCCTCGGCCGACAGCAACGCCTGAATGAACTGTGGGGGAATTTCCTGGAACTTGATTGGCGAGCGGCGCATCTCGCCGAATTCGGCAATCAGCTTGTCATCGCTGCTGTACACCCTCAGGGGGATTTGCAACTGGACGCTTCGCAGCGAATCGACCGACGGCAGGCTGGGGCTAAGATACAGAAACGCACCGCTCACACCGAGAACGAGCGCGCAGATGACTGCGACGAAAGACCACCAGAAGAACTTCAGCAGGCGTATCAAGGCTTTTGGGTGTCCAGGTTGAGGAGTGGAGGGCGCGGGGCCGGCGGACAGGAAAGTCGGGTGGGAGCCAGCCATTGCTGGCTGACTCCCCCCTAAGAACCGTACGTGCGCCTTTCAGCGCATACGGCTCAAGCCTTCTTTAAGCCCCCAAGGGGAGCCGGCTTGGTCACGTACAGACCACGCGTGTGGAGCTGGTTATGACAGTTGGGGTGCAAGAGTACCCGATTGGCCAAGGCGTCACCACCGTCAACGGCCCGGTGGATGATGTGGTGGTCGTGCCACCCCGTTTCCTTGGTGATCGGTTGCTTGCAAAGCAAACACAGGCCGTTTTGGCTGGCGTATAGGCTGCCGATTTGTTTCCGGTACTGCAGCTTTTTCAGCATCCGGTCCATCCGCAGTTTTTCGCTTTGGGCCTCCATGGCAGGGTCATAAGGGTTGTAATCCCCACTCACCTTTTTGTGTCGCTCGATCGGCGTGCTCGCGAGCGAGCAAAGCTCGATCTCCCGTCTCCTCCCAGCATCGTCCACTGTCGTGGTGGCGAAAACCCAGTTCCGTTCTCCGGAGGCTCGGAAGTACTTCTTCCTAACCCAGTCGAGGGACTTGTTTGGATGTCGCCGTTTCGCCCAACGCCACAGTTTTACAAACACTCGGTGGTCCATCCGGCTGTACGTTTGCTTGGCTACCACTGGCTGATGGTATAGCGCCCAACCCCTCAGCATCGGATTTAGCAGTTGGATTAGATCCTCTTGCTTACTCGTCTTGTGGGTGTTGATTGCCTCCCTGATCTTGCCGTAGAACGCTTTAACGTTCTTTTTGCTCGGTTTGATCAGCAGCTTTCCTTCGTATTTCCGGAAATTCCATCCAAGGAAGTCGAAGCCTTCGTCGATGTGAGCAATACGCGTTTTCTTGAGTGACAACCGCAGTCCACGCTTCGCGAGGAACTGTTCTACCCAAGGTTTTACTTCGTTCTCCAGCACTTCCGAGGAAGTGCCAGTAATCACGAAATCATCCGCGTATCGCACCACATTCACCTTCAGCTTCTTCGCCCTTGTCACTCCTAGGTGTTGCTTGAGGAGTGTTTCCAGACCATCCAGTGCCAGATTCGCCAACACCGGGGAGATAATTCCCCCTTGTGGCGTGCCTGCATCCGTTGCGTGCAACTGCCCCTTGTGGATGACTCCAGCCTTCAACCACTGCCGAAGCATCCGGTTATCCGTAGGGGCGTTTCCTAACAGCCATTCATGGTTGATGTTGTCGAAGAACCCTTCGATGTCTGCGTCCAAAACCCAACAGGCGGAAGCCTGTTTGGAAAGACACAGGAAGAGCTGCGCCATCGCATCCGCCGTACAACGTTCGATCCTAAAGCCGTAGCTATTCGGATCGCCCTGGGTTTCTGCGATGGGAGACAGGGCCAGCATGTACAGTGCTTGCATGGCCCTATCCGTCATGGTCGGTATGCCCAGAGGGCGTTCCCGTCCATCCGACTTCGGGATGTAGACTCGCCGTAGTGGCCGAGCCCGGTAACCCCGCGTCTTCAACTGACCAACCGCATTCCATTTAGCGTTGGGTGTGTCCCAGAGTTGCCTATCGACTCCCGCCGTGCGGCTTCCCTGATTTTCCGTGACTCTCCGTACGGCCAAGTATCTGGCCGACTTCGAGTGGGTAAGCATCCGTTGCAGGGATTTAACCTTGCGCCATTTGCCTTCCCGACAAGCCTTCGCAATTCGCACCTGCATTCCCCGGACATTCCGCTGAACCCGACGCCAATCGACGTCATGCCACTGCTGCGGAGTGCCGGAAAGCGCAGGCTCACCTTGCTGGCTGAGCTCTTTCATGCTGCTTTCCTCTCAAAGTGATACCACCCGAGCGGAAGGCGCACGTACCCCTGAGGGGCGCGTGCACCCCGTCAGGGTTGGATGATCAAGGGCCAATGAAGCCAGCCCTGAAGTTGATGAGACGGTCTCAGTCAGAGTCATTGCGGCAGAAGACCACGCAGAAGTCTGCCCGGTTTCCCGTGGGGTGATGTTCCAACCCCTATCCAAGCCATTACAGCCTGGCGTTCGCTTTCTCTGCGATCCCATACCCGCACCGCCAACAGTGTTCCTTACGGTTCACCTGCCCACAGGGCAGCGATACGGGCTTACCACGTTCCCTGTCTGTCACACGACTGGGTTAGGGCCCACCTTTTCACCGGTGATCTTGAAGGCGACGTATCCCCAAGCGCTACGGAGATATCCGATCACGTACCTTTTGGTTCAAGCCTGTCAGCAGCTTTGGCTTGGCAATGCTTACGGTGTTTATCAGTGGTTCACATACGTTACCCATACCAGTCAGCCTAGCGCCTCAACCCGGCACTGCTCCGAGTCTCCGCACCTCTCCTCGCGGAGAGAATGCACCCGAGGTGGGGGCTACATTGTCAGACGGGCTTCACACACCACCGTTGCCAGTGATGCATGCCGTCGTAGGCTACCGTTGGTCGCACAACGAGTCCGCTACTGCTCCATGTAGGCGGCAGTTGGACAATGACAGACAGAGCTTCCGCTCATGTCTCCAGAGGAAGGACCGAACCAAGACGGTGAAATGACCGTTGGTCGGGAAGTTGTTACCTCCTGTTTCAAAATAAGCAGGAGGGGACCCCTGCGGGGGTCTTCTCCCCCGCTTGGGTTGGTGTGTAGAGGGCTCTCCAAAACCGGGATTGCCGGTCCTGCGGTCGTGCTACCGAGAGCTGAACGACCTTGGGTTTTGCCATCCGCCGCAGCGTTAAGTCCTTGAAGGCAGTGGACTTCTGGGTTGGTTTTGTTTCTTGGGGATGGGTACCCAAGTTTTCGGTTTCCTTTGGAAAACCACATCAAGCTGACCATACAGCTTGGTGGGAGGAGACACGCAAAACGTGTCGCACAACGCTGGGCATTATAAGCATTTTTCGCCCCTACGGGTGACCGGCCGGGGTACTGCGATGACCGCCCGCGCGGCAAGTGCGTGGGCTTTGATGACAGGGAAGGAACAGCCATGCTTGGACGCTTTGGCAAGGACGCAGGTTCACTGCTGGGGGTGGAAATTGCCTCCGATTCCATACGAATGCTGCAAGTACGCCGTCAACGGGGCCGTTGCCGGGTCGTGGGCTGGGTTCGGGAGCCCATCGACCCTCCGTTACGTGGCCCTCACCTGCTCGATGATGATGTCCGCCTGGTGGACGCTTTGCGCCATGCCCACGGGCGCTGCGCATCACGTCAACGCCGGGTTGCCCTGGCGTTACCGGCCTCGCAGGTGATCTGCAAGGTCCTGCGTTTGCCGGTTGGCGTGTGCGACTTCGACGCCGAGGCGCAGTTGCTTGAGCAGGCCGACCAGCTCTTCCCCTTCCCGCTAGATGACCTGGCCCTGGACTTTCAGGTGCTGGGGCTGTCCGCCGAGCACCCAGGGCAGGCCGATGTGCTGGTCGCCGCGTGCGGGCAAAGCCAGATCGATCCACTTGAGCAGCTGTTCGCGCGAGCCGGGCTGCAGGTCCTGGCCATGGAAGTCGACAGCATCGCCCTGTGCCGGGCCATGCCATCGATGTCGGCACGCACGACCGCTCTGTTGCAACTGGAGAGGGCCGAGGCGGTACTGCATCGGTTGCAGGCCCCCGTGCTCCCTCACCGCCAGCAGGTCGCGCTGGCATCGCCAGAAGGGTGGCTCGAGCCTGTCGAGCGCCTTTGCACGCAAGCCGCTGTCGGTGAGGTGGTGTTGGTGGGTGGAGCGGCCAATGACGTGCGGGCGTCAGCACTGGCTGAGCGCCTGGGCGTGACATGCAGAATGGCCGCCGGCTCGGATTTTTCGGGCCTGGCCAAGGGGCGCGAGGCCAATGCGCTCGATGCTTCGATGGCCCTGGCGTGCGGGCTGGCGCTCGGTGGGTTGCAATGATGTTGCGCTTGAATCTGATGCCGTGGCGCGAGCGGCGCAGGGCGCGGGATGTCCATCGCTTTCGGGTGCTGGTGATCGCCAGCCTGCTACTGGCGTTGCTGGGTGTGATGCTGCTCGATCACCTGGCACGGGCGCGCCTGGCCCGGCAGGCCGGCGTTCTCGCAGCGCAGCAGGCCGAAGGGCAGCGTATGGATGCCATCGTGGCGCAGGTCGAGCAGATACGCGCTGCGCGCGCGACCCTGCTGGTAGAGCAGAAAGAGTTGCTTGGGTTGCGCGTGCGCCAGGCGTTGCTGCCCGACCTTTTTCTGAGCTTGGAGCACGCGCTGCCAGAGGGCGCCAGGCTCACCGAGCTCAGGGCGGTCGATGGGCAGTTGCGCCTGACCGGGCAGGCGGCCTCGCCTGCAGTCGTCGCTCGATTGATGCGGGATCTGCAAGCAGCGCAGGGGCTACAGGACCTGCAACTGGTTCATCTGCGCAATCTGGAAACGGGCGACGAGTTTGTTCTGACGGCGCGCCTGGCGGTGCACGGCTCGTGAGGGGCGTCCCCCTTGCCGAGTGGCAGGTGCTGTTGCAGCGTTCGCCTGTGCTCAGGGCTGCGCTCGTGTTTGTACTGGTAATGGCGGTAATGGCGGGGGGCTATCAGGCGCGTCTGCGCGAGCTGTATGAACACCATCAAGCGAACGCCAAGCTTGAGCAGCAGATGCAGATGGCGCTTGTGGCCAAGGGTGCCCAGGCCGTTGAGCTGGGCGCGGAACGTCTGGCCCACAACGAAGACGAGCAGCGCTTGCAGCGGGAACGCTGGCGGCTGGCGGCAGGAGAGGGGGTGAGTGAGCTGCTCGACCAACTGGCAGTGTCGGGGCATGAGCACGGCTTGCAGGTCGAACGCCTCGATGTGCTGGACGCTCGCCAGTCAGGCGGGTATCGCGTGATGCCCCTGGATATCAGTGTGGTGGGGCGTTACCCGGCGCTGCGGGCATGGCTGGAGCAATGGTTGCAACAGGTGCGCTTGCTGAATGTAGCCCGGCTCGAGCTGTTGGCGGTGGACCAGCGCTCCGGGTTGGTCAGGGCGAAGCTGCAAGTGCATGCGTACGATGCTGGGCAGAAGCTGGCGGCACCGGTGTCGTTGGCGGATGAGCCTGCCCGGCGGGCGGTAACCCCCCGTCATTTCGATCCGTTCCTGGCGTGGCCACCCCAAGGTGCAATCCGAGGGATTGGCCGCGCCCCGCTGGAGCAGCTGGAAATGGTCGGCAGCCTTTCGCGGGCGGGGCAGCGCCACGCGCTGTTGCGTTCGGCCGGCCATCTGTATCGGGTCGGGGTGGGCGATCGGCTGGGGCGTGATGAAGGGGTCGTGGTGCGGATCGATGCTCATCAGGTCGAGGTGCACGAGCGGCTATATATCGCCGGTGGCTGGCAGGAGCGCTCCCGGTATCTGGTGCTCGGGAAGGGTGCCCATGGAGAAGTCAGGGATGAAGATGAAAGGGTGGTCGAGCGGGTTACTGATGGTCCTGCTGGGCTTGAAGCCGACACTGGCCCCGGCGTTTGAGCAAGAGCCCATATCGCTGAACTTCCAGGACGTGGAGGTGCGTGCAGTGCTTCAGGTCATGGCTGATTACGTGGGGATCAACCTGGTGGCCAGCGATACGGTTCAGGGCCGCATCAGCCTGCGCCTTGATGACGTACCTTGGCACCAGGCGCTGGATCTGGTGCTGCGCAGCAAAGGGCTGGGGCGGCGCCAGGAGGGTAAGGTGCTGCTGATCGCGCCGGTTGCCGAGCTTGCCGAGCAGTCGCGCGGCGCCCACCTGGAACAGGCGCTGGAGGCGCAGTTGGAACCGTTGCAGCGTGAGCTGATTCCGGTCTACCACGCCCGGGCTGCGGAGCTGGCCGAGCTGCTGCTGGCCAGCCTCGCCGATGACGGTGTCCTGGCTGGGCGCGGTAGCCTCAGCGTGGATGCACGTACCAACACCCTGGTAGTGGCGCAGCCGCCAGAACGGCTCGCCGAATTGCGCAAGCTGGTGGTGCAGCTTGATGTGCCCGTACGCCAGGTGATGATCGAGGCGCGCATCGTCGAGGCCGGCGTCGATTACGAAAAGGCGCTGGGAGTTCGCTGGGGTGGTCCTCTGTACGGGCAGAGCAGCCGGCTGGGCAGCGAGTTGTTCGTCGACCTGGGTGTGGAGCGGGGTACGTCGGGGCTGGGCGTGGGCCTGCTGCGCAGTGACATTCTGCTGGACCTGGAACTCAGCGCCATGGAAAAGAGCGGCAACGGCGAGATCATCTCGCAGCCCAAGGTGGTCACCGCCGACAAGGAGACCGCGCGCATCATCAAGGGCACCGAAGTGCCGTACCAGGAGACCACCAAGAGTGGTGCCACCTCCATCTCGTTCCGTGAGGCCTCGCTGTCACTGGAAGTGACGCCGCAGATCACGCCGGATGGCCAGGTGGTGATGGAGGTCCGGGTGACCAAGGACGAGCCGGATTACGTCAATGCCCTGAACAATGTCCCGCCGATCCGCAAGAACGAGGTCAATGCCAAGGTGCGGGTTGCCGATGGCCAGACCATTGTGATCGGTGGCGTCTACTCGACGTCGCAGAACAATGTGGTCGACAAGGTGCCATTTTTCGGCGATCTGCCGTATGTTGGGCGGCTGTTTCGACGCGATGCATTACAAGAGAAAAAATCCGAGCTGCTGGTCTTCCTGACTCCGCGTATCATGAGTGACCAGGCGATTGCTGTGAGTCGTTGATTCTGTGCGAAATTTGATACTTGTAGGGCCCATGGGCGCTGGAAAGAGCACCATCGGGCGCCTGTTGGCCAAAGAGCTGCGCCTGCTGTTCAAGGATTCCGACAAGGAAATCGAACTGCGAACTGGCGCCAACATCCCGTGGATCTTCGACAAAGAAGGCGAGCCGGGCTTTCGTGACCGTGAGCAGGCGATGATCGCCGAGCTCTGCGAGCTCGATGGCGTGGTCCTGGCCACCGGTGGCGGCGCGGTGATGCGCGATGCCAACCGCGCCGCACTGCACGCCGGAGGCCGGGTGATCTACCTGCATGCCTCGGTGGAGCAGCAGGTCGGGCGTACTGCCCGTGATCGCAACCGGCCGCTTTTGCGCACCGCCAACCCGGAAGCCACATTGCGCGCCCTGCTGGAGCTGCGCGACCCGCTCTATCGCGAGATTGCCGACATCGTGGTGGAAACCGACGAACGGCCACCGCGCATGGTGGTGCTCGATATTCTCGAGCGTTTGCATCAGTTGCCGCCCCGATAAGTCAGGACTATCCTCGGCCACCAACGCCGAGGCGGGGTTGAACGTCATCGCGCGGAGCCGCACAGCCGTCACCGCGCCCAAGCACATTGTGGGGATACATGCAGACACTTAAGGTCGACCTGGGCGAACGTAGCTACCCGATCTACATTGGCGAGGGCCTGTTGGACCAGCCCGAACTGCTGGCGCCGCACATTGCCGGGCGCCAGGTGGCCATCGTTTCCAACGAGACCGTCGCGCCCCTGTACCTCGAACGCCTGAGCAAGACCCTGGGTGCCTACAAGGTGCTGCCAGTGGTGTTGCCCGATGGCGAGGCCCACAAGAACTGGGAAACCCTGCAACTGATCTTCGATGCGTTGCTGACCGCCCGTCATGACCGCCGCACCACCGTGGTCGCCCTCGGTGGCGGTGTGATCGGCGACATGGCCGGTTTCGCTGCGGCCTGTTACCAACGCGGGGTCGACTTCATCCAGGTGCCTACCACGCTGTTGTCGCAGGTGGACTCGTCGGTGGGTGGCAAGACCGGTATCAACCACCCGCTGGGCAAGAACATGGTGGGCGCGTTCTATCAGCCCAACGCGGTACTGATCGACACCACCAGCCTCAAGACCCTGCCAGCGCGCGAACTGTCCGCCGGGCTCGCCGAAGTCATCAAGTATGGCCTGATCTGCGATGAACCTTTTCTTGGTTGGCTCGAAAACAACATCAAGGCCCTGCGCGCGCTGGACGCCAAGGCCCTGACCGAAGCCATCGCCCGGTCCTGCGCCGCCAAGGCCGCCGTGGTCGGCGCCGACGAGCGCGAATCGGGTGTGCGCGCCACGCTCAACCTGGGCCACACCTTTGGCCATGCCATCGAAACCCACATGGGTTATGGCGTCTGGTTGCATGGCGAAGCCGTGTCGGCGGGTACGGTGATGGCGCTGGAGATGTCCATGCGCCTGGGTTGGATCGATCAGTCAGCGCGTGATCGCGGTATTCGCTTGTTGCAGGACGCAGGATTGCCGGTGGTGCCACCACAGGAAATGACCCCGGCGCATTTCATGGAGCACATGGCGGTCGACAAGAAAGTGCTCGACGGGCGTCTGCGCCTGGTGCTGCTGCGCCAGATGGGCGAAGCCGTCGTCACCGACGACTATCCGACAGAGATTCTTCAGGCCACGCTGGCGGCGGATTACCGCGCGATCGTGGCCCAGCTTTGAGGTTGTGACAACGCAATGACCAGTCTGCATGCCGATGAGGCGTTCCTCGATCATTACCAGTTGAGCCACGATCCGTTCGCACCTCGTGTGCCCGGTTTCAAGTTCTTCCCCGCCCAGCGCAAACCGGTGCTGGGCCAACTGCACCACCTGGCGCGATACAGCCAGCTGATGCTGGTGGTCACGGGCCCCGTGGGCAGCGGCAAGACCCTGCTGCGCCAGGCGCTGGTGGCCAGCACCAACAAACAGTCGGTGCAAAGCGTGGTGGTCTCCGCCCGCGGTGCCTGTGACGCAGCCAGCGTGCTCGGCCAGGTGGCCCAGTCGCTCAACGTGGCGCAGCCTGAAGTGCAGGCGATCTTGTCGCAGGTGGTGCAACTGGCGCTGACCGGCCAGGAAGTCTACCTGCTGGTGGACGATGCGGAACAACTCGACGAGTCGGCACTCCAAGCCTTGCTGGAGTTGGCGGCTGGCGTTGCCGAAGGGCGCCCGCATGTGTTCCTGTTCGGCGAGCCGTCACTGATCGCCGGGCTGGATGAGCTCAATATCGATGAGGAACGTTTCCACATCATCGAGCTGGCACCCTACAGCGAGGAAGAAACCCGCGAGTATCTGGAGCAGCGCCTGGACGGTGCTGGCCGGGGTATCGACGTGTTCACCCGCGAGCAGATCGCCGACATCCACGAAAATGCCGATGGGTGGCCTGGGACCATCAACCAGGTCGCCCGCGATACCTTGATCGAAGCCATGATCGCCAGCCGTACCACGGTTAAGCGACCAACCATGGGGTTCAAAATGCCTAAGAAACACGTGCTTGCGCTGTCCGCTGTGGTCGTGGTCGCCGTTGGTGCGGCGGTCCTGATGCCGAAGAAGAGCGACAAGGCGCCGACCGAGGCGCCGAGCGCCCAGGCCCAGTTGCCGCTGGGCCAGGGTGGCAATGGCGCGCCGGCCATCGAGTTCGCCGGTTCCTCGCAGCCGATGCCGCTGCCGCTGGTCGGCCAGTCGCAGCCGGTCATGCGCGAGCCGCTGGCCCAGGCCGCTGGCATGGGTGACGGCGAAGAAGCCGGGCCTGCCGGCAACACCGCGCTGCAGCCTGCCGCGCCTTCCGCAGCGGTGCCGCCGACTTTCACCACCATCGCCCCGCCACAAGGCGCCACCGCAGGTCCGGCACCGGCACCTGCGCAACCGATCCAGCCGGTTGCGCCTGCGCAAAAACCAGTAGCAACCCAGGCGCCAAAGCCGGTTGCACCCGCCAAGCCAGCGCCGGCCCCAACCCAGGTTGCCAGCGCCAAGCCTGCAGCCAAGCCCGCCGAGAAACCGGCAGCCGGTGGCGCCGGCGGCAGCAGCTGGTATGCCGGCCAAAAGGCCGGGAACTATGTGGTGCAGATCTTCGGCACCAGCTCCGAGGCGTCGGCCCAGGCGTTCGTCAAAGAGCAGGGTGGCGACTATCGCTACTTCAAGAAAAACCTGCAGGGCAAACCCCTGTATGTGGTCACCTACGGCAACTTCGCCAGCCGTGACGCCGCCGCTGCGGCAATCAAGAACTTGCCAGCCAAGGTCCAGGCTGGTAAACCTTGGCCACGTACCGTCGGCAGCGTCCAACAAGAGCTGGCCACGGCCCGCTGACACCTTCCGGGCGGCATCACCCCCGCCGCCCAGTTGCTGAGCGACTTCTAGCTTTCGACTAGCCTGCTGCACATCAAGTGCGGCAGGCTTTTCTGTCCCAGACTGCCGGCCACAAGCCCCGTGTTGCAGTCATGGCTGAAACGCTTCAGACTCGAGCCAAGTCGCTATCACGGCGCATGGCGCAAAAACATTCAAAATTGCGACATAAATTTTCAATGGTGAGACATGAAAATTTGTGAGCATCGCTGTCGCTGTGCAACAATGGTTTTCCATGACCACCGCAAAAAAGCTGGCGTTTGATCGGCGTGGATGGTAAGTGGTTGTTAAAAAAGAGATTTGCCTCCGGTTGAGAGGTGAACCTGGTGAGAAAGTGTCTATGAAAACAGGTCTGTACCATCCCGAAGAATTCAAGGACAACTGTGGTTTTGGCCTGATCGCCCATATGACGGGCGAACCCAGCCACCACCTTCTGCAAACTGCCATGCAGGCATTGACCTGCATGACCCACCGCGGTGGCATCAATGCCGACGGCAAGACCGGTGACGGTTGCGGTCTGCTCATGCAGAAGCCCGATCAATTCCTGCGCGCCGTGGCCCAGGAGCACTTCGCCGCCGAGCTGCCCAAGCAGTACGCCGTCGGCATGGTGTTCTTCAACCAGGACCCGGTCAAAGCCCAGGCCGCTCGCGCCAACATGGACCGCGAGATCGTCAATGCCGGCCTGAAGCTGGTCGGCTGGCGCAAAGTGCCGATCGACACCAGCGTCCTGGGCCGCCTGGCCCTGGAGCGCCTGCCGCAGATCGAACAGGTGTTCATCGGCGGTGAAGGCCTGAGCGATCAGGAATTCGCCATCAAGCTGTTCAGTGCCCGTCGCCGCTCGTCCGTGGCCAACGCCCACGACGCCGACCACTACATCTGCAGCTTTTCGCACAAGACCATCATCTACAAAGGCCTGATGATGCCGCGCGATCTCGCGGCCTTCTATCCAGACCTGGGTGACGAGCGCCTGCAAACCGCGATCTGCGTGTTCCACCAGCGCTTCTCCACCAACACCCTGCCGAAGTGGCCGCTGGCCCAGCCCTTCCGCTTCCTCGCCCACAACGGCGAGATCAACACCATCACCGGCAACCGCAACTGGGCCATGGCCCGTCGCACCAAGTTCGCCAACGACCTGATCCCCGACCTCGAAGAGCTCGGCCCGCTGGTCAACCGTGTCGGTTCCGACTCCTCGAGCATGGACAACATGCTCGAGCTGATGGTCACCGGCGGCATCGACCTGTTCCGTGGCGTGCGCATGCTGGTACCGCCAGCCTGGCAGAACGTCGAGACCATGGACGCCGACCTGCGCGCCTTCTACGAATACAACTCCATGCACATGGAGCCGTGGGATGGCCCGGCCGGTATCGTCATGACCGAAGGCCGCCACGCGGTGTGCCTGCTCGACCGCAACGGCCTGCGCCCGGCGCGCTGGGTCACCACCACCAACGGCTATATCACCATCGCCTCGGAAATCGGCGTATGGGGCTACCAGCCCGAGGAAGTCCTGGCCAAGGGCCGTGTCGGCCCGGGCCAGATCCTGGCCGTGGACACCGAGACCGGCCAGATCCTCGACACCGACGCCATCGACAACCGCCTGAAGTCGCGCCACCCGTACAAGCGCTGGCTGCGTCAGCACGCCACCCGTATCCAGGCGACGCTGACCGACGACCAGGGCGCGGCCAGCTACGACGCCGACCAGCTCAAGCAATACATGAAGATGTTCCAGGTCACCTTCGAGGAGCGTGACCAGGTGCTGCGCCCACTCGGCGAGCAGGGCCAGGAAGCGGTCGGCTCGATGGGCGACGACACGCCGATGGCCGTGCTGTCCCAGCGCGTGCGTTCGCCGTACGACTTCTTCCGCCAGCAGTTCGCCCAGGTGACCAACCCGCCGATCGACCCGCTGCGCGAAGCGATCGTCATGTCCCTGGAAATCTGCCTGGGCGCCGAGCGCAACATCTTCCAGGAGTCCCCCGAGCACGCCTCGCGGGTGATCCTCAGCTCGCCGGTCATCTCGCCCGCCAAGTGGCGTTCGTTGATGAACCTGGAGCGCGAAGGTTTCGACCGCCAGCTGATCGACCTCAACTATGAGCAAAGCCTCGGCCTGGAAGCGGCCATCCGCAACATCGCCGACCAGGCCGAAGAAGCGGTGCGCAGCGGCAAGACCCAGCTGGTGCTCAGCGACCGCTACATCGCCCCGGGCAAGCTGCCGGTGCACGCTTCGCTGGCCGTCGGTGCGGTGCACCACCGCCTGACCGAACAGGGCCTGCGTTGCGACAGCAACATCCTGGTCGAGACCGCCACCGCCCGTGACCCGCACCACTTCGCCGTGCTGCTGGGCTTCGGTGCCTCGGCCGTCTACCCGTACCTGGCCTATGAAGTGCTGGCCGACCTGATCCGCACCGGCGAAGTGCTGGGCGATCTGGACGAAGTGTTCAAGTACTACCGTAAAGGCATCTCCAAGGGCCTGCTGAAGATCCTGTCGAAGATGGGCATCTCCACCATCACCTCGTACCGTGGCGCGCAGTTGTTCGAAGCCATCGGCCTGTCCGAGGAAGTGGTCGGCCTGAGCTTCAAGGGTGTGTCGAGCCGCATCAAGGGTGCGCGTTTCGAAGACCTGGAGAGCGACCAGAAGCTGCTCGCCGCCGAAGCCTGGAGCGCGCGCAGGCCGATCCAGCAAGGTGGCCTGCTCAAGTTCGTCCACGGTGGCGAGTACCACGCCTACAACCCGGACGTGGTCAACACCCTGCAGGCCGCCGTGCAGCAGGGCGACTACGCCAAGTTCAAGGAATACACCACGCTGGTCGACCAGCGCCCGGTGTCGATGATCCGCGACTTGTTGAAAGTGAAAGTGGCCGACCAGGCCCTGGCACTGGATGAAGTCGAGCCGCTGGAGGCCATCCTCAAGCGCTTCGACTCCGCCGGCATCTCCCTGGGCGCGCTGTCGCCAGAGGCTCACGAAGCCCTGGCCGAGGCCATGAACCGCCTGGGCGCGCGCTCCAACTCCGGCGAGGGCGGCGAAGACCCGGCTCGCTACGGCACCATCAAGAGCTCGAAAATCAAGCAGGTGGCCACCGGCCGCTTTGGCGTGACCCCGGAATACCTGGTCAATGCCGAAGTGCTGCAGATCAAGGTGGCCCAGGGCGCCAAGCCCGGCGAGGGCGGCCAGCTGCCCGGCGGCAAGGTCAACGGCCTGATCGCCAAGCTGCGCTATGCGGTACCCGGCGTGACCCTGATCTCGCCACCACCGCACCACGACATCTACTCGATCGAAGACCTGGCCCAGCTGATCTACGACCTCAAGCAGGTCAACCCGCAGGCCCTGGTCTCGGTCAAGCTGGTGGCCGAAGCCGGCGTGGGCACCATCGCCGCTGGCGTGGCCAAGGCCTATGCCGACCTGATCACCATCTCCGGCTACGACGGCGGCACCGGCGCTTCGCCGCTGACCTCGATCAAGTACGCCGGCGCCCCGTGGGAACTGGGTCTGGCCGAAACCCACCAGACCCTGCGCGGCAACGACCTGCGCGGCAAGGTGCGGGTACAGACCGACGGCGGCCTGAAAACCGGCCTGGACGTGATCAAGGCCGCGATCCTCGGCGCCGAGAGCTTCGGCTTCGGCACCGCGCCAATGATCGCCCTGGGCTGCAAGTACCTGCGCATCTGCCACCTGAACAACTGCGCCACCGGCGTGGCCACCCAGAACGACAAGCTGCGCAAGGATCACTACATCGGCACCGTCGACATGGTGATCAACTTCTTCACCTTCGTCGCCGAAGAGACCCGTGAGTGGCTGGCCAAGCTGGGCGTGCGCAGCCTGGGCGAGCTGATCGGCCGTACCGACCTGCTCGACGTGCTGCCGGGCGACACCGAGCGCCAGGGCCACCTCGACCTGTCGCCGCTGCTGGGCAGCTCGCACATCCCGGCCGACAAGCCGCAGTTCTGCGAAGTCGACAAGAACCCGCCGTTCGATCAGGGCGAGCTGGCCGAGAAGATGGTCGCCATGGCATTGCCTGCGATCCGCGACATGGCCGGTGGCGAGTTCAGCCTCGACATCTGCAACTGCGACCGCTCTATCGGTGCGCGCATCTCTGGCGAAATCGCCAAGCTGCACGGCAACCAGGGCATGGCCGCCGCGCCGATCACCTTCCGCTTCAAGGGCACTGCGGGCCAGAGCTTTGGCGTGTGGAACGCCGGTGGCCTGAACCTGCACCTGGAAGGCGACGCCAACGACTACGTCGGCAAGGGCATGACCGGCGGCAAGGTGACCATCGTGCCACCGGCCGGCAGCCCGTTCGAAACCCAGCACAGCGCCATTGTCGGCAACACCTGCCTGTACGGCGCCACCGGCGGCAAGCTGTTCGCCGCCGGCACCGCGGGCGAGCGCTTCGCTGTGCGTAACTCCGGCGCCCACGCTGTGGTCGAGGGCACCGGCGATCACTGCTGTGAATACATGACCGGCGGCTTTGTCTGCGTCCTGGGCAAGACCGGTTACAACTTCGGCTCTGGCATGACCGGCGGTTTCGCCTACGTGCTCGACATGGACAACAGCTTCGTCGACAAACTCAACCACGAGCTGGTGGAAATCCAGCGCATCAGTGGTGAGGCGATGGAGGCCTACCGCAGCCACCTGGCGCGTGTCCTGGGCGAGTACGTGGAAGAGACCGGCAGCGAGTGGGGGCGTGAGCTCTCGGAGAACCTGGACGATTACGTGCGGCGCTTCTGGCTGGTCAAGCCGAAGGCGGCCACGCTCAAGCAACTGCTGTCCAGCACCCGCGCCAACCCGCAGTAAAGCAGCTGCAAGTGGCGAGCCTCGAGCTGCAAGTGAAGCAGTTCGGGGTTTGCCCGGCTTAAGTGATCGTCTTGCGGCTTGCAGCTTGTAGCTTGCAGCTGCTGTTAAGAGGTTTTGAAAAATGGCTGAACGTCTGAGCAACGACTTCCAGTTCATCGAAGTGGGTCGTAAAGATCCGAAGAAAAAATTGCTGCGCCAGCGCAAGAAGGAGTTCGTCGAAATCTACGAACCTTTCAAGCCCGCGCAATCCGTGGAACAGGCACACCGCTGCCTGGGCTGCGGCAACCCCTATTGCGAGTGGAAGTGCCCGGTCCACAACTTCATCCCCAACTGGTTGAAGCTGGTCTCCGAAGGCAACATCCTCGCGGCTGCCGAACTGTCGCACCAGACCAACACCCTGCCGGAAGTGTGCGGCCGCGTGTGCCCGCAGGACCGCCTCTGCGAAGGTGCCTGCACCCTCAACGACGGCTTCGGCGCGGTGACCATCGGCTCGGTGGAGAAGTACATCACCGACACCGCTTTCGCCATGGGCTGGCGCCCGGACATGTCCAAGGTCAAACCCACCGGCAAGCGCGTCGCCATCATTGGTGCCGGCCCTGCCGGCCTGGGCTGTGCCGACGTGCTGGTGCGCGCCGGCGTGACCCCGGTGGTGTTCGACAAGAACCCCGAGATCGGTGGCCTGCTGACCTTCGGCATCCCCGAGTTCAAGCTGGAAAAGACCGTGCTGAGCAATCGCCGCGAAGTCTTCACCGGCATGGGCATCGAGTTCCGCCTGAACACCGAGGTGGGCCGTGACATCACCATGGAGCAGCTGCTCGCCGAGTACGACGCCGTCTTCATGGGCATGGGCACCTACACCTACATGAAGGGCGGCTTCCCCGGCGAAGACCTGCCTGGTGTGCACGACGCGCTGGATTTTCTGATCGCCAACGTCAACCGCAACCTGGGCTTTGAAAAGTCGCCGGAAGACTTCGTCGACATGCAGGGCAAGAAGGTCGTGGTGCTGGGCGGTGGCGACACCGCGATGGACTGCAACCGCACCTCGATCCGCCAGGGCGCCAAGGCAGTGACCTGCGCCTATCGCCGTGACGAAGCCAACATGCCGGGCTCGCGCAAAGAGGTGAAGAACGCCAAGGAAGAAGGCGTGAAGTTCCTCTACAACCGCCAGCCCATCGCCATTGTCGGTGAAGACAAGGTCGAAGGCGTGAAGGTGGTCGAGACCCGTCTCGGCGAGCCGGACGCCCGTGGCCGCCGCAGCCCCGAGCCAATCCCGGGCTCCGAAGAAATCCTCCCGGCCGATGCCGTGGTGATCGCTTTCGGCTTCCGCCCAAGCCCGGCGCCGTGGTTCGAGCAGCATGGCATCCAGATGGACAGCCAGGGCCGTGTGGTAGCGCCAGAGAAAGGCAAGTTCAAGCACCAGACCAGCAACCCGAAAGTATTTGCCGGTGGCGACATGGTGCGCGGTTCGGACCTGGTGGTGACGGCGATCTTCGAAGGCCGCACCGCTGCCGAAGGCATCCTGGACTACCTCGAAGTCTGATCCGGCCTATTCGCGGGCAAGCCCGCTCCCACAGGTCATGCGCATAACCTGTGGGAGCGGGCTTGCCCGCGATGCTTTTGTATACAAAATCGTTTGATCTGTGGCACCCAATAGACAAAACCCATGGCCATGGCCGTGCCTTTTGCGCCCGCGTCTGAGAAAATGCCCGCACTTTTTTTCCGGATGCCGACATGACTGCCCTGAAGAACGATCGTTTCCTGCGTGCACTGCTCAAGCAACCCGTAGACGTCACCCCGGTGTGGATGATGCGCCAAGCCGGCCGCTACCTGCCGGAGTACCGCGCCAGCCGCGCCAAGGCCGGCGACTTCATGAGCCTGTGCATGAACCCGCAGTTCGCCTGCGAGGTCACAATGCAGCCGCTGGACCGCTACCCGCTGGACGCGGCGATCCTCTTCTCGGACATCCTCACCATCCCCGATGCCATGGGCCTGGGCCTGTACTTCGAAACCGGCGAAGGCCCGCGTTTCAAGAAGGTCATCAGCACCCCTGCCGACATCGAGGCGCTGCCGATCCCCGACCCGCAGAAAGACCTGGGCTACGTGATGGACGCGGTCAGCACCATCCGCCGCGAGCTCAACGGCCGCGTGCCGCTGATCGGTTTCTCCGGCAGCCCCTGGACCCTGGCCACCTACATGGTCGAAGGCGGCTCGTCGAAAGACTTCCGCAAGACCAAGGCCATGGCCTATGACAACCCGCAAGCCCTGCACCTGCTGCTGGACAAGCTGGCCCAGTCGGTCACCAGCTACCTCAACGGCCAGATCCTCGCCGGTGCCCAGGCCGTGCAGATCTTCGACACCTGGGGTGGCAACCTGTCGGCGGCGGCCTACCAGGAGTTCTCCCTGGCCTACATGCGCAAGATCGTCAGCGGCCTGATCCGCGAGCACGAAGGGCGCAAGGTGCCGGTCATTCTCTTCACCAAGAACGGCGGCCTGTGGCTGGAAAGCATCGCCGAGGCCGGTGCCGACGCGCTGGGCCTGGACTGGACCTGCGAGATCGGCGACGCCCGCCGCCGCGTCGGTGACAAGGTGGCCCTGCAGGGCAACATGGACCCGACCGTGCTGTACGCCAAGCCCGAGGCCATCCGCAAAGAAGTGGCGCGCATCCTCGCCAGCTACGGCAAGGGCAGCGGCCATGTGTTCAACCTGGGCCACGGCATCACCCCGGAAGTGGACCCGGAGCACGCTGGCGTGTTCATCAACGCCGTGCACGAGCTTTCGGCGCAGTACCACCAGTAATCGGTGGTGAATGAAAAGCCCGGCCAAGTGCCGGGCTTTTTGTTGGATTAAGTTTCAATTCAGTGATCGTCGTTAATCTGCTGCCATCAAAACGCAAACAGGACCCGATCACCATGAAAGCCAAATACCTCGCCCTGATCCTCGCCCCGCTGTTCAGCACCGCCGCCCTGGCCACCACCTACACCGGCCCCGGCGCCCAGGCCGTGACCACCGTCGCCGCCGCCAAGGAAGCCGCCGACGACACTCCGGTGGTGCTGCAAGGGTTCGTGACCAAGAAGATCAACAACGACGACCGCTACGAGTTCAAGGACAACACCGGCACCATCACCGTCGAGATCGACAACGAAGACCTGCCGCCAACGCCGTTCAACGACAAGACCAAGGTCAAGCTGACCGGCGAGGTGGAGAAGCACCTGATGAGCCGCGAGGTGGATGTGGATATCGTCGAGATCATCAACTGATCCGAGGGCCTTATCGCCGGCAAGCCGGCTCCCACAAGGGATCGCATAACCCTGTGGGAGCCGGCTTGCCGGCGATTGGGCTGCATAGCAGCCCCACTCAGGCCGTCTTCGGCGCCAACCTGCTCAAATGCAGCGCCACCAGCAACGCCACCACCAGCAAGCTGCCAATGAACAACCCCACCCCCTCCCACCCGGCGTCGTCGCTGTACCTGTTCTGCTACTACGCCGGGTCGAGTGT
>NZ_BQHO01000020.1 GCF_021601385.1 Pseudomonas parasichuanensis | reverse complement strand
GAAGGAGTGGGGGCAACAGCAGCTGCGCTGGTAGACTTATCCACAGTTGCTGGTAACAAAATCAGCAATCCGCCCTGGGTCAAATTTCAATCGGCAGGGTGGGTCAATTTTCCATCAGCGCCAACAGGCCTCGGGGTTGTCCAGGTAGCCTTTCATCACTGTGTTGCCGCGCACCACCAGCTCCCCCAGGGTGAGGCCGTCGGCCGGCACCGGCCGACCGCTGTCGGTATCCAGCACCGTGGCCTCCTCCAACATCGGGTGGGCGACGCCCTGGCGGCTCATGAACCGGGCGCGGGCCTCCAGGGGCAGTTCGTCGACGCCCGGCTGCCACAGGCACAAGGTGCTGGGGCCGTAGCTCTCGGTCATGCCGTAGGCGTGGGTGATGCTGAAGCCGCGGGCCTCCATGGCGGCGATCACCGCGCTGGGTGGCGCGGCGCCGCCGGTGATCACCGATACCGGCCCGCTCGGCGCGCCGGCGTGCTGCGCGTGGATCAGCATCGACATCACCACCGGCGCGGCGCTCAAATGGGTCACGCCATGCACGGCGATCGCCGCGTGGATCGCCTCGGGCTGGACCTTGCGCAGGCACACATGGGTGCCACCGGACAGGGTCACCGCCCAGGTGTGACTCCAGCCGTTGCAGTGGAACATCGGCAAGGTCCACAGGTAGACGCTGCGTGGCCCCAGCTGGAAGATCAGCGCCCCGGCGCAGGCATTGAGGTAGGCGCCGCGGTGATGCAGCACCACCCCCTTGGGGTCGCCGGTGGTGCCGGAGGTGTAGTTGATGGCAATCGACTGCCATTCATTTTGTGGCGCGCTCAGCGGCCTGGCCGGGTCGCCCTGGGCCAGGAACGCCTCGTAGTCAAGGTCATCGGCCAGCTCGCCCGGCTCGGCCGCGTCATCGTCGATAGCCACCAGCAGCGGCGGTGTGTCGAGCATGGCCAGTGCCTGTTGCACCACCGCGCCGAACTCACGGTCGCAGATCAGCACCCTGGCCGCGCAATGGCGCAGGATGAAGGCGATGCTGCGCGCTTCCAGGCGGATATTGATGCACACCAGCACGGCCCCCGCGCCCGGCACGCCATAGTGCGCCTCGAGCATCTCGGGGATGTTCGGCGCCAGGATCGCCACCCGCTCGCCCGGCTGCACACCCACCCGCTCCAGCGCACTGGCCAGGGCGCGGCTGCGCTGGTGCAGCTGCTGGTAGCTGTAGCGCCGCTCGCCATAGACCACGGCATCACGCTGCGGGTACACCTGGGCGGCGCGCTTGAGGAACGACAAGGGTGAAAGGGGCACATGGTTGGCTTCGTTGGGGGCAAGCTCATGCTCGAAGGTTGGGTGAATCATCACTGCCACCTCACTGACGGGTCATCCAGGCATTGAAAGTACATACACATCTCCTGCTTATTGTTGTTCTCGCCTCAGGCTTGCGTCGGCGTCAGATCACAGGCTGCTGCACAGATGCCCGCCATCGACCACGATCTCGGTGCCGCTCATGGCCCGCCCGGCATCGCTGGCCAGCAACAGCAAGGCGCCGTCCAGGTCCTGCGGCTGGCTGAAGCGCCGGCTGGGGATACGCGCGCGCAGCTTGTCCCCGGCCTCGCCGGCCAGGAACGCATCGTTGAGTTCGGTCATCACGTAGCCCGGCGCCAGGGCGTTGACCCGGATACCATGGCGCGCCAGTTCCAGGGCCATGGCGCGGGTCAGGTGGGCAAGCCCGGCCTTGGCCGCCAGATAAGGGCCGACGGCGCCGGCCACGCGGCTGGCGAGGATCGAGGTGACATTGATCAGGCTGCCGCCCTGCCCCGCGGCGACCATCCGCCGGGCGCACTCCTGGGCGACGGTCCAGGCGCCCTTGAGGTTGGTGTCGAGCACTCGGTCCCAGCTCTGGTCGTCACAGGCCAGCAGCGGCTGGCTGTCGCTCACCCCGGCGTTGTTGACCAGCACATCCAGCGGGCCAGCGGCGTCGAGCACCCGGCACACATCGTCGCGGCAGGTCACATCCAGGGCCAGCGCCCGGGCGCGACCACCGGCCAGCTCGATGGCCTCGACCAGGCTCTGCAGCGGCGCCAGGCGCCTGGCCGTCACCACCACCTCGGCACCGGCCGCCGCCAGGGTGGTGGCGAAATGTCGGCCGAGGCCGCTGGAGGCGCCGGTCACCAGGGCGCGGCGGCCATCAAGGGCGAACAGTTGGGCAAGGGTCGGCTGCATCAGTGGGCTCCCGGGCGTTGGTCGAGGAGTTTCTTCGCCAGGCTCATGCGGTGCACTTCGCTCGGGCCGTCATAGATGCGGAACGGGCGAATGTCGCGGAAGATGCGCTCCACCACGGTCTCCCCGGTCACCCCGCGCCCGCCCAGCACCTGCACGCAGCGATCGACCACCCGCCACAGCGCCTCGGCACTGATCACCTTGGCCATGCTCGAATCGACATTGGCACGCTGGCCCTGGTCGAGCACCCAGGCGCAGTGCCACACCGCCAGGCGTACCACATGCAGGTCCATCAGGTTGTCGGCCAGCATGAAGCCCACGCCCTGGTGCTCGCCCAGCGGCTTGCCGAACGCGTCGCGGGTGCGGGCGTAGTCACGGGCGATGTCATGGGCCCGTCGCGCGGCGCCGAGCCAGCGCATGCAGTGGGTCAGGCGCGCCGGTGCCAGGCGCACCTGGGCATAGCGGAAGCCCTTGCCGATCTCGCCCAGCACATCGCTGGCCGGTACCCGCAGGTTGTCGAAGCGAAGCTGCCCGTGGCCACCGGTGAAGCAGCTGTCCAGGGTATCGAGCTGGCGCTCGTGGATGATCCCTTCGCGCTGCATGTCGGACAGGAACATGGTCGCCGAGCCATCCTCCATGCGCGCCATGATGATGGCGAACCCGGCACCGTCGGCCCCGGTGATCAACCATTTGCGGCCGTTGATCAGGTAGTCGTCGCCATCGCGGGTGGCGGTGGTGCGCAGCATCGACGGATCGGACCCCGAGCCCGGCGCCGGCTCGGTCATGGCGAAGCACGAACGTACGTGCCCCTGGACCAAAGGCCGCAGCCAGCGGTCCTTCTGCGCTTCGGTGGCCACCACGTCCATCAGGTGGATATTGCCTTCGTCCGGGGCATGGATGTTCAGCGCCACCGGGCCCAGGGGCGAATAACCGGCCTCTTCGAAAACGATGGCCTTGGCCGCGTGGCTCAGGCCCAGCCCACCCATTTCGCGGCTGGCGTGGGGCGTCAGCAGGCCTGCGGCCTGGGCGCTGGCCTGCAGGTCCCGGCGCAGGGCGTCGCTGGGGCCGTGGCCATCCTGGCGGGGGTCGTTTTCGAACGGGATGACCTGTTCGGCAATGAAAGTGCGGGTTCTGGCCTGCAGTTCGAGCAGTTCGTCTGGGAGCGCGAAGTTCATGGGTTTCCTTCTTCGTACGTGTCGGTCTTGAAACAAGGGCTCGCCGCGCTCAGCGCACGGCCTTGGGGTTGCTGATCGCCAGCCGGTGGAGCGTCACCTGGCGCAGCGTCTCGACCAGGGCGCGAGCGCTGTGCGGGGCGTCATGGCGCCCCTGGCGAATCGCCCGCGCCAGCTGGCTGCGGGCATCCTGCAATGACGGGGCGGGGGCATCGTTCAGCGCGGCCAGGCGCGTCTGCTCCTGGAGGCTGACGACGGCGTCCAGGCGGTTTTCCCGGGCGGCGATGGCCATGGCGTTGGCGATCATCAGCGTCGGGTAGCGCAGCTCGCCGGGCAGCGCCGGCAATACCTGCTCCAGCAAGGTCTGGCGGGCAATCTCGAGGAGTTGATGGGCGTGCGGCTGGGTCATGGCGCATCGGCTCCGGTCATGTTCAGGATGTCGAGTTCAAGCTCGGGCAGCAGGCGCGCAGTCAGTGCCAGCTCCAGGGAAGGCTCTTCGCCGGACAGGTGGCGCTGCCCCTGCTGCAGGGCGATCACCGCCCAGCGCAGGGTCGCCATGACCTGCCAGTAACGCAGTTGGCCGGGCTCGATCCACAGTGGCGATACCTGGTGGTAGCCACGCAGGAAGTCCGCCAGCTGGCCGATGCCGCCGGCTTCCAGGTCAGGGCGGGTGAAACGCCAGCAGGGGGCGGTGAACCAGCCCAGGTCCTCGTAAGGGTCGCCCCAGCCGGTGAACTCCCAGTCCAGTACCGCCTCCAGCCCCTGCTCGCTGGCCAGGTAGTTGCCGGTGCGGTAGTCGCGGTGCAGCAGGCACAGACGGCTGTCGCGCGGGGCATGCAGCTCGCACCAGCGCAGGCCCCACTCCAGTGCCGGATAGGCATCGTCGAGGGTGTCGAGGTAACGACGGTAGGCATCGACCGTGGCCAACGCTGGCGAACGCTCCGGCACGGGCAAAAAGTCCAATGCCGCACTCGGCGGGCGGATCTGATGCAGGCGCGCCAGGTTGTCCCCGAGCTGTTCCGCCAGCCGGGCCTGGCCCTGGGCGCCCGCCCCTGCGCTAAGCAGCCGCCCGGCAGCGACACCCGGCACATACTCCATCAGGAAGAACAGCCGCCCATGGACCTGTGTATCGCGACACAGCCAGAGCGGGCGCGGCACTTTCACCCCGGCCCGATGGGCCACCTGCAACACCGCGAACTCCTGGGCGCGGTCGAGGCTGGCCGGCAGCGCCGACAGCGCGTCGCTGCGCAACACCCAGCGCCGGGCACCGGCCCAGGGGCCGCCCTCGACCAGCAGATCGAGCAGCCAGTTTTCCTGGATGGCACCACCGCTCAGGCGCTTGCGGGCCTGAATCACAACGCGCGTTGCCGTTGCCTGATCACGGATGAAGTCGACAAGGCGCTGCTCATCGGTCGCGACCGCGAGCGTGTCGCCTGCCGGACAAGTCGTAGAGGAACTGCTCATGAATCAAGGGTCCTGCCTTCGGTTTCAAGTGGGCAGGTCAGCTAGAGCAACGCCCGGGCCAACTTTGCCAAGAACACCTGCAGAGCCCGTCACACCTGGCTTTCAGCGCTTTATGGGAAGGGCTGACGAGGCGCCTTATTGCATATGTGAAACAAATTAGTTCACGATGGAAACACTTCATTTTTGAACAGGCGCCACCATGCACTCCCCCACGTCCCAGGTCGTCGTGCTGATCAGCCACCTGCAGCGCCCCCGGCAACGCAGCCGCCTCGCCCATATGGTGGCCGCGCTTGCCACGGACTACCCCGACACCCACATTGAAGTGCTCGACACCTCGGTGACCGAGGCGCTGCAAGTCGCCCGCGAACTGGAGTTGCGCGGTGAAGCCGACGTGTTCATCTGCGCCGGGGCCACTGCCGCCTACCTGCGCAAGCACCTGGCGCGCCCGGTACTGACGATGCGCGTGGGTGGCGATGACCTGCTGCGGGCGCTGGGGCAGGCGCGCGAGCATGCCTCGCAAGTGGCCTTGCTCAGTTACAACCGCATCGACCAGGGCCTTAAGGCCATGGCCGCGCTGTTCACGGTGCAGGTTCACCAGGCCGCCTACACCTCCCTGGAAGAAGCGCGCCAAGCGGTCGAACAGGCCGCCCGGCTGGGGTGTCGCAGCATCATCGGTTCCTCGACAGTGGTGGAACTGGCCGAACAGGCAGGCCTGCACGGCGTGCTTTCACTGAGCGAAGACACTGTGCGCAAGGCGCTCGAAGAGGCCCTGGGCATCCTCGACAGCCAACGTATCGAGATCGCCAAGCGCCGGCACTTGAACGCCGTGCTGCAACACATCCCCACCGGCGTGGCGGCGGTCGACAACCAGGGCGTGGTGCAGTCGCTCAATCCGGCCCTGGCCCACCTGCTGGACTTGCCGCTCAGCGCGGCGCTGGGCCGTCCGCTGCAGCAGCTGTGCCCGGAACTGGACCTGCAGCAGGCATTTGCAGAGGGTAGCGAAGAAAACCGAGTAATCCGGCTCGGCTCCCATGCCGTGGTCAGCAACCTGCTGCCAATCCTCGAGAACGGCCAGCGCACCGGCCTGGTCCTGACCTGCCAGGACACCACAGCCGTGCAGCGGGCGGACCAACGCATCCGCTCCACCCGCCGCCCCGGCGCCTTCACTGCCCGCTACCGGCTCGAACAGCTCGACGGCAACAGCCGGGCCCATCGCGACATGCTGCAGTTGGCCAGGCGTTTCGCCGCCAGCCACTCAACCATCCTGATCACCGGTGAAAGCGGCACCGGCAAAGAGTTGCTGGCCCAGGGCATCCACAACGAGAGCCCGCGCCGGCAAGGCCCCTTCGTCGCCATCAACTGCGCGGCGTTCCCGGAGTCATTGCTGGAAAGCGAACTGTTCGGCTACGAGGAAGGCGCCTTCAGCGGTTCGCGCAAGGGCGGCAAGCCTGGCCTGTTCGAAGTGGCGCACCGCGGCACATTGTTTCTCGACGAGATCGGTGACATGCCCGTGTCGCTGCAGACACGCTTGCTGCGTGTGCTGCAGGAGCGCGAGGTACTGCGCCTGGGCGCCACCGAGCCGATCGCGATCGATGTGCGCATCATCGCCGCCACCCACCAGGACCTGCGCACCGCGATAGAGGATGGCGACTTCCGCACCGACCTGTATTACCGGCTCAATATCCTGCGCCTGCAGACCACCCCCTTGCGCGAGCGCCCCGAGGATATTGCCCTGATCTGCCGGGGCATCAGCCAGCGCCTGCTGGTCCAGGGCCAGCCGCCGGGCGCGGCGGACGTGCCAGGCGCCCTGCTGCCCTACCTGACGCGCCATGGCTGGCCGGGCAATGTGCGCGAGCTGGAGAACGTGATCGAGCGCGCGATGCTCTCGGCCCGCGAGCTGCTGGGGGAGCATGGCGTGGACGAACAGTACCTGGCGCGGGTGCTGCCCGAGCTGTGCGAAGGCGGTGCGCCAACCCGCCGTGCCAGGCCCTCCCGGGCGTCGGACCTGCACAGCGTCGGCAAGGCCGCCCAGCTGCGCCATGTGCAGGAAACCCTGGACAGCTGCCAGGGCAATCTCGACGAAGCGGCGCGCCAGCTCGGCATCAGCCGGACCACGTTGTGGCGACGGCTCAGGGCGGCGCGTTGAACCGAAGACTAAGCCAGCGCTGACCTGAGCGTTCGCAGTGCCCCCAGCCCACTCAGCGATGCGCCCACCTGGCGCGCGTGAGTGCATAGCACTTCCACAGCCTTGACGCGCCTGAAAGGTTGAGTTGCGCATCGTAGAGATGCTCGGCACCCAGTTTCAACGTGGCCTTTTGCGACCGTATGTTGGTCGGTGCGATGTGGAAGAACACCCTGTCATGGCGCTTGAATGCGTGCTCGAGCATCAGCCCCTTGAGTTCACGATTGCTGGCACCTCCCCAGTGCGCCCTCACCAGGAAGGTGAAACCGATGGCGATGCCGTCCAGTTGATCCGGTGGCGTGTAGTAACTGGACCCACCGATCACTGTCCCTTGTCGAACATCGATCACGGCAAGCGCCTTTCCAGTGGCCAGCAGTGTCTCGAGATAGGGCTCGAAGACCTCAGGCTTGTAGCGGTCCGCAGAGGGGTGCCCTGCCCAGATCAACGGGTCGCTGGCGGCAAGCAGCATCGCCTCGAAGTGAAGCCTGGTGAGCGACTCGAGTCTTAGCGAAACTCCTTGCAATACGGGTTGGTAGTCAAAGGCCTGATCAGGCATGGTCTGTTTGCACTCGCGTCCATGGGTGGGCAGGCCGAGTCTACCGGCGTCGCATCTCCTGAAAAGGTCCAATGCCCGGGCTTTGCAGGGTGCCAACCCGAGGCAGCCTCGGATCGGCAATCACCCTGCGCCGGTCGCCTGCGTCAGGCAGACAGATGCTGCTTGAAGAATGGCAGCACCCGGGCCAAGGCATTGCCCGTCGCCTCTGGCTGGTCGTAAAGCTCGTAATGCGAGGTATTGGGCAGGACCAGCAGCTCCTTGTCCTTCGACGCGGCGCGGCCGTAGATTTCCTGGCCGTCACGATAGGCACCGAAGCCGCCGGGCTTGTCACCGATGACCACCAGCAACGGTTGGGTCAACAGCACTTCGGCCAAATGGAAGGCATCCCAGTCCACGGCCGCCGCGCGGCGCGAAAACAGGATGCGGGTCGGCCCGTGCTCGGCATGGCCACGCGCGGTCTTGTAGTAGTCGGTCGCTTCCAGGATATCGATATCGTTGATGCCGGCTTGCATGGCCACCTCCACCGAAGGCGGCAGCACATCATCCACGCGGGCCTGGCCACCACGCACTTCGACCGTCCTTTGCTCGGCGATGGCCTCCAGCGTGCCAATGGGGTCGTAGCCGGCAAAGCCTTCACGGCTGAGGCGCCCGAAATTGACGCCGGTGATGCTGACCACGGCCTTGATGCGCCGTTCGGACTTGGCGGCACTGATGGCATAGCCACCGCCGCCGCAGATGCCCAGCACGCCGATACGGCTGCTGTCGACATAGGGCAGTGTCACCAGGTAATCGACCACCTGGCGAAAGTCTTCCACCCGCTGCCCCGGCTCCTCGATGTAACGCGGCTCACCGCCGCTCGCGCCCTGGTAGCTGGCATCGAAAGCGATCACCACAAAGCCTGCCTTGGCCAGGGCCGCGCCATAGACATTGCCGGCGGTCTGCTCCTTGCAACTGCCGATCGGATGGGCGCTGATGATGGCGGGGTACTGGCTGTGCGTGTCGAAGTGAGGGGGGAAATGGATATCCGCGGCGATGGCCCAGGCCATGCCGGGGTTGCGGAACTGGATGGTTTCGATGGTGTGGCTCATGGCTGAGTCCTCGCAATGATGATGAACGGGCAATCCGGTCTTTCGGCCAACGCCGAACTGTCACCAAGGTAAGCCGTGAGGCGTTGATTTATAATCCAGCAAAATCAGGATTCAGTCATAAGCAGGTTTGATAAATGCAGGCACGTCGGCTACGGGACCTGGAGGCGTTTCTCGCAGTAGCGCAAGAGGCCAGTTTCACTCGCGCGGCTGCCCGCCTGGGCATCTCGCAATCAGCCCTGAGCCAAGTGATCCGTGGGCTGGAGGAGAGCCTCGGCCTGCCGCTGTTCGCACGCACCACGCGCAGCGTTGCCGTGACCCCGGCAGGCGAGCGCCTGCTGTTGCTGATCGGGCCGGCGGTGGGCCAGATTCAAGCGGGGCTGGAACAGGTCACCGAGCTGCGTGACAAGCCCTCCGGGACGATCCGCATCACGGCGGATGAATACGCCGTGCAGAGCGTGCTGCAACCGGTGTTGAGCCGCTTCCTGCCGCAGTACCCGGACATCAATGTCGAGCTCACCGTCGACTACGGCATGACCGATATCGTCAGTGGCCGCTACGATGCCGGTGTGCGTCGAGGCGCCCTGGTGGCCAAGGACATGATTGCGGTGAACATCAGCCCGCCGCACGCCATGGCCGTGGTCGGCTCGCCGACTTACCTGGCGCAACGGCAACAGCCCAGGCATCCTCGCGACCTGACTGAGCACGCCTGCATCAACCTGCGCCTGCCCACCCATGGCGAGCATTTCGCCTGGCTCTTCACCAAAGCGGGCCGGGAGCAGCGCGTCAGGGTGACAGGCCAGTTCGTCAGTAACAGTCTCTGGTCGGCACGCGATGCCGCCCTGCATGGGTTGGGGCTGGCCTATCTGCCCTTGGCCTATGTGCACGATGCCCTGGGTAACGGCCAGCTCAGCGAGGTTTTGCCCGACTGGCGCAAGACATTCGAGCCCTATTGCTTGTACTACCCCAGCCGAAGGCACCCCAGCGCCGCCTTTACCTTGTTTGTCGAGGCCCTGCGCCACAGGCCATAGCTGTACAAGCCGGCTGGACCTGCTGAAAACGTGGCGCCAGGCCGCAGGCCGGCCATGCAGTCACAGCCGGCTTCCTCATTGACGGTTCACTACCTGACCCAGGGCACGCCGCGTGTTCTGCGGTTGTCGGCCAGCGTCGACTTTTGAGCGCGGCCAGCACTGCCTTGGGCCTGGATATCTACACGACGCAATCCATTCACACCCGATTGTTTCGCGTATTTGGTCTGGCATTTGAAAAATTTGCGCAGCCATCCCGATCCAGCCGACGTCGATACGTTACACACCTTCTGTGTGCAATCGACCTGAGGTAATGATCATGGCTAACAATCAAGGCAGCGGTGGGCATCAGGGTGGCAGCACGCCGGGCACTCCTGAACATCAGGACAAGGCCTGGGAAGATAAGCGCCAAAGCGGTGGGGTTCCGGGCGGTGACGCAGGCAAGGACCAGCAGCGCAGTACTGAGCACGGGCCGGGTGGCGGCGAAGCCTCGCGCCAAACGACAACTCAGGATCCACAGCGCAGCGCTGAAGAAGGACAGCGAGGGGCCCAGGGAGGACGCGCCTCTTCAGACATGACGGACGAGGAACGCAAGCAACGCATGGACCCGGACTCAGCGGACTGGGAAGGCAACGATGCCGGCAAGGATCAGGATGACGAAAATCGTTGATCCTGGGTTCGCAGGCCAGGGTGAAGGATCATCCTGGCCACCGGGCCCGGCTGAGCGCATTCGCGGTTGATATGACAGTGGCAGCGAGCGTAGGGTGTATGACTCTCCCTGCCTGACTGATCACAGATGCCTGACCTCGAATCGCAGCTGGCCCGTATCCGTGCCGGTAAGATGTACAACGACCTGACAGCCGAACTGGTCGCCGCTCGCCAACACGCGGTACTGCTGACGAACCAGTACAACGGCGCATTCTCCCGCCCTGCCAGCGAACGCGAAGGCATCCTGCGGCAATTGCTGGGCAGCGTCGGCAGCGCGGTGCATTTCGAACCGACCTTTCGCTGCGAATTCGGTCGGCACATACACATCGGCAACAACTTCTACGCCAACTTCGACTGCGTCATGCTCGATGGCGGTGGCATCACCATCGGCGACGATGTGCTGTTCGGCCCACGCGTGGGCATCTACACCTCCAACCATGCCATCGACCCTGCCGAACGCGCAGCTGGGGCTTGCTTTGCCAGGCCAGTGAGGATCGGCAACCGCGTCTGGGTGGGTGCAGGGGTACATATCAACCCCGGGGTGGCCATCGGTGATGGATCGATCATCGGTTCCGGGAGTGTCGTCACCTCGGATATACCGGCTGGCGTCATCGCCGCTGGCGTACCCTGCCGGGTCATCCGAGCGATTACCGAAGCTGACAAGTCCGGATACTTGCCGTGAAGCTCACGCCATCAAGATATCAATCAACAATTGTGCATTCCTGCTCAACTCTATCTCCTTGCGCGTCACTACCTCATAGGGCTCGCTGCGGGATTTGATCAGCAATGGCAGCCGCACCACCATGCCATGCTCCACGGCCACCTTGGCCACATCCCACGGCATGACGGCCAGCAGCCCGGCGTCCTGGCGCAGCATGGCCAGGGTGGTGAAGGTCGAGGACGTCTCGATCGGGTACTGCGGAAAACTCAGCCCCGCCTCGCGAAACTCGCGCTCCAAAGTGACCCGCATCGGCATGTTCACCGGGAACACGATCCAGCGTGAGGCCGCCAGCTGATCCAACGCCAGGCTTTGGCTGGCGGCCAGCGGGTGCTGCGGGTTGGCCACCAGCACCAACTGCTCCTGGTGTTTGACCCGGCTGTCATAGGCATCCGGCCGCCGACTGACGCTGGTCCGGCAGACCACCAGGTCCAGCCGGCCCTGGTCCAGCAGGCTGAGCAAACGCTCGCTGGTGTCCTCCACCACGGTAACCGACAAATCCGGCTGCTCCTGGCGCAAGCGGGCCAGGCCCTCCACCAGCATCGGCACCGCGCCCATGATGGTGCCCACCGACAAACGCCCGCCGTGCCCCTGGAGAATGCCCAGCATCTCCTCGCGCAAGTGCGCAAGGTCGGTGTTGATCAGGCGCGCGTAGCGCAGCACGCAACGCCCGAGGTCATTGGCCTCCAGGCCCTTGCTGGTGCGCTCGAACAACACCGCGCCCAAGGTGCTCTCGATTTCATTGAGCGCCTTGGTGGCCCCGGGCTGGGTAATCGACATCGCCTCGGCAGCCTTGTGGATCGAGCCCAGCTCATCGAGGCTGATCAACAGGCGCAACTGGCGCAGGCGCAGGCGTGAAGCCATGGAACTCAGGGATGGCAGCATAGGGGATCACTAAAAGTTATCACGGGGTCAACAGGTCTCATTAGGCAGCATCAGCCGGGAAAATTAAAGTGAGCCTCACCTGTCTACCCACAAGAACAACCCGGAGCCAGCATGCGCCTGATCCAGTTCGAATCCACCACTGCCCAACGCCATGTCGGCGTGATCGAGGGCGATAACATCCAGTTGGTCCGCGGCTGCAGCAACATGCGCGAACTGGCACTGGCGGCGATCCGCAATGGCCACGGCCTGGTCGAAGAAGTCCTCGCCCGCGGCCTGGCCAGCAGTGGCGAGTCCTATGCCCAGGCCTTGGCCGAACAGCGCATCCTCCCTCCCCTGGACCATGAAGACCCGGCGCACTGCCTGGTCAGCGGCACCGGCCTGACCCACCTGGGCAGCGCCTCGACCCGCGACAAGATGCACCAGCAAAAAGCCGAGCAGCAGACGGCCATGACCGACACCGCGCGCATGTTCCAGTGGGGCATCGACGGTGGGCGCCCGCCGGCCGGCAACGCCGGTGTGCAGCCGGAATGGTTCTACAAGGGTGACGGCAGCATCGTCGTGCGCCCAGGCCAGGCGCTCCAGAGCCCGGCCTTCGCCGAAGACGCCGGCGAAGAGCCGGAGCTGGCCGGCCTGTATGTGATCGGCGACGACGGCCAGCCCTGGCGCCTGGGTTTTGCCATAGGCAACGAGTTCTCCGACCATGTGATGGAGCGGCGCAACTACCTGTACCTGGCGCACTCCAAGCTGCGCAGCTGCGCCTTCGGCCCGGAACTGCGGGTGGGCGAACTGCCCCGCCACCTCGATGGCATCAGCCGCATCCGCCGGGGCGGCGAGGTGATCTGGGAAAAGGCCTTCCTCAGCGGCGAGGACAACATGTGCCATTCGCTGGAGAACCTTGAGTACCACCATTTCAAGTACACCCAGTTCCTGCGCCCGGGCGACGTGCATGTGCATTTCTTCGGTACCGCGACCCTGTCGTTTGCCGACCAGGTGCGCACCCAAGCCGGTGACGAATTTGAAATCAGCCTGAACGAATTTGGCGCACCGCTGCGCAATGGCCTGGCCATCGCCCCGGCGCCCGCTACCCCAGGTTCGGTGAAAGCGCTCTGACCCACAGGTGGCGCAGGGCAGCGCCACCCTCGGCATTTCATAACAAACATAAAAGTGAGATGAGCATGAAAAACAGCCCCTACCCGCAGGCCAGCGCGCCTGCCATGGCCTCGGCCGACAGCGCCCGCCCCACCACCGTGCGCTGGCGCATCTTCCTGATCCTGCTGTTGCTGGCGGCAATCAACTACATCGACCGTGCCTCGTTGTCGGTGGCCCTGCCGCTGATCTCCAGCGAATTCGAACTGACCCCGGCCCTGGAAGGGCTGATCCTCAGCGCCTTCTTCTGGTCCTATGCGCTGATGCAGATCCCCAGCGGCATGCTCCTGGACCGCTTCCAGGTGCGCAACATCATCGGCGTCGCCACCGTTGGCTGGGGCGCCTTCCAGGCGCTGGGCGGCTTTGCCCACAACTGGATCACCCTGCTGGTCACCCGCATCGGCCTGGGCGTGGCCGAATCGCCGATCATGCCCGCCGGCGCCAAGCTCAACGGTGCCTGGCTGACCCCCAACGAACGCGGCCGCGGCGCCACCCTGGTGGACGGCGGCGCGCCGCTGGGCACCGCCCTGGGCGCGATCATCATTGCCGGGCTGATCACCTGGTTCGACTCCTGGCGCATCGCCTTCGTCATCGCCGGTGTCGGCACCGTGATCGTCGGCATCTGGGCCTGGTGGTACATCCGCAACCACCCCGCCGAGCACCCGCAGGTCAATGCCGCCGAACGCGACTACATCATCGGCGCCAACGAGGCGGCGGCGCAGGCCAACGCCAACCGCAAGGCGGTGCTCAAGGAGCTGCTCAAAAGCCGCTCGGTGCTGTGCATGTTCGCCGGCTACGCCTGCTACAACAGCGTGTTCTATGGCCTGCTGACCTGGATGCCCAGCTACCTGCACCAGGCCCACAACCTCGACATCAAGGCCATGGGCGGCGCGACCTTCCTGATCTTCATGTGCGGTTTCGTCGGTGAACTGGTCGGTGGCTGGGCCGCCGACAAGTGGAAAGCCAGCGGCGCCCAGCCCAACACCGTGATGCGCAGCATGTTTGCCGGCTCCGCCGCCGTCGCCGCCCTGTGCATCCTGCTGGTGGCCTACACCGCCGATGCCACCCGGGTGATCGCCCTGCTCTGCGTGGCGCTGTTCTTCATCCGCTGGTGCGGCATGTACTGGTGCCTGCCGGCCATTCTTGGCGGCAAGTCCAAGGCCGGCGTGCTGGGTGGCAGCATGAACTTCTGCGGCAACATGGTCGGCGTGCTGGTGCCGATCCTGATCGGCCTGATCGTGCAGTTCACCGGTTCCTACTTCCTGGCCCTGATCTTCTTCGTGGTCATGGCCTTCGGCCTGATGCTGTTCTCCGGCCTGATCGACTATCGCGAGCGCGGGCTGGCCTGAGCCGCGCTGCTTTTTTGAGGTGACCTCCATGCAACTCATTACAACAACAGGCCGCGAAAACGCAGCCCTCGCCGTGATCCGCCTGAACCCGCTGGACGATGTGCTGATCGCCCGCCAGCCGCTGAGCGAAGGGCTGGAACTACCGGAAGGCATCCGCGTGCGCGAGCCGATCCCGGCCGGGCACAAGGTTGCCGCCCGCGCCATCGCGGCGGGCCAGCCACTGCGCCGCTACGGCCAGATCATCGGCTTCGCCAGCCGCGACATCGAGGCCGGTGAGCACGTGCATGTGCACAATGTGGCCATGGGCGACTTCAGCCGCGACTACGCCTTCGGCGTCGATGCCAAGGGCGCGACAGCGCAGGTTGAAGACACCTTCATGGGCATCGTGCGTGCCGATGGCCGGGTCGCCACCCGCAACTACATCGGCATCCTCACTTCGGTGAACTGCTCGGCCACCGTGGCCCGCGCCATCGCCGACCACTTTCGCCGCGATATCCACCCGCAGGCACTGGCCGGCTACCCCAACATCGACGGCGTGGTCGCCCTCACCCACGGCGTCGGCTGCGCGGTCGACCCTGGCGGCGAAGCCCTGGCGATGCTGCAACGCACCCTCGGCGGCTACGCCGTGCATGCCAATTTCCATTCGGTGCTGATGATCGGCCTCGGCTGCGAGACCAACCAGATTGCCGACCTGCTCGCCGCCCAGGGCCTGCAAAGCTGCAACACCCTGCGCACCTTCACCATCCAGGGCACCGGCGGCACCTCGAAGACCATCGCCAGCGGCATTGCCCAGGTCGAATCACTGCTGGCGCAAGCCAATGCCGTGCAGCGCGAGCCGGTCAGCGTGCGCCACCTCACCGTCGGCCTGCAATGCGGCGGTTCGGACGGCTATTCGGGCATCACCGCCAACCCGGCGCTGGGCAATGCCGTGGACCGCCTGGTGGCGGCCGGGGGCACCGCGATCCTTTCGGAAACCCCGGAAATCTATGGCGCAGAACACCTGCTGACGCGCCGCGCAGTCAGCCGCCAGGTTGGCGAAAAACTCATCGCCCGCATCCAGTGGTGGGAGGCCTACTGCGCGCGGATGGGCGCCGAACTCAACAACAACCCGTCGGCCGGCAACAAGGCCGGCGGCCTGACCACCATCCTCGAAAAGTCCTTGGGCGCCGTGGCCAAGGCCGGCTCCAGCGACCTGGTGGATGTGTACGAGTACGCCGAACCGGTGCGCGCCCATGGCCTGGTGTTCATGGACACCCCCGGCTACGACCCGATTTCCGCCACCGGCCAGGTGGCCGGCGGCGCCAACCTGATCGCCTTCACCACGGGCCGTGGCTCGGCCTACGGCTGCGCCCCTTCGCCGTCGATCAAACTGGCCACCAACACCCGCCTGTGGCAAACCCAGGAAGAAGACATGGACGTGAACTGCGGCGGCATTGCCGACGGCAGCATGACCATCGAAGAACGCGGCGAGCACATCTACCGCCTGATGCTCGCCATCGCCTCGGGCGAGCGCAGCAAGAGCGAGCAGCACGGCTACGGCCAGAACGAATTCGTGCCGTGGCAGATCGGCGCCATTACCTGATGCATTGTTCAACCTGCTTACGGAGCCCTACATGACCCGCATCCTCGGCCACAACTACATCGGCGGCCAGCGCTCGGCCCAAGGCGACATTCGCCTGTACAGCCTCGATGCCAGCACCGGCGAAGCCTTGCCCTACGCCTTCAGCCAGGCCACCGAGGCCGAAGTGGCTGGCGCAGCCCAGGCGGCGAGCGCCGCGTTCCCGCGCTACCGCAACCTGAGCTGCGATCAGCGCGCGCAGTTTCTCGATGCCATCGCGGATGAACTCGATGCACTGGGCGACGACTTCGTCGCTACCGTGTGCCGCGAGACCGCGTTGCCCGCAGGCCGCATCCAGGGCGAACGCGGCCGCACCAGCGGCCAGCTGCGCCTGTTCGCCAAGGTGCTGCGCCGCGGCGACTTCCATGGCGCGCGCATCGACCGTGCGCTGCCCGAGCGCCAGCCCCTGCCCCGCCCGGACCTGCGCCAGTACCGCATCGGCGTCGGTCCGGTGGCGGTGTTCGGCGCCAGCAACTTCCCGCTGGCCTTCTCCACCGCCGGCGGCGACACCGCTGCGGCGCTGGCCGCCGGCTGCCCGGTGATCTTCAAGGCCCACAGCGGCCATATGGCCACGGCCGAATGGGTCGCCGACGCGATCCTGCGGGCCGCCGAACGCACCGGCATGCCGGCAGGCGTGTTCAACATGATCTATGGGGGCGGCGTGGGCGAATGGCTGGTCAAGCACCCCGCCGTGCAGGCCGTTGGCTTCACCGGCTCGCTCAAGGGCGGCAATGCCCTGTGCCGCCTGGCCGCCGAACGCCCCCAGCCGATCCCGGTGTTCGCCGAGATGTCCAGCATCAACCCGGTGATCCTGTTGCCCCAAGCCCTGGAGGCACGGGGCGCAACCATCGCCCGTGAGCTCAGCGCTTCGGTGACCCTGGGCTGCGGCCAGTTCTGCACCAACCCCGGGCTGATCCTCGGCCTGCGTTCGCCGGCCTTCAGCGCGTTCATCGAACAGTTCAAGGCGCACATGGCCGACCAGCCGGCGCAAACCATGCTCAACGCCGGCACCCTCGCCAGCTATCGCCAGGGCCTGCAGCACCTGCTCGAGCACCCGGGCATTCGTCACCTGGCCGGTGCGGCGCAAGGTGAAGGCCAGGCCCAGGCGCAGCTGTTCCAGGCCGATGTCAGCCTGCTGCTCGAAGGCGACCCGCTGTTGCAGGAAGAAGTGTTTGGCCCGGCGACCGTGTTGATCGAAGTGCAGGATGAGCAACAACTGGCGGCGGCCGTCCAGGCCCTGCGCGGGCAACTGACGGCGACCCTGATGGGTGAGCCTGGCGAGCTGGTGCGCTGGGGCTGGCTGGGTGAGTTGCTGCAGGAGAAAGTCGGGCGGGTGCTGTTCAATGGCTACCCGACCGGGGTCGAGGTCTGTGATGCCATGGTGCACGGCGGTCCCTATCCCGCCACTTCCGATGCCCGCGGTACTTCGGTGGGTACCTTGGCCATTGACCGCTTCCTGCGGCCGGTGTGTTTCCAGAACTACCCTGACGAACTGCTGCCGCCTGCACTGAAAAACAGCAATCCGCTGGGGATCCTGCGATTGCTCGACGGTGAATTGTCGCGCCAGGGGTTTGAATGACCTCACCAGCGTGAGGGATGGGAACGTTCGGAATCGTCAGCGTAAACCGAGCATTCGCAATGTGGACGCGGCTGCTCGGTTGCAATGGCAATAAAAGCCTGCGATCAGAACCCGACAGTCGCCGAAACCAGGTAGGTGCGCGGGGTAGACAAGCTCAACCCCGGCTCGCTGTCATCAGACGCCCCCGCCGAAATCCAATACTGGTCATCCAGCACGTTCTCGACGCTGGCACGCAGGGTGACGTCCTTGTCCGAGACCTTGAAGGCATAGCGCGCCCCCAGGTCGAAGCGCTCCCAGCCATCGATCTTCTTGCTGTTGGCCTGGTCCAGGTATTGCGAGCTGGAATGGATGCCCCGCGTGGTCAGGGTCAGCCCCGGCACCACAGGCACGTCCCATTCGGCCCCGAGGCTGACGTTGTATTCAGGCGTGGCCGGGGCGCGGTTGCCGTCGGCAACACCACCCACGGTGCCGGTCAGCTCGCTGTCGATGAACATCACCCCACCGAGCAGGCGCACGCCCTTGAGCGGCTCGCCGAACACATTCAGCTCGATGCCCTTGTTCTCACGCTTGCCATTGGGGCCGAACACCCGCGTGGCGGCATTGGTTTCGTAGGCCGGTTGCTTGATGCGAAAGGCACTGGCGGTCAGGCCGAAGGTACCCAGGTCGTACTTGGCGCCCACCTCCACCTGGCGGCTGATGAAGGGCGCGAAGATCTCGTCGGAGTTGATCGAGGTCGACGGCGCGATCTTGCCTTGGCTCAGGCCCTCCATGTAGCTGGCATACAGCGAGAACTGCTCGCTGACCTTGAACACCACGCCGCCCGAGGGCGAGACCTTCTCCTCGTCGTAGGCGGTGACGCCTTTGACATTGTTGCTCCAGTCGTCGACCTTGACCCGCTGCCAGCGCGCGCCGAGGGTGAGCAACAGGCGGTCGTCGAAAAAGCCCAGGGTATCGGCCAGCGCCACGCCGGTGAAACGGTTCTCGGTGTACACCTCGGCATCCTGGCGCGTCGGCCGGCCGGGCGTTGGAGTGGCCACCGGGTTGTACAGGTTGCTGGGCGCCGCCGCGTAGCGCGCCCCGCCGTTGGTGAAGTCCATGTAGAAGTAGCTCGCCGACAGGTTCAACTCATGGCTGACCGGGCCGGTGCTGAACCAGTTGCGCAGCCCGGCCATGGCCGTGCGCACCGACTCGTCGCGGGTGAAGTCCCGGGGCAAGACGCTGAAGTCGCCGGCATCGTTGCTGACCGGCACGTTGTGGCGCAGAAAATCATGGTTGCTCTCGCGCGCACCGAATGCAGCATAGGCCAGCAGCGAATCGCTCAGGTCGTACTCGGCGTTCACCGCGCCGAAGGTGTCCTCGGTGCGGGCCTTGCTCCAGGCCTGGGCATAGTTGCGGTGCACATCCTTGGCGTCCGGCACCTTGGCATTGGCGCCGATCAGCACCCGCTCCTGGGGGGCGTCGGTGTCGCGCTGGGTGTGGCCGATGTCGGTGGACAGGCGCAGCCGCTCACCGCGAAAGTCCAGGCCCAGCACGGCCATTTCGCGGTTGACGCGCTGGTGATCCCAGGTGGTGTCGCCGGCCTGCTTCACCGCGTTGAAACGCAGGCCGAACTGGTCGCCCTCACCGAAGCGCCGGCCGATATCCACGGCACCGCCCACCTGGCTGTCGGAGGCATAGCTGCCGGTGAACTCGGTCAGGGGCTTGTCGCCCGCACGCTTGGGCACCACGTTGATGCCACCGCCCACGCTGCCCCGCGGCGAGATGCCGTTGATCAGCTGGCTCGGCCCCTTGAGGATGTCGACGCGGTCGGCCATTTCCATGTCGATGGAATAGGTGGGCAACACACCATACAGCCCGTTGTAGGACACATCGCTGTTGAACAGGCTCAGGCCACGGATGGTGAACTGCTCGAAGCGCCCACCTGCCGGGTTGGTGGCGCGCACCGAAGGGTCGCTGGCGACCAGGTCGTTGAGGGTTCGCGCCTGCAGGTTCTTCACTGTCTGGCTGGTGTAGGTGGTCATGCTGAACGGCGTGTCCATGAAGTCACGCGAACCGAGCAGGCCCTGTGAGCCACGGCGAGCGACCTGGCCACCGGCATACGGCTCGCCATCGTCATCCAGGTGAGCGCTGTTGATGGTGGTTGGCGCAATTTCCAGGGCGCTGGAATCCTGGCTGACCGGCACCAGGGTGTAGCCGTCGGCGCCCGCCGGCTGCAGGCGCAAACCGCTGCCCTGCAGCAGGCGGGCAAAGCCTTCCTCGACACTGTAAGTGCCCGACAGGCCGGCACTGTGGCGCCCATTCACCAAGGCCGGGCTCACCGACAGGTTGACGCCCGACTGCGTGGCGAAACGCGTCAACGCGGCGCCCAGGCTGCCGGCCGCCACCTCATAGCTGCGCCGAGGGGCGTCATCGGCCCAACTGACAGGGGTAAAAAGCGTGGTGGCGCTCAGGCTCAGCACCAGGCCCACACGCTGCAAAGACTGACGGCCAGAACGGCAAGGCATGACTACGGACATTGGGGGCAAGTTCTCGTTTTCAGTTCACTTGCCTGGAATGACCGGTGAGGCGAAAAAAAGGGACATGGGTTACACCCGATTTTTTCGCGGCACCAAGGTGACCCAATAACGCGTGCGCGAATGCACCTCCAGCGGCAGGCTGGCCGCCAGCAGCGACAGCACACGGTCGGTGTCGTCGAGGCGGAAGCTGCCGATGACCCGCAAGTTTTCCAGCGCGGGGTCCCAGCGCAACAACCCTGGGCGGAAACGCCGCAGCTCGCGCAAGAAATCCCCCAACGGTTGGTTCTGGCCGATTAGCACGCCCTCTCGCCACCCCGGCAGCGAAGCATCGAAGCTGTCGACCCGGCCCGCGCCGCCAGCCTTCAAACGGACCTGCTCGCCTTCGCGCAAAAGCAGCGCAGCGCCGTGCAAGGGTTGCAGTTGCACCGCACCGCTGGCCACTGCGATTTGGCAGTCACCGTCATTGAGGCGCACACAAACATCACTGCGGCTGACAATCACCCGACCGTAAGGCAGGTGAAGGGTCAGCGGCGCACTGCCACTTACCTTGAGCGCCATCTCCCCTCGCACCAAGGTCAGCTCGCGCTTGCCCAGGTCGACATTGACCGCGCTGTCGGTGTTCAGCTGCAGCAGGCTGCCGTCGGCCAATTGCAGGGTTTGCTGTTCGCCGATGGCGGTGTGCACATCGGCCATCCACACCTGCACCGGCAACTGCCGGCCGATCAACCAGGTGGCCGGCAACAGGGCGGCAATGCCCAATGCGCGCTTGATGGCGGTGCGCCGCCCAAGGTCCGGGCGATCCAGCGAGGCCATCGCCAAGGTTGGCGGCAGCCCGGAAAAGCGCTGACGCAGCAACTGCGCCTTCTGCCAGGTGGTTTCATGGCGGGTGCAGCTGTTGCGCCACTGTTCAAGGCGGGCATGGTCTGCTTCGGTGGCCGTACCCGACTCCAGCAACGCCAGCCAGCGAGCCGCCGCGCGCGCTACCTCGAGCGCCTCGCCGTTGGGCGCCGCACGCATCACAGGTCCACCAGCAGGCAATGCTCGTAGGCTTGCGCCATGTAGCGTTTGACCGTGCGTTCCGACACCTCGAGGCGCTCGGCGATCTCGCGATAGCCCAGGCCATGCAGCTGGCTCCACAGGAATGCCCGGCGTACCAGGCGTGGCAAGCCATCGAGCAGCTCGTCCAGTGCCTGCAGCGTTTCCAACAGCAGCCAGCGCTGTTCTGGCGATGGCGCACATTCTTCAGGTAGCTGCGCCAACGCCTCGAGATAGGCCTGTTCCAGGCTGCGACGGCTGTAGAAGTTGCTCAACAGGCGCTTGCCCACGGTCAGCAGGTAGGCGCGTGGCTCACGCAACTCCTCGAGCTTTTGCGCGCTGGACAACACCCGCAGGAAGGTGTCCTGGCTCAAGTCGGCCGCATCCCAGCTATTGCCCAAACGGCCGCGCAACCAGTTCTCCAGCCAGCTGCGACGCTCGCGGTACAGGGCACTCAGGTGGTGATCGGGTGGCGTAGCGGCTTCAACCATGGCGTGAGGCTCTGCACAACATGAATGCGATTGATTCTATTTAATAACAAAGCCCCATTCCAGATCTTTCTCCGCGTGCACCTCGCCCATTGCAGCGCCCGCCGAGTACTACACCGGCAACTCGGTGGTCAGCTTGACCTTCTCCATGGGCACTTCGGTCTTGACGTTCTGCACCACATCCAGGCTGGTCAGGTGGGCAACCTGGAAACGCCGGTAGGCTTCCAGGTCTGCCGCCACCACCCGCAGCAACAGGTCGCAGTCGCCGGCCATGACATGGCACTCCACCACCTCCGGCAGCAGGCGCACCGCGTTGATGAAGATGTCGGTGGTCTCCTGGTCCTGGCGCTTGAGCCACACCCGCACGAACAAGGTCAGGCCCAACGCCACCTTGGCCGGGTCCACCAGCGCCACATAGCGCTCGATTACCCCCGCGTCCTCCAGCAGCCGTACCCGCCGCAGGCACGGCGACGGGGACAACCCCACTTGCTTGGCCAGCTCCTGATTCTGCAGGCGGCCGTCCCGTTGCAGGGCGCGCAGGATGCGGCGGTCGATGGCATCAAGCTTGATTGGCATTGAAAACCTCAAATTAATATTTATTGGTATCAGATGCCAAATGCTCACGGGTATCTTGCAACTACGCAAGCCTATTTCAACCGTACATTGAAATAATTACCCTCCACTGGAGGTGACCATGAATACCCTTGAACCCGCCCTGAACGATCCCCCTGCCACAGCTCCCGACAGCGAACTGCGCCGCGGCGCCGTGGCCGCGCTGCCGATGCTGTTGGGCTTCATCCCGTTCGCCCTGGTACTCGGCGCGCAGGCGTCGCAACACCAGCTCAATGCGGGTGAGGTTGCGTTGATGACCGGCCTGAACTTCGGCGGTGGCTCCGAGTTCGCCGCCATCGAGCTGTGGACCTCGCCACCGGCGCTGCTGGTGATCGTCGCCATGACCCTGCTGGTCAACAGCCGCCACCTGCTGATGGGCGCGACCCTGGCGCCCTACCTGCGCCACCTGCCCCTGAAGCAGGCGCTGGGCGCATTGTTCTTCATGTGCGACGAAAGCTGGGCCATGGGCCTGGCCGATGCCCGTCGGCACAAGGGCTTCAGCCTGCGCTACTACATGGGCGTGTCGCTGTGCCTGTGGGCCACCTGGGTCAGTTTCACCACCCTGGGGGCGCTGGTTGGGCCGATGCTCGGCGACCTGCGCAGCTACGGCTTCGACATGGCCTTCGCCGCCGTTTTCCTGGTGCTGCTCAAGGGTATGTGGAAAGGGGTGCACGCCGCCCTCCCCTGGCTGTTCAGCCTGGTGACCGCCGCGCTGTTCCACCTGTTGATCCCCGGCGGCTGGTACGTCCTGGCGGGCACCGTGGCCGGGCTGACCAGCGCTTACCTGTGGGCCAAGCCATGATCGACATCACCACCCTGGCCACGATCCTCGGCATGGCCCTGGTCACTTACCTCACACGCGCACTGGGCTTTTTGCTGCTACGCAATCGGGTCATGGGGCCGCAGCTCACCCAAGTGCTCAGCGCCGCGCCTGGCTGTGTGCTGATCGCGGTGATCGCGCCCAAATTCGTCAGCGGTGACCCGGCCGACCTGATCGCATTGGCCCTGACCCTGCTTGCCGCCACGCGCTACTCCATCCTGCCGGTGGTGCTGTTCGCCATCGTCGTTACCGGTGCGTTGCGTGCCGTGCTGCAGTGACGCCGGCAGCGCTAGGCCAACTGCGCCAGCGCCTCCTCTACCTTGATGACCATGCGATTGCCGCGCGCCACAGGCAGCCGCCACACGGCGATATCGACCCCCAGGGGGACGGTGTGGGCAATCGGCATGATCAGCTCGCCACTGTCGAGGTGGCGCTGCACCAGGCTCTGCCGCCCTATCAGCACACCGGCGCCCAGCAGCGCCTGCTGCACGGCGATGGAGTACAACGAGAACCCCGGCCCCTGGGCCACGAATGAGGTATCAGGCATCACCGCGCCAGCCCACGCCGCCCAGTCGCTCCAGCCGACATCGGCAATACAGCGCGTGTCGCACAGGTCTTCTGGGCGCTCGATACCGGCCGCCAGAGCCGGCACGCACACCGGGACCACCGCTTCACTGCACAGCACACGCTGCCCGTGCCCCGGCTTGTCGGTGTAGAACAGGCACAGGTCATAAGGGCTGCGCTTGAGGTTGGGCGGCTCGTCCACCGCCGTGACCGAGATCTCGATGGGTGCCAGCAGTTCGGTCAGGCGCGGCAGGCGCGGGCCGATCCACAACTGCGCCAAGGCCGGCGATGTGACGATATGCACCCGCTGCGGTGCGGCCAGCCGGCGCAAGGTACGCGCGGCCTCCTCCACCGCATCGAAGGCCTCGGTGAACTGGGCCTTCACGCTTTCGCCCAATGGCGTGAGCCGTACGCCTTTGGCGTGGCGTTCGAACAGCACGGCACCGTACTGGGCCTCGAGTGTCTTGACCAACGCGGCGATGGCGCCAGGGCTGACTTTCAGCTCGTCGGCCGCGCGGGCAAAGCCCCCCAGCCGGGCGGAGGCCTCGAAGGCGCGCAGTGCATTGAGCTGCAGGGTATGGCGGGTTGGCGCGTGTAACGGCATGGCGTGAGCCCTAGTTTTTTTAGGCCTAATATTCCATAAATCTGCCGTTGCCAGCAATTCTGCCGCGCATTAGCGTGACCGCTAAAGGCGCGCCAAAGCCCCATCGGCGCTGGCCTGCAGCGATCCCGGCCGCAGCTTGCCGGGCCATTTCAGAAGGCATTCCAATGCAACCATCCAACAGGGCCCAAGCGCTTACGCAGGGTGCCCGCGCAGTCCTGCCGCTGACCACCGGGATCGTGCCGTTCGGCCTGATCACCGGGGTCACGGCGATCAACATGGGCCTGTCGCCGAGTGAGGCCATGGGCATGACCCTGCTGTTCTACTCAGGTTCGGCGCAGATGGCCGTGCTGCAACTGATGCAGAACGGCGCCTTGCCGATCACCATGGTGGTCACCGCGCTGGTGATCAACCTGCGCTTTCTGATGTACAGCGCCTCGCTGGCGCCGCACTTCAGCGACCTGCCCCGCCACCGCCGCTGGTCGATGGCCTACCTGCTTTCGGACCAATCCTTCGCCCTGTGCACCCTCAGGCTCAATTCACGCGAAGGCCTGGGTGCGTTTGCCTTCGAGTACTACCTGGGCACCGCCATCGTCATGTGGCTGGGTTGGAACCTCGCCGTGCTGGTGGGCGTGGCGGTGGGTTCAGGCATCCCGCCGACCTGGTCGCTGGGGTTTGCCATCCCGCTGTCGTTCCTGGCGCTGCTGGTGCCGGCCATCCGTAACCGGGCGATGCTCGGTGCGGCAACGGTGGGCGGGGTGCTGGCGGTGCTGGCCATCGACATGCCCTACAACCTGGGGATGCTGGTGGCCGCGCTCGGCGGCATCCTGGCCGGGCTGGCGCTGGAGCAGGTGGGCATGGGTGCCGCCGTCGAACAACGCGCCGACCAGGAGGCCTCATGAGCCAGACTTGGCAATGGATCACCTTCCTGCTGGCGGGCCTTGGCACCTTTGCCCTGCGCCTGTCGTTCATCGAGTACTACCGCAGCCTGCGCATACCGCCGTGGTTCCGCCGGGCGCTGGCCTACGTGCCGGCGAGCGTGCTGGCGGCGCTGGTGCTGCCGGCGGTGGTGTATCAGGACCGGCATGCGGCGTTCGACTGGAGCAACCCGCAGATACCGGCGGCGATACTGGCCGGCGTGGTGGCCTGGCGCACCCGCAGTACCCTGCTGACGCTGGGGGTTGGGATGGGGGTGTTGTGGGCGTTGAAGTATTGGGGGATGTGAGGCGAGACGGCCACCGATAAACCGCGTCAGGCACTCAAGGCCTTCCAGCATGACTTGAGGCATGCGCCAAGGCTTCCAACATGACTTGAGGCATGCACCAAGGCGGGCAGCGGTACCTTTACAGGAATAATTGGCCCGAAACAGATGTGGGAGCCGGCTTGCCGGCGATGCGCCGCGCGGGCGGCGCTCGATTTCATAGGCGCTGCAAAAACACCGGCGAGCACCTGGTGGCCCTGACCCAATCTCCCGGCATGCACCTGGAGGCCATTACCGAATCCTGATTCTTCAGGGCCAATAATGTGACACCCAACAGCCTGTCTTGAGATCGCATTAGGGCCACCAGGTGCATGACGGCAGCCTTGCATCGCTCTCAAGATCGAGCGCCGCCCGCGCGGCGCATCGCCGGCAAGCCGGCTCCCACATCTGTTTCGGGCCAATGATTCCTGTACAAGTACCGCTGCCCGCCTTGGCGTAGGGCTTGAGTCATGTGTGGCCGCAGGGGTGATCGGCCAGAGACCGCAGCAACGTCCGCCGCTCACCCCCGCCGCAACCACTCGATAAACTGCGCAAACAACTCCGACTGCGAATTGATCGCAAGCTTCAGGTACAGGTTCTTGCGGTGCATGCGCACCGTCTCCGGCGAGATCCCCAGCTCATGGGCGGTGGATTTCACCGAGTGCCCCTGCAGCACCATCTGCGCCACTTCCCGCTCGCGCTCGGTCAGCACCCCGCAGCCAAAGCTGTCGAACGCAGCCTGCACACTGCCCTTGCCTTCCGGCTGCTGCGCCAGCCCGTGCCGGGCGAAACGCAGCAGCAACTCGCGCACCATTGGCTCGACCGCCTGCAGCAGGTGCAGTTGCTCGACACCCAGCCGGGCGCCGCTGCAACCCTGGAACAGGCTGAGGGAAATCTTGCTGTCATTCTCCAGGTCGACGATGAAATAGCTGTCCTCGCTGCAACCGGTGCCCAGGTAGTAGGCCTTGTAGTAGTCGCTGTCGAAGAAGTTGTCCGGGGCGATGTCTTCCAGGTGGTAGAAGCCCTGGGCCAGGCCCTTCTGCACGGCCAGGCAGAACGGGTCGAGCAGGTAGCCGGCGGCGAAATAACGCTCCAGCACGGCCTCGTGGTAACGGTCGGGAATGCCCTGCTGGTACAGCAGCTGCGGCGGCAGGCCTTTGCGCTCCAGGCTGATCAGCATCGACTCGGCGCCCACCAGCTGGCTGATGGCGGCCGCCAGCCAGGCCAGCGCATCCGGGCCCTCGCTGTGGGCGAAGGCCTGTTGCAGGGCGCCGTGCCATTGCTGCAGGGCATGAAACGGCAGGCTTATTGTGGTGTTTTCGTGTGCTCGGCTCATGCCCCGCAGTCTACCGGCCGGGGCATGGGCGCGCACCTGTGGCGGCAGGTAGGTCATTGGCCGTGGTACAGGCCCTGCTCGGTCAGCTCCCGTGCGGCATCGAGGATGCAGCTGCGCAGGGTGTCGACGATCTGGTCCACCTGGGCGTGGGTGATGATCAGCGGCGGCGACATCACGTTCAGGTGCATGATCGGCCGCACCAGCAAGCCCTTGGCCTGGGCCCGCACATGGATGCGCTCGCCGATGTTCACTTCATCGGGGAACAGCGCCTTGGTTTGCTTGTTGCTCACGAATTCGACGCAGGCCATCAGCTTCATGCAGCGCACCTGGCCCACCAGCGGCAGCTCGGCCAGGGTCTGCAACTGCTGCTCCAGGTAGCTGCCGACGTCGTTCACGTGGGCCAGCAGGTTTTCCCGTTCGATGATCTCGATGTTCTTCAGCGCCGCCACGCAGCACACCGGGTGCCCGCTGTAGGTGAAGCCGTGGGTGAAGCAGCGGCCCTTGCCGGGTTCGGCGATCACTTTCCACAGGCGCTCGGAGAAGATGCACGCCCCCAGCGGCAGGTAGGCCGAGGTCAGGCCCTTGGCGGTGGTGATGATATCGGGCGTGACGCCGAACAAGGCCTCGGAGGCGAAGAAGGTGCCCAGCCGGCCGAACGAGGTCACCACTTCGTCGGCGACGAACAGGATGTCGTAGGTCTGGCACACCTGCCACATGCGCTGGAAGTACCCTTCGGGCGGGATGATCACCCCGCCCGAGCCCATGATCGGCTCGGCGAAGAAGGCGGCGACGTTGTCGGCGCCCAGGGAGAGGATCTTGTCCTCGAACTCGGCCACCAGGAAATCGAGGAATTCGGCCTCGTCCATGTCGTCCGCCGCCCGGTAGAAGTTGGGGTTGGACACGTGGTGGATCAGGTCGTGGGCGTAGTCGAACTCCGGCACCCGGTCGGCGGCCTTGTTGCCGATCGACATGGTCAGGCAGGTGGAGCCGTGGTAGGCGTTGTAGCGGGCGATCACGTGCTTCTTGTGCGGTTTGCCGCGGCAGTTCTGGTAGTACTGGATCAGCCGGTAGGCGGTGTCCACCGCGGTGGAGCCGCCGGTGGTGAGGAACACGTGGTTGAGATCGCCCGGCGCCAGGCTGGCGAGCTTCTCGCACAGCTCGATGGCCTTGGGGTTGGCCATGTCGGAAAACGGGTTGGAATAGGCCAGTTGGCGCACCTGGTCGGCGATGGCCAGGGCCATTTCCTCGCGGCCCAGGCCGATGTTGGTGCACCACATGCCGCCGACGGCATCGAGGAAGCGGTTGCCCTCGGTGTCCTGGATGTAGGCGCCTTCACCGGCCTGGATGTTCAGCGCGCCCTGCTCGGCGTGCTCGTCGAACACATGGTAGCCGTGCATGTAGTGGGCCTTGTCGGCCTGCACCAGATGGTCGTTGTGCGGGGCGTCGGCCAGCTTGCGAATGGGGGTAGCCATGAGCGGTTCCTTGTCGAAGCGATACGGTGAAAGGTGTCAGATGCCGGTCTTGACCGTGCTCCAGACCCGGGTGATGGCGCGCATGGCCTGCGGGCCCTGGGCTTTCTGGGTGAACAGGCGCTCGCGGGTCTGGTCGTCGGGGTAGATGGCCGGGTCGTTGCGGATATCGGCCTGCACCAGCGGCGTGGCGGCAGCGTTGCTGTTGGCGTAGTGGATGTAGTTGGTCACCTCGGCCATGGTCTTGGGCTGCAGCAGGTATTCGATGAAGCGATGGGCGTTGGCGGCGTGGGGCGCGTCGTTGGGCAGGTAGAGGCTGTCGAACCAGATCAGCGAGCCTTCCCTGGGGATGAAGAACGCCAGGTTGATGTCCTTCTTCGCCTCCGTGGCGCGGGCCTGGGCGGTGGCGTAGTCGCCGGACCAGGTCAGGGCCATGCACACGTCGCCATTGGGCAGGCTGGTGAGGTAGTTCACCGAATCGAACTTCTTGATGAACGGGCGGATGCCCAGCAGCAGGTCCTGGGCGGCCTTGAGATCTGCCGGGGCGGCGCTTTTCGGGTCTTTGCCGAGGTACTTGAGGGCCAGCGGGATGACTTCGCTGGGGGCGTCCATCAAGGTCACGCCGCAGTCGGCGAAGCGCGAGACGATCTTGGGGTCGAACAGCATGGCCAGCGAGCCGATGGGCGCGTCGGGCATGCGCTGCTTGATCTTGTCGACGTTGTAGGTGACGCCCGAGCTGCCCCAGGTGTAGGGCGCCGAATAGACCATGCCGGGGTCGTAGGCTTGCATGCTCTGCACCACGTGCGGGTCGAGGTTGGCCCAGCTGGGCAGCTTGCTCTTGTCCAGCGGCTGGAACACCTTGGCCTTGATCAGCGGCGGCACCAGGGAGGCGTTGAGCATCACCAGGTCGTAGCCGGAGCGGCCGGTGAGCAGTTTGGTCTGCACTGTTTCGTAGCCGTCGAAGGTGTCGTAGATGACCTTGATGCCGGTTTGTTTCTCGAAATCGGCGAGGGTGTTTTCGCCGATGTAGTCGGTCCAGTTGTACAACCTGAGTGTGTTGCCGGTGTCTGCCTCGGTCGCCAGGGTGGCGGTGGCGGTGCAGCACAGCAACAGACTGGAAATCACCTTGAATGCCTTGCGCATAGCAACTCCATCGTGTGATCAGGATCGGCTCGGGTGAGCGGATGGGGTAACTATCGGGGGATCGAAGGATGGGGGCCATACCCCGAATGGGTGGGGGCGATGCGATTTTGTGTCATGCCAAAAAGGCGGACAGTGGAGATAGGCCAGGAGTGACTGGCCCGAAACAGATGTGGGAGCTGGCTTGCCAGCGATGCGCCGCGCGGGCGGCGCTCGATCTTGAGGGCGCTGCAAGACTTCCGTCATGCACCTGATGGCCCTTATGCGATCTCAAGACAGGCTGTTGGGTGTCACATTACCGGCCCTGAAAAATCAGGAGTCGGGAATGGCCACCAGGTGCATGCCGGGAGATCGGGTCAGGGCCACCGGGTGCTCGCCGGTGTTTTTGCAGCGCCTATCAGATCGAGCGCCGCCCGCGCGGCGCATCGCTGGCAAGCCAGCTCCCACATCTGTTTCGGGCCAGTCTTGTCTGTGACATCTCCACTGTCCGCCCTGTTGGCAAGGCGCGATTTCTCGGTGCGCGCGGCTATTGCTGCGCCAGTGGGTACAGCGCCTCGTCGAATTGCTCCAGGCGCGGGAAGGTCATCGGCAGATCATCCGAAAGCTGCTCCAGACGTTGCTGGTAGCTGCGCAGGAAATCCTTGCGCGCGTCATCGCTGATATACGGCACATGCCACGCCACGAACGGCTCCAGCACCTCGAAGCCGACATAGGCCAAGGTGCCGCGCAGAATCGGCCGCAGCATGTCCTCCAACGGCCCATGGATCGCCCCTTCGCCAAACATGTGCTCGCGCCCGCCCAGGGTCACGGTCACCAGCGCCCGCTTGCCCGCCAGCCCGCCCTGGTCATAGAAGCGCTTGCCGCCGTAGCACACCCCCGACACCAGCACCCGGTCGATCCAGCCCTTGAGCATCGCCGGCGCCGAGAACCAGAAAATCGGGAAGTTCAGCACCAGCAAATCGGCCCACAGCAGCTTGTCCAGCTCCTGCTGGATATCCGGCGCGATGGACCCGCTCTTCACCCCCAGCCGTTGCTCCAGCGCATACACCAGGTACTCCGGGTTCTCCCGGTGGCTGAAGTCTTCGGCGCTGGCCACCGGGTTCCAGCCCATCGCGTACAGGTCACTCACCTGCACCTCATGGCCCTGGGCGCGGAAGGTCTCGGCCGCCTGGTCACGCAGCGCGGCGGTGAAGGATTGCGGCTCGGGGTGGGCGTGAACGATCAGTACTTTCATGGGGGATCCTTAAACGGTTTCCAGGGGAGATTCGGTGTTACGGGCCGCCAGCAAACGGTCGAGCCAGTCGGGGTCCATCTCCGGCTCGCAGGAGAACAGCAAGCCGGTGTAGTCGCGGAACGGCGGCCGGAAGATCGCCTCGCGGCTGCCGTGATCGACCACCCTGCCCCGCTGCATCACCAGCACCTCGTCGGCGATGGCGCGCACGGTGGCGACGTCGTGGGTGATGAACAGGTAGGCCACGCCCAGCTCGCGCTGGATGCGGTCGAGCAGCTTCAGCACGCCTTCGGCCACCAGCTGGTCGAGGGCCGAGGTCACTTCGTCGCAGATGATCAGCTGTGGTTCGGCCGCCAGGGCGCGGGCAATGCAGATGCGCTGCTTCTGCCCGCCGGACAGTTCGCGTGGCAGGCGATCCATGTACTTGGCCGGTTCCAGGTCGATCATGCGCAGCAGCTCGGCGACCCGCTCACGCAGCGCCTTGCCCTTCAAGCCGAGATAGAAACTCAACGGCCGGCCAATGATGTCGACGATGCGCTGGCGTGGATTGAGCGCGGTGTCGGGGATCTGGTAGATCATCTGGATGCGCCGCAGCTGCTCCTTGCTGCGCTGGCGATAGTCCGCCGGCAGCGCCTCGCCTTCGTACAGCACCTGGCCCGAGGTCGGCTGCAGCAGCCCGCTGATCAGCCGCGCCGTGGTGCTCTTGCCACTGCCGGACTCGCCGATCACCGCCAGCGTCTGGCCGCGGTACAGCTTCAGCGAGACATCGTGCAGCACCGGCTGATGGCCATAGCTGGCATCGACCTTGCGCACTTCCAGCAGCGGCTGTTCATGGCTGGGGCAGGCCTTGGCGGATGTATGGAAATTGCGCACCGCCCACAGCGACTGGGTGTAGGCCTGCTGTGGCGCGCTGAGCATGGTGCGGGTCTGCGCCTCTTCCACCAGGCTGCCATGGCGCAGCACCATGATCCGGTCGGCCATCTGCGCCACCACCGCCAGGTCATGGCTGATGTACAGCGCGGCACTGCCGAAGGTCTTCACCGCATCGCGGATCGCCGCCAGCACCTCGATCTGGGTAGTGACGTCCAGCGCCGTGGTCGGCTCGTCGAAGATGATCAGGTCGGGGTGGCAGGCCATGGCCATCGCCGTCATCACCCGCTGCAACTGCCCGCCGGAGAGCTGGTGCGGGTAGCGCTGGCCGATGTGCTCGGGGTCTGGCAGGCGCAGGATACGGTACAGCTCGACCGCCTCGGCCTCGGCCCGGGCGCGGTCGATGCCGCCATTGATCACTGCGGTTTCCACATGCTGCTCGATCAGCCGGTGCGCCGGGTTGAACGAGGCCGCGGCGCTCTGCGCCACGTAGGCGATGCGCAGGCCGCGCAGCTTGCGCAGGGTCTCGGCGCTGGCCTGGAGCAACTCGATGCCATCGAAGCACACGCTGCCGCCGGTGATCCGGCAGCCGTCGCGCACGTACCCCATGGCGGCCAGGCCCAGGGTGGACTTGCCGGCCCCGGACTCGCCGATCAGGCCCAGTACCTCGCCACGTTGCAGGGTCAGGTCGATGCCTTTGATCAGCGGGTGCCAGGCGTTTTCGTAGTGGCCTTCGATACGCAGGTCGCGGATCGTCAACAAGGTGTCTTGGCTCATGCTCAGCACTCCTTCAGGCCACTGGACAGGTGCAGCACCCAGTCGACGACAAAGTTCACGCTCACCGTGATCAACGCCACCGCCAGGGCCGGCAGCAGCGGGCTGACGTCACCGAAGGTGATCAGCACCGCGTTGTCGCGCACCATGCTGCCCCAGTCGGCGGTGGGCGGCTGGATGCCCAGGCCGAGGAACGACAAGGCGCTGATGAACAGGAAGACGAAGCAGAAGCGCAGGCCGAACTCGGCGATCAGGGGCGCCGCGGCGTTGGGCAGCACTTCCCGGCTGACCAGCCACCACAGGCCTTCCCCGCGCAGCCGCGCGGCCTCGACGAAGTCCTGCACCACCACGTTCATGGCCACCGCCCGCGCCAGGCGGAACACCCGGGTGGCGTCCAGCAGCGCGATCACCAGCACCAGCGAGGTGGCCGTGGTGCCGACCACGCTGAGGATCAGCAAGGCGAAGATCAGTTGCGGGATGGCCATCAGGATGTCCACCACCCGTGACAGGCCCTGGTCGATCCAGCCGCCCTTGATCGCCGCGACCAGCCCGCACAGGCCGCCCAGCAGGAACGCCAGGGTGGTGGTCAGGAAGGCGATGCCGAGGGTGTTGCGGGCGCCGTACAGCAGGCGGCTGAACATGTCGCGGCCGAGGTTGTCGGTGCCCAGCAAGAACTCCGGGCCCCAGGGCGCGAAGCCCTCGCCCACCACCTGGGTTTCGCCGTAGGGCGCCAGCAGCGGCGCGAACAACGCCACCACCAGGTAGGCGACGATCACCAGCAGGCCGAACTTGGCGCTCAGGGGCGCGCGCAGCAAAGGTGTGATCAGGCTCATGGTCTACCCCTTCGGGTGCATCAGGCGTGGGTTGCTGGCGATCGACAGCACGTCGGCGCCGGTATTGAGCAGGATGTAGGTGCCGGCGAAGATCAGGCTGCAGGCCTGCACCACCGGGATGTCGCGCTTGGCCACCGAGTCCACCAGCAGCTGGCCCAGGCCCGGGTAGACGAACACCACCTCCACCACCACCACGCCCACCACCAGGTAGGCCAGGTTCAGCGCCACCACGTTGACGATCGGTGCCAGGGCGTTGGGCAAGGCGTGCCGGAAGATGATCCGCGCCGGCGACACACCCTTGAGCCGGGCCATTTCGATGTACGGGCTGGCCAGCAGGTTGATCAACGAGGCGCGGGTCATGCGCATCATCTGCGCGATCACCACCAGGCTCAGGGTCGCCACCGGCAGCAGCGACACCTGCAGCACCTCACCCAGCGACGCCCCCGGCGCCAGGCTGGAGATGCCCGGCAGCCATTCGAGCTTGACCGCGAACACCAGGATCAGGATGTAGGCGACGAAGAACTCGGGGAACGACACCGCGCTCAGCGCGCCGGTGTTGAGCAGCCGGTCGAACCAGCTGTTGCGGTACAGCGCCGCCAGCATGCCCAGCAGCAACGCGGTCGGTACCGAGAACAGCGCCGCCAGCAACGCCAGGCTGAAGGTGTTGCCCAGCCGCGCGCCCACCAGCTCGACGATCGGCCGCTGGTTGGCCAGGGACACGCCCAGGTCGCCGTGCAGCAGGCGCCAGGCCCACTGCACGAAGCGCTGCACGGGCGACAGGTCCAGCCCCAGTTGGGCGCGGAACGCCGCCACGGTTTCCGGGGTGGCCGACTGGCCGAGCATGGCCTGGGCGATATCGCCCGGCAGCATGCCCACGGCCAGGAAGATCACCACCGACACCGCGAACAACGACAGCAGGCCCAGGGCCAGGCGCTGCATCAGTAACTTGCCAAGGGTATTCACCATTGCACTCCTTCAACGCGCGCGAAGTTCAGGCCTGCCACCAGCGCTCGATCACCCGCAGGCCATCGAGTTCGCCGTAGGGGGCGGTCTGCCCGCCATGCGCCACCCGGGTGGAGCGCGCGGCCACGGAGCTGGCGAACAGCGGCACGATGGCCCCGCCATCGTCGCGGCACAGCGCCTGCATCTCGTTGTACATCTCGCGGCGCAGCGTTTCGTTCATCTCGCCGCGGGCAGCATTGAGCAGCTGGTTGAAGCGTGGGTTGTCCCAGTGGGTCTCGTTCCACGCCGCGCCCTTGGCGTAGCCGATGCTGAACATGCGGTCGGCGGTCAGGCTCGAGTACCAGAACGAGGTGGTGAAGGGTTGTTTCATCCAGACATTGGAGAAGAAGCCATCGGCCGGCTCGCGCACCACGTCGATGTCGATCCCGGCCTGGCGCGCCTGCTCCTTGAACAGCACCGAGGCGTCCACCGCGCCGCTGTAGGCGGCATCGGAGGCTTGCAGGCGCACCTTGAGGCTGTCCATGCCGGCCTGGCGCAGGTAGAAGCGCGCCTTGTCGGGGTCGTAGGCGCGCTGTTCCAGGGCCGGGTTGATGAAGCGGTTGGCCGGCTGCAGCGGGTGGTCGTTGCCGACCTGGCCGTAGCCGTACAGCACCGAGGCCAGCAGGGCCTGGCGGTCGACCGCGTGCTTGAGGGCCAGGCGCACGTTGTTGTCCTTGAACTGCGCGCTGTCGGTGAGCATCGGGAAGGTGTAGTGCTGGGCGCCCTTGGTTTCCTCGATCACCAGCTTGGGGTTGCGCTTTAGCAGCGCCACGGTCTTGAGGTCGACCTTGTTGATCACATCGACCTTGCCGGTGACCAGTGCGTTGACCCGCGCGGCGCCATCGGCGATGGCGAGCAGCTCGGCGCTGGCGAAATGCGCCCTGCCCGGCTTCCAGTAGTCCGGGCTGCGCTCAAGGTCCATGCGCACGCCCGGCTCGAAACCGTTGATGCGGTAGCCGCCGGTGCCGATGCCGGCCTGCCAGTCGGCCTGGCCGTCCTTGGCGGGCATGATCACCAGGTGGTAGTCGGCGACCACGTAGGCGAAGTCGGCGTTGCCCGAATGCAGCTCGAACACCACCGTGTCGGGGGCACTGGCGTGTACCTGGGCGACATCGCCCAGTACGGTCTTGGCGGCGGAGGTGGATTTTTCGCCCAGGTGGTGCTGGATCGAGGCGACCACATCGTCGGCGGCGAGGGTCTTGCCGTTGTGGAAGGTCACGCCCTGGCGCAGGGTGAACGTCCAGGTCTTGGCGTCCGGGCTGGATACCCAGCGCTCGGCCAGCTCAGGGATGGCGGTGCCGTCCACGGCGATTTCGGTGAGGGTGTTGTACACCGCCGAGAAGCCGATGAAGGTGAAGGTGTCGACCCAGGAGCCCGGGTCCTTGGAATCGGTGGTGCTGCCCCCCGCCAGGCCCAGGCGCAGGGTGCCACCGGGTTTCGGCGTGGCTTCGCCAGCATGGCCGTTCAGTGGCAGGCCGAGGGAAAACGCCCCGGCGATGGCTGCGGCGACGGCGCTGTATTTCAGGAAGTCCCGGCGCGGCAAGCCGCCGTCGAGAATGGCCTGAGGACTGTTCTTGTTGTTATCGCTCATGCATGTGCCCCTGTTGAACCGTAAGGAATTGTTGTTCGGTCAAAGCGGAGTGCGTAGAAGCTGTGTATTATTTGTAATTGTTACCGTAACAAATACATTAGCGGCACGACAAGCTGTTTTCCAGGGGCCCGAGCCGGGCAATTTTCATCGTGTAACATGAGCGTTTTCGCAGGGAGCCACTACCTCCATGAGCCAGTCGACCCGCCTGATCACGGCTTCGTACATTCTCTCGTTCGTGGCGGCCAATGCCCCGCAGAAGCTGCGCACCGAGACCATCGCCAAGTGGGTGAAGGTGCACCCCACCCGCGTGCGCGGCCTGGTGTCGCAGATGGTCAAGGCCGATATCCTCACCTCCTACCGCGGCGCCCAGGGCGGCGTGACCCTGGCCCGCCCGCCCCAGCAGATCACCCTGCGCGAGGTGTATGACGCGGTGCAGGAAAGCTCGCTGATCGCCGAGAAGATCGACAACCCGTTTGCCGGGATGGAGGACCACTGCAAGGTGTTCGAGGTGTTCACCCGGTTGTTCGCCATGCTCGAGCAGAACATGCGGCTGGACCTGGGGACGATTACGGCGGATCAGTTGTTCGTGGCGTTCGAGACGCCGCAGGAGCAGGTTGTGTAGCAGCAGGCCTCGAAGCCCACTCAGCAATCACGCCAGACAAACAAGGCGGACAGCGATGAAACCACAGGAGTGACTGGCCCGAAACAGATGTGGGAGCCGGCTTGCCGGCGATGCGCCGCGCGGGCGGCGCTCGATCTCATAGGCGCTGCAAAAGCACCGGCAGGCACATAGTGGCCCTCACCTAATATCCCGCCATGCACCTGGTGGCCATTACCGAATCTTGATTTCACAGGGCCAACAGTGAGATGCCCAAGCGCCTGTCTTGAAATCGCATGTGGGCCCCCAGCTGCATGGCGACAGATGTGCAGCGCCCTCAAGATCGAGCGCCGCCCGCGCGGCGCATCGCCGGCAAGCCGGCTCCCACATCTGTTTCGGGCCAGTCACTCCTGTGATTTCATCGCTGTCCGCCTTGTAGGCACGACGCGGTACTGAGGTGGGCACTTCTGGCGCCCCGCCTGGCTTGAGTCATGTAGGTATTGGGGGTCTAAAACTGAATTGCCTTGGTTTCTACAAACTCACCCAACCCCTCCTCCCCCCACTCGCGCCCATTCCCCGACTGCTTGTACCCGCCAAACGGCGCCTGGTAATTGAACGCTCCACCGTTGACGAAGCACTGCCCCGCGCGCAACTGCCGCGCCAGTTGCAGCGCCTTGTCCCGACTACCAGCCCACACCGCGCTGGACAACCCGAACGGCGAATCATTGGCCAGGGCAACCCCTTCAGCCTCGTCGGCATAGGGAATCAGGCACAGCACCGGCCCGAAGATTTCCTCCTGGGCGATACGCATACGGTTATCGACATCGGCAAAAATCGTCGGCGGCCCATAGAACCCACGCTCGAAGCCCGGTGCCCTTTCACCGCCGCACAACAACCGTGCGCCCTCCTCCTGCCCAATGCGGATGTACTCCTGCACCGTGCGCCGCTGCCCCGCCGAACACATCGGCCCGAGGAAGCTGCGCGGATCCTGCGGGTCGCCCATCACCAGCCCGCGCGCCTCGTCCACGGCGATGTCCAACGCCTCGGCATAGCGCGACGCCGGCAACAGCATGCGGGTCAGCGCCGTGCAGGTCTGCCCCGAGTTGATCATCACGTCCTGCACGCCATAGCGCACCGCGGCCTGCAGATCGGCATCGGCGGTGATCAGCAGCGGCGACTTGCCGCCCAGCTCCAGGCACACCCGCTTCACCGACGGCGCCGCCGCCTGGGATACGCGCACGCCCGCGCCGGTGGAGCCCGTGAACGAAACCATGTCCACCTGCGGGTGGCGCGCCAAGGCCTCACCCACTTTCGACCCCGGCCCGCTGACCAGGTTGAACACCCCGGCCGGCAGGCCGATGGCCTCGATCATCTCGGCCAGCAGGAACGCGTGCAGCGGGGTTTCCTGGCTGGGCTTGACCACCACGGTGCAGCCTGCCGCCAGGGCTGGCGCCAGCTTGCCGATCAGCTGGTGCAGCGGGTAGTTCCACGGGTTGATGAACGCACACACGCCCACGGCCTCGCGGTACACCAGCGAGTTCCCGACCTCGCGCACCTCGTCCATCAACCCGGCCAACTCAATGTACTGCTCAAGCCCGACGATCGGCCCGTCCACCTGCACCGGCCGGCACCACTGCACTGGCATGCCTAGCTCGGTGGTGATCACGGCGGCCATCTCGTCAGCACGGGCCTTGAGCTGGTCGACCAAGGCACGAATATACCCGGCGCGCACACTGGAGGGCGTTCGCGACCAGTCGGCAAACGCCCGGCGGGCTGCCTGTACGGCTCGCTCCACATCCTCTTCATTGCCCAGCGGCACCTTGCCGGCGACCGCTTCGCTGGCCGGGTCGATCACCTCGGCCATGCCCTGCCCCACTGGCTGCTGCCAGCGGCCATCGATGAACAGACGGCTGTACTCACGCATCACGTTGCGCCTCCATCAGCTCGGCGGCACACAACACGATGCGCCGACAGGCTTCACGCAGCGGCTCGGCGCCGAGCACCAGGCCCAGGCGGATATGCCCGGCTGCGCTGGGGCCGAAGGCCTCACCGGCCAGCACCGAAACCCCATGCAGATCGAGCAGGCGGTTGGAGAAGTCCTGCGCACTGAGCCCGGTCTCGCGGATATCGACCATCACGAACATCCCGCCATCAGGCTTGAGCGCACGCACACCCGGGCAATCCGCCAGGCTTGCGCACACCAGGTCGCGGCGCTGGCGATAGGCTTCGCGCATCGCTTCCAGCTCTGGCAGTGACTGCTCAAGCGCAACCACCGCGGCGTCCTGGATGAAGTCCGGCGAGCCGTACAGCATGCACAGCGCCAGGTTTTCCAGGTGCCCGGCCAGTGCCGGCGAGCCCACCACCCAGCCGACCCGCCAGCCGGTCATGGCATGGGACTTGGATAGGCTGTTGAGCGTCGCCGTGCGCTCGGCCATGCCCGGCAGGCTGCCGGGGCTGATGTGCTCGCCGTCGTACAGCAGCTCGCTGTACACCTCGTCGCTGATCAGCCACAAATCGTGGCCGATGCACAGTTCGGCCAACGCCTCCCAGGTGCTGCGCGGCAGGCTGGCGCCGGAGGGGTTGTGCGGGCTGTTCAGCGCCAGGGCGCGGGTACGCGGGGTGATTCGCGCGGCCACATCCTCGGGCTGCACACGGAAACCGTGCTCCGGGCGCACAGGCACCGGTACCACTTTCGCTCCGCAGGCGCCGAAGACGGCTTCGTACGTCACATACATCGGCTCGGCGACGATGACTTCATCGCCCGGCTCCAGCACGCACTGGGCCACGCAGAACAGCGCACACTGCGCCCCCGCCAGCACCGTCACCTGGTCGGCGGTCACCGCCTGGCCACTGCGCTGCTGGTGCCGCCGGGCGATGGCCTCGCGCAGGCTGCGCTTGCCGCGCACGTCGGCGTAATGGGTGTTGCCGGCCTGCAGGCTGTCCATGGCGGCCTGGACGATGGGCGCCGGGGTGTCGAAGTCCGGGTCGCCCACCGACAGCAGCAGCACGTCGCGGCCCTGTTCGAGCATGGCCAGGGCGCGGTAGTGGATCTCCCAGGCGGCGGCGCCGTCACCGGCGATCCGTTGGGTCAGGGAAGAAAAACGCATGGCTAATATCCTGTTGTGCGGGATGGGCTCAGCGCGCGCAGGCGTGCTTGAGCTCGATCAGGGTCACGCCGTTGCGGGCAAAGCCTGCGCGCAGGTCCCGTTGCAGTTCGTCAAGGCTTTGTGGCTGGGCGACCGTGCAACCGAAGGCGCGGGCCAGGCCTGCGAAGTCCGGGTTGCGCGGCAGCACGCCGATGGGCTCGATGTCCAGGTTGAGCATGTCGTCGCGGATCTGCCCCAGCGCATCGTTGTTCCACAGCACCACCACCAGCGGGCGGTCCAGCTCTTCGACGGCGGTGGCCAGTTCCTGGGCGGTGTAGAGGAAGCCGCCGTCGCCCACCAGCACCAGGCCCGGGCGGTCGCTGCTGCCGAACATGCCGCCGATGCCTGCCGGCAGGCCGTAGCCGAGGGTGCCGTAGCCGGTCGGGTGCAGCCAGCTGCGCGGCGCCCGGCTGTTGAACACATAGTTGCCGGTGTAGGCCAGCTGGGTCATGTCGGTGCTGATGAAGGCGTTGTCCGGCAACGCGGCGGCGATGCGCTCGAGGATGGACTGGTGCAGCGCCTGCAGCGGGCCGTGGCTGGCCTGTACAGCGCTGCGCAGCGTGGCCACCGCCGCGCTGGCCGCTGCGGCATCGCGCACGCTGTCCGGCAGCTGTTCGAGCAGTGCAGCCACGGTCTGCCGGGCATCGCCGTGCAACGCCACCGCGCAGGGGTAGAAGTCGTTGAACTTGCGCGGGTCGATATCCACCCGCAGCAGCTCGCCGTTCAACGGCAGGCGCTCGCGCCAGAAGTCGGTGTCGGCCATTTCGGTGCCGACCGCCAGTACCACGTCGGCCTGGGCGATCAGCTCCCAGCCGGGCTCGACGCACAGGCTGGAGCCTGCGTTGAGCGGCGAGTCCAAGGGCGCCAGGCCCTTGCCGGCCACGCTGGTGAAGAACGGCGCGGCCAGTCGCTTGCTCAGCAGCTGCAGCTCGGCCGCAGCGCCCAGCGCACCACCCCCGGCAATGATCATCGGGCGTTTGGCCGCCGCCAGTTTGCTGGCCGCAAGTGCAACGCTTTCAAGGTTCGCCGGGCCGCGCCCGGGGCGTCGCACCACCTCATTGCTCCAATCCCGCGCCACCGGCGCCGCCAGCACATCCAGCGGCACCGAGATATGCACCGGGCGTGGCCGCTCGCTGTCGAACACGGCATAGGCGCGGGCAATCAGCTCCGGCAGGTCTTCAGCCTTGAGGGCCACCGCCGAGAACGCGGTGATCGGCGCGGTCATGGCGCGCTGGTCCTGGGTCTCGTGCAGGCAGCCCCAGCCTTTGCCCAGGCTGGCGGTGTGGTTGACGCTGGAGATCACCAGCATCGGGATCGAGTCGGCGTAGGCCTGGCCGATGGCGGTGGCGGCGTTGGTCACACCGGGGCCGGTGATGATGAAGCACACCCCGGGCTTGCCGCTGACCCGGGCATAGCCGTCGGCCATGAAGCCTGCGCCCTGCTCGTGGCGGGTGAGCACATGGCGGATGCCGCTGCCGGGCAGGCCGCGGTACAGCTCCAGGGTGTGCACGCCGGGGATGCCGAACACGGTGTCGACGCCGTAGTTGGCCAGCAGGCGCACCAGCGCCTGGCCACCGGTCAATGGGTTGTTCGTCATGTTCATGTCCTCACGCCTGGCCGAGGCGGATCAAGGCATCGACCGCGGTGGTGCCGGTGGCACCGACCATCAATGGGTTCACATCCAGCTCCAGCAACTGGCTGGCGTTTTCGCAGGCGTAGTCGGCCACCGCGCGGATGGCCGCGACCAGCGCGTCCAGGTCCGCCACCGGCTTGCCGCGAAAGCCCTGCAGCAAGGCGGCGCTGCGCAGGCCGAGCACGGCGTTGCGGATGGCGCCGTCGGTGGTCGGCAACAGCAGGCTCTTGCTGTCCTTGAGCAGCTCGACGAGGATGCCGCCAGCACCGATCACCAGCGCCAGGCCGAAGTCCGGCTCGCGCTTGATGCCAACGATCAGCTCGGCCAGCGGTGCGCTGGCCATGGGTTCGAGCAGCACCTGGTCGAAGGCGACGCCAGGCGCGTAGGCGGCGATGCGCGCGCGCATCTGTTCCAGTGCCCGGCTCAGGGCCGCTTCGTCGCCCAGGTTCAGCGCGACCGCGCCGGCTTCGGTCTTGTGCGGCAACTGCGCGCTGACGGCCTTGAGCACCAACGGGAAGCCGACCTTGCGCGCTTCGGCCAACGCCTGCCGTGGGCTGCTGAGCACGCCGTTCGGCACAGGCAGACCAAAGCCGCGCAGGGCCTGCTTGGACGCCCACTCATCCAGCAGCTGGCTGTCACCGCCAAGTGCCCGTGGGCACAACGGCACCAAGGCCGACTCGCCCAGCGCCAGCAGCGCCGCGCGCTTTTGCGCATAGCGGGCCACCCTCCCCCAGGCCGCCAGGCCATCCTCCACCCCTTGCAGGGCCGGCACACCGGCTGCGTGCAAGCGCTCGCGGGCGCTGGCCGGCAGCAGTTCGGGGAAGGCCGAGGTGACGAAGCCGGTCTTGCCATGGCGCTGTAGCGCCTCGCAGAACAGCCCCAGCAGCAGGTCGCATTCCTTGCGCTCGCCGGTGAATTCGGCGGGGTAATCCAGCACCAGCATGGCCGCGTCGGCATCGCTGCGCAGGGCGCTGTCGAGCATGCGCTGCTTGGCCGGGCCGTCGCCCCAGATCGCCGTGGTGAAGTCCAGCGGGTTGACCAGGTTGGCGTAGGCCGGTAGTACCTGGGCCAGCTCATCGACCTGGCTGCTGTCCAGGGCCGGCAGGCGCAGCTGGTTGCTTTCGCTGTAGTCGGCGATCAGGCCGGCGTCCCCACCCGAGCAAGCCAGGGCGATCAGGCTGTCGCCCTTGGGCAGGTTGCCACAGGCGGCGGCCTTGAGGGTTTCGACGAAGCTCACCGGGCCACTGACACGGATCACCCCCAGGCGCTCGAACAGGCTGTCGTACAGGGCGTCGGAGCCGGACAGCGAGCTGGTATGACTCAACGCCAGTTCGGCGCCGATCTGCGACACCCCGGTCTTCAGCGCAATGATCGGGATGCCCTTCTCCAGCGCCTTGTGCGCGGCGCGGGCAAAGCCCGGCACGTTCTTCAGGCCTTCAAGGTGCAGACCGATAGCGGTGACCCGTGGCTCGTCGAGCAGCACGTCCATCAGTTCGGCGATGCCCAGTTGCGCCTGGTTGCCCACCGAGGCCATGTAGGCCACCGGCAGCGAACGGTCGCTCATGGACAGGTTGTAGGCGAAGTTGCCGCTCTGGGTCAGCACCGCCACGCCCTTGTCCACCGCCTTGCCGCCGTGGGCCACGGGCCACAGGGCGGCGCTGTGCAGGTAGTCGAGCAGGCCGTAGCAGTTGGGCCCGAGCAGGGCCATGTCGCCGGCGGCGGCCAGCAGTTGCTGTTGCAGGGCCAGGCCTTCGGCGCCGCTTTCGGCGAAGCCCGAGGCATAGCAGATCGCCCCGCCCGCGCCCTTGGCGGCCAGTTCGGCAACGCAGGCCAGGGTCAGTTCACGGTTGGTGGCGATGAACACCGCGTCCGGCGCGCAGGGCAGCTCGGCCACGCTGCGCACGCAAGGCACGCCGTCGATGTTGTCGTGCTGCGGGTTCACCAGCCACAGCTGGCCCTGGTAGCCGCCGTCGGCGCAGCGCTTGAGCGCGCGGGCCATGCTGCGCCCGCCGATGAAGGCCAGGTGCCGGGGCGCCAACAGGCGCTTGAGGTTGTCACGAATGGCGTTGGACATGACGGGGCTCCGGTCAGCGCAGCAGCGGGCGCAGCAGTTCACGGGAGATGATGTGGCGCTGGATCTCCGAGGTGCCTTCCCAGATCCGCTCGATCCGTGCGTTGCGCCAGATCCGCTCCACCGGGCCTTCGTCCATCAGGCCCATGCCGCCGTAGATCTGCACCGCCTCGTCGGCCACCTTGCCCAGCACTTCGCTGGCGAACAGCTTGGCCATGCCGGCTTCACCGTCGGTCATGCTGCCCTGGTCCATCTTCCAGGCGGTGTGCAGGGTCAAAAGCTCCGCGGCGCGGATCTGCGTGGCCATGTCGGCCAGCTTGAACGACACCCCTTGATAGCTGCCGATCGCCTGGCCGAACTGCTTGCGGTCGGCGGCCCACTGCAGCGAGGCATCCAGCGCGCGCTGGGCCTGGCCGACGCAGTTGGCGGCGACCATCACTCGGCCCGCGGTCAGCCAGGCATTGGCCACTTCCCAGCCCTTGCCAACTTCGCCGAGCACCTTGCTGGCCGGCACCCGGCAGTCGTCGAAGAACATCTCGTAGGTGTGGTAGCCACGGTTGCTCACGCATTTCGGCCCACGGCGGATGGTCATGCCCGGGGTGTCGCGGTCGACCAGGAAGGCAGTGACGGCGTTACGCTTGCGGCCGTTCTGCTCATAGGTGTCGGTGACGGCGAAGACGATGGCGAAGTCGGCGTGCCCGGCATGGCTGATGAAGTGCTTGCTGCCGTTGAGCACGAAGTCGTCGCCCTCGCGCAGGGCGCGGGTCTTGATGGCGTTGGCATCGGAGCCGGCGCCCGGCTCGGTCAGGGCGAAGCAGTCGATCTTCTCGCCCTGGATGCACGGCAACAGGTAGTCGTCGATCTGCTGGCCGGTGCAGGCCATGAGGATTTTCGAAGGCCGCGCGACGAACACATGCAGCGCCCAGGAGACTTTCGACAGTTCGCGCTCGATCAGGGCCTGGGACAGGTAGTCGAGGCCGCCGCCGCCCACTTCCTCGGGCATGTTGAAGGCGTAGAAGCCGGCGGCGATGGCCTTGCCGCGGATCTGCGCGGCGAGTTCGGGGGAGACTTCGTCGGCGCGGTCCACGGCCTCTTCATGGGGCAGCAGCTCCTTGGCGACGAAGCTGCGTACGGCATCCACCAACATTTCTTGTTCTTGGGTCAGTTGGAAATTCATGGCCTGTTCCTGGGTAACCGGGGGAAAGAGGGAGTGCTTACTTGCCGATGAAGCGTGGCGCGCGTTTTTCGGTGGCGGCGCGCAAGGCCTCGGCGCCATCTGCGCTGCGCCCGCACAGCAGGCCGGCGGCCAGTTCTGCGCTGAGCTGTTCGCCGAGGGTGCGCTGGGCGCCGTCGCGGATCAGGCGTTTGGTCTGGGCGTGGGCGAAGGTCGGGCCCTGGGCCAGGCGCGCAGCCAGTTCGGCGGTGGCCGTGGCCAGTTGCTCGTCGGCGACCACTTCACCCACCAGGCCGGCGGCCAGGGCACGTTCGGCCCCCCAGAGTTCGTCGAGGAACAGCAGGCGCTTGGCCTGTTCGCTGCCGATCAGCCGTGGCAGGTGCCAGCTGGCGCCGGCGTCCGGCGAGTAGGCCATGCTGGTGTAGCCGGCCTTGAAACGGGCGGATTGCGCGGCCAGGCGCAGGTCGCAGCACAGCGTCAGGTCCATGCCGGCACCGACCGCGGTGCCGTTGATGGCGGCGATGGTGGGTTTGTCGAGGCTGTGCAGGCACTGCATCAGGGCGTGGGCGGTTTCGGTCCAGCCGTAGGTTTCCAGGGCGCCACGGGCTTCGGCCTCGGCCCATTCGGCCAGGTCGGCGCCGGCGCAGAAGCTGCGGCCCGTGCCGGTCAGTACCACCACGCGCACGGCCGGGTCGCTGTTGCAGGCGTCCAGGGTGGCGTGCAGGTGCTTGAGGGTCGGGATGTCCAGGGCGTTGCGCTGGTCGGGGCGGTTCAGGGTGATCGTGGCGACGCCGGCTTCAACCTGGATGAGTAGGGACGACGGAGCAGTCATGACGGGCCTCGGATTGTTGTGATTGTGCTGAGGGTGGGTGACTTGAGGCTCATGCTAAACGAGTGTTCAACAAGGAGGCAATTGGGGGAGAAGGCGGTGTTACAACTTCGAACAAGTGGTTGGAGAACCGGGGGAAGAGCGGGATCGGATTTGGCCTACAAGGTGTATGGCGACAGGTTTGCAGCGCTCTGAAGATCGAGCGCCGCCCGCGCGGCGCATCGCTGGCAAGCCAGCGCCCACATCTGTTTCGGGCCAGTCACTCCTGCATGCTCATCACTGTCCGCCTTGTTGGTTCGACTCGATATTGAGGTGGGCACCACTGGCGCCTCACCTGACTTAAGACATGCACCAAGGCGTGCAGCGGTACTTTCACAGGAATAATTGGCCCGAAACAGATGTGGGAGCTGGCTTGCCAGCGATGCGCCGCGCGGGCGGCGCTCGATCTCAAAAGCGCAGCAAAAACATCGGCGGACACCTGGTGGCCCTCACCTAATTCCCCGCCAATCCCTCCTCAGGCCACCGGCACTTCCACCGCCACCCCCTGGCGCCTGCGCTGCACCACGAAATACGCCGCATAACACAGCGCAATGAACCCGAAGCCCCAGTACAGCGAAGGCCGCTGGGTCTCATCCATGGCCAAGAACACGAACAGCGAACTGCACAGGGTGATGCACAGCAACGGCACCAGCGGGTACAGCGGCGCACGGTACTTCAGGTCGCTCACTTGCCCGCCCTCGCGCAGGAACTGCTGGCGGAAGCGGTACTGCGCCAACGCAATCACGATCCAGGTCACCGTGCCCGACATGCCGCTCACCGCCATCAGCACCATGAACAAGGTGTCCGCCGCGACAAAGCTGGTCATCAGCGAGATCAGCGCGAAACACAGGGTGATGAACAGCGCGCGCAGCGGTACGCCACGGCTGCTCAGCGGCGACAGGCTCTTGGGCGCCATGCCGGTCTTGGACATCGCCCAGAGGATACGGGTGGACGCATACAGCCCCGAGTTGCCCACCGACAGGATCGCGGTGAGGATCACGAAGTTCATCAGGTCCGCCGCATAGGGGATGCCGACCATGTCGAACACCTGCACGAACGGGCTTTCCATCAGCCCGGCCTGCTGCCACGGCACGATCGCCGACAGCACCACGATGGCCAGCACATAGAAGATCAGCACGCGGAACACCACGTTGCGCACCGCCCGCGGGATGCTCTTTTCCGGCTGGTCGGTTTCACCCGCCGCCACACCCATGATCTCGCAGCCCTGGAAGGCGTAGACCACGGTCATCATCACCGCGAACACCGCCGACAGGCCGTTGGGGAACAGCGAGTCGCCGATCAGGTTGGTCATCATCGGCGCCGGTGCCCCGCTGGTCAGCGGGATGGCACCGAAGATCACCAGCACCCCGACAATGATGAAGCCGAGGATCGCCGCCACCTTGATGCCCGAGAACCAGTATTCCGCCTCGCCGAAGGCACGGGTGGCCAGGGCATTGATGCCGAACAGCACCGCCACGAACAGCGCCGACCAGTACCAGATCGGCACCTCGGGGAACCAGCGCACCATCAGCATGCCGGCGGCGGTGAACTCCAGGCCGACGGTGGTGGCCCAGCTCATCCAGTACACCCAGCCGATCATGAAGCCGGTGGCGGGGCCGATGAACTTGGTCGCATGGGCCTGGAACGAGCCGGACACCGGCATCTGCACCGACAGCTCGCCCAGGCAGACCATCACCAGGTACATCAGAAAACCCGCCACCAGGTAGGCCAGGATCGCGCCCACCGGCCCGCCCTGGTTGATGGTCACGCCCGAGCCCATGAACAGCCCGGTGCCGATCACGCCACCGAGCGAGAGCATGAAGATGTGCCGGCTCTTCAATGCCCGTGTGAGTTGGATACCTTCAGCTTTACGGCCTTTCATTATTGTTATCTCCAATAAGCCTTTAGGGCCGCGTGTGCAGCGGCTGCCCCGATTATTGGAAAGCGATGTAAGGCCCGATTGACCGTAAAGATCGAAGATGTAAAAAGTCGTAAGTTTTTTGTCGCTCAGGCGGCCAGCAGTTCAGCCAGGCTGTGTTCGGCGCGCAGCAGTTGCTCGCGCAGTGCTGCGCCCATGGCCTGCACCGCAGCTTTATCCCGCGCCAGGGCGTGCGCTTCGAGGCTGCGCAATGTGGCCGCCAGCCCGCAGAACCCCATGGAGTCGCTGCTGCCCGCCAGCCGATGGGCCAGGTGAGTCACCTCGGTGCAGTCACCCGCCTCGACCGCTTCGAGCAGTGCCTGGCGCTGCTGGTGCAGCGCGTCACGCAGGCCGGCCAGCAGGCCTTGCAGCTTTTGCTCGCCGAGCAGGGTGCGATGGGTGTCGAGCAGATCGTGGTCCAGCCAGCCGGGCGTCGCCGGCGGCGCGGGATGATCCTGCCCGGCCAGCGCCTGGCGCAGGCTGGCAAGCTTGAGCGGCTTGCCCAGCACGCCTTGCATGCCGGCATCCAGGTAGGCGCGCACCAGCCCCGGCTGGACACTGGCGGTCAGCGCCAGGATGCGCGTGTCGCGGTTGGGCGTATCGCCCGCGCGCACCTGCCGGCACAGCGCCACGCCGCTGATGCCCGGCAAGTGCACATCCAGCAGCAGCAGGTCGAAGCGCCGTTGTGCGCACAGTTCCAGCCCCTGCTCGGCGTCCTCGGCCAACCACACACGGTGGCCGTCACGCGTAAGCAACCCGCGTACCACCTCGCGGTTAAGCGCTACGTCCTCCACCACCAGAATGTCCAGGGGCGCCATGCTTGCAACGGCAGCCGGCAACGCCTCGGCCTGCTTCACGACTTCAAGGTCCAGCTCGAACCAGAAGCAACTGCCCTCCCCCTCGCGGCTGCGCACGCCGATCTGCCCGCCCATCTGCTCGACCAGGTGCTTGCTGATCGCCAACCCCAGCCCCGTGCCGCCATAACGCCGCGCCACCGCCTCGCTGGCCTGGACGAAGCGGTCGAAGATCTTCGGCTGCATCGCCTCGCAGATACCGATGCCATCGTCGCTGACACTCAGCCGCAGGTGCTGGCGGCCGGCTGCTTCGCGCAGCACCTGCACCTCCACCAGAATCTCGCCGCCCTCGGTGAACTTGATCGCATTGGCCAGCAGGTTGCTCAGCACCTGGCGCAGGTACTGCTCGGCGCCGCGCTGGTGTGCCGCCAACTGTGGGTCGATACGGCACAGCACCACGCTGTCATTGGCCAGGGCCCTGGGTTCGAGCAGGGTCAGGACTTCGTCGCACAGCTGGCGCAGGGAGAAACCCACGGTTTCCGGGTGGCTTTCGCCTTCTTCGAGGCGGGCAAAATAGAGCACCTCGTTGAGGATGCCGAGCAGCCCTTCGCCCGCCTTGTACAGCGCCTCCAGGCGCTTGCGATCCGCCGCCGCCAACCCAGCGTCGCGCAGCAGTTCGGCCATGCCGAGGATGCCGTTGAGCGGCGTGCGCAGCTCGTGGCTCATGGTGGCGAGGAAGCGCGACTTGGCCAGGTTGGCCGCCTCGGCGTCGTCCTTGGCACGCAACAGGCTGGCGGTGCGCCGCTCGACCTGCTTCTGCAGTTCGTCGCGGTTGTCCTGCAGGGCCAGGCGATCGGTCTCGCGGCGCTCGATATCGCTGAGGATCGCCCGGCGCATGTCGTCCAGCGCCAGGGCCACGCTGTCGATCTCGTCCGGGTGCGGTGAGCGGCGCTTGTTAAGGCGCAGCGGCTCATGCCACTGCCCGGCACCAATGCGCCGGGCGAAGTCGGCCATCACCTGCAGGTGGCGGGTCACCAGCCGGTAGAACAGCCCGGACAACGCCAGCGCCAACCCGCAGAGGAACACGCTCATCCACAGCAGGCTGGTCAGGCCGGTGGCGAACAGCCGCCGGTGCACCGCGCCCAGGTCGATGCTCACCTCAAGCTCGCCCAGATGGCGCGCAGGCCCGGAAGGCGGCTGGAAATCCAGGGCAAAGCGCTCGACCCGCAACGGCCCCGTTGGCGCCGGGTCCCCTTGCTGCAGGGTGAAGTCGTCGCTGTTCAGGCGCACCCGCGCCACATCGGAGAAGTCCACCAGCCCGCGCAACTGCACGTTCAGCTGCTCCTGGTTGAGGTCCCACAGGCTGCGCTCCAGGCTGGCCAGGTAACCGGCACGGATCAGCTCCATGCGCCCATCGATGTCGCGCATTTCGCGGCGATACTCGAAGTACAGTTGCACGCTGCTGGCCAGCACCGTGAAGCACAGGCTGAAAAGCAGAATGAACAGCAGCAGCCGACGCAGCAGGCCACCCGGTTGCAGGCGGCTCATGGCTGCCTGACCATGTCGCGGTAGGTGACCTCGCTTTCATGCAGCCAGCGCTCAAGCTCGCCCGCATCGGCCATCTTCTGCAGTTGCTCGTCGATCTCGTTCATGTGCTCACTCAGGGGCGAGTGGCGCGACACCGCCACGCGCAGGTAATCGACGCTCAGCGCAGGCCCCAGTGCAACGATGTCCCGGGCACCGGGCAGGTGCTCGACGAACAGCTGGCCGGTGCGCCGCTCCTGGATCACGAAGTCGATGCGCCCGCGGATCAGCTTGCCGAAGTTCTGCCCGCTGTCCGATACCCATTCGATGTTCTGGTGCTTCGCCACGAAACGGTCGAACTCGGCGCCGTAGCTTTCGCCGAACAGCAGCCCGCCACGGTACCGGGCCAGGTCTTCGAGCGTGTTGAACGTCAGCGGCCGCTGGCGGTTGGCAAACACCGCCACCTCTTCACGCAGCACCGGTACCTGGGAAAAACGCATCGACTGCGCACGCTGCTCCGAGGCATAGGCCAGCACCACGTCCACCCGCCCTTCGGCGGCGTCCAAGAGGCAACGCTGCCAGTTGCCCAGCACCACCATCTCAACCTTGTAGCCCAGGCGCCCGAACAGCTCGCGCACCACCGTCGGCGCCAGGCCGCGCGGTTGCTTGCCATCGCTCCAGGACACCGGCGGGTAGACCGGGTAATCGCAGTAACGGACGGTTTCGGCGGCCTGCAATGCGCCGCTGAACAGCAGCACCAGCAGGCCGAGCAGGCGCCGGGTCACGCCGCCACGCTGGCGGTGAACAGGTAACCGGCGCCGTGGATGGTGATGATCAGCTCGGGTTCGGCGGGGTCGTCGTGCAGCTTGCGCCGCAGGCGGCCGACCAGCACGTCGATGGAACGGTCGTTGGGCACCCACTCGCGGTTGCGGATCTGGTCCATCAGTTGATCGCGGCTCAGGGTGTGGCCGCTGTTGCGCAGGAACACGCTGAGCAGCTGGAACTCACCGTGGGTCAGCAGGGTTTCGCCGCCTTGCGCATCGATCAACCGGCGCCGGTCGCAGTCCAGTGCCCATTCGCCGAACTGCTTGAGGGCAGCAGATGCCTGGGTGGCGGGCCGGGTGCCCTGGGCATGGCGCACGCGGCGGATCAGGTTCTTGGCCCGCGACACCAGCTCGCGGGGGTTGAGCGGCTTGCTCACGTAGTCGTCGGCGCCGCATTCCAGGCCGACGATACGGTCGATGTCGTCGTTGCGGCCGGTGATCAGGATGATCCCCACCTCGGAACGCACCCGCAGTTCGCGGGTCAGGGTCAGGCCGTCCTTGCCCGGCAGGCGGATATCCAGCATCACCAGCTCCACCGGCTGCTCGGCCAGCAGGGCCTCGGCCTGCTCCGCGGTGGCGGCGCAGTGGACGGTATAGCCTTCCTGGGACAGGTAGGCCTGGAGCAAATCACGAATCAGCGGATCGTCGTCGACGATCAGTACCCGAGAGGTCATTGCGTTTGGTCCTGAGTCGCCCGTGGGCGTGTTTCTTATTAGAGTGGGCCAAGACTAACGATTGCTGAACGGTCGATCAACAGCCCTCGGCCGGCAGGGTGAAGCGTTGCCGACCGCCGGCTTGCAGGCCGTCGACCCAGGCTTCGCAGATCTGCACGCCCTGGGCCGGGGTGAAGGTGCCCGGGTTCAGGCCCGACTCCAGCCACAGGCCGTCGAGCAACGCGCTCAGGCTGATGGCGGCCAGGTCGGCGTCGAAGCGCGCCCAGCCCTCCTCCCGCGCCAGCTCGCTGAGCAGGCTGCGCAGCTCGCGGCGGTATTCGCCGTAGGAGTGGTCGTGCACCTGGTTGATCGCCTCGGCGGTTTTCACCGCGCCCCAGAACGCCAGCCAGGCGTCGAGCAGTTGCGGGTCGAGCAGCTCGGCGCTGAACGAGCCGCGAAAGAACGCCGACAGGCGCTCACGGGCGTTGGGCGCCACCTGGTCCATGGCCTCGCGCAGCAGTTGCATCACCCGGCCGGTGACGGCCATGTAGGCTTCGGCGACCAGTTCGTCCTTGCCGGAATAGTGGTGGCTGATCAGCCCGACCGAAACACCGGCCTCGGCGGAGATCTTGCGGATCGATGCACCCTGGAAGCCATGGCGTTTCAGGCAGGCCAGGGTAGCCTCGACCAGATTGGCCTTGCGCAGTTCGGGGAGCATGCGGCTGAAGCGGGCTTCCTGGGACATGGGGTGGGTCTCGTGGCGGGATATGCAGTTGAACGACTGTATAGCAAGTCAGACGGCTGGCGAAACCCCGTGTACAAAAGCCAGTGGGAGCCAATGTTTTGTACTGCCTGTGCTGGCCTCATCGCTGGCAAGCCAGCTCCCACAGGGAAGCGCGATCTATGTGGGAGCTGGCTTGCCAGCGATGAGGCCAGAAAAGGCAATGCAAGACAGTTGTTCAATCGCGATAGCCTGGCGCCACCTTGTCCAGCATCCGCAACAACGCCGCCCAGGCCAACTGCATCGCGTCCGGATCGGCCAGCTGGCCCTCTTCCAACGGCCGCCTGGGGTCATTGAACTGCCGCTCGGTATGCGCGCACACCGCGTGGGGCGGCAACACCAGCTTGCCGCTGGCCTGGGCAGCCAGCTGGATCTCGCAGGCTTTTTCCAGGTAGTACATGCGCATGAAAGCCTCACCCACACTGCGCCCCACGGTGAGCAGGCCGTGGTTGCGCAGGATCATCACCGGCTGCTGCCCCAGGTCCGCCACCAGCCGCTGCTGCTCGCTCAAGTCCAGCGCCACGCCTTCGTAGTCGTGGTAGGCGACCTTGCCGTAGAACTCCATCGAGATCTGGTTCACCGGCAGCAACCCGCACTCCAGCGCCGCCACCGCACAACCGGCGCGGGTGTGGGTATGCAGCACGCACTGCGCATCTTCGCGGGCGCCATGGATGGCACTGTGGATGACGAAACCCGCCGGGTTCACCGGGTAAGGCGAAGGCTCGACGGCATGGCCGTGCAGGTCGATCTTCACCAGGTTGGAGGCAGTAATTTCATCGAACATCAAGCCGTAGGGGTTGATCAGGAAATGATGCTCGGGCCCCGGCAGGCGTACCGAGATATGGGTGAAGATCAGGTCGGTCATGCGAAAGTGCGCGATCAGCCGGTAGCAGGCCGCCAGCTCCTCGCGCAGGTGTTGTTCGGTAGGCATGGTCACGGGTTCCAGGTTGGTGATGGGCGGCTGGAGAGTATGGACACTGTCCAGCCGCGATGGGTTACTTGCTGGCAGCCCAGGCGTTGAAGCGTTCCTCCAGTTCCTCGCCATGATCGACCCAGAACTCCACGTTCATGGCCAGGGCGCCTTCCAGGTTCTGCTTCGAGGTCGGCACCCACTTGGCCAGCTCCGGCGCCAGTGCGGCGGCTGCCTGGGTATTGGTCGGGCCATAGGGAATCTGTTCGACGTAACGCACCTGCGCCTCGGGCTGGTTGGTGTAGGCAATCAGCCGCTCGGCCTGCTGCACATGTTTCGAGCCCTTGATGATCGCCCAATAGTCCATGCCGTACAGGCTGCCCGGCCACACCAGCGCCAGCGGGCTGCCGTTCTGTGCGGCGGCGGCGATGCGGCCGCTGTAGGTCGAGGTCATCACCACGTCGCCGGCGGTCAGCCATTGCGGCGGCTGGGCGCCCGCCTCCCACCACTGGATGCTGGGCTTGAGCTCGCTCAGCTTGGCGAACGCGCGGTCAACGCCTGCCTGGGTGGCAAGTACCTTGTACACGTCTTCTACCTTGACCCCGTCGGCCAGCAGGGCGAACTCCAGGTTGTACACCGCGCGCTTGCGCAGGCCGCGCTTGCCCGGGTACTTCTTCACGTCCCAGAAGTCGGCCCAGGAGGTCGGCGCCTGGGCCAGCTTGTTACGGTCGTAGGCGATCGCCACGCTCCACACCAGCGCCGCCGAGCCGCATTCCTGCGCGGCGTCGGCAATCAGCTGGTCCTTGTGGCCCAGCGTGTTCCAATCCAGCCGCTCGTACATGCCTTCATCACACCCACGCAGCAGGTCGGGGCCTTCGATCTGCACCACGTCCCAGTCCACGCTGCCGGTGTCGACCATGACTTTGATCCGCGCCATCTCGCCGTTGTACTCGGTCTGCATCAGCCTGCTCTTGTCCTGGGCGCTGAACGGCTGGAACAACGCCACGTCCTGGGCCTTCTGCCCGGCACCGCCATAGCCCACCACCACCATGTCCGACGCCGCCTGGGCGCTGCCCAGGCCCAGCCACAACAGCACCGCGTACATCCCGGGTTTTCGTGCAAAAGCGCTCATCGATGGACCCTCTTTGTTGTTTTTGTGAGGTTCGCCCCTGAGGCGGGGGTGTTGTCGAAACTAGACAACGACCAGTAAAAAAACAAGTTGATTTTTTACTATGGGTACACTTTTATAAGAAAAAAACAACAACACCCCGCTGGAGCCTGCCCGTATGTCGACCGCCTTCACGCACCTGTTCGAACCGCTGCAGCTTCGTGGCAAGCGCCTGAAAAACCGCATCATGTCCAGCGGCCACGACACCTCCATGCCCACCGACAACCTGGTCAACGAGCGACTGATCGCCTATCACCAAGCCCGTGCAGAAGGCGGTGTCGGGCTGATCGTGCTGCAGGTGGCCGGGGTGCATGACAGCGCCCGCTACACCTCCCATGTGCTGATGGCCACCGACGATGCCTGCATCGACGGCTACCGGCGTCTGGCCGAGGTGTGCCACGCCCAGGGCACCGTGGTGCTGTCGCAGGTCTTCCACCCGGGCCGCGAGATCATGGAGTCCGCCGACGGCCTGCTGGCGGTCGCCTACAGCGCCTCCGCCGTGCCCAACGAGCGCTTCCGGGTGATGCCGCGCGAGCTCGACCAGGCGATGATCGACGAGATCGTCGCCGGCTACGCAGCCGCCGCGCGGCGCCTGCACCAGGCCGGCATAGACGGTGTCGAGGTGGTCGCCAGCCATGGCTACCTGCCTGCGCAGTTCATCAACCCGCGGGTCAACCGCCGCAGCGACGGTTACAACGGCGACCTCGAACAGCGCCTGCGTTTCTTGCGCGAGATCCTTGCAGCCGTGCGCGCCGCCACCGACGAGCAGTTCATCGTCGGCCTGCGCATCAGCGCCGACGAACGCGATGCCGAGGGCCTTACCGAGGGCGAGTCGCTGGAGGCCGTGCAGGCCCTGCAGGCGAGCCTGGACTACGTGCATATCGTCGCCGGCACCTCCGCCTCGCTGGGCGGCGCGATCCATATCGTCCCGCCGATGGCCATCGAGGCGGCTTACCTGGCCCGCGAAGCCGGCACCTTCAAGTCGCGCCTGCAGATCCCGCTGTTCGTCACCGGGCGGATCAACCAGCCCCAGGAAGCCGAACTGATCCTCGCCCGCGGCCAGGCCGACGTGTGCGGCATGACCCGCGCGCTGATCTGCGACCCACAGATGCCGAACAAGACCGACAGCGGCCGCGCCGAGGACGTACGCGCCTGCATCGCCTGCAACCAGGCGTGCATCGGCCACTTCCATCGCGGGCTGCCGATCTCCTGCATCCAGCACCCGGAAACCGGGCGCGAACAACAGTACGCCAACCTGCCCCCGGCCAGCGTGCGCAAACGGGTCATGGTGGTCGGCGGCGGCCCCGGCGGGATGAAGGCCGCCGCCGTGGCGGCGGCGCGCGGGCACCAGGTGACGCTGTATGAAGCCAGCGCGCAACTGGGCGGCCAGGTGCTGCTGGCGCAGTTGCTACCCCGGCGCAGCGAGTTCGGCGGCGCCAGCACCAACCTGCAACGGGAGATGCAACTGGCCGGGGTCGAGGTGGTGCGCAATACCCGCGTCGACCGCGCCCTGGTGGAGCGCGAACGCCCGGACGCGGTGATCGTCGCCACCGGTGCCGAGCCTTACTGGCCGGCGTTCGAGCGTGGCGGCGAGCTGCAGGTGGTCGATGCCTGGCAAGTGCTGCGCGACCAGGTCAAGCTCGGCCGCTCGGTGCTGGTGGTGGACTGGCGCTGCGACTGGATCGGCCCCGGCATCGCCGAGCGCCTGGTGCGCGCCGGGCATCAGGTGCAACTGGCGGTCAACGGCACCCATTGCGGCGAGAGCCTGCCGCTGTATGTGCGCGACCAGCTGGCCGGCGAGCTGCACAAGCTGGGTATCCCCATTACCCCCTATGCCCGCCTGTATGGCTGCGACGACAACAGCGTCTACCTGCAGCACACCGCCAGCGGCGAGGCGATGATCTTCGAAGGCATCGACACCCTGGTGCTGTGCCAGGGCCACCAGCCGGTCGACACCCTGGCCGAACAGATCAAGGACCTCGCACAGGTGCTGCGCATCGGCGACTGCCTGGCCCCGCGCACCGCCGAGGAAGCGATCCATGAAGGGTTGAAGGTCGCCGCCGCCTTGTGAGCCTGTTTATACTCCGGGACTTTGCAGGGCCGACTGGAAACCGCCATGAATCGCCATATTGCCAAAGCGCCGCCCCCTGCCGAGGACGGCAGCACCGCGCCGCAGTTTCTCGGCACCCGCATCCGCGGCCTGCGCAAGCGCCGCGGCATGACCCTGGCCGAACTGGCCGAACAGAGCGGGCTGACCGCCGGCTACATCAGCCAGCTGGAGCGCAACCTGTCCTACCCGTCGATCCCGGCGCTGTTCAATATCGCCCGCACCCTGGGCGTGACCATCCAGTGGTTCTTCGCCAGCGAAGCGGTCACGGCCCCGGAAGACGAGGGCTATGTGGTGCGCAAGAACAGCCGGCTGAGCGTGCATTACGAGGACGGTATCGTCGACCAGCTGCTCACCCCGCAGCCCAGCCGCGAGCTGGAAATGCTGCATTCACGCTTCCCCCCGGGCACCTACAGCGAGCAAAGCTACAGCCACGACGGCGAAGAGGCCGGCTACCTGCTGTGCGGGACCTTCGAGCTGTGGGTAGGCGAGCGCTACTTCCAGCTGAGCGAAGGCGACAGCTTCAGTTTTTCCAGCCAGGAGCCGCACCGTTACGGCAACCCTGGCGACGTCGATGCGGTGGTGATCTGGGTGATCACCCCGCCGACCTTCTAAGCCCACCACAAGAACAACACAAGGCGCCGCCCCATGACCGACCTGATCCTGCACGAACTCGACGAAGGCCTGCTGACCCTGCGCCTCAACCGCCCGGACAAGCTCAATGCGCTGACCAACGCCATGTACACCCGGCTGGCCGAGCTGTTCGAGGCGGCCAACGACGACCCGCAGGTCGAGGTGATCGTGCTGACCGGCAGCGCCGAGTGCTTCACCGCCGGCAACGACCTGCCGGACTTTCTCGACCAGCCGCCCACCGACCTGGACAGCCCGGTGTTCCGCATGATGTGGGCGGTGCTGGCGCTGGACAAGCCGCTGATCGCGGCGGTGGCGGGCCCGGCGATCGGCATCGGCACCACCTTCCTGCTGCACTGCGACCAGGTGCTGGTCACCCGCGATACCAAGCTGCGCACCCCCTTCGTGCCGCTGGGCGTATGCCCGGAGTTCGGCGCCAGCCTGTTGCTGCCACGCCTGCTGGGGCACGCGCGGGCTGCGCAGGTGTTGCTGTGCAGCCAGTTGCTCAGCGGCGAGCAGGCCGTGCAGTGGGGGCTGGCGACCGAATTGCTCGAGGATGGCGCGCAATGCCAGGCCGCCGCCGAGAAACTCGCCCGGCGCCTGCAGCGCCTGCCCGCCGATGCCTTGCGCATCAGCAAGCAATTGCTCAAGGATGCCCATCGCCAGGAACTGGCTGCTACGGTTGAGCGTGAGGGCCTGGCGTTCATCGCCCGCCTGCAGACGCCCGAGGCCAAAGCGGCGTTGCGGGCGATGGTCAAGGGATGAAACCTAGACTTACCCGATACGGAGACCTGAATGCTGCGCGTTTTTGAACGATGGCTAGACCCTTTCCCGCCCGATGAAGTGCCACCCCCACCGATGGGGCTGCTGCGTTTCCTGTGGGCCTGCACCCGCGGCGCCCGCGGCTACATCCTGGCCCTTGCGCTGTTCAGTGCCGGCGTATCGATCTACGAAGCCTGGTTGTTCTCCTTCCTCGGCCAGGTGGTCGACCTGCTTCCGGCCTGGCAGGCCGGCACCGCCGCAAGCGGTGAGGAAAGCCGCGTGCTGTGGGGTATCGGCCTGGTGCTGCTGGCCAGTATCGGCCTGGTGGCGCTGCGCACCCTGATGCAGCACCAGGTGCTGGCGATCAACCTGCCGCTGCGCCTGCGCTGGGACTTCCATCGCCTGATGCTGCGCCAGAGCCTGTCGTTCTTCTCCGATGAATTCTCGGGCCGGGTCACCACCAAGGTGATGCAGACCGCGCTGGCGGTGCGCGAGGTGCTGTTCACCTTCATCGAGATCATTCCCGGCATTGGCGTGTACTTCATCGCGATCATTGCCCTGGCCGGCGGTTTCGCCCTGCAACTGATGCTGCCGTTCGTGGCCTGGCTGCTGTTGTTCGGGCTGGCGATGCTGTACTTCGTGCCCCGCCTGGGCAAAGTCGGCCAGGAGCAGGCCCATGCGCGCTCGTCGATGACCGGGCGCGTCTCCGACGCCTACACCAACATCACCACCGTGAAGCTGTTCTCGCACTCCAAGCGCGAAGCGCACTTCGCCCGCGCAGCCATGGAAGACTTCAAGCTCACCGGCTTTCGCCAGATGCGCCTGGTCAGCCAGTTCGAGATCGTCAACCAGGCACTGGTGGTCGGCCTGATTCTCGGTGCCGGCGGCTATGCCCTGTGGCTGTGGCACCAAGGCCAGGTCGGTGCCGGTGCGGTGGCGGCGATCACCGCCATGGCGCTGCGCATCAATGGCATGTCGCACTGGATCATGTGGCAGATGACCTCGCTGTTCGAGAGCATCGGCACGGTGCAGGACGGCATGGCCACCCTCACCCGCGGCCCCAAGGTGCAGGACGCGCCGAACGCCGGCGTGCTGCAGACCCGCGGCGGCGCGGTGAGCTTCGACAAGGTGAGTTTCAACTATGGCGGCGAACGCCAGGTGCTCGACGACCTCACCCTGCATATCCGCCCCGGCGAAAAAGTCGGGCTGGTGGGCCGCTCGGGTGCCGGCAAGTCCACGCTGATCAACCTGCTGCTGCGCTTCTACGACGTCAACAGCGGCACCATCCGCATCGACGGGCAGGACATCGCCGAAGTGACCCAGGACAGCCTGCGCAGCGCCATCGGCATGGTCACCCAGGACACCTCGCTGCTGCACCGCTCGATCCGCGACAACATCGCCTACGGCCGCCCTGACGCCACCGAGGCGCAGATCCGCAGCGCCGCCGCCAATGCCCAGGCCGATGGTTTCATCAGCCAGCTCAGCGACAAGCAAGGCAACAGCGGCTACGACACCCTGGTGGGTGAGCGTGGCATCAAGCTGTCCGGCGGCCAGCGCCAACGCGTGGCCATCGCCCGGGTGATGCTCAAGAACGCCCCGATCCTGCTGCTGGACGAGGCCACCAGCGCGCTGGATTCGGAGGTCGAAGTGGCCATCCAGGAAAGCCTCGACGAAATGATGCAAGGCAAGACCGTCATCGCCATCGCCCATCGGCTGTCCACCATCGCGGCCATGGACCGGCTGATCGTCATGGATGAGGGGCGCATCATCGAACAAGGCACCCATGCCGAACTGCTGGGCAAGAACGGCACCTATGCACGGCTGTGGCAGCACCAGAGCGGCGGGTTTTTGGGTGAGGACCAGGGGGTGGTCGAGGAGGTCGAGTAATCAGGGTGGGCGCTGCTGACCTGTTGCGCTCACGATAAAAAAAGCGCCCCGAAGGGCGCAAAAAAGGGCATGACGATTACCGAAGTAGCGTCAACTCGTAGCAGCATCGTCAGCCCGTCTCAGCAACCTTTGCATCAGCGCAACATCAGGCGCAGCAGGACCTGGGTAAGGCGCCCATACGGCGGTTTGAGCAGGAAACTGCCGTTGTGCCTGGCCTGGTAGAAGATCGGGCGCATCTTGCTGAACGTCTGGAAACCCTCTTCGGCATGGTAGTGGCCCATCCCCGAATTGCCGACACCACCAAACGGCAGGTTCTCCTGCAGCACGTGAAGCATCACGCTGTTGACCGACACACCGCCGCTCAGCGTTTGCCGCAGCACCTGCTCGACACGCCCCTGGTCCTCATCGAACAGGTACAGCGCCAGCGGCCGCTCATGGGCATTGATATAGGCCACGGCCTCCTCCGGCCGGCGATAGCTGAGCACCGGCAGCACTGGGCCGAAGATTTCCTCTTGCATGATCAGCATGTCGTCGCGCACGTCGAACACCAGGTGCGGCGCCAGCTTGCCGACCCGGCGAGCGCCTTCGGCATCGGCCAGTGCCACCACCCGCGCGCCCTTGTCGCGGGCATCGGCCAGCAGCGCCTCGACCCGCGCCAGCTGGCGGGCATTGATCATGCAGCTGTAGTCGGGGTTGTCGGCCAGCGCCTTGGGGTAATGCCGGCTGACCGCCGCCCGGGCGTGTTCGATAAACGCTTCCTCACTGCCGGCCGGCAGAAACACATAGTCAGGCGCAACGCAGGTCTGCCCGGCATTCAGGCACTTGCCCCAAAGGATGGTTTCGGCGGCTTGCTGCAGTGGGTAGCCCGGGGCCACCAGGGTTGGCGATTTACCGCCCAGTTCGAGGGTGACCGGGGTGAGGTTTTCGCTGCAATTACGCATGATCTGCCGACCCACCGCAGGGGAGCCGGTGAAGATCAGGTGATCGAATGGCAGGCGCGAGAAGCCATCGTTGATCCCAGGCCCCGGCTGAATGACCGCCACCAGGTCCTCGGCGAAACGCTGGCCAAGCAAGTCCGCGATCAGCCGCCCGAAGTGGCTTGAGTCGCTGGCCACCTTGATCATGGCGCGGTTGCCCGCGGCCAGCGCGCCGCACAGCGGGCCCAGGGTCAGGTACAGGGGGTAGTTCCACGGCGCGGCGATGCCGATCACCCCCAGCGGCTGGGCGAGCACGGCGGCGCGCCCGGGCTGGAACCAGAGGCCGACACCGCGCTTGCGGGGTTTCATCCAGCGCTTGAGGCACTTGATCGCATGATTGATCTCGCTGACCAGGCCGAAGATATCCAGCAATTTGGTCTCGTGGCTGGAACGGTGGCCGAAATCGCTGGAGATGGCGGCCGCGATCGCGTCTGCATGCTCCAGCACCAGCGCCTTGAGCGCCTGCAGGTTGGCGCGGCGCGCTTCGAATGAAGGGTAACGCTCGTCGGCAAACGCCTTGCGCTGAAGGGCAAAAACCTCGCGCATGCGCGCTACCGCCGGCGCGACTTGCTCAATGGACATGGCTGTACTCCGAATGGGATTCCAAGGGTGTGCAACGGCTGCATCAGCGCGCGTAAACCGCCTGCTGCTTGGCGCGTTCCAGGGCGAAGAAGGCGTAGTACAGCTGGATCATCATGTAGGACCAGGTGACCAGGGCGATGGACAGGAATATCGCCTTGGAGTCGTCACCCGGGATGGGATAGAAGTCATAGATGCACGCCACGAACAGCGCGGCCGCCCCTGCTACGGTCACACCCAGCGCGTGCAGGTACTCGCCTGCGCTTGCCAGCCTGCCGATGAAGTACACCAGGTAGACCGTATAGGCAGCCCACATGACCACATAGAAGTACGGCAAGGGCTTGGCCATGAAATCGGACTTGATCATGACGAAGGTGCTGGCAAAGGTGATGACGAACAGGGCTGCATCCTTGAGCTTGGACGGCTTGAAGTTGTGGGTCACCGCCATCAGGCCAAGCACCGTCACGATCGGTATGCCGAAACCTCGGGAGAAGGCATCCAGGAAGAACGAAATGCCATAGGAAACCTGCGACTGGGTCAGCAGGAAGATCAGCAGGTTGCTGCCGGAAAACGCGACGATCAGCCACTCCAGGCCCAACAGGAAATTGCCTTTGCGCAGGAACTTGATGCCGTAGGTTCCTCCGGAAACGACCAGCAGCACACAGGTGAGCAAAGCGAAAACATCTCTGGTTTCCATAGCGAAATTCTCTTTTTTGTAAGTGTCAGGGCGTCATTTCGGCGCGGGGGCCAGTGAGGCGAGGTAATGGGCAAGTGCTTTGCGATCCTGCGCCGACAAGGTTGCGGTGATCGCCTTCATCGACCCGGTCGGGTCGACTCGCCGCCCCTGGGCAAAGGCATCCAGCTGCACCAGCAGGTAGTCGGCCCCCTGCCCGGCCAGGCGCGGGAACGGCCCCTGGCCCGTCAGCTTCTCGCCGTGGCAGGCCATGCAGGCGCCTGCCGTTGCCAGCTTGGCCCCTTGCTTGCGCAGCACCGGGTCGGGCTGGAATGCAGCGTTTTCCTGCGCCGGTTGGCGGGCGTAGTAGTCCGCCAGTTTGAGGATTTCCTGTTCCGTGAGGCTCATCGCCAGGGGTTGCATGTTCGGGTTGAGGCGTTGGCCACTGGCAAAGCTGTGCAGCTGCGCTTTCAGGTACTCGGCGGGCTGGCCCGCCAGGCTCGGATACCGTTGATGCAAGGAGGTGCCCTGCTTGCCGTGGCAGCCGTAACAGGCATCCGCCGTATGCGGCCAGGGGCCCTCTGCCTCATAGGCCTGGGTGGTGGTGTCGATAAAGTCCAGCAGCCGGTACAGGCCCAGCAGGTCGCGCCCGAACAGCGCCAGTAGCAACACCAGGACGAGCCCCGTGCCCAACAACAGTTTCTTCTTCATGTCTGCCCCTCAAGCCTTGCGCAGCGAAGCGAGCGCCTGCAGTGCGCTGTGATGACCCGAGCGCACCGCGCCGTCCATGTAGCCCGCCCAGATTTCAGCGGTTTCGGTACCCGACCAGATGAGGTTGCCGCAGGCCGGCCGCAGCGACTCGCCATGCTGGCTCCAGAAACCGGGAGGGATGGCCGAGACGCAGGTGAGGCTCCAAGGGTCGGCCTGCCCCCAGTCATGGTCGTGATAACCGATGGGGCTCAGGGCCTCGTCACCCAGGGCGCGGGCATAGATTTCTGCCAGCACGCGCTGCGCGGCAGCAGGGTCGGAAGGCACCATGGCGTTGACGATGAAGGCGTTGATCACACCGATTTCGCCACCCGGTGGCGAGTTGTCCCAGGCCCACAGCACCTGCCCCTTGACCTGCATGGTGTGGCCGTTCAGGCCCTTGTCGCGCCAGAACGGCCGGGCATAGACCATGGCCGTCTTGCGCGCCGGGCTGTGGGCGGGCCAGGCCCGCTGCAGCGCAGCGCGGCCTTCGGGCAGCGCGGGGGTGAACTGCACCTGGTTGCATAGCGCGGGGTGGATCGCAACGATCACCCGGCGCGCGCGTACCACGCCCTTGTCGGTGGTCAGCCGCACCACCTCGCGGTCCCAGTCGGCGATCTCGCGCACCGGGCAGGCCAGGCGCAGCTTGTCACCCAGGGCCTCGGCCATCCGCGTGCACAACAGCTGCGAGCCACCGACGAAGCGCGTGCCCTGGGCGCTGTCCTTGATCGAGTCGAGCTTCATGTAGTCGCAGCTCGCCGAATTGATCATCGACAGAAAATGCAGCAGCCCCATCTTGGCCGGCGTCACGCCGCCCGTAAGGGTGAGGCTGGTGTCCCAACCGGAGCGGTCCTCGGGCTTGATGCCTTGCTGGGCCAGCCAGTCGCCCACCGACAGTTTGTCCAGCTCGGCAACCCTCGGCGAGGTCCAGGGCGCGCCCGACGGCACGGCCCTGGACAGCTCGCTGAGCTTGGCACCAACGCTTTCATCGGTGCCGAAGGTGCCTTCCAGATCGAGTTCAAGCCGCCCTTCCCCGCCAAGCACCACGGTCTTGCCCTGGTAGTAGGTTGGGAAGGTGCCCACCTGGAGCTCACGTGCAAGGTCGGCCACAGCCGTCTGGCCAGGCCCGATCCACTGGCCGCCGGCTTCGGAGATCTGGCCCCCGCCCAGGTCATGGTTGAGCACCCGGCCGCCTACACGGTTGCGTGCCTCCAGCACCACGAACGACTGGCAGCCTGCCTGCTGCAAGTCACGGGCAGCCGTGAGTCCGGCCATGCCGGCACCGATGATCACGACATCCAGCACGCCATCATCGCTGCCGCGGGCGCTGGCCGTGCCTTCGGCGGCACTGGCCAGCGTCGCTTGCAGGCCCAGGCCACCGACGGCCGCCGTGGCGCCGGCAAACTTCAGCAGTTGCCGACGTTTGAGATCGAATGTGTTGGAGGGGGGCCTTGCAGCCATACCAGGAGCCTCACGCTGTTGTTGTTTGATTGCGCCCCGTGATCGGGCAGCGCTTTTAAAGCGGTTGTGGGTGTGGCGCCGGTGTCATGCACCGAGCGCAAGGCGCAGCGAACGCCGGCGCAACTGCAGGCCGAACAGCACCATCCAGAACGGGAAGATCAGCACCACGATCACCAGCAAGGCGTTGGTCAGCGCCTCCAGCTGCGGGAAGAAACCGGCGATGAAATACAGGCCGAAACACCAGCCAACGATTTTCAACGGCAGCAGGATCGAGGTGCCCCAACCGGCGTTCTTCAAGTGGGTGCCGACGACCAGCCCCCAGAACAGCACGACTGGCCCCTCGCACCACCAAAGCCCCCGCTGGCTGCCCACCGCGATGCTGGTCCAGGCCACTTCGGCGGCAGCCTGCACAGCCGCTGTGCCGCCCTGGTGAAGTTCGGCGAGGGGGTTGAGTACCGAGAGCTGCAGGCCGGCCCCCACCACGCCCAGCACCACGTAGGTAGTGATGGCCAGCACGGCCATGTCGCCCAGGGCACCGGCCTGTTCGCGAAATGCCCGCCACAGGTAGCCGCCGATCACCAGCAACGGCAGGTAGAAGCCCAGCAGGTCGGCGAACATCGACAGCCTGAAGTACTGCCGGAACTGCGCAGGCAGGCTGAGCATCTGTGCACCGTCCAGGGTCACCGTCATGTCGCCGTGGGTCACCATCAGCATGAAACCGACGTTCAGGTAGGCGAACAGGCCGCCAAGGATCGCCGCCCAGGCCGTCACCCTGACGGCCTCGTTCGAAAAGTTGTTCATGGTTGCTCCAGGGTTGGAAGCCCGCTGCCGTGGCCCGGCAGCGGGAAGTTACTGTGCGAGGGACGCACGGACTCTGCGATTGAGGTGGCGGTCCAGCCCGTTGACACCGGCCAGGGCGGCCTTCATGGCGCACCACTGCAGCGGCTCGGGCAGCGTCGATGGGGTCTTGTGGCGCAGCGCCGCCAGCAGCGGGTGCTCGATACCGCCAATGCGCTCGGCCAGCAGGTAACCGACCATCGACTGGGTGCCGACGCCGTGCCCGGAACAACCGGCGGTGTAGAGAATGTTGTGCCCGGCGCCGGTGGCGCCGACCACCGGCAAGGCGTCGTAGGCCAGGCTGATGTAGCCGCTCCAGCACGCACGGATGGCGGTGCCGCGCAGGGTCGGGAAGCGCTCTTCGAGGGCTTGGTGCAAGGCCTTGTAGGCGGCGGTGTCAGGCTGGTTGGGCGTGCCCGAGCCATAGGCATAGCCAAGCTGTTTGGTGGTGACCAGCAGCGTGTCACGCGCGGTCAGCCGGTGGCTTTCCATGGTCCAGTGGGGGGTGACGACCCCTTCCCTGCCCTGCCATCCCAGCGTCTTGAGCTGGGCCTTGGACAGCGGTTCGGTCTCGATCGCCGAGACCCGCAGCGGCACCACCTTGTCGCGCAGCAAACCCAGCTGCGGGGTATAGGCGTTGGTGGCCAGCACCATGAACGGCGCGCGGGCACTACCGTGCTCGCTGCGGCAGGTGATGGTCGGGCCTTCGCTGTAGGACAGCAGCTTGGTCTGCTCGAACAGCCGCACCCCGGCCCGCAGCGCGGCACGGCGCAGGCCCATGACGTACTTGCCAGGGTCGAGCGTGCCGCCGTGCTGCGTGCAGCCGAACAGGAAGGCCGGCGGAATGCCGCGGGCGCGCATTTCATCGGCATCGACGAACCGTGTAACCGAACCCAGTTCATGCCCCAGCGCCATGCTGTGGCGCAGTTTCTTTTCCTGGGACGGATGCACCGCGGCGCGGATGATGCCGGAGGGGTTGTAGTCACAGTCGATGTCGAGTTCACGCAGGCGCCGTTCCACATAGCTGACGCCTTCGTCGTAGAACGAGACCATCTTCCTGGCCTGCTCCAGGCCGACACGGTTGTGGAACAGTTCGAACTCCACGCCCATGCTGCCGGCCAGGTACCCGGCATTGCGGCCGCTGGCGCCGAAGCCGGCGAAGTCCTGTTCCAGGACCACCACATCGGCGCCCAGCGCGCGCAGTTCAAGCGCCGTCGAGAGGCCGGCGAAGCCTGCGCCGATGATGACCACGTCGGCGCTGATATCGCCCTCGAGGGCCGGTTGCAGGTCAGCCGGGCGTTCAACCCACCCGCCCAGCAGGCGGAAACGGTCGCCTGGGTTGGACTGTTTTGTTTCGCTGAAAGTGTTCATGCACGCTCTCCGGTCAGCGGGGTATCCGCTGGGCGACAAGCGCATAGGGAGGCTGCTGGCACGCATGGCATCCGCCTACGACTTGTTGTTGTTTTTTCAGACTCTACTGCTGCATTTGATTTAGCGCAACTAGTGTTATGTATTTAATTGGGGCTTTGGAGTGGAGGGGGATTGCGGGGTGGCGACCAGGTGCAGGGCGAAAGATTTGCAGCGCTCTCGAGATCGAGCGCCGCCCGCGCGGCGCATCGCTGGCAAGCCAGCTACCACATCTGTTTCGGGCCAGTTAGGTCTGTGAAGGTACCGCTGCCCGCCTTGGCGCATGTCTCAAGTCTGGTGAAGCGTCATCAGCGCGCACCTCGAAATCGAGTCGGACAAACAAGGCGGACAGTGGTGAGCTTGCAGGAGTGACTGGCCCGAAACAGATGTGGGAGCTGGCTTGCCAGCGATGCGCCGCGCGGGCGGCGCTCGATCTCACAGGCGCTGCAACACTCCCGCCGAACACCCCGAAGCCACCCGCAATCCGAGCAGACTCAAGGCGAAGCCAGCCCAACCACCCCATGCCGGGAAAACAACAAAGGCCCATCACGCCCCCCAGGCAGCGCAGCCGTCAGCGACGCGCCGTCCTCGCTGCGCGACACCGCGAAGGTCTTCCCCCCATCCCCACTGCGCACCTGCAGCCCATCCAGCCCCACCGCCAGCACCTGCTCCCCCTCCACCGCAATGGCGGTAATCGAGCTGCGGCTGTCGAGCGCGATACGCTGCCACGACGTGCCATCGGCCGAGCCCCGCAACAAGGTGCCGCGCTGCCCGCCCACCAGCAGCCCGCCATCGGCCAGCACGGCGCCGGTCCACAACGTGCCGTCATAACCGGTGTCCAGGTAGCGCCAGCTGTGCCCCTGATCATCGGAGCGCAACAGTTGCCCACGTTCGGCAGTGGCATACAGACCACCCCGGCCATCGACGAACAGGTTCATCAGGTTGAGGTCCGCACGGCTGGAACCTGGCGGCGGCGACAAGGTGCGTTGGGTCCAGGTGGCGCCGCCATCGTCGGTGGTCAGCACCAGCGACCACAGCCCCACCGCCACACCCCGCCGGCTGTCAAAGAAGTGCACGGCGAACAGCGGCCTGTCCTCGTCACTGGCCAGGCGCTGGACCCGCCAGCTTTCACCGCCATCGTCGGTGGCGAGGATGGCGCCCCAATGCCCGACGGCCCAGCCGTGGCTGGCATCCGCGAAGCTGACCCCGGTCAGGGTGCTGGACACCGGTACGGCGCGCGCCTGGCTGTAGCTGCGCCCCTGGTCGTCGGAGACCAGCACCATGCCGTGGTCACCCACGGCGACCACACGTTCCTTGGCCCAGGCGGCCCCCAGCAGCATCGCCTGGGCGGCATGCGCGGACGGCTGCGCCGGCACCGCCTCCAGCGCCGACGCCACGGGCATTGCGGCAAATACTGCAAGACCCAGGATGGTTTTCAGGTAACCCATGCCACTCTCCTCAATGCGCCAGCGCGCCAATCATGCGCACCGGGCGCTTGCGTGGGAAAACCCGCTCCAGCCAGACCGCGAACGCCGGCAACACGGTCATGGCCATGACCATGTTGACCATGAACATGAACGCCAGCAGCTTGCCCATGTCCGCCTGGAACTTGAGGTCGGAGAACGCCCAGGTGGCGACGCCGACCGCCAGGGTGATGGCGGTGAAAATGGTCGCCATGCCCACTTCGCGCAGCGACAGCGCCACAGCGACGGCAATCGGCTGGCCATGGGCCTGGTGCAGCTGGATGCGGTTGTAGATGTAGAAGGCGTAATCCACGCCGATGCCGACGGCCAGCACCATCACCGGCAGCGTGGCGATCGTCAGGCCGATCTGCAGCTCTTTCATGAACCAGTAGCCGATGAAGGTGCCGATGGTCAGCGGCAGGCAGCACACGAGCACCGCGCGCAGGTCGCGGTACACCACCAGCACCAGCAAGGCGATGGCGGCGTAGACGTACAGCAGCATCGGCGTCTCGCTCTTTTCCACCTCCTCGTTGATGGCGGCAATCACCCCGGCATTGCCCGATGCCAGGCGCACGCTGACGCCGGCCAGCGGGTGCTCGCTGCGAAAGGCCTTGGCCGCATCGATCACCCGGCTGATGGTGGTGGCCTTGTGGTCCGCCAGGTACAGGTGCACGGCCGTCATCGTGCAATCGCCGCGCATCAGCCCCGGTGTGCGGGCCACCTCGGCGGCCAGGGACGAATAGTTCATCGCATCGATGGGTACCGCGCTCATCTTCGGGTTGCCTTCGTTGTACCCCTCGTTGAACTGGCGCATGGCCGTCGAGAACGACGCCACCGACAGCACCCCCGGCACCCCTTCCATCGCCCACACGAAGCGGTCCTGGTACTGCCCCAGCTCGACGTCTTCGCAGGCATTGCCGCCGCCCTCGCCCAGCCGTGTCGGCTGTACCTCGAACACCACGCTCAGCCAGTCCAGGCCGATGTCGTAGTGGCTGGCGATGGCCAGCGCATCACGGTTGAAGCGCGAGTCCTCACGCAGCTCCGGCGCCCCGGCCTGCAACGAGCCGACCACGCGGTCGTGGCTCTGCCAGACGGCCATCGCCAGCACCAGCAGGGCCACCACCATTACCCAACGGGCATTGCGCCATTCGGCCAGCTTCGCCAGCCCTTCCAGCCAACCTGCCCGGCGCTGACGGGACGCTTCCTCGGCGGCGGCATAGCGCGCATCGACCTTGAGCATCGAGGCCACCAGCGGCAGCATCACCAGGTTGGTGGCGATCTTGAAGGCCACCCCCAGCGAGGCGGTAATCGCCAGCTCGCGCACCATCGGGATGGGGATCAACAGCAAGGTGATGAACGACACGAACGCCGTCACCAGCGCCAGGGTGCCAGGCACCAGCAGCCCCCTGAAGCTTGAGCGGGCCGCGGTCTCGACCGTGCTGCCGGTGGCGATTTCGCGAACGATGTAGTTGATCTGCTGCACCCCATGGGAAACGCCGATGGCGAACACCAGAAACGGCACCAGCACCGCCAGCGGGTCGAGACCATACCCCAGCAGGCGCAAGCTGCCGAACTGCCAGATCAACGAGGTCATCGAGCAGCCCAGCGCCAGCAAGGTGAAGCGCAGCGAATGGCAGTACCAGTAGACCGCCGCTGCCGTCAGCAGCAACGCCAGCAGGCAGAACTCCAGTACCGCCGCCGCGCCGTCGGCGATATCACCGATCTGCTTGGCAAAGCCGATGATCTGGATTTCGAAGCCTGCATCCTCGAAGCGCTGACGGATCTGTTGCTCGAGCACGTGGTTGTAGGCCACGTAGTCAAGGTGCTGGCCATCGGCATCGCGCTCGTTCAGCTCGGCGGTGATCATCGCGCTGCTCTGATCGCGGGAAACCAAAGTGCCGATGAAACCACCCTGGGCGGTGGAGTTGGCGATGCGCGCAATGATGTCGGGGTCCAGCCGCTCGGGCGTCACCGTGCCGGGCACCAGCGGGTCGGCGCGAAAGCCGTCCTCGGTGATTTCGTTGACGAACGCGTTGGGCGTCCACAACGAGCGCACGCTGCTGCGCGAGATACCGGGCAGGAAGGTCACCGCCTGGGTGACATCGGCCAGGCGGCGCAAGCCGGCCTCGGTCCAGATGCTGCCCTGGCGGGCCTTGACCACGAGGGTCAGGCGGTTGGCGCCGAGCAGATCGGCGCGATACTGGTGGAAGGTTTCGACGTACTCGTGGCCGATTGGCAGTTGCTTCTCGAACCCCGCGTCCATACGCAATTGCACCGCGAACCAGGCCATGGTCGCAGTGAACAGCGCCAGGATGACCAGCACCAGACCACGGTGCCCGAACAACCCGGCCTCGATGCGCGGCAGGACGCCGCGCACCGGTTGCTTCGACAAATCGATAGAGATGTTCACGACAGGCCTCATAGGGTGCGCGAAAGAACCAGACCGACGTAGTCGCGGTCACGCAGCAACTGGTCGTACGCCGTATCGCCCCCCATGAACTTCGCGTAGTTGAACGACACCTGCCAACTGGCCGGGTTGCGCACGAAGTTGAGGTACAGGTTCATGCTGCTGGCATCCTCGGTGAAGGTTGCCGCCAGGTTGGGCGTACGCCCGCCCAGGGAACGCGAATAGAAGATCCCCGGGGTCACCTGCCAGCCCGGCAGCAAGGTACCGTCGTAGGTCAGGCTGAAGTCCAGGTTGATCCCCGAAGAGGTCTTGTCGCCATGGGCCTTCGGTGCTGTGGCGGGGTCCAGCTGCCAAGTGTTGGCACCTGCGGCGATCACTTCGCCGTTGTAGCTGTCGTGCAGCCCCGGGTACTTGATGACCACCAGTTCGGTGAGCAAGGTGCCGGTGCTGGCGCCGGTGAAGTCCAGCAGCGTCGGCGAGTTCGACGGGGTCATGCTGTACAGCCCGGTGAGGTGCCACTGGAACTTCTTCTCGTCCTTCCAGCACTTGCCGCCGTGGTTGCTGCACAGGTCCAGCACGGGGTTGAGCGGCACCGCGTCCTTGGGCCGGTAGGACAGCTCCGTACCCACCGCCCAGTCGCCGATCGGCATGTTGGCACTGATGCCGTAGAGCATCCGGTCTTCGGGGTAGACCCATTTCTGCGACACGGCGAAGGTGTCCGGGTCCAGCAGTTGGGTGGTCAGCGAAGGCAGCTTGTCGTGATAGCGCATCACATACACGCCAAAGTTGACATCGCTGTCCTCGGGCTGCCAACGCAGCGACAGGCCCCATTGGCCACTGTCGCGGGCGTTCTTGTCGTCGAAGCCGTAAGACTTCATGCCCTTGCCCAGCGCCGAGGTATAGGACCAGTAGCTGCCCACTGGCGGCACTTCGCTCTTGTTCCAGGCGAACTGGTAGTAGGCCTCGATGTTGACCCCCGAACCGAGGCCGGAAGCCACGCTCAGCATCGGAGCTGGCAGCACGGCCTCCTTCAGTTGCACACCAGGGCGCGAGAGCGCCTGCACATCGTAGGCGTTGGTGTTGTTGATACCGCCCTGCACGAACAGGCTTTCGCCCCAGTTGATCACCTGGTTGCCCAGCCGTGCCCGCACGCGCTGGTCGCCCACATCGAAGCCCTTGCTCACCCACAGGTCGAGCAGGCGCGCCTTGAATTCGAGGTCATCGCGGGCCGAGCGGGTCAAGCCATCGCTGCCCACATCGGAGGGCGTGTTGAAGGACAGCGCACCCGTGGTGTCGCTGGCGGCGAAGTCGCGGATCCAGCTGCCACGGGCCATGAAGGTGAAATCTTCAGGCATCTTGAGCAGCAGTTCGTGGGTGCCCTTGAGGTAGTGGGTGAACAGGTCGCCCTTGTCGTAGTTCAGGTCGCCCTGGTCACCGATGCCGGAGGTCTGCGCGAGGCAGCCGGCCGGTGGATGATGGCCGGTGGCGCCCTGGTTGATCAGGTTGCAACCCTGGGACTCGGTACGCACGCCCATGCCGTAGGAAATCGTCGAATCGAACGAACCGCGGATCGATTCGGTCTCGAAAGTGAACCCCATTGCCAGGGGAGTCATGCACGCAATAGCAAGGCCTGAAGCTTTTGTGATTGTTGTTTTCATATCGGCGCTCGGAAAGGTGATGGATCAACGTTCGCTGATGGCCCGCAGGTTGTCGGAGGTGTAGAAGTCCCGTTTCAGGCGGGGGTTGCCGGCATCCTCGGTGAGCCAGCGGTGGTCTTTCTTGCCTACGCCGATCGAGGTCATGTCGTAGAGGTAGCGGCCATCGACCAGGTTGTACTGGGCCTGGGCCTCCATGTCGCAGGTGCCGGTCTCATAGACCGGGATGGTGTAGCCCTCGCGGACTTTCCAGATCTGCCCCTGCTTGTCGTAGTCCACCGCCATCACGCCGTTCCAGCTGTCCTCGTCGATGTAGAACACCCGCTTGGGTGCCTGGTGGCGCATGCCCTGGCGCACGTTCGCCTCCACCACCCACACCCGGTGCAGTTCGTAGCGACGGGACTCGGGGGCGATGGCGCTCTGCTGTGCCACATCCTCGATCCGCTTGGAGCCGTCATAGGCACCGAACGCGTTGTAGGGCACCAGCAGTTCCTGCTTGCCGACCAGCTTCCAGTCGAAGCGGTCCATGGGGCCGAAGAAGATGTTCGACTCATCGATGGTGTACTGGTTGTCCAGGCCGATCTGCGGCGCATCGTAGGAATACGAAGGCATCCGCCGTACACGGCGCTGGCCGGGGAAGTAGTAGAAGGTGCTGGCCTGCTCACCGGCCTTGGTGGTGACCACGCCCGCCTGGCCTGCCAGGGCGGCGGGCTCGTTGTAGTTGAAGTAGGTGGCCACTTCCAGGCGGTCGAACGACGAGAACAGCGCACTGCCCTTCTGCCCCCACGGGGTGTACATGAACCAGTCGGTGGAGGTGCGCAACCAACTGCCGCCCGCGTCGCGCGGCGACAACCCGGAAACGGTCTTGGACATGTCGAAACCGACACCGCGGTAGCGCATCTTCATGTTCCACATGACCTCGGCGCCGGTCGTGGGCATGGGGAACGGAATGCCGGGCACATGGGCGTCCTGCAGTGCCACGCCAGAGGCGTCGAGGGTGGCGAAGCCGACGTTCTTGCGGGTGTTTTCCGTCACGAAGTCCGGCGCGCCGCAGGTACGCCGGGTGGGATAGACGTCCATGCGGTAACCCGGGATCTTCTTGAACAGCTCCAGTTGCCCGGGCGAAAGCTGCTTCTCGTACTGCGCCACGTTGCCAGCGTTGATGCTGAACAGCGGCTTGTCATCCTTGAACTTCCAATGCTGGCCGCGCACGTCGCCGTAACTCCATCCCGAATCCTGCTTGCCGGGCGCCACCCAGGCAGGGATCGTTCCGTTGGCATTGGCGGCCACCTCGCCGCCCAGCGGGGTCAACTTGCCACCCAGTTGCGCTGCGTTGTTCTCGGCGGCCTGGGCCGAACCGAACGTGGCCAGGGCAGCGAGCGCCACCACCAACGGCCTGATTACCCCGATCGAGGCAAGGCCGACATCAAGGCGCTGAATCACATCTTTCATTGGAAGGTCCTCATGGGCTCTGAACTGCCGTTGCCCGCGCCTCTGGTCAGGGGGGGCAACGACAGGGTCTGAACGACAACCTGGGCAACACCCAGGCACCAAGCCCACGAGCAAACCACATGCCAATTACATAACAGTTGTTTTCTCGTTATTTATCAATTTGTTACGTTTTTATAACATTTGATATGTGATACCTGGAAACCCACCCGCGCACCCTCATGCAGCAAGGCACGCACCAAAAATGTGAATTTACGAAACATTTGTTACTTCAAATTAGACAGGGGGCGAAGGAGGATCAACACGAATGCCCAGGCAAATCAGGCAAACATGCCTCAAATGATGCTTTTTTCCATCACATGGGTGCCACCACGACACATTTGCTTCACAATGCCGGCACAGCAAGCAATGTGAGCAATTTCGATGACCTCTCCGGTAACCGACGAGCGCCTGCTCAAAGCGCTGGCCGATGCTATCGTCGTCCACCCCAGGGCCACCCTCAAGGAGCTGGCCGAAGCCGCCGGCGTCAGCAAGGCCACCCTGCACCGCTTCTGTGGCACCCGCGACAACCTGGTGAACATGCTCGAGAGCCATGGCGAGCAGATCCTCAACCAGGTCATCCGTGAGGCCGACCTTGCCCATGCCGAGCCGTTGTCGGCGCTGCGCCACCTCATCACCGAGCATCTCAAGCACCGCGAGATGATGCTGTTCCTGTTGTTCCAGTACCGCCCCGACACCTTCGACGGCAGCGAAGTCAACCGCCGCTGGCAGGACTATGCCGACGCCCTGGATGCGTTCTTCCTGCGGGGCCAGCAGGCCGGCGTTTTCCGCATCGACATCAGCGCCGCCATTTTCACTGAAATGTTCCTGAGCATGGTCTACGGCATTGTCGATGCCGAGCGCCGTGGGCGTGCAGCCAGTGCCACCTCCGTGCAGACGCTCGAAGTGCTGTTCCTTCACGGTGCCATGGCGCCCCAGCGATAACCTTTACGGCGCCCAAAAAAAGCCCCTGGGCATCACACCCAGGGGCAAGGCGGTCGGACTCGCCAACCAAAGGAGCTTTTCTCAGCCCTTGTTCGACCAGCCGCCGCCCAAGGCGCGGAACAGGTCGACCAGGGCCAGTTGGCGCTGGGTGCTGGCCTGGATATAGGCCGCCTCGTTCACGAAGTTGTTGCGCTGCGCATCCAGGTAGCGCAGGTGGTTGTCCACCCCGCCCTCATAGCGCGCCTTGGCCAGTGCCTCGGTCGCCCGGCTGGTATCCACCAGCGCCCGCCGCGCGGCTTCCTCGCGGCGCAGCGTATCGCTGGCGGCCAACGCATCGGCCACCTCACGGAATGCGCTCTGGATCGTGCCCTCGTAGGCGGCCACCGCCGAATCCTTGCGCGCTTCGGCCAGGCTCAGCCCGGCGCGGTTGCGGCCGCCATCGAACAGCGGCAACGACAGCTGTGGCATGAAGCTCCAGCTGCGCGAACCGCCGTCGAACAACCCGGACATCTGCGCACTGGAGGTGCCGAAACTGCCGGTCAGGCTGATGCGTGGGAAGAACGCCGCCCGCGCCGCGCCAATGTCGGCGTTGCGTGAACGCAAGCGGTGCTCGGCGGCGAGGATGTCCGGACGGCGCTCGATCAGCGCCGACGGCAAGCCAGGGGTGATGTCCTGCAGCACCATCGGCGCGTCCGGGCGCTCGCCCGGGATCACCTTGGCCGCATCCGCGTTACCCAGCAGCAGTACCAGGGCGTTATAGGCCTGGCGTTGCTGACGCACCGTGGCCTCGAGGTCCGCCCGGGACTGCTCGACCAACCCCAGCGCCTCCTGATGGTCCAGCGCGGTGGCGGTACCGGCGGCGCGACGCTGGCCGACCAGGGCCAGCGAGTCCTCACGGCTGGCCAGGGTCTGGCGGGTCAGCGCCAGGCTGCGCTCGGCACCATCCAGGGTCAGGTAGGCCTGGCTGACTTCGGCGATCAAGGCGATGTGCGCGGCACGGCCGACCTCCTCGGTGGCCAGGTACTGCTCCAGCGCCGCATCGCTCAGGCTCTTGACCCGGCCGAACAGGTCCAGCTCGTACTCCGGCAGCGACAGCCCCACCTGATAGGTGCTGCTGACGCCTTCACGGCCATTGTTCGACAGGTCCGCCGGCAAGTGCTGGCGGTTGCCCGATGCGCCGGCATTCAAGCCGGGCACCCGGTCGGCGCGCTGGATACGGTACTGCGCGCGGGCCTGCTCGATGTCGAGCAAGGTCTGGCGCAACGAACGGTTGTTGCCCAGCGCCGAGCCCACCAGCTGGCGCAGCACCGGGTCGACGACGAACGCCTGCCAGTCAAGCTGCTCCACCACCGGGCCTTGATGCCCGGCAGCGTCGCCCCACTGCGCCGGCACCGGCGCCTCGGGGCGCTCATAGGTCGGCGCCAGGGAACAGCCCGCCAGGGCCAAGGCCAGCACCAACGGAAGCACACGATTACCCTTGAACATCACTTGGCCACCTCGACAGCCTGTGGCACAGGCGCAGGCTTGCTCTTGAGCAGCGACAGCACCCAGACGAAACAGATCGGTACGAACACCACCCCCAGCAACGTGGCGCTGAGCATGCCGCCGATCACCCCCGTGCCGATGGCGCGCTGGCTCGCCGCACCGGCGCCGGTGGCGATGGCCAGCGGTACCACGCCGAGAATGAAGGCCATGGAGGTCATCACGATCGGGCGGAAACGCAGGCGCGCGGCCTCGATGGCGGCGTCACGCAGGCTATAGCCCTTCTCCCACAGCTCCTTGGCGAACTCGACGATCAGGATGGCGTTCTTCGCCGCCAGGCCGATGATGGTGATCAGGCCGACCTTGAAATACACGTCGTTGGGCATGCCGGTGGCCATCACCGCCCACACCGCGCCCAAGGCGCCGATGGGCACGATCAGCATCACCGTCAGCGGGATCGCCCAGCTTTCATACAGTGCCACCAGCAGCAGGAACACCAGCACGATGGCCAGGGCGAACAGGCCGGCGGCCTGGCCGCTGGAGACCTTCTCCTGGTACGACAGGCCCGTCCAGGCATAGCCGATCCCTGGCGGCAGCTCGCTGACCAGGCGCTCCATCTCGGCCATCGCCTGGCCGGTACTGTGGCCCGGCGAGGCATCGCCGGCGATACGGATCGAGGGATAGCCGTTGTAGCGCACCAACTGCACCGGGCCTTCTTCCCACTTGGTGGTGACAAAGGCGCTGAACGGTACCGGCTCGCCATTGGCGTTCGGCGCGTACAGGCGCAAAACACTTTCCGGGGTCATGCGCTCGCCCTGCTCGGCCTGCACCACCACGCGCTGTTGGCGCCCGGCATTGGTGAAGTCGTTGATCACCGCCGAACCGAACGCCGTGGCCAGGGTGCTGTTGATCGCTTCAAAGTTCACACCCAGGGCGCGGGCCTTCTCGCGGTCAATCTGCACCCGCAGTTGCGGTGCTTCGGCCAGGCCTTCCATCATCGCGTACAGGATGACCGGGTTGCCGTTGGCGCGCGCCAGCAGCTGGTCGCGGGCGGCCAGCAGCGCTTCGCGGCCCAGGCCGCCACGGTCCATCAGGCGCAGGGCAAAACCACCGGAGTTGCCCAGGCCGTCGATCGGAGGCGGCATGACCGCGGTGATGGCGCCGTCGCCATTGGCTGCGAATTGCTCATTGACCGCTGCCGTTTCTGCATCCGCCGATTGCGCCTTGCTACGCAGCGACCAGTCTTTGTAGGTCGGGAACGCCAACGCGGCGTTCTCACCCTGGCCCGAGAAGCTGAAGCCGGTGACGGTGATCGTATTGGCCACCGCCTCACGCGACATCAGGAACTTTTCCAGTGCCTCGGCGGTGTGATCCGTACGAACCCGGCTGGCGCCAGGCGGCAGTTGCACGTCGACGATGCCGTAACCCAGGTCTTCAGCCGGCACGAAGGCCTCCGGCAAGCGCACATAGGAATAGCCAAGGACCAGCAGGATGCCGACATAGGCCAGCATCCAACGCCCCGCACGGGCCACCAGGGCGCTGTTCATCACCGAGTAGCGCTCGGTCACACGGGCGAAGCTGCGGTTGAAGGCGCCGAAGAAACCACCCTTCTCATGATGGCCATGGGCGACCGGCTTGAGCAGCGTGGCGCACAACGCCGGGGTAAAGGTCAGGGCCAGGAAGCCGGAGAACAGGATCGACACCGCCAGCGACACGGAAAACTGCTGGTAGATCACCCCGACCGAACCGGACATGAACGCCAGCGGCATGAACACCGCGGCCAGCACCATGGTGATACCGATGATCGCCCCGGATACCTGCCCCATCGCCTTGATGGTCGCGTCCACCGGCGACAACCCTTCATCGGCCATCAACCGTTCGACGTTCTCCACCACCACGATGGCGTCATCCACCAGGATACCGATGGCCAGCACCATGCCGAACATGGTCATCATGTTCACCGAGAACCCCAGCAGCTTCATGATCATCAGCGTGCCCAACAGGCACACCGGCACCACGATGGACGGGATCAGGGTGTAGCGGATGTTCTGCAGGAACAGGAACATCACCAGGAACACCAGCACCATGGCTTCGATCAGGGTATGGATCACCTTCTCGATGGCCACGTCTACGAAGCGCGAAGTGTCGTAGGGTACCGAGTAGTCGACGCCCTCGGGGAAGAACTGCGACAGCTCGGCAAGGCGCTCCTTGACCAGGGTTGCGGTCTGGATCGCGTTGGCGCCGGGGGCCAACTGCACGGCGGCGACCACGGCCGGCTTGCCGTCCAGGCGCGCGGACAGGTTGTAGTTTTCGCTACCGATGGCCATGCGCGCCACATCACCCAGGCGCACGCTGGAACCATCCGGGTTGGCCCGCAGCACGATAGCGGCGAACGCCTCGGGGGTATCGAGGGTACCCTGCACCGCCAGGGTCGCGGTCAGTTCCTGCTCGCTGGCGCCTGGCGTGCTGCCGAAGCTGCCGGCGGGCACCTGGACGTTCTGGCCCAGGATGGCGGCCTTGATGTCATCGATGGACAGGCCGTAACCCACCAGTTTCTGCGGATCGACCCAGACCCGCATGGCCGCTTCCGAGGCGAAGAACTGCAGCTTGCCCACACCGGGCACCCGCAGCAGTTCGTTGTTGATATTGCGCGCGGCATAGTCGGCCAGCGCGGTAACACCGCCACGGGCATCTGCCGTGCTGGTCAGTGCATACATCAGCAGGAAACCCGAACTGGCCTGTTCGACCTTCAGCCCCTGAGTCAGCACCGCTTGCGGCATGCGCGCCTCGGCCTTTTTCAGGCGGTTCTGCACATCGACCTGGGCCATGTCCGGTGCGGTTCCCGGCTGGAACGTCACCATCACCTCGGCCACGCCATTGGAGTTGTTGGTGGACTCGTAGTACAGCAGGCCCTTGGCGCCGTTGAGCGACTCTTCGATGATGCTGGTCACCGACTCCACCATGACCTTGGCCGAAGCACCCGGGTAGCTGGCGGTGATGGAAATCTGTGGCGGTGCCACGCTGGGGTACTGGGCCACCGGCAGCGCGGGGATCACCAGCAGGCCGGCCAGGGAGATGAGCAACGCCACGACCCAGGCGAAGTTCGGCCGATTGATGAAGAACTTGGACATGATCTTGACCTCGCCTTACTGCGCCGCAGCTTGTTGCGCCTGGGCCGGTACCACGGGCATGCCCGGGGCCAGGCCGGCTGGGCTGCCGACGATCACCTGGTCGCCGGCGTGCAACCCTTCGACGATCTGCCAGCGCGCGCCCTGCATCACGCCGGTGCGTACGCTGCGGGCCTCGGCCACGCCGCCGGTGCCGACCACCATTACCCGCGCCGCGCCATCGCTGCCGCGCTGCACAGCCCGTTGCGGCACCAGCAAGGCTTGCCGATCGGTGCCTTGCGGGGTGCGTACGCGCACGTACATGCCCGGCAACAAGGTGCCGTCGGCATTGTCGAAGCGCCCGCGCAGGGTGACCTGGCCAGTGCCGCGGTCGACCGCCACGTCGGTGAACATCAGCGCGCCCTGGCGCTGGTAGTCGGTGCCTTCCACCTGGGCGGTCAGCGCCTTGTCGTCGCCGCCAGCCAGTGCGCCGTCCTTGAGGGCCTGACGCAGGCGCAGGGCATCGGCGGCAGACTGGGTGAAGTCGACATAGATCGGGTCGAGCTGCTGGATCCGCGCCATCAGCGTGGCATCGCCCTGCCCCACCAGCGCACCCTCGGTGGCCAGGGCCCGGCCGATACGCCCGGAAATCGGCGCGGTGACGGTGGCGTAACCGAGGTTCAGGCGTGCGGTCTGCACATCGGCCTGGCCGGAACGCACGGCGGCCTGGGCGCTGCGCAGTGTGGCGGTGGCAGTGTCGAAGTCCTGCTGGCTGACCGCTTCGATCTTGACCAGTGGCGCATAGCGCTTGACCCGCGCCTCGGCCTCCTGCTGCACCGCCTGGGCACGGGCCAGGTCGGCCTCGGCGCGGGCCAGGGCCACCTTGAACGGCGCCGGGTCGATCTGGAACAGCACATCGCCGGCCTTGACGTCGGCGCCCTCTTCGAAACGCTTGTGCAGGACGATGCCCGCCACCCGCGCCCGCACCTCGGCCACCCGCATCGGCTCAACCCGCCCAGGCAGTTCCGAGGCCAGCGTCAACTGCTCGGCCACCAGGTTCACCACTTCCACCGGATAGCGTGTTTCGGCCGCACTCTGCTGCTCCTCAGCCGGGCCGCACCCTGCCAATGCAATCGCGCCTGCCAGCACACCCATCCTTAACGCACGTGTCTTGCCCATCACTCACCCGAGCCTTGATTGAAAACGGACCGAATGCTACCTTTTCGACCTTAATGAGTCAAATTTGTCTCATTAGATAATTTGGAGGCTTATCTTGAACCCGATCGCATCGAGGCTGGATTCCCCCGGCCTGCCGTTGCCCGCCACCTTGCTGAACACACTGTTTGCAGCGGCAGCTTTGCAGCCGCGGGCCTCCATGCAGGAACTGGCCGAACTGGCCGGCATCAGCCGGGCGACCTTGCATCGGCTGTGCGGCACGCGGGACAACCTCGACAGCCAGCTCGAACGCCACGCCAGGGAAACCCTCGAACGCATCCTCGACAGCGTCGCCCCGCTGGCGTCGTCGCCGTTGGCCGCGCTGCGCCAGCTGATCGGTGAGCACCTGGCCCGTGGTGAGCTGATGGCGTTTCTGGTGTCCCGCTATCACGCCAATCTGCAGGCCAATGGGCAGCGCGAAGCCGACTGGCAGTTCTATCTGGACAAGCTCGACGCGCTATTCTTGAGCGGTCAGCAACAAGGAACCTTCCGTATCGATGTCACCGCCGCGCTGCTGACCGAGCTGTTCATGACGTTGCTGTACGCAACGGTGGATGCGCGCCTGCGGGGCCGCATGCCCAGTGCGAGCGACGGGATCATGGAGCAGATTTTCCTGCTGGGAACCGCGAGCCGAACCCCCGCCTTGCAGTTGACCGTGGAGCATTGAGATGAGCGAATTCTTCAGAGGTGATGTGGTGCTGCTCAAAAGCGGTGGGCCACTGATGACGATTGCCAACATTCGGCAGCAACGTGCGCTGACCGGGTTCCCTGCCACGGTGTTCGCCTTCTGCCAGTGGTTCGAAGGCAACAGGTCGATGGAAAAGTGGTTCGACACCACCACGCTGGAAGTGGCAGACAAGGCGCAGCGGCACTGAGGCCCAGGGCACGACCGCGGGGTGCGCTGCCACCGGCATGAACGTGCGTCAATCCTGGCGTTGCCTGCGGGCGACCACGCCGTTCTTGCACGGTACGGCGAGCATTTTGCCGAGTTCGCGTTCTGGCTGCATGCCTAGCTCGAGGCACTACCACAGGGCGATGTCGTAGGTCAGGTAAATGCGATTGCTGTCCCGCCCACGGGCAAAGTCGGCGCGGTACACATAGTTGCGCAGCTTCACGCCCAGGCCCTTGAAGCTGCCCGACTGCACCACGTACGCCACTTCCATGTCGCGCTCCCACTCACTCAAGCCCGCGGCGCCAGAGCGGCCATTGTCGCCGCTCAGGTAACGGGCCATGAACGTCAGCCCCGGCACGCCGGCAGCGGCAAAGTTGTAGGCATAGCTGGCCATCCAGGTCTTCTCCTCTTCCTCGATGAACTTGCCGATACCGACGTTGCTGAACGAATACACCGTCGCCCCGCTGACATAGGGCAGCCCCGCCTCGCCATCGAGCACCTGGTAGCCCGCGCCCAGGGTGTGGCCAGTGTGGGTATAGGCCAGCTGGCCGCTGAGCATGTCGTTGTCGATGCGGCCACCGTAGGCCGCCCCGCTGTCGCGGCTCTTGAAATAGCGCAGGTCGCTGGTCAGCACACCGCCTGCCAGCGGCAGGTCATGCTGGACCCCACCGAAGTCCTGGCGGTAGAAGTGCTCCAGCTCGCCGTGGAAGTAGCTCAACCGCAGCTGCTTGCTGACCGCGTACTCGGCGCCTGCATAGGTGAAGTCGCCCGATGCGCCACCGCCGTAGCCGTCGGCATACAGCCCGGTGCTGTCAGAGGAGTCGCGCTGCTTGAAGCGGTCGAGGTGGCCGGCGCTCAGGGTCAGGCCGCTGATGTCGGTGCTGACCAGCTGGGTGCCCTGGTAGGTCTGCGGCAGCAGGCGGGCGTCGTTGTAGACCAGTACCGGGGTCTTGGGCAGCAAGCTGCCATGTTTGACCACGGTTTTGCCCAGCCTGACCTTGGCGGTGACCCCGAAACTGGCGAACTCGTCCGCCGCACGGCCATCGTCATGCACCGGCAGCAGGCCGGTGCCGCTGCGCCCGCGCCCCGAGTCGAGCTTCACCCCGACCAGTGCCAGGGCATCCACCCCCAGGCCGAGCGGGCCCTGGGTAAAACCGGACTGGTAGTCCAGCAGAAAGCCCTGCGCCCATTCCACCCGCTCGCTCTTGGCGCTGGCGGCGGCGCGGGCGCTCATGCCGTGCTCGTCGCGGAAATTCTCGTTGAAATACACATTGCGCAACTGCAGCTTGAGGCTGCTGTCATCGATGAAACCGGCCGCCTGGGCCGCAGGGAAGGTGCAGAACAGCAGGCCGCAAGCGGCCCCACGCTGGAGGGATCGTGTCATGTTCGGGGACTCTTTTATTGTTATGGGTGCGTAACGGGGCGGCCGCTCGGCCACCCGGCAGGGCGGGTCAGACGAAGAAGGACAGGGCCCCGGTCAGCAGGGCCAGCGCGGTGATCACCAGCGAGGTCAGCACCGCCCACTTCACCGTGGCTTTTTGGAATTCGCCGATGTCGCGGTCGACCATGCCCACCAGCAGCAAGGTGGACGCCACCAGCGGGCTCATCAGGTGCACCGGCTGCCCGAGCACCGAGGCGCGGGCGATCTCCACCGGGTCGATGCCATAGGCGGCCGCCGCGTTGGCCAGGATCGGCACCACGCCGAAGTAATAGGCGTCGTTGGACAGCACGAAGGTCAGCGGCATGCTGGTGATCGCCACCACCAGCGGGAACCAGTGGCCCCAGGCTTCCGGGATCCAGTCGACCAGGGTCTGCGCCAGCGCATCGACCATCTTGGTGCCGGAGAAGATGCCGGCAAAAATACCGGCGGCGAATACCAGCAGCACCACGGTCATGGCGTTGCCGGAGTGGGCGAGGATGCGCGCCTTCTGCAGCTCGAGCTGCGGGTAGTTGATCATCAAGGCGGCGACGAAGCCGATCATGAACAGGATCGCCGCATGCATCAGGCCCATCACCAGCGCGACCATCACCGCGATCACCAGCACCAGGTTGACGTAGGCCAGGCGCGGGCGCTTGTGCGGGGTGTCTTCGAGGATAGCCTTGATGTAGCAATTGCCGCCGCCGGATTCGAGCTTGATGTTGCCGATGCGCTTGCGCTCGGCGCGGCCCAGCAGGAACGCGGTGAACACCACCCAGGCCGCACCGCCGACCATGGTCGGCAGCATCGGGATGAAGTACTCGCTGGCATCCAAGCCCAGGGCGGCGATGGCCCGGGTGGCCGGCCCGCCCCACGGGCTCAGGCCGCTCATGATGCTCAGCGAGAGCATGGCGATGGTGGCCAGGATCATCGGGTTCATGCCGATGCGCTTGTACAGCGGCAGCATGGCGGCGCAGGTGATCATGTAGGTGGTGGTGCCGTCGCCGTCGAGGGCCACCAGCAGCGACAGCAGCGCGGTGCCCATGGCGATCTTGATCGGGTCGCCATTGACCCGCTTGAGGATCTTGCGGATCAACGGGTCGAACAGCCCGGCATCGATCATCAGGCCGAAGAACAGGATGGCGAACAGCAACAAGGCGGCGGACGGCGCGACCGTTTTCAGGCCGTCGAGCATCATCTTGCCGAGGTCCGGGGCGAAGCCGCCGATCACGGCGAAGACGATCGGAACCACGGTGAGCGCGACGATCGGCGACAGGCGTTTGCTCATGATCAGGTAGGTGAAGGTCACCACCATGACCAGGCCAAGCAATGCGAGCATGGGAATATTCTCTTGTTTTTATGGGGTGTGGCCGCCGCGAGCGCGAACGGCCCCCTGCCCCACCCGCGCCTTGCAGCGCTGGGTGGAAGTTTATGTCAATCAGTGGCTAGGGGCGGGGTTGCTAGCCGTGGCGGTGCGACTCGGCTGCCGGCCATTGGGCTGGGCGTTCATCGCTGGCAGCGGGCTGCGGCTGTGGGCCTTCGGCCAGGGTGCGCATCAGCGTCTGCCGGTCGCAGGCGTTTTCCGACAGCGAGATGACCACCGTGGCCACCGCGTTGCTGGCCAGGCTGGTCAGCGCCCGCGCCTCGGACATGAAGCGGTCGACACCGATCAGCAGCGCCAACCCCGCCAGGGGGATGTCGTGAATCACGGTCAGGGTCGAGGCCAGGGCAACGAAGCCGCTGCCGGTCACCCCCGCCGCGCCCTTGGACGACAGCAGCATGATCGCCAGCATGGTCAAGGTCTGGCCGAGGGTCAGGTCGATGTTGCAGGCCTGGGCGATGAACACCGCGGCCAGTGACAGGTAGATGGCCGTGCCGTCGAGGTTGAACGAGTAACCGGTGGGCAGCACCAGCCCTACCACCCCCTTCTTGCAACCCAGGGCTTCGAGCTTCTGCAGCATGCGCGGCAGCACCGGTTCTGTGGACGAAGTGCCGAGCACCACCAGGAACTCTTCGCGCAGGTAGCGCAGCAGCTTCCACAGGCTGAAGCCATTGGCCCGGCACACCCCGCCAAGCACCACCAGCACGAAGAAGGCACAGGCGATGTACAGGGTCATGACCAGCTTGGCCAGCGCGCCAAGCGAGCTGATGCCGTACTGCCCCACGGTGAACGCCAGGGCGCCGAAGGCCCCCACCGGGGCGAAGCGCATCAGGTAGCCGAAGATCTTGAACACCATCTGCGAGGCCGCTTCCAGCACGGTGAGCACCGGCTGGCCGCGTTCGCCCATGGCCGACAGGGCAAAGCCACACAGCACGGCGAGGAACAGCACCGGCAGCACTTCACCTTTGTTGAACGCGCCGATGAAGGTGTCGGGGATGATGTGCATGAAGAAGTCGACCACACCCAGCTTGGCCGCCGAGTCGGTGTACTGGCTCAGGCCCTGGGTGCTGAGGGTCGACGGGTCGATGTTCATGCCCTCGCCCGGACGGAAGATGTGCACCGCCGCGAGGCCGATCGCCAGGCTGATCACGGTCAGCACCAGGAACAGCAACAGTGTCTTGCTCATCAGCCGGCCCAGCGAACGCCGGTCGCTCATGCCAGCGATGCCGGTGACGATGGTGCAGAACACCACGGGCGCGATCATCATCTTGATCAGCTTGATGAAGGCATCGCCCAGCGGTTTCAGGGCGACCGCCTGTTGCGCCCAGAAGTGCCCGACCACCACGCCCAGCAGGACGGCGCAGAGGATCTGGAAGTACAGTGATTTGACCAGTTTCATGAGGCATCACCCATTGTTGGATTTGTGCGGATGCGCTTTGTTGACCGCGGGTACAACGGCTCAGCCAGCCAGCCGCCTGGCCGTTGGGGCGTAGACGAAACCTGAGAACAGCCGGCGGGCGGTACGTACCACGGAAGCTTGAAGAGTCTTGCCGTCTGGCCCGCTGCGCGTGAGCGCCACATCGATGCCGCCGCTGGGGTGCTCGAGGCGCACTTCCTGCAGGCCTGGGGCCGCATCGCCAAGCAGGTTCATGGTGACGGTACCCGGGCTGACGCAAGCGGTTGCCAGGCCAATGGCGCCGGTGATGGCCAGCGCCCGGTGGCAGTTGTGCGGCATGAAGTAGCGCACCTGCAGGGTGCCGCCGAACTTCGCCGGGCTGACCAGCACCGGCTTGGGGATGACCATGCCGCTGACATCGCCCAGGCCCATGGCCCGCCCGGCTTTAATCCGCAGCGCTTCCAGGCGCTTGAGCAGGCGGCTGTCGGCATCCAGCTCGGCGGGGCTTTCACCGCCGCTCAGGCCCAGTTGGCTGGCTTCGACGATCATCATCGGCATGGCCATGTCGATGCAGGTCACCGGTACACCGTCGATCACATCGCAGGCCTGGCCGGTGGGGAACAGCTGCCCGGTCTTGCTGCCGACCGCGTCGAGGAACGTCAGGTGGATCGGCGCCGCCGTGCCCGGCACGCCGTCGATGGCGGTACGGCCTTCGTAACGGACGATGCCCTTGGGCGTCTCGACCAGGGAATTGACGAAGGTGTTGGTATTGAGGTTGCGGATACGCACCAGGGTCTTGTCTTCGGTAGCCTTCACCAGCCCTTGCTCGATGGCGAACGGGCCGACGGCGCAGAGCATGTTGCCGCAGTTGGGCGCGGTGTCGACACGGCGCTGGGCCACCATCACCTGGACGAACAGGTAATCGACATCGGCGTCGGCATGCAGCGACGGGCTGACGATCGCCACCTTGCTGGTCTGCGGGCTGCCGCCACCGATGCCGTCGATTTCCAGCTCGTGGCCGGAGCCCATCAGGCGCAACAGCACTTCATCACGCTCGACCACATTGGTGGGCAGATCCCAGGCATGGAAGATGGGGCCTTTGGAGGTGCCGCCGCGCATGAGCACACAGGGGATTCGTTGCATGTCTAGTGACTCTTGTTGATCAATCGGCTGAATTGATGTTGTGATCGAAAGAGTGACAGGCATGGATAAATCAATCCAATGCAAAGATCGTAGCTATTATTGCGCTTGGCAAATCAATCAAACGTTGGCGATGCCCCCTGTAGGAGCGGCCTTGTGCCGCGAAAGGGCCGCAACGCGGCCCCAGGATTTCAGCGTGAAAACAGAAATCGCCGGGGCTGCTCCGCAGCCCTTTCCGGCCGGTCCGGCGCCCCGGCAAGGCCGCTCCTACACAGGGGCGTGCACGGGCATCAGGACTTAACCGAGAGCCACCATGGAATACGAGCTCCAAGACATCAGATCTTTCGTGAAAATCGCCGAACTGGGCAGCTTCCACGAAGCCGCGGACGTGCTGCACCTGTCGCAGCCAGCGCTCAGCAGGCGTATCAAGAAGCTTGAAGAGGGCCTGGGTACCCCGCTGCTCGAACGCACCACCCGGCGCGTCAGCCTGACCAGCGTTGGCCGGGACTTTCTGCCCAAGGCACGGCGCCTGCTGGATGACTTCGAGGACTCGATCCTGAGCATCCGCGAGCTGGCCGAACGCCAGAGCGGCCAGGTGACGCTTGCCTGCATCCCGACGGCGGCCTTCTATTTCCTGCCGTCGGTGATCCGCCTGTACAACCAGCAGTACCCGAAAATCCGCATTCGCCTGCTCGACCTCAGCGCCAACGACGGCCTGGAGGCGGTGCTGCGCGGCGAAGCGGACTTCGGCATCAACATGATGAGCGGCCAGCACTCGGACATCGAGTTCGTCTCGCTGGTGCAGGAGCCGTTCGTCCTGGCCTGCCGGCGCGACCACGAACTGGCGTCGCGCAAAGCGGTGACCTGGTCGGAACTGGCGGACTATCGGCTGATCGGCGTGGGCCGCCTGAGTGGCAACCGTATGCTGCTGGACCACGCACTGAGCGGGCTCAGCGTAAGACCCAAATGGTTCTACGAGGTGCAGCACCTGTCCACGTCCCTGGGGATGGTCGAGGCCGGGCTGGGGGTTTCGGCCATGCCCAGCCTGGCGATGCCAGGGCCCGACCACCCGACCCTGGCCAGCGTCCCGCTCACCGAGCCGGAGGTCACCCGCACCCTCGGGCTGGTCTACCGGCGCGGCGCCTCGTTGTCGCCCGCGGCAGAAAAATTCGTGGCGATCCTGCTGGAAAAGTGGCGCAGCGGCTGAACCTTCACAACTCCAGTGTGCCCCTGAGCAAGGCGGCAAGCTTGGGCGCGGCTTCAGCGCCCTGCCCCTCCAGCAGCGCCAGCGGGATACCCTGCAACAGCGTCGCAAACTCGGCCAGGCCGTCGCCCAGCAGCGCCAACGGGCAGGCGATTTCCAGCTGCAGGGTTCGCAACCGCGCGGCCAACGCTGGGCTGACAGGGCCTTGCACCCTGATCACCAGTGCCGCCGGGCGCATGGCCGCGCACAGCAGCGGCAGCTCGTCCAGCGGCTGGGCATTGCCGAGCACCTCGATACGCTGCTGTTCGCCACCCAGCAACAGGCCGCTGCACAACAATTCCAACTCGCTGACGCCACCGGCTGCGCTCAGCAGCACGCGGGGCGCGGCAGCCTGGTTCAGTTGCAGACGCAGCAACAGCCGGGCGCGCAGGAATGAGTCGAGGAATAGCCACTGGCTGCGCTGGCCGAACGCCGTGCCAGCCGCCAGTTGGCGCCAAACCGGCATCAGCACTTCGCGCAGCGCGATGGTTTTGGGAAACAGCGTGAACACGTGGCCATGCAGCGCTTCGAGCGCCTGAGCGTCGAATGCCTGGGTCGCGCGCAACACCGCAGCGCGCCAGTCGTCGAAGGCATCGCTGCCCTGCTCCACCGCCCGGGCGCCCTGCTCATGCTGGCGGGCGAGCAATTCGCCGACCTTGCTGATCGGCAGGCCGCTACCGGTCCAGTGCAGGATGTCGCGGATGCGCTGCACATCCTCGGGCGTGTACAAGCGATGGCCGCCTTCGGTGCGCTGCGGGCTGATCAGCCCGTGGCGACGCTCCCAGGCGCGCAGGGTTACCGGGTTGATGCCAGTCAGGCTGACCACATCGCGCATGGGCAGCAAATCGGAGGGAGTCGCTTCGGTCATCGGGCAGGTCGGGATCAAGGGGCCGGGGCGCCATTCTAAACCCATCCCCGCCTTTTTCGCCGAGCGTTCGTGCGTCATCATGGCGGCCATCGCGCACGCCACCATTACCCGAGGTTCACAATGATCGACGCAAAGCTTATGCAACTGATGGTCGAGACCTCCAACGACGGCATCGTCGTCGCCGAACAGGAAGGCAACGACAGCATCCTGATCTACGCCAACCCGGCGTTCGAACGCCTGACCGGCTATGCCGTCGACGACATTCTCTACCAGGACTGCCGCTTCCTGCAGGGCCAGGACCATGACCAGCCGGGGCTTGCCGCTATCCGCAAGGCCATCCGCGACGGCCGCCCTTGCCGCGAAGTGCTGCGCAACTACCGCAAGGACGGCAGCCTGTTCTGGAACGAGCTGTCGATCACCCCGGTGCACAACGAGGCTGACCAGCTGACCTACTTCATCGGTATTCAGCGCGACGTCAGTGCACAGGTTTGCGCCGAGCAGAAGGTCCGCGACCTGGAAGCTGAAGTCGCACGACTGCGGCAGCTGCTGGCTGAAGCCAACGATTGAGACCAATAAAAACTGTACATGATTATTGACTTGTACAGTTTTGGACATAGGCTTCAAGTATACCTGTACAAAGAATTTGCCTTGTACAGGATTGCCTGGAGCCGTGCATGTCCGACTACCTGCAAACCTTCGCCGAACGCTTTGCCAGCCTCGATGCCGATAACCTCCAGCGCCTCGACGCGCTGTACAGCGAAGCGGTGACCTTCCGCGACCCATTGCACCAGATAGACGGCCTGCCCGCCCTGCGCGCCTACTTCGCCACGCTGTACGCCAACGTGCAGGGCATCCGCTACGACTTCCACGGCGCCGACGAAGTCCGGCCGGGCCTCGGCTACCTGCGCTGGACCCTGCACTTTCGCCACCCGCGCCTGGCCGGCGGGCAGCCGATCAGCCTTGACGGCTGCAGCCACCTGCGCTGGCGCGAGCGGGTCGACTTTCACCAGGATTATTTCGATGCCGGCGCATTGCTCTACGAGCATGTGCCCGTGGTCGGTGGGCTGATCGGCTGGCTCAAGGGCCGGCTGGCATGAGCCGCTGCTGGTTGACCGGCGCCAGCAGCGGCATCGGCGCCGCCCTGGCGCTGCGCTTGCTGGAACAAGGCCATCAGGTCGCGCTGGGTGCCCGCCAGGCGCAAAGCCTGCAGCCGCTGGCCGAGCGCTTTGCAGGCCAAACGCTGCTGGCCGTGGGCGATATCAGCGAGGCGCCGCAGGTGGCGCAGATCGCTGCGGATATCGAGCAGCACTGGGGCGCCCTCGACCTGGTGATTCTCAACGCTGGCACCTGCGAGTACCTGGAGCCCGGCCACTTCGACCCGGCCTTGGTCGAACGGGTAATGCGCACCAACCTGCTGGGCCTGTGCCACTGCATCCAGGCCGCGCTGCCCCTGCTGCGGCGGGGCCAGCGCCCGCATCTGGTGGTGCTGGGCAGCTCGGTGAGCTGGCTGGCCCTGCCACGGGCCGGCGCCTACGGCGCGTCCAAGGCCGCGGTGCGCTACCTGGTCGAGTCGCTGCGCATCGACCTGATCAACGAGGGCATCGATGTCACCCTGGTCAGCCCCGGCTTCGTCGATACCCCGCTGACCCGGCGCAACGATTTCGCCATGCCGCAGATGTGGAGCGCCGAGCGCGCCGCCGGGCACATCGCCGCACGCTTGGCGCAGCGGCCACTGGAGATCAACTTCCCCGGCCTGTTCACCTGCGTGCTGCGCCTGCTGGGCGCGTTGCCGGTGCATTGGCGCCTGAAGCTGGGCCAGCGCATGGCCCGTCCGGATCAGGGGTAGCCAAGCATGCGTATCGCCCTTATCGGCAGCGGCATCGCCGGCCTGACCTGCGCCCACCTGCTGTCGCGCCAGCACGAAATCACCTTGTTCGAGGCCGCCGACCGTATCGGCGGCCACACCCACACGGTCGATGTGCAGTGGCGCGGCCAGCACTTTGCCGTGGACACCGGGTTCATCGTATTCAACGACTGGACCTACCCCAACTTCATCCGCCTGCTGGGCTACCTGGGGGTGGCTTCGCGGCCCACGCAGATGAGCTTTTCGGTGCACGACCCGGTCACGGGCTTCGAGTACAACGGCCATACCCTCGACAGCCTGTTCGCCCAACGACGCAACCTGCTGTCGCCGGGTTTCTGGGGCATGCTGCAGGACATCCTGCGCTTCAACCGCCAGGCCCTCGCCGACCTGGACAACCAGCGCATCGAAGCCACCACCACCCTTGGCGACTACCTGCGCACACAGCGCTACGGCCAGCGTTTCATCGACCACTACATCGTGCCCATGGGGTCGGCGATCTGGTCGATGTCGCGCAGCGACATGCTGGGCTTCCCGCTGCAGTTTTTCGTGCGCTTTTGCCGCAACCACGGCTTGCTGTCGGTCAACCACCGCCCGCAATGGCGGGTGATCGAGGGCGGCTCGCGCAGTTACCTGGCACCCTTGTGCCGGCCGTTTGCCGAGCGTATTCGCCTGAACTGCGCGGTCAGGCGAGTCAGCCGTGACGACGGCGGTGTGACTGTAATCAGCATGGCCGGTACCGAACGCTTCGACAGCGTGGTGTTCGCCTGCCACAGCAACCAGGCCCTGGCCTTGCTGGAGGCCCCCAGCGCCGATGAGCGCGCGGTGCTCGGCGCCATCCGCTACGCCAGCAACGATGTGCTGCTGCACACCGACACCCGCCTGCTGCCACGGCGGCGCAAGGCCTGGGCCAGCTGGAACTACCGCCTGGGTGGCAGCGAACAGGCCCCCGCCGCGCTGACCTACGACATGAACATCCTGCAGGGCATCGAGGCGCCGGTGACCTTCTGCGTGAGCCTGAACCAGACCGCCCTGGTCGACCCGGCGCAAGTCCTCGCCCGCTTCGAATACGCCCACCCCCAATACAGCCTGGCGGCGCTGGCCGCCCAGGCCCGGCAAGGCGAATTGCAGGGGCGCCAGCACAGCTATTACTGCGGTGCCTACTGGGCCAACGGCTTCCACGAGGACGGCGTGGTCAGCGCACTGCAAGTGGCCGAGCACTTTGGAGAACGCCTGTGAACAGCAGCCTGTGCAACGGCTGGGTCAGTCACAAGCGCCTGACCCCACGCCCGCATGCCTTCCGCTACCGAATCGGCATGTTTTACCTGGACCTGGCCGAACAGCCCTGGCTGCTCGGCCTGTCGCGCTGGCTCGGGCGCTCGCGCCTGGCCCCGCTGTGCTGGCGTGAAAGCGACTACCTGCCGGCCCTGACCGGCGGCGGCATGCCGCTGGCCCAGGCCGCCCGCCAGCTGGTCGGCCAGGCCACCGGGCAGGCACCCGAGGGCGCCGTGCACCTGCTCACCCAGCCACGCTGCTGGGGGCTGTCGTTCAACCCGGTGAGCTTCTACTTCTGCCATGACCGCGACGGCCAGCTCGCAGCGATCCTGCTGGAGGTGCGCAACACCCCCTGGCGCGAGCGCTTTCACTACGTGCTGCCGGTGCAGCCTGGCCTGCCCCGGCAGTTCTGCGTGGCCAAGGCCTTCCATGTGTCACCGTTCATGCCGCTGGACATGGAGTACCGCCTGCGCTTTTTCCTCGATGCCCAGCGGGTGCGCATCCACATGGAAAACCGCCGCGAAGGACAGCCGGTGTTCGCCGCCGACCTGGTCCTGGAGCGCCGGGTGCTCAACCGCACCACCTTGCACCAGCACCTGCTGGCCTTCCCGTGGATGAGCCTGCGCACGCTGTCGGCCATCTACTGGCAAGCCCTGCGCCTGCTGTTCAAGCGCACGCCCATTCACGACCACCGCGCAAGCCAAGGCAACCTGCGCCTCGGCCAAACCACCCGCGAGGAGCCCAAGCATGCCCGAACCCACGTTGAGCGTTAGCAAATCGGCGGGCCTGACACCGCTGCTTGGTGGCCTGGTCAGGAATGCCGTGCTGGCCCAGCTGCGCCGGGTCAGCCGGGGGCAATTGCGGCTGATCTGTAATGACCAGCAATGGACATTCGGCGAAGCCGGCAGCGCGTTGTCCGCCGAAGTCGAGATCCTCGACGAGGCCGCCTGGGGCATGGTCGCCGGCAATGGTTCGATCGGCGCCGGCGAAGCCTATATCCATGGCTACTGGCGCAGCCCGGACCTGGCGGCGGTGACCCGCCTGTTCGTCGCCAACCTGGATGTGCTGGATGCCATGGAGCGCGGCCTGGCACGCTTCGGCCGCCCGGCCCTGCGCCTGCTGCACGCGTTCAACCGCAACAGCCGGCGCGGCGCGCGGCGCAATATCCTGGCCCACTACGACCTGGGCAATGCCCTGTTCGAACGCCTGCTCGACCCGACCATGATGTATTCGGCGGCGCAGTTCGACAGCCCCGAGCAAAGCCTGGAACAGGCGCAACTGAACAAGCTCGAACGCATCTGCCAGAAGCTCGAACTCAAGCCCCACGATCATTTGCTGGAAATCGGCAGCGGCTGGGGCAGCCTGGCGATCCACGCCGCCACCCATCATGGCTGCCGGGTCACCACCACTACGTTGTCCCAGGCGCAGTACAGCCACACCCTGCAGCGGGTCAAGGCACTGGGCCTGGAGCGGCGCATCACCGTGCTGTGCGAGGACTACCGCGACCTGCGCGGGCGCTTCGACAAGCTGGTGTCGATCGAGATGATCGAGGCTGTGGGCCACCGCTACCTGCCGACGTATTTTCGCCAGTGCGCCGCGCTGCTCAAGGACGAGGGCCTGATGCTGCTGCAGGCCATCACCATCCGCGACCAACGCTACGCCCAGGCACGCCGTTCGGTGGACTTCATCCAGCGCTACATATTCCCCGGCGGCGCCCTGCCCTCGCTCAGCGTGCTGCTCGACACCGCCAGCCGCCAGACCGCGCTGAACCTGTTGCACATGGAGGACTTCGGCCAGGACTACGCCCGCACCCTGCGCCACTGGCACGACAACCTGCGCCTGTCACGCGGGGCGCTCAGTGAAATGGGCTACGACGATACGTTCCAGCGGTTGTGGGAGTTCTACCTGTGCTACTGCCAGGGCGGTTTCGAGGAGCGGGTGATCGGTGTGGCCCAGTTGCTGTGGGCCACCCCCCAGGCACGCCGGGCGCCACTGCCGGGCGCCTGACCATGCCCCGCGCCTGGCTGCTGGGCAATGCGCTGTGGCTGCAGGCTGGCTGGTGGGCCTGCGTGCTCGGTGCAACGCGGCCCTGGCTGTTGCTGATCGTGCCTGCCGGGCTGGCGTTGCACCTGCGCTATTGCCGCGACCGCAGGGGTGAAGCCTGGGCGTTGTTGCGGGTGACGCTTGCCGGTTGCCTGCTCGATAGCCTGCTGGGCGCACTGGGGGTGTTCAGCTTTGTGCAGTGGCCATTGCCCGGCTGGCTGGCGCTGCTGTGGCTGGTGCTGGCCAGCGGCTTGCGCCACAGCCTGGCCTGGGCTGCGCGGCCGGCCTGGCGTGGGGTGCTGCTGGGTGTGTTCGGCGGCCCGCCGGCTTATCTGGCCGGTGCGCAGCTTGCGGGCGTCGGCCTGCCGCTGGGCGCACTCGCCACGGCCCTGCTGCTGGCGCCGCTATGGGCGCTGGCCTTGCCGCTGGCGTTGCGCCTGGCCGCGTGGCGCTGAGCGCCGGCAGCGCTCGGAGCAGTAGCGTACCTGCTGCCAACAGCGCGACCAGCGCTTGCGCCAGGTGAACGGCCGGCCACAGGCCACGCAGACTTTGCTCGGCAATAGGCTCTTCTTCATCGAGCGCCCTGGGGCAAACGCCGGAAGAACAAGGTGATCTGCCCGATCTCCACACCGAACTTGCGCATGCTGGAGCGGTTGATGAGGGTGTCTTCATCCATCAGGTACATCCAGTCGTCCAGGTCCACCTGCCAGTGCCGGCCATCCACCGGCAGGTCCAGCCGGTATTGCCAACGCAGGGCATTGCCCGCGACCTCGCCGCGAGCCTCGCCGATCACGTCCCCTGCCCGGCCGCGCCAGCGCCCGGGGCCGTCCGGGGTGAGTGTCCAGGTGCGCTGCTGGCGCGTGCCGTCGCTGTAGACAAAGTGCTCGTCGAGGATCAGCCGCTCGCCGTCACGACGGCTGTCGACGCGCACGTGGAAACGCTTGACCACTTCGCCGCTGCGCTTCTGGAACATGCCCCAGGCTTCTACCGGCGTGGCGAAGAATGCCACCAGGTCCAGACCAGGTTGCTGACCGCGGTAGTGTTCGACGCCGACATTGCCGCAACTGCCGAGCAGCAGGCAGGCAAGCACAAGCACAAGGTTACGCATGATCAGCCTCCAGGTTTCTCTGTGGCCAACCCGAGCAGGCGCTGGCGCAACTGTGGGTCTCGGGCGCGTGGGTCCAGCCAGATGGCGAAGAACGTCCGGGCGAACCTTGGGTCGGCGACCTCGGCACGCAGTTGGCCATCGACATAGAAGCGGCAGCCCTGGCCGGGCAGGTACAGCCCGGTGATGCGCACGCCCGGGCGTACGTCGACGAATGCGGCGCGCATGCTGTGGGCCCATCGTTCGAGCGTTTCGGGGCTGGGGGGCTGGGCGGCCAGGCGGCGCATTTCTTCGAGGCTGGCCTCCACCAGCGTGTCGCGGGACAGTGCCCGGTGGTAGCGCAGTTCGAGGGCGAAGGGTTCATCCCAGCGTTGCGGTGAACCGGCAGTGAACAGGCGGGCGCTGTACAGGCGCAGGCCGAACCAGCTGAAATCGCCGCTGCCGGTGAGGTGGGCCTGTGGCAGGGCGGTGCGCCAGTCTGCGTAGGCGGGCTGGGTCAGGGCCAGGAGGATGGCCAGGGTGATCAGTTTCAGCCTTGCGGGTTTGTGGGCCATGTGGCGAATACCCGGGCTTGCTTGGATACTGTACAAGTATATGTTCTTGTATAGATATTCCTAGCTGAAATCTTGATTATGTATAGATTTTAGAGAGGTTTAGGTTCGGCTTCGGCTCTCAGGGTGTTTGTTTTGGTAGATGTATGCGCATTCGGCGGCGATGACGACTTATTAGTCACCTTTCCGCCCTTACGGCGGCTTACTTTGGTCTTACCTCGCCGGCCGCGGCCAAAGTAAGCCGCCGTAAGGGCGGAAAGGTGACTTCGCGTCGACATCGCAAATGAATGCGCATAACCCTTTCAAAACAAAAAAAATGCGCACACGTTGTTAAACCAACAAACCATTTAGCAAATAAGCAGCACCACTCGGGACAACTCAAACAGCCACTACCGGTATTTCCCCACTACCATTGCCCTTGCGCCGCTCCCCCATCCAGTCATTGACCTGCTGCCCGAACGCCGCCGGTGCCTTGCGCCCGAACCGCCGCGCCAAGTCGAGGATCGTCTGCTGCGCCAGCGCCTCCTCCATGCGCTTCTGCGCCCCCAGCATCACCGCATTGATCGCACAGGTCCCCTCGGTCGCCCAAGCCGGTGCCGAACCTTCGAACACCGCACAACGCTCGCGAATTTCCCGGCAGTCGAAAATCTTCTTCTGCCCGTCAATGGCCGTGACGATATCCAGCACCGTGATTTCATCCGAAGGCCGCGCCAGGCGGAAACCACCCCGTACACCCTCGGTCGCCGCAACCAGCCCGGCCCTGGCGAGCTTGGTAAATACCTTCGCCAGGTATTCCTGCGGCACACCCTGCAACTCCGCCAGGTCACGCACGCTGGACTCGCGGCTGTCACCGCGCTCGTCGACCAGGAACAACAGGCAATGGATACCGTACTCGACGCCGGCACTGTAGAGCGACATGTCAATCTCCGACTGAATTTGTCGCAAATACTACGCCCACCAACGTCAACTGGCAAAGCCTAAGCTTGCCGTCCATCGCCAACCCATCAGCACTGCAAGCACCTATAAACCAGCTAAACCGCCAGTTTCGACCGCCTTTTCCGAGGTCAGAACGGGCACTGATTGAAAAAAAGACTTGCCGAGACAAACTACGACCAATACAGTCGTAGTTATTCGGCAGGCATCCCATGCACCACCGAAGCCCTTTCCCCACCTTGCGGAGCACTCACATGACCCCACATATCCTGATCATCGGTGCCGGCTTTGCCGGTGTATGGAGCGCCCTGAGCGCCGCCCGCCTGCTCGACCAGGCCCAGGCCGGCGACGTGCGCATCAGCGTGCTGGCCCCGCAGCCAGCACTGCGCATCCGCCCACGCTTCTACGAAGCCGATGCCCACACCCTGCAGGCCCCGCTGAGCGAGTTGTTCGATGTGGTCGGGGTGCAGTTCATCCACGGCAACGCCGACAGCATCGACAGCGCCGCGCGCCAGGTCGGCTACATCGACGCCAACGGCCAGCGCCAGCAGCTGGGCTACGACCGCCTGGTCCTTGCCGCCGGCAGCCAGGTCGCTCGCCCCGCCGTGCCGGGCCTGGCCGAGCACAGCTTCGATGTCGACCAGATGGAGTCGGCTATGCGCCTGGAACAACACCTGGTTGGCCTGGCCAAGCTGCCCGCCTCGCCGGCACGCAATACCGTGGTGGTGTGCGGCGGCGGCTTCACCGGCATCGAGACCGCTACCGAAATGACGCCCCGCCTGCGCGCCATCCTCGGTGAAGGCAATCGCGTGGTACTGGTGGACCGTGCCGACAGTATCGGTGCCGCCCTTGGCGCCGGCATCACCCCGGCCATCGTTGCCGCCTCGCAACACGCCGGTGTCGAGTGGCTGACCGGTGCTTCGGTGGTGGCCGTAAAGGCGGACGGCGTGACCCTCGACAATGGCGAACACATCGCCAGCAACACCGTGATCTGGACTGCTGGCGTCAAGGCCAGCCCGCTGACCGCGCAGGTCGCAGGCGAGCGTGACGCCCTGGGCCGGCTGCGGGTCGACCCGCACCTCAAGGTCGTTGGCCAGGACCATATCTACGCCACCGGCGACGTCGCCTGGGCCGCCGTGGACGATATCGGCAACCACGCGCTGATGACCTGCCAGCATGCCATCCCCATGGGCCGCCATTCGGGCAACAACGCCATGGCCGACCTGCTGGGCCTGGACCCGGTGGTGTACCGCCAGCCCAAGTACGTCACCTGCCTGGACCTGGGCGAATGGGGCGCGGCCTACAGCGAGGGCTGGGAACGCGAACTGGTGCTGCAAGGCCAGGAAGGCAAGAACCTCAAGCGCCAGATCAACACGGTGTGGATCTACCCACCAGCAGCCGACCGTGAGCAGGCGCTGGCCGCCGCAGACCCGGCCATCGCCATCGTGTAGGCGAACCAAAACTGTCCGATCCGTCAGATAATGACGGATCGGACAATACGTGCCGTTACATTGAATGACTGGTCAATAATAATGGCCATGTGGCATCATTGGCGCCAAAAAAACATCGAGAAGGTGAGGAACACACTCAATCCGCAGCGCATCGAGAGCCTGGCGCCCCCCGCCGTCACGGCCCTCAAACCATGCTCTTGACGCCTGCACGCCAACGTCAAGGAGCATTCCATGCAGTTACGGAATATGAAGATCGGCAAACGCGCCGCCAGCGTGTTCGCACTTTTAGGTGCATTGGTCCTGGCAATGGGCCTGCTTTCTCTCTACGAAACCCGGCAGATGGACAGCGCCACCGACGAAATTCGCATCACCTGGATCCCCGCCATCGTTGCCCTCAACGACATCGGCAGCAACCTCGGCCGCGTCCGCGCGGTAACCCTGCGCACCGCCCTGGACGACGACAGCACCGAGCGAGCGCGCAATACCGCCCTGCTCAAGACCGTCAACGAGCAGTTGCAAACCGCCCTCAAAGATTACGAAGACACCATCATCGCCGCCGATGACCGTGCCCTGTTCAACGCCTTCAACGCCGCCCACCAGCAGTACTACAGCCTGCAACAGGAAGTGCTGCAGGACATCAACGCCGGCCGCGCGGCCGACGCCAAGCGCAAGATCAGCGGCCCGCTTACCCAGCATGCCGACAGCATGATGAAAGCCATGGCGGCCCTGATCGCCTACAACGGCAAGGGCGCCGACGATGCATCGCAACGCAGCAGCGACGTGGCCGACGAGGCCTTCACCGTGATCGTCAGCTCACTGCTGGTCATCATCCTTGCCCTGATCGCCATCGCCACCCTGCTCACCCGCAGCATCGTCGTACCGCTGGCCGACGCCGTGGCCGTGGCCGAGCGAGTGGCCACCGGCGACCTCACCCGCGACATCCAGGTCAGCGGCCGCGACGAACCGGCACTGCTGCTGCGTGCCCTGAGCCAGATGCAACAGAGCCTGCGCGACACCCTGCGCAAGATCGCCGCCTCTTCCGACCAACTGGCCTCGGCCTCCGAAGAACTGCACACGGTCACCGAAGACACCAGCCGTGGCCTGCACCAGCAGAGCGCCGAGATCGACCAGGCCGCCACGGCGGTCAACCAGATGACCGCCGCGGTCGAGGAAGTGGCCAACAACGCGGTGAGCACCGCCGATGCGTCGAAGGGTGCCGACCAGACTACCCGCGACGGCCGCGACCAGGTCAACCAGGCCTTGAGCTCGATCCAGCACCTGGTCGACGACGTCACCGGCACCTCGCAGGAAATCGAACAGCTGGCCAGCAGCGCCAACGAGATCAGCCGCGTGCTCGATGTGATCGGCTCGATTGCCGGGCAGACCAATCTCTTGGCGCTCAACGCTGCCATCGAGGCGGCCCGCGCCGGCGAGGCCGGGCGCGGCTTTGCCGTGGTTGCCGACGAAGTACGGGCACTGGCCCACCGCACCCAGCAGTCCACCGCCGAGATCGAGCAGATGATTGGCGGTATCCAGGACGGCACCGGGCGCGCGGTCAGCGCCATGCACAGCAGCCAGGGCCGCGCCAATGGCACCCTGGAAGTGGCGCAGTCGGCCGGCCAGGCGCTGGAGCTGATTGCCGAGGCCATCGCCTCGATCAACCAGCGCAACCTGGTGATTGCCAGTGCCTCGGAGCAGCAGGCGCAGGTAGCGCGGGAGGTGGACCGTAACCTGGTGAACATTCGCGACCTGGCCATGCAGACGTCCGCCGGCGCCAACCAGACCAGCGCGGCGGCCCAGGACCTGTCGCGCCTGGCGGTGGAGCTGAACGGGATGGTGGCGCAGTTCAAGGTGTGATCCAAACACCTGGGGCCGCTTTGCGGCCCTTTCGCGGCACAAGGCCGCTTCCACAGGCGTACGCGATCCCCTGTAGGAGCGGCCTTGTGCCGCGAAAGGGCTGCAAAGCAGCCCCATTTACACATCACTCAAAACATCGCGGGGCAAGCCCGCGATCAGTTCAGCTACAGGTCAGTCATTCACCCCAATCACCCGCCCCGCCTTCACCGGCTTGCTGCGCGTAGCCAGGCAGTAATAAAGCGGCACGGTCACCAGCAAGCCGAACAGCCACGACAGATCAGCCCCTTCGACGATATTCGAGTACGGCCCCACATACAGCGCCGTGTTGGCGAACGGCAGTTGCACCAGGATGCCGCAGGCGTAGGCGATGATCGCGTGGTGGTTGAAGCGGCCATAGATGCCACCGTCGGCGCGGAAGATCGAGGCGATGTCGTATTCGCCCTGCTTGATCAGGTAGAAGTCCACCAGGTTGATCGACGCCCACGGCACCAGCACCAGCAGCAACGCCAGGATCAGGCCGATGAATTCACCGATGAAGTCCGCCGAAGCGTTCAACGCAACCAGGCCACAACCCACCAGGATCAACACCGCCAATACCACCCGCACCTTGATGCTCGGCGTCCACTGGGCGGCGAACGTCTGGATCGCGGTGACGATCGACAGCACCGCGCCGTACAGGTTGAGGGCGTTGTGGCTGATGATGTTGAGCAGGAACAGCACCATCAGGATCGGCCCCAGCCAACCTGTGGCCTGCTTGACCGCCGCCATGGCGTCGGTGCCTTCAGGGACGCACAGCACCGCCACCGCACCGAAGCTGAAGCACAGGATGGTGCCCAGGGTGGCGCCGAAGTAAGTGGCCCAGAACGGCTTGGCGATGCCGATCTCACGCGGCAGGTAGCGCGAGTAGTCGGAAGTGTACGGCGAGAAGCTGATCTGCCAGATGGTGCCCAGCGATACCGTGGCGATGAAGCCCGACAGGTTGAACGCGCCACGGCTGAAGAAGTCGGCCGGCAGGTCCTGGGCGAACATCATGATGAAGCCGGCCAGCAGCGCCGAGCCCATCACCCAGGTACCGATGCGGTTGAGGATATGGATGAAGCGGTAGCCGATCACGCCGATGGCGGTGGCGCTCAGGGCGCCGATGACGATGGCGCTGGGCATCGGCACGCTGGGGGCGATGCCGTGGATCGACTTGCCCGCCAGGACGATGTTGGAGATGAAGAAGCCGACGTAGATCAGCGCGGTGAAGAACACGATCAGCAGTGCGCCGTAGCGGCCGAACTGGCCACGGCTCTGCACCATCTGCGGAATGCCCAGCTGCGGTCCCTGCGCAGAGGCCAGGGCGAGCACCACGCCGCCCAGCAGGTGGCCCAGCGCGATGGCGATCAGGCCCCACAACAGGTTCAGGTGGAACACCTGCACCACCATGGCCCCGGTGACGATGGGCAGTGGCGCGATGTTGGTGCTGAACCACAGGGTGAACAGGTCGCGCGCCTTCCCATGGCGCTCGGCGGGTGGAACGTAATCGACCGTGTGATTTTCGACAAACTGGTGTTGCGACGACGGTTGGGACATAGGTTTTCAGCTCGAAAGGTCGTTTTTTATCTTTGTATGGAAACCGCTCGAGGCGGCCTCTCAGCTGCGGACCATATTATGGTATTCCAAACTTTTGACAACACTGTGCCGCGCTTTTTCAGCGCATCTGATCTGTAAGATGCCCCGCCTTGGCGCAGCCTTTTCACTGCCAAACCCAATGAATACGGGGCCTTAACCGTTCATCGCGTTATCCGTGCACCAGAAAATTCCGCTTGCAAAATAGGTATTACGGTATACCATCAGACACATCAACGATAAAAACCGCGGACCACCGCAGCCCTTCCGAGGTACACAAGATGATCGACGCAACTGTCTACAAGAACGTCCTGGGCTCCTTCCCGTCCGGCGTTACCGTCATCACCACCCTGGACGACGACGGTTCGATCGTCGGCCTCACCGCCAGCGCCTTCTCCTCGCTGTCGATGGACCCGCCACTGGTGCTGTTCTGCCCCAACTACAGCTCCGACTCCTACCCTGTACTGATGAAGAACAAGCGCTTCGCCATTCACCTGTTGTCCGGTGAGCAGCAAGCCGAGGCCTATGCGTTCGCGAAAAAGGGCAAGGACAAGGCCAGCGGTATCGAGTGGACCCTGAGTGAACTGGGTAACCCGATCCTGGCCGGCGCCACCGCTGTCATCGAGTGCGAGCTGTGGCGCGAGTACGAAGGTGGCGACCACGCCATCATGGTCGGCAAGGTGCACAACCTGATCGTGCCTGATGAAGCGCCCCGCCCGATGATCTACTGCCGCGGCAAGATGGCCAGCCTGCCTGCCTTCGCCTGACTGCTGATTACCCGCAAGCACTGTAGGAGCGGCCTTGTGCCGCGAAAGGGCCGCAGCGCGGCCCCAGGATTTCAGCGAGAAAGCTTAAATCGCCGAGGCTGCTCTGCAGCCCTTTCGCGGCACAAGGCCGCTCCTACAAGAAGACAGTTGCTGCCACATAGAGGCCTGCTCCGGCAGGCGACAACAAGACAACAAGCTCCGAGGAAAGCCCCATGAAATTTTCGTTGTTCGTGCACATGGAACGTTGGGATGAACAGGTCAGCCACCGCCAGCTGTTCGAAGACCTGACCGAACTGACCCTGATGGCCGAAGACGGCGGTTTCAGCACCGTGTGGATTGGCGAACACCACGCCATGGAATACACCATCTCGCCGAGCCCGATGCCGCTGCTGGCCTACCTGGCCGCACGCACCGAGAAGATCCGCCTGGGCGCCGGCACCATCATCGCGCCGTTCTGGAACCCGATCCGCGTGGCCGGCGAGTGCGCCCTGCTCGACGTGATCAGCAACGGCCGCATGGAAGTGGGCCTGGCCCGCGGCGCCTACCAGTTCGAGTTCGACCGCATGGCGGGTGGTATGCCGGCCACCGACGGTGGCAAGGCGCTGCGCGAAATGGTGCCGGTGGTGCGCAAACTGTGGGAAGGCGACTACGCCCACGACGGCGAAGTCTACAAGTTCCCCACCTCCACCAGCGTGCCCAAGCCGTTCAACGCCACCCCGCCGATGTGGATCGCCGCCCGCGACCCCGACTCGCACAACTTCGCCGTGGCCAACGGCTGCAACGTCATGGTCACCCCGCTGATGAAGGGCGACGAAGAAGTGCTGGACCTGAAGAACAAGTTCCAGGCCGCCCTGGACAACAACCCGGATGTGCCGCGCCCGCAACTGATGGTGCTGCGCCACACCCATGTGCACAGCCCGGCCGACCCTGAAGGCTGGAAGGTCGGCGCCCAGGCCATCTCGCGCTTCTACCGCACCTTCGATGCCTGGTTCGGCAACAAGACCACCCCGGTCAACGGTTTCCTTGCGCCAAGCCCGGAGTCGAAGTTCGCCGAAGTGCCGGCGTTCGAGCTGGACAACATCCGCAAGAACACCATGATCGGCACCCCCGAAGAGATCATTGCGCGCATCAAGTACTACCAGGAGCTCGGCGTCGACGAGTTCAGCTTCTGGTGCGACAACAGCCTGCCCCATGCCGAAAAGAAGAAGTCGCTGGAACTGTTCATCAAGGAAGTGGTGCCGGCCTTCGCCTGAATTCCCTTTGCCTGATTGATTGCGGGAAGCAGCCCGCTCCCGTGGGCCCCTGTGGCCCGCGCGAGCGGGCTTTTTTTGAGCCTGTACAGGCCTCTTCGCGGGCAAGCCCGCTCCCACAGGTACGGCGCAGGCCTGAAGGCCATAAGGCCCTGTGGGAGCGGGCTTGCCCGCGAAGAGGCCTGTACAGACACCAGAAAATTCAAGGCATCAGGCCACCTTTCGTCCCCTCGCAAGAGAAATTTCAAGCCGCCTCTTGCACATCAAATATTATGGTATACCATCAGACAACAAGAGCTGATAACCCTCACCAGGAGCCCCCCATGAGTTTCGAAATCCGCAAGATCGTCACCTACTCCGAAGAAACCCGCATCGAAGGCGGCAAGGCCACCGACAAGCCGGTGACCATGGTCGGCCTGGCCGTGGTGATCAAGAACCCATGGGCCGGTCGCGGTTTCGTTGAAGACCTCAAGCCAGAAATCCGCGCCAACTGCTCCGAGCTGGGCGCACTGATGGTCGAGCGCCTGACCGCCGCCATCGGCGGTGCCGACAAGATCGAGGCCTACGGCAAAGCCGCCGTGGTCGGCGCCGACGGCGAGATCGAGCACGCCTCGGCGGTGATCCACACCCTGCGCTTCGGCAACCACTACCGCGAAGCCGTGCAGGCCAAGAGCTACCTGAGCTTCACCAACAAGCGCGGCGGCCCGGGCACTTCGATCCAGATCCCGATGATGCAGAAGGACGACGAAGGCCTGCGCTCGCACTACATCACCCTGGAAATGCAGATCGAAGACGCCCCGCGCGCCGACGAAATCGTCGTGGTGCTGGGCGCCGCCGACGGTGGCCGCCTGCACCCGCGCATCGGTAACCGCTACATCGACCTGGAAGAACTGGCTGCCGAAAAAGCCAACGCTCAATAACAACAACCAAGACGGGCCTGGGCGTGGCGAGCATACCCGCCGCGCCCGACCTTCAAGGAGCGCCCTCCATGATTCAGCCTGTCGCTGAACGTACACCGGCCGGGACCAGTTACCTGGACCTGGGCCAGGGCCAGCCCGTGGTACTGATCCACGGCGTGGGCCTGAACAAGGAAATGTGGGGCGGGCAGATCGTCGGCCTGGCCAACGACTACCGCGTCATCACCTACGACATGCTCGGCCATGGCCAGAGCCGCGTGCCGGCCACCGACACGCCGCTCGAAGGCTACGCCGAGCAGCTCGCCGAATTGCTCGACCACCTGCAGATCGCCCAGGCCACCGTGATCGGTTTTTCCATGGGTGGCCTGGTGGCCCGCGCCTTCGCGCTCAATTACCCGCAGCGCCTGGCCGCGCTGGTGGTGCTCAACAGCGTGTTCAACCGCACCCCCGAGCAGAGCGCCGGGGTGATCGCCCGTGCCGCGCAGGCCTTTGAACAGGGCCCCGACGCCAACGTCGACGCCGCGCTCGACCGCTGGTTCAGCCGTGAATACAAGGCCGCCAACCCGGCCCAGGTCGCCGCCATCCGCCAGGTGCTGGCCAGCAATGACCCGCAGGGCTACCACACCACTTACTCGCTGTTCGCCACCCAGGACATGTACCGCGAAGGCGACCTGGGCAGCATCCAGGTGCCGACCCTGATCGCCACCGGCGAACTCGACAGCGGCTCCACACCGGCCATGACCCGCCAGCTCGCCGCGCGTATCCCCGGTGCGCAGAGCGTGGTCCTCGCCGAGCAACGGCATATGATGCCGGTGGAAGCACCGCGCGAAGTCAACAAGATGCTGCTGGACTTCCTTAGCCAAGCCCGCACCCTCACCGAATCCGCCAAGGGGATTGTTGCATGACCCTCGTTCGTTTCCAGATGTGCATCGACGGCCAGTGGCGCGATGCCCAGAGCGGCAAGACCTTCGACAGCCTCGACCCGGCCACCGCCCAGCCCTGGGCGCAACTGCCCGACGCCGCCGAAGCCGACGTCGAGCTGGCCGTGCAGGCCGCCCAGCGTGCCTTCGACAGCAACGCCTGGCGCGGCCTCACCGCCACCGCCCGGGGCAAACTGCTGCGCCGCCTGGGTGAGCTGATCGCCGAGAACAAGGAACACCTGGCCCAGCTTGAGAGCCGCGACAACGGCAAGCTGATCCGCGAAACCCGCGGCCAGGTCGGCTACCTGCCGGAGTTCTTCCACTACACCGCGGGCCTGGCCGACAAGCTCGAAGGCGGCACCCTGCCGCTGGACAAGCCGGACCTGTTCGCCTACACCGTGCACGAGCCCATCGGCGTGGTGGCCGGGATCATCCCCTGGAACAGCCCGCTGTACCTCACCGCGATCAAGCTGGCCCCGGCCCTGGCCGCCGGCAACACCATCGTGCTCAAGCCCTCCGAGCACGCCTCGGCGACCATCCTCGAGCTGGCCCGCCTGGCCCTCGAAGCCGGCTTCCCCGCCGGTGTGGTCAACGTGGTCACCGGCTACGGCCCAAGCACCGGCGCGGCGCTGACCCGCCACCCGCTGGTGCGCAAGATCGCCTTCACCGGCGGCGCCGCCACCGCCCGCCACGTGGTGCGCAGCAGCGCCGAGAACTTCGCCAAGCTGTCGCTGGAGCTGGGCGGCAAGTCGCCGAACATCATCTTCGCCGACGCCGACCTGGACAGCGCCATCAACGGCGCCGTGGCCGGCATCTATGCCGCCTCCGGGCAAAGCTGCGTGGCAGGTTCGCGCCTGCTGGTGCAGGACGAGATCTTCGATGAGTTCGTCGAGCGCCTGATCGCCCGCGCCAAAAGCATCCGCATCGGCAACCCCCAGGACGAAAGCAGCGAAATGGGCCCCATCGCCACCGCCCAGCAACTGGCCGTGATCGAAGGCCTGGTCGCTGCCGCCAAGGCCGAAGGCGCCACCCTGCGCATGGGCGGCAAGCGTGCCGAAGTCGAAGGTGACGGCTGGTTCTACGAGCCGACCCTGTTCGAGTGCGACAGCAACTCGATGACCATCATGCAGGAAGAAGTGTTCGGCCCGGTGGCGGCGGTGATCCGCTTCAAGACCGAGGAAGAGGCCCTGGCCATGGCCAACGACTCGCAGTTCGGCCTGGCCGCCGGCATCTGGACCCGCGACCTGGGGCGTGCCCACCGCCTGGCCCGTGACGTGCGCTCGGGGATCATCTGGGTCAACACCTACCGCGCGGTATCGGCCATGGCCCCCATCGGCGGTTTCAAGAACAGCGGCTATGGCCGTGAGAGCGGCATCGATTCGGTGCTGGCCTATACCGAGCTGAAGACGGTGTGGATCAACCTCTCCACCGCGCCCATGCCCGACCCGTTCGTGATGCGCTAGGAGGAACACGAGATGATCGAACCCGGCATCTACAAAGACGTGATGGGCTCGTTCCCGTCCGGTGTCACCGTGGTCACCACCCTGGACGCCGACGGCGCAATCGTCGGCATCACCGCCAGCGCGTTCAGCGCGCTGTCGATCGAACCGGCGCTGGTGCTGTTCTGCCCCAACTACGCCTCGGACACCTACCCGATCCTGCGTGACAGCAAGCAGTTCGCCATCCACCTGCTGTCCGCCGACCAGACCGCCGAAGCCTATGCCTTCGCCGGCAAGGGCAAGGACAAGGCCAAGGGCATCGACTGGCAGTTGAGCGAGCTGGGCAACCCGTTGCTGACCAAGGCCACGGCGATCATCGAGTGCGAGCTGTGGCGCGAGTACGACGGCGGTGACCACGCGATCATCGTGGGTGCGGTGAAGAACCTGGTGCTGCCCGAGCAGCCGGTGACGCCGATGGTGTACCACAAGGGCAAGCTCGGCGCGCTGCCGCCGCTGGGCTGATGCCTGGCCCGGCCTCTTCGCGGGTAAACCCGCTCCCACAGGTACAGCGAAGGCCCTGTGGGAGCGGGTTTACCCGCGAAGAAGCCAACACCCATTCCCCCGTTTTCCGGGGGCCGCGCATACCCCCTCACCTTCGGTTGCGGCCCCCATTTTTATTCCACCTCCAAGGACCTCGGCAGATGAGCAACGAAAAGTACGACAAAGGCCTGCAGATCCGCACCCAGGTGCTCGGTGAAGACTACGTCAACCGCTCGATCCAGAACGCCGACGAGTTCACCAAGCCGCTCCAGGAGCTGGTCACCGAGTACTGCTGGGGCCATGTCTGGGGCCGCGATGGCTTGTCGCTCAAAGAGCGCAGCATGATAAACTTGGCCATGATTTCCGCGCTCAACCGGCCCCACGAGCTCAAGCTGCACATCCGCGGCGCCTTGCGCAATGGCCTGAGCCGTGAACAGATTCGCGAGATCCTGCTCCAAGTCGGCATTTATTGCGGCGTACCTGCGGCGGTGGACAGTTTCCGCCTGGCCCGCGAGGCCTTCGCCGAAGCCGATGCAGAGTCAACCCGTTAACAACGGGCTGTTTCGAACCACTGCAAGGAGCGCCACGGTTCGTGGCCCTTCGCGATGTTGGCGCAACAGCCTCATAAAAGAGCGCACCTGATGAAACGCCAGCCACTCGACGACAGCTTCAAGGTCAACCGCAACCCCGTTACCCTGCGTGAAATCGTGCTCGACAAACTGCGCAGCGCGATCATGAACTTCCACCTGCTGCCGGGCGATCGCCTGGTCGAGCGCGACCTTTGCGATCGCCTCGGCGTCAGCCGCACCTCGGTCCGCGAAGCCCTGCGCCACCTCGAATCCGAGGGCCTGGTGGAGTTCGCCGACGCCAAGGGCCCGCGCGTGGCCATCATCACCCTGGAAGACGCCCGCGACATCTACGAGCTGCGCTGCGTGCTCGAAGGCCTGATCGTCCAGTTGTTCACCCTCAACGCCAAGACCAAGGATATCCGCGCCCTGGAGCGCGCCCTGGAAGTCAACCGCGAGGCGCTGGAAGACGGCGAGCTGCAGCAGGTGCTCGACTCGGTGCAGGGCTTCTACGACGTGCTGCTCGAAGGCTCGGGCAACCAGGTGGCCGCCCAGCAGCTGCGCCAGTTGCAGGCACGCATCAGCTACCTGCGCGCCACCTCGGTGTCGCAAGAAAACCGCCGCAGCGCCAGCAACCGCGAAATGGAAAAGATCGTCGAGGCGATCAAGAGCGGCGACCCGCAAGTCGCCCACCAGGCCTCGGTCGACCACGTGCGCGCCGCCGCCAAGGTGGCCCTGGACTACCTGCGCCAAAAACAGGACGACAACGCCAAGGTCCGCGAAATCGTCGCTCCCCTGCCCCTCAAGGACCCTCGCATAGGCCGCTGACCATGCCCACCGCCCCGCGCTACTGCCCGCACTGCACCACGGAACTGGCCCGGGGCGTCCCCACAGGCGACACCCACGAGCGCTTGCACTGCACCGGGTGCGGCTATATCCACTACATCAACCCGAAGATCATTGCCGGTTGCATCATCGAGCGTGATGGCAAGTACCTGTTGTGCCAACGCGCCATCCCGCCGCGGCCGGGGACCTGGACCTTGCCGGCGGGGTTCATGGAGGCAGGCGAGACCACCGAGCAGGCGGCGTTGCGCGAGGTGTGGGAAGAGAGTGGCGTGCGCGGCGAGATCGTCTCGCCGTACTCGATTTTCAGCGTGCCGCAGATCAGCGAGGTGTACATCATCTTCCGGGCCATTGCGACCGAGGAGACTGGGGAGTATGGGGAAGAGACCCTGGCCTACAAGTTCTTCGCGCCTGATGAGATTCCTTGGGATGAGATCTACTACCCGGCGATTCGGCAGATTCTTGAGCGGTACATTCTTGAGCGGCAGGCGGGGGTGTATGGGATCTATATGGGGAATGATGATACTGGGAAGGTGCATTTCATCAGATAGCGACCCGATACCCCACCGCGGAAACAAGCTGTTCACTTTTGGCGGCGCCTTGGTCGTACACCCAAGCCACTCGCCAAAAGAGAACGTATTTCCGAGGCAGGACATTAGCATAAGAATTTTAGAGACAGACAGCACATCCCCTTACACTCAAACATTGAAAACAATATTACTCACGGAGTATAACTGACCACAGGAGGCAAATTATACACACTCAACCAACGCTCATCGTTCCTGCCAAAGCAGAAACCCGAAATTACATGCATTTTCCCCGACTCTCTAGCATGAAGAGCCGCAGCATCTATAGAGCGCATATCAATAATATGAATATTTCTTTGGGAAAGATTCGTATTTACCGCATAATAGTCTGCTGCTATACCAGTCCCCACAAGTCCTTGCTGACGATTGTAAGTCGCAATCCCTCTTGGGTCTACGAAACATTTAGTACCCAACGGATGATTGAACGCTGTCGGAGCATTACGCGCATGCATATAAAAATTCATATCCTCCCATAAAAAAGGATACCAGTCTTCCATAGGGTTTCTACTCGCTGCCTGCCCAGGCATCTGGGGATCTAGCCAGTTATCACCATCACCCCTACCATGCACTCCACTTTCGATATATATACTACTGGTGCTATTGCGGCGAGCAATCGTTGTCAGCGGCTGCTGAATATCCCGCCCAACAATCTCCGTATCCGCACCATATAAATATCGCACTTGACCATTTTCAATCACCGGCTCTGTATACCAATTTGTTTGCTGTGTGTGCGTCCCCTGTGTGCGTTTTTGCAGGAACCCGCTTTGATATGTAAATAATTTATGCTTGTCCCCATATGTCCAAGCCCTTGTAGATTGACCACCAAAGATCTTCATCCCTTTGACCGACTGCATTAGATTATTGAGCCGAGCCTTGGTCAGCACACTGCGCAGTTGGCGCACACCCCTCGCCAAGGTGCTCATAACTTTGCGACCTGCCGTCTTCGCCGCCCCTGTAAAACCATCCAAAAAGCCAACAATGGTGGCCGCCAAATCGAGCTTTGCCGACAGTAAGGGATTGGTGTGTTGCACCGTCAGCGCCACAACGCTCAATGCAGTTGCTGCCATCGCAACTGCCAGTATCAGCGCCCCCGCCAGCCCTCCGGTCATTACTGATAGGCCAACAGCCAGCATGAACCCATAGGCAACGCGTGCGTACTGCCACCATGCTGCCGGGTCACGCTGAATAGGGGTACTTTCACGAATCATGTCGTCCAATGACGCCAGGGCTTGAACCTGCTCACGTCGACTGACCATGATATGCCCACTGGGATCGTGCCAGTTAACCGGGTCTTGGCCTGCGCAATAGGCACGATCATTCATGCCACCGTCGCCGAACGGACTGAGGCTATCACTTTGATAAAACGCCTGATGCTGCGGGTCATACACCCGATAGCCATTGCCCAGATGATAAAAACCAGTTACAGGGTCAACTCGCTGCGCGTTATAACCCATTGCGCTGTTCATTGCATTGAGGCGTGATCGACCACCCCCGCAAACGTGCCGTTGATACCGTCCACCGTAAGCGCATCACCCACGTGGAAGTGGTTTTCGAATTCAGCGCAGGTATAAGCCATTTGCAAAACTCCCCAGCGGCGGTTGAATGGAATAAATTCCATACCTCATCGCCGTGGGGCACAACTGACAAAAATGATAGGGGGGATTGCGCCAGCG